>NZ_JACVBJ010000004.1:0-715459 GCF_014852295.1 Pseudomonas sp. PDM10 | reverse complement strand
CCTTGGTGGAGAAGTACGCCGCGTGCGGGCCACCGAAGCCCAGCGGCACGCCGAAGCGTTGCGCACTGCCGATGGCCACGTCGGCGCCGAACTCGCCCGGCGGGGTCAGCACGGTCAGGGCCAGCAGGTCGGCGGCCACCGCGACCAAGGCGTTGGCGGCGTGGAAGCGTTCGGTCAGTTCGCGGTAATCGAACACGTCACCGTTGCTCGCCGGGTATTGCAGCAGAGCGCCGAAGAACGGCGTCACGTCCGTCAGTTCGCGCTCGTCGCCCACCACCACGTCGATGCCCAATGGCTCGGCGCGGGTGCGCAGCACGTCAAGGGTTTGCGGGTGGCAATGCACGGAGGCGAAGAAGGCGTGGCTGCCCTTGTTCTTGCTCAGGCGTTTGCAGAAGGTCATGGCTTCGGCGGCGGCGGTGGCTTCGTCGAGCAACGAGGCGTTGGCGATCGGCAGGCCGGTGAGGTCGCTGATCAGGGTCTGGAAGTTCAGCAGCGCTTCGAGACGGCCCTGGGAAATTTCCGGCTGGTACGGCGTGTACGCGGTGTACCAGGCCGGGTTTTCCAGCAGGTTGCGCAGGATCGGCGACGGCGTGTGGGTGCCGTAGTAGCCCTGGCCGATGAAGGTCTTGAACAGCTGGTTTTTGCCGGCGATGGACTTGATCAAGGCCAGGGCATCGGCTTCGCTGAGGCCGTCTTCGAGGCCGAGGACGCTGGTGCCCTTGATGCTGTCGGGGATGACGCTGGCGCTCAGGGCTTGCAGCGAGTCGAAGCCGAGGCTGTTGAGCATGGCTTGCTCGTCGCCGGTACGCGGGCCGATGTGGCGGGCGATGAATTCGTTGCGGGTGTCGAGGAGGGTGGTCATACGCAAATCCTCAAGCGTCGTCGTTGGTCAGGCGCTCGTAAGCGCTCTGGTCGAGCAGACTGTCCATTGCGGTGGGGTCGCTGGGGCGCATACGAAAGAACCAGCCTTCACCCAGTGCGTCTTCGTTGATCAATTCGGGAGAGCTTTCCAGCGTCGAATTCACCTCGACCACTTCGCCATCCAGCGGCATGTACACGCTGCTGGCCGCTTTCACCGACTCCAGCACCGCCACCTCATCGCCAGCGCCGAAGGTGCGAAGTTCAGGCACCTGAACGAAGACCACGTCACCCAGCGCTTGCTGGGCATAAGCGGTGATCCCCACAGTGATCAGGCCATCGCTTTCAAGACGCAGCCATTCGTGATCGACGGTAAAACGCAATTCGTTCATATCAACTCCTCATTGTTCAGACTCATCCGCTACTGGTGGCGGATGGCGATGGACAGGCTCGTGTCGGGCAACGAGCGTGGCTTGAGGGTTGATAGCAAGGGCGGTGCCAATGTTATTTATTGCTTAAAAATCAAATAGTTGAGGTGTTTTTAGCAGAATTGGTGCGCAACTTCCGTATTGAAATCAATACAGACATGCGCAGAGGAGGGAGCGAAGTCTGGGCCAGACGCGTCGAGAGGGGTTTGTCTTGATTTCGATACGCTGTATTAATTTTAAGACGCCTATCTCCTGTGGGAGCGAGCCTGCTCGCGAAAAGGGAGTGTCAGTCGATATTTATGTCGCCTGTCACACCGCTTTCGCGAGCAGGCTCGCTCCCACAGGGGCAGTGCTGCTGGCGGGATTGTGTTCCGGTAGAGGCTTCACGACTTGTTCGGAATGCCGTATTTACGCAGCCGGATAGCGATCGCACTGTGCGAAGTTTGCAGGCGTGCCGCCAGTAAACGGCTGGAGGGATAACTGCGGTAGAGCTGTTCCAGCAGGTGCTTTTCAAAGCCTTCGACGGCCTCTTCCAGGCTGCCGACCTCACCGTCGTTTTGCCGCTCCACCGCCGTTCTGGCGATGTCGAGGTCGTCGATGTCCACCAGCGGATTTTCGCAAATGGCCGCGGCGCGGAAGATCACGTTTTGCAGTTGCCGCACATTGCCCGGCCAGCGGTTACCGAGCAGCGCCGGATAGGTCCCGGGCGCCAGGCGACAGACCGGACGCTGGATCTGCGCGCAGGCCTGTTGCATGAAGTGATTGGCCATCAACAGGATATCGTGGCCGCGCTCGCGCAACGGTGGTACTTGCAGATTGAGCACATTGAGGCGGTAAAACAGGTCCTCGCGAAAGCTGCCTTCGTTGACCATTTTCTCCAGGTCGCGGTGAGTCGCGCTGAGGACCCGCACATTGACCCTGACCTCACGATCGCCACCCACCCGACGGAAGCAGCCATCGCTTAAAAAGCGCAGCAACTTGGCTTGTAGGTAGGGCGACATTTCACCGACTTCGTCGAGGAACACTGTGCCCTGGTCGGCCAGTTCCAGCAGGCCGAGTTTGCCGCCACGCTGGGCGCCAGTGAAGGCGCCCGCGGCATAGCCGAACAACTCACTTTCGGCGAGGCTCTCCGGCAGTGCCGCGCAGTTCAGGGCCAGGAAGGGCGAGTCATGCCGGGCGCTGATCGCGTGGCAGGCACGCGCCACCAATTCTTTGCCGGTGCCGGTTTCGCCCTGAATCAGCAGCGGTGCGTCGAGCGTTGCAACACGCTGGGCGCGGGCCTTGAGGGTCCGAATCGCCGGGGACTCGCCGAGCAGCGCGTCGAAACCTTCGGCATGGTCATGATGCAGCGCCGACAGGCGTTCACCGATGCGGTTCGGTTGATACAGGGTCAGCAGGGCGCCGGCATCGGTGATCGGCATCGCGTCCAGCAGCAGCGTCTGGCCACCGAGACTGACTTCGTGCATGGGCAGCCGAAAACCGTGTTCGATCAATGTGTGTTGCAGCGAAGGATCATCGAATAGCGCCGTCAGCGGCTCACCGGCCGGTTCTCGACCGCACAGTGAAATCAACGCCGGATTGGCCAGCAGCACATGACCGCGCTCGTCCACCGCCAACACCGGGTCGGTGCTGGCCGCCAGCAAGGCATCGAGTTGCAAGCGTCGGCGCTGCCCCGGGAGGATGTCGACCATCGTCACCGCTTGCACGCCCCGCACGCCAAGAAAAGCCTCGCGCAACTCTTCCAGCACATCGGCGCCGAGGGTCGGGGCATCGATGTAAACGTTGGGCGGCACCATCTCGACGGCATCCAGATTGAAACGGCGCCCACCGAGCAGGGCCAGCACTTCCTGGGTGATGCCGACGCGGTCGATGAAGGTGACGTGAATGCGCATAGGGTGGCCTGCAAGGGTTGCGAACAGAATGAGTATGACCGGCACCCGCCGTGTCTGTCAGGTGGTGCGGGTGGCACGCGAACAGGCGGCCAGATCCTCAAGGAACGCCTGAAGGATCGGCGGCGGCGCGGTGCCACGTCGGGTGATCACGTCGAACGGCGACATCAGTTGCAGGCTCGTCGGCGCCAGTTGGTGCATCTCGCCGGTCTTGACCCACTGGGCGGCGAAGTGCATCGGCAGAAAGCCCAGATAGGCGCCGGAAATCAGCAGAATCGCCAGCGCTTCGATGTTGTCGACGGTCGCAGCGGCTTTGCTCACACCCAAGTGTTCCAGGTCGTATTGCTGCATGTAGCCCCTGACGACAATCCGGCTTGCGGCAATCTCTTCAAGCAGTTCGTCGCCTTCGGCCTTGCTGCCATACAGCGGATGCCGCCGTCCGCAATACAACCCCAATGCTTCCTGATACAGCGGCGAGTGCAACAGCCCCGGAACGTAGATCGGGAAGTGCCCGATGGCCAAGTGCAGGCGACCGTCGAGCACGCGTTCTTCCAGTTCTGCGGGGGTGCCGACGTACACGTTCAGGTGCACGTCGTGCCCTCTGGATACGAAGCGCTGGGTGGTGCGCGGCAGTGGAGAATCGGGATCGGTAATGGTGGTGTCGATGATCCCCAGATTGAGCTTGCCGCTGATGTGCTGCTTGAGCACGTCGGCGTCCATGCAGAAATTTTCCACCGCCGAGAGCAGACGCTGAGTGGCTTCGTGGATCGCCACACCTTGCTCGGTCAGGCGAAAGCCGCTGCGCCCGCGTTGACAGAGTTTGACCCCGAGCCGGGTTTCCAGATGAGTCATCTGTTCGCTGATGGTTGACTGGCCGGCATTCAACGCCGCCTGCGCGGCAGAGAAACCGCCGCACCTGACAATCGTGGCAAACACCCTGAGCAGTTTCAGATCGACATCGTGCAGCTGGATCACCTTGAACCTCCCGCGTGTGGATGCATCGGTAATGCCGATATGAGTATCTGATGTTTAGCATTTTTTCCACGAAAACCTGCGCCCATAGTCATTTCCAACGGCGGTCGCCTTCCACGTCCGCTAGCTGATAACAAGAATTGGAGATGCCTGAAATGTCGAACAACGGTTATGAATCCGGTCGCCTGAACCTGCCATTCGTGGGTCACTGCACCTTTGGTAAATCCCCGGTGTGCACCGACTGGGATGCATTGGATGCGGACGTGGCGGTCCTCGGCGTGCCCAACGACATGGGCACCCAGTGGCGTTCCGGCGCACGCTTCGGACCACGTGGCATTCGTGAGGCATCGACCCTGTTTTCCTTCGGCCATGCCGGCGCCTATGACCACGAAGATGACGTCATGTACCTGACCGCCTCCGACGTGCGCATGGTCGATGTGGGTGATGCCGATATCGTGCACACCGACATGGTCACCAGTAACGAGAACACCGAATACGCCGTGCGCAAGATTCTGGATGCCGGTGTCATGCCGGTTGTACTCGGTGGCGATCACTCGGTTCACGCGCCAGTGATCAAGGCGTTCGAAGGCCGTGGCCCGATCCACATCATCCACTTCGACGCGCACCTGGACTTCGTTGATGAGCGTCATGGTGTTCGCTACGGCCATGGCAACCCGCTGCGCCGCGCGTCCGAAATGAACCACATCGTCGGCATGACCCAGATGGGCATCCGCAACGTGTCGTCGTCCAATCGCGACGACTACGAAGCAGCCCACGCGGCCGGCTCGAAGATCCTTTCGGTCCGTGATGTGCGCCGCCTCGGCGTCGAAGGTGTGCTGGCGTTGATCCCGCAAAACATCAACTACTACATCACCATCGACATCGACGGTTTCGACCCGTCCATCGCCCCTGGCACCGGCACCCCAAGTCACGGCGGCTTCCTCTATTACGAAGTGCTGGAAATCATCCAGGCCCTGGCCAAACGCAGCCAAGGCAACATCGTTGGCATGGACCTGGTCGAGGTTGCACCGGTTTATGACCCTTCCGGCATGACCTCGATTCTGGCGGCGCAACTGCTGCTCAACAGCATTGGTTTCATCTTCCACGAGCGGGCTCAAGCACGGCACGCCATGAGCGCAACCACCACGGCCACGGCGTGATCTGAGCGCCGCACAGAGGGAATGAAAATGGACACGATCGTTAAGCAGTATTTGCAAAAATTTGGTGTATCCGAGGCCACCCAGACCTTCCTCAGCAAGGTTCAGAAGATGTTCATCGGTGGCGCCTTTGTCGAGGCCAGCGACGGGCAGACATCCGACGTTATCGAACCGTCGACCGAGGGCTTGATCACGCGTATTCCGATGGGCACTACCGAGGATCTGGACCGTGCGGTGCAAGCTGCCCGCGCACAGTTTGACGGTGGCGCCTGGCATCAGGCCAAACCGGCAGAGCGCGAACGGCTGATGCAACGCCTGGCGGACCTGATTGAAAGCAACGCCGCCGAACTGGCGGAAATCGAATCGATCGACATGGGCAAGTCAGTCGCCTTCGCGCGGGATGTCGACATCCAGGGCACGGTCGATACGCTGCGTTATTTCGCCGGTTGGGCGACCAAGCTGCATGGCCGAACCGTTGAACCGTCGCTGCCGGGCAATTACCTGGCTTATACCCGCAAGGAAGCGGTAGGTGTGGTCGGCGCCATCGTGCCCTGGAACTTCCCGTTGCAAACCATGGCCTGGAAGCTCGGTGCCGCCCTGGCAACCGGTTGCACCGTGGTGGTCAAACCCGCCGAACTGACGTCGCTGTCGGCCTTGCGCTTTGCCGAACTGGTGCAGGAAGCCGGCATCCCGGACGGGGTGATCAACATCGTGACCGGACGCGGCAGCGTGGTCGGTGCGGCCATGGCCACGCACCCCGGTATCGACAAGCTCACCTTCACCGGCTCGACCCCGGTCGGCCGTACCGTTGGCCGCGCCGCGTTGGACGAAATGAAGCGACTAACCCTCGAACTCGGAGGAAAATCACCGGTAATCGTATTGGCCGATGCCGACGTGCCGGCCGCCGCCCAGGCGATTGCCAACGGCGTGTTTTTTAACTCCGGCCAGGTGTGTGATGCCGGTACTCGCGCCTATATTCATCGCAGCGTCTACGACGAATTCCTGCGCGAACTGATCGCCTACACCCGCACGCTGAAAATCGCACCGGGCCTGGATCCAGACTGCTTCATCAGCCCGTTGGTCTCGGCATTGCAGAAGGAGCGAGTGACCGATTACATAGAAACCGGCAAGCAAGAAGGCGCCGAACTGGTCTACGGCGGCCAGCCTGTCGAAGGCCCGGGTTTCTTCGTCGAACCGACCATTTTTGCCCATTGCCGCAACGACATGCGCATCGTCCAGGAAGAGATCTTTGGCCCGGTGCTGGTTACCGCACCGTTCGACGATGAAGAAGAGGCCGTGGCCCTGGCCAATGACTCGCCCTACGGCCTGGCGGCCGCACTGTATTCCAATGACCTTGGAAAGGTGCACAGCCTGATCCCACGGTTGAAAGCGGGTTCGGTCTACGTCAACGCCCACGGCACCCTCGACCCGTCGATGCCGTTCGGTGGCTACAAGCAGTCCGGATTCGGCAAGGACCTGGGCGCGGAGCAGCTCGATTATCTGCTGGAGACCAAGGCGGTCTGGATCACGCTTCCCTGAGTCAAGGCTGACTCAATCCCTGTGGGAGCGAGCCTGCTCGCGAAGATGCCGGGACATTCAGCATCAATGTCGCCTGACACATCGCCTTCGCGAGCAAGCCCGCTCCCACAGGGACGTCGTTACCCAAAGAATGCAGTTACCTCGTCATGATCTTCCAACAATAAGAGACCATCATGAACACTAACGCCAAGTCAGCCCTGAGCGTATCGGTCCTGGACGACAAATCCGTCGTCGAAAGCCATTCGATTGACTTCATCCCGGAAAACGAGCGCACCGACAAACTGTCGAGCCAGGGCCCGTTCTGGTTCCTCGGCAATTTCACCTTCTTCACCATGACCATCGGCTTCGTTGGCCCGAGCGTCGGCCTGACCGCGCTCTGGACCACACTGGCCGGCACGCTGGGCATCATGTTCGGCACGCTGTTCATGGCGTTTCACGGCTCGCAAGGTCCACACCTTGGCCTGCCGCAAATGATCCAGTCCCGTGCGCAGTTCGGCTATCGCGGGGTGATCCTGGTGCTGCTGGCGACGCTGTTCGTGTTCGCCGGTTTCAACATCGTCAACCTGGTGTTGATGATGCAGGGGCTGCACACGCTATTCGGCTTCAACCCTGCGGTAATCGCGGTGGCGGTGACGATACCGGCGGCCGTCTTGGCGATCCTCGGGCATGACTGGATGCACCGCAGTTTCAAATGGGCGTTGTACCTGTCGCTTCCGCTTTACGGTCTGGTGACGTTGGCGGTGCTGATGGGCTGGGTTCCCGATGCTGCGGTGCCGGTACTCGCAGCCGGTGAAGTGACCCCGGCGCCATTGGGCTTCAACTGGACGGGTTTCATCGCCCAGTTCGCAGCAGCGGCGAGTTACAACATCGCTTACGCCCCGTATGTGTCTGACTATTCGCGTTACCTGCCGAAGAACACCTCCAGCGGCAAACTGATCGCGGTGGTGTTCCTGGGTGCCTCGTTGTCCGGAGCATGGATGATTTCCGTGGGTGGCTGGCTGGCCGATCACCTGCATTCCACGGACGTGCTGGTGGCCCTTGGGCAAGTCGGCAACACCGTGTCGCCGCTGATGGGAACTGTGGTGGTGGTTGTCACGATCCTGGCGTTCCTGCCGGTCATCGCCATGAACATCTACAGCGCGAAGTTGACCACGCTGACCTGTGTCGACTCCATCAAGCACATCGAGCCGACCCGCAAGGCGCGCATCCTGGCGATCGGTTTCGTGATCCTGCTGCAACTGGGCGTGGCCCTGAGCATTCAGAGTTCGGGCAAAGGCCTGTCGGTGTTGGGCATCTACCTGGTGGTGATGCTGTACTTCCTGGTGCCCTGGACCTCGGTCAACCTGACCGACTACTTCTTCGTCCGCAAGGGTCGCTACGCCATCCCGCACTTCTTCATGCCCCACGACAACATCTACGGCAGCTGGGGCCTGCGCGGCATCGCGGCGTATGCCATCGGCTTCATTTCGATGATCCCGTTCTTCTACATCTACGACGGTGTTGAACAGCGTGAGGTCTATGTCGGCCCGCTCGCCAAAGCGCTCGGCAGCATCGATATCGCCTGGCTCGTCGGGCTGATCGTGTCGGGGCTGGTGTACTACTGGTTCAGCCGCTCGATCGACCTCAAGCGCGAAGAAGCCGTCATCCAGCACATCGAAAAAACATTCCCGCAATACACCACCGGCGACAAGTTGACCCTGCCTTCGTTGCACGTTTTCAACGAATCGGCGGTCCGGAGATAATCATGGCTACGCAAAAATACGACTACATCATCATCGGTGCCGGCTCGGCAGGTTGTGTGTTGGCCAACCGCCTCAGCGAAGACCCGGCCACCTCGGTCCTGGTGCTGGAATTCGGCGGCAGCGATCGCAGTGTGGTGATCCAGATGCCGAGCGCATTTTCGATCCCGATGAACACCAAGAAGTACAACTGGCGCTACGAGACCGAGCCGGAGCCTTTTCTTAACGGACGTCGCATTCACTGTCCAAGGGGCAAGGTGCTGGGTGGCTCGTCGTCGATCAATGGCCTGGTGTACATCCGTGGCCACGCGTATGACTTTGACGAGTGGGAGTCGCTGGGTGCAGAGGGGTGGGGCTATCGCAATTGCCTGCCTTACTTCAAACGGGCCGAGCATTACGAGGAGGGCGGTGACGGCTATCGCGGCAGCACCGGCCCCTTGCACACCACCAACGGTAATCACATGAAAAACCCGTTGTACGGAGCCTGGGTCGAGGCCGGCGCAGAAGCGGGCTACATCAAGACCGATGACTGCAACGGCTACATGCAGGAAGGCTTCGGCGCCATGCACATGACGGTGAAAAACGGCGTGCGCTGCTCCACGGCCAATGCTTACCTGCGCCCGGCCATGGGCCGTCCGAACCTGACCGTGATCACCCATGCAATGACCCGTCAGATCATCCTTGAAGGCAAGCGAGCCGTCGGCGTCATGTATGACCACGAAGGCCAGACGCACCAGGTCTTTTGCAACCGTGAGGTGCTGATTTCCTCGGGGCCTATCGGTTCGCCGCACCTGTTGCAGCGCTCCGGTATCGGGCCGGCCGAGGTCCTGCGCAAAGCCGGGATTGGCGTGCGCCATGACCTGCCGGGGGTAGGGGAGAACCTGCAGGATCACGCCGAGGTGTACATCCAGTTCGGCTGCAAGGAACCGGTGACGCTCAACAGCAAAATGGACCCGCTGAGCAAACTGTTGATCGGCCTGCGCTGGCTGTTGTTCAAGGACGGGCTCGGCGCCACCAACCATTTCGAGGCCGGTGGTTTCATTCGCTCGGACAAGGGCCTGCGCTGGCCGGACATTCAGTTCCACTTTCTGCCCGCAGCCATGCGTTATGACGGCAACAAACCGATCAAGGGCCATGGCTTCATGGTGCTCACCGGGCCGAACAAACCCAAGAGCCGCGGTTATGTTCGGGTGCGCTCCGCTGACCCTTACGAGCATCCGCAGATTCAATTCAACTACCTGCAACGCGAAGAAGACCGTGAGGGCTTCCGCCGCTGCATCCGCCTGACCCGCGAGATCATCGGCCAACCGGCGATGGACCGCTTCCGCGACGGCGAAATCGCGCCCGGGCCACAGGTGAACACCGACGAAGAAATCGACGCTTTCGTGCGTGAAAACCTCGAAAGCACCTACCATCCCTGCGGCTCGTGCCGTATGGGTGAAGACGAGATGGCTGTGGTTGATTCGGAGCTGCGTGTGCGGGGTATCGCGGGGTTGCGGGTGATTGACTCGTCGGTGTTCCCGACCGAGCCAAACGGCAACCTCAACGCACCGACCATCATGCTGGCTGAGCGGGCTTCCGATCTGGTTCGAGGGCGCAGCATGCTGCCGGCGTCCGATGCGCCCATCGGTCTGGTCCAGGATTGGGAAACCAGCCAGCGATCATCGTTGCCGGGACGCAATGTGAGGGTTTAACCCCGACGGGTTAATCACTCAGGAGAAGACATGTAAAAAGGGCGCCTTCAGGGCGCCCGTTTTTTACTTCGCAGTACGTACAGGCGCTAGCTCATTTCAACACCAGCAAGCTATAAACTCCGCCCTCGCTTTCGATCCCATGGGTGTCATGGGTAAAACCCGGGAAGGATTTGTCGAAGGCTTCCAGCGCCTTGAGATAGGCCAGCAACGGCCCGTCCGCAGGCCCGGCGTTTTCACCCGGCATCAGCAATGGAATGCCCGGCGGATACGGCACGATCCCGGTCGCCACGACGCGTCCGGCGGCTTCTTCGAGTGTCACCCGTTCGATGTCGTTTCTGACCAGTTTTTCGTAGGCCTCCACCGGGCTGAATTCGGCTTTGGGCAGTGTGCCGAACGCCTGGGCCATGTTGGCGGTGGTTTTATGTTTCTTCATGGCCGCGAAGATTTCGTCGGCCAGGTCCTTGAGGCCCATGCCAGCATAGCGAGCCTGGTTGGCGGCCAGAAGATCCGGCAGGCACAGTTCCAGTTCGACGTTGTCGTCATAGTCGCGTTTGAAGTCGAGCAGGGCATTGAGCAAGGTGCCCCATTTGCCTTTGGTGATACCGATAGAGAACAGGAACAGAATGGTGAAGTCGGTGGTTTTCTCGACCACGATGCCCTGACGTCCCAGGTAGGCCGTGAGCACACAAGCCGGGATGCCCGAGTCGAGCAGGTTGCCGTCGTCGCCCATGCCGGGGCTGAGCACCGAGACCTTGATCGGGTCGAGCATGCAGTAGCCTTCTTCGATGTCACCGAAGCCGTGCCATACCGCGTTGGGATGCAGTACCCAGCAGTTCGGCTCGGTTTTTAAAAGCACCGGGTCGACTTCATGGAACGGCACGGTGGCCGCGCCAACCTGCACGGTCGGCGGCTGCCAGCAGGTAAAGAACCACTCCTCCTTGCTCAACATCTCGTTGTGCATGCGCGAGACGACCTGGCGGAAACTGATGGCTTCTTCGATCGATTCGGTGGTGAGGATTTGCCCGCTGGGCGCTTCCATCATTGCCGAGCTGACGTCGCAGGAAGCCATGATCGCGTAGTTCGGCGAAGTCGAGGCGTGCATCATGTACGACTCGTTAAAGCGCCCGTGATCGATCGGGTTGCGGCCGTTACGCACGTGAATCATCGAGGCCTGGGAGAGGGCGGCCAGCAACTTGTGGGTCGACTGGGTGGCGAACACGGTCGGCTTCGAGTCGTCGTGATCGTCCGGGCTGCCGTGCATGGCGTGGCGCTCGCGGTACAGCGGATTGAAACGCGCATATCCGTACCAGGCTTCATCGAAATGCAGACGATCGACGCTTTGCCCCAGCAACTCTTCGACGCGGGTGACGTTGTAGGTCAGGCCGTCGTAGGTGGAGTTGGTGATGATCGCGTGGACGGGGGTCGGGTCGATGCCTTGCTTGACCAGCGGGTTACTGGTGATGGCGTCTTTCACGCCGCTGGCGCTCAGGGTTTGCGGGAGGATCGGACCGATGATGCCGTAGCGGTTTCGCGTCGGTACCAGGTACGTCGGAATGGCCCCGGACAGGGTCATCGCGTGCTCGGCAGACTTGTGGCAATTGCGGTCACACAGGGCAATTTGATTGCGCGTGACGCTGGCCATGAGGATGACGCGGTTGGACATCGACGAGCCGTTGGTGACGTAATAGGTGCGATGGGCGCCGAACACCTTGGCGGCGTAGCGCTCGCCCTGGCCGATGGGGCCGCTGTGATCGAGCAGCGAACCGAGTTCACCGACCGAAATCGACAGGTCGGAACGCAGCAGGTTCTCGCCGAAAAACTCGTAGAAGGCGCGCCCCGCGGTACTCTTCAAAAACGCTGTGCCGCCGGCATGTCCAGGGGTGTGCCACGAGTACTCATAAGTGCGGGCAAACTTCACCAGCGCCCCGAACATGGGGGGCAGCGCGGCTTGTCGATAACGTTCGATGGCCGCCAGGATGCGCCCGCTGAGGAAGCGGCTGGTGTCCTCTGGCAGCCAGATGAAGTCATCGGCGTGTTGCATGACCACCAGCGGAATGGTCGACGCGGTGCTGCGGTCGCTAATCAGGAAAACCGGCACCCGGGTGTTGCGCTCACGCAGGCTGGCGAGCAGTTTGATGCATTGCTCGTGGCCTTCGCTTTTGTCCATTTCCCAACTGAGCAGCACGCATTGAATGGCCGGGTCCGAGCGCAGGATCGACGTGGCGTCGCTCAGGGTTTCCGACGCCAGCACCCGGACGGCGCGTTCTTCCACATCGTTGATCAACTGATCCAGGGCGCGACCAAAGACGGTGCGTTTGTCCGGCGGGCTGCTGACCAACAGCGTGAGCATCCCGAGCGTTTGTCTATGTTCCGTCATGATTAAGCCTCCACTCTAACTGCTTGCAAGTTATTGACCGGCACCGGCTTACCCATGAGGTGCTGAGCGCTGACGGTCTGTGTCGGTACGCTGTTATTGAGCGCTTCGAGGCGGATCAGGCGGTTGTTGACGAAGCCGAACAGCGTGTAACCAAAGATCGTTGCCACGCCGCCGAGCATCAGTGCCTGTGCGCCCGAACTGTACAGCGCCAGGTAGCTGTAAGCCGCTGCCACCCACGCAATGATGTTGGTTATCAGCGCCGAGCCCGCCGGAACGTTGGATACCTTTTGAATGGTCATCAACGCGGCCATGGAGAGGATGTAGGGCACCAGATTGGTGACCACCGCGAGGTTGACGAGAGTGTCGAACTGCTTGCTCAGGTCCGGGCTGATGGTGAGTAAAGCCAGCGCCGTCTGCACGGCCAGCAGCACCAGCATGCCGATGATGGGTGTTCCGGCCTTGTTGGACTTGGCAAAGATCGACAGGAAGTAACCGGTGTCCGCTGAGCTTTTGTAGACCTGAGCGATGGTGAATTGCCAGCCCAGCAGCGAACCGATGCACGCGAGGATCATCGCAGCCATCACAATGTCGCCGACCATAGGGGTGAACATCTTGGCAAAGACCAGCCCGAACGGTGCAGTGGAGGAGGCCAGTTCCGGGTTGCCGACGATACCGGCGATGACGTTGGTGGAGGCGATGTAGATCACCGCCGCGCCGAGGGTGCCGCCAAGTACCGCAATGGGGACGTTCCTTTCCGGATTTTCCACGGCATCGGTGTTGGCGCACGCCGACTCCAGGCCGAGGAATGCCCATAAGGTGATCGCCACCGATGCACCTGCGGCGTCTAACCAGCCCATGTTGTGGGGGTTCCAGCCAGCGGCGTAGACACTGCTGTCGAACCAGAACCAGCCAATGGTGGACACCAGCACCACCGGCGCAATCACCCCCCAAACCGTAACCGCACCAATCCGGCCGGTAATCCGCGCGCCGCCGAAGTTGGCGAAAGTGGTGATCCACAACAGAGCGATGGTCGCCAGACCCACTTGCAGTGAATCCAGTTCAACATGGAACAGCTCCTGGATATAGCCGACCGCCGTAATACTGATCGCTACATTGGCAATCAACAGCGAGAGGCCATAGGTGTAGTTCGTGATGTAGTTGCCCGCCTTGCCGAACGTGTATTCAGCATAGCCGCCCATCCCCCCGGTCTTTCGACTGAGCATCCCGCAGCGTGCAAAGGCATAGGCCAGCGCCAGGGAGCCGGTAGCCGTGATCAGCCAGGAAAGGATGGAAATACCGCCGACTTCTGCAAGCTTAGTGGGGAGTAGAACAATGCCGGAGCCCAACATGTTGACGGCGGTCAACATCGTCAGTTGCCCTACGGTCATTTTCTTTGCGACTGACATTCCGTTGCCTCATTCGTTGGCGGGAGAAGAGCGTTAGCTATAGCAAAGGATTGCATTGGCGCAAGAAATGTCCGTAAGAACACGGAGAAAACAGGCTATAGCGCACTTAAGGCATTTTGCTGGCCCCGAAGACTGAAACTTTTGACCAGAATCAATTTATTTTCAGTTAGTTAGGATCGAATGCAAATGCGGAATGTGATGGTTGCGCTGATTTCGTTAGGCCTGGCGAGCGTTGCCGCCTCTGTCCAGGCCAAAGAGCTGGCATCGAATGATCGTTACATTTGCAGCTGGGGCGCAGGTACTGCGGCGAGAGCCCAGGAACTCAAGCTGTCCGGGGTTTCACTGTATGCAGCGCGGCAGAAGTTACATACCTACAAATTCAGCAAGCCATGGATGCACATGATGGCGATGGGCATTACCGAGCAGACCTATGACAGTCATTCGCGGATGAAACCCGCGGCCCTGCGCGAGAGCTTTTACGAGGAGTGCGTCCGGTACAAGTTGGCGCGCAAATGACGAGGGCGGTCCGCCAAAATCCACGGCACGGCGCCTGCGCCGTGCCGGGCGGGTTACATCAGGTATTGGGTACTTCAGACCTTCCCTGAAGAGAGAAAACTATCGGGTTCTTCTCAGGTTTTTTGCCTTTAACCTCCTGAGCAGGCCCATTACCGGCCGCAGGAGGGGCACCCTGTCAAGGATGGAAAGCTCATGCAGGTCCGTCCGCGAGGGCCTTTGATAGCCACAATTCCAAGTGAAATAGTAAGCCGAAATTTCTTTATTCCTATGAATAAGCGTATTGAGAGCAGCGTCATAATGCATCGGACCTCCGTCAGGATGTCCCGGCGGCCGCTCCAGAATCTGGAATAAGAAATCCCTCAATCTCCCAAAGCATTTCCCGTTTACAGCATAGAAATGGGCTAAATATATTGGCCGGTCGACTGCTTTCCAAGTGGGCACGTTTGAATTTTCTTCAAACGGATGCCCGAAATAGACGATGTCCCACTCCATACCTTCCAGGGACTCGATGGCCTCTTTGCCATATTGAGAAATGTGTCTGGAAAACTGTATGTCGTCTTCCAGGATCAAGATATTTTTCAAATTCAGGCGCATTGCCTCTTCCAGCACCCCCAGATGACTCAAAAAGCAGCCTCGGACCCCGACGCTCGGGAAACCATTTCCCTCACTGGGCGTAACAGCCTCAAAAAAGCCTATTTTTTCATCATCAATGTGAAAGCCGTTGCGAGTGAATTCTTCGACTGTTTCTAAACGGCGATCCTTTCTTGACGAGATATTGATGATTCTTACTCGATCAAAATACTCGATCACATTCATCTGTCAGGTCCTTAGCGCAGACAATCGGGGCCGTTGGATCGGGGAACCCGCAGAATTCGGAAAAAATCATACGCAAGCACTGCCGCCCCGTTTTCTCTATCGACCCCGGATTGCAGTATAGGCAGCATTTCTGGATGAAGTTTTAGTCTGGTAAATCGGCGTGCTGCACCCGTTTGAAAACACCGAGCTTAAGTGAACAGCATCACGACAGGTCCGAGCATGTACCGCTGATGCCAGCCCTTCGGCGGGGGTGAAAAACGAAGTCTTCAAGGTCTCCTATACTGGTCCGTTCCGAGAGTTTCCCTACCCTTCACAGCGAGGAAAACGCACATGACCATTCGAATTGGCGACGAAGCACCGGATTTCACCGCCGAAACCACCGAAGGCACGCTCCATTTCCATGAATGGATTGGCGACAAGTGGGCCATCCTGTTCTCACATCCGAAGGACTTCACCCCGGTCTGCACCACTGAACTTGGTTATATGGCCGGGCTCAAGCCGGAGTTCGACAAACGCAACACCAAGATTGTCGGTCTCAGCGTCGACCCGGTCGGTAACCATCAGACCTGGGCCAAAGACATCGAAGAAACCCAGGGCCATGCGGTCAACTACCCCATGATCGGCGACGAGAATCTGGTGGTGGCCAAGCTCTACGACATGATTCACCCGAACGCCAGTGGCGGCGCTCGTACTGCCGTGGACAACGCCACGGTGCGTTCAGTGTTCATTGTCGGCCCGGATAAAAAGATCAAGGCGATGCTGGTCTACCCGATGAGTGCCGGGCGCAATTTCGATGAAGTGTTACGCCTGCTCGATGCTATCCAGTTAAACGCCAAGCACACGGTTGCCACACCGGTGAACTGGCGTCCGGGTGAGGACGTGATCATTCCTACGTCGGTATCCGACGACGACGCCAGGAAGAAGTACCCGGATGGCTTCAAGACGGTGAAACCTTATTTGCGTACGGTGGCGCAACCGAAGTAAAGGTCAGTCATTCATCCGGTATTCAATCGCGATGCCTTTTGCGCGCATTGCATTGATCTGCTCGGCGTGGGTGCCAGGGAGGTTGAGCAGGGTTCCTGGCGCAGCGCCGAGACTTCCAAAGTGTTCCAGGGCTGAGAATGCACGGGAAGCCTTTACCTGCCATGCCGTCTTCATGTGTCAAAAACTCTCGACCGCCAGGTACTTTCAGAAAGTCGCCGACACACTCCATCTTTACAGGCGTCGTCGTCGGTCGAACCTATGCCATTGCCAAGATGCTTCCTTGCCCGGTGGAGGGCGCTGCGCCGGGCGTGGGCCAGCATCCTGGTGCGAGCTGACGTTCAGGCGTGAAGCTATTTCACATGGATAGAATTCACGGGACTGACGTGCTTGTTGTGGCGTTATTTTGACGTCATCCTCCTAAAATGAAATTTCGATTTATTATTGTGACGGACCATTGACGTAATAGCGATGTGCTTATAGGCTCAATTTAGCCGATAAAGATTCCTTCAACCGACAAAAGAATAACCCCCTGCGCAAGGAGGCGGTGTTATGCGCTCAACACTTGTCATTAAATTTGTGTTGTTGTCTGTGATCCTGAATGGTGCAGCCGTTGCTAGTGCTCAGGCGACCAGTTTGGCCTATGAAATTAGTCGCATAAGCAGCGCTTGCGAGGAGTTGGGGCCTCAACTTTGTAGTGCTCTCAAAGATCACGCGGGTGGCGCACTGTTTACTTTCGGAAAAGGCCTTGGCTTGCCTTCATTGACCACTGATATTCACCTCGAAGATGCCCCTTCTGCGAAAGCTAACAGTGTCAATCATCACGCTGACTCAGGCGTGGATGTATCCGTCAATTCTTCTTCCCGTGACGGATTAATGGCGGCGGTTGATAATAAGAAATTCAAAATTGATTCATCTCTCCAGGATAAAAGTCTGGTTGGGGTATCTGATATCAACCAACCCAATGCAGTACCGCTTTCTGCGGCAGCCTGGTTATTTTCTTCTGCGTTGTTAGGTTTTATTGTGGTCGCCAACCGACGGAAGATATAGCGAGTTGTTACCGTTTTTGGAAATAAGGTGTTTAGACGGTCACTCTGGTGGCTGGGTAGATACACAGCTTTATATATAGTTTTTGCGGATGATGTCTGTTGCGATGTAATTGTTGATATCAGTTAGTTGCACTGGAAAACCTAGTCATCGTCAGGGTGACAGTGGCGCGCTTGAGCCGGTTAAAACAGGCGTGATGTCGTTAATATTGGCGCGAAATACGTCGGAGGTGATTTGCTCGCTCCAACCTATTGTTAAATAACACGATTCTGCTGTTTTGCACTATCGTTCCGGTTTTGGGTGTGTTGCATTGGCGGAATTGACCGCCCGCAAGCTCAATGTGATTGCTGTTTTAGTTTCTTTGGCGGGAAATAGGCTAGAGTCATTTGACTAGGTTTTTTTGTTCTAAACTCCTTGCATGGCTACTTAGACGGAGGGATCCCGATGTTCCGTTCATTGATACCTGTGCTGTGCGCGCTGGCCGTTTGGCCCAGCATTTCCAATGCCGTCGAAAAGGACGGGGCTTACAAGCTGAATCAGGGAGATAGCCTTTCCATTTCCGTTTGGGGCGAAGACAAGCTCAAACAGGATGTACGCGTACTCCCCAATGGCAGCATTACCTTCCCGCTGGTAGGGCGAGTCGATGTTGAAGGGCTTGATACCACCGCTGTCGAGCAGCAAATCGCTGCCAAACTTGAGAAATTCATACCTGATCCGCAGGTGAGCGCTGTCGTCACCGGCACCGAAGGTAATGTCGTCTACGTCCAGGGCAAAGTGCTGAAGCCCGGCACCGTGCATATGTCCGGTCAAACGTCAGTGCTGCAGGCAATAAGCATGGCGGGTGGGCTCGACAAATTCGCCGATAAAGACGACATTAAGGTCGTGCGACCCAATGGGACTAGACAAGAGATCCTGCACGTCAACTACAGCAAGTTGATGTCGGGGGATGACATGTCCACCAATTTTCCACTTAAAGCCGGCGATACGCTGGTCGTGCCTTAGCCTTGCGCGAAGCACTAAGGATTATCTTGCTTGAATTTCGAACGACCGGGATTGCGACGGCAATCCTGGCTTTGTCGTGTTCGGACTTGGCCCATGCTGCTACTTGGCAATCAGCTATAGCAGTGCCTTCGACGGTCGAGTACGACAGCAATCCACTACTGCTCACGAGTGATGAGAAAGGGGTGACTCGCACCATCATCGCCCCCGATTACAGTCTCGTGGGTACTTCCGGACGGGATGAGTTCCAGTTCGGTCTGGGGGTAAATATCGTGCGTTCTTCGGATACGTCCGTCGTTTCGGACCGTGAAGATCCCAGATTAAGGTTGGGGTGGCAGCGAGAGACCGAAACGGGGGCTTTTGGGCTTGTGGCGAGATATGAAGAAAACTCTACGCTTTCCACGGTGGTTCAGGAAACCGGCGTAGTTGCTTCCGATGGCACGCAAAAGATGTATTTGGTGGGCGGCAACTGGAGCACTGCTCTCAGCGAGCGAAGTACCCTGGTTAACGAGACTGACTACACTCATGTCACTTACGATGTTGCTTCTCTGACCAACTATGACGAGCTGGCGACCCGCTTCAGCTTGAACTATGCATGGAGTGAGCAGGTCGAGCTGTTCACCCGTTTGGGCGTGAGGCGCTATGAGCCGGAAAAGGGGTCCGCAGTGGCTTCCTCGAACAGCTACACCCCCACGGTCGGCTTGAATGTTCAATTCTCCGAGCGGCTTAAGGGGACGGCCTACGCCGGTCTCAACCAAGTCTCCGGCACAGGTAGCGGCCCTAAAGGCCAGGGCGGTTTATTGTTGCAATATGCCGGTGAGCGTATTGATACCAGCATCGACGCCAGTCGTAGCACTCTCGCCAGCGGGGACGGCGGTTTCGTCGAGGTTGATGCCCTGAGGGGGACATGGAGCTACGCCGTCGACGAGACCCGGCGCACCGGTTTCGATGCCTCCTGGCAAGATGCCAAAGGCCGGACGCCGAATACCCTGCGAAATTACAGTGCCTGGTTTAGCCAAGAACTCTCGCCTTTTTGGATTGCACGCCTATCCTACACATACAAACAACGCCAGCAAGATGGCTTGCCGGATGCCACTGCAAACGTCGTCGGGCTGACGTTGACCTATAGTTATCCCGGTCTCTGAAATTCAGCTGCGTGAGAAATATGGCCACTGAATACGAAATGTCGTTCAACGACTACCTAGCTATCATCAAGCACCACGCCCTGCTGTTGATCGTGAGTTTCGTGGTCATACTCGGCGTGTGCATAGCAGTAGCGATCTCTCTCCCGCCGACCTATGAGTCATCCGGCACGATTCTGGTGGAGTCTCAACAGATTTCGCCAGACCTGGTGGCGGCCAACAACAATACCTTTGCCGATGAGCGCATCGAAGTTATTCGCCAGCGCGTGATGACCCGTGATCATCTGGAAGGGATCATCGACAAATACAATCTTTTTGCTTCGCAAAGCCGGCAACTGAGCGTTAGCGAGAAGATTGAAGAAATGCGCAATGCGATTGTGGTCTCGCTGGTCAGTGCTGCGGTCAAGGGGCGCGGAGAGGTGACGATTGCTTTCCGTCTTTCCTTTGAACACAGGGAGCCCGAGATTGCGAACAAAGTTGCCAAGGAGCTGGTGACGCTGTTTCTGGATGAAAACATCAAGCAGCGCACCGAACGCGCAAGTGAGACGACCGAGTTCCTGACGCAGGAGGCGGACAAACTCAGGGTGGAACTGGAAGCCCTCGAGAACCGGTTGGCGGACTTCAAGCAGGCACACAGTAACGCGCTGCCCGAGCATCAAGAGCTGCGCATGAATATGTTGACGCGCGCCGAAACCGAGCTTAAAGAGGTCGACCGTGACTACAAAACTGCCCGTGAAGACTTGCGCTTCAATGAGCTGGAGCTTTCCGCCGCGAATGCCGGGCTAGTGACCAAGCCTGGAACACCCGGTGCGGCAGTTGATAAACCACAGGATCTCGCTAGCCTCAAAGCTGAGTACACCCGGTTGCAGTCGCTGTATACGCAAGCCCACCCCGACGTGCGTGCCGTCAAACGCAAAATTGCTGCACTTGAGGCTGGCAAAGGTGCTGGTGCAGCGGCTTCGGTCAATCTGGACGTTGCCAAGGCCCAGGCGCGGATCACCGCAGCAGAAGCACGTATCAAGTCGCTGGCCGATCAAAAGCAGCAAATACTTGGAAAAATAGCCGAATATGAGGCACAAATTATTGAGACGCCGCAAGTCGAGCGCGGCTTGGTCACGGTGATGCGTGACCATGATAATGCTCGTAAAAAATATGAGGAGATTCGCACGAAGGAAATGAGTGCGAAAATTTCCGAAAGCCTGGAGCAGGAAAACAAAGCCGAGCGTTTTGTTCTTCTGGAGTCGCCGCTGATGCCCGAGAAGCCGGTACGGCCGAACCGTAAAAAAGTGGTTGCCATGGGTTTCTTGCTTGCCCCGGTGGGTGCTGGCGCGCTGGTGATGCTCCTCGAGATGATGAGTCAGCGTGTGCGCGGTGCCCAGGCCTTGGCCAGCGTGCTGGGTAGACGCGTATTGGTTTCCATTCCCTACATTCACACCAAGGCTGAACTGGCACGCCGCAGGAAGTGGCGAATGCTATTGATCGTCATTGGAGTCGCGACAATCGCGATCTTTCTGGTGCTCCTGCACTTCCTCTACATGCCTCTGGATCTTCTGATGTTTAAAGCTCTGGGCCGGTTTACGTAAGGAATATAGCCATGGAAATGTTCAATCCCGATACCGAAAAAGCCGAGCAACAGACCTCGTCAAAAGCCATGACGCCGACCGCGCAGTCCACAGGTCTGAATGCACTCAGTTATGTGCAAACCAAGGTTGTACCTTTGCGGCCAGATCACCTTGAGCGCAACCGCATTGTGGCTTACAACAAAAATTCGAGTATGAGCGGGGCATTCGATCTACTGCGTACACAAGTTCTAAAAATCATGGAGGAAAATGGCTGGCGCACGCTCGCCATCACCTCGCCGACTCCAGAGGCAGGCAAGACGGTGTTGGCTATAAACCTGGCGATGAGTATCGCGCATCACACGACCAAGACGGCGTTGCTGGTGGACTTCGACTTGCGTCGTCCGAAGGTGGGTGAGTACCTGGGTCTGCCGATGGATAAATCGCTTAATGAATTGTTGGCAGATGAAGCCGAACTGCAAGAAGTATTGGTCAATCCGACCTTGCCGCGCTTTGTGGTTCTGCCGACGCGCGAGCCGATTCCTCTTTCCACCGAGGTGTTGTCATCGCCTGCAGTAAGCTATTTGATTGCTGATCTGCGCGAGCGCTACAACTCACGCATCGTGATTTTCGACTTGCCGCCGTTGTTGAGTTCCGATGATGTGATTAACGTCCTGCCCAGGTTCGACTGCGTCCTGCTCGTTGTCGCTAACGGATTGAACAGCAGGAAAGAGATCGAGGAAAGCCTGCATCATCTTGGGACAGCCAATCTGATTGGCACGGTGTTGAACAAAGCCGAACCCGAAAATCGCTCTTACTATTAGAGCATCACCCGCAGGAGTCGGCGCTATTGGCTAGCGCCGACGGTCAGTGCCAAGGGTACTTCTGCTCCCAGCTCCAGGCGTGCGCCACTATCTGTTCAAGTGAGCCAAATTGCGGTTGCCAACCCAGTAATGTATTGGCCCTGTGGGGATCGGCCACAAGGCGTGGTGGATCGCCCGCGCGACGTGGCGCTTCGCTGACAGAGATATCCTGGCCGGTCACGTAGCGCGCGGTATCTATCACTTGCTGTACTGAGAAACCTTGACCGTTACCGAGGTTGAACGCCGTGCTTGCACCTCCTGCCAGCAGATAATCCACGGCCAGCGCGTGAGCGGCAACGAGGTCGACAACGTGGACGTAGTCGCGAATGCAAGTGCCGTCAGGCGTATCGTAATCACGGCCATAGACGGTGATGGTGGCGCGCCGTCCGGAGGCTGCTTGCAGGATCAGGGGCAGCAGGTGGGTTTCCGGTTCATGGCGTTCACCTAACTGTCCTTCAGGGTCTGCTCCGGCGGCATTGAAGTAGCGCAGGCGGACCGATTTGAGCCCATAGGCGCGGTCGAAATCTTCAAGCATCTGCTCCACCATCCACTTGCTGCGTCCATAAGGGTTGATCGCGGCCTTGGGATGCTCCTCGTCGATCGGTACATACACCGGGTCACCGTAGACGGCGGCGCTCGAGGAAAAAATGAAGTTTTTAACCCCGGCGCGAACCATCGCCTGGAGCAGCGTCAGCGTGGCGGTGAAGTTGTTTTGATAGTACTTGGCAGGTTCAGCGACGGATTCGCCCACCTGTATAAAGGAGGCGAAGTGGAACACGGCATCAAAGTGGTGTTCCGCAAACAGGGCGTCCAGCGCCTGTTCGTCGGCTATGTCCAGTTCGACCAATGTCCCGCCCTTCAACGCGCTGCGATAACCCGTTGAGAAATTGTCTGCCACCACAAGATCGTGACCTGAACTCAGTAGCTGCTTCACCATGTGCGAGCCGATATAACCCGCGCCACCCACCACCAAAAATTTCATCCTGATCTCCGATTTCCTGGGCACTATCGCTGTGCAAGCTACTGCCAGTCGAACTTGATTGTAGTCGGCCATCAAGGCAGGTCGCGGGCAGCTTCTTCATTTGCCCCGCAATGCCAAGTGTGAGGAGTGCCAAGCCTTGCGACTCGCGACGTCTGGAGCGCCAAAGGAGAGAATATTTCGAACACGATTCAGCGAGCGCGCCAATTGAAGCTACCCTCTGAAGAGGCATTTGGGCATCCTGCGAGGATAATTATCAAATGAAAAATCCTGCCAGAATTATCGATTACTCATTAAGAATAGTTAAAGCAGAATGGCCAAATTTAGTATTGTGGTCCTTTCTGCTGTCACCGTTGATTGTTAGAACGCTGGCAAACTATCAATACTCTAAAATTGATTTATTGGTCGTTTACACCCTTGGCATGTCAGTGTTGTGGCTTTTGGCGATTAGATTTATTTCGTCCAGTCAATTTAAGGTCCACATTATTCTGCTGCCGTTCTATTTGGTAGCAGCTATTGATCTCTTTTTGGTGTTGAATTTCAACTCGAGATTAACAGCTGCTTATATATTTATTGGCTTGACAAACTATCAGGAGGCTGGCGAGTTTCTGCCGACCTATTGGCAGCCCATCAGTGTTGTTTTGGTGATTTTCATATTGTGCTATGGGGCTGGATTAATAGGTCTGCATAAGCGCGAATTATATAAAAACAAAGGTATTTTTGTTTTGGTTGTTAGCGCCTTGCTAGTGGGGTATGGGGCGTATTTTTATAAAACCGTCAAACTTAATTCTTTCGGGAAATCTGCAGTCATGGATCTCCTTGCAAAAGACCAAAGCACGCCAATAGGTTATTTGTCACAAGCTGCCCTGACTGCAAACCTTTATTTGGGGACGGAGAACCTTATCAAGCGCCGTCGGGAATCTGATGTAAAAATAACCAGTACGTCGGATCAATCCAATATAGAAACCATTGTTTTTGTCATCGGTGAGTCATCACGGCCGCAGAACTGGTCCCTCTACGGTTATAACAAGGAAACAACCCCGAATCTCGGTAAGCAGGCAGGGCTTTTCAAGTTTAATCAGATCTGCACGACAGCCCCCTATACCTCGTTTGCGGTTCCTTCAATGCTGAGCCTTGAGCCTATATCGGATTGGGACGCCATTGCGTCGACAAAATCATTGGTGGGTATATATCGCGCGGCCGGGTACATGACCTATTGGTTGTCTGTGCAAGAGGTTGATAGTTTTGGCGGGATAATTCCACAAATAGCCGCAGAGGCACAATACCGTCAGTATTTTGAGAGAAGCTATGATGGGGCATTGATTTCAGAATATGAAAAGATACTAAATAAAAGCGATACACAAAAGAAAGCCATATTTATTCATGTCAAGGGCAGTCATTTCGAGTATTCACGCCGATACCCGGAAAGTTTCGTTAAGTTCAAGCCGTCAACAGACAGCTTCAAAGACAAGATTACTGCCGAGTATGACAATAGTATTTTGTATACGGACTGGCTATTGGGCACCCTTATTGATCAGTTGAGGTCAAGCAAAAAACCATCTGTCTTGTTTTATTCATCGGATCATGGTGAAAACATGATGGATGACAGTCGCGGGCTCTTGGGTCATGGCATTGGCAATCAATACGATCTCCCGGTTTCGGCATTTATCTGGGCGTCCGATAATGTTTCGAGCCAGCAATCGCTCAAGCTTTTAAAGTTGAAGGAGAGAGAGAGTCAGAAAATCAGCATATCCTCCTTGTCGCATACGCTTTTAAATATCACAGGGGTTTTAACGAGCAGGTATAAAAGTTCGGAGGATTTATTGAGTGATGAGTTTGTATTGTCGAAATGTCCACATCTGCTCGGCGCAGGCTATGTTCCATTGTTTGATTTTGAAGCCCTTTAAACAGCCCTCGCTGAACAACGCCGCAAGGCGTTGTTCCATCAAGTTGAGGTCGGCTGCACGTCGCCTAAGGTTGTGCTTGCGTGACGTCTTTTTTCAAGAACAACCAGTTCGACGCCTGCAAGCCGTCGAACTTGATGGTATAGCGGCCATCAAGGTAGGTCGCGGGCAGCTTCTTCATTTGCCCCAGAATGCCGTGGGTGAACAGTGTCAAGCCTTGCGGCGCCTGGATGGTTAGCGTGCCCTCGAGGGGCTCAACGTAAAAAGGTATTTTGTCGCCGTCCTGGGGGACGGCACGGGTGCCTAACGAAATCAGTAAATCCTGCGATCGGCTCAAAGGCGCGTCGTCCAGACTTTGCACCACCACACTGGCGTTGGTGGTCTTCACTTGAATCTTAATGTTGCCAAGGCTGATCGACTCACCCCCGATCCAACCGGTAGCGGCCTGGGTGCGCGGCGTATTGATGGTGTAGACGCCTTGTTTCCAGTTGCGCTTTAGCTCACCGGTGTCGGTCGTGGACTCGATGGCATTGGCGTCCAGCAGCGACTGGCCAGGGTCATGAAATTCCTGTGCATTGCTTGGGATAACGCTCTGTTGCAACCAGGGCAATTCCGGCGTCTGTGGCATCGCGATTTCCAGCTTGCCTTTCTCCATGGCTGTGCGCAGGAGAGCAGAGTTGGCCGGTGTGATCATTTGGTTGAACAGGGTGGCTGACGTCGGCGCGAAGACGTAGGTCGTTGTTGCTTCGCGAACGTCTGCACGGCGATAAAGCAAGGCGGCGGCGGGCAGGGTGGCCAGCATTGCTGGGTCGTTATAGGCGTGCCAGTTGTTGGCACTCATCCCTACGCCCCCCATGGGTTCCTGGCTGTAGGCATATTGCATCAGTGCATCCCAGCCTTGGTGGCTGGCGGTGCCGGCGATATAGAGTGGCAGTGAGTGACGGTCTGGTATCGGGAAGGGCTCATTGTTCCACTCGGTGACGGTCAAGGGTTTACCGATGACCTGGCCGGCGGCAATCCAATTCACTATGCCGTCGCTGTAGAGCGGGTTTTTCTCGACCTGTCCCGAGCCACCGTAGCTATGGACATCGATTACGTCGCCGGCGGTAAGGGCCGGCAGGGAATTCAGGCCATTGCGGCCCCAGCTACTGGTCGTGGCGATGGGGACCTTCACGCCTATTCCACGCAGGTGTTGAATCATATCGACGTTGAAACGTCGCTCCAGATCGTTGAGGAACATCTTGGAGGGGCCTGGCTCCCAAGAGCGCCAGGTCTGGTCTGCAGACAGATTGTGCTGTTTGGCAAAAGCCTCGGCCTCCGCCATGTAGACGCGGTTGTGCTTCGGCAAATTCTTGTCTGGCAGCAGGGCATTGCCAAAGTGATTGGTGACGTCGTTTTCGTTGGTGATCAGTACAGCGGCAATCGCCGGGTCGTCTTTGTAGGCGAGACCGGTATAGCTGTTTACATGGGTCAGGTAGGCTTCGGTAAAGCGCTTCATGGCTTGCTGAATGGTGACATTCACATAGGAATAGCCCTTGAGATAGGTGAAATTCTGTTCTTCTTTCGGCAATTCATCGAAGCCATAAATGTTGTCCTTTTCAGTAAAGACTCGCTGGACGTGCATATCGAGCCACACATAAATGCCTTCGTCTTTCAGGCATTTGATCCACCAGTCGATTTTTTTCAGCGATTCCGGGCTCAGTTGCTGGGTGCTGCGCGTGACCCTGCCATCGCCAAAGATGTTCGGGAAGACCCATGGCGAGTCATGGTGGTGCAGTCGTACAAGATTGAAACCCAGTGCCGACAGGCGTTTGGCCTGCAGCTTGATTGCATCGTCTGAGGTGAGGAACAGCGCGTAGGCCGAAAGGTTGGTGCCCCAGAAACGCGCCGCAGTGTTGTCGGCAAATAGCAATTGCTCGCCAGAGGCTTTGACGAAGCCGCGCTTGCCTGCAGGTTTTTCTTGAGCGTTGAGAAAAGACAGGTCGACCGGCGAGGTTTTCCAGTCGAGCTTGTCAGTCGGCCAGCTCTTTGGGTCCGATAGCCCGAAACGCTCGGTAATGGTTGGGCCGACCGCCACATCGCCAGAAACGCTCAAGGTCGCTGTGAATTCCTGGCGGCCAGGTTTGATCGTGTTCTTGTAGAAAAAAGCACGCACCTCGGATTTACTGCCCGGTTCCAAGTACACACTCGCCAGTGCGGGCTCGAAGCGCATTTCGATGCGTCGCCCTTGCGCATTGCCCCAGGTCCAGCCGCGGTTGTCGGGCAGCAAAGTGGGCTCGCCCATTTCTCCAGCGAAAAGAGCGGGGTCGAATTCGAAGACAATGCCACCACCTGAAACGCCCGACTTCCCGCTGTGTGCATCCACGGCAAAGTTCCAGGTCAGCTTTTGTTCGTCTTGCTTCTGAATCTGCGCAGTCAAGTCGAAATCCAGCGCTTTGTTTTTGCCTGCAAGGGAGTATCGATAAGGGGCGTTTACCTTGAATTCGGTCTGCAAATACGTCCAGTCCCAGTTGCGCCCAAAGAACGAGAATGTCGTAGCGATTGCCGGACTACCACCACGCTCCAGCATTGGCAGGCCGTTGCGCTCATCCACACTGACGACCCAGTCCGACGCCCAGATACGAATCGGCCAAATAGCCAAAAACAGCAGGAGCAGTATCTGGGGGCGGCGAGACAACTGGATCATGGGGTCTACCTGAGTTGGAGATGGGCACTCGCCGAGACGGCCGTCGAGGTGTGCTTGAGCCTGCGTGCCATCTGAGCGTAGGCCACGCACACTCCAGCTACCGACCAATACACCACGGGGATGACCGTGATACTGCTAACGGTAACGATAGTGATCAGGATCCCGGCCAGTGTCGCCAGAAGTGCACGTCCGAGTCGGCGCGCCTCATCGTCTTCGTTGGGGAACGAACGCATCCCCTTGCGGATGCCCTGCAGAACACTGGCGAAAAAAACCACGAAAAGCGTCAAGCCAATCAAACCGAACGACAGCGCTATGCCGATATAGGTGTTCACGATATCGATGATCCCCTGGCCCTGAATCATGGACTGCATTTCCGGTGTGCTGCGGAAATTGAAAGAACCCAGCCAAGGGTTACGCTGGATAACGATCACGGCGTTATCAATCAAGCGCTGCCGGTAGGTGATATTTTCGACATCCACCGTGCCGATAAACGGTAGCAGATCAAGCACTTTTTGCCCGCCCGGCACGATGGCCAGCACGGGCAGGGTGAGCGCCCCGGCGGCGGCCAGCAGCATCAGGCGTTTGATTGCTTTACGGCCGGTGCCGATGAACACGACGATCATGACGGCTGCACCGATCCAGGGGCCACGCGACAGCGGTGCGTACAGACCACCGGCGAGCAACAGTGCGCCGAGGCTGCGCTGCAATTTGCTACGGACCTCCTCCTGCAAGTACAGGTAAAAGCCGATGGCCACGCTGATGACGAAGCCCAGCGCAATGGCCTGGCCGGTAGTGGCGCTGGCGCGCAATGAGCCACCCCGGCTCAAGTAGCCGGAATCCCATTGCATGCCCATGGCGTAGACAACCGCGCTGTACAGCTGCCAGTGCTTGGCATATTCGAAGAGACCTATAAGCGACAGCACCATGGCGGCGAGTACAAAACCGAACAGAGCGTCCTTGAAGTCGCTGAGGTTCTTCAGCGCCCGGCTGGCAACGTAGTAAGGCAAAAAAACTTCGATGAACAGGTAGAGCGTTTGGCGCAAGGTGTCGGTGACGGTGGTTTCGCGCAGGAAAAGCAGACTCGTCAGCAGGAGGTAGGCGGCTAATATTTTGTCAGGCCAGGTACGCCCGAAAGGGACCGTGTCGGCGCGCTTGCGCAGAGTGAAAAAAGCCGGAAGCAACACACACAGCGCCAGCACACGAATATGGTTAAGGGCAAAAAAATAGTTGATCAGGCCGAAGCCCGGAATCTCCGCCGTGGCCGGCGGGATGAGAAACAGCAGAAGGAAAAATAGCGCCACGGGATTGCGCTCGCGATTTCGTGCGAAGGTCAACACGATCGCGGCAATGCCTGCGTACACCCAGAAACTGTGCGAAACAAATGCCAGTAGCGTCAATACGAACCACAGATTGCGCCGACGAGTGAAATTACGGTCGGGAATCAGGTCTGCCGCTGGTCGACGTGCGATGGCAAAAACGATGCCAGTAAGGACCAGAATGACAATCAACGCTCGGAAGTGCTCAGGCATGGATGATTGGACTTATTGATTGATGAGCGACGGCTAGTGGAATGGCTAAACGCGACTATAGTTCCTTTTGAGCCATCGAGTCCGGGGATGATGTTATGTCGTTAGTCGATTTGTCGCCATCGTTGGGCCTTCGTAAGCGAGCGATCTCTGCCGGGGCATGGAATCTCGGGGCGCTGGTTACGTCTCAAGCCTTTCGCTTGGGCGGCAACCTGATAATGGCCCGTCTGCTGATGCCGGAGATGTTCGGCATCATGATGATCGCCATCACCGTTTCCCTGGTTCTGCACATGCTTTCCGATGTCGGCTTGCGCCAGAACATCATCCAGAGCCCGCGTGGCAACGATCCGGTTTTTCTCAATACCATCTGGACCGTGCAGATCGTGCGTGGCTTTATCCTTTTTGCTTCGACACTTCTCCTCGCGGCCCTCGCCTGGTATGCACAGGCCCTCAATCTGTGGTCGCCCAATTCCACCTACGCCGCACCCGAGTTGCCGCTGGTGTTGGCCGTGACCGGTTTCTCGGCAATCATCGTCGGTTTTCAGTCGACCAAAATCGACCTGGCAGTGCGCTCTTTCCAGCAAAAGAAAGTGGTACTCACCGAGTTTGGGTCTCAGGTCGTCGGGCTGTTGGTCATGCTGGGCATCGGTTACTTCACCAGGTCCATCTGGTCGCTGGTGATTGCAGGTCTGGTCCAATCGATGGTCAACACGCTGCTGGGGCATGTCTGGTTTGAGGGCCCTTCTAACCGTCTACAGTGGGAGCGTTCTGCGCTCAATGAATTAGTCGGCTTCGGCCGTTGGATACTGTTGTCGTCGGCAGTGGGCGTATTGGCCATGTACGGTGATCGTGTCTGGTTCGGCGGCAGCATGACGGCCGGCGAACTGGGCGTTTACTCCATTGCCGTGCTGATTTTGGGAGCCGTTCAGCTTGCATTGCAAAAGGTAGTCGGGGCCGTGGCCTTGCCGGCTTTCAGTGAGGCCTCAAGAACGAATGACACCGTACGGCTCCACGCTTTGTATTACCGCTTGAAATTGATGCTCGATCTGGCCTGCCTGTTTCTCTGTGGACTGTTCCTGACCGGCAGTCCACTGCTCATCAGCATCTTGTACGATGAGCGTTACGCCCAGGCCGGCAACATGATGGCCATTCTTTCACTCTCTTTTTTCACAATGCGCTACATGCTGGCGAATCAGGTCTGGATTGCCTTGGGACTCACCAAGTACCAGGCCATGGATAACATTATTCGCGTGGTCTCGTTGTGGGTGCTGCTGCCTCTGCTGTTGGCGATTGGCGGGGTCAAATACGCGATTTGGGGCGCTGCCCTGTACACGTTTCCTACGCTTTTCCTGGTTTTTTATGTCAATTGTCGTCTGGGGATGTTCAGTCTCAAGCGTGAATTGGTGGTGCTGCCTATGCTGGCAGTGGGGGCATTGTGTGGGGAGTTATTGACGGTTTTTTTTAAATGGCTTTGATCTATTTCTCTTGATGTTTCCAAAGCTGCGGCACCGCGTCGCCATTGAGATATTGATGGCCGTCGCCAAATTGTGGCCTTGATGTAGCCGTTGAAATTTCCAATGTAATCTCGATGTCGTGGAGCTTTGAATCATGAGAGAGACTGATTTGAATACCTCTGTGATGGGGCGCAGAAGCTTCCTCCAGGCTTCTGCTCTATTGAGTCTTGGAGGGATCATGTTCGGATTTTCCAAAGCCGCCCGGCCTTCCGCTGCTAAATCCGAGTTCATTGTAATCAACGGATGGGTGCTGCCTGCCCGGCATTTTTGGCAAACACACGCATGATCAAAGACTACCAATCGCAGAAAGAACTGCGCGACCACTATGACATTTGCATCATCGGCGGTGGGCCAGCCGGCATTACGCTGGCCTTGCGTTTAGCCGGTAATGGTCGGCATGTGGTGCTTGTCGAGGGCGGTGGGCTCGAGTATTCGCCGGTCTCGCAGAACCTCTACAAGGTCTCATCATCAGGCCTCGAGATGTATGCTCAGGAAACACGCCTGCGTTATCTTGGCGGGACCTCCAATCACTGGGCCGGGCGATGCCGTCCATTCGAACCGTCGGACTTTATCGTGGCCCCTCCGGTGCCTGTGCCGGGCTGGCCCATCGCGTTTTCCGAGATCGAGCGCAATCTGCCGGAGGCCATGGATATTGTCGATCTTCCGCCGCACTCCGGATTCAAGGCTATCAATGCGAGTCTGGACGGCAACGACTTTTACGCTGATCGTTTCCTGCTAAGCCCGCCGACGCGATTTGCACAAAAATATGCCAAGGAACTTAATGAGACCGAGGGGCTGGATGTCTTCATCCATTGCAATTGCGTCGATCTTGAGTTCGACAGCAAGGCCGGCCGCATAGCAACGATAGTCGTCTCTGACTATGAGTTGCATCGAGAGCGAGTCACGGCAAAACAATTCATTCTGGCGACTGGCGCGATCGAGAATGCCAGGCACCTGCTCAACAGCGAGTCTCTGGCAACTGGCGGTATCGTCAGCAAGGATGGTTTCGTCGGTAGATGCTTCATGGAGCACCTGAACGTCGAAATGGGAACCTTCATTCTGAACGACGGGCAGGGTACAGATGCTCGGCAGGAGTACTTCACGACCGATGCATTCGTGATGGAGCACAAGTCAGGTAAAGGGAATGTGACGGCCACGCTTGTAGCTGAAGTGAAATCCTATGGGCGAATGGCTGCCATCAAGAGCTTTTTCGAGAACCTCGTTTGCGAAGTGGGTGCGGAGCGCAAGGTTGAATTTATTGCCAAGTTCGATTGCCCTGGAGACGGGGTGCTCGGCACGCTGATCGAACAGTTTCCCAACCCTGACAGCCGAATCTCATTGCTCGACGAGCGAGATGCGTTAGGGATGAGGAAGGTAAATGTTCATTGGGAACTGACCCCGGCAGACAGAAATACCGTCAAGTCCATAGGGCTCGAAGTGGCGAAGTGTTTTGCCGAAACAGGGTTGGGCTTTGTCAAGTTGGAAGACTACGTTTATGACGTCGATTTGCCACTGAGGCTCAATCCCCATGCTCATCATATGGGGACCACACGGATGGCGGCTTCGCCTGAGTTTGGCGTTGTCGACGAGAACTGCAAAGTGTTCGGTGTCGAGAATCTTTACGTGGCGGGTAGCAGTGTTTTCGCTACAGGCGGTGCCTGCAACCCCACAATGCCTATTTTGCAAATTGTTTTAAGGCTGGCGGAACATCTTAACCATCAGATGGGCAGGTATTCCTGAGGGGGGAGCATGTGTTGATTATTTGAGTGTTGGATTTTAGGGAGCGTCTACTCTTAGGGAAGTGGTAATGAAGAATCAGGGTGTCTCTAACCTTGGCACAGGTGTCTATCGCTGAATTCATGAGGCTGAGAGGATGATTGGTCTACTAAAACGCACGATTGCTTATATTGCAAAAACAACGGGGTATGGGACCCCGCTCTATAAAAAATTCTGTAAACCGGACGGGTATGAATGGGCTAAACATATGGTTCGATGGGGATCTTTGCACTCCATCGGTCAAGGCGTATGGATCAATCCTGCTGCCAACATAACTGACCCTTCGCTGGTACGACTCGGAAATAATGTAGGTTTATCTTGTTGCACGCTGTTCGGCCACGATGGAATAATCGGCATGCTTGAAGTGCGTTTTGATAAAAAACTGGACTCTGTCGGCCCTATCGATATTCTGGATAATTGTTTTATCGGTTATGGCTCTATCATTATGCCGCGTGTGACTATTGGCCCTAATTCGATTGTCGCGGCCGGTGCTGTAGTCGTAAAAGATGTTCCGCCTGGGGTAGTGGTTGGGGGTAACCCAGCCAAAGTTATCTGTACCTTGGAAGAAGTGTTGGCGAAAGTCGAAGAGCGTAGCGCCACTTATCCATGGATTGACCTTATCAGGCAGCGCAATGGTGTATACGACCCGACATTTGAACCGAAGCTTATAAAAATGAGAGCGCAACACTTTTTTGGCGAGCAACCCAATGGCTAGCGCTCCCCTTGACGTGTTGGTGGTTAATTACAACACAGCGGAGTTGTTGCAGCCGATGTTTAATGCGTTACGCCAGTCAACTAGCGTGGATCGCACGCGCTATTTGGTGGTGGATAATGCCTCTGTCGATAATTCGCTGGAGTGCCTGGCAACTATTTGTCCAGAGGCATTGCAACTCGCCAATGAAAATAATGTTGGCTTTGGGCGTGCCAATAATCAATTGGTTGAACACCTGCAGGGAAAGTATGCGCTGCTCCTCAATACTGATGCCTTTGTTGCTGCGGATACGCTGAGCAAGACGCTCGACTATATGGAAACTCATCCTGATTGCGGTGTCCTCGGCGTTCGATTGGTTGGACGAGCGGGTGATTTACAGCCCTCCTGTCGCTATTTTCCAACGCCGTTGAATGTCTTCCTTTCGCATACGGGGCTTGAACGCTTTTTCCCTGTGGTGAAAAGAGTCGACGACATGGCCTGGGATCATGCTTCGGTGCGTGAGTGCGACTGGGTGCCCGGGTGCTATTACCTGATCCGCCGTGAAGTCATCGACCAGGTCGGATTGTTCGATCCGCGCTACTTCCTTTATTTCGAGGAGATAGATCACTGCAAACGCGTTAAACAGGCAGGCTGGAAGGTCGTTTACTACCCGTATACCACGGTGGTGCATATCGGCGGTGAAAGTGCCAAGTCTGTCGACAAACTCAATGCGGATAGTCGTCAGCTCCCCACGATACAAATCGAAAGTGAGCTTTTGTATTTCCGCAAGCACCACGGTCTGCCCGGTTTGGCCTCACATATGCTACTGGTGAGTCTGGGTGATTTGATTGTGGCGCTCAAGGCGCTATTGAAAGGCCGCGGTCGGGCCGCTTTAGGGGCGTGTTGGCAGCATACTCGTGTGACCTGGGCGTTGCTGCGTGATACCAAATTCGCTAGCCAACCAACACGGTAGGGCCAGTTATGTTCGAAAACATACGTGCGGATTTACATGCATACGCCGGAGACTGGGGGGCTCAGGGGTTTTGGGTGATGGTGGTTTATCGCTTTGGGCGCTGGCGTTACGGTGTGCGACCGGCACTGCTACGCAAGTTGTTCTCCTTTATATACAAAGTGCTCTTCAAACTGGTGCAGATCGTCACGGGTATCGAGTTGCCGTGTGAGGTGGTGGTCGGGCGCAACTTCGTCATCGATCATTTCGGCGGAATCGTGATCAGTGGCTTTGCGCAGTTCGGCGATGATTGCCGTATCCGCAATGGCGTCGTCGTGGGCCTCAAGAATGTGAGTGAGCCGATTGCTCCGGTGATGGGTAACAATGTTGATATCGGGGCAGGGGCCAAGGTGCTGGGCAATATCCGAATTGGTAACAATGTCGTGATTGGTGCCAATGCTGTGGTGCTGACCGATGTGCCGGACGACTCGGTGGCCGTGGGCGTGCCTGCGACTATCAAGAAAAGGAAGTACGCAGAATCGAGGGAGTTCTCATGAACCACCCGATGGATTACTTCAATTGCGTCGCTGAGTGAGCGCCATGGCTATGGGGATGGGTGTCGTTGTTATCGGTCGCAACGAAGGCCTACGGCTTGAGCGTTGTCTGACTTCCCTCGCCGGTTCGGCGCAGAAAGTTGTTTATGTCGACTCTGGATCAACCGACGGGTCAGTGCAGATGGCACTGAGGCTTGGGGTCGAGGTGGTCGAGTTGGACATGACGATTCCCTTTACGGCTGCGCGTGCGCGCAATGAAGGATTTGCCTGCCTGCAACGCTCACTGCCGGCGATGCGGTATGTGCAGTTCGTTGACGGTGATTGTGAAATTGTCGGCGGTTGGCTGCCCCGGGCGCAGGCCTTTCTTGATACACATCCTGACGTCGCGGTGGTCTGTGGACGGCGCCGTGAACGTTTTCCGCAGCACTCTGTTTACAACTTACTGTGTGATTTCGAATGGGATACGCCGGTAGGTGAGGCCAAGGCATGTGGGGGCGATGCGTTGATGCGGGCTGACGCCTTTGCCGACGCGTCCGGGTTTCGACCGGGCCTTATTGCCGGGGAAGAGCCTGAATTGTGCGTGCGTCTGCGTGGGAATGGTTGGAAGGTCTGGCGTCTGGGCGAGGAAATGACCTTGCACGATGCAACCATGACCCGTTTCGGCCAATGGTGGCAGCGTACCTTGCGCGGTGGTTATGCCTTTGCCGAGGGCGCATTTTTGCATGGGGCTGCACCGGAGCGACATTGGTTGCGCGAGTCGCGCCGTGTCTGGTTCTGGGGATTGGGTGTCCCGCTGGCGACTGTTATCGCGAGTTTGGTGTTTGGATGGTTTGGGCTGCTTCTTCTGCTGGTCTATCCATTGCAGGTCGTGCGCCTCGCCCGCGGTGGCGATAGATCCACACGCGAAAACTGGCTACGGGCTTTCTTTCTCGTGCTGGGGAAATTTCCCGAGATGCTCGGCCAAGTCAAGTTTCTACTGAACAGATTCGGCGCCGGCAAGGCCGCGTTGATCGAATACAAGTGAGACTTATATGAATAATTGGGTGATATTAAAGAGCGTATTTTTTTTACACGCTGGGTATTCCTTAAGGGCATTGAATAATAAGTTTAAAATGCTGGTTTTAGTTGCAAAAAACTGGTCCGAGCTGAAGTTGTTTTGCGGGCGTATGTCGAACGCCTTGGGTAAGTCCGGTGTTGAGAAGTTAGGCGGGGATTGTGTAGGCGTTGTTCATTGGCCCTACATCAGTAAAAGCTGGAGCCCCAAGAATAAGCTTAGTGTTTTAGCCTCGCATTACGAAGTCGTTACCAAAAGCTGTCCGCAGCTATTGCTGTTGGGGCGAAGTGACAGTTTGCTGCTGAGTGATTTGTCGGAGTTTGCGGCTGGCTGTTCCCTGGTGCTCGATCGTCCCTTCTGGTTTATGCGTGAAGGGGAGTTGGTGCTGAACTTGTTTCAGGGGGAACTGCGCATTGCGTCAATAGCATTCACGTTGTGTCGCACGGACACTGAGTTATGTATTTTTATCGGTGCTGTTCAAGGGATACATAAAGGCGTCGAGAGTGAACTGTCGTTGAGTATCTACAGGGACCTGACAAAAGACTTTGAAGGCCTGCGGCCAAGAAGCTTTCTGATCGAAGTTATTAAATACATTGCCATCAATATCGGTGTTGAAAAAATTTATGCGGTAGGGGATGGGTATCGCCACCATCGTCATCCGTATTTTGGCGCTCACAAAGCTCTGGAGCTGGCGGCAAATTATGATGTGATCTGGTTAGAACATGGCGCGACTCCTTCAGAGCGCGAAGATTTTTTTGAGATTCCCATGGTTCTTTCCAGGAAGCCGCTCGACAGTATTGCTTCAAAAAAACGGGCCATGTATCGCAGGCGCTATGAGTTGCTGGACGACACCTTTAAAAAGATAGACAGCGTGTTGATCGGTAGTTATAGCAGCAACCGTGTGGCTAGTTGACGTTCCCGAGACCTGTACTACTGTGGGATTACTTGCAGTAATAATCCACCGCAACGACAACTAAGTCTGGTTCCTATGCGTATCGCTTATTTCATCAATCAATACCCCAAAGTCAGCCATAGCTTCATTCGTCGCGAGATTTTGGCGTTGGAGCGTCAGGGGTTTGTGGTGCAGCGCATTGCTCTGCGTGGCTGGGATGCCGAATTGGTGGATGCCGAAGACGTGTCTGAACGCGATAAAACTCAGTATGTGCTGCAGGGCGGAGTCAAAGAGCTGTTAGTGCCTGTGCTGCAGGTGCTGCGCGCCCAGCCGCGACGTTTTTTTTCGGCGCTGTGGCTGGCGCTGCGCATGGGCCAGCGTGCCGATCGCCCCTGGCCGTACCATTTGGTTTATTTGTCCGAGGCGTGTCGCGTGCTGATCTGGTTGCAGGCGTTTGGGGCCGAGCATGTGCATGCGCATTTCGGCACCAACTCAACCGAGGTGGTGATGCTGGCCAATGTGCTTGGTGGGCCGGTGTACAGTTTTACCGTGCACGGCCCGGAGGAGTTCGACAAACCGCAGTTTATTCATTTGGGCGAGAAAGTCCGGCGTGCGGCTTTTGTCGCGGCGATCAGTTCTTATGGGCGTAGCCAGCTGTTTCGCTGGGTGGCTCATGCGCACTGGCCAAGGGTAAAGGTGGTGCACTGTGGGCTGGAGCGGGCGTTTCACGATGTGCCGGCTGTTGCTGTGCCATCTGCGCCGCGGTTGGTTTGCGTAGGTCGTTTGTGTGAACAGAAGGGACAATTGTTGTTGCTTGAGGCTGCCCGCATCCTGGCAGCTCAAGGTGTGGAGTTCGAAATAGTACTGGCCGGCGATGGAGAAATGCGCGCGGAAATCGAAGCCCTGATTGCACGGCATGGCTTGCAGGCGCAGGTGCGGATTACCGGCTGGATCAGCAGTGAGCAGGTGCGGGCGGAAATTCTTGCGGCCCGGGCCTTGGTGCTGCCGAGCTTCGCCGAGGGTTTGCCAGTAGTCATCATGGAAGCCATGGCTTTGCGCCGGCCAGTATTGACGAGCTATGTGGCAGGGATTCCCGAGTTGGTACAAGAGGGTGTGAACGGTTGGTTGTTTCCCGCTGGAGCGGTGGATGAGTTGGTGGCGGCGTTGGCGGACTGCCTCGCGCAACCTGTCGAGGTGTTGCAGCGGATGGGCGAGGCGGCCTATCAGCGAGTGCTGGAGCGACACGACATCGATACCGAAGCGGCCAAGTTGGCTAATTTGTTTAGGGCGCAAGCATGATCACATTACTTGGTTGGCTGTTCAGCTCCCTGCTGATACTCATCCTACTGCCGGTGTTGGTGCTGTTTGTACAGGTGCTGATGGCCTGCCTGCCTGCACGGTCGCGCTCGTCGGCGCAAGGACCGCGACCGCGGGTGGCGGTGTTGATACCGGCACACAATGAATCCTCGATCATCGTCGCGACGTTAAACAGCATACGGCCGCAGTTGCTTTTGGGTGATCGCCTGTTGGTGGTGGCGGATAACTGTTCTGACGACACAGCCGCGCAGGCTCGCACGGCGGGCGCCGAGGTGGTGGAGCGCCGCAATGATCAGCAGCGTGGCAAGGGTTATGCGCTGGACTGCGGGGTGCGTCATTTGGCGAGTGATGCGCCGGAAGTCATGATTGTTGTCGATGCGGATTGCCAGGTGGCCGAGGGTTCTATTGAGCGTTTGGCCATCTGTTGCATCGACTCAGGGCGGCCAGCGCAAGCCCTTAATTTAATGCTTGCTCCAGCAGGTTCCGGGCTAAAAGTGCGGCTTGCCGAGTTTGCCTGGTGTGTGAAGAATCGGGTTCGGCCGCAAGGTTGGACCCGGCTTGGCTTGCCCTGTCAGCTAATGGGCACGGGAATGGCTTTCGTCTGGCGGGATCTGACGTTGATCAATTTGGCCAGTGGCCACATCGTTGAAGATTTGAAGATGGGTCTGGATTTATGCCGAAGCGGCAAGCCGCCTGTGTTCTGCCCCGATGCTCTGGTAACCAGTTATTTTCCGCGCAGCGATGAAGGCTTAACAACCCAGCGTACGCGCTGGGAACATGGTCATCTAGGGGTCATCCTTGGGGATACGCCAAAGTTGCTGTTGGAGTCGATTGGCCAGCGCAACTGGCGTCTGCTGGCGATGACGCTGGATTTGTTGGTCCCACCGTTGGCCTTATTGACGCTGGCCTTGGCGGCGGCATTTGGTCTGTCGTGGTTGGTATTCATGCTGTCCGGAGCTTTGGCGCCAGCCTTGATAGCTTCTTGCGGGGTGGCAATATTGGGGGTAACTATCTTGTTGGCATGGAGCCAGTTTGGTCGCAGGATTATTTCTTTTGCAGCCTTGTTGTATGCGCCGTTCTACGCGATGAAGAAAATCCCTCTGTATCTCGGCTTTTTGCTTAAGCGCCAGGTTGAATGGGTGCGTTCGAAGCGAGATGACAACTAATGCGCGCTTTATCCTGGCAGCACAGCTGGCAAACGATTACCCGCAAACTCAGGGTGGTCAGCGATGCTGAAGACGAGCAAGCATTGATTGATGCGTTATCCAGACCTGACGTGACGACAGTGCTCGGGTTCGCCAATGCCCATGCCATGAATCTGGTGGCGGCCAATACCGACTACTTTAACGCACTGCTGGCTGCGGACGTGTTATTGCGGGATGGCTCCGGCATGGCCATCCTGTTTCGTCGTCTCGGCCTGGAGCCGGGGCTGAATATGAATGGCACCGATTTCATTCCCAAATTGCTGGCCGCGTTCAAGGGCCGGCGCGTGGCTTTCTGGGGTACTGAAGAGCCCTTTCTTGCCAATGCGGTGCAGCGTAGCGAAGCGATATTTGCGGTCAACATCGTCTCTGCTCACCATGGTTTCGCGCCGGTGGATACCTATATAAGCCTTGCCCGGCAGTTTCAGCCGGAACTGGTTGTGCTGGGTATGGGCATGCCCAAGCAAGAAGCCGTTGCTGCCAGGTTAGCCGTCAGTGGTGTGCCCTGTCTGGTCGTGTGCGGAGGGGCGATCCTGGATTTTCTCGGCGGCAAGGTGACTCGCGCTCCGCAATGGGTGCGTCGTCTCGGTTGTGAGTGGGTGTTCAGGCTATTGGGTGAGCCAAAGCGATTATTCAAACGCTATGTGGTGGGTAATCCGAAGTTCTTGTTGCGCACGTTGATCTACAGGGACTCTTGACGTGACAGGAATTTGACACCTGGCAGGACTCCCCCCCCTCGGCGTAAAAAACACGGCTGAAATATCTTGCAAAACCCCGGTGTAGCACCTTTACTCAAGTTGGAATTGTCGAGTTGATAGGGTGTTCGTGGTTGTTTTTTTTCATTAGGATTGGCGTCAATAAAATGTTGTCGAACAATCTTGACTCCAGGGAGGGAATGGCGAGTTTTCGCGCGAAAGAAAGGTGACGTGCTCAGTTGTCGAGCGCTCATTTCGAGTATTTAGTTTGTTGATTTGCAAACTGAAATACTCATTCCTTGAATTGTGCTAATAACCAAATGAAAGAATATATAGCAAAATTAGTTCGTAAATTAATATCTCCTTCAATGCGATTTGAGCTAAGGAAAGCGGTTGCCTGGTTGCGGGATATACTTGGGCGAGCCTGTTTTTGGCGTTGGGAAATTGTCAGGTTCAGGCTGCGGGAAGATAGCCTCCACGACATTCTCTATGTGGGCAGGAAAACACAGCGGGAATTTGTGAAGGTTCTACTGGGTGCTAAATCTCAAACGGTTAATAGTCAGTTAAAGTTGGACACGTCAGACCGGACGGTGTGGGTCAGTGAAATGCCGACGGTGGGGGCATTGTATGTGCCTCAATATCTGAGTGCCGTCGTGCCGCTGAGCAAGTCAATCGACGAGATCACAGCAAGATACAACGCTGAGTTACGTCGAAATCTGCGCAAGAACCGGTTGCGCTACCGTATGAAACGAGCGTTGAACGATGACGAGATTGAAAGTGCAGACCGGGAAATGCTTCGACCTTACGCCAAGGCAAGGCATGGTACGGCCGCCTCTCAAATTGAAACGCATGAAGTTCAACGGGTGGCGAAAGTTGCCGGGCGACTCGATCTGGTGTTGTTGGAGGATGAGATTGTTGCATGCCATCTTGGCTGCGTAGTCACCCGGGCAGGCAAGCGCTATTGGAGCACCGTGCGTTTCGGCTACCCTGACGCTGTTTTTTCAGATACTAAAAAGTTACGTGAAGTTAATTCAATTACTACGTTCATGGCACTGGAGTGGGCGATAGAAAACGGTTTTGACTATTATGATATCGGAACGTGCCTGGCTCGCCCGGACGATGGACTTCTTGAGTGGAAAAGAAGGCGAGGCGGTGATGTTGATACGCTGGGCAATTACGGTTATTTGTTTGTTCGACTGCCCAAGATGGGCGCAGCGCAATTTCTTTGGGAGACGCCTCTGTTTGCTGTCGAAGGCAAGCAGTTGACACTGCATCTTGGGTTGCCGGACGGTCCGAGTGACGAGGAAGTTGCAAATCGATACCGCGAGATGGGTTTTGGCGGCCTTTTTAAAATATACCTTCATTGTTCCAGGACGCCGGGAGAAACGCTTCTCGGCACCTTGCGTAGTCGCTACGCTCATCTGAAGTCACCCCCTGTCCTGGAAAGTATCGTATCCACCTGAACAGGTTGCTGATTTTAAAGAAGTGCAGTTTTGGCATGAACGCTGTTTCTGTATAACTAAATTTGGATGGGGTGCCTATGTCGGAGTTCAATGCATTGACGATTGACGGCCAATCAAAGTGGAGCCTTGCTGCGTATAAATACATGTTTAACACACGGCTCACCCGAAAACCGTCCTTGACCCTGCAAAGCCAAGCCGTGAAAACGTGGGAAATTTATCCAGGCGACACCTCGATTGCTCCCCCCGCTTTTTTCTTGCCAAATCAGCTTGAGCGTGTAACCGGATGGGAAGAGAAGCTTTTTTATCCTCACGAGCATCCCCGCCGCACAATGGAAGGCGTCGGTCGTGTTGAACATGGTCCGACTAAAGGTTACCTGCTTAAAGATGTCTGGTTAATCGATGGCACGCTCTACAAAGGCAATGCCAAAGCATCGTTATCGCCCAGATCCGGATGGTTGCCAAATATTCGTGTAGAAAACGAAATTGATCGCGGCGCGATGTATTGCACTGCGGGGGGGAATAAATGGTTCGGGTCCTGGTTAATGGATGATTGTATAACCTATCCAATTGCATGCGAGGAGGGCGTTCCGGTGACCACGGCAGCGTCTGCCAACCTTGTTTCCACTGTCACGAACGGCATACTTCATACCCCCGGCTATGAGGACTGGCTTGGTATGACCCCGGTTCGTATACGTAATGCTTTTTTTCGTGAGCTCGTGATCTTTGACGATCTGAGTCAAAACAGAAATAAGCATTTGCGTTTTCGTGCGATGGGGGAAAAGTTGATTTCACACGTCAACGTTTGCTCTCACCCCGGCGTGTTCATTCTGCGAGGTGGCACGGGTGAACTGCGATTGTTACGCAATGAAATGGAGCTTGCCGAGCGCCTGCGTGACCGCAGAGGTTTTCGTATTATCGATCCTGCGAAATCCGACGTGCCGACTATCGTCGCGGCCTGTGCCGGGGCAAGAACCGTGGTAGGGATTGAGGGGAGTCATCTTATACACGGCGTTAATGTGCTGCAGCTAGGAGGTTCACTACTGGTTTTGCAACCGCCTAATCGTTTCCTCTGTTTTTTCAAATATCTAACGGATCGCGATCACCAAAATTTCGGTTTTGTGGTCGGCACCCCAGAGGGGGACGGTTTTAGTGTCGATCCTGATGAAGTGGAGCGCACGCTGGACCTCTTTCCATCCTGATACGGCGAGGCGGTTGTTGGCCTCGCCTTTATTCCGCATCAATGGGTTTAGATATCGCCCAGGCACTCAAGACTGGCTAGTAGGCATGTTTGCCGGAGAAGGCAAACACCGTTCGTACAAGAATGACGAAATCGAGCCATAGCGACCAGTTGTTGATGTACTCGATGTCCGAGTCAACACGCCGAATCATCTGATCTATATCCTTCGTTTCACCACGATAGCCACGTACCTGAGCCAGGCCTGTGATGCCCGGTTTAATGTTGTGACGCGCAAAGTAGCCCGAGACATCGGGCGAGTACTGAACATCGTGTTGAATAGCGTGCGGGCGAGGCCCCACCAGAGACATTTCCCCCATCAAAACGTTGAACAACTGCGGTAGCTCGTCAAGGCTGGTTCGCCGAATAAAGGCCCCAACCCTGGTCATGCGCGGGTCATTCTTTTGCGCCTGCTTGACGATGCCATCTTCAGGCTGATGGACGACCATGCTTCTGAACTTCCAGATCCGAAAAGCTTCTCCACTCCACCCCATGCGCTGTTGACGAAAGAATATGGGGCCGGGGCTGTCGAGCTTGATGGCAATGGCGACGGCTACCAGAACCGGTGCTGCAAGAACCAAAATGAGAAAGGCCAGGACTTTGTCCTCAAGGTTCTTCAGAAACAGACGCATCCCCATCAGCGGAGTTTCAGACAAGGTCAGCACGGGAATGCCGGCAATTTCGCGAACACTGTGGTTGATCAGGCGCAACGAGAAAATGTCAGGCACCCAGTTAACAGAGATGTGTTTATCGAACAGCCTTAAATAAACATCCTGGATGACCTCTGATCCACCTAAAGGGGTCACGAAATAGACGGTACGAATGGCATGTTTGACAACTAACTCATCAAGGTCGGAGATATCGCCCAGTATCGACAGACGTTGCGCGCCTTCCAGACTTTCCTTTCCCCGATCATCGTCCGCGCCAATCAACACACAGCCGACTATGCGCTCACCGAGCCAGGGATTATTGCTGATTTTCTTGTGAAGATAGCTGGCCAGTTCGCCCGAGCCAATGATGAGCGAGTTTTCCAATTGGGTCGAGTGGGCCAAAAATTTCTTCTGCATCTCGCGTGTCGCGAGGTGCAAAAGCATCTGAGCAAAATATCCAGCAACAAATAACTGCCCGACCAATAAACGCGAGTACTGTTCGCTTTGCTTGGTAAGAAAGGCCATGGCAACGAGAAAGCCAAACGTGGCAGTCCATGCTTTCAAAAGCTTGAAGGCTTTGACGGTAAAACCAACGTTGCTGCGGTAAATAGCATAGTGGTCGTACACGACGGCCAACGCCCCCAGTAGCAACAGGAGCAGGATGACATAGGACTGCGTTATGAAGCCGATATGATAATTGATCAAGAACCACGCAACACCAGTCACCGCAACACAATCCAGACCAGCCTGAATAACGATACTCGTACTGCTTCTTCGCTGGAGAACGGAGCGGGTACTGTTGGGCTCAAATATCATATTTAGACCTCATGCCTGCTGCCCCTCGCGCTCGCTGATCACGCGATTCAGTTCATGCTGCCCTCGCTTGAGAGCGTTGGCGTCACCGTGATTAGCCACTCGCCTTCGAAAATGGGGGCTTTGGGAGCATGTGGCGACGCGTGCTATCACTTTAGCAGTACTGTGAAATCATTCACTGAATCTGTGTAGTTCTGAGTAGTTTAGTAGAACCTTCGGGCTTGAAAAAATGAAGCCCATCGAGATACCGACCGGCCGGCAACAGGGCGGTCCGCGGTGTCTGCAGCAAGGTAGTGCCTGGTCGGCAATCGGGTAGGGGGCGCGAGTGTGGTCGCGCAGTGATCGAGGCTTACACCGTGTTGAAATCTGCGTGCATTGCGCACTGATTCCATCGTGGTAAAACGAGACGGCGCCCACAATGGGCGCCGTCTTCATTTGGGCCGATCAGACGCGTTCGAACAACACGGCGATGCCTTGGCCGCCGCCGATGCACATGGTCGCCAGGGCATACCGACCCTGAACACGGTGCAGTTCGTGAATCGCCTTGGTGGCGATAATCGCACCGGTTGCGCCTACCGGATGGCCCAGGGAAATTCCCGAACCGTTCGGGTTGACCTTCTCCGGGTCAAAGCCCAGTTCCTGCGCCACGGCACACGCTTGGGCCGCGAATGCTTCGTTGGACTCGATGACATCCAGGTCGGCAACGGTCAGACCAGCGCGTTTGAGGACCAGGCGGGTGGCGGGAATCGGTCCCAACCCCATCAGCTCTGGCTCCACGCCGGCATGGGCGTAACCGACCAGTCGGGCGATGGGCTTGAGGCCTTGGTCGAGAACCATCTGACCCGTGGCCATGATCAGTGCTCCGGCACCATCATTGAGGCCCGACGCGTTGCCGGCGGTGACGCTGCCGTCTTTTTTGAAGGCCGGTTTCATCTTGCTCAATTGCTCGGCATTGACCTCGGCGCGGACATGCTCGTCTGTCGCAAACGTCACGGTACCTTTGCGGGACGCCACTTCGATTGGCACGATCTGGTCGGTAAACCGCCCTTCAGCAATCGCCCGGGCCGCCCGTTGCTGGCTGAGCAGCGCCAACTCATCCTGAGCCTGACGAGTGATGCCATAGCGCTCTGCGATGTTTTCCGCAGTAATGCCCATGTGGAATCCGCCAAACGGGTCTTGCAGAACGCCGAGCACGTAGTCGATGGCTTGCATATCGCCCATGCGTGCGCCCCAGCGCGCTTGCGGCAACAGATAGGCTCCGCGACTCATTGATTCGACGCCACCCGCCAGGGCAGCGCCTGCGTCTCCCAACATCAAACTTTGTGCTGCGCTGACAATGGCCTGCAAGCCAGAGCCGCAGAGGCGGTTGACGTTGAAGGCGGGTGTTTCTTTCGGCAGGCCGGCATTCATCGCCACGGCACGAGAGATGTAGGCGTCGCGTGCTTCCGTCGGGATCACATGCCCCATCACCACGTGACCGATGTGTTCAGGTGCCAGCCCCGAACGTTCAATGGCGGCGCGGCAAACGTCAGTGGCCAGTTGAATGGGCGGCACATCTTTGAGCGAGCCGCCATAGCTGCCGATGGCTGAGCGGACGGCGCTGATAACAAAAATGTCGGATGGGTTCATGCGGGTTCCCCTGGAACAGGCCTGGATTCAAGTGTGCTTTTGCACTGTTATATGGGGTGAGTCTAGACACCGTGATGATTTTGGCCTATGCCAAAACTGCTCAAGGGGGATGGCGTTTTTGGCCATTTCAGTTGAAGTCGCTTTTTGATTCGTCTGATCGGGTCAGAAGCGCAGGAAAGAAAAAAGCCGGGTGCACGTCCGTAATGCTGTTCACTTGAGTTTGGTGTTTCCAGATACACACACACATGCGTAGCTAGGGGGCGGTGGATCAAGGGCCTGCCTGTTTTTTTTGTGTGTATATCCGTTTTTGCGGTCACGGCGGCTATGTACCCCAACCTTAAGCGGTGTCAGCACATACCTCTCGCAACGGCGGGCTACAGAGGTCAGCCAGTGGCGCCAGAGTAGCCCGATCCTCTGTGAGTACAGGCGTCTGATCAGTTATCACCAATGCAATTCATGCCCTGGACCTGATAATCCAGCACGTGCTTGCGGCCCTGATGGTCGAGGTAAGTCAGCTGCGCGGGGACGATGCCGCATTCTTGCGTGATGATATTGCTGGACAGGTCTTTGGCGATATCCAGGTGGACGAAGGAACCGGTCTTGTCGTGGATAACAGGTTCGGCGGTCTGGGTATCTGCAAACGCAAAACCCGTGGCGAGGAGAGCAGCAAACCCGAGGATTAACATTTTCATGATGACTTCCTCTATTCAGAGGTGGGTTGGCTGCCGATGGGGTGCCCGGCAGTGAATGAAGGTTAACCAGGCGATCCGCACAACCGACCCACAGTTGAATGACAATTTTCTAATGAAACGGCGCCGAAGTGACGGTGGGTGACCGGCGGCATCGAGTATCAGGTTAGCGATTGCTTTGGAGCCGTATGTCGGGAGCGAGGAACGTCACCCGTGAGAAAACTTCCAATTGAAGTCTGTCTGTCTTAGGGAGTTTGAGCATGAGTGGTGATCAAAAGAGCGAAGCCCTGGCGGCTTGGTATCAGCTCCTGAAAGTGCCCGAAATCCGCATGGATGCCGAAGAGCAATATGACGAGTTGCTCAAGGCTGCCGATGAGATGGAGCGCACCGGACTCATCAGCAGCGTTGAATGGCGCAGGCTGGTTCAAGAGGCGAGCGCTGCTTTTGCCAATGCGACAGAAGGGTTGGGGCGCGGAACGTAGTGGTCAATCCCTGGAGGCACTTCGAGCTGCTGGCTGTTCGGCCTGTTGGGTGAACCATTGCATGATCAGCGAACAGCCAGGATGTGCGGCGGCGGAAGGTTGCAGGTTCAAAGCGTAAATGCCGTAAAGGAGTCGAGGATCAAGGCGACGTGCGTTGGCAAGACTTATAAAAGGGGCAACAGCCACCCCGCGACCCCGCAGCCGACCACCACCAGCCATGGTGGGCGTTTCCAGAACATCAATGCAACCAGGGCGACCAGTGCCAAACCGAAATCTTGCGGCTTGAAAATCGCACTGGTCCAGACAGGCTGATACAGCGCCGCCAACAGCAGGCCGACCACTGCTGCATTGACACCGGCCAGCGCGGCCTGTGTGCGCAAACTGCGGCGCAAGCGTTCCCCAAAAGGCAAGGTCCCCACGATCAACAGAAAGGACGGTGCGAAGATCGCCAGCAAGCAAATCATGCCGCCGATCCAGCCCGACGGGGCGAGGTTCATCGAGGCGCCGAGGAACGCGGCGAAGGTGAACAAGGGACCGGGTACGGCCTGCGCGGCGCCATATCCGGCAAGAAAGGTTTCGTTATTGACCCAGCCAGAGGGCACTACCTCGGCTTGCAGCAATGGCAAAACAACGTGCCCACCACCGAACAGCAGTGAGCCGGACCCACCGCTATGCCGACCTGACTGCTGGCCGGCCCCGGTAGAAATTGGCAGAGCGCGACCAGATCCGCATAGTTGCGCTCGGTCAGCCAGCGCCGTCGTGTGACGAACTCATCACGGAAGTAACCCAGATGGGCAATGGGCCCGCCGAAAGAAGTCAGTCCGAGGCGCAGGAAGATCAGAAACACCGACCACGCGCTGCTGCGGTGATCGGCATGTGGGGCGGTCATGTGTCCACCTTCCTGGTTCGAGCGGGTCCGGTTCATAGGTGAGTGACGATAGCGAATTCGTTAAATGCTGTCTCCCTAACCATGGCCTACGCTTATCCGCAGGCCAATGTTCATTGAGCAGGGTTTTTTCGCCCTGATCGACGTTCACCCGGCACCTATAAAAACAATGCAATCGGGAGACAACTTATGTCCGCTTTGTTCCGTCGATTCAGCCGCTGCATCGCAACGGCCGTTACCGCTGCCGCACTCGCGACACCGGCCTTTGCGCTGGACACCGTCAAGTTCATGGCCCCGGGTTCTGTGGGTGGAGGTTATGACCAGACTGCCAGGGTTCTGGGCAAAGCCATGATCGAGGCCAACACGGCCAAATCCACCACCTTCGAGAACAAGGGCGGAGCAGGGGGGACGTTGGGGCTGGCGCAGTTCGCCAACAGCACCAAGGGCGATCCGAATGCGCTGCTGGTTGTCGGCGCGATCATGGTCACTGCCATTGAACAGAACACACCGCAAATCACCTTGAAGGACGTAACGCCGATTGCCCGGTTGTTCACCGAGTACAACGTGATTGCCGTGCGCAAGGAGTCTGAATTCAAAACCCTGGAGGACTTGCTGAAGGTCTTCAAGGACAAGCCGACCAGTATTTCCTGGGGCGGTGGCTCCAAGGGGTCGATCGATCACATCGGCATTGCCGAGTTGGCCGCGAAAATGGGTGTCCCGGTCAACAAGGTGAATTACGTGGCCTTCGCGGGCGGGGGTGAAGTCGTTGCTCAGGCATTGGGCGGGCAGATCAAGGTGATCACCGGTGGTTATGCCGAGCTGGGCCAATACATCAGGAACGGCCAGTTCCGTGTCCTCGCCATCGGCGCCCCTGAACGCATTGAAGGCATCGATGCACCGACCCTCAAAGAGAAAGGCTACGACGTGACCATCGGCAATTGGCGGGGTGTTTACGGTGCCGCGAACCTCACGCCCGAGCAGCGCAAAGAAGTGACCGACGCCGTCGTGGCCGCCACCAACAGCAAAGTCTGGAAAGACAATATCGACACCAACAAATGGTCACCCAACGTCCTGACCGGCGATGAGTTCGGCAAATTCGTCGACGAAGAGCATGTGCGGCTGCGGGCGATGCTGGTCGAGGTCGGACTGGTTTCGAAATGACTCAGCCTCGCGCAATCGTGCCGGTGCAACTGGCGATCGGCGTCGGAGTGATCGCCATCAGCGCCGTGTTGGCGGTGGGCGCATTTCGGTTTCCTCCCGAGATGGGGTTCGTCATCCTGGGAGCCCATGTCTATCCGTACGCCGTCGCAGTGTTCCTGGGCGTCGTCGGTCTGTTGCTGTGTTATCAGGCCGCTACCGGTGGTTTCCGCGAGCTGGCGGACCACAGCGACGAAGCTGCCCAAGCGCTGCCCGGCGGAAAAGCTGGCGCAGCCTGGGTGACGGCGGGGCTTATAGGGGTGGCCGTGCTGATTAACCTCATCGGCTTCGTATTGGCCGCCGGGCTGCTGTTTGCCTGTTCGGCACGGGGGTTTGGCAGTCGTCGCCCAGTGAAGGACCTCGCTATCGGCATTGCCTTGACCCTGCCGATTTACTGGCTGTTCAACGCCGGGCTAGGGGTTTCCCTGCCGCCCCTTGTCAATGCCTGGATCTGACCCGGGCCGAAGGAGGTAAACAAGGTGGAAACTCTCGCGAACCTGGCCATTGGTTTTTCCGCTGCGCTGACACCGATCAACTTGATGTGGGGTTTTATCGGCTGTTTGCTTGGCACCGCCATTGGTGTCTTGCCGGGTATTGGGCCGGCGCTGACGGTGGCGCTGCTGTTGCCGATCACCGCCAAGGTCGATCCCACGGGCGCCTTGATCATGTTCGCCGGTATCTATTACGGCGCGCAGTTTGGCGGCTCGACCACCTCCATCCTGCTCAATACGCCCGGTGAATCGTCCTCCATGGTCACGGCCCTGGAAGGCAATCTCATGGCGCGCAACGGCCGGGCAGGACCGGCCCTGGCCACCGCCGCGATAGGCTCATTTGTTGCCGGCACCATTGCGACGGTGTTGCTGACGTTGTTTGCTCCGATTGTTGCCACGCTGGCGCTCAAGTTTGGTCCTGCGGAGTATTTCGCGATTCTGGTGCTGTCCTTCACGACGGTGTCTGCGGTACTCGGCGCTTCGATGCTGCGCGGTTTTGCCTCGCTAGGGGTTGGGCTGACCATCGGCTTGATCGGCCTGGACTCGACCTCGGGCATTGCCCGCTACACCTTGGCGGTGCCGGAGCTGGTGGATGGCATCGAAGTCGTGCTCGTGGCGGTCGGTTTGTTTGCAGTGGGTGAGGCGTTGTACAGCCTGCTTTATCAGAAAGAAGAAACGTCCGGCCGGCACCGTTTGACCTCGTTGTGGATGACGCGCGCTGACTGGAAACGCTCGGTCCCCGCCTGGCTACGGGGCACGTTGATCGGCTTTCCATTTGGGTCGATTCCGGCAGGGGGCGCGGAAATTCCGACGTTCCTGTCCTATTCGGCGGAACGCAAACTGAGCAAGTACCCGAAAGAGTTTGCGGGCAGTAAGGGTGAGGGGGCGATCGAGGGGGTTGCCGGTCCCGAGGCGGCCAACAACGCGAGTGCGACGGGTTCGTTGGTGCCACTGCTGACGCTCGGGATACCGACGTCCGCTACCGCGGCGATTCTGTTGGCTGCGTTCCAGAACTACAACCTGCAGCCGGGGCCGATGCTCTTCCAGACGTCGGGAGAATTGGTCTGGACCCTGGTGGCCTCGCTGTATGTCGGCAACGTGATCCTGCTGGTGTTGAATCTTCCGTTGGTGGGACTGTGGGTCAAGCTTCTGCAGATTCCCCGCCCGTACCTGAATGCCGGCATTCTGGTGTTTGCCACGATTGGCGTGTACGGCATGCGCCATTCTTCCTTCGATCTTATGCTGATGTTGGCGATTGGGTGGGGCGGGGTCTTGATGCGTCGTTTCGATTTTCCCGTCGCCCCCGTGATCGTCGGCATGTTGCTAGGGCCGATGGCTGAAAAGCAGCTGCGCAATGCGTTGTCCATCAGCGAGGGAGACTGGCTGGTGTTTGTGACACAACCGATATCGGCCGCGTTCCTCGCACTGACGCTGCTGGTGCTGGTGGTTCCGCACCTGCTTCACGCCCGCGGTATCAAGTTGCATGAGGACGATTGAGCGCAGTGGCCAGTGCAGCTTGCCGGGAAGGCAGGCTGCACGGGTAATGCTGTTTACTTAAGGTTGGAGTACATATCCGTTTCTGCGGTGATGGCGGCTATCGGTTTCGCTTTAACAGCGAGTCACTTTCGAAAAGCCTGCGCGGCCCGGCGGAAAGTAACCAAAGCGCTCTTGCCCCTTTCGTACGGTGCCTCGCTTAGGCTCGGCATGCCCTCGCTCCGGTCCTGCTCCGTGGGCCCGCCGCCATCGGCCATCCATGGCCGGGGGCGGCTAACCCGGCATCCATGCCGGGTTGCCCACTGCGCAGAACCTCCACTCGGCCTCCCGAGGCGGCGTGCACCGCAAAAGCAAAGCGAGGCGGCCTTACCGGCCGGCCTGTCTCTTCATGCGTATGCATTCCCCCTGTGGGAGCGAGCCTGCTCGCGAAAGACGTGAACGATAACGCGGGCTGTCTGAATGAACGCGGTGTCCGGACGTTTTTCGCGAGCAGGCTCGCTCCCACAGGTACAACACCGGGCTGTTGATCTTGCTTTGCTTTGGCTTTTGATCTTGATCTGCCCCGTCGGAAGGCCGAGTGGAGGTTCTGCGCAGTGGGCACCGCGGCAAGGATGCCGCGGTAGCCGCCCCCGGCCATGGATGGCCGATGGCGGCGGGCCCACGGAGCAGGACCGGAGCGAGGGAACCCTGAGCCTAAGCGAAGGGCCGTACGCCAGGGGCAAGAGCCCTTGGTTACTTGGGGGCTTTTCCAAGTGACTCGCTGTAAAAGCGAAACCGCCAGCAGCCATCACCGCAGAAACGGATATGTCCCCGATCTAAAGTGAGCAGCGCCGCCCGGAATGCTTCGATTAAACCAGATTGATCGTGACGTCGATGTTGCCACGGGTCGCCTTCGAGTACGGGCACCGCTGGTGGGCACCATCCACCACCGCCCGTGCGACTGCAGGATCCAGACCCGGAAGGCTGACATTGAGGCGCGCCTGGAGGAAAAAGGCATCTTCGGTCTTGCCCAGGTCCACTTCGGCATCGACGGCAACATCGCTCGGCAGGGTCACTTTCAACGCAACAGCCGCCTTACCCATTGCACCGATGAAACAGGCCGACCAACCTGCTGCCAACAGCTGTTCGGGATTGGTGCCACTCCCTGACGAGCCAGGCGCGGAAAGCTTGATGTCCAAACGTCCATCGTCGCTTCGCGACTCGCCGTTACGGCCTCCGGTCGTGTGGGTCTTGCCGGTGTAAAGCACGGTATCGATTTCATTGATCATGAGGTGGCTCCTGCTGGGGTGTTGGGCTCATTAGCCTGTGTTCATCGAAGAACACCAGGTGTGCGACGCCACCCACTTTTTCACCTTCATGTACTGCGTATGTGTCCTGATCCGGCGATTGTGTATCGCTGTGTAAGATCGCCCGCGAACATACAGAGCGATACAAATCCCCGGTCACCTTCGTCGATACACGTGAAGCCGTTATTCGCGAGGGGCCGTGACACCGTTTGTGGGATCACCTTCATGCAGCATCTGCGTCAGGATTTCTCGCTCCTTCACGCCCGGCACGACGCCGCTGGTTTGTGCTTCCAGCACGACGATGTCGTCCTCGTTGGTCATTGTGATAGCCGCCGTGGCCCGGTCCTTTTCATCGATGTTGGTGATCACCCAATGGCAGGTGATGGTGTCGCCGGCATACACGGGTTTCTTGAAGTGAAACGTCATGCCTGACGCCAGCCAGCCGATCTGCCCACCGATTTCGGTGACCAGGCTGGCCGTCAGCAGACCATGGGAAACCGGCGTCCTGAAGCCGCGGGCCTCGGCGAAACGCGCATCGAAATGCACGGGGTTGTAGTCGCGGGAAATGTTGGCGAAGCGTTGAATGTCTTGCTCACTGAAGCGGCGGGATACCGTGAAGCTGTCGCCTGCTTGCAGCCCTTTGGCGGCGCGCTGTCTGAAGCTGATCACTGAATAATCCTTTTATTGATGAGGTGCTCTCAACCGGAAGCACCGATGAGCGTGCTTAATCAATAAGTGGGTTATTGTCACGCGTCAACCCGCTAATTCGCGACCCACAAACGTACAAGCCAAGCGACAGTTTGCCTGCGTAGACTCCAACGATTCGTACCGCGTTTCTTGGTTAATTGCAGGCAAGTCATGGACATTTTTCTCTACGCCTTCAGCGTGATGTACAGCCCGGGGCCGGTCAATTTCATGGCGCTGAACGCCGGGCTGACGGGAAGGTTTCGGCGCTCCCTGGGTTTCTTCGTCGGCGTGGGCTGCGCGTTGTTGATGCTGTTCATCCTCTTTGGCTATACCGGTGAAGCGATTATTTCCCAGAGGGCGCTGCCTTACATTTCACTGGTCGGCGGTCTCTATACGCTCTATCTCGCCTACCAGGTCTATACCGCAACGACGGTGGTGCCGGGGGCCAGCGAGCCCCCTGTTGCAGCGCAAAAGACCCTGACGTTCTGGAACGGATTTTTGATTCAGGTGTTGAACCCCAAAGGCATCATGGTGGTGTTGCCGATCACCAGTGTCATGTTGCCGGCGGCGCACATCACCGGTTCCTCCATCGCGATCGTCTCTGCGCTGCTGGCAATCGCCGGCGGTGGGGCGCCCGGAGTTTATTCGCTGCTGGGCGCCATCCTCGGCCGACGTATTACCCGTGAGTCTTATTTCACGGTGTTCAATCGTCTGATGGGGCTGGCGCTCGTGGTCTGTGCGTTCTTCATGTTCCACGCGTTCTACCTGCACGTTCAGGCGACATGAACCGGCTTGAGCGACGTGTCGATCCCTCGTGTTATGGTTTCGAAGGTACACATCTGCAATCGCACCGGTGCGCCACCATGCCAGATCACCCTTCGCAAAGAGATTGGGTCAGACATGCTCCCGAGGCTTCGAAGCTTGAACGGTTCGAAGCGTTCTTCTGCGCGCACGCCTTCGACCCTCATCGGCACGACACGTACGCCATCGGCCGAACCGTCGCCGGCGTGCACCGTTTCAATTACCGGGGTGAATCGAAACTGTGCCTGCCCGGTGAAACCATGATCGTGCATCCCGACGAATCCCATGATGGTTGCGCAGGCTCCGAGGCGGGTTTGCGTTATCGCGGCGTGTACGTACCGCCATCCCTGGTTCAGCAGATTGTGAAGGGCAAGCCGCTGCCGTTTTTCAAGGCGGCCGTCACCCGGGATCCGCGCCTGGCCGCTGCGGCCGATGCGCTCTTCGATACGCTGGGTGACGAACTGGATTCGCTGGCGGAAGACGACGCCCTCTATACCTTCGTGACGACTCTGGCAGAGCTCGCGGGCCAGCCTCCCGGCCGGACAGCCCACCACTTCGCCGCTGCGGCGCGAGCCCGCGAATACATTGACGACAACCTTGATCGGCCGATCACCCTCGACGACCTGGCCGATTGCGCCGGTCGGGATCGCTGGAGCCTGTCGAATGACTTTCGTATGTTCTTCGGCACCAGTCCGCACCGCTATCTCACGCTACGGCGCCTGGACCGGGTGAAAGCGCTCACCCAAGCGGGGCTGGCACTGTCGGATGCGGCGATCGATGCGGGTTTTTTTGATCAAAGCCACATGTCCAGGCACTTCAAGAAGGCTTTCGGTATTTCGCCTTCGCGCTGGTGTAGCCCTGCCAAAGCGTTCGACCACTGACCCAATGCGTTGCACCGCCGAGATTCGGGCTCACCCGGATTTCGCAGCAGAGCCGTGCCCGATTGATCCTTCCAGCCACAGCACGAGAATATTCGTCATGCCCGATATCACCCTGACCACTCTGCAAGGACTCAAACAGCGCGGCGAGAAAATCGTCATGCTGACCTGCTACGACGCCACTTTCGCCCACGCCTCCAGTAGTGCTGGCGTGGAGATGTTGCTGGTCGGCGATACCCTTGGAATGGTGTTGCACGGTCATGACAGCACGCTGCCGGTGGAGGTAAAAGATGTGGCTTACCACACCGCCTGCGTCAAACGCGGCAATGCCGGTGCCTTCATCGTTGGCGACATGCCGTTCATGAGTTACGCCACCCTTGAGCAGGCATTGCAGAGCGCCGGCTGCCTGATGAAGGCGGGCGCCCACATGGTCAAGCTCGAAGGGGATATCTGGCTGGCGGACACCGTTCGCCGACTGACCGAGAACGGTGTTCCGGTGTGCGTGCACCTGGGATTGACCCCGCAATCCGTCAACATTCTGGGAGGGTTCAAGGTTCAGGGGCGCGACCCGGTTCGGGCCCGTCAGTTGGTTGAGGCTGCGCTGGGCCTGGAAGAGGCCGGTGCTGCGATGTTGCTGGTGGAATGCCTGCCCAGCCCGCTGGCCGAGCAGATCAGCCAGGCCGTGCGCATCCCGGTGATCGGCATTGGCGCCGGGGTGGGAACCGATGGCCAGGTGTTGGTCCTTCACGACATGCTGGGGCTGTCCCTGACCGGTCGTACGCCCAAATTCGTACGCAATTTCATGGTCGGGCAAGACAGCATCCAGTCTGCGCTGGAGGCATATGTGGCGGCGGTGAAGGGGGGCGCTTTCCCGACGGGGGAGCATGGGTATTCGGCGTGAAGCGGTCTCGCCAACAGTCGTCGGCGGGACCGCTTTTTCGCCGCACCATCACCCTCGTTTAGGCAGCTTCCAGTCTGGCCGAATGAAATGGCAGGTGTAACCGTTGGGATAGTGTTCGAGGTAGTCCTGATGTTCCGGTTCTGCTTCCCAGAACGGGCCAGCGGGCACGATTTCAGTGACGACCTTGTCAGGCCACAAGCCGGATGCATCAGCGTCGGCCACCGTGTCCTCGGCCACCTGCTTCTGTTCATTGTTGAGATAGAACAGCGCAGAGCGATAGCTCATACCCACATCGTTGCCCTGACGATTTTTCGTCGTCGGGTCGTGGATCTGAAAGAAAAACTCGAGGATCTGGCGATAGCTGATCTGATCCGGATCGAACACGATCTCGATCGCTTCCGCGTGGGTGCCATGGTTGCGGTAAGTCGCGTTGGGTACATCGCCGCCCGAGTAGCCTACCCGCGTGGAGAGCACGCCGGGGTAGCGTCTCAGCAGATCCTGCATGCCCCAGAAGCAACCGCCGGCCAGGATCGCAGTTTCAGTTCGCGTCGTCATATACGGTCCCTCCCATCAGTGAATTTAGCGTCCGGTATCAATGTACCTCATGTGCTTTCGCTTCTTGGCCGAAAGCGCTCACTCCATCCGCGGCCACTGATCCTCGATTGCGTACCACGGCGCTTTCGATGCAACACACACGTGTTTCTGTTTTTTACTCAGAAACGGCGTATCCAGCGTGCCTATCGCCACGGACATCCAATCCGAATACTCGCCTTTGGAATCAGACCGGCGGCCACCCGATATTTCACTGCGCCGCACAGGCAACTTCCTTGGTGAAGTGCATCCATGTTCATCGTTTCTCAAGTCTCGGTCGCGCCACTGTAGCGGTCTGCCGAGTGGAGTGAAACCCAGGTGCCCGGTCTTTCGTCAGGCGGTTTTAATGTATCGTCAGCCCCCAGGATTTGAGGCACCCATGGAGAGAACATGACGTTAACCGCTGAAACGTTGATTGAGATCGCGATGGCCAATCCGGCAAACGCCGAGATTGCCCGGCGCTTGCCTTCTATTGGCCTGGACCAATGCATGTTGACGGCGGGCTGTCTTTTTCAGGCGGTCTGGAATCATCAAGCCGGGCTTCCCGCCGCTTGGGGCATCAAGGATTACGACGTTTTCTACTTTGATGAAGACGTGTCGTGGGAGGCCGAGAATGAAGTCATCGTTGCCGCCCGGAAGCTCTTTTACGATCTGGACGTGAACATCGAAATCAAGAACCAGGCACGGGTTCACCTTTGGTACGGTCAGCGATTTGGCAGGGCTTATCCCAAGCTTCAGTCGGCAAAGGATGGCATTGATCGGTATCTGATTGCGGGGACGTGTATCGGTCTGGATGTGGTGACCGGCGAGGTGTACGCGCCTTACGGTTTGAGCGATGTCGAAGAAGGGCTTTTGCGGATCAATCCGGTGAATCATCAGCCCGATCTGTTCGATCAGAAGGCCCGGAGTTATCAGGCTCGCTGGCCTTTTCTACGGTTGGTCGCAGTTTGAACCGACAGACATTTCCGCCGCGCACTCGCGGATCAACGGTCGTTTTGTAGTAAAGGAGAAGGCAGGGGACAACGTAGCCTGGCTAACCGATGTCCCCTTCGTTACACAAAAATCAGAACTTGAACGCTTGTCGACCGACCAGCAACCAGTGGCCTTTCTGTTTTTGCCAGATCTGGAAGTTCTCGATTTCGGTCGGAACCACTTCGGCGCCTTTGAGCGCTTGAGCCGAGAAGTGATGGCGGACCAACGCTACGTCACCCGAGATGGTGATGGTCTGGTTCTGCATCTCCAGGGTTTTGAACGCGCTTTTGCCGGTTTCGATATCGTCGATGAATGCTTTCTTGTCCTGGATCTTTCCGCTGGAGTGCCCGTAGGTCAGGTTCTCGGCGGTCAGTGCTTTCAGTTCGGCAATGTTCTTGTGCAGCATGGCTTGCGTCAGATGATCGACGGCTTGTGCAACATCCTTGTCCGCGGAAGCGGGGGCGGCGGCTACGTAGCCACTGAAGAGGCACAAGAATCCAATCAGCAGTTTCACTTTTTTCATCGGTGTTTCCTTGTTGTTGTGGGTTGTAGGAGCGAGAGTGAAAAATATCACTTATCGGTCATCGTACAACCTAGCATGCAGCCGAGAAAAAAACGAACTTGCGTTGAGGACTCATATTCCTGGGTAGTCAGCGCGACTCGCCATTACAATGCAACACGTAGTAACTCATCACTTATAGGGATATTGGCCAGTGGATGACAACAGAAGGCCCATCAAGACGCGCTCTGCGGGCTGGGCAAAACACATCACCGACATTTTGGTGAAAAGAGACATTTCCCCCAATCAGATATCCGTCGCCAGCATCGCCTTCGCGCTTGCTGGCGTCGTGGCGCTCAATATTGATAGCGGTGTCATTGGATCGATCTGCTGCGCGATCGGCATTCAGTTGCGCCTGCTGTGCAACCTCTTCGATGGAATGGTGGCGATAGAGGGCGGCAAGAAGTCTGACATCGGCAGTCTCTACAACGAATTCCCCGACCGGATCGCCGACAGTTTGTTGATCGTAGGGTTGGGGTATGCCATTGGCCAATCCGACCTCGGATGGTTTGCTGCCCTGGCGGCGGCACTGACTGCTTATGTCAGGGTGTTCGGCGGCTCGATTGGCCTCAAGCAGACCTTCATCGGCCCTATGGCCAAGCAGCATCGAATGGCCGTGATGACCGCAGGACTGCTGCTGAATGCCATCGAAGCAAAGTTTTATGGCACTCACTACGTACTGTTGATCGCGCTGGTTGTCATCGCCCTTGGTTCAGTCGCCACCTGCGTCACGCGAACGCTGGCGATCGCCAAGCAGTTGAAGGGGACCGACCATGTGGATCAGTAATGCGCTGATTTCTGTTCTTCGACTGCTGATTGGCGTCACGGCCAGATGGGAGAGCCCGCCGGATCTCACGCGTCAGCGAATCTATTTCGCCAACCACACCAGTCACATGGACACCTTGGCCATCATTGCGGCCCTGCCGCCTGAGGCGAGGTTGAATGTGAAGCCGATCGCCGCTGCCGATTACTGGGGGAAGAACCGATTTCTCTCGTACATCTCCCAGAAAGGCCTGAATGCTGTGCTGATCGACCGTAAACCGGCGCCCGGTAAAAACGCGCTGGAGCCCATTTTCGATGTGGTGCAGGCGGGTCATTCGATCATCTTCTTTCCGGAAGGCACGCGCTCATCCGAGGCACTGCCCGGGGAATTCAAATCAGGTCTTTACCGGCTGGCCGAGACCTTCCCCGATGTCGACCTGGTGCCGATCTATCTGGAAAACCTTCACCGCTCCATGCCCAAAGGCAAACACGTCCCTCTGCCGATCATCTGCACGATCCGTATCGGCAATCCGATGGAAAGGATTGCTGGCGAGGCTAAACAGGTGTTTCTGGAACGCGCGCGTAACGCCATTGTGGGGTTGTCGAAATGAGTCTTGAAGCAAAGTTTTTGTGGTTCTTTTTCGGATTGGCCTGCTTGCTGGCGATTGCTTCGCTGGCCGGTCGATTGCTGGCCCGGCGGGCCAAAACGGAAGGCGCTGTCTCGACCATCGAAAACCTCAATCAGCGTGTGAATGCCTGGTGGGGGATGGTCATCATCTTCTTCGTGTCCTACCTGCTGGGCGGCAATGCAACGGTCGTCCTGTTCGGATTCATCTCACTGTTCGCGCTCAGGGAGTTCATCACCCTGACTCCGACCAGGCGGGGAGATCATAACGCCCTGTTTTCGGCGTTTTTCATCCTGATTCCACTGCAATACATTCTGATCGGTACGCACTGGTATTCGATGTTTACGCTGCTGATTCCGGTGTATTCATTCCTGCTGCTACCGGCGATTGCGGTGCTGAGCCAGGACACTGACGGCTTCCTGGAAAGGACGGCAAAGATTCAGTGGGGCGTGATGATCTGCATTTATTGCATCAGCCATGCGCCCGCGCTGTTGCTGTTGGATCTGGAAGGATTCGCCGGCCAAAACGCGCTGCTGCTGTTCTACCTGGTGTTCGTCGTTCAGTTGAGTGACGTGTTGCAGTACGTGTTCGGCAAACTCTTGGGCAAGCACAAAGTTGCGCCGCTGGTGAGTCCGTCAAAAACGGTCGAAGGTCTGGTCGGTGGTGGCCTGTCCGCAACGCTGATTGGCGGCTGCATGTTCTGGATGACCCCCTTCAGCTTCTGGCAGTCACTGCTGATGTCGTTCGTCATCGTGGTGATGGGCTTCCTCGGTGGGCTGGTCATGTCGGCGATCAAACGCAGTCTGAGCGCCAAGGACTGGGGCACCATGATCAAAGGTCACGGCGGCATGCTTGACCGGATGGACTCGATTTGCTTCGCGGCGCCGATCTTCTTTCACCTGACGCGCTACTTCTTCTCCGCTGCCTGATTCAGGCGCCCTCAAAACCGAAAAAACATACCGCATGTCGTAAAGACATGCGCGTATGGACTTTCGCTTCATTAACCACTCGTGCCGGTCGATAATCTCTTTAGCAAACCAATCCGCGGTTGGCTTCAACGCAACTGACAAACGTGCCGAGAGAGGAACCACAGAGTGTCCATAAAATTACGTTTGACTCTGCTGATTGGCACCGGGCTGGCTACCGCGTTGATCATGAGCCTGGTCAGTTACCTGGGAAATACCCAAATGGCTGCGGCGGTGAATGACAACGAGGTCAGTATGACCGTGCTGCGCAACCACCTCGAAGCCGACATGATGCACGATGCGTTACGCGCCGACGTGCTGTCCGCGATGTTGGTCGGGTTGGGTAAAAGCACCAGCAGCAAAGCCGAGGTGCGCAGTTCCATCGAGGAACATGCGGCGCATTTTCGTGAAATGCTCGGTGAAAACCTTAAGCAGCCGGTCAACGACACCATCAAAGGGGCCCTGAACAAGATCAAGCCCAGCCTTGATACCTACATCAGCGCAGCCGAAGGCATTGTTGGGGTGGCGCTGGAAAATCCGCAGGCCGCGCAGCAACAACTGGGCAGTTTCAGTAGCATATTCAGCCAGTTGGAAAGTCAGTTGGCCACCCTCAGCGAACTGATCGAGACCAACACCCAACAGACCCGTGCCGACACTCAGAATGTCATCAGCAATGCCAATTTCACCCTCGGCGGTGTCCTGATCGCCAGCCTGTTATTGCTGCTGGCCCAGGGGCGCTCGGTGATGCTGAGCATCATGGGGCCGTTGCAGACTGCCAGCCGCATTGCTGACAGCATCGCCCATGGCAACCTGAGCGAACCGATTGTCGAACCCACCCACAACGACGAAGCCAGCGCCCTGATTCGCAGCCTCGCGACCATGCAGCGCGACCTGCGCGGCATGATCGAAGCCGTGCGCAGCAACGCCCACGGCGTGAGCGGCATGAGCGAACAATTGAGCAGCGGCTGCCACGAAGTCGCCGGCAGCAGTCAGCAACAAAGCGTAGCGGCCAGCACTATGGCGGCTGCCGCCAGCGAAATGACCGCGAGCATCGAGGAAATCACCCGGCATGCCGAGCGCGCACTGAACATGGCCAATCAGGCCGAGGCACTGGCCAAGGATGGCGGTCGCGTGATCCATCAGGTGGTCAACGACATGGACGGCATTGCGCGTTCGGCGCAGCAATCGGCCCAAGTGATCCGCACGCTGGACAAGGAGTCCGAAGGGATTTTCAGCATCATCCAGGTGATCAAGGGCATCGCCGATCAAACCAACCTGCTGGCGCTCAACGCCGCGATCGAAGCCGCTCGTGCCGGTGAGCAGGGCCGTGGATTTGCCGTGGTAGCAGACGAAGTGCGCAGCCTGGCGGGACGCACCAGCGCCTCTACCCAGGAAATTGCCACGATGGTCTCACGCATCCAGCAAAGCACCCGCGAGGCGGTGACCAGCATGGAGGCGGGCGTGGCGCAGGTCGACAAAGGCATGGCCGTGACCGCCGACGTCGAGCGCGCCATCCGCGAAATCCTCGACGCCACGCTGAACACCACGCAACTGGTCAATGACATCACCCGCACCATCGGTGAGCAGAGCCTGGCCAGCAATGAAATCGCCCATCAGGTCGAAATGATTGCCGGTATGTCCGAAGGCAACAGCAAGGTCATCGGCCGGACCGCCTCGACCACCGATGAACTGTCCACCCTGGCAGGCAAGCTCTCGCAGTCGGTGGATCGGTTCAGACTTTAAGGCTTGCGTACCGATCAGTTGGTTTCGGTGATTTTGAAGGCCTCTTCAGTCCTGACAACGTCGATTACAGATACTTGTCCGTCACCGCGCCTTCCGAGGCGCTGGACACGGTCTTCGCGTACTTGGCCAACACCCCGCGTTTGTACTTGGATTCCGGGCGCACCCAGCGGGTTTTGCGCTCGGCCAGTTCGGCGTCGGAGACATCGACCGTGATCTGCCGTGTTTCGGCGTCGATGGTGATCTTGTCGCCGTCTTCAATCAGCGCTATTGGCCCGCCGTCAAAGGCTTCGGGCGTGATATGGCCCACCACAAACCCGTGTGAACCGCCGGAGAAGCGGCCGTCGGTGATGAGCGCAACGTCTTTGCCCAGCCCCTTGCCCATGACCGCCGACGTCGGCGAGAGCATTTCGCGCATGCCGGGCCCACCCTTGGGGCCTTCGTAGCGGATCACGATCACATCGCCGGCCTTGACTTCGCCGTTGAGGATGCCGGCCAGTGCGCCTTCCTCTCCGTGATACACACGAGCCGTGCCTTCAAAGCGCAGGCCTTCCTTGCCGGTGATCTTGGCCACTGCGCCTGTGGGCGAAAGGTTGCCGCGCAGCACAACTAAATGGGAGTCCTTTTTGATCGGTTGGTCGAAGGGCAGGATCACGTCCTGACCTTCGGGGTAATCGGGCACGTTTTCCAGGTTTTCGGCCAGGGTTTTGCCGGTGACCGTCAGCGCATCGCCATGCAGCATGCCGGCGGCGAGCATGCGCTTCATCAGCGGCTGAATGCCGCCGATGGCCACCAGTTCGCTCATCATGTATCGGCCGCTGGGACGCAGGTCGGCCACCACCGGGGACACCTTGCCCAACTCGACGAAATCATCCAGCGTCAGCTCGATATCCACGGCATGCGCCATGGCCAGAAGGTGCAGCACGGCATTGGTCGAGCCGGCGAGGGCGATCACCACCCGAATGGCATTTTCAAAGGCCTTGCGGGTCATGATGTCGCGCGGTTTGATGTCTTGCTTGAGCAGCTCCATGACTTGCTGACCGGCACGGAAACTGTCCGACGCCTTGTCGCTGCCGACGGCGTCCTGAGAGCTGGAACCGGGCAGGCTCATGCCCAACGCTTCAATCGCAGAAGCCATGGTGTTGGCCGTGTACATGCCGCCGCAGGAGCCGGGGCCGGGAATCGCCACTTCCTCGATGTGCTTGACCTGAATCTCGCTGATATCCCCCCGCGCGTGCTGACCCACGGCCTCGAACACAGAGATGATATCGGTGTGGCCGGCGCCCGGCCGGATGGTGCCGCCATACACGAAGATGGACGGGCGATTCAGCCGCGCCATACCGATCAGGCAGCCCGGCATGTTCTTGTCACAACCGCCCACGGTCACCAGACCGTCAAAGCCTTCGCAGCCGGCCACGACTTCAATGGAATCGGCGATCACTTCCCGCGACACCAGCGAGTACTTCATGCCTTCGGTGCCGTTAGCGATGCCATCGGAAATGGTGATCGTATTGAAAATGACGCCCTTGGCACCGGCGGCATTCGCGCCTTTTTCGGCTTCAATCGCCAGCTTGTCGATGTGCATGTTGCAGGGTGTGACCATCGCCCAGGTGGAGGCGATGCCGATCTGCGGTTTCTTGAAGTCTTCGTCGGTGAAACCTACGGCACGCAGCATGGATCGTCCGGGCGCGCGTTCCACGCCGTCGACCACTTGGGAGGAATATTTGCGCAGATCAACTGTGTCGCTCATGACATCTCCTCACCGGCTCATCGAGAAAAGCACGATGAGTATAGTGGCCGAGGCGGACTATCAAGTCGGGAACAGACGCGCGGGTTTGCCGTGTCGTGATATTCTGCGCGCCAACTTGCTTTGACCTATTCAGTTTGTGCGTCCTTGAGACGCGCCAACAGAATCACTGTCGCTCAAGTAGCTGAAGCCAATAACGATAAAAAGTCAGTTCAGTAGGGACATATAAACTGAGGTCGATGGAGACACGTCGGCCTTGTGTGCCCACCCTCCAATCCTTATGCGTGCGCAACCCGCAGCATGCTGCCTGCATGCTGTGAACCAGGGGCATCAAGCATGGGGATGGAAGGGCGGATGACGTTTTATCAAAGGTGCTACAGATGTTTAAGAAAATGAACACGGCCCTGCTGGGGCTGGCTTTGTCGATGGGGATCACGTCCGTTCACGCGGAAGAGGCAAAGAAAGTCGATGTGCTGCTCATTGGCGGCGGCATCATGAGCGCGACCCTCGGTGTTTGGCTCAATGAGCTGGAACCTGGCACTTCAATGGAAATGATCGAGCGCCTCGACGGCGTCGCCCTGGAAAGCTCCAACGGCTGGAACAACGCCGGTACCGGTCACTCCGCCCTGGCCGAGTTGAACTACACCCCGGAAGACGATAAAGGCAACGTTCAGATCCCGAAAGCCGTTGAAATCAACGAAGCCTTCCAGATCTCCCGTCAGTTCTGGGCCTGGCAGGTTCAGCAAGGCGTGCTGAAGAACCCGCGTTCGTTCATCAACTCCACACCGCACATGAGCTTTGTGTGGGGCGATGACAACATCAAGTTCCTGAAGAAGCGCTATGAAGCCCTGCAAGCGAGCCCGCTGTTCGCCGGCATGCAGTACTCCGAAGACCCGGCTGTGATCAAGAAGTGGGTTCCGCTGATGATGGAAGGGCGTGACCCGAACCAGAAAGTCGCGGCCACCTGGAGCCCGATCGGTACCGACATGAACTTTGGCGAGATCACCCGCCAGTTCGTCGCGCACCTGCAAACCACGCCGAAATTTGACTTGAAACTGTCTAGCGAAGTGCAAGACATCACCAAGAACGAAGACGGCAGCTGGCGCGTCAGCTACAAGAACCTGAAAGACGGCAGCAAAACCGAAACCGACGCCAAGTTCGTGTTCATCGGCGCGGGCGGTGGTGCACTGCACCTGCTGCAGAAGTCCGGCATTCCTGAAGCCCAGGAATACGCAGGCTTCCCGGTCGGCGGCTCGTTCCTGGTGACCGAAAACCCGACCATCGCCGAGCAACACCTGGCCAAGGCCTACGGCAAAGCCTCCGTTGGCGCACCGCCCATGTCGGTTCCGCACTTGGACACCCGCGTCCTGGACGGCAAGCGCGTCATCCTGTTTGGCCCATTCGCGACCTTCAGCACCAAGTTCCTCAAAGAAGGCTCGTACCTGGACCTGCTGACCACCACCACCACGCACAACGTGTGGCCAATGACCAAAGTCGGCATCAAGGAATACCCGCTGGTCGAGTACCTTGCTGGCCAACTGATGCTGTCTGACGAAGACCGCCTCAACGCCCTGAAAGAATACTTCCCGAACGCCAAAGCCGAAGACTGGCGCCTGTGGCAAGCCGGCCAACGCGTGCAAATCATCAAGCGTGATGAAGCCGCGGGCGGCGTGCTGAAGTTGGGTACCGAGATTGTTGCCTCGCAAGACGGCACCATCGCGGGTCTGCTGGGTGCTTCGCCGGGCGCTTCGACGGCTGCACCGATCATGCTGACCGTGCTGCAGAAAGTGTTCAAGGACAAGGTTGCATCGCCTGCCTGGCAGGAAAAGCTGCATCAGATCGTGCCGAGTTATGGCACTCAGTTGAATGGCAACCCTGAGAAAGTGGCTGAAGAGTGGGCTTACACCGCCAAGGTGTTGCAGCTGACTCCGCCGCCGGCGATTGGTCAGATGGCGGCTCCGGCTGCTGCTCCGGCTGCTCCGGCCAAGGCGCCGAAGGCTAATGCTGCGACTGATATGGCTCTGTAACTAGAAGCCTGATCAAAAGCCCACTGAACCGGTGACGGTCAGTGGGCTTTTTTGTGTCTGGAATTCGATCTTGCAGATTACGAATTGCTTAGGCTGACGAGTTTTTTGTGGCGAGGGGGCTTGCCCCCGTTGGGCTGCGAAGCGGCCCCAGAAAGGTAAACGATCACTCAACGTCGTACATCAATTCCAAGCTTTTTATCCATTCATTCGTCGCGCTGTATCTTGCGTAATAAATTTCCCTTTCTGCGGCGCTTAAATTTGTGAAAAACGGCGAGAAGTAGCTGTCGTTATAGTAGCCCTGAGCGCCTTGCATATCGCCTCCCCACCAAGAAGGGTTATACCCCTCGAAAACAATCCATGGAGGAGGCACGGAGAATTTCTCGCGAGCAATGATGGCCAAGAAATCAACACTATTGGTGACCAGTCGTACAGTCACAGAATTGAATTCTCTGGTAGATATGAAAAACACCAAGTGCTCAGTTTTTTGAGTGTTTACATACTGCTTTACGGGTAGTTCGTTAAACGTTTTTTCAGTCGCATACGTGAAGTTGTCTTCGACGAGCGTCAAGAGCTTATGAGTATCTTCGTTGCCGATTAAAAATGGAGAGTAGTAGGCTGGAATGCCTATGTCCTCCAAAGACGTGTTTTGCGGATAGTCGGGTAGGGGAGGATCAATGTTTAATAAAGACTTAGTAAAGATCGACTTCAGTTCTGGTATGGAATATCCGACGATTTGTTCTTTCGGTTCCTGCTTTATGAGGGCTTTGATACGACTAAAAATGCTCATGATCTGTCTCAGTCCTGTAGGTATTCGGTGAGCCAAAAGCCCACTGAACCGGTGACGGTCAGTGGGCTTTTTTGTGTCCGCAATTCGATCTTGCAGATCACGAAATGCTAAGACTGACGAGTTTTTTGTGGCGAGGGGGCTTGCCCCCGTTGGGCTGCGAAGCAGACCTGAATAGGGCGGATTTACTCCTCGTCGTGCTTAAGCGTGCGGTGAACCCATCTTGCTTTATATCGTCGTGAGCTCGCATCTCCAGAGATGGCCAAAGCAGTGCCTCATCCGTCGTGACAAAATGGCTTAAGATCATCCAAGGTGGAATGGATCATCTCGACTAAAGGACGCGACATTTATGGAAATCCCCTTTTCTCAAATCAGCGAGCGTTTGAACAATCGCCGATTTTCGGTAGCAGACAACGCCTACGGGCTATCTGATGCACGCACAGTATTTCACTACCATGTCGAGGAAGGTGCTATTTGGGGTACTTACCAGGGTGGTCATATCCGCAGGGGTAATCAAGTCGGGCGCGTGACAGGCCCCGATACCATTGAGCTTCTTTATCAGTGCTTGACCACGGATGGTGAGATTCTTTCCGGCTGGTCTCGTGGCACGGTAGGCATTGATCACGCAGGACGTACCACGCTGACCTTCGTATGGGGTTGGTTGTCGGGCGCGACCGGAGGTGGGGAGTCGAGCTACGTCGAGCTTGCCGCGTAGCGGTTAAGCAGAAAAAGTCGGACTCCGCCGCCGGTGATTGGTCAGGTGGCGGCTCCGGCTCCAGCTGAGAAGGCCAAGGCGCCGAAGGCTAATGCTGCGACTGATATGGCTCTGTAACTAGAAGCCTGATCAAAAGCCCACTGAACCGGTGACGGTCAGTGGGCTTTTTTGTGGGCGTTTGGAATTCTCAGTGTCTCGGTTGCACTGGGTCAGAAGCCAGCCTCAATTGACGATTATTTGGTTGTTCTATGCAACTAATAAGACGTTTCGTTCGAGGTGCTTCTCGTGATTCATTCCCAATCAAACCTGATTAACCAAGTCCGTTCGGTATCGCGTCTCATGGTGCGAGAGTTGGGGTTCATGCAAGCCACGCTGGCTGCGACGGACTATCCACCCTCGTCCGTCCACACGATTGTGGAGATTGGGGAGCGGAGTTCGATGACGGCAGTGGAGCTTGTGGAGCTCCTCGGCCTGGAAAAGTCCACCGTGAGCCGTATGGTGCGCAAGCTGATTGAGGCCGGCGAGATAGAAGAGGCTCCACACGAGGATGACGCACGTTCCAAGAAACTGCGACTCACGGCGAAAGGCAAGAAGACCCTTCGAGCCATTGATTCATTCGCGAAAGAACAGGTGAGCGCTGCCTTGGCTCACTTAACGAATGAGCAACAGCAGGCAGTGAGTGAGGGCATCGCCCACTATGCGGTCGCGCTGCAAGCCCATCGACTTGATACAGAGCAATTGCCTCCCGCGCAATTGGACATTGCTCGGGGCTACCGTCCCGGAATCATCGGCCGTATTGTCGAAATGCATGCTGACTACTACGCAAGACATTCGGACTTCGGTCAGCCGTTTGAAAGTCTGGTTGCATCAGACATGGCGGAGTTGATGGGGCGTTTGGACAATCCACGCAACGAGGTGTGGGTGGCGTTGGACGGCCAGCGAATTGTAGGTTCCATCGCGATAGACGGCGAAGGAGAGGGCGGCGAAGCGATTCTCCGCTGTTTCATTCTTGATGACTCAGCGCGAGGTAAGGGAGCAGGCAAACGCTTGTTGGTTGAAGCAATAAATTTCTGTGACGAACAGGGTTTTTGCGCGACGCGGCTTTGGACATTCAAAGGTCTTGATGCCGCTCGTAAACTGTATGAAGGCTTTGGTTTTAAGTTGGAACAGGAACAAGAGGGGGATCAATGGGGCAAAAGGGTGACTGAGCAGTGTTTTTTACGACCTGGCCTGGCTGTTGCAAAAACTTGAGTCACTATAAAACGTGTAATAGGTTATCCGTGATTGTCCCCGAAAAAGCGGCCTCTACCGGTCCAATAAGAAACACAGGTCCCACGCCATCCCATTGAACCGTCACAGTTCCGCCATCACATTCAACCTCAACGGTGTGGTCTAACAAGCCACGACGAATTCCGTTTACAGCGGCACCGCAAGAGCAGGAACCTGAACCGAGCGGAATGCCACCCCAGCGCTCCCAAATGCGCAACCGAATGTGTTTTCGGTTGATGATCTGGACGAAATGCACGTTCGTCCTGAGGGGGAATAGGGGATTTGTTTCAATTGTCGGGCCGATAGCCGCTATATCGATGGCTGTCAGATCATCTACAAAATAGGTGCAGTGCGGATTTCCCATGCTGCAAGCTGTTGGGCTACCAGCAAGTGGCAAAACAGCAGTGTCCAGTTCCAGAGCCAGGGGAATATCCGACCAGCCGAAAAGCGGCTCCCCCATGTTGACGGAAATTGCGCCGGTTGAAGTTCGTTCGCAAGTGAGTAGACCACGGTTGGTTCGGAGCGCTATTGAAGTGGTATTTGATTCGCGCATCAGCACATCCGCGGCGCCCCGCGTGGCGCTGCCGCAAACTTCCAATGTGGAGCCATCTGCGTTCCAAAACATCAAACGCGCATCTGCACCTTCGCAATCGAGCACCACCGCGAGTTGATTGAAGCCGACTCCTCGGTGCCGATCACCCATTCGCCGAGCCAGGGTACTTGTCATTGGATTGGTCGCGTTTCGCGAGTCGACAATGACGAAGTCATCGCCATTGGCGTGCATTTTATGAAAGCTCAGCGGCATAAATAGACCCTGGCGCAATTGACGTTCAAAGGCGATCTAGCGCCGATTCGGTGTTCTGATCCGTATTTTCCCGCGTCATCTGCATCTGTAACGCACACAGCCACCGGCTCACAATAACGGCACGCTCCGCAGTCGCGGCAACCGCTGCACCGCAAACTCATAATGTAGGAGGCCCAATGGGCAAGATGGCGATTTTCCTGGGTGGATTTCTGGTGTTGACCATTTTGATTGGCGCCCTGGCCACGATCTCTCCCACTTAGTCCTTTCTGCGATCAGACATCCTCCCGCCAGCGCCGCGCCTGAACGAACAACGCCTCCACAGTGGGAGGCGTTGCAGTTTCAGCGATACCGCTCGTGTTACCTGAGGTCGAAGCGATCCAGGTCCATCACTTTGGCCCAGGCGGCGACGAAGTCTTTCACGAACTTTTCCTGCGCATCAGCGGTTGCATAGACTTCAGCCAACGCTCGCAACTGCGCATTCGAGCCGAACACGAGATCGACGCGGGTGCCGGTCCATTTCAATTCGCCGGTTTTGCGATCACGCCCTTCGAACTCCTCATTAGCCTCCGACACCGGTTTCCATTCCACGCCCATGTCCAGCAGGTTTTTGAAGAAGTCGTTGGTCAATGCTTCTGGCTGCTGGGTGAATACACCGTGCCTGGTTTGTCCGACGTTGGTGTTCAACACACGCATGCCGCCAATGAGCGCGGTCATTTCTGGCGCGGTGAGTGTCAGCAGTTGCGCCTTGTCGATCAACAGATGCTCGGCCGGGACGCTGTATTTGCCTTTGAGGTAGTTGCGGAAGCCATCGGCGATGGGTTCGAGGAAGCCGAAAGACTCCACGTCCGTCTGCTCTTGGGAGGCATCCATCCGCCCCGGTGAGAAAGGCACCGTCACGGTTTGACCGGCATTTTTCGCCGCCTGTTCGACGCCGGCATTACCGGCCAGCACGATCAGGTCTGCCAGCGAGATTTTCTTGCCGCTGTTGTTGAACTCGCTTTGGATACCCTCGAGTTTCGCCAGCACATTCGCCAGTTGCTCAGGCTGGTTGGCCTGCCAGAACTTTTGCGGGGCCAGACGCAAACGCCCACCGTTGGCGCCACCGCGTTTGTCGGAGCCGCGGAAAGTCGACGCCGCCGCCCAAGCCGTTGATACAAGCTGCGAGACGCTCAGGCCCGAGGCCAGGAGTTTGCTCTTGAGCGCGGCGACGTCACTGTCGTTGACCAAGGCATGGTCGACCGCTGGAATAGGGTCTTGCCACAGCAGCTCTTCGCTCGGCATTTCCGGGCCGAGGTAGCGGGAGAGGGGACCCATGTCGCGGTGGATCAGCTTGAACCAGGCGCGGGCGAACGCGTCGGCCAACTGGTCTGGATTGGCCAGGAAACGCCGCGAAATCGGCTCATAGATCGGGTCGAATCGCAGCGACAGGTCGGTGGTCAGCATGGTCGGATTGCGACGCTTGGACGGGTCGTGAGCATCCGGAATGATGCCGGCGCCGGCGTTATTTTTCGGTATCCACTGGTTCGCACCGGCCGGACTTTTGCTCAGTTCCCACTCGAAGCCGAACAGGTTCTCCAGGTAGTTGTTGCTCCATTTCGTGGGTGTGGTGGTCCAGGTCACTTCCAGGCCGCTGGTGATCGTGTCGCCCCCTTTGCCAGTGCCGAAAGAGCTTTTCCAGCCCAGGCCCTGCATTTCCAGGCCCGCGGCTTCGGGCTCGGCGCCGACATTGTCGGCAGGTCCGGCGCCATGGGTCTTGCCGAAGGCGTGGCCGCCGGCGATCAGTGCCACGGTTTCTTCGTCATTCATCGCCATGCGCGCGAAGGTTTCGCGGATGTCTATCCCGGCCGCGACCGGATCGGGGTTGCCTTCCGGGCCTTCCGGGTTAACGTAGATCAGGCCCATTTGCACGGCGGCGAGCGGGTTCTCCAGGTTGCGCCCCTGTTCAGTGCGGCTTGCCTCGTTTTCCCCTGGCTCAGCTACAAGTGGGCCTTCGCCGGGTTCTTGCATGGGCTCGTCTTTTTTGCCGTAGCGGGTGTCGCCGCCCAGCCACTTGTTTTCCGAGCCCCAATAGACGTCCTCATCCGGTTCCCAAACGTCCGGACGACCGCCGGAAAAGCCGAAGGTCTTGAAGCCCATGGACTCCAGGGCGACGTTGCCGGTGAGGACGATCAGATCAGCCCAGGAAATTTTGTTGCCATATTTTTGCTTGATCGGCCAGAGCAGCCGACGTGCCTTATCGAGGCTGACGTTGTCCGGCCAACTGTTGAGCGGCGCGAAACGTTGCTGGCCGGAACCGGCGCCACCACGACCGTCACCGGTGCGGTACGTACCGGCGGCGTGCCAGGCCATGCGAATGAAGAGTGGCCCGTAGTGACCGAAGTCCGCCGGCCACCAGTCCTGGGAATCGGTCATCAACGCAGTGAGGTCTCTTTTGACCGCTTCAAAGTCCAGGCTTTTGAAGGCTTCTGCGTAGTTGAAGTCCTTGTCCATGGGGTCGGACAGGGACGAGTGCTGATGGAGGATTTTCAGATTCAATTGGTTCGGCCACCAGTCGCGGTTTGTCGTGCCACCGCCAGCGGCGCTAATGAACGGGCATTTCGATTCGTTTGCCATGTGTGAGCTACCTTTGGTCGTATTCATCCGGCTATCCGGCCCAACGTGGGCGTTAAACAGCAACGGGCGAAACCAATGACACAGGCTGCAGGGCCAGCAGTTTGATCAACTGATTGTTTTGATCACAGGGGAATTCTGAACAGCGGCAATCGAGTTGCCTGCACGGTGGCCTACGGCAGGTTTAGTCAGGTTTCTGACCCATTCCTATCTCCTTATCAGCTCTTGACCGGCCGGCTTATGGTGCCGACGCTCGAATAAGGTTAGACCCCAGTTGGGAAGTCAGCTAATAGGGGGAGTATTGGGTCGTGATAGGCAGAGTCTTTTACTGGCGTCACGGGGCGGGGCCGCGTCTATCTGGACCCATAGACGCGGCTCGCAGGCGAAAGCGCTTACATCACGGGACTTTACGGCGGCGTATCAGTTGCCACTGAACACCGCCGGCCTGCGCTCGGTGGGACGATGAGGTTGCGAGGGCTGCCTTTAGTCGGTGTGCCTGAACCGGACTCGCGATCAATTGATCAATATAGAAGGCCCCGGGAGCGGTCGTCACTCTCCGACTGAGGAACTCAAACCATGCAGCCCAAGGCACACCAGCGATACGACCTGACGCTGCTGATGCTGTTTGTGTTGATCGTCGTGGTGTCGGGTTATTCACCCCGCAGCCGAGTGGATTGGGCACTGGAAAACCTCTTGGTGCTGTTCCTGGTGGGCACACTGGTGGCGGTTTCTGGCCGGTTTCGCCTGTCGGCGGTTGCCATCAGCCTGGTATTCGTTTTCCTGTGCATTCACGAACTGGGTTCCCACTACACCTATGCCAAGGTGCCGTACGACCAATGGTGTTCAGCCTTGACCGGGGTCAGCCTCGATAAAGCGCTGGGGTTGCAGCGCAATCATTTTGATCGGCTGGTCCATTTGAGTTATGGGCTGTTTATGGTTTATCCCATTCGAGAAGTGTTGGTGCGCCTGACGCCGTTGCGGGGTTTCTGGTTGGTGTTTATGGCGTTGAACATCATTCTGTCGACGTCGGCCATTTACGAAATGGTGGAATGGATCGGCGGCGCCTACCTGGGCGACGACACTTCGCGTGCCTTCATCGGTGCGCAGAACGATCCCTGGGATTCACAGAAAGACATGGCGTTGGCGGTGGTCGGCGCCTTCGTCAGCGAGTGTGTGGTTTTGCTGTGCAAACAAAAGCGCGCCGTTCCTCAGGCTGAGCAACCGTTTTAAATCACCCGATAAGAAAAACCGATACCCGCTTAAGGATTTCCCAGCGGCGGGGCAGGCACTTGCGGCTTTAGAGTCACGCCCTCGTGATGGTGCATCGTGAGATAGACTCAACAGCGAACATCCGACAGTGGGAGTGACAACGGTGGCGGGATTGCGATGGACTCGCTGATCACGGCCGCAGCGCAGGCGCTGGCAGCGGGTGATCCGCTCGGCGCGCTGAACCGGGTCGCGTTGCGCGACGATGCGCCGGTGCTGGCGTTGCGCGGGATTGCGATGGCGCAACTCGGCGATCTGGTGCGAGCCAAGGCGCTGGTGCAGAGGGCGGCGCGGGTCTTCGGACCGAAGGAGGCCTTGGCTCGGGCGCGCTGTGTGGTCGCCGAGGCCGAGATCGCGCTGGCCTCCCGGGAGTTGGGCTGGCCGGTGAAGGCGCTCGAGTCAGCGCGGGTGACGCTTGAGACGCACGGCGATCGAGTGAACGCCGCTCATGCGCGGTATCTGCAGATTCGGCGTTTGCTGCTGATCGGGCATCTCGAAGAGGCTGACGTGCTGCTCGCCGAGCTTGACCCCGCGCCATTGCCGCCGGCATTGCGCGCCGCCCACGAACTGGTCGTGGCGGGGATCGCGATGCGACGGCTCGAGACGAACAAGGCGCGGTCTGCACTCACAAGGGCCGAGCACGCCGCGCGCGACGCCGATATTCCTGCGCTGACGGCCGAGGTGGAAAACGCTGCCCTTGTCCTGAACACGCCCGTCGCGCGTTTGATTGCCCATGGCGAAGAACGGCCTCTGTTGCTGGAGGAGGTTGAAGCGTTGCTCGCGTCCACATCGCTGGTCGTGGACGCCTGTCGCTACGCCGTGCGTGGTGCCGGCATGTCGGTCTCCCTCGCCACACGCCCGGTCTTGTTGGCCCTCGCACGAGCACTCGCCGAAGCGTGGCCGGCCGACGTGTCGAGGGAAACGCTGATTGCCCGGGCCTTTCGTTTGAAGCACGCCGATGAGTCCCTTCGCGCACGATTGAGAGTCGAAGTCGGGCGACTGCGCGCGGCGCTGAAACCCTTGGCCGGCGTGACGGCTACCCAACGCGGGTTTGCCCTGGTGTCGCTGGTTGCCTCCGACGTTGTGGTGCTGGCGCAACACGTCGAAGAGAAGCACGGGGCGGTGTTCGCTTTCCTCGTCGACGGTGAGTCGTGGTCGAGCTCGGCCCTGGCACTGGCCCTTGGCGCCAGCCAGCGCACGGTGCAACGGGCACTCGACGAACTGGCCCGCGCGGGCAAGGTGCAGTCGTTCGGTCGTGGTCGGGCGCGTCGCTGGATGACCCCGCCGGTGCCGGGTTTCGCGACGACCTTGTTACTCCCGGTGCCTCTGCCGGGTGACTAGGATGAACGTCACCCACCCGAAACGAGGAATGCCAACATGAAACAGTCAGCAGCCAAAATCGTTCGTGAATATGGACCCTTTGCCGGTGTCGACAAGGTGCACGGCGTCACCTGGGACGGCCAGCACGTGTGGTTTGCCACCGGCGACAAACTCAACGCCCTGGACCCGGCGAGCGGCAAGACACTGCGTTCAATCGATGTCGCTGCCCATGCCGGCACCGCCTTCGACGGCCAGCACCTGTTCCAGATCGCCGAAGATCGCATCCAGAAAATTGACCCGCAGACCGGCCGTGTACTCGGGACAATTCCGGCGCCTGGCGGCAGTGACTCAGGGCTGACGTGGGCGGAAGGGACGCTGTGGGTCGGCGAGTATCGGGATCGCAAGATTCATCAGATCGATCCCGAGACCGGCGCGATTCTGCGCACCCTTGAATCCAACCGCTTTGTCACCGGGGTGACCTGGGTTGACGGTCAGTTGTGGCATGGCACCTGGGAAGAAGACGAGAGTGAGTTACGCCATATCGATTCGACCACCGGCGAGGTGCTGGAGAGCGTGAAGCTGCCGGCTGGCGTCGGGGTGTCGGGGGTTGAATCGGACGGCGGCGATCAGTTTTTCTGCGGCGGTGGTGGCAGTGGGAAGGTGAGGGCGGTGCGGCGCCCTGAATAAGGCGCCGCTCAATCACTCAAGGCGCGCCAAACAACATCGTCCAATAAACGCCTTCATCACTGCGCGCGTCCGCCGCATAGGCTGCGCCCATCTGGGTAAACATCGGGTTCATCAGGTTGGCGCAATGTCCCGGGCTGGCCAGCCAGCCCGACATGGCCTTACTCGGTGAGCCCTGGCCGGCAGCGATGTTCTCGCCGATCTGCCGACCACGGAAACCTGCGGCTCTGGCCCGGTCTGCGGGCATGCCACCGTCGGGGTCCTTGTGGGCGAAGTAGTTGCCGTAGGCCATCGCCTTGCTGTGCCCTTGCGCCGCTGCGCCCAGGGCTGCGTTCCAGGCCAATGGCCGTGCGGCGGCGAAGCGCTGACGACCGCAAAGTCGCGGCGTGGAGCGTGCCGCATTGACCTGTGCCAGCAACGCTTTGCTGACGGCTCGCGAATCACCCACGCGACTGTCCAGCACGGGCTGCGCCAGCACCACCTGCCATTCACTCCGGGCGCGACTGACGCCAATGTCGGCATATTGGGTATCGAGCAACGCCCCACAGTAATCGCTCTGGAGCATGTCGAAGGCCTCATCGGCATCCTGAGCCCCGACCACGCGAATCGTGCGAACGGTCACCGCCTGATAGCCGGACGCCTTCAATCGATCGCGCAAACCGCCGCCATAGCCGATCGGCAAAGCCAGGTTCGACTTCAATGCCAGCGGCGATAACGCTCGACCCGCGCGCCCCAGGCAGCGATCGGGATGAGCGCGGTAGTCGTTGATGGCTTCCACCAACTGCCTTTCGGCACCGGCGTGGGCGGGGTTGGCGAACAGGGAAAACAGAGGAATGAAACAGAGCGAGGCAACGCGAACGAACGGGCGGGTTTGGCGCATGGATGAATAGCTCTGAGCGGGCAAGTGGAATTCACGGCTCGGCTATGACTGGCGCTTCAACACAAGGTTCACGGGCGAAAGAGACATATTTGCGCTGGGCGCAGTGCGTCCGCCAACGAGGACATAGCGGTGTCGTATGATGGCGTCTTTTTACCCGTCACAAGGATTCACCCATGCCGTTAAGCAAACGCGATCAGGCGCAGATCGAGCGTCGCCTGATTGCCACCCTGACCGAGGCGTGTGAGACGGCCAAAGTGGACATCGTCGGGTTCTGCTGGCTGACCCACGAGGTCGATTACGACCTGTTTCCCTCCAGTCTGCGGGTTATCTGGGTCTTCGATACGCAGGCCAATAAAGATCAGGCGCTGGCCAGCGGGCAGGGCGAGCGCATGCTTGAGTTGACTGCCGTTGCGTTAAGCGAAGCGGACGTTTTCGTCAGCCCGGTATCGGCCCATGTGCAGTTCGATTCTGAAGAAGCCTGCCAGCGCGCCAATGGCGGAAACTGGCAGCAACGCTTGTCGCGCTCGCTCACTTCGAAAACTTTCGCGCCCCGGCCACGCAAAGGATCACCGCGACGGTAACCCCCAGCATGCCGATGCTGACGTGCTCGTGAAGCAGCGTGGCCGCCAGCGCCAACCCAAAAAACGGCTGCAGCAGTTGCAGCTGGCCGACGGCGGCAATCCCTCCTTGGGCCAGCCCGCGGTACCAGAATACGAAGCCGATCAACATGCTGAAGAGCGACACGTAAGCCAGGCTCAACCACGCGGCTGGGGTGACTCCCGAGAACGAAGCCGGGGCCATGAACCAGGTCAGCGGGACCATGACGGGCAGCGACAGGACCAATGCCCAAGAGATCACCTGCCAGCCTCCGAGGGTTCTTGAAAGCTTCGCACCTTCGGCATAACCCAGCCCGCAGGCGAGGATGGCCAGCAGCATGAGGATGTCGCCGGTCGGCGAAGCGGTCAGTCCTTGGGAGACGGCAAACCCGACGACCAACGCGCTGCCCAGCACCGAGAAGCACCAGAACACCGGCCGTGGACGCTCCCCGCCGCGCAACACGCCGAACACCGCAGTGGCGAGTGGCAACAAGCCAACGAAGACGATGGAATGCGCCGACGTCACGTACTGCAGCGCCAGCGCCGTCAGCAGCGGAAACCCTACTACAACGCCCATTGCCACGATCGCCAAAGGCATAAGCTGATGCTTGGCGGGCCGCTTTTCTTTAAACAGCACGAGCATGCAAAGCGCCAGGAGCCCGGCAATCGCCGCTCGGGCGACGGTCAGGAACACCGGATCGAATTCCAGCACGGCCAACCGTGTGGCCGGCAGCGAGCCGCTGAAAATCAGCACGCCGATGAACCCGTTGAGCCATCCGCTCGCGGTCTTTTCCGTCGTTGGGTTTTGCAGGGTCCGTTCCATGTGAGGGCTCTCTGAATTTGCAGAGATCCATCGTATGGTCGATGATCACTACAATCAAAAAATTGTCATGGATACATCTCGACATGCCTCGCTCACGGTACAAGTCATTAGTGGATGCTTTGGCGGCTGACATCCGGTCAGGCCGATTGTTGCCAGGCACGCGCTTGCCGACGCATCGCCAACTCGCGGCGACAGAAGGGCTGGCGCTGGTGACCGCCAGCCGGGTCTATGCAGAGCTCGAAGCCATGGGCCTGGTCAGCGGCGAGACGGGGCGAGGCACGTTCGTGCGGGAGACGTCTTTGCCGCCGGGCTTGGGCATTGACCAGAAAAACGTTGCCGTGGGAATGACCGACCTCAACTTCAACTATCCCTCGCTCCCAGGGCAGGCAGAACTCTTGCGAAATGCCCTGCGCCAACTCGCCTCGGGCGGTGATCTGGAATCCCTGTTGCGCTACCAGCCACACGCCGGGCGCCTGCATGAGCGCGCCTCGGTGGCGCGTCATTTACTCGCCCGAGGGCTGACGGTGGAGGCCGAGCAAGTGCTGATAGTCAGTGGCGCTCAGCATGGACTGGCCGTGACGATGATGGCGCTGCTGCAACCCGGTGATGTGATTGCTGCGGATGCGCTGACCTATTCAGGGTTCATCGTGCTGGCCGAAGCCTTGCACCTTGAAATCGTGCCCATTCCCGTGACCGAACAGGGGCCTGATCTGGAGGCGTTGGACCGTCTGTGCCGGAGTCGCCGCGTGCGGGCGGTGTACTCGATGCCGACGCTGCACAATCCACTGGGATGGGTGATGAGTGCCGATCAGCGCGACTCGCTGGTGACGATTGCGCGCAAGCATGACTTGCTGATCATCGAGGACGCCGCCTATGCGTTCCTTGCCGAGAACCCGCCGGCACCGATAGCGCAACTCGCACCCGAGCGGACCGTTTACGTTTCAGGACTCTCCAAGAGTGTGGCCACCGGACTGCGCGTAGGTTTCGTCGCCGCCCCGGCCGAAAAAGTCCCCGCGCTGGAGCGCACGATCAGGGCAACCACCTGGAATACTCCGGGTGTGCTGACGGCGATTGCGAGCACGTGGCTCGACGATGGCACCGTCATGCAACTGGAAGCTGAAAAACGCCAGGATGCGCAGGCCAGGCAAGCCATCGCCGCAGAAGTGCTGGCGGGCCTTCCGTGCATTCGCCACCCGTCGTCCTATTTTCTTTGGCTGCCTCTGTCTGAAGATGCGAGGGCCGACCAGATCGCCGCGGCGCTGCTGCGTGAAAAAGTCGCGATTTCAACCGCTGAGCCTTTTGCGACTTCTGCCCATGTACCGCATGCGATTCGCTTGGCGCTGGGGTCGGCAGAGATGGGCGCACTGCGGGAGGCGCTGGAAAAAGTGAAGTGGGTGATTGGTGCCTATTCATAGCCCGAAGTCGCCCAACGCCATCTATATTGAAAGGTCCAGTCCGCCGCAGATTACGCAAGCGCCCTGACGCGTGGCGAAGCTTTCGCCCTTGCGATATGGCATTACCCAATGCGTTCTCTGACCGGCTGGTAAAGCGTCTTCGGTGACCGATAAGCGCAAACTCATCACTTATCGTGACCCTCAACTGAGGTAATGAAGATGAAGCCCCTATTCGCGGTTGCTATCGCTATCCTCGTGCTTTGCGTCTCGGCCCTCGCCAGCGCCGCTCCCGCCGCCGATCCCCAGGCCATTCAACCCTTCCACGTCAATGTTGCGGACAAGGACCTCACCGATCTGCGCAACCGTATCGCGGCGACCCGCTGGCCGGACAAAGAGACGGTTTCCGATCGATCACAGGGCGCACAGCTGGCACAGCTGCAGGAACTGGTTCGCTACTGGGGCACGGACTACGACTGGCGCAAGGCCGAGGCGCAGCTCAATAATCTGGCGCAGTACGTGACCACCCTCGACGGGGTCGAGATCCACTTTATCTGGGTGCGCTCCCCGCACCCGAACGCTTTGCCGATGATCATGACCCACGGTTGGCCAGGCTCGGTGTTCGAGTTCATCAAGGTCGTCGGTCCGCTCACCGACCCGACCGCGCACGGGGGCAGTGCGGCAGATGCCTTCGATGTGGTGATTCCGTCCATTCCTGGCTACGGCTTCTCTGGCAAACCGAGTGGTATCGGTTGGGACCCGGACCACATCGCGCGGGTCTGGGCGCAGCTGATGCAGCGCCTCGAGTACACCCACTACGTCGCCCAGGGTGGCGACTGGGGCGCGCCCATTACCAGCGCGATGGCGCGCCAGGCGCCGACCGGGTTGCGCGGCATTCACCTTAACCTGCCCGCCACGATACCGGCGGAAGCGAGCGCGGCGCTCGCTGTCGGCGGACCGGCACCGGCGGGATTTTCCGACAAGGAACGCGCGACCTACGACGCCGTCGCCACGCTCGTCAAACAGGGGAACCTGGCGTACAGCGCGATGATGGCCGCGCGGCCGCAGATGATCGGTTACGGCGCGACGGATTCACCGGCCTTCCTCGCCGCGCTCATGCTCGTGCATCCAGGCTTTGCCCGGTGGACATACGGCGCCGACCCGCAACAGTTGCCGACCAAGGATGAAGTGCTGGACGACATCACCCTCTACTGGCTGACCAATAGCGCCGCCTCGGCAGCCAGGCTCTACTGGGAGAACATGGGGCGAAGCCCGCTTTCTTCGGCCGCACAGAAGACCACCGAGATTTCGCTGCCGGTGGCCGTCACTGTGTTTCCGGAGGATGTTTACTGCCCGCCGGAGTCGTGGGCCCGGCGCGCTTATAGCAACCTGATCTACTTCCACCAGGCCGACAAGGGCGGCCACTTCGCGGCCTGGGAACAGCCGCAGCTGTTTACCGAGGAGCTTCGCACCGCGTTCCGGTCGCTGCGCTAGTCGCCGCCATTTACAAACCACCGCCCAACACCTTGAGGTATTCGGGGCTCTCGGATATCGAGTTGTGCCCCGTACCCGGTATGACCTTCAGCGACGCCACCCCCTTGGCGAAATGCGTGAAGAGCCGCTCGGTGCTGGAACGCGGTATCACTTCGTCGTGCTCCGCCGCGATCAACAGCGTCGGCACCGTGATGTGGGCGGCGTATTTCCAGGATTCAAAGGTGTCCTTGAGCAACCACTTCACCGGGAAAATGGGGAACTGCCGGGCGGCGAGTTCTTCAACACTGTTGTAGGGCGTGATCAGCACCAGACGCGCCGCCGGGCGTTGGCTGGCGAGGCGCACGGCGACGCCCGAGCCCAGGCTGCGACCGACCACCGTAATGTGTGGATGGGTGGCGTAGACCAGGTCAAACAAGGTCAGGGCGTCGCGCGAAATCATCTCCTCGGAGGGCGATCCGGAACTGCCACCGTAGCCTCTGTAGTGCAGCAAGTAGACGGCGTGATCGGCAAAGGCTGCGGAAAACGAAGGCAGGCTCCGGGAGACATCTTCGGCATTTCCACCGAAATAGATCAACGCGTTCGGCCCCTCGTGAGGCCTGACAGACACCAGCACCTGCGCGTCGTCGACCGATAACGTGAGCAGCGTTGCCGAGGTGCCGACGGCGCGGGGTTGCGGGAAGTAGATGAGGGCGCGCTGGAACACGAACAGCGCAGCGCAGAGCGCCAGATACACGACGGCGATGATGACGACGGTTGACACCAGGATGCGTGGCATTCGGCTAACTTTAGTGGGCGGCATTGGCGGCTCTGGCCTGAAGACGGCTATCGCTTGATCGCTGTCAGAGTGTAGTAGACCGATCGCGCGACGCACCGGGAGGGGCACCCGTGCCCGTCGCTGTGAAATGGCTCAACGTCCTGCCGTCGGAAAAAGCGGCGCAGTCGCCGGTAGCTATGCTGATGTGGCCAGCCTCGTGCGTGCGACGTGAGAAGTGCAGTGGACCGTGGCTGACAGCAAAAATGTAGAAGGGCAATTTCATGAGCCACACTGATGGCTACACGCGTCGAAAAATACTCACGCTGGCTGCCGGTGCTTCGGCGGTTTTCACCTTCGATCCGGCTTTTGCAGCATCCACGCCGTCGACCGAAACAGGAGGCAAGAACATGCTGACCCGGGCCATTCCATCCAGCGCCGAACGCTTGCCGATCGTTGGGCTGGGCACGTATCGCGGTTTTGATGTCGAGCCTTCAAGTCCGGCCTACAAGCAACTGCCTGCGGTGCTGCGTGCGTTGTTCGAGAAGGGCGGGAAGGTGATCGACAGTTCGCCCATGTACGGCCGCGCCGAACAGACGACCGGTGAGCTGCTGTCGATTCATGAGCCGCGCTCGCCGGCGTTTCTGGCCACCAAGGTGTGGACCCGTGGTCGCGAAGAAGGCATCGCGCAGATGGAACAGTCTTTCAAGCTGCTGCAGACCGACCGGATCGACCTGATGCAGATTCACAACCTGCTGGACTGGAAAACCCATTTGCCCACACTGCGCAAATGGAAGGAAGAGGGGCGCATCCGTTACATCGGCATCACCCATTACACGGCGTCGGCGTATGACGAGGTGGAAGCGGTGCTCAAGGCCGAGCCGTTGGACTTTTTGCAGATCAACTATGCCCTGGACGATCGTGGCGTCGAGAAACGCATCCTGCCGCTGTGTCGCGAGCGGGGCGTGGCGGTGATCTGCAATCGGCCCTTCGGCGGCGGTGATTTGCTCGCCCGCTTGAAGGGCAAGCCGCTACCGGGTTGGGCCGCACAAGTGGGGGTCAACAGTTGGGCGCAACTGGCGCTCAAGTTCCTGCTGACGCATTCGGCGGTGACCTGCGTGATCCCCGGCACCAGCAACCCGCGTTACATGGCGGAAAATGCCGGTGCCGGTTTTGGTCCGATGCTGACGGGGGCGCAGCGCGAGCAGTTGATTGACGTGGTGGGGTAGGCGAACTTTCGAGGCCGGTCAGGTGTTGTCCGGCGGCTGGCGAAATCGCGCCGGGATGGCCTCTTCAAATGGATAAAACGAAAACCAGGGCCTGGCTTCGTCGATGACCCGCTGGACGGACGGCCTGTTCATCAGTCTGTCGAAATAGGCTTTCAAGTGGCCATAGTCGTCGGGGAACGGCTCGAGCGTGCTGGCATAGAACAGGGCCGGGGCCGCGGCGCAATCGGCCAGGCTGAAATCTGCACTGGCGAGCCAGATTCTCGACGCCATCTGGTGGTCGAGCATGCCGTACGTTGTCCGCAGTGTGGAACGTTCTCTGGTCAAATCTCCGTGAGCGTCGCGCAGGCGATCGAGCACGATCTGTTGCAGCGGCGTTTGTAGGTAGTGGTCGCAGATTCGGTCCCATAGACGGACTTCCAGCGCGGTGTCCCAATCGTCGGGAACGAGTGGATGTTCACCCGGATAAAATCGGTCCAGGTATTCGATGATGATCGTGGTCTCCGCCACGTTGCGTTGGCGAGCATGGTCGCGGATGACCGGGAACTTGCCGAACGGCCACAGCGCTTGCAGCTCTGCTCGGTCTGCATCGTTGGCGAGATCGATGATCCGCTTTTCGAAGTCGACAGCGTTTTCATAGAGCGCGATGAGCACTTTGTGGCAGAACGACGACAGCGGATGGTAATAAAGAGTCAGCGACATCTCTCAGCTCCTCGAAAGGCAAGTGACCCCCATCATCATAGTCGCCGTCCGGGACGGTTAAGCGCGCGGTGCTAGACTTTCAAGGTGGGATGGATGATCGAACAACCTGATCCGGCGGTGCGAGGACGGGAACGCTGGAGGTATGACATGACGACTCAACTGCTGGCTAAAGAACACATCAACGTGGTGGTCCGCAATTATGTAGAAGGCATGGTGTTCGCTGATGAAGCCTTGCTGCGACAGGCCTTTCATCCGTCTTGCCGCATCATTGGCCACTTTGAGGAAAAGCTTGAATGGGCATCCCTGGAGGAATTTATCAGCGCGATCAAGGCTGAGGGGCCGGCAGCCAAAGAGGTCAAACCGTTTTGGGAAGTACTCAGCCTCGATGTCACGGGCGATGCCGCCGCGGTAAAAGTCGTTGATGATTATCTCGGTATGCGATTTACCGATTATCTGTCGCTGCTGAACATCAATTACCGCTGGATGATTGTGAACAAGCTGTATTACCTGAACGAATAGCGCGTGAGCCCGGGAGTCATAAGGCTCCCGGGCATCGTTATGCAATCAGCGCCGATCCAGCCACACCGTCTGGGCATTGCAGAATTCGCGCACACCGAAATGCGAGAGCTCACGGCCAAACCCGCTTTTCTTCACGCCGCCAAAGGTGACGCGTGGGTCGGAGGCGCAATAGCCATTGATAAACACGCCACCGGTTTCCAGTTCATCGGCCATCTGCTCGGCAAGCTCGACGTTGCGTGTGTAAATGGTGGAAGCGAGGCCGAATTCGCTGTCATTCGCCAGTGCCAGAGCATGGGCCGCATCGCGTGCGGTGATGATCGAGGCCACCGGGCCAAACAGTTCCTGTTTGAACGAGGTCATCTGGTCGGTGACATCACCGAACACTGTGGGCTCGTAAAAGTTGCCGGGGCCTTCAGCCTTCTTGCCGCCCATTAACAGCGTCGCGCCTTCTTCCAGGGTGTCGCGCACCTGTTGATCCAGTTCATCACGCAGATCAAAGCGGGCCATCGGGCCGATGTAGGTGTCGGAGGCCAGTGGATCACCGACTACCAGTTTTTGCGTGGCTTCGACGAACTTACGTGTGAATTCCTCGACGATGCCTTGCTCGACGATCAAGCGTTTGGCCGCTGCGCAAACTTGCCCGGTGTTCTGATAACGGCCAATCACGGCGGCTTTGACCGCTTCGTCGAGGTCGGCATCGTTAAGGACGATGAACGGATCGGAGCCGCCCAGTTCCAGCACGCATTTCTTCAACGCCGCACCGGCTTGAGCGCCGATGGCAATGCCGGCTCGCACGCTGCCGGTGAGGGTGACTGCCGCGATGCGTGGATCGGTGATCGCGATGGAGACGCCGTCCGGCGTGACATTGATCACCTCGAAGACACCTTCGGGGAAGTCGGCTTGCTTGAAGGCCTCTCGCAACAGATAAGCGCTGCCCATCACGTTGGGCGCATGTTTGAGCACGTAGGTGTTGCCGGCGATCAACGCTGGAACCGCGCCGCGCAGAACCTGCCAGATCGGGAAGTTCCACGGCATCACCGCGAGAATCGGGCCGAGCGGGCGGTACTCAATGCGCGCTTTTCCACCTTCAACCAGCGTCGGTTCAGCGCTCAACATCGCCGGGCCGTGTTCGGCGTACCACTCGCAGAGTTGCGCGCACTTTTCGATTTCGCCGCGCGCCTGAGTGATCGGCTTGCCCATTTCCAGGGTGATCATGTTGGCCATCGCGGCGGCGTTGTCGCGCAATGCCTTCGCCAGGGCGATCAACAACTGCGAGCGTTGATCAACCGGTTTGCTGCGCCAGGCGCGGAACCCGGCAGCGGCGCGGGACAGGGCATCGTCCAGTGCCGATGCGGACTCGAAAGGGTAGTGGCCGATCTGCTCGCCGGTGGCGGGGTTGATCGAAATGGCATGGGTGAGGCTGGAAACTTGAGTCATGGCACTGTCCTGCGAGGTGGGGATGCGCTCAGGTTACGGTGGCGTTTGTTTTCTGGAAACTGAATAATACTGAGCATATCGTTCACGTTTGGAGAATGACTTGGATCTGGTTCAGCTGGAAATTTTCAAAGCCGTCGCCGAACACGGCAGCATCAGCGCGGCGGCTCAGCACATTCATCGGGTGCCTTCCAACCTGACGACGCGGATCAAGCAGCTGGAGCTGGATCTGGGCGTGGACCTGTTTATCCGCGAGAAAAGCCGCTTGCGCTTGTCGCCGGCCGGCTGGAGTTTCCTTGACTATGCCCGGCGCATTCTCGACCTGGTCCAGGAAGCCCGCGCCACCGTGGCGGGCGAAGAACCGCAGGGTTCGTTTCCGTTGGGATCACTGGAGAGTACCGCTGCGGTGCGAATCCCTGAGCTGCTGGCCGCGTATAACCAGAAGCACGCCAAGGTTGAGCTGGACCTGTCCACCGGGCCTTCGGGCACGATGATCGACGGGGTGTTGTCGGGCCGACTGGCGGCAGCGTTTGTCGATGGACCGGTGCTGCACCCGGCACTGGAAGGCGTGCCGGCGTTTGAGGAAGAAATGGTGGTGATCGCACCGCTCAACCATTCCCCCATCCATCGTGCGCGGGATGTTAATGGCGAAAACATCTACGCCTTCCGCTCCAATTGCTCCTACCGCCATCACTTCGAAAGCTGGTTCGCCAAGGACGCGGCGGTGCCCGGCAAGATTTTCGAAATGGAGTCCTATCACGGCATGCTGGCGTGCGTCAGCGCCGGTGCAGGCCTGGCGCTGATGCCCCGCAGCATGCTCAACAGCATGCCCGGATGCACCACGGTGAGCGTCTGGCCGCTATCGGAATCGTTCCGCTATTTGCGCACCTGGCTGGTGTGGCGCCGGGGGACGGTGTCGCAAAGTCTGACCATGTTTGTGCGCTTGCTGGAGGAGCGCGGGGTGGTGCGGGATGAGGCGGTGCGCTAATTAGCGCGTGAAAATGTCCAGATCGACTGGCCGGCTCATTCCCCGGCTTTCGTCGACTTGATCAGATTGCCGCGCAACTTCACGATCGCCTTCTGCAGGATCGTGAACTCGTCGAGCGTCAGGCCCGTCGCGTCAGCGAGGCCCATTTCCGGTTGGCTTTCGCGCAGCTGTCGACCGCTCTTCGTCAGGCTGATCCGCACCTGGCGCTCGTCCTCGGGATCGCGCTGCCTTTGCAAAAAGCCCATCGCTTCCAGCTTCTTCAGGATCGGAGTCAGCGTGTTCGATTCCAGAAACAGCTTCTCGCCAAGGCTGCCGACGGTCTGATGATCTTCCTCCCACAGCGCGACGATGGTGATGTATTGCGTATAGGTCAGCCCAAGCTGCTCGAGTATCGGCTTGTACGCCTTGCCGAAGGCCAGGTTGGTGGAATAGACCGCAAAACACAGGAAGTCGGAGAGCTTCAGGTTGTCGGGGGCGACGTTGTCGGTGGGGTTCATGTGCTTCCTCGTTGGCCAAAGACGGATGGCTCGCAAAAACTGAAATATACCTCGTATGCGATTGTGTCGGAACGACTCTAACTGACGGTGGCGACCGGCTCGACGGCGAAAGTCGAACCGGTCGTACGGTGCATCATGCGGTCAGGGCGTTGATGACCACGTCGATATTGCCGCGCGTTGCCTTCGAGTACGGGCAGATTTGGTCTGCAGCGTGCGCCAGCTCCGTCGCGACGGCTTGCGTCAAGCCTGGCACGCGAAGAGTCAGCCGGGCCTGGAGGAAGTAGGCCGGACCGGTCTGGCCCAGATCGACCTCAATATCAATGGCCAGATTGGGCGGCAGCGTCACCTGCATATTTTTCGCCGCCAGCTCGACGGCAGCGGTGTAGCAGGCCGACCATGCGCCGGCGAAAAACTGCTCTGCCGTTGGGTGCGGCACAATGGCTGCAAACTCGTGTGCCAGCCGAGGGTTTCCCGGCGACGAGAGCTCGATGGCGAGGCCGCGGGAAGAGTTGGCGCCGTCGCTGAATGTCGTGTGGGTTTTGCCTGTGGCCAGGACTTTTTCGATCTTGTTCATGGTTGAGTCCTCAACGTTTTGTTGGGTTTGTAATTCGTATGCGCTTAAAGCGCATACGTCATATGTGGCATATCGACAATGCTGATCGATAGCAACGCCGCGCGGTGCGTCAAGCCGTGAGGACGTTCAGGGCCACGTCAATGTTACCCCGCGTCGCTTTCGAGTACGGGCAGATTTGATCGGCGGTGTGCGCCAGTGTCGTCGCGATCTCGTGGGACAAACCCGGCACGCGCAGAGTCAATCGAGCCTGAAGGAAATAAGCCGGACCGGTCTGACCCAGATCGACTTCGATGTCGACGGACAGATCCGACGGCAGCACCACGTTCATCTCACCGGCCACCAGCCCGACGGCGGCGGTGTAGCAGGCCGACCAGGCACCGGCGAACAGTTGCTCGGCAGTCGGGTGCGCCTGGGTAGCGGCGAACACGTGGGCGGGCTTGGCGATGCCGGGCGTTGACAGGGTGATGTCGAGGCTGCCGTCATGGCCGCGCGAGGTAGTGCCAGCGCTGCTGACGGTGGTGTGGGTTTTGCCGGTGGCCAGTACTTTTTCGATCTTGCTCATGATGATTTCCTGAGTGTTTACTGTTTTCGTATGCGCTTATATCGCATGCGATATGTTTAATAAATTAAAGCGATCTTCACGCCGTCAGGACGTTCAGCGCCACGTCGATGTTGCCCAGCGTCGCTTTCGAGTACGGGCAGAGTTCGTGGGCGGCGTGCGCCAGCGCGGTGGCGACGTCGTGTGCCACGCCCGGCAAGCGGACAAAGAATCGAGCCTGGAGGAAATAAGCCTGACCGGTCTGGCCCAGATCAATCTCGATGTCGACAGATGCATCGGCCGGCAGCACCACTTTTTTCGCCTTGGCTATGTGTTCGATGGCGGAGATGTAGCAGGCCGACCATGCACCGGCGAACAGTTGCTCGGCGGTCGGGTGCGCTTGGGTGGCTGCGAACACGTGGGCCGGTTTTGCGTCACCTGGCGACGACAGCTCGATGTCGAGCTTGCCGTGGGCACGGGTCGCGTCGCTGAACGTGGTGTGGGTCTTGCCGGTAACCAGTACTTTTTCGATCTTGCTCATGGAGTGAATCCTCAACGTTTCAATAGATGTGATTTGTCTGTCGTATACGTTTGTATCGTATGCGATGGAAATAATACTCGCGCAGAGCTCAATCGATGTCAAGGGGTGGTGCGCGGTCCAGCCGACGAATGGCTTGTTGGCGGGATATGCCGAATTCGTCGTCGACCGGGCCTAAAGCGATCAAGCCGTGGCGTCTGGAATGGGCCAGTCTGGACGGTCTGTCCAAGGAGTTGATGATGAAACGACTGTCCCTGGCCGAAGCTCGCGAGCTGGCCGAATCGATCTTGCTGCACAACGGTTTCAACCTTGCCCACGCTCAGGCGGTGGCCGCCACGGTGATTGCCGGCGAGCGCGATGGCTGCGCCTCCCACGGTTTGTATCGGGTACTGGGGTGTGTGAATTCGCTCAGGGCCGGCAAGGTGGTGGCCGATGCCGAGCCACGGGTGATCGACCAGGCACCTTCGATCGTGCGGGTCGATGCGGCGGGAGGTTTCTCCCAGTTGGCGTTTCAGGCGGGGCTGCCATTGCTGGAGGAGAAAAGCCGGGCAAACGGGATTGCGGCTTTAGCGATCAATCGCTGTGTGCATTTTTCCGCCCTGTGGGTCGAGATCGAGCAGCTGACCGCTGCCGGCCTGGTGGCGCTGGCGTGTAATCCCAGCCATGCCTGGGTCGCGCCGGCGGGGGGCCGTCAGCCAGTGTTCGGCACCAATCCCATTGCGTTTGGCTGGCCGCGTTCGGGCAAGGATCCATTTGTGTTCGACTTCGCCACCAGTGCGATTGCCCGTGGCGAGATCGAGTTGCATCGACGTGCCGGCAAAGCGATTCCCGAAGGCTGGGGCGTCGATGCAGACGGGCAGCCGAGTACCGATGCGAACGTGGTACTCGATGCCGGCGCGATGCTGACGTTCGGCGGGCACAAGGGCTCGGCGCTGGCCGCCATGGTGGAGTTGATCGCCGGGCCGTTGATTGGTGACCTGACCAGTGCCGAATCACTGGCGTACGACGCGGGCAGCAAGTCGTCGCCGTACCACGGCGAGCTGATCATTGCCCTCGATCCGCGACGCTTTCTCGGCGAGGCCACCGAGCAGCACCTGGCCCGTGCCGAAGTGATGTTCCAGAGCATACAAGGGCAGGGCGCCCGCTTGCCGTCGCAACGGCGTTACGAGGCGCGAGCGCGCAGCCTGGTGGAGGGCGTGCAGATTCCTGAAGCCTTGTACAACGACTTGAAAGCCCTGCTGGATTGAAGAAACGGAGGGCAACCAATCCCTCTGTGGGAGTGAGCCTGCTCGCGATAGCGGTCTGACATTCAGCACATGTGTTGAATGTTAATCCCTCATCGCGAGCAGGCTCGCTCCCACAGGATTTCGCTGCTCAATTGAGTCTTTTTTAAACCGGTTCGCGGTGACTATTGCCATCGACCAGACGGGCAATACCCAGCGGATTGGCGTTTTTCAGCGCGTCGGGCAAGAGCGCATCCGGGCAATTCTGGTAGCACACCGGACGCAGGAAACGCTCGATGGCCAGGCTGCCGACCGAGGTGCCACGGGCATCGGAGGTGGCCGGGTAGGGCCCGCCATGCACCATCGCATCGCAGACTTCGACGCCGGTCGGGTAGCCGTTGAACAGTACCCGGCCGACTTTCTGTTCAAGCAGCGGCAGTAGCTCGTCATGGGTTTGCAGGTCACCGGCTTCGGCAATCAGGGTGGCCGTGAGTTGACCGTGCAAACTCTGCAACGCCCGTTGCAGTTCGGCCTTGTCGGCCACTTCCACCAACACGGTAGTCGGGCCGAACACTTCTTCCTGTAACAGAGGATCGCCTTTGAGCAGCAGGCTGACGTCGGCCTTGAACAGCTGCGGCTGGGCCTGCTTGCCCTGTTGTTCGCGGCCGGCCAAGTGGCTGATGTGCGGATGCGCGTGCAGCGCCTGCACGCCCTTGGCGTAGCTGGTTAGCGTGCCGGTGTTGAGCATGGTTTGCCCCGGCTGGTCGGCCATTACCGCGCTGAGCGATTGAATAAATGCGCTGAACTCGGGGGAGCGAATGCCGATCACCAATCCGGGGTTGGTGCAGAACTGGCCACAGCCCAGCACCACTGACGCGGCGAGCTCACTGGCGATTTTATCCCTGCGCAGTTTCAGGGCTTCGGGCAACACCAGCACCGGATTGATGCTGCTCATTTCGGCGAACACCGGAATCGGTTGAGGCCGTGCGGCGGCCATGTCGCAGAGGGCGCGACCGCCCTTGAGCGAACCGGTAAAACCCACCGCCTGGATCGCCGGATGCTTGACCAGCGCTTCGCCGACACCCGCGCCGTAGATCATGTTGAACACACCCTTGGGCATGCCGGTGTGCTCGGCGGCGCGGAGGACTGCATCGGCCACCAGTTCGGCAGTCGCCATATGCCCGCTGTGGGCCTTGAACACCACCGGGCAACCGGCGGCCAGGGCGGCAGCGGTGTCGCCACCGGCGGTGGAGAACGCCAGCGGGAAATTGCTCGCACCGAACACCGCGACCGGGCCCACGCCGATGCGGTACTGACGCAGATCCACTCGAGGCAGCGGTAGACGCTCGGGCAAAGCGCGATCGATGCGCGCACCGTAGAAATCGCCACGGCGCAGGACCTGAGCGAACAGGCGCATCTGGCCGCTGGTGCGCCCGCGCTCACCTTGAATACGCCCGGTTGGCAGCGCCGTCTCGCGGGTGACCAGGGCAACGAACTCATCGTCCAGCGCATCCAGTTGCGCGGCGATGGCCTCGAGAAACTCTGCGCGCCGGCTCGCCGGCAAGTTGCGGAAGGTTGGGTAGGCGGCAGCTGCGGCCTGGGCGGCGGCGTCGACTTCTTCAACGGTGGCTTGTGTGAACGAGTAGGGCAGCGCTTCACCGGTGCTGGCGTCATGGCTTTGCACGGTGATGTTGCCAGCGGCACTGCGCGCACCGCCGATGTAGTTGTGGCCGATGATGTGGGGCATGAAAAACTCCTGTCGAAAAGGGGCAAAGGCAAAGGCGCGCCGGACACAAAACTGTGGCGAGGGGGCTTATCGGGACGCCGCATCGCCCCGTTCGACCGCGTAGCGGTCGCAAATTCAACGAATGGGGAGTGCCTGACGCAGCCGATCACTGGTTTTGGGGCCGCTTCGCGACCCAACGGGGACAAGTCCCCTCGCCACAATTGATCGCCAGGCTCAAGCCAGCGAATCACCCCTGCGAGGGATGGCGGGTTCGGCGGTGTCCAGGGCTGCGATCCGCGCCGCAGATTCGCTATCCACCAGGTGCAGCGACTTACCTCGGGTTTCCCGGGTCAGGCCGACGGCGACGATGGAGATCAGCGCGGCGCCGACCAGGTACCAGGCGATGGGTGTCGAGCTGTGGTACTTGTTGAGCAGGGTGAGGGCAATCAGCGGCGCCAACGAGCCGGCGAAGATCGGTGCCACCTGGTAGCACAGGGACAACGCGGTGTAGCGCACGTGGGTCGGGAACATTTCGGCCATCAGCGCCGAGTAGGGCGCATAGGTCATCGACTCTATCGCCAGGCCCAGGGTGATTGCCCCGATGATCAGCCAATTGTTGCCGGTGTCCATCATCGGGAAGCCGATGAAGCCCCAGAACGCGGTGAGGATCGCACCTGTCAGGTACACCGGTTTGCGTCCGACCAGGTCGGACAGATAACCCATCAGCGGGATCATGAAAAAATGCAGCAGGTGCGCGCCGAACATCAGAAACAGAATCTCTGAAGTGTCCTTGTGCACCACCAATTTCAGGTAGGTAATCGAGAAGGTTACAACGGTGTAGTAAAGAATGTTCTCGGCAAACCGCGCGCCGATGCCGACCAGCACTGCTCGCCAGTGATGACGCAGCACTTCGACCACGCCCAATTGCTGTTGCTTGTTTTGCGCCTGACGGGCCTGGGCTTCCTTGAAGATCGGCGCGTCATCGACGCTGGTGCGAATCCAGTAGCCGATCAGCACCACCACCGCCGAGAACCAGAACGCTACACGCCAGCCCCACGCGAGGAATTGTTCCTCCGACAGGTTCGACGACAACAACAGCAACGCGACGGTCGCCACCAGGTTACCGGCTGGGACACCGGCTTGCGGCCAGCTGGCCCAGAAGCCTCGGCGATTGTCCGGGCAGTGTTCGGACACCAGCAGAATCGCACCGCCCCATTCACCACCGAAGGCGAAACCCTGGATCAGCCGCAGCAGCACCAACAACACAGGCGCGGCGTAGCCGATCTGATCGAAACCAGGCAGGCAACCCATCAGGAACGTGGTGATACCGACCACCACCAGGCTCAGTTGCAGCAAGCGTTTGCGGCCGAACTTGTCACCGTAGTGACCGAACACCAGGCCACCCAATGGGCGGGCGAGGAAGCCGACCGCATATAAGGCGAAGGCCGCGAGAATGCCATCGATCGGGCTGTCGGTTTGACGGAAGAACAGCTGGCCGAAGACCAGTGCCGAGGCAGTGCCGTAGAGAAAGAATTCATACCATTCGGCGACAGTACCGGCCATGGCGGCAGCCACGACACGCTTGAGTCCCGAGGGCGTAGTTGCGCGAGAGATGCTGTGAGGAGTGGGCATGCGGACGTTTCCTGTAGAGGCGCAGAGACAGGCAGCCGGGCCGGGTCCTCAAGGACCCGCCCGGCAATCACTCAGAGACCGACGTCCGGCAATTCCGGACGGTTGGCCAGGGCCTTGGCCATGATCTGCTCGACGAAAACCCGATCGGCTTCCGGCAGGGCCAGGCGTGGTGGACGGGTCAGGGCGCTGCCGCGACCGGCGATGGCTTCGCACAGCTTGATGCACTGCACCAGATCGGCACGGGCGTCGAGGTGCAGGATCGGCATCAGCCATTCGTAGATCGGCATGGCTTCGGCGAAGCGACCGGCCTTGGCCAGGCGGAAGATGGTTTCGCCTTCTTTCGGGAACACGTTGGACATGCCCGAGACCCAGCCTTCGGCCCCCACGGCGATGCTTTCCAGCACCACGTCATCAAGGCCGGCGAACAGCACAAAACGGTCGCCCACTTCATTGCGCACGTCGATGAAACGGCGGGTGTCGCCGGAAGAATCCTTGAAGCACACCACGTTGTCGCAGTCGGCCAGGGAAATCAGGATGTCCGGGGTGACGTCGTTTTTGTAGATCGGCGGGTTGTTGTAAACCATCAGCGGTACGTCGGCGTTTTTTGCCACGTAGCGGTAGTGCTCGGCGGTTTCGAACGGCTTGGAGCCGTAGACCAGCGCCGGCATCAGCATGACCCCGTCAACGCCAACCCGGCGCACCGCGTTGGCCACCTTGGCCGCTTGAATGCTGGTGAATTCAGCCACACCGCAAATCACCGGCACGCGACCACGGGAAGCGTCGACCGCGACTTCGGTCACGGCGATTTTTTCTTCGGCGGTCAGGGAGGTGTTTTCCCCCACCGAACCGCACACCACCAGACCCGACACGCCGTCACGGATCACGTTGGAAATCACCTGGTGGGTTTTTTCCAGGTTGATGGAAAAGTCGTCGTTGAATTGAGTGGTCACCGCGGGGAAGACGCCACTCCAGTTAATGCGCTTGCTCATTGTTGCCTCCGGTTCGTTAATTGTATTTCGTATACGATATTTCAAGTAAAAAGACTCGGCCAGTGCTTTTTTCAGTTACGAGGGGTTTTTTACTAGCCGTTGGTCAGAGTTTTTTGGTCAGGGTTTGTAAGGCTGTGCTCAGGCCCCAGGCCAGGTGTCAGACAGGCGATAGCCTTGTGGCCACGGATCGCTCGGATCGAGCAGCAATTGGTGAGTGCCGGTGATCCAGGCCCGGCCGGAAATGCACGGATAAATTGCCGGGCGTCCCGCCACTTCCGTCAGCGAATCGATGCGGCAGTGAAACTCGGAACCGATGATCGAACGGCCGATAAAACGTTCGCCGACCTGCATCAAGCCCTTGGCCTGCAACACCGCCATGCGCGCCGAGCAGCCAGTGCCGGTGGGCGAACGGTCGATCTTGCCGGGTTGAATCACCACCGCGTTGGCGCCGGTGGCGATGCCGTTTTCATAGACGAGGGGCGCAGCAATCTGGCAGAAGGAAATGTGCGACCACTCAGGGTTCAGCGGATGAACGAAGCCCAATTGTTCGTTGGCCGCGCGGGTGATTTTCAGCCCGACCTCGACCAGCTCCGCCGCTTCATCAGGACGAATGGAAAAGCCCAGGCGCTTGGCATCGGCGATCACAAAACTGTCGCCGCCGTACGCGGTATCGACCTGCAACGAGCCAACGCCTTCGACTTCGATCCAGACGTCGAGGCGGTCAGCGAAGGAGGGCACGTTCTTGATTTCCACCCGTTCGACCTTGCCGTCACGGCAGTCGGCCACCGCTTCGATCAGCCCGCCCGGTGCTTCGAGCACCAGCCGGGTTTGCGGTTCGGTCATCGGCAGGATGCCGCTGTCGAGCAACACGGTGGCCACGCACAGTGAGTTGGAGCCGGACATCGGCGGTGTGTCGGCCGGTTCCATAATGATCCAGGCCATCTGCGCCCGAGGATCCTTGGCCGGCACCAACAAGTTGACGTGACGGAACACGCCGCCGCGCGGCTCGTTGAGGACGAAGTTGCGCAGGGTCTGATCCTTGGCAATCCAGCGCGACTGTTCCCACACGGTGGCCCCGGGTGGTGGCGAGACGCCGCCGACGATCACGTCGCCGACTTCGCCTTCGGCGTGGCAGCTGACTACATGGATGACTTTCGATGAGCGCATGGTCTGCTCCTTGTTTTGTCTGTTAGGGCCTCATCGCGAGCAGGCTCGCTCCCACACTGATTTTGTGTCCACCATCAAACCCTGTGGGAGTGAGCCAGCTCCGGGCGGCGTTCCGACGATAGGGCCATTAGCTATTTCACTGATTTCAGGAACGCCGCAGTTTCGGCATGAACCGGATTACCAATCACCTGATCCGGCGAACCAATCTCATGCACCAGCCCATTACGAAAGAACGCCACCCGATCAGACACATCCCGGGCAAAGCGGATCTCATGAGTCACCAACACCATGGTCATGCCGTCTTCGGCGAGCATGCGCATGGTGTCCAGCACCTCGCCTACCAACTGCGGGTCGAGGGCCGAAGTGGCTTCGTCGAACAGCATGTAGTCCGGCGACATGGCCAGGGCGCGGGCAATCGCCATGCGCTGTTGCTGACCGCCGGAGAGCTTGCCGGGAAAGGCCTTGAGCTTGTCGCCCAGACCGACGTGGGTCAGTTGTTTCACCGCCAGTTCCTCGGCTTCGGCCTTGCTCTTGCCCAGTACTTTGCGCGGCGCCAGCATCACGTTTTCCAGCACGGTCAGGTGCGGGAACGCGTTCCATTGCTGGAAGACGATGCCGATCTTCTGCCGCAGACGGTTGAGGTCCGTGGCGCTGTGATGGACCTCGACACCGTCGACGCGGATCTTGCCTTTCTGGATCGGCTCCAGACCGTTGATGCACATCAGCAGGGTCGACTTGCCCGAGCCGGAGCCGCCAATGATCGACACCACCTCGCCCTTGTTCACCGTCAGGTTGACGCCCTTGACCACTTCGAGGTTGCCGAAGGATTTGTGTACGTTGTCGATCTCAATCATTTTCTTGCCACCTTCTTTCCAGACGAGCGCCGAGGCGAGCGACCACCAGGCTCATGACGTAGTAGATGAGGCCCGCGATGCACAGCACCAGCAGCGGCTCCTGAATGCGGGTCACGATGGTTTGCGAGGCGCGCAGCAGTTCGACGATGCCGATCCACATCACCAGCGCGGTGTCTTTCATCACGCTGAGCACCAGGTTCAGCCAGCCGGGAAAGGCCACTCGCGTGGCCATCGGCAGGACGATCCAGCGCAGGTCCTGCAGGAAGCTCAGGCCCAGTGAACGACTGGCCCGGCGCACGGTGAACGGCACCGACAGCACGCCGCTGCGCACGATCTCGGTGAAGTACGCGGCGGCGTAGACCCCGAGCACAATGCAGCCGACGCTGAAGGCACTGATGTTCAAGCCGACAATGCTTTTCAGCGAGTTGAACAACACAAACTGGATCAGCAACGGCACGCTGCGAAACACGTCCAGCACCCAGGCCAGCGGCAGGCTGGCGCGCGGCAACAACGCCCGCAGCAAGCCGAACAACAGCCCGGCGAAGGAGCCGAGGATGATCGACCAGAACGTGAGTTTCAGAGTGACCCAAGCGCCATCCAGCAAGAACAACAGGTCATTCCAGGAAAAACTGGTGGTCAACATGCTCACCTCCTCAGTAGCGGAACAGTCGCCAGGCCATCAGCCGGGCGACGGCGACGATCGCCTTGGCAATCAGGTAATACAGCGCCGCGGCGATGGCGAAATATTCGAAGGTGCGGAACGTCTTGACGTTGTAATCCTGGGTCACGCCGGTGAGGTCATTGTTCAGTCCGACGATCACCCCCAGCGACGTCATCAACACCGCCCAGACCATCTGGTTGCTCAACGGATAGAACACGATCCGCAGCAGCTGCGGGACGATGATCATCCGGTAAGCCTGGAAGGCACTCATGCCCAGCGAACGCGCGGCGCGCACCTGCGTGCCGGGCACAGCCTTGAGGCCGCCGCGAAAGTTTTCCGCCAGGTAACCGGCGTTGTTGAAGGTGATCCCGGCCAGCAGTGCGAACCATGAGCTGACATGCAAATCCAGCGAGCCGAGGCCGAAGTAGAGGACGTAGATCTGGAACAGCGACGGGGTGTTGCGGGCGATCGACACCCAGCCGTTGCCGATGCCGCGCAACAACGGTTGTTTGGTTTCGCGCATCACCGTCAGGGCCAGGGCGATCAGCACGCCGAAGATCATCGACAGCGCGGCGGTCTCGAAGGTGACCCAGGCGCCGGCGAGCATGTCCGGCAGGGCGCGCAGGGTCGCGCGCCATTGGAAGGTGTAATCAAACATGCGCGGGGCTCTCCAGAGAAGCGGCCGATTGCAGCCAGGCCGGCAAACGACCACTGGCCATGGCGCTGCAGGCGGCGTCGACACATTCGGCGAGGTTGGCAAAGTGCACCTTGCGGCCCACCAGGCCGGGTGCGTAATGGGCGTACTTGCCCGAGTTGGTCATCAAGGTTTTGGCGGTCAGCGGGATCACCGGTTCGCCGAGCATGCACCAGCAGGTGTCGGTGACCAGCGTCGCGCCAAAGGCTTCGATCACCGCGATATGTCCCGCCTCGCGGGCCTGTTCCAGCACCGCACGACCGCAGGTAATGGCAAGCACTACTTCGGGGTGTTTGTGCCGACCCCGGCACAGCCGCGCTAGATGCGCGAATTCGCTGAGGGAGAAATGCGGATTGCCCAGCGAGACCACATCCACCCGGTTGTCGCGGGCACTGTTGAGCTCGCGCCAACTGAGCAGCAAATCCTTCAGGCGGATTTTTTCCACCGGCACATGGACATCCGCCTCCAGCACCTGCGCCGGGTCGAGTGCTTCCGGGGTCACCCCGGCGATGTGGAAAAGCGGTGCGGCGGAGGTGGTGGCGAAAGCGGCGCCGAAGGCTTTCAAATCATCCAGGCTCGGCTTGCTGTGTTCTAGTCCCAGCACCAGCGGAATCCGGCTGCCGGCCAGGGCCCCGATGTGGTAACCGAGCAGGGGGTAAAAGGCATCGTCCAGGTCACTTAAAACCGGCAATTCGATTTGCAGTCTCGCTTTACGTTGCGCGTCCAGATGGCAACCGATCAGAGGCGCGCGGCCGGTCAGGGCGATGCAGATATCCAGGTAGTCCGGGTATTTCAGGGTGCGTGCGCCGAGCACGCTGTTGGCATACACCACGGCGTTGGATTCGGCCCAGACGATTTGCTCGCCGGCCTTCGGCGCGCTGTCGAGCAGGTAGGGCGCGCAGGTAAAACTCAGCTGTGCGCCCATCGCCATGTAGGCATCGCCCAGAGCGCTGGCCGGTACCCCGAGTGCCGGATCAATGCCCAACTCGCGCCAACGGCGTTGGTCGACGGATATCGAATTGAGGGTGGTCGGCACCCGCACTTTGGCTCCCCACTGCACCAGTTGTTCGGCGAAGCGCAGGCTCGCAGGCCCGGTATAAATGCAGCCGTCGATGTGTGCCTGGGTGACATCCACCAGACTGCGCGCACCTTGCAGTTCAGCCATGCGCAGGACGATCTGCATCGCCACTTGGGCGGCCTTGCCATGCTCGCCGTCGAGCAGTGCCTGATCGTGCTCGGTGAGTTCGATGGCGGTGGTTTTTTCTGCTGTCTGCAACGGACTGTCGAGTGCCTGCCAGGCATCGCCCGGCAGGTGTTCGAACAGGGTCACTGTTAACTCTTCGACCCGAGCAAAGGCCTGGCCGCGCAAGGCGGCGAAGGCCTTCCGGCCGATGCACAGCACCGGCAGGGAACGCTCGAAAATGGTCTGTGCCACAAGCACGCCCAAGGTCAGGATCTCATCGGGTTCGGCCAGCACCAGTGCGGCGGGCGCGTGACCGTTGCTGATCAGTTCCATCAGCACACTGCTGCCGGTGCATGAGCCGCGACCACTGGGGATCGCCAGCACCCGACCGGCCAGATGTTCGCCGCTGAGCGGGTGGTGACGGTCGATGATCTCTCCACTAAACGGATCGACCCCGCCCCAGAAACTCAAGCCCACATCGGCAAACAGCAGGGCGCCTTGGGCGGCACCGGCGACCAGGCTGCGACCGGTCAGAGAGGTTGGCCTAGGCATGCCGGACACCTCAGTAATAGACCTTGGGCACGGTCAGGTCGGTGGGTGAAATCTCGGTGCCGACCCATTTGGTGAACAACTCGTTGTAGCGGCCGCTGCGCACCTGCTGATTGACGAACAGGTTGAGGTAATTGAGCAGGCCATACTCGTTACGCTTGACGCCCAGGGACACGTAGTCGATGGTGTACGGCGCGTTACCGGCGATTTTCAGGTTCTTGTATTTGCCCGACTTGATCGTGGCGGCGGCCACGGTGTTGGTGACCACGGTGGCGTCGATGTGACCTTGGGCGACCGCCAGAAGCGTGTCGTTCTGCGACTGATAGGCGCGGAAGGTGCCGGTGCCCCAGTTCTTCACGTCTTTTTCCAGAGCAATGGCTTCATAGGTGCCGCTGGTGTTGCCCAGGGCTTTGCCTTTGATATCGGCGAAGCTGTTGATGCCGGTGTTGTCGCGGGTCAGCACCACCATCTGGAAGGCGAAGTACGGCACGGTGAGGCCGACGGTCTTGGCCCGTTCGAGGGTGTCGGAGGTGGACGCGACGATCACGTCTGCGCGTCCGGAGACCAGTGCCGGAATTCGATCCGGGAAGGGCGTTTCAACCACTTCGGCGTCGACCCCGAGGATTTTCGCCAGGTCGCGGCAGTAGTCCACGTCGAAACCGGCCGGGTTGTTGCCTTCATCGCGAAAACCCATCGGCGGGAAGTCCAGGGTCACGGCGCAGCGCAGCTTGCCCGAACCAATGATGTCGTCGAGCTTGTCGGCCTGGGCGGTGGCGATGAAGGAGGTACTGAGAACAGCGCTGAGGGCTACGGCAAATGCGGGGTTTTTCATAGAGGCCTCGTTGTCGGAAAGTGCTGTTGGATATCGTATTGTGAATTTCGTATACGATATGTGATTAGCAATGAGCGTGCCTGTTTCCGAACTGAGGCGAGAATTATTCGCCAAGCCTTGAGCTAAAGGTCTTACAAGATTGTGGGAACAGGGCGTAGGAAAAGAGCGCCTCGGCGGGCCGTATCAGGCGGTGTTACAGAAGGGAGCAATGGGAACGCCGGGCGCCCCTTAAAGGAACACTCGCCCCGGTTCAGCGACGGCTTTCGCGATACTGACTCGGCGCCAGACTGGTCAAGGCGCGGAACTGCCGACTGAAGGCGCTGTGATCGGTGTAACCGCAACGCAGGGCGATCTCGGTGATCGGCAGGTCGGTGTGCAGCAACAGCCGGGAGCCTTCTTCCAGGCGCGCCTTGTGAATCATCTGCCGAGGAGTGAGCTGGAACACTCGTTTGCAGTGGCGCTCCAGTTGCGCCACGGAAAACCCGGCGATTGCGGTCAGTTCGGCGAGGCTGATCGGCCTGGCGAAATGGCTGCGGATATGCGCGTCCACCGCCGCAAGTTTCTGGAAGGCCGGATGACTGGACTGTGGCGCTTGCAGGTCGCGGGAGATGCCGGCCAGGCCGACGATCTGACCTTGCAGGTCGCGCAGCGCGAGTTTGTGGGTCAGGCACCAAACCGGCTGGTTGCCGTAATACAGGTGCAGTTCGAGTTGGTCGGCCAGTTCGCGGCCGGTGGACAGCACCCGCCGATCCTGCTCGGTGTACAGCGGGCCGAAACGCTCGGGAAAGACCATGTCGGCGGTGCGCCCGAGCAGCTCGTCACTGTGTTTGAAGCCGCAGCGCCGGGCCAGGGTCTGGTTGACGAAGGCGTAGCGGGCTTCGCTGTCCTTGATGAAGAACACCACATCCGACAGGGTGTCGAGCAACGCCGCAATCGGCTGCAGACTGCTCAGCAGAGTGGGCAGGTCGCAGGGTTTGAAGGTAGTGAGCGAGGCATACATGGCGCTGGGCGTCTGGAGGCAATGCCCGGGATCATAAAGACTCGGCGACGGAGCCGAAAGCCCCGGGCCGGCATTCAGGCGGGAGGGGTGTCGTCCAGGCACAGCAAGGTCTCGATCCGCGCCGGACTGAACGGCGGGCGTGGTGCCGCAGGTTGCCAGCCGAACAGGTGCTGCAGCGCGCCGCCACACACCCGGCCCTGGCAGGCGCCCATGCCGCAGCGGCTGGCCAGTTTGGCCTCGCGCCAGTCAGTGTGCCCGGCAAGCGCTGCGTAAGGCACGTCTTCGCAACGGCACACCAGGGTGTCGGGTTGTGCCAGCGATTTGAGTTGCGGGTCGAGGGTGAATGCTTTGTTGAGGGCGTTGGCGAAACCCTGCCAGCGCGCACGACGCGGCCACAATGCTCGGGCCGAATCAAGGTCACCGACGGCGGCGTGGCCAGCGATGGCGCCTTCGACCAACGCCAGTTCACTGCCACCGAAACCGGTGCATTCACCTGCTGCGTAGTAATCGGCGCGGCGAGTGGTCTGCCAGGCATCGACAGCAATCGCCTGACCTTCAAGTTCGCAGCCGAGGGCCTGGCCGAGTTGGGTATTGGGGATCAGACCAAAGCCACAGGCCAGGCGATCACATTCCAGCTCGACGATTTTCCCTTGCTGTTGCAGGCGCACACCTTCCAGCCGCTCATTGCCCAGGGCGGCCAGTACGTAGGTTCCGGTGCGGTAATGGCGGTCGAACAACGTGACCGACTGCATCAGCTTGTTGGGCCAGCGTGGCAGTTGTGCGGCGAAACCGCCAACGGCGGCCGCGCAGGCTTGCTCGGCGATGCGCAGTACCCGGGCGCCGTTGTGTTTTGCGGTGGCGGCGCTGGCCAGCAATAACGGTCCGCTGCCGGCAATCACAATGCGTTCGTCCTGCACCGGCAGCCCGCCTTTGATCAATGCCTGGAGGCCACCCGCACCCGTCACGCCGGGCAGCGTCCAGCCGGGGAAGGGCAGCAGTAATTCGCGAGCACCGGTGCACAGAATCAGTTTGTCGTAACCGATCACCCAGCCTCGATCGGCGTCTTCAACCAGCAGTTGTTTCGGCCCGGCGCAGGCGATCACTCGAGTGCCGGAGTGACGGCGGATGTTGCTGCACGCTTCCAATCGCCCGCGCATCTGACGCGCCGGGTTCGGCAGCTTGGCTTGAGGCCCATCACGCCAGATTTGCCCACCCGGCAACGGGTTGTCATCGAGCAGGACGATGCGCGCACCGCTTGACGCGGCGGCGAGCGCAGCGGCCATGCCGGCGGGACCGGCGCCGATGATCAGCAGGTCGGCGTATTCGTTCATGCTTGAGTCTCCACGTGCATGCCGTCACGGCACAGCGTCTGGCAGGCCAGTCGTCGCCGACCGTCGATGGTCACCCGGCATTCCTGGCAAATGCCCATGCCGCACAGCGGTGCGCGACGTTGGCCACTGACCGAGGTGCGCGTGCAGCCGTCGCCACTCAGGGCCAGTGCAGCGGCGACGCTGGTGCCCTCGGCAACCCGCAGGGCACGCCCGTCCAGCATCAATTCAGGCATAAACGGGCTCTCCGAGAAAACGTTGCGGCAGATACGGTTGCGCGGCCAGCGGCGGCGTTTCGTCGAACAACTGTGCGACCAATAGGTCGGCGGTGCCGGGGGCGGTGGTGACGCCGAGGCCCTCATGACCGACCGCCAGCCATAAGCCTTTGCGTTGTGGGTGCTGACCCACCAGCGGCAAGCCGTCGGGGCTGGCAGCGCGAAAACCGGTCCAGGCGCGGATGCCGTTGAGCTGAGTCAGCCCCGGCATGTAGTCGGTGGCACGCCGGAGCATTTTCGCCAGCATCCAGCCCTCGACCTGCGGGTCGGTGGTGCCGAATTGTCGTGAAGCGCCGATGAACAATTGCCCGGTCGGCCGAGGCTGGATATTGCATGCCGTCGATGGGCCAGTGGCGTTGTGGGCACTGGTGACGTAACCAAGTTCCACCAGGGTGTGCGTGACCTTGCCGGGGTAGCGGTCGGTGATCAGCAAGTGACCTTTCTTCGGCTCTATCGGCAATTCGGGGCAGAGCTCGTTGGCCTGGACACCGTTGGCCAGAATCACCGCTTCAGCGCTTAGCCATTGGCCGTTGTCGAGTCGTACGCGGTTGCCATCGACTTCGCTGACCCGCGCCCGGCGTTGGCTGATGTTCGGTGTGTCGAGCATCCAATTAGCCGTCGCCGGCGCATAAAGAATTCCGTCGCCACTGATCAGCAGACCGCCTTCCAGGCCCTCGCGTAATTCGGGTTCGCGTTGGTGCAAGGCACTGCTGGAGATCAATTCGCAGGCCACGCCTTGGGCTTGCAAATTCAGGTATTTGCTGTGGGCGACGGCCATTTCTTCGGCATTGGCGGCCAGCCAGAGGGTGCCATTGCACCGGTAGGCGCAGCCGTCGGGCAAGGCCGGCGCCAGTTCGCGCCAGCGTTGCAGGGAGTATTGACTGAGGGCCAGTTCGGCCGGGTTGTCATCGAGGACCAGCAAGTGGCCCATGCCCGCCGCCGTAGCGCCGGGCAGGCCGGCGTCCAGCACCAGCACGCGCAAGCCGCGCCCCGCCAGCGCCTGGGCACAAGCGGCACCGATGATGCCGGCGCCGATCACGATCACATCGGCCACCCGGCCCTCGTTCACGGACGAATGCCCCAGGCGAACGGGTCGTCCTGTTCGATGATCAGGCTGGCTTCGGCGCTGATAAAGGCGCGGCCGCGAATGGTCGGCACGATGCGCTCGCCCTGAAGTTCGTAGGAACCCTCGAACTCGCTGCCGATGACACTGGCCTGACGCCAGATCTGTCCCGGCTGCAATTTGTCGTCGGCCGCCAGACACGCCAGTTTTGCGCTGGTGCCGGTGCCACAGGGCGAGCGGTCATAGGCCTTGCCGGGGCAGAGGACGAAGTTGCGGCTGTCGGCCTGCACGTCATCGGCGAACAGCTCGACATGGTCGATCAAGCCGCCGTCTTCGCCGCGAATACCCTGAGCCTCCAGTGCTTGCTGGACGGCGAAGGTGTAGGCGGTCAGCGCATCGAGGTTATCGCCGGCAACGCGCAGGCCATGCTCGGCAATCAGGAAAAACCAGTTACCACCCCAGGCAACATCGCCGGTCACTTGACCGATCCCCGGCACCTGCAGCGACAGCGCTTTGCGGTAACGGTAGGCCGGCACATTGCGCACGCTGACCGAATGGTCTTCGTGCAACGTCGCCTGCACCGTGCCCACCGGGGTTTCGATGCTGTGCACCCCAGGGCCGATCTTGCCCAGATGCGCCAGCGAGGCCACCAGGCCGATGGTGCCGTGGCCACACATGCCGAGGTAACCGCTGTTGTTGAAGAAAATCACGCCGGCACAGGCGCTCGGGTCCACCGGCTCGCAAAGCAGGGCGCCGACCAGCACATCGCTGCCCCTTGGTTCCAGCACGCAAGCGGCGCGCCATTGATCATGCTGTTCGGCCAGCCGCTGCCGACGCTCGGCCATGCTGCCATTGCCCAGATCAGGAAAACCGGCGGTCACCAGGCGGGTCGGTTCGCCGCCGGTGTGGGAGTCGATCACGGTGATGCGTTTCATGGGATGGCCACGTCCGTTCAGATGAGTGAACGAAAGAGTGGCCTGTGCAAGGGCTTGCCGGCTTGATGGTTTTATCCAGTGCCGATGACGAAATCGGCACAGTGCGGCGAGCGGTTAGTGGTGGTGGGGCAGGTGCTCGAACAGGGTCTTGCAGACCCCGGAAATGTGCTCGTCGAGCAACTTCACCGCCAGCTCCACGTCACCGGCGCGACAGGCCGCAAGGATTTCCCGGTGCTCGTGATCGGCGCGTTCCTTGCCGGCCGACAGGCTCATCTGCATGCGCAGGTAGCGCTCCAGCTTGTCGTTGACCGAGCGGATCAGGCCGACCAGAAACGGTCGTTGCGCCGGCTCGTAAAGGCAAGCGTGCAGCTCCCAGTTGAGCTCGGCCCAGCGCCCCACGTCATCTTCGCCGATGAACTCCTGGCAGATGCGTTCGGCACGGGCGAAGGTGTCTTCGGTCATGTTCGGAATGGCCAGGCGCAGCACCTTGTCTTCGAGCAGCATGCGCACTTCGAACATCTGCGCCAGTTCTGCATCGGAAACCCGGGTGACCATCGCCCCGCGATTTCGCTGGAACATTACCAGGCCTTCGGCCTCCAGGCGCTTGAGGGCTTCTCGCACCGGAATTTTGCTGACGTTGAACTGGCGGGCGATGTCGTCCTGGCGGATCGGCTCGTCCTCGGCAAAATGCCCGGCGACGATGGCGTCACGCAGATGACGGGTGATGATTTCCGACGTCGAAGGCGAATTGCCAAGGTCGGGAGCGTTGAGTTTTGTCAGGGCCACGGTCGTGATCGTTCGGATTGAATTGCAGATATGGTATACGAATTTGCGCTGGGTGGTCTTCGGCGATGGTCAGGACCTCCCGCCACCGTCTGCCAGCCATCAACGTTCGGGAAGGTTCCAGCTTTCGCGGATTTGCTCGTATTGCGCCTCAGGCATTTGAACCAGCAGAGGGGACTGGCGAGGATCCAGCCAAGTGAACAAGCGAGAAATATCCGCTGGGTCCATGGCGGTGCAGCCCAGCGTCGGCGAGGCGGGGCCGCGCCAGATGTGGAAGAAAATGCACGAGCCCGAGGCGGGGGACGCCGGCGTATTGTGCTCGATGAAAATGCCTTTTCGATACATGTCGTCATCGCGACGCATCCGTTCGGAGCTGTTCCAGTCTTTTGAAACAGTCGCTCCATCGACCAGCTCGTTATAGCGTGCGGAGTGGCTGTCATCCACGCATTCGATGGTCGGGGTGAGTGCCAGGTAAGGCAGTCTGGTGTCGGCCGTGCTGTCGTAGCCAAACGCCGTTCCCAGTTTGAACACCCCGGCAGGTGCTTTTCCATCGCCTTCATGTTTGAGCGGGCCTTCGCGTTGCTCAACGCTGCTCAGACCCTTGCCCCACGCCAGCCCGCTCTTGCCGACCACTACCGGAAACGATCCTTCGTATTTTCGAAAGGTGTTGCCCTGCCGTTCATAACGCTGGGCCGTGCCCTGGATGTCAGTCCAGTTTTTTGTGGTGACCACAATCAGCTGATTGGCGGTGTCGAGAACATCGCGTGCACCCAGCGGCGTGATGGGGAAGTCCATGACGTTCTTCGGCGAACCTTCCCCGCTGTAGGTGAAGTGCCACCATTCCTTCGAGTACCCGGTAAACCCTTCTTTCTCCATGGCCCTGCTGAGCTTCTGGCGATTTTCTTTGGCGGCAGCGCTGATCGTCGGGTTGTCGGTATGCGCGCGCTCATCGAAGCAATCGAACCCCGTGCCCATGTCGAGCGCGCCGTCGCGCCAACGCTGGCCATAGGCGGCCGTGCAATCGACTTGCCCGGCTGAAGGCGTCCAGGTCTCGGCGGGCAGGGCATCCGGGCCGGTCAGTGTCAGGTCCACGGTTGAGCCTTTGGAGTGGTTCGACACCCGGGCCACGTAGCCCAGGCGCCAGAAGTCCTGCTTGTCCACACGTGGATAGAACTCGGCCTTGCGCGGGTCACCCGGCTCCGACGCAAAACGCCCCATATCGGCAACGGCACGGTTGGGTCGATAACAGTCAAACACCTTCAAACCGTAGCCTTGCGCACGCAATGCCGTTTGTACCCGAGCGAGGGCCTTGGCGGCGTCCAGCGATAACAGGCACTGTGGCGCGGCGTAACCGTCGAGTGGGTGCCCGGTGAAGTTGTGAGCGCTGGCATAGCGAATGTCTTGCTCGATGCCCGGATCAATCGTACGCAGATACACCATGTTCTCGGGTCGTGTCTCTGCACCGGCGATGCCGGGCACGACAATGCTCAGGCACAGGATCCATCGCCGCCAGTGCCGCGCGAGCAGGCTGCGTGAACGCAGCGAAAACAGTGTCGAGGAGGGCAGAGGCAGGAGGGTGCAGAGACGGGGCATGCGAGACTCCAAAGAGGCCGATTCTCAAGCTGAATCAGGCGTACAAACCATACCCTGCCGCAATGATCAGCGGAGAAACCAGCAGCGTTGCCCAGAACCCCGATCTTGGAACAGCAATGACGCAAATGATCGAGATCATCAACACATAGAGGCCAACCATTTTAAGTAGCGCGAGATCGCCAACGGCTACGGCGTGAATCGCTGTCTGCCCTGCGAGCATAAAAAGCGGCCCCAGCATGGTAAACCAGAGGGCAGTGCGCCGATCTTCGTGCGCTCTGAATTGGTCAACGAAGCCAGAGTCTACAGCGGCGGCGAATGCTGTTTTGAACTTGACGATACCGAATGGAATATGGAGGACGCCCAAGGCGAACAGGGTCCATGCGACGATGTTTGACATGTCTTACATGCTCCGTAACGGTAAGGCTGGATAAGTGCCTGAGATTTGGTTAAGGGAGCGCAGCACGGTCCCGGTTTTATCGCGTAGCGTCCAGCAACCGAAGAGAGTGACGTTGAGTGCATTGTCAGGCTGCGTCCTCACGGTGCGAGCCATCGGAATACCTGGCCCAAACAGATGTGTAAATTGCGCTGGTGTTTAAGGTAAATAGATTAGCTCTCCGGGGAAATGATCGAGTCTGGACCAGGTTCAGCCGCGAGCTTCAATCGGTCAGCTTTACTAATGTATTTAGACTTACTGGCCGGTGCCAATTTGGCACTGGCCTTTTTGGCGTGAGCCTTTAACAACTGCTGTATTTTTTTACGACGATTCATGTTTTCTGCTCGGCTGGTAAGTTCTTCAATGATGGCAGAGGTTGGCGCACGAAGCCTAGGGAGTGAGATAGGACTTCACTGCGTCTTCCATGACAAAGATGACACCGGCCCAGCGAATATCCGCTGGACCGATGGGGCTACGTGCGTTCGGGCTTGTGCCTCTCAGGCAAACGCAGTCTCGATAAAGGCCTCCAGCGCCTTGTCTTCCAGGATCTCGATAGAGAAGTGCCCGAAGCGCTTGGGCAACCAGATGATGCGTGTCCCGGACGGGGATTGCAGGTTCGCGCGGGCCAACGGCGCTCCGTTTTCGTCTTCTGGCTGAACACCGGCGACCATCAATTCGTCATAGGCCTTCTCAATGTCCGGTGTCGAGTAGCAGTGGCGATAAATCATCCCTTCACCCGAGGCGTCCAACAGTTCCCTCAGGTTCCCCGCCAACGGCTGAACCAGCATGAAACGTTCTTGGCCGATCAGCGCAATCGCGTAGCGCACGTGCAGACTACCTCGTTCCCAGACGAGCGTTTTGGAGATCCTGGCCTTCAGTATCTGTGCGTAGTAAGCACAGGCTTCCTCGAGATTGTTGACCAGTACATCGACGTGACTGAACTTCAGTTCCATTGCATGCCTCCTGCCGCCCCTGCGTCCTATTGATCCATGGGTACTGATCTTGGGATTGCCCAATCACAGACTGCGCAGTCTAGCGGGAGCAGCTCCCTCGCCAAAGGGTTAGCGTCACGCTTAACTAGCAATCAGCTCCCGGCCCGTTTATTCAACGCCTCTTCCGCCGCCGCAATTTCAGCCTGACGCTTGATGATCATGTCGCCAATCGGCGGCCCCTGAAAACGTCGGGCTTCAAAACCGAACCAGACGATGGCCGTCAGCACCAGAAAGCCGATGGTGATGTACAACGCCCAATCGTTCGGTGGCTGAATGCCGATGACGAAAATGATGACCATCGAGAGGATCGAGAGGACGGCGAATACTGTGTACCAGAAGCGTCCCATGTTCCACGGCCCCATGGTTGGCCACTTCGAAGTCCCGTAGGTAAACAGGCCCAGCACGATGGGAATGATGAAGGAGAAGAACAGGAAGATCACCGTGCAGGACACCACGATGGTATAGACCGGCGTTGCGCCGACCGATATCACCGACGATCCCCAGTCGAACAATACCGCCAGGGTGGCACCGGTCCAGATCGCCGCCACCGGGCTGCGATAGGTAGGTGACACCGAGGCCAGTGCTTTCGAGCAGGGCAGGCCACCGTCACGGGAAAACGCGAAGATCATGCGTGAAACCGAGGTCACGGTTGCCAGCCCGCAGAGGAACTGCGAGATGAAAATCGCCACGTACAGCACGAGCTTCACGGTTGGGTTGACCTGCGTGTTCATGCCCCAGAAAAATACGTTCCAGCCTTGCTTCGCCGCCTCATCCATGTTCGGCAGCATCAGCACAAACGAGCAGAGCATGACCCAGCCGAACAGCAGCGACCAGACCACCGACGTGACCATGCCACGCGGCACAGACATGGCTGCCTGCCGAGTCTCCTCGGAGGTGTGCGCAGAAGCGTCATAACCCGTGATGGTATAGATCGGCAGCAGCAGGCCGAGCATGAAAACCCAGCCGTTCGACACCTGTGGCCAGACGCTGCCGCCAGCCTCGCCGGAATAGTTACTGAAGGTCCATAACCGGGCGAACTCATAACTGGGCGCCGAGATCAGGCAGACGATGGTCAGCGCGAGCGCCGTGGCGAAGATCAGATACCCCGAGAAATCGGTGAGTTTCGCGGTCAGGCCGATACCCAGGTGGTTACACAAGGCCTGGATACCGGTCAGGATCGCCAGGAAAATCACCCGGGTCGTGGTGGTGTCTTCCATTCCCAGGGACGGTCCGAAGGCGCCGAAAAAGAAGTAATAAGTACCGACGTTGATCGCGCCGAGCACGGTGACCAGCCCCAGCAGGTTGAACCACGCGGTCAGCCAGCCGGTGAAGCGGTTACCGAGAATCGAACCCCAATGATAGAGGCCGCCAGCGGTGGGGTAGGCCGAGGAAATCTGCGCCATGGCCATGGCGAAAACCCCGGAGATCAGGCAACCAATCGGCCAGCCGATACCGATTGAGGCACCGCCCGCACCCGAGGTGCCCTGAGCGAGTGAGTTGATGCCACCCGAGAGGATGCAGATGATCGAAAAGGAAATGGCAAAGTTGGAGAAAACGCCCATGCGTCGCGAAAGTTCCTGGGCGTAGCCCATGCTGTGCAGCACCTTGACGTCATCGTCTTGCGGCGCGCTCGTGCCGGGCTGGTTTGTTGGCTTCATGTTGTGTGCCCCTTCAGGTTTTGATACGCATCCATCCGGGTTTACGTTGCCGGACGGGCTGGCCTTCAACCCCTTGTCGTACTGCTCCTGTTGCTAACGGATAAACCCCGTCCATGCTGCGCGTTCGCACCTTGGCCATGGACAGACAACTGCTCCTACAAACGGCCGTGGTACGCCGCTTCGAAAATTTCTGCCGCGCCATTTCGGGTCAATGGCAGCGGGTTGCCGCTGGCGCAAGGGTCAACAATCGCCATGTCCGCGATCAGGTCGGCCTGCCGGTCATCCACCCCCAGCTCAACCAGCGTATGGGGCACGCCGATGTCCTTGCGCAACTTGAGGACAAAGGCCAGAAAACTGTCGAAGCCGGGCGAGGGCAGACGCAAATAAGCCGCGAGGCGGGTGATGCGTTCCTCGATGGCCGGTCGATTGAATTTCAGGACATAGGGCATGAACGTGGCGTTCGTCATGCCGTGATGGGTGTCGTACAGGGCGCCCACCGGATGTGAGAGGGCGTGCATCCCGCCCAGCCCTTTCTGGAAAGCGGTAGCGCCCATCGCGGCAGCCGCGAGCATTTCCGCTCGCGCCTCCAGGTCCGAGGGGGTGTGTACGGCTCGCACCAGGGCATTGGCGACCAGGCGCATGCCTTCCACCGCAATCCCTTCGGCCATGGGGTGAAAGCCGGGAGCGCAATACGATTCCAGACAATGCGCAAACGCATCCATGCCGGTGCCCGCAGTGACCTTGGCCGGCATGCCGACGGTGAGGGCCGGGTCGCTGATGACCACGCGCGGCATCATCTTCGGGTGGAAGATGATGCGTTTGGTGTGCGTACGCTCATCGATGATCACCGCGGCACGGCCCACCTCGGAGCCGGTACCCGCCGTGGTCGGCACCGCAATGATCGGGGCGATGCTGCCTTCGTCGGCGCGGGTCCAGTAGTCGCCGATGTCTTCGAAATCCCACACCGGTCGGGTCTGGCCGCTCATGAAGGCGATGAGCTTGCCCATGTCTAGGCCACTGCCCCCGCCGAAGGCGACCACGCCATCGTGTTTGCCGGCGCGCCAGGCGTCGAGCCCGCCCGCCAGATTGGCTTCGACCGGATTGGGTTTAAGGTCGCAAAACAGCGCGACACCAAGGCCGGCGGCGCGCAAGGCGTCCAGCGCTGAAAGGGTGATCGGGGCACGCGCCAGTCCACTGTCGGTGACCAGCAACGGTCGCTGGATTCCTTGGCTGCGGCAGATCTCGGCAAGCTCGGCGATGCGGCCGACACCGAAGCGGATGCTTGTGGGGTAGTTCCAGTTCGCGGTCAGGCTCATGGCTCAGATCTCGTGGCGCAAATGGAAGGATTTCGCGCGGGTCAGGTGTTCATAACCCAGGCGCGACAGCGTGACGCCGCGTCCGCTGTTCTTCACCCCGGTCCAGGCCAGGGCCGGGTCCAGGTAATCGCAGCGGTTCATGAACACGGTGCCGGTGTCGATCTCGTTGCCCAGGCGTTCGGCGGCGGCAAGGTCTTGCGTCCAGATGGATGCGCTGAGCCCGAACTCACTGTCGTTCATCAAGGCAATGGCTTCGTCGTCGCTGGCCACCGGCATGATGCCGACCACGGGACCAAAGCTTTCCTCGCGCATCACCGACATTTGATGGGTGACGTCGACTAATACTTGCGGCGCGAGGTAGGCGCTGCCCGGTGCGTCGGCGGGAAAGGTCTTCGGATCAATCAGCGCCTTGGCGCCTTTTGACAGTGCTTCGGCGATCTGACCCCGAACGAATTCAGCGGCGGCCGGATTCACCAGCGGGCCGAGGGTGGTGGCTTCGTCCAGTGGGTTGCCCAGCACGTATTGGTGGGTCAGCGCGACGAAGCGCTCGACAAACGCCGGGTAGATTTTTTCATCGACATAGATCCGTTCGACCGCGCAGCAGCTTTGCCCGGAGTTGAAGTAGCTGCCATCCACCAGGTTTTCCACTGCGTGTTCGAGGTTGGCGTCTGCGCGGACATAGGCCGGGTCTTTGCCGCCGAGTTCCAGGCCTACGCCGAGGAAACTTCCGACGGCAGCCTGTTCCATGGATTTACCGGCTTCGACCGAGCCGGTGAAGTTCACTTGCTGCACGCGTCCAGAGGCAATGATCGCTCCGGTATAAACATGACTCAGCAGCAGGTTCTGGAACAGTCCTTCGGGCAAATTGGCGCGGCGAAACGCCTCGGCGAATCGCTCGCCGACCAGCAGCGTTTGTGAAGCGTGTTTGAGGATGACGCTGTTGCCGGCCATCAGCGCCGGGATGATCGTATTCACCGCTGTCAGGTAGGGATAATTCCAAGGGGCGATGACCAACACCGTACCCAACGGTTCGCGTTTGATATGGCGTCGAAAACCGGCAACAGGCGTGGGTTCAATTGCTGCCAAGGCTTCAGGCGCAATGGCGATCATATGCCGGGCACGCTCTTCGAAACCGCGCAGTTCGCCAGCACCAAAGCGCACCGGACGGCCCATTTGCCAGGCCAGTTCCGGCACGATGTCGGCCTTCATGGCCAGCATCGCGTCTACCGCGGCACTACAGAAGGCGGCGCGTTCGCTCAGTGGCCGGCGTTTCCATTGCGCCTGGGCAGCTTCGGCCGCCGCCAGTGCCTGGTCGATTTGCGCCGCATCGGCGCAGCGGCGTTCGGCATAGACCCGGCCATCGACCGGGGAGATGAGTTGAATGGTTGAAGTCATGATGGTGGTCTCAATAGCGCTCAAACCCGCGCTGCAGTTCCCAGTCGGTGATCCGCCGGTCGTACTCTTTCTGTTCCCATTCGGCGGTGTGCACGTAGTGGTCGATCACTTCATCGCCGAACGCTTCGCGCAACATGGTTGAGCCCTGGAGTGCGGCGCAGGCTTCGCGCAGGGTCTTCGATACTTCAGGCAAATGTTCGTCGACGTAGGCATCACCCTCGAAGGGCGACGCGAGGCTGAGCTTCTCGTCGATACCGGCCAGTCCCGCAGCGATCAAGGCGGCGAAGGCCAGATAAGGGTTGAGGTCGGCCCCGCCAATGCGACATTCGATGCGGATGGATTTGCTGCCTTCTGCGCACAAACGGAAACCTGCGGTGCGATTGTCCCGACTCCACACCGCCCGGGTCGGGGCAAAGGTGCCGGCCTGAAAGCGCTTGTACGAATTGATGTAGGGCGCGAGAAAACAGGTGATGTCGTTGGCGTACTTGAGCTGCCCGGCCACCCAGGAGCGCATCAGTTTCGACATGCCGAACTCCGCCTTGGCGTCGAAGAACAAAGGCTTTTTACCGTTCTTGTCCCACAGCGAATTGTGGATGTGGCTGCTGGAACCGGCGGCGTCATAGCGCCACTTGGCCATGAACGTGATCGCCTTGCCCTGCAGTTGTGCGATCTCTTTGCAGGCGTGCTTGATGATGACGTGGTGGTCGGCCATGGTCAGCGCGTCGGCGTAACGGATGTTGATCTCTTCCTGACCCGGCCCCCATTCACCCTTGGAATTTTCCACGGGAATGCCGCTGGCCTGCAGATGCTTGCGAATCGCCCGCAGCACCGGCTCTTCGCGGGTGGTCTGCAGGATGTTGTAGTCCTCGATGTAGTGACCAGCCGTCTTCGGCTTGTGGTAATTGCGCTCGTGGATGGCCTCGTAGCTCTCGTCGAACAGATAGAACTCCAGTTCCGAGGCGAACATGCCGGTGTAACCGCGCTCGCGCAGTCGCTCAATTTGCTTTTTCAGGATCGCCCGAGGGCTGTGCGGCAAGTCGCGCCGATGGTGATGATCGAGCACATCGCAGAGCACCAGCGCCGTGCACTCGAGCCAGGGCACCCGTCGCAACGTGGCCATGTCGGGTTTGAGCACAAAGTCGCCATAGCCTTTGCTCCAGCTGGCCGCGGCGTAACCCGGCACCGGTTCCATGTCGATGTCGTCGGCCAGCAGGTAATTGCAGCAATGGGTTTCTTCATGGCCGCTGTCGATGAAAAACTCGACCTGGAATCGTTTGCCGACCAGTCGGCCTTGCATGTCGACCATGCAGACCAGCACGGTATCGATCTCGCCGGACGCGGCGGCACGCTTGAGTTGATCAAAACTGAGGAGGGGCTCGGTCATCACGTAGTCCTGCGTGAATTGTTTGGGCCTGTCTGAAATAGCTGTTGCAGACGCTCTCCAGAACCAACCAAAACCTGCAGACGCGAGCATCGTGTGCAATAAGCTGCTGTAAGCGTAGCCTACTGTTGCAGTGTGCAAGTTTCGCCAATCGCAGCCTGATGACTCGAGCACAAAGGCGCGAATTGATCGCCCTCCAACGCGAGGAAACAAACATGACAAAGAAGAAAGCGAACAATACTTACCAACGTCTCGAACAGCAGTACCCGGATTACCTGGCCGCCGTGGAGGCCTTGGGGACGGCGGTGCGTCATACCGGCCCACTGGAAGAGATCGTTGTCCAGCTGATCCAGCTCGGTGCCGCGGCGGCCATCCGCTCTGAGGGCGCGGTGCACAGTCATACCCGACGGGCACTGGAGGCGGGCGCTACACCAGAGCAGATCCGTCACACGTTGATCTCCCTGACCAGCACGATCGGTTTCCCCACCGTCGTTGCGGCCATCAGTTGGGCGGACGATGTGATTGAGACGTGAACGAGTTCGCTGGCAGGCAGGGCGCCGGTCGCCTTGAACATCAGCGAGCCCCGCAAAGCGGTAGTCACGAATCATGTCGGTCGCTGACAGGCGCAAGTTGTGCCATCAGCTCAGCGACCCAATCGATGAACGCGCGCAACTTGATGCTGATATGCCGGTTCGGGGGAAATGCCACGTAGATGGGCATTGGATCGAGGCTCCAGTTCTCGAACAGGGGCACTAACTCGCCGCGCGCTTCGAAGGTCCTGGACATGTACTTTGGCAGCCAAAGCACACCCAATCCGGCAAGGCCGGCTGCGAGATAGGCGTTGCCATCGTCGACTGCCAGCGCGTAGCGGCCTTTGATCTTGACACTCTCAACGGAGTTGCGCATGGCATAGGGCACGGCTTTGCCGGTGCGCGCCCACAAGAAGCCGACGATACGATGATGCGAATTTTCCAGCTCCCGCGGATGCGCGGGCATACCAACGCGTGCCAGGTAGCTCGGCGCTGCAAAAACGCCAAGCTGAAGTTCGCCTACCCGCCGGGCTATTAACGATTGATCCGTCAGCTCGCCGCCGCGCACCACGCAATCGACGTTTTCATCGATCATATCCACGATACGATCGCTTACGCCCATGTCGATCTGGATGTCTGGGTACCGTTCGTAAAATGCAGGCAATGCGGGTACGAGAATCATGCTGGCCAGTGGGCTCGGCACATCCACTCGCAACCGGCCCCTGGGCAGCGCCGAGGCGCCGGACAGGCTAGTCTCAGCGTCATCCATGTCGGCCAGCAGCCGTAGCACTCGCTCGTAATAGACGGCACCATCGGCAGTGACGTTGACTTTGCGAGTCGTGCGGTTAAGCAATTTAACGCGCAACCGAGCCTCCAGCTGCTGCACCAGTTGTGTCACGGTGGTCTTGCTCATATGCAGTGTTTCGGCTGCCTTGGTGAAGCTGCCCGCTTCCACCACTCGAACAAATGCCTGCATAGCATCAAAACGGTCCATTGCTGCCCCCGCTATCGATCAGATTGTTTGGATTTCACAAACAGTGATAGCCAAGGTTGCTTGTTTATCGCCCAGGCACAAGTCCTTACAGTCTCTCCATCGTTAGCTTCGGGGCGGCTTTGACCCATTGATGGAGGCACTTATGACGCAGCGTGATGTCGTTTTTCCACCTGGACGCCAGGCACTTTATGAACGCAATCGCTATTCGCCGGCTATCAAGTCCAATGGCTTTTTATTCGTGTCGGGGCAAGTCGGCAGTCAGGAAGACGGCTCGCCCGAACCCGACCTGGAGGCCCAGGTCCGACTCGCGTTCAACAATCTGAATGCAATCCTGGTCGCTGCCGGTTGCACCTTCGACGATGTGATTGACGTCACCGTTTTCATCGTCGATCCCGAATCAAAGTTCGAGACGATCTGGAAGGTTGTGCCAGAGTTCTGGGGTAACGCGCCGCACCCGACGCTGACCGGCGTCGGCGTCACGTGGCTCTATGGTTACCAGTTCGAGATCAAGGTGATTGCCAAGCTTCCAGAAACCGCCAGGGGATGATCTGACCAGCGAAAATCTCCGGAGCAGGTCGAACCGAGGCTATTTCCCCGGGCCTTTGTGCCTGATATCTCCGCAAAAAATATCGACGTTGCCACTGTCCGGCGCACTTCGCACGACGATGGAGTACTCGCCTGAAAGCAGGACCGGCAGTGCGACAGGTGCGCTTCTTGAGAAAGCCCAGCCGCGTATGGCCTGGCGTTCGGTGGTGACATGGTCATTCATGGCGTAAGCGACTGGCCCGGGGTGCTGGCAGCTGCCTTTATTGATGAAGGTGAAGAGGCGCAAGGGCAGAGACGCTCCGCTTGGAGCACCACTGATGAAGAAACTGAACCCGGTCTCTTTGCCCCAGTCGGCCAACGTTACATTGCCGATCTGACCGGTGTTCTGCCGGGTGGCAACCAATGTAATGCTCACGCCATGGTTTGATGAAGTGGTGCAGCCGAAAAGGCTTGCGGTGACCAATAGCGCTGCAAGTGAGTGTCTGCGCTTCATTGCCAACCTCCTGTGGGGAAGAACTGCAATGGGAGATTAGCGGGTATAGCTCATTCGTCGTCTTCCTGGCGTTGTCTGTTCGAAATCCTCCATTCATGCGGAATCTGGCAACAGTGTTTGTCCCGTGGGCTGCTGTTTGAGGGAGGGGTAAACACCTAGCATCGTCTCTACCGAGTGAGCCAATAGCGTCAGTGTCAACTCGCTCACGAGGTTAACTTTTGACGATAGGGTGAATACGATGAAGATCTCAAGACTTGCGATGGTTCTTGCGCTTGGTGTTTTAGGTTCACAGGCCTTTGCAGGCGAAAGCCAGTCAACTGCCGCGGACAGCAAGACGCCTGTAGACACGTACACTTACGACATGAAGCTGGATATCCAGAAAGTCATTACAGTGTCAGATATTCCTGACCAGTGCGGGCCAGTCCCGGCGCAAATGACGTATGAAGACTCTCAGGGTCAACGGCATATCCTGCAGTATCAAGTCATGGGCACTGGCTGTTCAAACGGTTGAGTCGTGTGTGGAAGATGGAGGGTCGACACTCCATGCCTGCCGCACTCGTGATTTCAAATGTTGTTATCGTTTCCTGGGTGAACCGGTGATTGTTTCATCGGATGCCAACAAGCCTGGAATATAACTTTTAAGAAATTCCACCCATGTCTTAATCTTTGCATCCACGAACTTTCTTGATGGGTAGATTGCAAATAGATTCAACTCTTCAAGATGATAGTCGGATAGTACCCGCACTAACGTACCCGCCTTGAGACCGTCGACTGCAGAAGCAATCGGCTGAATGCCGATGCCCATTCCGTTGGTAATCGCGATGGTCATGCCATCGGCGGTGTTGATGTGCAAGGGCGACAGCGGGACGTTGACGGTTTCCATGCCTTCGGGCCCCTCAAATGCCCAGTTTTCAGCCGGCATGACGCTATTCACAATTCTCAGACAATCATGTGAGCCCAGTGCACTCGGGGACTCCGGGTGTCCGCGTTTCTTCAGGTACGCAGGCGAGGCGCAGAGGATGCTGTAGGTCATGCCGAGCCGCTGAGCGACAAACCCTGAATCGGGTAAATCCCGCGCCAAGACAATCGACATGTCATAGCCTTCTTCCAGCAAGTCAGGGAGCCGGTTGGTCAGGGTCAGATCAAACATCACCGAGGGATGAGTCTCTCGATAGCGGGCGATGGCATCGATCACGTAATGGTTGCCAATGGCTGACATCGCGTGAATCTTCAGCCGGCCAACGGGCAAGGTATGAGCAGTGCCTGCTTCTTCGTCCGCTTCACGCATCTCTTCAAGAATTTTCTCGCAGCGTTGCAAGTAGCGCAGACCGGCTTCGGTCAGCGCCAGGCGTCGGGTTGTGCGGTTAATCAGGCGTGTTTGAAGCCTGGCCTCCAGGCTGGAGACCGCTTTGGAAACGTTGGTTGTTGTGGTGTCCAACACCTCAGCCGCCGCGGTAAAGCTACCGCTCTGAGCTACCGCAACAAAAAAACGCATGGTTTGGAAAACGTCCATCGTTTCCACCTCAAGGGTATGGATAAAGAGGGCGGCCCTGCAAAAAGACCGCCCCCCTCGTGGTGTATTACTTTTTCTGCGGAATAAATCCAGGTACACCCGTTTCCACGACTGAGTTGAATCGTACCCGGGTTGTAATCTCTTCCCGGATTTCACGCATGGCCCTGTGCGGCAGGGTAGAAATATCAATGTTTTCCTGAATATGGCTCGGCGTCGCAGACGTGGTCAGGAAAGCGACTCCCCGCTGGACCGACCAGGCCAATGCTACTTGAGCCGGAGTTTTCTGTATGCGCTTGGCGATCCCTGTAATCACCGAGTCTTCCAATACGTTCGGCTCCATGCCATGCCCGAGTGGCGCAAAGGCAAGGACAATAATTCCGTGCTGCTGACAATACTCAAGCAGTTCCCATTCAGGCAAATAAGGGTGGGATTCAACCTGCACGACGGCGGGTTTTATCCGGGCCACTGCCACAATCTCTTGTAACCGCTCCAGCGTGATATCAGACAAGCCGATGGACTTGCAGCGGCCTTCATCCACCAGGCGCTCAAGCGCCCGCCAGGTTTCAATTAACGTCACGCCGGAGTCGTAGATAACTCGACCGTGCTCGTCTCTTGGGTCCTGATCATCACCGGGCTTAAAGGCAAACGGCGTGTGGATCAGATAGCAGTCGATGTAATCCACTTGAAGTCGTCGGCAACTCGCCTCGAAAGCAGGTTCGACGCGCTCGGGACGATGGTTGGTGTTCCACAATTTGGTGGTAATGAACACGTCCTCGCGCCGGACCTTACCTGCCTCAATCACTTCCTGTAAGGCAACGCCGACCATTTCTTCATTTCGATAACGTTCCGCACAATCGAAATGGCGAAATCCTGCTTCCAGCGCGGCCTTGACCGCTTGTGTTGTCACGGAGAGATCCCGAAACAACGTGCCAAAGCCAACCGCCGGCATCTCACCAGACCCGTGTATCAGAGGGAATCGGGTATCGCGAAGTGCATCGTGAAAGGATTCGTAAGGCATAGCTTTTACTCCAACGTCTGGCGTTACTGATAGGACGGTTTCTGTGCTTCGCGACTGGCGACTCTTTGTTCAAACACACCGACGGAATTACCGCCGAGTGCCACGTACAGCCTCACCGTGTCGAGGTACTGTGCGGTCTTCACTCTGATTTGACCCAGTAACGCTTGCTCATAAGCACGTTCCGCCTCCAACACCTGGAGAATGCTGTTCTCGCCTTGCGCGTAGGCTTGCTGGTTCAACCGAAAGCTCGTGTCCGCCGCGCGCAACGCGTCCTCCTGGGCCAGGTTTTCCTCTGCGTCATGATTGATCGCCTGCAGCGTGTCGGCGACCTGACCGAACGAACTAATGACGGTTTGCTGGTAACCGGCGAGGGTTGCCTTGTAGCCGTCGACGGCGGCCTGACGTTCAGCTTTCAGCGTTCCGCCATTGAAGATGGGCGCCGTGAGCCCGGCGGCGAAGCCCCAGAGTGCGGCGCCGCCATTGCCTGAAGCCGCCTGTGCAAGCGACGCGGACAGTTCGACATGGGGATAGAGGTTGGCGGTCGCAACGCCAACCGCGGCGCTGGCCATGTGCAGTTCTGACTCTGCTTGTCGTACGTCCGGCCGATCGTGGGCCATTTCGGAAGGGAGGCTGACCGGCACGTTTGCCGGCAAGGCAAACTCGGCGAGGGTGAAGTCAGGTGCGATCCAGTCAGCCGGGCCTTTGCCCGTCAGAATCGAGAGTGCGTGACGTGCCGAGTCGCGCTGCTGGGCGAGGGGCGGCAACAGCGTGCGGTCCTGGGCGAGCCGGGTTTCGGCCAGTGAAACATCGATCTGCGTGGTGCTGCCATTGGCGTGCGCCATGCGCACCAGTTCGAGGTTCTTTGCGTCATTGGCGAGCAACTTCTCGACGGCTGCCATCTGCGCGCTGGCAGAGGCCAGCAACAACGCCTGGCTCGCGACATCGCCCGTCAAGGTCAGGTACGCCGCTTCGTAGCGATGCGTCTGCAGATCGGTAAACGCTTGCTGTTGTTCGACCTGCCGCTTGTTACCGCCGAAAACGTCAAGGTCGAAGCCAACCCGTGGCCCAATCGCATAGAAATTGGCGGTGGAAGGTTCTTTCGCGTTGTGCACCCGTTGGCGGCCAGCCTGGGCGCCAAAGTCGACCTGCGGATACAGCGCACCTTCCGCCGCAGCGACGGAGGAAGCCGCTTGCCGGATCGTCGCGTCTGCGGCCACGAGCTCAAGATTGCCGTCAATGGCGCGACGTACAAGCTTGTCGAGCTTCGGCGAACGAAACGCAGACCACCAGTCACCGTTGACCTTTTTGCCCAGGTCAATGCGTTGTTCACCGGGCTTGTTGCCGCCTTGACCAAGACGCTGCTCGGCCTGTTGATCGTAGTGCTGCGACAGGCTCGGTGGCGGCATTTGATAGTCAGGGCCGACGGTGCAGGCCGTCAGGAACGCAAGAGCCGACACCGCACCGAACGTGGTTTTGAACATTTGTCTATTGATGAAGCGTGCAGGGGATTTCATTTGGCAAACTCCACGAAAACTAGTTGGTCGGAACGGGCTTGCGAAGAAAGACAACCAGTGGGCTGACCACCAGCATCGCGAACATCAAAATCTTGAACTGGTCGACCACCGCGATAAACGCGGCCTGGCCGGTGATCATTTCGTTGAGCCCCGCCAGTGCTTGCAGGGACGTCGGCGCGGAATGCGCAGCGGCGCGATACGGCGTCAGGTTACTGGCCAGCGCCATGTGCATCGCCTGCGTGTTGTTGAAGAAGAACAGCTGCACAATCGCAACGCCCAGGGTGCTGCCGTAGACGCGTGACAGGTTGAACAGACCGGTGCCTTCCGGGCGTAACGTCGGGTCGAGCGTGCTGAACGCGACCTTGGTCAGCGACGGCATCAAGACGCCGATGCCAATCCCCTGGATCGCACCCGCCACCGCCACGGGCGACCAGTCCATCAACGGCGAGTAACCGAGCATCAGCCAGTTGGCATAAATCACCACGGCGACGCCTGCCGCCACGAACAACCGACGGTCGAAACGCTCGGGAACACGGCTCATCAACAGGAACGCACCGACCAGCCCGATCCCGCGCGGAATCGTCAGGGAACCCGTGGTGTCAGGTGGGTAGCCGAGAATCTCGTCGAGCATCGGCGAGGTCAGCGCCATGGTCGACAACAGCACGAAACCCACGGCGAAAAAGATGACCGTCGAGAGCACGAAGTTGCGGTCGTTGAACAAACGCTTGTTGAGGAAATGCACCTTCGTGGTCAGCACATGCACAGCGAACAGGTAGAGCCCCAGTGCACAGCCGATCGCTTCCAGCCAGATCTCGGTCGAGGAAAACCAGTCCAGGCGTTCACCACGGTCGAGCAACATTTGCAGGCTGATCAAACCCAGCGTGAAGCTGCCGAAGCCAAAGAAGTCGAACGACGGACGTTTCTCGGTCTTTTTCTCGGCAAGCAGCAGCGCCATCACCAGGAAGATAAACGCCGCCAGCGGAACGCTGATGTAGAAGATCGGGCGCCATCCGAAATGTTCGCCGAGCCAACCGCCGATGCTCGGGCCGCTGACGATGCCGAACAGCACGATGGCCGTCCACGTTGCGCCAAATTTTGCACGCTTCTCGAGGGACAATGTCTCCAGGGAAATCGCCATCGACAGCGGTGCCAGCACGCCACTCGCCAAGCCTTGAATAACGCGTGCGCCCACGAATTCCAATGGCGTCGTTGCCTGCGTCGCGAGCAGCAAGCCAAGGACGAAGAAGGCCAGCGCGGCTTGATAAACCAGCTTCAAGCCATAGCGCCCGGCGAGCCATTGCGCAATCGGCATCGTGATGGCGCTCGCCGCGAGGTACGAGGTGAATATCCAGCCAGCCTGGTCGTCAGTCATCGACAGACTGCCCTGAATCAACCTGAGAACCGCATTTGGCAAAGGCAGGTTCGCCGACTGCATATAGGTGGCGAGCAGCGCGGCGAACCTTAATGTCCGCGCACCTTGAGGTCCGGCAAGTTTGGCGTTCATCAGAAGTTACCTGCGGTTAACAGGGCCTTGAGCGGATGCCACCAAGGCGTGCGATATCCGGTATCGACCTTGACCGTGGCGCTGGTACCCGAGAAAAGCGGCAGGGCAGGGTCCATCTCGTCGAGTTCGAGTCGGACCGGCACCCGCTGCACAACCTTGACCCAGTTGCCGGTCGCATTTTCCGGCGGCAGCAGGGCGAAGTCCGAGCCGGCACCGGGGCTCATGCTGGTCACGTGGGCTTTGAAGACGCGATCAGGATACGTATCGATCCTGATGGTCGCGTCCTGGCCTGGACGCATGTGGGTCACGTCGGTTTCGCGGAAGTTGGCCTCAACCCAAATCTCGCGATCGGACAGCAGTGCAAAGGCTGGCGCACCGTTGTTCACATAGTTGCCCACCTGCAAATCGTCGACCTTGGCCACGATGCCATCGTCCGGCGCATACACCGTCGCATACGAGAGATACAGCTGCGCCTCGTCGAGCTGAGCCTTGGCCTCGCGAACCGACGGGTGACTATCGGCTTCGATGTTTGGATTGCCGTTCAAGGCAACGATCGTACTGGCGATCTGTTGTTCGACCGATGCGATTCGTTGCCGGGCCACTTTAACGTCAGTGTCGGCGCGCTCGTAAATCGAGCGCGAGACAAACTCTGTAGCGACCAGCGCCTTCTTGCGGGCAAAATCCCGCTGGTCGAAATCGGCCGACTCTTTAGCCGATTGCAGTTCAGCCTGCTGCTGGCGGTAGCTGGCCTTGAGGCCATCGATGCGCAGCCGCGCGACGCTCAACTGCGCTTGTGCACGGTCAACCGCGATCTGCAGCGGTTTCGGGTCGATCCGGAACAGAATCTGGCCCTTGTGAACAGGCTGGTTGTCTTCGACTGCGATTTCGACGACTTGCCCGGAAATGCGCGCGTTGACCGATGCCTTCGCCACTCGGGCGTAAGCGTTATCGGTCGAAACAAAGGGCTCACCCGCGACATAGTGGGCGTACCCAACCGCAGCGAAAAGGAGAGGAAAACCCACCATCAGCAATGGCCGCATTTTCTCTTTAAACGGCTTCTTGATCGGTGAGTCAGACGGGTTCGGCCCTGGATGCTCGAAGGTCTGTGTAGCTGGGATGTCGAACTGTTTGGTCATGATCGATTGCACCTATTAACCGGGAAGTCGGGCTAACACCCACAAAAACAGCCATACCGTGTGCGGTCAGGAGGATCGCTCCGCCGCCTCTGTTTCGTCGCCGCAATACCCAGTTCGAGCTCCGCTACAACAAACCTCAAAGCCAAGGAATTTCTGGTTCCTTAATTTTGTGCGATGGTGTAAGAATATCCCCCAGGCTCACTTTCATTCAAGGATTTTGTACGACATGGCACAAAAAAAGATTACAGAGGCGAAAGGCCGCGGCCGCCCACGCGCGTATGACCCGCAGACAGCGCTGTTGCAGGCACTTGATGTTTTTTGGAGTACCGGATATTCCGGCGCTTCTCTGGATAGCATCGCCACGGCCGCCGGCATGAATCGTCCAAGCCTCTATGCGGCATTCGGTGACAAGCACGCGCTGTATATCAAAGCGCTGGAGCAATATTGGGAGTTCGCCGCTGCGGCCATGCAGGAGGCGCTGACGGACAACGAACTGACCTTGAGCCAGGCATTGATGCGGTTTTACGAAGGGCAGTTGTCGATCTACTTCTCGGGTGACGGCCAGCCGCGTGGGTGCTTTGCGATCGGCACGGCGACGACCGAAGCCGTCGAGGATTCTGAAATACGAGACGTGCTGTCGGACCGGCTCAGCAGGCTCGATGCCGATCTCGAAACGCGTCTGCGAACGGCCATCAGTTCCGGTGAATTGAAAGGCGATGTCGACCCGGCAGCCCTTGCCGTACTCGCGTCATCCCTGCTGCATAGCATTTCGATACGTGCACGAGCGGGCAAATCCCGCGCTGAATTGACCGAGCTTGTGCGCGGCGCGGTCAACGTGATTTGCGGTGGGTGAGGTTTTCGGTGAGTGAAGGACTCGACGATATTCTTGCCGAACAGCTGGCCGTGATTTTTTGTGGCATCAACCCAGGCATGACGGCCGCTGCCCAAGGCCACCACTTTGCGGGCAGGGGCAATCGCTTCTGGCGCACGCTGCATCTCGCGGGGTTCACGCCTGAGGAGGTGCGCCCGGAAAACGATCGGACGATCTTGCAGTATCAGTGTGGATTAACGGCCGTGGTGGAACGGCCGACGGCCCGAGCGGATCAGTTGTCTGCCCATGAGTTCATCGCTGCCGCTGCGGATTTTGAACAAAAAATCGTGCGCTATGCGCCGCGCTTTGTGGCGTTTCTCGGTAAAGCGGCGTATTGCGCGCTATCCGGTCAACGAGACATTGCATGGGGGCTTCAGCCAAAGACCTTCGGCAATGCTTCGGTATGGATCCTGCCCAATCCCAGTGGGCGAAATCGCGCGTTCACGCTTGATCAACTGGTGGGCGCGTACCGCCAACTCTATTTAGCAACCGGCGAGCAACCTCACCCTTAAGCCAGGTACCGCCGAAACCACCCCAGCGTCCGGTCCCAGGCCATCAGGGGCGAGGGCGATGAAGCCTGCCTTGGCCACACGCCGCGCGACGTCTTCGATATACGGGTTGAGCCCGCGGTTTTCATGCACAACCACCGCCGGCACCTTGCCGGTGGCTTTCGCCGGGCGCACCAGATAGCCACGGACCTGCCCGTTGCCCTTGGGGGATGGATAGGTGATGTATTCGGCAACGATGTCCGGGTCAGTAAATTCAACCTGCTCGGCGAGCGCATAATTCGGGCTCAGGGCGGCGAGGAGCGCGCTGGCGGTCAAACCGCCCAAAGTGAACAACGCCGCCCGATCCAGAAACTCTCGCCGGTTGATCTTGCCGTGGGCGTAGTAGTCGTACAGTTCGAGTAGTTCCGGAGCAAAGTCTTTCGCAGTGAGACGGGGCATCTGTGCGCTTCCTCTTGGGCGGGGCGATGAGGCGATACCTGTCGAGCGTAGTCGCTCAAAAAAAAAGAGGCCTTAGCCTCTTCTTTTTTTATTTCCTCCGATTACACCCTCGACTGCTTATACACGCGCCGGAATTTATGCAGCAGCGGTTCGGTGTAACCATTGGGTTGTGCGCATCCCTCGAACACCAATGCGCAAGCCGCTTGAAACGCAACCGACTGCTCGAAGTCCGGCGCCATTGGCGTGTAGATCGGATCACCGGCGTTCTGCTGATCAACGACCCGCGCCATGCGCTGCAATATCTCGACGACCTGATCCTTGGTGATCACCCCGTGTCGCAGCCAGTTGGCCATGTGCTGACTGGAAATGCGCAAGGTCGCGCGATCTTCCATCAACCCCACGTTATGGATGTCGGGCACTTTCGAGCAGCCGATGCCTTGTTCGACCCAACGCACCACATACCCCAGCAAGCCTTGCGCGTTGTTTTCGACTTCCTGACGAATCTCATCGGCCGACCAGGATGGGGCGGTGACGACTGGCACGCTGAGCAAGCCGTCCAGAAGTGCCGGGCTGGCGGCTCCGAAGTCCGTTGTTTCAAGGGACGCCTGCACCGAGCGCACGTTGACCTGATGGTAATGCAGCGCGTGCAGGGTCGCAGCGGTCGGGGAGGGCACCCACGCGGTATTCGCGCCCGCTTTCGGGTGGGCGATTTTTTGCTTGAGCATATCGGCCATCCGGTCCGGCATGGCCCACATGCCTTTACCGATCTGCGCCCGCCCACGCAATCCACAGTCCAGACCGACGAGCACGTTGTTGCGTTCGTAGGCCTCGATCCACGAGGTATTTTTCATGCCGCCCTTGCGCAGCATCGCGCCCGCTTCCATGGCGGTGTGCATCTCGTCGCCGGTGCGATCCAGGAAACCGGTGTTAATGAACGCGACCCGTGAGGAAGCTGCGGCGATGCAGGCTTTGAGGTTGATGCTGGTGCGCCGTTCCTCGTCCATGATGCCCATTTTCAGGGTGTGGCGTTCGAGCTGGAGCAAGTCTTCGATGCGGCTGAACAACTGCTCGGCGAAGGCCACTTCGGCGGGGCCGTGCATTTTCGGTTTGACGATGTAGACGCTACCGGTCCGGGAGTTGCCGCGACGTTGCAGGTCATGCAGGGCGATCAGGCTGGTGATGACGCCGTCGAGAATGCCTTCCGGGATTTCCAGTCCATCCTTGTCGAGAATCGCCGGGCTGGTCATCAGGTGTCCGACGTTGCGGATGAACAGCAACGACCGCCCGTGCAGCGACAGTGAGCGGCCATCGGCCGCGGTGTACTCGCGGTCCGGGTTCAACCGTCGCGTGATGGTTTTACCGTTTTTCTCCAGGTCCTCTTTCAGGTCGCCCTTCATCAAACCCAGCCAGTTGCGGTACACCTGCACCTTGTCATCGGCGTCGACCGCCGCCACCGAGTCTTCACAATCAATGATGGTCGAGAGCGCTGCTTCAATTAGCAGATCCTTGACCCCAGCGGCGTCAGCCTGGCCGATAACGCTCTGCCGATCGATCTGAATCTCGACGTGCAGATCGTTGTTTTTCAGCAGTATGGCCGTGGGATCAGCGAGGGAACCCTGGTAGCCGACGTACTGCGCGGTATTCGATAAACCGGTTTGGCTGCCGTCTTTCAAGGAGGCTTGCAGTGTGCCGTTGTCGATTCGGTAACGCGCCACTTCGGCATGGGAACCGCTGCTCAAGGGGAATGCCTGATCCAGGAAGCCACGGGCAAACGCGATGACCTTCGCCCCGCGCACAGGATTGTAAGTCCGGCCCGGTTCGGCGCCGCCGTCATTGGAAATCACATCGGTACCGTAGAGCGCGTCGTACAGCGAACCCCAGCGCGCATTGGCTGCGTTGAGCGCATAACGCGCGTTGACCGCCGGGACGACCAGTTGCGGTCCGGCCTGCACACTGATCTCCGTATCGACGTTGGCGGTGCTGACCTTGACGTCTGCGGGTTGCGGTTGCAGGTAACCGATACCGCTGAGGAAGCTGCGATAAGCCGCCATGTCCGTCACCGGTCCCGGGTGGGCGCGGTGCCAGGTGTCCAGTTCGGTTTGCAGGCGATCACGTTCAGCCAGCAGCGCGCGGTTGATAGGTGCGAGTTCATGCACCAGTGCGGCGAAACCACCCCAGAACGCTTGAGGGGCCAGGCCGGTTCCCGGCAGCACGTCCAGATCAACGAAACGTTGCAAGACAGGCGCGACCTTGAGGCCTTGGCAGTTCACGAATTCGGTCACTTTTTGCATCTCCATCACACAGAATTTATTGAGCGCGGATAACGCCCCTGTTCAGTTCAGGCATTGCGCCCCGGCCTTGGCCACCTGCGCGTCCTGCTCGGCTTTGACCCCGGACACCCCGACCGCGCCGATCACCTGGCCGTCGACGATGATCGGCACGCCGCCCTCAAGGGATGTCAGCAATGGCGCGGACAAAAAGGCGTGGCGCCCGCCATTGACCATCTCTTCATAGCCTTTGGATTCGCGCCGACCCAAGGCCGAAGTGCGGGCCTTTTCGGTGGCGATGTAGGCGCCAATCGGAGCGCAACCGTCGAGGCGTTCGAGGGCCAGGGGATGGCCGCCGTCATCGACAACCACGATGGTCACGGCCCATTGGTTGTTCTGCGCTTCGGTGCGTGCAGCCGCGAGGATTTGGCTGACTTCGGTCTGGCTCAGTACGGCTTTGCTTTTCATGGGGATACTCCAGTGCTCGGTGAGGGCAAGGCGGCTTCGACCAGTTCGATCCAGTGCCTGACAGGGGTTCGGCCCGCACCGTCGAGGTGGGACTGACAGCCGATATTGGCCGTGACAATGACTTCGGGATGTCCGCTTTCCAGCGCATTGAGCTTGTTGTCGCGCAGTTGCCGGGACAGCTCGGGTTGGGTCAGCGAATAGGTGCCCGCCGAGCCGCAGCACAAGTGACTGTCGGCAACAGGCGTGAGGTTGAAGCCCAGACTCGTCAGAATCGCTTCCACCGCACCGCCCAGTTTCTGCGCGTGCTGCAAGGTGCAGGGGCAATGAAAGGCCAGGCGCTGGGCGCTGTGGATACCGAGCTTTTCCAGCGGCTCGTCGCGCAGCACTTCGACCAGATCCTTGGCCAGCGCACTGACCTTTTTCGCCTTCTCGGCATACGCCGGGTCGGTGCTGAGCAGGTGACCATAATCTTTGATGAACGCACCGCAACCGCTGGCGGTTTGCACGATGGCTTCGGCACCGTTTTCAATGCTTGGCCACCACGCATCGATATTGCGGCGGGCGCGATCCAGGCCGGCCGCCTGAGCGTCGAGGTGATAATCCACGGCGCCGCAGCATCCGGCCTCGCGGGTCGCGATGACGCTGATCCCCAGTCGATCCAGTACTCGCGCAGCGGCGGCGTTGGTATTGGGTGACAGACTCGGTTGCACGCAGCCTTCGAGCATTAACACCTGCCGGGCGTGGCGAGTGACCGGGCGCGGCTTGGCCGGATAGACGCGACGAGGCAACTTTATCTGCAAGGTGTTGGGCAACAACGCCCGGAACACCTGGCCGCTGCTGACCAGAGCTTTGAACAGCGCCGGATTGGGGACGACGCTGCGCAATCCTTCACGCAACAAGCGCTGACCCAGTGGGCGCGGCACCGCCGCATCGACCACCGCCCGGCCGATGTCCAGCAAGTTGTGATAGTCGACGCCGGAAGGGCAGGTGGTTTCGCAGTTACGGCAGGACAGGCAGCGATCCAGGTGCTGTTGGGTCTTCTGCGTGACTTCGTTGCCCTCCAGAACCTGCTTGATCAGGTAAATGCGGCCCCGCGGTCCGTCCAGTTCATCGCCGAGCAATTGATAGGTCGGGCAGGTGGCATTGCAGAAACCGCAGTGCACGCAGGTGCGCAAGATGCTTTCGGCTTCTTCGGCGCGGGGCAGTTGGCGGGCTTGTTCGCTCAAGGTGGTCTGCATGGGTCAAAGCTCCGCGTACAGGCGCCCGGGGTTGAAGATGCCCCGGGGGTCGAGTTGTTGCTTCAGGTTCCGGTGGTAGCGCATCAATGCATCAGGCAACGGTTGGAACGGGCTGTCGATCAGGCCATGGGTGTAGCAGGTCACATGCCCGCCGACTTCTTCGACGATCGAGCGAATGAACGTTGCCTCTGCGTCGGATTTGAGCCAGCGCTGCGCACCGCCCCAATCGAGCAACTGACCGCCAGGCAGGGAAAGCCGAGGCGTGTTGTGAGGGACGGACAGGCGCCAAAGTGCCTGGTCCTCATCGAAGAAGCTCAATCGATGTTCGTTGAGATCAGCCCAATAAGAAGCGTCGAGCAACTCGCCGCCCAATCGGTCATGTGCCGCGGCCACTGAACCTTCGCCACCCTCAAGCCGCAGGTGCAGGCGTTCCCCATCGTGGCACGCAGCGCTGATCGGCAACGGTTGTTGGCCCCATTCGGCGAGGCGCAGCAAGGCGCGATCACTGTCCATTTCCAGGCTGATGCTTAAGGTTTGACGCGGCTTGGGCAGGACCTTGAGCGAGACTTCGGTGACCACGCCCAACGAGCCGTAGCTGCCGGCCATCAAGCGCGAAAGATCGTAGCCAGCGACGTTTTTCATGACTTCGCCGCCAAAGCGCAAATGCTTGCCGTGGCCGGTGATGACCCGTGTCCCGAGGACAAAGTCCCTGACGGAGCCGGACCAGGGACGCCGTGGCCCCGACAGCCCGCTGGCGATCATGCCGCCGACCGTGGCGCCGTCGCCGAAGGAGGGCGGTTCGCAGGGCAACATCTGCTGTGCCGCGTCCAACACTTCCGCCAGTTCTGCCAGCGGGGTGCCGCAGCGTACGGTGATGACCAGCTCGGTCGGGTCGTAGCTGACGATGCCTCGGTGGCTGCGCGTATCGAGCACTTCGCCCGCCACGATGCGCCCAAGAAACGCCTTGCTGTTGGAGCCTTGAATGCGCAACGGCGTGGCGTTTTGCAGCGCCTGGTTGACCTGTTCCAGCAGCGAGGCGCTGTCGTCGATATCGTGTTCGCTGCGCATCAGAAACGCTCCAGTTCAGGGAAGGGCAACTGTCCCATGTGAACGTGCATGGCACCGAACTCGGCGCAACGGTGTAGCGTCGGAATGTTCTTGCCGGGGTTGAGCAAACCACTCGGATCGAAAGCGGCTTTCACGGCATGGAACACGGTCAATTCGTCGCTATTGAACTGCGCGCACATCTGATTGATTTTCTCCCGGCCCACGCCGTGTTCACCGGTAATGCTGCCGCCGACCTTCACGCACAATTCGAGGATCTTGCCGCCCAGGGTTTCAGCGCGATCGAGCTCACCCGGTTGGTTGGCATCGAACAGAATCAGCGGGTGCATGTTGCCGTCACCGGCGTGGAAAACGTTGGCCACCCGCAGGCCGTACTCGGCCGATAGCGCGGCGATCGCCTGCAGCACACCGGGCAGCTCGCGGCGCGGGATTGTCCCGTCCATGCAGTAATAATCCGGTGAGAGACGGCCCACCGCGGGAAAGGCATTCTTGCGCCCGGCCCAGAAGCGCACGCGTTCGGCTTCATCGCGGGCCTGGCGCACTTCGGTGGCGCCGGCCTGTTCCAGCACCTGGCGCACGCGGTCGCAGTCATCATGAACGTCGGCTTCAACGCCATCGAGCTCGCACAGCAGAATGGCTTCGGCGTCGACCGGGTAGCCGGCGTGGATAAAGTCTTCGGCGGCGCGAATGGCCAGGTTGTCCATCATTTCCAGGCCACCGGGGATAATCCCGGCGGCAATAATGTCACCCACCGCGCGGCCAGCCTTCTCGACGGAATCGAACGCCGCCAGCAGCACTTTCGCGGTCTGGGGTTTGGGCAGCAGTTTGACCGTGACCTCGGTGATGACACCGAGCATGCCTTCGGAACCGGTGAACAACGCCAGCAGATCGAAGCCCGGAGAATCGAGCGCCTGGGAACCCAGGGTCAGGTGTTCGCCGTCGACGGTGAGGATGTCGACCTTGAGCAGGTTGTGCACGGTCAGCCCGTACTTCAGGCAATGCACGCCACCGGCGTTTTCCGCCACATTGCCGCCGATTGAACAAGCGATCTGTGAGGAAGGGTCTGGCGCGTAATACAAGCCAAACGGTGCTGCAGCCTGGGAAATCGCCAGATTGCGCACCCCCGGCTGAACCCGAGCGGTGCGGGCGGCGGGGTCGATGTGCAGAATAGAGTTGAAGCGAGCCATCACCAGCAGTACGCCTTTTTCCAGCGGCAATGCACCGCCGGACAAACCGGTGCCGGCACCGCGGGCGACCACCGCGACTTGCCGTTCATGGCAGAGTCGGAGCACGCCTTGCACCTCGTCGATGTGGCGCGGCAGCACCACCAGCATGGGCGTGGTGCGGTAAGCAGAAAGTCCGTCGCATTCGTACGGTTTGAGCTCTTCCTGTTGATGCAGGACTTCCAGATCCGGCCACTGTGTTTGCAGGGCTTGTAGCAAGGCAGTTTTGTCGACATCAGGCAGGACGCCATCGACGCGTTCATCGTAAAGAATGTTCATAGTCGGTTGACGACCCTCAGTTGTTTTTATAGGAGGTCTGTGTCCGTTTACCACTGACTTGCATCATTGGCCTGAGGCGTTCTACTGTCTATGTGTTGTTTGGCTGGTCGAACCAGTTTTTTATTCGGTAGTTTTTCACTGATGAAAAAAAACTGTTTTAAAACATAAGTTTATGTTTGTGGTTGAACATTTGCGGTTTTCGAAGCGAGGCTGGTCATACCAGTTGGAGAGTCGATGGAAAGGGCAGAAACGAGCCGTAATCCACAAGTCGCAGACGTGGTCTGTGAACGTATAGAACGGCTGATCGTGGACGGGGTACTCAAGACCGGGCAACTGTTGCCGTCGGAGCGTCGTCTGACCGAAAAACTCGGCGTTTCCCGCACGGCACTTCGCGAGGGCCTGAAGCTGTTGCGCGCGCGCGGGATTATCAAGACAGAGCAGGGCAAAGGCTCATTTGTTGCCGATCTTTCAGGGCACGGTGCTGCGTCACCGCTGATGCACTTGTTCAGCTCACAGCCCCGCACGCTTTACGATTTGTTCGAGGTCCGCAGCCTGCTTGAAGGCGAGTCCGCACGCTTGGCGGCGTTGCGCGGAACCGACGCCGACTTCGTGCTCATCACCCGCAGCTACGAGGCGTTGCTTAATGCGCATAGCCGTTCGCTGGAGGCGTCCGAACATGCCCGGCTCGATCATGCGTTTCACCTGGCGATTTGTGAGGCCTCGCACAATCCGGTGCTGGTGCAGACCTTGCGCTCGCTGACGGATTTGCTGCTGAACACGGTGTTTGCTTCGGTGAACAACCTTTATCACCGCGAGCCGCAGAAGCGTCAGATCGACCGTCAACATGCGCGGCTCTACAACGCTGTCACCGGTCGTATGCCGGAGCAGGCGCGCAAGGCGGCCATTGCGCATATTCAGAGCATCTGCGAGAACCTCAAGGAAATCGAAAGTGAAGAGCAACGATTGGTTCGGGCCACGTTGCGACTTGAGGGGTGGGCGTAATGCCCGGGTCTTTAGGCGTACGCATTCCCCTGTGGCGAGCCTGCTCGCGATGAGGCCCTGTCAGTCGACATCAATGTTGAATGTAAATCCGCCTTCGCGAGCAGGCTCGCTCCCACAGGGGCCGAGCGCAGGTTCTGCGCAGTGGGCACCGCGGCAAGGATGCCGCGGTAGCCGCCCCCGGCCATGGATGGCCGATGGCGGCGGGCCCACTCCCGCAGAAACGGATATGCACCCCATCCCACCCCGAACTACATCAATCAATGCCCACTAACAACCATATGACTGAACGGCGCCACATACGCCTGCAACGTCACCAACCCCCCGACCAGAATGGCCAGGATGATCGAGTGGAAAAACACATAACGCAAGATTTCCCCCTCATGCCCATACCAGCGCGTGGCAGTCGAGGCCACCACGATCGACTGCGCGTCGACCATCTTGCCCATGACCCCGCCGGAACTGTTGGCGGCCGCCATCAACACCGGGCTGAGGCCCAATTGCTCGGCGGTTACCCGTTGCAAGCCGCCGAACAGCACGTTTGACGCCGTGTCCGAGCCGGTCAACGCCACGCCGAGCCAGCCGAGCAGGGTGCCGAACATGGGGTAGAAGATGCCCGTCGCAGCAAAGGCCAGGCCCATGGTGGCGTCCAGGCCCGAATAACGGGTGAGGAAACCGAGGGCGAGCATGGCGGTAATGGTGATCAGTGAGTAGCGCACCACCCACAGCGTTCGCACGTACTGGTGGATCAATTGCGGGATGGAATAGCCCATCAGTAACCCACCGAGGATCGCCGACAGAAGGATGCCGCTGCCGGTGCTGGTGAACCAGGTGAACTTGTAGACCGCGTCCTCGGTTTTAGGCGCTGGGACCACCGGCGGGACCTTCTCGATCTGCTGGTGGATCGTGGTGAATGTCACGACCGGAGCGAAGATCGGGTTCGCTTCGCGCATCGGTTTGCCCTGAGGATCGAGCTTGGCCGAATGGGTGGCCGGATCAATCGCCGGGCGGGTATCGAACATGTTTTTGAAACCCTGGGTGCCCCAGGCGAACACGAACACGGTGAGGATGATCCACGGCATCCACGCGCGCATCACCGCAGGCTTGGCATCGCTGGCAAAGGTCGCGCTGGCGACGGGTTTTTCGTCATGCTCTTCGGCAATTTTGGAGTTGTCGACGCGCCCGGACAGCGCGGCGGAGGTGTGCACGGTGGCCGGTTTCCAGACCCTGAGGAAACCGGTCAGGCAGGCCATGGAAATCAGCGCGGCGATCACGTCCACCAGCATCGGTCCGTGGTAGTTGGACACCAGGAACTGCGGCACGGCGAAACTGACCCCGGCCACCAGAATCGCCGGCCAGATTTCCAGCATCTTGCGCCAACCGGCGAAGGCCCAGATCAACCAGAACGGCACGATCACCGAGAAGAACGGCAATTGCCGGCCGACCATCATCGACAGTTCCATTTCATCCAGCCCGGTCACCTTGGCCAGGGTGATGATCGGCGTGCCCAACGCACCGAATGCCACGGGCGCAGTGTTGGCGATCAACGCCAGGCCAGACGCGGCCAGTGGCGAGAAGCCCAACCCGATCAGAATCGCCCCGGTCACCGCCACCGGAGTGCCGAACCCGGCTGCCCCTTCGAAGAACGCACCGAAGCAGAAAGCAATCAGCAGCAATTGCAGGCGTCGATCGTCGGTGATGCGCGCCAGGGAATCCTGCAGCACCTTGAACGAGCCGTTCTCGGTGGTCAGCCGATGCAGGAAGATGATGTTGAGCACAATCCAGCCAATGGGCAGCAAGCCGTTGGCGGCGCCGTACAGGGCGGCCGAGCCGGCCATGTTCGCCGGCATGCCGAAGGCGAAGATCGCGATCACCAGCGCAGATGCCAGGGCCATCAATGCGGCCAGATGCGCTTTGACATGGAAAAACGCCAGGGCTGCCAGCATGACCACGACCGGCACCGCTGCCATGATGGTTGAAAGTATCGGGTTACCGAACGGATCGTAGATTTGCTGCCAGACCATGTTCCACCTCTGCTTTTTATTGTTGGGAGTGCAGACCCCGAGGGGGCGGTGGCTTCTAGTATAGGTGGCATTACGCCGCTGTCCTGGCAGGCCTTTGAATGGGCCGCACTGAGCTAACATGGCCAATGGGTAAACGCGCTACTCGGACTTCAACGACGGGAGAAATGCAGCCATGACTGAACGCCATATGCACCACAAGGAAACGCTGTCGAACGGATGCAAGATCGAGGTCAAAGCCGAGATATTGAAGGACGGCTCACTGGGGATGTTCATTGGTGTTTACCGACCGGACGGCACGGCCATTTTTGAGGACCACGATCCAAAACCGCACCTGCTGGACATGGAGGCTGCCTTTGACTGGGGGATCGAAAAGGCCAAGACCCTCGGCAACAGTCAAAAAACGCTGTAAAGCCCGGTTTTGGACACCCTCATGAAGAAGGCGACAACCACCATGAACAAAGAGCAGGTCGGTGCAAAGGAAGAAGAGGGGGCAGTTTCGGCCTCTCAGCTGATCGATGCGAGAATCAAGGAGCTGGGCGATTGGCGGGGCGAGACGCTCGCTCGGGTCCGAACGCTCATCCGCCAGGCCGACCCTGACGTGGTCGAGGAATGGAAGTGGCGGGGCGTTCCAGTGTGGTCGCACGCCGGAATCATCTGCACTGGCGAGACATACAAGCAGGTGGTGAAGCTGACGTTTGCCAAGGGCGCCTCGCTGGAAGACCCTTCCGGCCTCTTCAACGCCAGTCTCGAAGGCAACACCCGACGTGCCATTGATTTGCATGAGGGCGACACGCTTGATGAGCGCGCGTTGAAGGCGCTGATTCTCGCCGCCGTGGCGCTCAACACGAGCAGGCGTGCGAAATCCTGATGGGGCCTTGCTGACAGGTTCCGGTTTCAAGCGCTACGGTTGGGGCAGCTGCCATGGCGCACCTCGCGCAAACGCTGCCTCGATCCAGTGCTTGAACGCCGTCGTCGTTGCCGTGTTGTACTTGGCTGACGGGCGCACCAGATAGACACCGGCGTCTGCATCCAGCTGCCAGTCGGGAAGCACCCTGACGAGCTGACCGCTATCGATGTCCCTCGTCATGAGCCACTCACCGCCGGCAAGAATGCCCAGCCCCATGCGGGCGGCGGACAGCAGCGCCTCATTGTCGTTACTGACCATGGCGCTGCGCACCCTGATGCTCTGCTGATCGCCATCGCGGGTCAGCTTCCATTCCGGGTAGGAATGCAGTCCGGTGAAGCCCAGGCAATTGTGCCCAGCGAGGTCTGCCGGTGTCTTCGGTTCGCCCTGGCGTTGCAGGTAGGCGGGTGCAGCACAGAGGATTCGGCGGTGATCGCACAACTTCCTGGCCACCAGTCGATTGTCTGACAGCTCACCAATTCGGATCGCGGCATCGAAACCCTCCGCGACGATGTCGACGAATCGCTCCGAGTATTCGACCTCCAGCGACACCTCGGGGTAAGCCAGGGCGAACTCGGACACCATCGTGCTGAGCCATAATCGCCCCATCGCGGCGGGCAGGGCGAGTCGCAATCGTCCCCTGACCTGTGCCGCGCCTTGGGCTGCCTCTTGCTCCGCTTGGGAAATTAAACTGACGGCATGACGAAGCTGCGAGACCAGACGCTGTCCCTCGTCGGTAAAGCGCAGTTGCCTTGTGGTTCGTTCCACCAGACGTATTCCGAGACGAAGTTCCAACGCGCCGAGGCGTTTGGACAGCACCGATGGATGCCGTTGCAGCATCCTTCCGGCGGCGGCAAAAGAGCCGTGTTCGGACAGCGCCAAGAGGGTGGCGAGTTCATCTGCCTGTCGGCTATCGAACAGATCCATGCAACGGCAAACCTCGCAAATTCAAGGAAACAAGGACTCGGGCCGCAGGCTTCGTCCCGGGTTCTACTCAGGGCGTAAGGACGATTGCACCTTGCGACCGTCCACTTTCCAGATCGGCGTGTGCCTGTGCTACGTCAGCCAATGGGTAGCGACGCCAGATTCGAGGTTGAATGATACCGGCGGCGACCGCTTGCAACACCTCCTGTGCGCGCTGCTGATACTCGTGCGCGGTGGCCGTATGCGCGGCGAGAGACGGTCGGGTCAGGAACAGAGAGCCTTTGGCGTTGAGGGTGCTGACCTCGATAGCGGCCGGAATGCCCGAGGCCATGCCGAAAGACACCATCAAGCCACGTGGGCGAAGGCTGTCGAGGGAGGCTTCGAAAGACACCCGCCCGATGGGGTCATACACGACGTCAACCTTTTGCCCGTGGGTGACTTCCGCAACCTGGGCGGCCAGTGTCGCCGGGTCAAACACCAGCACTTCATCACAACCGGCGGCCTTGGCCCGCTCGATACTGTCCTGCTTCGAGACCACGCCTATCACGAAGGCACCCAGGTGTTTGGCCCAAGGCACCATGATTTGCCCCAACGCACCCGCCGCGCCATATAAAAGCACTGTGGAACCTGGGCCAACAGGGAAGGTCGTCTTGAGCAGGTAGTGGGCGGTGATGCCCTTGAAGAGCAGGGCCGCCGCTTCGTCGAAGCCGAGGTCATCGGGAATCTTCACGAGTCGATTGGCCGGATAGAGGCGACCGCTTGCATAGGCACCCATGGGGCCAGTGGCGTACGCGACCCTGTCCCCCACGGCGACTTCGGTGACGCCTGCCCCAATTGCTGTCACCTGTCCGGCGCCTTCAAGGCCTAATCCTGAGGGCAGGGGAACACGGGCAGCGCCACAGCGTTGGCTCACGTCCAAAGGGTTGAGCCCGATGGCTGCTTGCTCCAGCCAGACTTCTCCTGCACCCGGTGTTTGCTCAGTAGTTTTTTTTTCGAACCGCAAAACCTGAGGCCCGCCAGTTTCCTGAATTATTACGGTGCTTACCATTTGGAACTCCCGATGCGTTGGTCGTGCTGAGAGTCTATTGAGTTGCCAGTGAAGCACTAGTAAGGGCAATTGCAGTTCATTGTTGCAGTAGATGCAGCAATTGGCGTCGAGTGGTTACGGTCTGGTTTTGGCCTGTCATCGTGCTGGATGGTGTTGTCGTACGACTTTTCTTGATATCAAGACACTCAGACCTGGCGATCAACACACGAAAAATGAAAGCCTGACGGGCCTACAACCGGCGGTACCTGTACAAAGCTGCACTTTTAATGGGCAGCCTTTGTCGAGACGAGCGGCTGTTTTTTCAGATTGACAGCCCGGTAGTGAACTCGATATAAAAGACACGGTTGTACGACGACAGACGATTATCGGCTGTTAAACACTAAAAATAAAAACGAGTGTCGGCCCCATCATGAATTCCACCCGCCTGCGCATCCTGCTGAATGCCGCTTCTTACGGTTCGACCTCGACTGCTTGCCCATCCCCACGGTCAGGCCAGTCACATACAACTGTCCCACCCAACGCCCGATAGCTCTTGCCAAATGTCCAACTCCAGCCGCTGAGCATGGAGCACCCATTTTCGAGCCCGCAATACCGTGGCGTGGACCATCACGACACCATTGATCTCGCTTGAAACCGAGAGATCATCACCATAAACCAACAATAAAGTGATGCCATGAATCTGAACGAGCCCATCAATGCGCAACGAGTCGGCCAGGCCGTTGGCAAGTACCGCTGGACGATTTGCGCGCTGTTGTTTTTTGCTACCACCGTCAATTACCTGGACCGCCAGGTACTGAGTCTGTTGGCGCCGGATCTGTCGACGCAATTTGGCTGGAGTAACACCGATTACGCGAACATCGCCTCTGTCTTTCAGTTTGTGTACGCGATTTCCATGCTGTTCGCCGGCCGTTTCGTTGACAAGATCGGCACCAAGAAGGCTTATGTGATAGCGATCGGCATCTGGTCGACCGGCGCGATCATGCACGCCTTTGCAGAGCCGATGGGCGAGGGTATTGCCGGCATCAGCAGCGCCTTGGGCCTTGCCGTCATCCCGGTTTCGATTGCAGGTTTCATGCTGGCGCGCGCCGTGCTGGCGATCGGCGAAGCGGGTAACTTCCCGATTGCGATCAAGGCCACTGCCGAATATTTCCCGAAGAAGGAGCGTTCCTTCGCCACCGGTATCTTCAACTCCGGCGCCAACGTGGGCGCAGTCCTGGCGCCGATCAGTGTGCCGCTGATCGCCAGCCTTTGGGGCTGGGAAGCGGCGTTCATCGTGATCGGTGCGTTGGGCTTCGTTTGGGTGGCGGTGTGGATTGCGCTGTACGAAAAACCGGAGCAGCAAAAACGCCTGTCGGTGCAAGAGCTGGCCTACATCCGCAGCGATCAGGGCGCGCAAGCACTCACCGGCACAGACTCGGGTGCCGCTGCCAAAAAAGTATCGTGGTTCAAGTTGCTGACCTACCGCCAGACCTGGGCCTTTGCCTTCGGCAAATTCATGACCGACGGCGTGTGGTGGTTCTTCCTGTTCTGGCTTCCGACCTATTTGTCTGCGCAATACGGCATGAAGGGCCAGGCCATCGTGTTGCCGCTGGCCGTGCTGTACAGCATGACCATGGTGGGCAGTATCGGCGGCGGCTGGTTCCCGAGCTATTTCATGTCACGCGGTGATGCGCCGTATGACGGTCGTATGAAAGCCATGCTGGTGATCGCTTTCTTCCCGTTGCTGGTACTGCTGGCGCAGCCATTCGGTTACATCAGTTTCTGGGTGCCGGTGCTGCTGATCGGCGTGGGCGCATCGGCGCATCAGGCGTGGTCGTGCAACATCTTCACCACCGTGTCTGACATGTTCCCGCAAAAATCCATCGCGTCGGTGGTTGGCATTGGCGGTTTGGCCGGCGGCCTGGGCGGCGTCGTGATGACCAAGACCGGCGGTTGGGTGATCGACCATTACAAACTGATCGGCGATATCCATACCGGCTACATGATCATGTTCGCCATCTGTGCGCTGGCCTATCTGGTGGCGTGGAGCGTGATGAAGGCGCTGGTGCCACGCCATAAGGAAATCACTGATCTGTAAACGACGATTGACCTGCTGACTTTCCGTCGGCAGGTCATTCGCTCGTTTGACGTTACTTGTAGTGTTGCTCAAAGACGGCCACTTGCTCCGGCATGATCAGCTGGAAGGGCACCCAGACATCCGCCTCCACCGGCTCCCCCTTGATCATTTTGATGGCCGCTTGCAGCGCGCTCGTCGCTTGCGCTTTGGGGTCTTGAAATACCGAGGCCACGAGCATCCCGCGCTTGATGGCCGCCAGGCCGTCAGGCAGACCGTCGATGCCGACAATCGCAACCTCGCCCTTGGCTTTGCCGGCTTGCTGCAATGCCATAGCGGCGCCGATGGCCATCTCGTCATTGTTGGCAACGATGGCATCAAAACGGGTACCTGCCAGCAGCCAGTTGCTGGTCAGGTCCATCCCTTTGTTGCGCTGCCACTCGGCACTTTGTTGTTCGACGACCTTGATCCCTGGATAGTCCTTGAGCACCTGTTTCACGCCTTCGGTACGGTCGTGCGTGGAGTTTTGCGCCAGGTCGCCCATGATGATCGCGATGTTGCCTTTGCCCCCCAACTTGTCGGCCAGGTAGCGCATCTGCAGTTGCCCGGCCTCAACGTCATTGGACGCCACCGTGACCACGCCTTTGGGCAAGACGCGCTCGTCCGGGTGGCGGTTGACGTAGACCAGCGGTGTCTTCGCCTCGACGGCGGCGCGCGTCATGTTGGCGGTGGCAGCGGTGTCCACGGGCAAGACGATGACCGCATCCACCTTCTGGCTAAGAAAGCCCTCGATCTGATTGAGCTGGCGAACCACATCGCCCTGGGCGTCCTCGAACTGGATCTGGACATTCTCCTTCTTGGCGGCGTCTTCCAGACCGCTTCGCACGTAGGTCATGAAGTTGTCGTCGACCCTGGCAATGCTGACGCCGATGCGATAGCTGGCGGCGGCCCATTGGCTGAAGAGTAATAACAGCGTGGCAAATAGCAGTGTGCAACGACGCATGATGGTTTTCCTTTTGTTGTTATGAGTCCACATTCATCAAGATCAGTCAGCCAAGCCGCAATGCACTCTTTGCAGCTGGCATTAGGCTCAATCCAGCGTGAAGGCTTGCCGGAAGCGTTCGAATGCCGCTTCGCTGTCGCCACTGGCCCAGCCTTCGAGCCCGACGACGCCGGTGTATCCCATGCCGAACAACGCTTTGGCAATGGCCGGATAATGGATTTCACCGGTGCCCGGTTCCATGCGGCCTGGCACATCGGCGACCTGGATTTCCCCGATGGCGCTGCCTGCGCGCTGGATCAGTTCGATCAGGTTTCCCTCACCGATCTGCGCATGGTAAAGGTCCAGGTTCATCTTCAAATGCGGGCTGCCCACGGCCTCGATCAGCGCCAGGGTGTCGTCGGCGCGAGCGAAAGGGGTGCCGGGGTGGTCCACCTCGGTATTGAGGTTTTCCAGCAAGAATACCCGGCCTGCCTCTTCGCCCAGGCGAGCGATTTTTTCCAGGGTCTTGCAGGCGCTCAACCACATGCGTCCCGTGGTGAGGGCCACGGGTTTGACCGGCAAGCCTTTGTCGCCCAGGCCAGTGCCATGCAAGTTGAGGCTCGGGCAATTCAGTTGGGCGGCGACGGCCAGCGATTCCCGTGCGCTGTCGAGCAGGTGCTGGATGTCCTCGGGATCGGTCAGGTTGCCCGAGATGTAACCCGTCATCGAGGTGAAATCAGCACCCGTGGCGACAAGGGCTGGAATGTCTTTCTGCGTCCAGTCCCAGAGTTCGGCGCTGAAGCCCAGCGCGTGAATCCGTTTGACGCGTTCGGTGAACGGCAGGTCGAGGAAGACCATCTCGGCACTGATCGCCAGTTTGAACGGTATGAAACTCATGAACGGGCTCCTTGCACGCGCACCGCTTTGCCTTGCTGGAACGATTCGATACACGCACGGGCAATGGCCAATGCAGCCCGGGCATCTTCGCCGCTGGCAAGGGGTTTTTCGCCGGTGCGCAGGCAGTCGACAAAGTGGTTGAGCTCGGCCACATAGGCATCACGCAGCAGGTCGGTGTCCAGGCGCTGGGTGTCGGTCTGGATGCCATTGGCCAGATAGCGAACCAAGTCGGAGTCATTGACGCTGCCCATGGTCAGCATGCCAGCGCTGCCGAACACTTCCCCCCGAACGTCGTAGCCATAGACTGCCTGGAAGTTGGCCTCGGCCGTCGCGATGGCGCCGTTGTCGAAACGGATCGTGACCACGGCGGTGTCGAGGAAGCCTTTGTCCTTGAAGTCCGGTGCGATCAGAGCATCGGCCATGACAAAAACCTCGACCACTTCGGCACCGGGATTCAGGTAGCGCAGGGTGTCGAAGTCATGAATCAGGGTTTCGAGGAAAATCACCCACTGCGGCGAGGCGGCCGGATTGTTCAGCGCCGGATCGCGCGTCAGCGAGCGCAACAGTTGCGGCGTGCCGATCCGACCGGCGATCACGTCCAGATGAGCCGCGCGGAAGCTTTTGGCAAAGCGCCGGTTGAAACCGACCTGCAGCGTCACCCGTGCGTCGGCAGCCGCAGCGATGGCGCGGTCGGCCTCGTCGAGGGTGATGGCCATGGGTTTTTCACAAAACACCCCTTTGCCGGCGCGGGCTGCACTGATCACCAGTTCGGCGTGGCTGCGGGCCGGGGCGGCGATCAACACGCCGTCGATTTCCGGGTCATCGAGCAATTGCTGTGGATCGGTATAAACCCGCTGCACACCCAACTCTGCCGCAAGGCGGGCGGCTTGACCGGGAGTCGGGTCGGCGATGGCGGCCAGGCAGGCGCCGGGAATGTGCCGGGCGGCCGTCAGGCCGTGAAAGCTGCCCATGCGGCCAGCACCGATGAGACCCAGGCGGATGATCTTGGACGTACTCATGAAATGACTCCCTTTTATTGTTGTTCAATGACTCGACAGCAGGAATGTCCTCGCTGGTACAAAGCAGGGAGCAAGGGCTGTGCCAATTTTTAAGTCATTGATATTTAAGGAGGTATTCAAAGAACTTTGAAATAAGTGTTCACTTCAATGACATGTCTATACTGACATGTCGAAAATATGAACATAGGAGCGAACGGTGATCCCACAGCCAATGGCCTTCAGCGTGCAAGACCTCGATTACATTACGGCGCTCGGTCCAGCGTCGTTGAGCGAAGGGCCGATCGCTGAGCTGGAGCAGGCCTGGCTGGCGTGCCTGAACGGTCGCACCGATCGACCTATCGGGGTCAGGCAGATTATTTGGGACTCCTGGCTGCGCAGCGTCGGTGCCGGCCTCGATCCGGATGATGGCCAATACCGTTTTGTCGCCCCTGAAGTGCTGGCCGCAACGCTGGCGGCCAATCGTGTGTTGATCACGGCAGCGGCGGAGGTCATGCGCGGGTTGCTGGCTTACAACCCTAGAGGCCATATCAACCTGACCGATGCCGAAGGGACCACATTGTATTTCTGCGGCCTGGACCTCACGCCAGTGGGCAGTCGGCTGCTGGAGTCGGTGCAGGGCACCAACTGCACGGGGCTGGCGCTTGCCGAGGACCGATTGGTGTATGTGCTGGCCGAGGAAAACTTCGGGATCGGCCTGCGTCGGCGGCGCATGCATTGTGCCGCCGCGCCGATCCGGGATGCGCAGGGCCGGACACTGGCCATGCTGACCCTGACCGCCGAGCCGGGCTGGTTTCATTTCCATACGCTGGGCACCGTACAGGCAGCGGCCGAGGCGGTTTCAAGCATTGCTGGAAGAACAACAAACCGTGCTTGAAGTACTCAACGAAGGGCTGGTGGTGCTGGATGAGCGGGGCTGCATCAAGGCGCTCAACCGTTATGCCCGCCAATTGTTCCGCGTGGGCCGGGAGCTGCTGGGCAGCCCGTTCCAGCGCTTGGGCCAGAGCGAACTGACCGATGAGATTCTGCTGCGCGGCGGGGAAGGGCAGCAGTATGAGGGGATAAGAGACCTGGATTGCACCTTCGAGTTGCATGATCGCAGTCAACTGGCGTGCCTGGTCTCCGTGTGTTCACTGGAGCAGGGTGGACGCATTGTTTCGTTGCGCGAGAACCGGCGCATCCGGGAAATTACCCGGCGGATCATCGGCACTCAGGCCAGCTACACCTTCGAGACCATTCAGGGCAGTTCGCGCGCCATACAGGACGCGTTGCACCTGGGGCGAATCGCCAGTCGCAGTGATTCGACCACGCTGATCCTGGGTGAAAGCGGCACCGGCAAAGAGCTATTCGCCCAGGCGATCCATAACGCCAGTGACCGTTGCAGCGGTCCTTTTGTGGCCGTCAATTGCGGGGCCATTCCGCGAGATCTGGTGCAGAGCGAGCTGTTTGGTCATGTCGAAGGCGCTTTCACCGGATCCGCGCGCGGAGGCTCTGCCGGGAAGTTCGAGTTGGCCGATGGCGGAACGATCTTTCTCGATGAAATCGGTGACATGTCGTTTGATGCCCAGGTCAGCTTGCTGCGCGTTTTGCAAGAAGGCGAGGTGACGCGCGTGGGCGCGAAAAAATCGCAACAGGTGAACGTGCGCATCATCGCTGCTACTCACCGCAACCTGAGCCAGGCGGTGGCCGAGGGGGCTTTCCGCGAGGATCTTTACTACCGGCTCAATGTCCTGAACCTGACGGTTCCGCCGCTGCGGATGCGCCACGAAGATGTGCCGTTACTGGCGCGACATTTTCTCAGCCGTTGCGCCCGCTCACTGCGCAAATCGGTGCAAGGCATCTCGCCAGAGGCGCTGGATATTCTGTCGGCCTACCACTGGCCGGGTAACGTTCGCGAGCTGGAAAACACCATTGAACGGGCGACCAACCTGGCGATGACCGAACTGATCCAGCCGAGTGATCTACCGCTTGAAATCAAGCAAAGGCAGCGGCCGTCGGCGCCGGGAAATGTGCCCGAACCCCGGGCCGCATTGGACCTTGGCGCCCATGAAATGAATGCGATCATTGCAGCCCTGAAGGATACCCGCGGCAACATCCGTTTGGCCGCCAAACAGCTGAATGTTTCTCGTGGTGGGTTGTACAACAAGATGAGTCGGTTCGGGCTGAGTGCCGAGGTTTTTCGTTCAGGGCCGAACCTCTGATGGGCATCGGAATTCACCACTCTGTTGCTGACTGAAAAACAACCTTGTGGCGAGGGAGCTTGCTCCCGTTGGGCTGCGCAGCAGCGCCAGAACCGATCATTGAGTTCTATCTGAAAGACTGAGATCGCCCTATTGGGGCGCTACGCACCCCAGCGGGAGCAAGCTCCCTCGCCACAGGTTTAAGGTTTAATGTCGGGCGTTTTCCGAGGTGACGATCTGCAAGGGAATATGGATGCGATGCCGGGCCGGATCGAAGTCCGGCGCGGTCTGCAATTCCACCAGCAAATCGACCAGCGCCGCCGCCAGCAATCGCGGCTGGGAATCGATGACCAAACTGATCAAACCCTGAGACAAAGCCTGGCGCGACAGCTCGGTCGACTCCTGCAAAATGCAGCACAGCGACGGCTGCTTCGGTAGCTGCGACAGGGCACTGATGATCCCGTCGCCGCCACCGCCGACGACGCACAATCCCCGCAAATCGTCATGCCGTGCCAACAGTTCGAGGGTCGCCTCTTCGGTGATGTCGCAGTTGTCCAGATTGATCACCGCTTCAAGCGGCCGCAACCCGGGTGCACGCTCCGCCAGGTAACTGCGCAACCCTTCCACCCGAGCCTGATGGCCGAGAAAACGGTGGCCGCCGAGCAGGACCCCGATGCTGCCTTTGCGCGCGCCACAGGTGTGAGCCATCAGCCAGCCCATGGTGCGCCCGACCTCATGATTATTCTGGCCGACGTAAGGCTCATTCGCGGCCTCATCGATGTCGGACAGCAGGGCAATCACCGGCACGCCGGCCTCTCTGATCTGGGCGATGGCGGCATTGATCAGCGGGTGGGCGAAACTGACCACCGCCAGGCCATCGCACTGCACCGCCAGTTGCTCGATCTGGGCAACGATGGCGCTCGGTGTGCGATCGAATACGTACTCGAACTGACAGCTCAGGTTGGCGCCGGTCTGACGCTGCGCCGCCTCGGTGATGGCGGCGGCAACATTGGAATAGAACGCCTGGGCGGTGCCGAGCAAGAGGATGCCGAAACGATAGCTGGGACGCCGTTCGCGGATCCGCTGACCGATTAGCCGGGCGGCGAAATAACCGACGGCTTCGGCGGCCTGGAATACCTGCTCGGCAGTGGCCGGGCTGACCGGTGCTCTGGCGTTGAGTACTCGGTCCACAGTGGCGACACTCAAGCGAGCGTGCTCGGCGACCGTGGCGATGGTGGGGCGTTTAGTGTGGTTCATGGCGGGTCCCGAAAACGCCTTGATAGAAAACTATCAAGCCTTGCTGGGCCTGGATGATAGCTTGATAGGGAATGTATTCAAGGGCTTGAGGGTAATCATTGGGCTCTCTATCTTTTCTCCAACGATGTGATCCCGCATCGATGCAAGTGCCTAAAACCATCAAGCTTGCGGAGAACAATAAAATGCCTGAACAAAACGCAGCCTATGAAAACCGCGATAAACCCGTGCCTCGGGATTATCGATTGATCGGTCCCGAAGCGGCCCGAGCGGCGCAAAAAGGTTTGGTGTCGGCCACCTGGTACCAATCGCCTATTTCTCGTAAACGCATGAAGGAACTGATGCAGCGCCGCGACGGCCCGGCCTTGCGCGATACCGCGATCTGGTTGCTATCGATGGTCGTCACTGGCTTCGGCGGTTACTGGTTCTGGGGCTCCTGGGCCTGCGTTCCGTTCTTCTTCGTCTATGGGCTGCTTTACGGCACGGCGTCCAATGCCCGCTGGCACGAAGCGGGTCACGGTACGGCGTTCAAAACCCGCTGGATGAATGATGCGGTCTACCAGCTGTCGAGCTTCATGTTCATGTTCGAACCCCAGGTCTGGCGCTGGAGCCACGCACGGCACCACACCGACACCATCATCGTCGGTCGCGATCCGGAGATCGTCGAGCCGCGTCCGCCGAGCCTGATCAATATGGTGCTGAGCCTGTTCAGGATGCCCTACGCGTTGAAGACGATGGAGTCGGTCTGCCGGCATGCAGTCGGGCGGATGGATGAAGAGGAGCAGACGTTCATCCCGGAATCCGAGTGGCCCAAGGTGGCGAGAGACGCGCGTGTCTGGCTGGTGATTTATGGGCTTGTCGTGGGCGCTGCACTGTATCTGCAAAGCTGGTTGCCGCTGATGTTTATCGGTCTGCCAACCCTGTACGGCGGCTGGCTGTCCTACCTGTTCGGCCTGACGCAGCATGTCGGCCTGGCCGAGGACGTGCTCGATCACCGCAGCAACTGCCGCACGATTTACATGAACCCGGTGCTGCGCTTCATGTACCTCGACATGAACTATCACCTCGAACATCACATGTATCCGATGGTGCCGTTTCATGCGCTGGCGCAACTTCATGAAGAAATCCGCCACGACTGCCCGCCGCCTTACACCAGCCTGTTCGAGGCCTTCAAAGAAATCCTCCCGACCATCTGGAAGCAGCGCAAAGACCCGACTTATTTCATTCGTCGCCCTTTGCCACAACGCGCAGAGCCTACCGCAACCGCCCGGGCGGAAGCTGAATCAACGCCGGCCTGACACCTTCCTGTCTGTACCCCTAACAAGAGAAAGCGCCATGACCGATCAATGGATCGACGTATGTGCCGTGGGCGAGATTAATGAAGAAGACGTCATTCGTTTCGACCATGGCCAGCACACCTATGCTGTCTACCGTTCCGCCGACAGCGAGTTCTTCGCCACCGCAGGCTTGTGCACCCACGAGTCCATTCACCTGGCCGATGGCCTGGTGATGGAGCATGTCATCGAGTGCCCCAAGCACAACGGGCGTTTCGACTACCGCTCCGGCAAAGCCCTTGGTGCCCCGGTGTGCGTCAACCTCAAGACCTATCAGGTGCGGGTCGAGGCGGGGCGTGTCCTGCTGGCCATCACGGTTTAATTGCAGGGAGTCTGTGCCATGAATTCTGCCAATGCTCCACTGGTCATCGTTGGCGCCGGGCATGCGGGTGGCCGCGCTGCGTTGACCCTGCGTGCTGAAGGTTATAGCGGTCGCCTGATTCTGATCGGCGACGAGTCCCACCCTCCGTATGAACGTCCACCGCTGTCCAAGGGATTGTTGCAGGGCACGGTAGATCTGGCGGGCTACAGCTTGTGCGACAGCACTCGGCTCGCCGAACTGGAGATCGAACACCTGGCCGGCAATCCGGTAAAAAGCCTGGACCCGCAGCAGCATCGTTTGCAGTTGGCCGACGGTAGCTGGCTGACCTATGCGCGTCTGCTGCTCGCGACGGGAGGGCGCTCGCGGCGACTGAGCTCTGTGCCCGAGCATCTGGGCAACGTGCTTTACCTGCGGACCCACGACGAAGCGCTGGCCCTGCGCGCTTCGTTGCGGCCCGGTGCCCGGTTGGTGATCATCGGCGGCGGTTTCATCGGGCTCGAAGTCGCCGCGACCGCCCGTGCCTTGGGTTGCTCGGTGACCTTGCTCGAAGCCGGACCGCGTCTGGCGGGTCGGGTGTTGCCGGAGCGGTTGTCCAGCGTTTTGCTGGAGCTGCATCGCAGCCAGGGCGTGGATGTCCGCTTGAACGTGGTTATTGAGGCGGTGCAAGGCAACGCTTGCGTCGAGGCGGTGCAACTGGTCGACGGTCAGCTTCTGCCCTGCGACCTGGTGGTGGTAGGTATCGGCATGCAACCCAACATTGAATTGGCCGCAGCCGCTGGGATCGAGGTCGGGCAGGGCATCCGTGTCGATGCCCAGTTGCGCACCAGCGCGCCTGACGTCTTTGCGGCGGGCGATGTCTGTGAGTTTCAGCTGCACCCGCAAGGCGTTTTCCAGCGTCAGGAAACCTGGCGCAACGCCGAGACCCAAGGCCATCACGCCGCCCTGAATCTATTGGGTGGCGAGCAGCCCTTCGAAGTCATTCCCGGTTTTTGGTCTGATCAGTACGACTGGGGACTGCAGATCGTGGGCGTGATTTCGAACGCCGAACCCACCGCGATCCGGGCAACCGCGGAGGGCGGTTTTCTGTTGTTCTACCTCGATGCCGAGCAACGTCTGCTAGGTGCTTGCGGCTGGGGACAGGGCAATAGCGTCGCCAAGGACATCAAGTTGTGCGAACGGCTGATCGCTCGCCATAACCCTCTCTCGGTGGACGCGCTGGCCGATGCCGGTGTGCCGCTCAAACAACTGCTCAGGAGCTGACATGCGTGAATTTCTGGTATTCCAGTCCCTGTGGGCCATGCAAGATCATCGCGGCCAATGTGACCTTGCGCTGGAAGCGCAGCTGGAGAAAATCGCCGTCGCCGGCTTCGACGGGATCACCGACCATTTCTGGGTCGCGCAACATGCAGCACGCCTGAGTGCCGCCGCGAAGGCGCAGGGCCTGCAAATCGAAGGTCAGCTGTTCCCTCGTACGGTGGATGATCTGGCGGCGGCGATTGATGTCGCCTCCCGCTACGGCTGCCACCACCTCACACTGCAAGCCGACGTCCGCCCGCGTACGCTGACGCAAGCAATCCAGTTGATCGAAGGCTGGCAGCGTCTGGCCGAGCAGGTGGACTTTCCCATCCTGCTGGAAACCCACCGCTATCGCCTCACCAGCGACCTGTTGTTCACCCTCGACATCCTCGCCGAAATGCCCGATCTCAAGCTGTTGGCCGATTTGTCCCACTATGTCGTGGGCCGCGAGCTGCCAGAGCCGGCCACCGCCGAGGACGACGAGCAGATCCACACTATTCTGCGTCACAGTTGGGGGTTCCATGGTCGCGTCGCCAATGGCGAACAGGTCCAGGTGCCTTTGAGCTTCGCCCAACATCGACCTTGGCTGGAGCGTTTCCTGGGCTGGTGGCGCTATGGGATTGAGGATTGGCTGGCCCGACCGAACACACCCGCCAGCCTGTCCTTCACCTGTGAACTCGGCCCGCCGCCGTATGCCATTACGGGGGCCGACGGACGCGATATTACCGATCGCTGGGCCGAGGCGTTGATGCTCAAGGAGCTGATGCGCAAGGTCTGGAAGGAGTGCCAGGTACAATCTCTCGGGGGGCGTTGACTCAATGCACGACCGGTCGGACGCACTGACCCGTAAAGGAAAGAGGGTGTCATCTTAGCGTCATCGTCCCCATGGCAAGATCCTCGCAAACCGCCTAGCGCGCCCAGCTTGCAAGGAATCCCCATGAAAGGAGACGCCTCTCTATTTGCAGCCATTGACCTTGGTTCCAATGCGTTCCGCATGATAATCGGCCAGTCAGTCAGACGGCGTCAGGGGTTCGTGATCCAGGAAGTGAAAACCCTGCGTGAACCTGTCCGTTTGGCGGAGGGGTTTCAAGGCGGTGTGCTGGACGAATTGGCTCTGGATCGGGGCTGGCAAGCGCTCGCGCGATTTGGCAAAAAATTACGTGGCTTCGAGGCCGGTCGTGTGCGGGCGGTGGCGACCAGTGCCGTGCGCGAAGCCGACAATGCGCAACTGTTTTTAGCCAGCGCGGAGCGGCACTTGGGGTTTCGGATTGACGTCATTTCTGGACATGAAGAGGCCCGGCTGGTGTACGCCGGTGTTGCCCATACGATACCCGGTACCGAAAACAGGCGACTAGTCGTGGATATCGGTGGCGGTTCCACTGAATTGATTCTGGGGCAGGGCGCTCAACCCTTGATGACCGAGAGTCTTGCCATAGGCAGCGGCACCTTCGGCACTCGTTACTTTCAGGGTGGCTGTATCACGGCTCAGGCGCTCCTGGAAGCTGAGCGTGTCGCCACTGTGCAATTTGAAAAAGTGGCACGTCGTTATCGCACGTTGGGTTGGCAGCAGGTGATTGGCTCTTCAGGCACCGCACGGATGCTGGCCAAAGTCCTCAAGGCCAACGGGCTGAACGACCATGGCGAAAGCGGTATCACCTACAGCGGCCTGTTGCGTTTGTCGTTGCGCCTGCTTGAGGTGGGGCATGTCAAACAGCTCGGCCTGGCGGGCTTGCAAACCCATCGCCAGAGCATCTTGCCTGGCGGTCTGGTGCTCATGCTGGCGGCATTCAAGGTGTTTGGTGTCTCGCAGATGACGCCTTCCGAACCGGGTCTGAGGTTCGGCGTTCTGCATGGTCTGATGAGTAAACACTGAGCAGCCCGTAGCAACCTTGCTTCGACGACGGCCAGCGACATGAGCCTTTTCGTGATGCCCTTCAGGAAATTCGCGATCGCCTCAGGGTGTTAGTATTTTTCCATCCTGCCGCGCTTCCTACAGGGCAAAATCGTTCTAAAAAGCCCGCCTTGCGCTTTGGAGTTTGTACTAGTCTTGAAGTTGTAGGTGAAGACGCAGACTGATGCGCAAGCGGATGGCGAGGAAACGTGGGGCGCGTTCCGAAGGGTACACGGTTAGAAAGATCTCCGCGCTGAGATCCAGCCCTTATGCCGTGTGAAGCAGGACAGCACAAAACTGTTCTGTGGGAGGCCTGATAAACCTTGTAAGCCGGAGACCAGCGCCGGCCACCTACTCGATTTACAAAGCCCGCCTTGTGCGGGCTTTTTCGTGTCCGCGAGATCCGTTTGTATCGCAACGTATCCCGCGCACCTGCAGCTACCTTCGCATACAAAACCCAGGCATTGGCGACACTTGCGCGATACACGGCGGCCTCCCAATAGAGCCACCGCATCCGCGGCAAGCTCCGCGCGCATTCCCGCGCATTGATTGATTGGAGAAATGCCATGTCCCGTTTCAACCACCGTATCTGCGCTGGCATGCTCGGCGTCGCCGTTGCCGCGGCACTCACCGCTTTCGCGGGCCTCTCTCAAGCACAAGAGGCGCCTGCTGTAAAAAGCTGGCAGGCGGGCCTTCACCGCACCGATCTGCTGCGCCAGGACCTCGACGTCGCCGGGCGTGAAGTGATCCAGGTCCTCGTTGATTTCGATCCGGGTGTGGTGTCCCCCAAGCATTCTCATCCCGGGGTGGAAGTGGCCCACGTCATTGAAGGCACGTTTGAATATCAACTCGAAGGCCAGCCTCCTGTAACGCTCAAGGCTGGCGATTCCTTGTACATCCCCGCAGGCACCGCGCACGTGGCGAAGAACGTCGGCGCAGGCAAAGCGTCTGAGCTGGCGACGTACATTGTGAAGAAAGATACGCCACTGGTCGTGCTGGAAAAGTAAACGACCTGTCGGCTTACCGGCGGTCACGACGCACTGCCAGCGCGCGGCTTCCCAGCGCGATGGCCAGTGCGACAGCGATCAGCATCAGCGCCACGGCAAAGGTGACCCGCAGACCGCTGGCAACCGCTTCGGGGCGCGCCGTTGCCATGTCGACCGAGGCCGATGCGAGCGCGAACACCGCGCCCAGGACGGAGGCCCCCGTGATGAGCCCCAGGTTGCGCGACAGGTTGAGCATGCCGGAGATGACGCCGCGCTGGTCCGGCTCAACATCCGCCATGACCGCCGTGTTGTTGGCGGTCTGGAACAGGGCATAGCCGAGGGTTATCACGACCATGGGCAAGAGGTAGCCGCCGATGCCGGACGTCTCCGGCAATACCGACAGCGTGAGGCACCCGGTCGCCATGGCGATGAGCCCGGCGAGGGTCATCCGTTGGGCGCCAACACGGTCGGCAATACGGCCGGCGGGCACACCCGTCAGTGCCGCAACAAACGGCCCGACCGACAAGACCAGTCCAACCAGAACGGCATCGAGCCCCAGCCCATGCGCGAGATAGAAGGGACCGACCACGAGCGTCGCCATCATCACGGTCGCGACGAGCAGGCTCATGGCGAGGCTGCCACTGAGCACGGGATCGCGGAACATCGCCAATCGAATCAACGGTGAGGCGACTCGAGCCTCGGTGAATACAAAGAGGCAGGCGCCGCCGCCCGCCGCCAACAGCAAGGCGATGTTGAACGGACCGAAACTGCCTCGCCCAAGGGTCATCGCCAGCGCATAAGCGGCGAGCGTCAATGCCAGCAGCAACGTGCCCAGCGGGTCGAAGCCGGCGCGATCGGTCTTGGGCTTCTGGCGATCGGCGGGCAAGTAACGATGCGCGAGCACCAGCGTCAGCAAGCCCAGCGGTACGGTGATGAGGAAGATCGCCTGCCAGCCAAACCCGCCAATCAGCAGGCCACCGAGCGACGGCCCCATCGCGGTGCCAATCGCCGACATCGTCCCGAGCAAGCCCATGGCGCTGCCGGTTTTTGCCTTCGGCACCGTCTCGCCGACAAAGGCCATGGTCAGCGCCATCATGATTGCCGCACCGATTCCCTGCAGCGCCCGGGCGCCAATCAGCATCCAGAGCGTGGGCGCAAAGCCGCACAGGGCCGACGCCAGGGTGAACACGCCGATGCCGGCCAAGAGCAGCCGCCGACGGCCAGTGAGGTCACCGAGCCGCCCGACACTGACAATCAGGGTGGTAATCGCCAGAAGGTAGGCGAGAACGATCCACTGCACGTGCTGGAAGGAGGCGTTGAACACTTGGGCCAAGGTCGGCAACCCCACATTGGCGATGCTGGTGCCGAGCGAGGACAGCAGCATCGACAGTGAAAGACTGGCCAGCGCCCACCGAACCGACAGTGTCTGTTGTGCACGCTCTGCGACTGCGCTGATTGATTTCATGCTGTTCCTCTTTTCTGGCCACTCCCGAAGCGGAGCTATCAGAAAGCTACGCCCCGGCCTAACATGGCGGAAGGCGCACCGTTTGCACTTGATACGTGCGTTCAACGCCATATCACTCTGCCACGGGGCGCCCCATGTCCACTCCCGATTTAAACTTGCTGATCACCCTTGATGTGCTGCTCGCCGAAGGCAGCGTGGCGCGCGCCGCCAAACGCTTGCGCCTGAGCCCGTCGGCCATGAGCCGGGCGCTGGCGCGATTGCGTGAAACCACCGGCGATCCGCTGTTGGTCAGGGCCGGACGGGGTCTGGTTGCCACCCCGCGCGCGCTCGAACTGCGCGAGCGGGTCAGTCAGCTGGTGCAGGACGCAGAAGCGGTCCTTCGGCCTGCCGAGCAACCCGACCTCAAACAGCTAAGCCGCACGTTCACGCTGCGCACCAGTGAAGGCTTTGTCGAGAATTTTGGCGCGGACCTGATTGCCCGCGTCGCCGAGCAAGCCCCTGGCGTACGGCTACGCTTCATGCACAAACCCGACAAAGACAGCGCGTCACTGCGCGACGGGACGGTCGATCTGGAAACCGGTGTGGTGGGGAAGGCCACTGGGCCGGAGTTGCGTACCCAGGGCTTGTTTCGGGATCGTTTTATTGGCGTCGTGCGAAGGGGGCATCCGCTGAGCGAAGGCGAGATAACCCCCGCGCGTTATGCGGCGGGCAACCATATCAGCGTCTCTCGGCGGGGGCTCGACAAGGGACCCATTGATGAAGCCCTTGAGCTCCTGGAACTGGAGCGGCACATCGCAACCATCGTTGCAGGCTTCTCCACTGCGCTGGCGCTCGCTCGGGTCACTGACCTGATCGCCAGCGTTCCCGAACGCCACACCGCCAGCCTGCGCACCGGCCTGCACAGCTTTGCGCTGCCGTTGTCTCTGCCGGCATTCACCGTCGCCATGCTCTGGCATCCGCGGCTGGATGCCGATCCTGTGCATCGCTGGTTGCGGGGTTGCCTTCGGGATGTTTGTGCCGAGTAAGAAAGTTGTCAGATTTGATCTAATGTTCATTGTTGAAACAGGGGTGTTTCACTCATGTAACTTTGCATGACTATCCTGGTTCTATTTGTAAGTCATTTTGGTATAAAAACACTTTGAACTTATTAATGTTGAGGCGGTAGCTAAAGGTTTTGTCGCAAATGGGAATTAACTGCTGATGCCGTTAAATGGCGTAGCGCTATCAATAGTGGCCATTAACTAGTAGTGAGTTTAGTTGTAACTATTAAATTATTTAGTGTGTGTAACACGATGAAATATAAGAAATAATTATTGCTTGTGATTAGGCGGTTTGTTGCGCCGAAACTCGGCGGGCAAGGCGGGATCCAATTGGCGTTGATGGCGAAATATTGGCGGTCTATATATCAAAAAATAACTTCATAATAATACTGACGTTTTTCCGATGCGGTGCTAGTGTTTCTAACTCCTCTTAAACGTACTTGTCTGTCTGCAGAGGCCATGCGTCATGCCGACTCCAACTCCAAGGATTGCAATACTGGGCATTAGAGCTCCCAGCTTGAACAGTCCAGATATTGAACACTTTGCCGATATAGCCAGCCTGTTGGCTGCCCCCACCTTCGATGTCGTGCTGCTGGACCTGCCGGCCGCTTACGCAGGGCGGGTGCTTCGAAAGTTGCGCGTCATTCCCCCTTATCGCTACAGCCTCATTTACTGTTGCCGTGATCAGAACGGCTGGTGTGAAGCCTTGGGTGATGGTGGGTGCCCTGTCGATTCCAACGAAATCAGAACCCTCTGGAGCGTGTGGCAAGAACGCTACAGGTTGTTCAAACAGGGTTCTGCCCCCGAGCGTTTTGAAAGTCGGGTGCTTTCGTGGTTGTGGTTGCGCGACAACGCGCACATCTATGCCCTTCGAGACCCGGAGGTGCCTCAGCATTATCGCTATCCGTTGCTGGACGCCCTGGCGGATAACGAGCAGGTCAACTCGTTTGTCTGGCTCAGCTTGATGGTGCAGCAGGACTGGCTGCAAGAGGGGGTCCTGGTCGATCGCGTTCGCCTGTGTTCGGAGTGTGGCTCGGGCCGGCTCAATTACATTGATGTGTGTGCCGAATGCCAGGCCCTGGACATTTCACGGCAGCCTTCATTGCACTGCTTTACCTGTGGGCATGTGGGGCCACAGGAAAACTTTCTCAAAGACGGGGTGTTGTTGTGCCCCAACTGCTTGAACCGGTTGCGCCATATCGGCAGTGATTACGACCGACCTATGGAGAACTATCGCTGTCGGTCATGTCAGGCGTTTTTTGTCGATGCCGACGTGCAGGCGCGCTGCCTGGATTGCGGCCTGTCACACACGCCTGACAAGTTGCGAGTACGCGAGGTCAGAGATTTCCGCCTGGCCGAGGCCGGCCGTTTCCGCTGCCGTCAGGAGTTCAGCGATCAGACGGTCCATCACTTCGGTCGACTCAATCTGTTAGGCGGCAAGGATTTCTATGATCTGCTGACCTGGCAGATGCAGGTCGTACGCCGCTACCAGACGCCTGCCTTCTCACTGCTCGGTCTGCGCTTCGTCAACCTGGCCGGTACGTTGTCCCGCCTGGGTGAACATCACGGTCATGCCTTCATCGATAGCGTGGCCGAGCGTTTGAAAGAAGCCGTCAGGGACACGGACCGCTGCTCTCGAAGTACCGAAGAGTATTTCTGGATCATGCTTCCGCATACCGATGACAAGGGCCTGGAAACCGTCAAACAACGCTTGAGCCGGGTCGCCGAATTGTTTTCTGCGCCGGAGGTCAGCGACATTTCCTTGCGTGTCGTCAGCATCACGGCGCCCCAGGATCTGCTCGAGCAGGAAGATGGCGAACTACTACTGGCCCGTCTGGCCAGTGAGTTGGCGTGACCGCCATGAGCCTTTTTCTGGAGCAACTCCTCAGCGTACTCGGCGGGCTCATGGGGCCGGATGGTTTGAGCCGGGTGTTTTTCATGCTTTTCCCTTTGTTTCTGATCTTTGAATTGCCCCTGATGATCATGGTGATGCTGGGGGTATTGCGCTGGTTCGCACGTCGGCGTTCCCGTGTCCCGAAGATCAGTGTCTATCGGCCCAAGGTCTCTTGCATCATTACCTGCTACAGCGAAGGAATGGACGTTCAGACCACGCTGTTAAGCCTGTGCGAGCAGACGTACCCCGGCCACATCGAGATGATTCCGGTGGTGGACGGGGCCACGGTGAACCAGCCGACGCTCAGCGCCGTTCGCAAGTTCAACGTGGACCCGAAGTTGTACCCCAGACGCCATTTGCGTCCGATCGCCAAATGGCAGAGGGGCGGGCGGGTGTCGTCATTGAACGCCGGCCTGTCGCTTGCCAGCGGTGAAATCGTGATGGCACTCGATGGAGATACGTCCTTCGACAACAACATGGTCAGCTCCATCGTGCGCCATTTCGAGGACCCGACGGTGCCTGCGGTCGCCGGTAGCCTGCGAGTGCGCAATGTCTGGGCTTCGTGGGTGACCGCGATGCAGGCGCTGGAATACCTGTTGTCCATCCATATGTCGAAAATCGGTCTGGCCGAATGGAACCTGGTCAATAACGTCTCGGGGGCTTTCGGGGCATTCCGCCGCAGCTTCCTGGTGAAAATCGGTGGCTGGAACACGCATACCGCGGAGGATCTGGACCTGACGTTGCGCATCAAGAGTTACTTCAAGCGACACGACTTGAGGATTCCCTTCGAGCCGGAAGCGATTGGACACACCGACGCACCGTCGACCCTCAGTCAGTTTCTGATGCAGCGCTTGCGCTGGGATGGCGACCTGTTTTTTCTGTACATCCGCAAGCACCACCACAACATCAACCCCCGTTTGTTGGGCTGGCCGAGCTTTCTGATGATCCTGCTCAGCGGCTTCTTTTTTCAGCTGGTGCTGCCGTTTCTCATCTTCAGCTACACCTTGCTGGCACTATTTGTTTTGCCGGGCAAGACGCTGTTGTTTCTGTTCGTACTGATTTATTCGTTGTACCTGATGATCACCGCGATGTTGTTCGCCGCCATGTTGTTGATGGTGTCCGACCGACCTGCAAAGGACAGTGTCCTGGGATTGTTGGTGCCTTTCTTCCCACTGTTCATGCTTCTCCTGCGGTGCTGGAGCGCAGTGGCCATGCTCAACGAGATCTTTCGCCGGGGCCACGAAGAAAGCTCTATGGCGCCGTGGTGGGTGCTTAAACGAGCCACGAGGTTTTGATGATGCGATCGATACTTCTGCTGCTGACGCTGTCGTTGCCCCCGATGATACTGGCCGCACAACCCTTGCCGGCTCAGGCAGCGGTGGTGCCGTCGAGCCAATGGTCCCAGGCCAGTTATGTCTGGGACAGCGAAGCGTTGCTCGATCCCGATCAACGCAAGGCGGAACTTGAGCAATTGCGTAAGGCCGGGATGGACAAGATCTACCTTGGCCTCAAGTCCTCCCAGTTGAAAGACCTTGCCACCACGCGCCAACGGCTGGCGCAATTGCTACAGGACGCGGCCGGCAAGGGGGTGCAAGTCAGCCTGTTGCTCGGTGATCCGGCCTGGATGGAGCCGCAGGACCGTCATCAGCTCACTGACTTACTGGCGAAGCTGAAGGGGCTTTCATTCACCAGCCTGCACCTGGACCTGGAACTCGAACAACTGGGTGTGCCAGTCCCGGATCAGCGCTTGAAGGATTTGCTCGATACCTTGCACGCAGCCTCCGCCGCCAGCCCATGGCCGGTAGAAATCTCCAGCCATCATCGTTGGTTTGCAGAGGCAAAACCGGGGAAAACCTGCCTGCCGTGCGCGCTTCCCGAGGCGGGCGTGCGTCAGGTCAGCCTCATGATCTACACCCGTAATCCGAAAAACAGCGCACGCATGGCAGAGCAGATCGCCCAACGTTGGCCTGATCTGCAATTTCGCCTGGCGCAAAGCACAGAGCCGCAACTGGATGCCACTGAATCCTGGGCCGGCGCGTCGACTGAGCAGTTGCAGCACCAGACCCGTGTCTGGCGCGAACAGCTGCAACCACGGGGGATTGCCGGTATTGACTGGCAAGCCTGGCGAGACTTTCCAAAACGGTGAGCCGTCATGAAGATTCGATTCGATAGTCGCAAAGAACTGAACCCCACCCAGGAACAGGGGTTGACTGTGCTCTACGCGCCGGGCAAACGCATGGCGTTTCGCGCGCGTTGGTATCTGATCCTGTTCCTGGTCGCGAGCCCCTTGATCTGGCTGGGAGCGAAGCTGACGTATGGCCTGGTGATGATCGACGCGCCGGCGCAATTGCGCCTGCCGATTCTTGAGGTCCGCGCACGGGATGCCGGTCGGGTCGATCAGCTGTTCGTCATGGCCGGGGAGCAGGTCCAGATCGATCAGCCGTTGGTCAGTCTCGACAATCCCGAATGGCGTGCGCGGCTCTCGCAGCTTGCCGCAATGCCGAAGAAATCAGTGCCCGTCACCAACGCCAAACTGGACACGAGGGAGCGTCAGTTGCTCAGGACCCGAGTGAGCAGGACGGAGGAGCGCGTGCAGGTGCTTGAAGGCCTCGTTGAATCAGGCGCCGTGTCTCGTGGAGAAGTGCTGGCCGCCCAGTCCGAACTTGACGCATTTAAAGCGGACCTGTTGGCGTTCGAGCGCCGCGATCAACTGGCTCATCAGTCGCCATTGAGCGTGGAGCGCGAAATCATTCAACAGACCGCCGAGCAACAATGGTTGAAAACGCGCCTCGCCGCGTTGTCGATCAAGGCTGCGCAGAGCGGTCGCATTGCGGAGGTGTTGGTCACGCCCGGCGAGAACGTCGGTGCGGGTACGTTGTTGATGCGCCTTGAGCGGCTGGAAGAGCCTCTGCTGTGGATTTATCTGGAACCGCTGAATATCAGCTACGCCGCGATTGGCCAGCCGCTGCGCGTTCGCATGCCCGATGGCGAGTGGTTGCCGGCCCATGTTGTCCAGGCCGTCGACAGCGCCGGTCGTACGCCGACGGTGTTGCGTGGGCCGTTTGCTGCCAGCGAGATGGGCTTGCAGGTCGCCGCCCGGTTTGATCGCCCCCTGTCGCCGCGCTGGAGAATCGATCAACTGCCGTTGAATGTTCGCTTTCCCACCGACTGGCAACGAATGCTCAGTGACAGCCGTGAACTGATTTCGCAATTAGGCGACTTCATTGCAATGGATAAAACACCCACCACTGCACCGGGGAGTAAATAAATCATGACTGCTGAACGAATTCTTGTGACGGGCGGTGCCGGTTTCATCGGTTCGCACTTGGTCGAAGCACTGCTGGAAAGCGGTTATAGCGTTCGGGTTCTGGACGACCTTTCCAGTGGAAAATTGTCGAACTTACCGATTGATCGCTGCCATTTAACCCTGGTGGTGGGGGATGTTGCCGACGCGCCGACGGTGGAGCGGGCGATGAAAGACTGTAGCGCGGTGGTGCATCTGGCGGCGGTGGCCTCGGTGCAGGCGTCGGTCGATGACCCGGTCGCCACTCACCAAAGCAATTTCGTCGGCACGCTGAATATCTGCGAAGCCATGCGCGAGGCAGGCATAAGACGAGTGGTTTACGCGTCCAGTGCGGCGATCTATGGCAACAATGGCGAGGGCATGGCGATTACCGAGGACACGCCCAAGAATCCACTGACGCCGTATGCCGCCGACAAGCTGGCCAGTGAACATTTCCTCGATTTCTATCGGCGTCAGCATGGTCTTGAACCGGTCATTCTGCGGTTTTTCAATATTTACGGACCCCGTCAGGACCCTTCATCGCCTTACTCCGGTGTCATCAGCATTTTCAGCGAGAGGGCGCAAAAAAAACTCCCCATCACGGTTTACGGTGATGGGGAGCAAACAAGGGATTTTGTATACGTCAATGACCTCGTAAAGATCCTGGTACAGGCAGTCGGTGAGCCAGAGCCGATTAACGAGCCGGTCAATGTCGGGTTTAACCGATCCACCAGCGTTAACGAACTGGCGGCGACATTAAGCGAGCTTTTGGGGCGGTCCCTGACATTGAATTACAACGCGCCGCGTTCCGGTGATATCAAACATTCGCGAGCCGACAACAGTCGCCTGCTTGAGCGTTTTTCCTTGAACTCACCGACCTGTTTTACCGAGGGCCTGGGGCAGTTGCTCAGAAGTATTGATTCCGGGGGGCGGTAGCGGCGAGCTCAGTCGCCAGCAGGTGCTCTTCCAGCACATCGCTCAGGAACCGGAACTGATCATTGAGCCCGATCACTTCATTGTTGAAGTGATTGGCGGCGGACGGCATCAGTAATGCCTCGAAGTTTTTGTCGAACACCAGTTCGAACGTTTTGCGCGAAACGAATGACTGGGAATAGTAGTTGTTGCCAAACACCGCAAAGCTTACGGCCAGGGTCACGGAGTGAATCATGACGTGCGCTCCTCGGACAGGACGTACCAGGAAAAAATGCTCAGTGTCATGGCCGTCAGGGCCAGGCAGGTCAGGAGATGGATAATCATGATTCGCCCCTCCGATGCGGGGTTTTGCGTTGGGTTAAGGCTGATCCTACGCTGACGGTTTTTACGCGAAAGGCATTCGCGGCGATGGTGAATATCGACATAAGTGATGGTGGGACGATCGCTGACTGTTCTGGCCTCTTCGCGAGCAGGCTCGCGAAGGCGGTCTGAAAGAACACCCTCAACCCCAAGCGAACAAACACCGCCACCTATACTCAAATTAATAGACCTTTGAACCACCGGACATCCCGTTCGGGCAAGTCTGTAGGAACCGCGATCTTGAACGTGCGTTCGCTGATCGTCGCCGTGTTGGTGGTGTTGGCGGGATGCGTCACGACTGCGCGTGCCCCGGTGGAAGTGGTGCCGGTGGTTGTTCCCCAAAGCACCTGGCAGATGGTCGACCAAGAGATTGTCGCGGCGTCGCAATCGGCCACCGAGCAGACCAAAATCTACGCGCGCGGTGCCATGGATTACTGGCGAACGCGCGTCTATCAACTGACCGAAGAGAACTTCATTCCCTGGTTCAGCAGTTACTGGACCCAGGAATGGCTGTCGATGAAGGTCAGCTGGTACACCATCAGCGCCAAGGGCGAGCAGGATGCCTCGGCCAAGCGCCTGGCAGCCTATCTGCTGGAGCAATACCAACAGCGTGTGCTGGCGCCGGTCGCGGTGGAAATCGATCCCGATGCGATACTCGGCCAGGCAACGGCGTTCTACGTCGACATCCTTCAGGAAGAACTGCAGAAAATCTCCCAGCGCCACGGCGTGCCGATGGCTCAGCTCAATGGCCGCATCCAGAAAATCCCCGCCATCGCCCTCGGGCCACCGCCCGCCCGGGACGCTTCGCTGTATCAAGTGGTGCACACCCAACCACTGAATACGCTGCCGGCCTATGCGGCGCTGATCGAGAAAATCCACAAGGCCGGCGGTGACAAGGGGGTGGCTTCGACAGACACCGCCATGGCGCCGGTGGCCAAGCGCGCCAGCAAGCGGATGGAAGCCGAAATGGCCCCGCGAGGGGCGGCCAGTGCAGTGGCCGCGGCGGCTGGGAAACTGGCTGGAGGACTGATTACCGTGGGGGTAGCAGGAATTCGCGCCTTGATCCAGGCCAGTGACCGACCTGACAGCGAAGCTCTGATTCGCAGCAGTCTGGGTAACACGTTCGACAAAGCCTGGCTGAAGCTGGTGCAAAACCCGACCACCGGCGTGATGGCTGGCACGTTTTACATGGCGGCGCAGATCGAGGGCAATCTGGCGGGGAGCGCCGAAGTACCGTCGGTCAGTTCGGGCGGTGGATCTGTCGATTGGGCACCGACGGAATCGACTAACCAGCAGATCGCCCCATAACCCAAGGAGAACGACCATGTCCTACGTTGATGGCTTCATCGCAGCCGTACCCACCGCCAACCGCGAAAAATTCAAGAAGCACGCCGAAACCGCCGCAGTCATTTTCAAGGAAAGCGGCGCCCTCAGCGTCGCCGAATGCTGGGGCGACGACGTCCCTGACGGCAAAGTGACCTCGTTTCCGATGGCAGTAAAACTCAAGGAAGACGAAACCGTGGTGTTTTCCTGGATCATCTGGCCGGACAAGACCACCCGCGATGCAGGCATGGCAAAACTCATGAACGATCCGCGCATGCAACCGGACGTCAACCCGATGCCATTCGATGGTCAGCGGTTGATCTTTGGCGGGTTCGAAATGATCGTCAAAGCCTGAAACCAACGACAGGATCACTCCGGCGTCGGGGTGGTCCTGCAACTCTTGCGATTACGAATCTCGCTGTCCGTCGGCCGCTCTTTGATGAACTCGAAGCGCGGCTCACCTTCGTTGTAATGAACCAGCCAGCCCCATTCCAGCTCGGACTCATCCTGACCGGGTTTCGGTGGCACGGCCCACCACGGTTCCTTGCTGATGATCTCGCGCATGGCCCCTCCAGTTGAATCGTTTGCATGAACTATAACTTGGATGTCAGGAGGTGCCAGCGATGAGCGACGAATCCCATGAGCCGTTAAAACGACTGTTTTTTGCCCTGAACTGCACACCCCAGCAACGTCGGGCCATCGCCCAATGGCGCAGCGCGCTTGAGCTCAGGAACGGACGCCCGGTGCCGGTGGAAAACTTTCACCTGACGTTGAAGTTTTTGGGGGCTGTCGAAGTGGCGAAAATCGCCGATATCTGCACGGCCGCTGCCAACATTCGAACGCCGGGCGTGCCTTTGAGGGTGGCGCTTGATCGGCTGGATGTCTGGCGCAGGGCAGGGGTGTTGGTACTCGCGTCGGAGCAGGCATCACCGCAGTTGCTGCGGCTGGTGTATGCGCTTGAGCAGGCAATGCTGCCGTTCGGGTTTGAGGATTCGCCGAAGGAGTTTCGCCCGCACCTGACGCTGATGCGTGATTACCGAGTGCCGGTGCCAGAGTCAGCGACGCCGCCCGAGTTCTATCTGCGGGCCGATCACTTCACCCTGTTCGAATCCCATAAGGGCCGCTACCGAGCGCTGGCCGAGTGGCCGCTCGTCCTCTCATAAAAAAAGGCGCCCGAGGAGGGCGCCCAAATTCACCTTAACCGAGGAAGCCAGGTGAGGCCGTTCTACAGACAGGAGTGCAGCGGTGGTAAGGCGCTACGTGAACGGAAAAGGTTAGAACTGATATCTATGTTGAATGTCATGGCCTCTTCGCGAGCAGGCTCGCTCCCACAAGGGATCAGCGTCGTTAACAAATCTGTGTTCCACCACGGACCACTGTGGGAGCGAGCCTGCTCGCGAAGGCAATTTCAGGTTCAACGGAAAATCCGAGTGAATTACTTACCGAGCTTCACCCGCGTCCACCCGCGAGTCATCACCCGCTGAGTACCAATCGGCATGTCCGGAATGGCATACAACGTCGCCATCACAGCCTGCGACGGATACGAACCCGGATCATCCCGAATCGCTTCATCCACCAACGGCGTGGCCGCCGCGTTGGCGTTGCTGTAGCCGATGTTGTTGGTGATCTCGGCGATGATGTCCGGGCGCATCAGGAAGTTCATGAACAGGTAAGCGTTTTCCACGTTCGCCGCGTCCCGGGGGATCGCGACCATGTCGTAGAAACTGCCCGCGCCTTCCTTGGGAATGCTGTAATCGACCTTCACCTTATCGCCCGCTTCCTGAGCGCGCGCCTTGGCTTGCAGCACATCACCGGAGTAACCGACCGCCACGCAGATGTTGCCGTTGGCCAGGTCGGAGATGTATTTCGACGAATGGAAGTACGCCACCGACGGCCGAATCTTCATGAACAGCGCTTCCGCTTCGGCGATCTGATCCTTGTTCTGCGAGTTCACCGGGTAACCCAGATAGTGCAGGGCGGCCGGGAGCATCTCGGTCGGCGAATCCAGGAAACTGATGCCGCACGCTTTCAGCTTCGCGGCGTTTTCCGGTTTGAACAGCAAGTCCCAGGAATTGGTCGGCGCGTTGCTGCCGAGCACTTCCTTGACCTTCTCCGGGTTGAAGCCAATGCCGATCGAGCCCCACATATACGGGAAGGCGTGGCCGTTATCGGGATCGCTGGCGGAAGCGTTTTTCAGCAGGACCGGATTGAGGTTTTTCCAGTTCGGCAGCTTCGACTTGTCCAGTTCCTGATAGACGCCGGCCTTGATCTGCTTGGCCAGGAAACTGTTGGACGGCACGACGATGTCGTAGCCGGATTTGCCGGCGAGCAGCCGTGCCTCAAGGGTTTCATTGCTGTCGAACACATCGTAGGTCACGCGGATCCCGGTCTCGTCTTCGAACTTCTTGACGGTGTCCGGGGCGATGTAATCCGACCAGTTATAGACGCGCAGTACCTTGTCATTGGCCTGGGCGCCGGTGGCCATCGCGCCCAATAAGGACAGTGTCAGCAGAGTCCTGCCAAACATTTTCATCGGTACAACTCCATTTCTTTTTTTATTCAAAATCACACAGCAAAAATGCAGTGAACACAAAACCTGTGCAGCGAACACAAAACCATTGCAGTGAACCCAAACCCTGTGGAGTGAACACAAAACCTGTGGCGAGGGGATTTATCCCCGTTGGGCTGCGAAGCAGCCCCAAAACCTGCAACCGCGGAGTATCAGGTACACCGCATTCACTGGTTTTTACGACTGCTGCGCAGCCGAACGGGGATAAATCCCCTCGCCACAGGGTTTGGGGTTACTCCACGGGTTTGTGCTCACTTAACCCATCAGCAATGGCACTAGGCCGTCGCTTCTACCATTTGCTTTTCAGGTTGCTGCCAGGATTCGCTGGCGGTCTGGTCCATCGCTTCCTGGATCGCACGTTTGCGGGTCGCTTCGGCGCGGCGGCTGAAGAACCAGACCATGAAGGTCACGATCGATACGGCGAGCAGAATCAGGCTGGCCACGGCGTTGATCTCAGGCTTCACGCCCAGACGCACCGCCGAGAACACTTCCATCGGCAGGGTCGTCGAACCCGGGCCGGACACGAAACTCGCCAGCACCAGGTCATCCAGGGACAAGGCAAACGACATCATGCCGCCGGCCGCCAGTGACGGCGCGATCATCGGAATGGTGATCAGGAAAAACACCTTGAACGGCTTCGCCCCGAGGTCCATGGCCGCTTCTTCGATGGACAGGTCCAGCTCACGCAAGCGCGCCGAAACCACCACCGCCACATACGCCGCACAGAACGTGGTGTGGGCGATCCAGATGGTGACGATGCCACGTTCCTGCGGCCAGCCAATCAACTGCGCCATCGCCACGAACAGCAGCAACAGCGACAGACCGGTGATCACTTCCGGCATCACCAGCGGCGCCGTCACCAAACCACCGAACAACGTGCGGCCCTTGAAGCGAGTGACGCGAGTCAGCACAAACGCCGCCAACGTCCCCAGCGCCACCGCGGCAATCGCGGTGTAGCAGGCGATTTCCAGTGAGCGCACCACCGAGCCCATCAGTTGCGAGTTATCGAGCAGGCCGGCGTACCACTTGAACGACCAGCCGCCCCATACGGTTACCAGCTTCGAGGCGTTGAACGAGTAGATCACCAGAATCAACATCGGCAGGTAGATAAACGACAGGCCGAAAATCAGCATGAACTTTGAAAATCCGAAGCGTTTCATCCCCGTGCCTCCATCTCTTTGGCCTGGCTGCGGTTGAACAGCAGAATCGGCACAATCAGGATCAACAGCATCACCACCGCCAGGGCAGACGCCACCGGCCAGTCGCGGTTATTGAAGAACTCTTGCCACAGCACGCGACCGATCATCAGGGTCTCCGGGCCACCCAACAGCTCCGGAATCACGAACTCACCGACCACCGGAATGAACACCAGCATGCAGCCGGCAATGATGCCGTTCTTGGCCAGCGGCACGGTGATTTTCCAGAAGTTGTTGAAGTTGCTCGAACCCAGGTCCGAAGCGGCTTCCAGCAGGCTTTGATCGTGCTTGACCAGGTTGGCGTAAAGCGGCAACACCATGAACGGCAGATACGCATACACCACGCCGATGTACACGGCGGTATTGGTGTTGAGGATCTCGATCGGGTGATCCGTCAGCCCGGTCCACATCAAAAACGCGTTGAGCAAACCGTTATTGCTGAGGATGCCCATCCACGCGTAAACGCGGATCAGGATCGCGGTCCAGGTCGGCATCATGATCAACAGCAGCAGAACGTTTTGCGTTTCCTTGCTCGCCTTGGTGATCGCATAGGCCATCGGGAAACCGATCACCAGGCACATCAGCGTGCTTAAAAACGCCACCTTCAACGAGCCGAAGTACGCCGAGATGTACAACTCATCCTGAGTCAGCAACGAGTAGTTGCCGAGGTTCAGCAACAGCTGAAATTTCTGCTCGGCGAAGGTGTAGATCTCCGAGTAAGGAGGAATGGCCAGGGCCGCTTCCGAGAAGCTGATCTTCATTACCAGGAAGAACGGCAACATGAAGAACAGGAACAGCCACAGGAAAGGAACCCCGATGACGAGCTTTCGACCACTCGGCATCAGCCGCATAAACTGCTGATTGAGTGTTTTCATGAGCGCAGTACCACGCCGCTGTCGTCTTCCCACCACACGTAGACCTTGTCGTCCCAGGTCGGACGGGCGCCACGGCGTTCGGCGTTGGCCATGAACGACTGCACGACCTTGCCGCCAGGCAATTCCACGTAAAACACCGAGTGGCCGCCGAGGTAGGCGATGTCATGCACCTTGCCGCTGGACCAGTTGTAGCGGGTATCCGGTTGGGTGGTGCTGACCAGCAGTTTTTCCGGGCGGATGGCGTAAGTGATCGACTTGTCCTGCACCGAGGTGCTGACGCCGTGACCGACGTAAATCTTCTGCTCCAGGTCCGGGCTGTGAATGATCGCGTGACCTTCCAAGTCCTCGACCACGGTGCCGTCGAAGGCGTTCACGTTGCCAATGAACTCGCAGACCATGCGGCTGACCGGCGCCTCATAAATGTCCACCGGGCTGCCGATCTGTGCGATCCAGCCCAGGTGCATGATGGCGATGCGTTGGGCCATGGTCATGGCCTCTTCCTGATCGTGAGTCACCATCACGCAGGTCACGCCGACGCGCTCGATGATCTCGACCAACTCCAGTTGCATCTGCGAACGCAGCTTCTTGTCCAGCGCGCCCATCGGTTCGTCGAGCAGCAACAGCTTCGGACGTTTGGCCAGGGAGCGAGCCAAGGCCACACGCTGACGCTGACCGCCGGACAACTGATGGGGTTTGCGCTTGGCGTATTGGGTCATGTGCACCAGTCGCAGCATCTCTTCAACGCGGGCGTCGATTTCGCTGGTGGACAGACGATCCTGCTTCAGCCCGAACGCAATGTTCTGCGCCACCGTCATGTGCGGGAACAGCGCGTAGGACTGGAACATCATGTTGATCGGCCGTTCGTACGGCGGCATGTCGGTGATGTCGACACCGTCGAGCAGAATCCGCCCTTCGGTCGGACGCTCGAAACCTGCGAGCATGCGCAGCAGGGTCGATTTGCCCGAACCGGAACCGCCGAGCAGGGCGAAGATTTCCCCTTGATGGATCTCAAGCGAGACATCGTCCACTGCGGTGGTTTCGTCGAATTTCTTGGTGACGCGGTCGATTTTCACCAGCACCTTTTTCGGTGACTGGTGACCTTCAAGAGCCTTCCTGTAGATGCTGGAGGCGTTTGCCATGTGAAACTCCCAACAGGTTTCAGTCGTCGGGCCAACGCGGCCTGACTTAATAGTTGATTGCAAGCCCAATCCGTACGACGCCAGTCAACTCAACGGTGATCCCCTGTGGGAGCGAACTGTGGCGAGGGGATTTAGCGAAACGTCGCACCGCCCCGTTGGGTGGCGCAGCCGCCCCAAAATCTTGGGCCTGCTTCGCAGTCCAGCGGGGATAAATCCCCTCGCCACAGCCCGCTCCCACAGGGGGGTTGCGTTTGGCTCACTGGCATCGCCCATGCTCGGGCTTATTCGGCGCCGCCGTCCTGGCTGCCTGGTGGTACTTGTTGTTATCGCGTTTGTTGGTGTCGTGAGGGACCGGCGCGCAAAGGCGCGCCCGCCTGACTCTCGGGGGCAGTAAATTGATTAATCGAGTGTTAAGTCAGCGCTTGTTACGTAGCGCCGCCCGTCGCCGGCATGCATCACCGAACGCCTGGAAAATACTCAAATAAGGAGGATTCGAAAGCACCTGCCATTCCGGGTGCCATTGCACACCGACGGCAAAAGTCGGGCTGTGTTCCACCGAAATCGCCTCGATCAAACCGTCCGGCGCGACGGCTTCCGCACGCAGGCCGGGCGCCAGTCGGTCGATGCCCTGGCTGTGAATCGAATTGACCTGGAACACCTGTGGCAAATCCAGCGCCTGGAACACACCGCCCGGTTGCACGTTGACCGCATGCGCCGGTGCGTATTGCACCGCCAGGTCCGGATGATTCGCTTCCCGGTGATCCAGCATGCCGGGGAGTTCGTGGACCTTCTGATGCAGGCTGCCGCCGAACGCCACGTTCATTTCCTGAAAGCCCCGGCAGATGCCGAGCACCGGAACGCCCGCCGCGATGGCTGCACGCAATAAGGGAAGGGTGGTGGCATCCCGTTGCGGATCGTGATCCGTGCCGGGGGCGCTGTCGGGGCCTTGATAGTGGAAGGGTTCCACATTCGAGGGCGAGCCGGTCAGCAGCAGACCGTCGAGCTGCGCGAGCAGGTCATCGATTTCGGTCAGGTCGCCTAAGGAAGGAATGATGACCGGCAGCCCCAAAGCCGCGATGCTGACAGCACGCAAGTACTTGTCGCCGCTGACATGGTAGGGGTGCAGGCCAATCTGTTTGACGCAGGCTGTAACGCCGATCAATGGCTTGAGTGCCATTTTTATCACCTCGAAGTTTCACACTTGAACGAGCTTTTCCGGAGCTTAGCCTTGTTGATTTTAATTAACAACTCTCATGTAAAAAATTCTAAACGCCGCACGTCCGATCTTCAGGGTTTACACGGTGCACAAGACTGATTTGGCACTCTCGTGCCCAAGAAAGGCCCGAAAATAAAGGTTGAGAGGCCAGGTGTTCGCTATTGACTTCACTTTGCCGTTCGGGTTGACTGGGCTCGCAACAAGGTAGTGAACATAATAATTAACAGCTAATAGGTGCATCATGTCGGTCCCTCTGCGTACCGTTCAACTCAACGAAGCAAACGCATTCCTTAAGAAATATCCTGAGGTTTTGTACGTCGACCTTCTGATTGCGGATATGAACGGTGTGGTGCGCGGCAAGCGCATCGAACGCACCAGTCTTCATAAGGTTTACGAAAAAGGCATCAACCTCCCGGCTTCACTGTTTGCTCTGGACATCAACGGTTCTACGGTGGAAAGCACCGGCCTGGGTCTGGACATCGGTGACTCAGACCGAATCTGCTTCCCCATCCCCGATACCCTCAGCATCGAGCCCTGGCAGAAGCGCCCGACCGCGCAACTGTTAATGACCATGCACGAACTCGAAGGCCAGCCGTTCTTCGCTGACCCTCGCGAAGTGCTGCGTCAGGTCGTGAGCAAGTTCGATGCAATGGGCCTGACCATTTGCGCCGCGTTCGAACTCGAGTTCTATCTGATCGACCAGGACAACGTGAACGGTCGTCCGCAATCGCCACGCTCGCCGGTTTCCGGCAAACGTCCGATGTCGACCCAGGTGTACTTGATCGACGACCTGGACGAATACGTCGATTGCCTGCAAGACATCCTCGAAGGCGCGAAAGAGCAGGGCATCCCTGCTGACGCCATCGTCAAGGAAAGCGCCCCGGCGCAGTTCGAAGTGAACCTGCACCACGTCAACGACCCTATAAAGGCTTGCGACTACGCGGTGTTGCTCAAGCGTCTGGTGAAGAACATCGCCTACGACCACGAGATGGACACCACCTTCATGGCCAAGCCGTATCCGGGCCAGGCGGGCAATGGTTTGCACGTACACATTTCGATTCTCGACAAAGAAGGCAACAACATCTTTGCCAGCGAGGATCCCGAGCAGAACGCCGCACTGCGTCACGCGATCGGCGGTGTGCTCGAGACCCTGCCGGCGCAGATGGCGTTCCTCTGCCCGAACGTCAACTCGTACCGTCGTTTCGGCGCGCAGTTCTACGTGCCGAACTCGCCGAGCTGGGGCATCGACAACCGTACCGTTGCAGTACGTGTGCCGACCGGTTCGCCGGACTCCGTGCGCATCGAACACCGCGTAGCGGGCGCCGATGCCAACCCTTACTTGTTGATGGCGTCGGTCCTGGCCGGTATTCACCACGGCCTGACCAACGAAATCGAGCCGGGCGCACCGGTTGAAGGCAACAGCTACGAGCAGAACGAGCAGAGCCTGCCGAACAACCTGCGCGATGCACTGCGCGAGCTGGACGACAGCGAAGTCATGTCGCGCTACATCGACCCGATGTACATCGACGTGTTCGTGGCGTGCAAGGAAAGCGAGCTGGCCGAGTTTGAGAATTCCATCTCGGACCTTGAGTACAACTGGTATCTGCATACGGTTTGAGTCTGCGAAGGCCCTCACCCTAACCCTCTCCCAAGGGGAGAGGGGACTGACCGGGGGATGCTCGGGAACTCCTGCGACCTGATGCTTTTGTATCGAATCCATAATCGACTGGATCGATCAGGTCGCTGAATGTCCTTGGACAACTCGGTCAGTCCCCTCTCCCTCCGGGAGAGGGCTAGGGTGAGGGCTGGATCCCAAGCCGAACACATCAGCCAGACAACCACCCAATTTCCCCGCGTCGAGTCACAACCATGACAAACACTCGCAGCGACTGGGAGCAACGCTTCCAGTCCCTAACACTCGAAGGCCGCGCATTCATCGACGGCCAATACTGCCCGGCACTCAGCGGCGACACCTTTGAATGCATGAGCCCGGTCGACGGTCGCTTCCTGGCGAACGTCGCCAGCACCGACGAAGCCGACGCCAATGCGGCAGTCGCCGTCGCACGCCGCACCTTCGAATCCGGCATCTGGGCCAATCTCGCCCCGGCCGAACGCAAGCGCACACTGATCCGCTTCGCCGACCTGATCCTGGCCAACCAGGAAGAACTCGCCCTGCTCGAAACCCTCGACATGGGCAAACCGATCAACGACTCGATGAACATCGACATTCCAGCGACCGCCAACGCGATCCGCTGGAGCGCCGAAGCCATCGACAAGATCTACGACGAAGTCGCCGCCACACCCCACGATCAACTCGGCCTCATCACCCGCGAACCTGCGGGCGTGGTCGCCGCCATCGTGCCGTGGAACTTCCCGCTGATCATGGCCAGCTGGAAGTTCGCCCCAGCCCTCGCGGCGGGCAACTCGTTCATCCTCAAGCCTTCGGAAAAGTCGCCACTGACCGCCATCCGCATCGCCCAACTGGCGCTGGAAGCGGGCATCCCGAAAGGCGTGTTCAACGTCCTGCCGGGCTACGGTCACACCGTCGGTAAGGCGCTGGCGTTGCACATGGACGTCGACGTGCTGGCCTTCACCGGCTCGACCGCGATTGCCAAGCAACTGCTGATCTATTCCGGCCAAAGCAACATGAAACGCGTCTGGCTCGAGGCAGGGGGGAAGAGCCCGAACGTGGTGTTCGCCGACGCGCCGGATTTGCGCGCGGCAGCACAAGCGGCAGCCGGTGCGATTGCCTTCAACCAGGGCGAAGTCTGCACCGCCGGTTCGCGCTTGCTGGTGGAGCGTTCGATTCGCGAGCAGTTCATTCCGCTGCTGGTGGAAGCGCTGCAAGCCTGGAAACCGGGGCACGCTCTCGATCCGGAAACCACCGTCGGCGCGGTCGTCGATCAGCGCCAACTGGACAACGTGCTGCGCTACATCCAGGTCGGCAAAGACCAGGGCGCGCAACTGATCGCCGGCGGCAGCCGCACCCTCGAAGCCACCGGTGGCCTGTACGTGGAACCGGCGATCTTCGACGGCGTGACCAACGCCATGACCATCGCCCGAGAAGAAATCTTCGGCCCGGTGCTGTCGCTGATCACCTTCGACACCGAGGAAGAAGCGCTGGCCATCGCCAACGACAGCATCTTCGGCCTGGCCGCAGGCGTCTGGACCAGCAACCTCAGCAAGGCTCACACCTTCGCGCGCGGCTTGCGCGCCGGCAGCGTCTGGGTCAACCAGTACGACGGCGGCGACATGACCGCGCCGTTCGGCGGGTACAAGCAGTCGGGTAACGGTCGGGACAAATCGCTGCACGCGTTCGACAAATACACCGAACTCAAAGCGACCTGGATCAAGCTCTAACACCTATAAAAAAAGCGACGGTCGCCGGCAGGTGCCAGCGGCCATCGGAGAAACCTATGAAACAAACAACACATGTAAACAGCTATTACGCCGCCACCCGTAACTTCACCGGAGATTTTCCGGTGCTTGAAGAACGGGTGGAATGCGACGTCTGCGTGATCGGCGCCGGCTACACCGGTTTGTCCTCGGCCCTGTTCCTCGCTGAAGCCGGCTACAGCGTGACCGTGCTCGAAGCCGCCAAAGTCGGTTTCGGCGCCAGCGGTCGCAACGGCGGCCAACTGGTCAACTCCTACAGCCGCGACGTCGATGTCATCGAAGAACGCTACGGCGACAAAACCGCCGAAGTCCTCGGCAGCATGATATTCGAAGGCGCCGACATCATCCGTCAGCGCATCCAGCACTACGACATCCAGTGCGACTACAAGCCGGGCGGCATCTTCGCCGCGCTCAACAAAAAGCAGCTCAAAGGCCTGGCCGAGCAGAAAAGCAGCTGGGAACGCTACGGCAACAAAAACCTGAAAATGCTCGACGCGGCTGACATCAAGCGCGAAGTGGGTTGCGACAACTACGTCGGCGGCCTGCTCGACATGCAGGGCGGCCACATCCACCCGCTGAACCTGGCCCTCGGCGAAGCTTCGGCCATCATCGGCCTGGGCGGCAAAATCTACGAACAATCGGCCGCAGTGGAAATCACCTACGGCGAACCGATCACCGTACGCACCGCCAAAGGCGTGGTCCGCGCCAAATACCTGCTGATCGCCGGCAACGCCTACCTGCCGCAAGACCTCGACAACCGCGTCACGCGCAAAAGCATGCCGTGCGGCTCGCAAATCGTCGTCACCGAACCGTTGTCCGAAAAGGTTGCGCGCAGCCTGATCAAAAACAACTACTGCGTCGAAGACTGCAACTACCTGCTCGACTACTACCGCCTCACCGCCGACAACCGCTTGCTGTACGGCGGCGGCGTGGTCTACGGCGCCCGTGAACCGGACGACATCGAGCAACTGATCAAGCCGAAAATCCTCAAGACCTTCCCGCAACTGAAGGACGTGAAGATCGACTACCGCTGGACCGGCAACTTCCTGCTGACCATGTCCCGCATGCCGCAATTCGGCCGCATCGAGAAAAACGCCTACTACATGCAAGGCTACAGCGGCCACGGCGTCACCTGCTCGCACCTGGCCGGCAAACTGATCTCGGAAATGATCCGCGGCGACGCCGAACGCTTCGATGCCTTCGCCTCGCTCCCGCACATGCCCATGATCGGCGGCCGCACCTTCCAGGCCCCACTCACCGCCATGGGCGCCGCGTACTACGCCCTGCGTGACCGTTTCGGCATCTAGTGGTCAACACAATCCCTGTGGGAGCGGGCTTGCTCGCGAAAGGGCCCTGTCAGCCGCCATTGAAATGGCTGACACACCGTTTTCGCCAGCAAGCTCACTCCCACAGCAGATCGATGATGGGCACAAACCTATGATCGCCCACGCCAAAACTGTGGGAGTGAGCCTGCTCGCGATGACGGCGGCACAGTCAACATTGATATCGAGTGACACACCGCCATCGCGAGCAAGCTCGGCTCCTACTGAGATGTGTGGCATACACAAAATCCGTTATCAACCAAAACCAAACTGTGGGAGCGGGCTTGCTCGCGAAGAGGCCCTACCAGCCACCATCAATCCCAACTGACACACAGCAATCACATCCACAGTCTGCACAGCCAAACCACCCAACCCCAGGCCAAAACAACCTTTTTACCCAACCATTTATCGAACCTGCTGAGCAACACCACCAAACGTGATTTAATACCCGCCTTTCAAATTTCCGGGACAGGGAAGCGGTGTTTTTCGCGGCCAAAAGTCGCCCGCCATCCACCCCCATAACCCTTAAGTATTCTTCGCATAAGGCTGTCATGGACACGGGCTCACGACTCAAACTAGTACGCGAAAGCTACAAACTCTCCCAGCGCGAGCTGGCCCGGCGTAGCGGCGTCACCAATGCCACCATCTCCCTGATCGAACAAAATCGCGTCAGTCCCTCCGTCAGCTCCCTCAAAAAACTTCTCGAAGGCATACCTATGTCTTTGGCGGACTTCTTCACCTTTGATCAGCCGCCGCGTGAGCACCAATACGTATTCCGCGCCAATGAACAGCCGGATCTCGGGCGGCATGGGTTGCGGTTGCTGCTGATTGGCGCTTCGGTGCCGAGTCGGCAGATGCGGCTTTTGCGCGAGCAATACGCGCCTGGGGCGAGTTCGGGGGAAGAGCCGATTGTGCATTCGGAAGGGGAGGAGTGTGGGCTCGTGACTCGTGGCACGGTTGAGCTGACGGTTGATGGGCAGATTAGTGTGTTGAATGCCGGGGATGGGTATTACTTTCCGACGACGTTGCCGCATCGGTTTCGGAATATTGGGGCGGATGAGGCGGAAATTATCAGTGCTAACACACCGGCGAATTTCTAATTTCGGAAGCGTATCCCCAATCCCGCTTTCGACCCAACGCCACAGCCGACAATCGACATTGACCCGACCCCGCACCTTCCTATGAAAGGATCGTTCATCAATGATGGCATTTTGAGTTTCGATCAGCTTATGCTGTTCGAAACCACTCCATCAGGGATGAGCATGAAAAACGCAATGCTGGCGCTTGTACTGGCTTTTACGCTTAACGGTTGCGCGACTTCGCATTACACAAGCGGTAGAGACTTTCCTTCAGCGAATGTCCCTACCATCGTTAAAGGCAAAACGACTGCAAACGATCTCAAATCGCTTTTTGGCGAGCCCTTCGCCAAGAGCCCGGTAAATGAGACTGATGAGAAGTGGGTCTATACCTACGCTAATGGGTCTGCCCATGCTCAAAGTTACGTGGTTACCATGAAAGTAACCACCACAGGTACGCAGAAGACGCTCGATGTGCTGATGCGGAACGATATGGTAATCAACTATACGTTCACGGAAGGGCCTACTGCTGGAAGTAATACCGCAACAGAATAGCTTTTGAAATGCACGGGTCAGATTACGATCAAGAAATTCACAGCATGGGGATATTTATTTGGCACAAAAAATGAATATGTCCCTTTGTTCTAACAAAAAAAGATCCACAGTTGATTTTGATAGGGGGATTTCTACGCTAATCAAAAAAACGATTGAAACCGTATAAGCAGGATGCATTGGCTCTCAAGCCTGCAAACAGAACTCTAGGGGCGACAACATTTATGCCGGAAATTAAAAAGTTTACAATACGGAACTACAAAGGGATAGAGCAAACATCTATTGCGCTAGATGACAGAACAAACAATCCAATTATCACACTGATTGGCTTAAATGAAAGCGGCAAAACTACAATTTTAGAAGCGCTTTCTTATTTCGTAAGCAGTGACAAGCTAGTATCCAGTCTTTTCAAAGGAAACCAAGCAAAAACGAACACCAATGAAATAATTCCAATTAATAGACGCTCGGCATTCACCGACAGTATAGAGATAGAAGCTGTTATAAAGCTAGATGAAGATGACATTAACCAAATTGCCTCGCTAGCAGAAAATGAAAACCTCTATATCGATAAAGAAAGGCTTTCCAAGTCTTTTACCTTAACAAAAGAATTAATGTTTGAAGATAGCATCCTTGTTACCAATAGCGATATTTGGGATGCTGATCTCCGCGTTCGCAAAAAAGGCGAGTCGGAGTTTATAGAATGTGAACCAGGAGGCGAAACAGAAAATTTCTGGCGCGCCACTATGGTCTTGATACAAGAAGTTCTACCGAGTCTGGCGTATTTCCCGACATTTCTTGTAGATATTCCAAACAAAATTTACTTGCAAGAACATGAAAATGAAACCGCGGCAAACCGACATTATCGTTCAATTTTTCAGTCCATAATGGAAGGAATTGACGATGGGTTAGACCTAGAAAAACATGTGTCCCGCAGAATAAGTGCTTATGCAAACAATAAGCCTAACGGCAATTGGCCTGCCCAATTTGTGACGAGTGCTGAAAAGTCCCTAATAGACGCTGTATTTAAAAAAGCCTCTAATTCGGTTACGAAAGAAGTCATTGGAGGCTGGAGGCGGGTATTCTCCAAAGACTCCTCGGCCAAACAAATGTCAATAACATGGAATATTGACACTAGCAAAGGCAATATACCCTATGCTTCCTTCTTGGTGTCAGACGGCGAATACGACTATGAAATCAGCGAGCGCTCTCTGGGCTTTCGTTGGTTCTTCTCGTTTCTGTTATTTACCGCATTCAAAGGTGAGAGCAATAAAGCTTCGATTTTAATATTTGATGAACCCGCTGCAAACCTCCACGCCAAAGCACAAGCCGAATTATTAAAGAGCTTTGAGAAGATAGCCACCAATGGTACCAAAATAATTTATTCAACACACAGCCACCATATGATAAACCCAAAATGGCTGGGAGGAGCATACATAGTCGAAAACACCGCACTGAATCCAGAGGAGGAAGATAATTTCGATTTTTCTTCTAATCCTACTAATATTAAAGCCACTAAATACAAAGAATTCCTTTCAAACTACCCGTCAAGGTCTAGTTATTTTCAGCCGGTCATTGAAAGCCTTGACTATGTAGTGCCAGAACTTATAGGGACGCCCCCATATGTTTTAGTCGAAGGTATATCAGACTACTATGCTCTGACAATTGCTCAGAAAATTAGCAAAATCAATTTACACTTTCGAATCCTACCTGGTGTCGGCTCAGGCGCCAGTGGCCCTCTTATCAGCCTTATGATGGGACGTGGAGAGCATTTTTTGGTTCTGCTTGACGATGATTCTGCGGGACAGAAGGAGTGCGCACGGTACAAGGCAGGCTGGTTTCTCCCAGAAGCAACCGTATTTACATTGGCGACAGTCAATGAAAAATTTTCTGGAATGGCTTTGGAGAGGCTGATTGATTCAAGCACAATTGACATAATTAAAAGTCACTATGAGTCTTCCGTCTCTCCATCAAAAAAACAAATAGGATGGTATTTATCCGAGGCTTGTGCGAAAACAGAGGTTGATCGAGGGGCCATATCAATCAATACACTAAACAGTCTTGTAGAAGTCCTTGAATTTCTGAACTCAAGAGTCAGACCTAATATAGGTTTTCCATAAATTTACTGCGCTATAAATACATCGGATTACTTATTGTTTGTAGTCGTGCAAAATAGCGTCTAAGTAGACGACACGTTTTTCGCTTTTGATAATGCCCGTGAGAGACTTAGCGTTGTAATATCCATAAACGAGGTTATCATTTCTGCCAACCTCGTTTCTCCATTGATCGCTTCACCAATGCAGCTATCGGTGAACTACTGCCTGTCACGAACGGCAGCAGTTACACTAAATTTGCCATTCACAATTTAATGCACCCGGGTTACTCAATCCAACCACCCAAAATTGCCGAATCATCAAGCAATAAAAACCCGCAAAAACTGCGGGTTTTTTATAGTTGTAATCTATTCACTGGTCCTTAGGGCGTATCAAACCCACGCTGCTCAATCACCCGAAACACATCGCTCACATCCTGGACCATGATCCGGGCGATGTTGGTGACGGTGTTGATGTCGTTTTCGGCGTAGTCGGGGAGGCTGGTGCAGGCCATGAGGTTTAGGTATTTGAGGACGGCGCTGAGACGTTCGCTGACGCAGTTGTGGAGTTCGCGGATTGGTGCGTCGCCTCTCGATGAGGAGGACGGGGTAGTCTGTGGCGAATTGGGACATGGGGGTGAAGCGGCGGGGCGGATTGTTCGTTGTCATAAGGATGAACTCTTCAAAGGATTATGAAGCCACCTTTCTGCTGCGAAACAAATGGGTGGCAGCTATGTGCGGGTTCGCAGACCGGAGAAGAGACGAAACCGGCAGATCCGAGGATCTCCCACACACAGCCGCCATAAAACGTAACGGCGGCAAAGTTTGCCACAGTTGTCTTTTAGCGGTGTGTCGTCTTCTTCAGGGCTGCGAAACCCTATCGCTAACTGCGGTCAGCGACAGGTCGAATATAGGCGGCCATTTTGCTGCTCACAACCGGGCTGTAGGACGGTTGGGCGTTTGTTGTGGCAAGGCTGAATGCCACTGTTTTCGGGCTTGTTGCGGTGATTCGGGCCGTGTGGAGGACCTTGGGAAATGGGAGGCAGGTTTTGGGGCCGCTTCGCGACCCAACGGGGATAAATCCCCTCGCCACAAGGGGTAAATTCCTACGCGAATTTCGGATGTCAGGTTTATGAAATCGGGTGGTCAGGAACAACAAAGCCCCGAATCTTCGGGGTTTTGTTGTTTGCGATTGCGCAGTTCAAGAATCCTTACCGCCAGCATCCAACGTTATTGCCTGGCCTGCGGTGAATGCGGGTTCTGATCGGTGTGTTTCGGTCCGGCCAGTGCCCACGCTATCAGCCCGAACAGCGGTACGAACACGATTATCACCATCCATACGAGTTTGTTGCTGGATTTGCCTTCGGCTTTGCGCACTTTGTTGATTGCCCATACCTCGACCAGCACAAGTATTGCGGCGAGTACGATCCAGATGGTTTCGGTTTGCATTGGTCACCCTCCTGATAGTCATTCAGTTAGGTGAGTGGGTGTGGGCGGGGTTCATTTAATTTCGGGGTTTTTGGGTAGTCGCGGGCAAGGCGCAAGTGGGGTTGCTCGCGATGGGGGGCCGTCAGCTAAATCAATATTGGCTGTCATGGCCTCATCGCGAGCAAGCCCGCTCCCACAGGGGATTGGGGGTTTAGTTAGATCGAGTTGGCGAGTTTTCCGGTTGAGAGGCGACGTTTGTAGGCGGTGTCGCGGTTGGCCAGCCAGTAGTAGAGCGGGGAGGTGATCAGCAGGCCGACTAGCCAGGACAGGTCCGCGCCGTTGATGTGTTCGGAGATGGGGCCGACGTAGAGTGGCGTGTTCATGAAGGGGATCTGCACCACGATACCAATCGCATACGCCAGTAACGCCTGCGGGTTGTACCGGCCATAAATCCCGCCATCAACCTTGAAGATCGAGCCGATGTCGTACTGACCTTTGTGAATCGCGTAGAAGTCGATCAGGTTGATCGCGGTCCACGGCACCAGCACGACGAGCAGCACCAGCACCATGTCGACGAAGTGGCCGATGAAGTTGGCGGAGGCGCCGACGGCGGCGAAGCAGCAGGCGGCGAGGACGATGACCGAGAGGACGGCGCGGCTTTTTGCGGTGGGGATCCAGCGGTAGGCGAAGGTTTGGACCAGGGTGATCAGCGAGAGTACGGCGCCGTAGAGGTTGAGGGCGTTGTGGCTGATGACGCTGAGCAGGAACAGCACGAGCATCAGTGGGCCGATGGAGCCGGTGGCGAGTTTGACGGCGTCCATGGTGTCCATGCCGACGGGGGTGGCGAGGACGGCGACGGCGCCGAAGATGAACGAGAGGCTGGAGCCGAGCACGGTGCCCAGGTAGGTGGTCCAGAAGGTTGCGGCCACGGGCACGTTGGCGGGCAGGTAGCGCGAGTAGTCGGAGACGTAGGGCGCGAAGGCGATTTGCCAGAGTGCGGCGAGGGAGACGGTGGCCAGCCAACCGGAGATGTTGAAGCTGCCGCGGGTGAGGAAGTCGGCGGTCTGCACGTGGGTGAAGATGTAGCCGAAGCCCAGCACGATGCCGGCGCCGAGCACCCAGGTGCCGATGCGGTTGAGCACGTGGATGAAGCGGTAGCCGATGATGCCGATGATGCCGGAACCGAGGGCGCCGATGACGATGCCCACCGGCACTGGCACGCTGTCGACCACGCCGTGCAGGGATTTGCCGGCGAGGACGATGTTGGAGGCGAAGAAGCCGATGTACATGATGCCGGCGATCAGCACCACCAGCAGTGCGCCGAGGGAGCCGAACTGGGCGCGGCTCTGGATCATTTGCGGAATGCCCATCTGCGGGCCTTGCGCCGAGTGCAGCGCCATCAGCACGCCGCCGACCAGGTGGCCGACGAGGATGGCGACGATGCCCCACACCAGGTTCAGGTGGAACATTTGCACGCCGAGGGCGCCGGTGACGATGGGCAGTGGGGCGATGTTGCCGCCGAACCAGAGGGTGAACAGGTCGCGGGTTTTTCCGTGGCGATCTTCGGGCGGCACGTAGCCGATGGTGTGTTTTTCGATGAGCGGGGCGGAGGTTGTTGCTGCGGTAACCATGACGGACTCCAAGGCAATTTGAGTACGTGGACGTACTTCGGTGAGCGCTGCACGGGGGCGACGCTTTTCTTGTTGGAGTTGATGATGTGCGGTGGGGCGTGAGAGATAAATTAGTAAGTTTGTGGGTATAGACGCTAAAAAATGTATGTCGGGTGGGGAGGGTGTGATGGCTGGTTTTACGGCGTCCGCGCGGGGGCAGACAGGGTTGAATTCCAGTCGTTGGATGGGCACAAAACCTGTGGGAGCGAGCCTGCTCGCGAAAGCGGTGGGTCAGCTGTATTGGTATTGGCTGACATGGCCTCATCGCGAGCAGGCTCACTCCCACAGGGGAGGTGTGTGGGGGCGAATTAGCTGATTGATTGCAGCATTCGATGGAGCATGGCGTCGCAGGCTGTGAGTTGTTCGAGGCTGACGAATTCGTCGGGTTTGTGGCCTTGGTCCATGCTGCCGGGGCCGCAGACGACGGTGGGAATGCCTGCGGCGTCGAATAGGCCGCCTTCGGTGCCGAAGGCTACGGTGCCGAACTCTCGGGAGTCTGAGAACGCAGCGATCAACTCAGCCGCTTCGCTGTGCGCATCGGTCACCAACCCGGGATACGCCGACAACTCGCTGAAGCGAATCTCGCTCTGTTCACTCACTGCACGCATGCGGGGCAAGACCTGTTGCTCGGCATAGGCCTTCAGCTCCTGCGCAACCTCACTCGGATCATGCGAGGGCAGGGAGCGGATTTCGAAGTCGAAGCGGCAATCGGCGGGGACGATGTTCAAGGCCTTACCGCCAGAAATCACGCCGGTTTGCACGGTGCTGAACGGCGGATCGAAACGCATGTCGTGATGCTCCGGCGCTTTGAGCCGGTTGCCGATCCGCCCCAGTTCACCGATCAGTTCGGCGGCGTATTCAATCGCATTGACCCCAAGCGGTGCATACGCCGAATGGCACGCTTCACCGTGAATATCGCAACGCATCGCCAGTTTGCCTTTATGGCCCAGCACCGGTTTGAGCTCGGTCGGTTCACCAATGATGCAGAGCATCGGTTTGACCGGGTGCTTTTCCAATTCCGACAGCAACGAACGCACACCCAGGCAACCGACTTCCTCATCGTACGAAAGCGCGATGTGCACCGGCAGCCGCAGCGTGGCGTTCACCAGCGACGGGACCAGCGCGAGTACGCAGGCGATGTAGCCTTTCATGTCCGCCGTGCCGCGACCGTACAAGTTGCCGTCGCGCTCGGTGAGTTCGAATGGCGCAACGGTCCACGGCTGGCCGTCGACGGGCACCACATCGGTGTGCCCCGACAGCACGATGCCCGGCCGGTCCGCCGGACCAATGGTCGCGAACAGGTTGGCCTTGTTGCGCTGCTCGTTGTAGACCAGCTCGCAAGGCACGTCGAAGCGTTCAAGGTAGTCGCGGACAAACTCGATGAGCTGCAGGTTTGATTCGCGGCTCGTGGTGTCGAACGCCACCAAGGTTTTCAGCAAATCGAGGCTGTTGCTCATCGGTCGTCTCCGGCGACGCCGTAGCCAGGGGATTTGTCGGGGGCGAGGGCGCGGTCGATGTAGTCCTGGACCTGTGGGCGATAGGCGTCCCAGAGTTTTTCAAGCTGGCCGATTGGGTCGTGATCTGCCCAATCCACCCGCAGGTTGATGATCGGCCAGGTCAATTCGCCGACCACCACCACCGCCGCCGAATGCACCGGCCCGGCTTCACCGCCCGCGGCGATGGCCGCTTTCATGGCCGCGAGCAGGCGGTCGGTCAGTTGGCCTTCACCATGCTCGAACGCCTCGACCATGGCTTCGATCACCGAACGGTCCGCCAGCATGTTGCCGGCAGCGACGCATTGATCGCCGGAGACGGCGTTGTGGTTGCCCAGGGTTTGTGCGCCGCTGAAGTGTGCGGTGCGGCCGAGGTGGTCAATTGCCGTGATCTGGCGATATTGGCTGTAGCCGTTGCGGGTCAGGACTTTGTCCAGTGCCTCAGCCGGTGCAAGGCCCTGTTCCATGAGGGCGAGGACTTCCGGGCCGAGTGACGGCAGGGTGATGTTTTGTGTGGAGACGGCACCGACGCCGGGCAGCAGCCAGGGGCAGCGGGCGCCGACGGCGATGCTGGAGGAACTGATCGCAATGCCGAACTGACCGGTTTCGGGGCAACGTGCTGCGATGGAGAAGGTCATGGGTTTGCTCCTGGGTTAGCCTTGGCGAAATGGGTGTCTGGGCGTGCGCCATCGCGAGCAGGCTCGCTCCCACATTTGATCGAAGTCGCTCACAGATTTTGTGTTCGCTGAAGATCCCCTGTGGGAGTGAGCCTGCTCGCGATGGCCGCGACTCGGTCTACTCAGGAATCACCGCAATCACATCAATCTCCATCAACCACTGCGGCTGCCCCAACGCCGACACCACCAACCCGGTCGAAATCGGAAACACGCCCTTAAGCCACTTGCCCACTTCCTGATACACCGGCTCGCGGTAACGCGGATCGATCAGGTAGGTGGTGGTTTTCACAATATGGCTGAGGTCGCTACCAGCCTCTTCCAGCAACTGTTTGACGTTGCGCATGGCTTGCTCGGTTTGCGCTCGCGGGTCGCCAAGGCCCACCAGGTTGCCTTCGAAATCAGTCCCGACCTGGCCACGAACATAAACGGTGTTGCCGGCCCGGACCGCTTGGCACAAGTCATTGTCCAGACTTTGGTTCGGGTAGGTTTCCTTGGTGTTGAACATGCGAATACGGGTATGGGTTGGCGTGGACATTTGAAGCTCCTAAAGAAAAATGGCTCAAGCGCTGACAGTTGCTTTATGGGCGGCTGGGACGGTTTCAGCCTCGCGTTGCGCGGCATCGTGATAGTCGAGGTAGGAACGCTGGATCGCGATGTGATCCGCCACGTACTTGGCGTCGTGCCAAACGCCCCAGATGAACGAAGACCCACGGCGGGACTGCCACGGCAGGCCGAGGAAATACACGCCCGGCTCGCTCGACACGCCGCGCTGATGCGCCGGTTTGCCGTTGTCGTCGAAGGCGTCAACCTTGAGCCAGCTGTAATCCGTGGCAAAACCGGTGGCCCAGATGATCGAGGTCACGCCGGCCTTGGCGAGGTCGAGTTCGAGAATCGGGTGGGTCACGCATTCCGGATCGGAAAAGGTCATGCGCGCTTCAGGTTCTTCCGGCAGGTCCAGGCCGTTGCGCTCGATGTAGGCATCGGCGGCATTGAGCAGCGCCAGATAGTTCTCATCGCCGCGGGCCAGGTTCTCGGCAAGGTTCGGTTGAAACGTCGCTACGCCGCCGTTGAACGATTGAGTCAAACCCACCAGCGTCATGCCGCGATGAGCCAGACCACGGAAGTCCACGGTGCGGCCGCCATGCGCGCCGCTCACCGCGATAGTGACGTGTTCCCGGCCGGGTTTCATGGCCGCCTGATCCCACTCGCCGAGCACTCCCAGCCACCAGCAGAAATCACGGTTGCGATAGGCGCGAGGAGGGCGGTCGTGGGCGCCGACCGACAGGTAAACTTTCTTGCCGGCCCGCTGCAGTTCATCAGCGATTTGCACGCCCGACGACCCGGCGCCGACGACCAGAACAGCGCCCTCGGGCAGTTGCGCCGGGTTGCGGTATTCGGCTGAGTGGATCTGGGTGAATGGCTGATCTTTCGGCGCAATCGGCGGGATAACCGGACGCTGGAAAGGCCCGGTGGCAGCCACCACGCGGTTGGCTTCGATCACGCCTTCAGAGGTTTCAATGGTGAAGCCCGGGCGACCGACATTGCGCTCAACTTTCAGCACGTCCACGCCGGTGCGGATCGGGGCGTTGAATTTTTTGGCGTAGGCTTCGAAATAGTCGGCGACCCGCTCTTTCGGGGCAAAGTCGTCGGGGCTGAGGTCGTCGAAATCGAGACCGGGAAAACGGTCGTGCCAGGCCGGACCATTCGCCACCAGCGAATCCCAGCGCCCGGTGCGCCAGCGTTCGGCGATACGGTTGCGCTCCAGTACCAGGTGCGGCACGCCGAGTTTGCTCAAGTGTTCACTCATGGCCACGCCAGCCTGACCGGCGCCAACAATCAGCGTATCTGTTTTTATTTTTTCAGTGGTCATCTCTATACCCTTCGAAGTTGGATTTAGGTCGGTAACGGCCTGCCATTTCTTGGGGTCAAGACTAGGGATCACCCTGGTATCGGTAAAATATTATTAAGCTGGCATTTGAGTATAAATAACTGATGCAGAGCGTTTAGTTTGGCGGCTCGCCCTTTAAACGCTAGGCGCTGGCATCGGCCTGCAGGGCGGCATTGAGTCCGGACAGGGAAGTGGCGCTCAAAGAAATCTCCTTGGAAACAAGGTTCAATCGCAAAAGTCTAGTCGTTGTCGATATGGCGCGTTGTGACAGGTCAAGTCTGAACTAAGCTGTCCGGTGTGCTGGCGGATGCAGGGCTTGGCACGGCTGAAAACCAGAACCACGCTGACACAGCCGCCGTGGCGAGGATGAGCGCATGCGAAGCACTGGAGAGCAAAAGCGGGCCCGTGTTCTTGATCCGGTCGACCGTGTCACGGAGGTCATCTTCGGCCTGCTCATGGCAATGACCTTCACTGGGACGATCAGCGTGGCCACGTCAGGCCAGGAGGCAGAGCGCACGATGATGATCGCCGCGCTGGGTTGCAACCTCGCCTGGGGACTCGCCGACGCGGTGATGTATTTGCTGCGAACCCTGATCGAGCGCACGCGCAACCGTACGCTTTGCACCAACCTGGTCGGTGCGACGGATGCCGCCGCCGGGCAAGCGCTCATTGCCGAGGCGTTACCCCCGCGTCTCGCGGCTGCTGCCGGCCCTGAAGAGCTGGAATCGTTGCGTCGCCGCCTGGTCGAATATTCATCCATGCCGGTACAGCCGCGCCTCGGTTGGGACGATTTCAGGGGCGCTTTCGGCGTATTTCTGTTGGTGGTGTTCTCGACTTTCCCGCTGGTGGTGCCGTTTCTGTTGCTGGACCAGACGGCGCTCGCTGTGCGCCTGTCTAACCTGGTCGGTCTCGGAGTGCTGTTCATCGCCGGTTGGATGCTCTCGAAGTACGCCGGCGCAAGGCCGTGGCAAGGCGGTCTTGCGACGGCGGTCATCGGCGCTGTATTGATCACCGCGATCATCGCGCTCGGCGGATGAGCAGAAAGCAACCTACGCTCAATACCTATTGGCGACTGGCATCTATGAGGTCTTGGTCATGGCAAAGGACAAGAAGAAAGCCCCTAAGCGTAATGCTGCTGAAACCCTGAAGCTGAAAAACAAGGATTACCTGGAGCAACTGCGCGGCCTGCATGTCGAGTTGGTCAAGTTACAGGAGTGGGTAAAGGCCAAGGGCATCAAGGTCTGCATTGTCTTCGAGGGGCGCGATGGCGCTGGCAAGGGCGGAACGATCAAGGCGATTACCGAACGTGTCAGCCCGCGTGTTTTTCGGGTGGTGGCGCTAACGGCGCCGAGTGATCGAGAGAAAAGCCAGATGTATGTCCAGCGTTACCTGCCGCACCTGCCCGCGGCCGGTGAAGTGGTGATCTTCGATCGCAGTTGGTACAACCGGGCGGGCGTCGAGCGGGTGATGGGGTTCTGCACCAAAGAGCAGGTGGCCAATTTCCTGCGGACAACGCCGTTGGTGGAGCGGGCTATCGTCGACTCGGGCGTGATCTTGCTCAAATACTGGCTGGAAGTCAGCGAAGAGGAGCAGACCCGCCGGCTTCAGGAGCGCATCAAGGATGGGCGAAAAATCTGGAAACTGACCCCCATGGACCTCAAGTCATACAGCCGCTGGTATGACTATTCACGCGCGCGTGACGACATGTTCAAGGCAACCGACACCGATCATGCCCCCTGGCTGGTGGCCAACTCGAACGACAAACGGCGGGCGCGCCTTAACATCATCAACGATTTGCTCAGCCGGATCCCGTACAAGGAAGTCGAACGCGAGGAGGTGATATTGCCCAAACGGCAGAAGCCAGGCGGATATCGCGACCCGGATTATCCGCACCGGCGAGTGCCCGAAAAATTCTGACGGGCACGTTTAATCGAATCTGCGCTGTACACCTATAGGCCACAGCTCTATGAGCGATTCGTATTCTTCACCTCCCGTCCCGGAACCGGGCCGGATTGCACACCGCAATACCGGCGTGCAATCGGGCTGGAGCCGTTGGCTTCCCGGGCTTCGCACGCTGCGCGGTTACCAGGTTGCCTGGTTGCGTCACGACATCATGGCCGGGCTGGTGCTCACCACGATGTTGGTGCCCGTCGGCATCGCCTACGCCGTGGCATCGGGCGTACCCGGCATCTATGGCCTCTACGCGACCATCGTTCCGCTACTCGCTTACGCATTGTTCGGGCCTAGCCGGATTCTGGTGCTGGGCCCGGATTCCTCACTGGCCGCCGTTATCCTTGCAGTCGTGCTGCCGCTGTCGGGCGGCGACCCGCATCGCGCCGTCGCCCTGGCGGGCATGATGGCGATCGTTTCAGGGGTTGTATGCATCCTGGCGGGCATCATGCGTTTGGGCTTCATCACGGAGTTGCTTTCCAAGCCGATCCGCTACGGCTACATGAACGGCATCGCGCTGACCGTATTGATCAGCCAACTGCCCAAGTTTTTCGGTTTTTCGATTGAGTCCGACGGCCCGCTGAGAAACATATGGGCGATCATCACCGCGGTGATGGAAGGAAAGACTAACTGGACCGCGTTCATGATTGGCGCAGCCACCTTGGTCGTGATCCTGCTGCTCAAGGGCTTCAAACGCGTGCCGGGCATCTTGATCGCTGTGGCAGGCGCGACCATTGCCGTCGGTGTGCTGGACCTTGCCGCGCGTGCGGGTGTGTCGGTCCTGGGCGCTCTGCCGCAAGGTTTACCGGCGTTCGCCATCCCCTGGATCACCCGCGCCGATATTGTCCCCGTGCTCATCGGCGGTTTCGCCGTCGCCCTGGTGTCGTTCGCCGACACCAGCGTGCTCTCGCGTGTCTATGCGGCACGGACCCGTTCCTATGTCGATCCGAACCAGGAGATGGCAGGGCTCGGTTTTGCCAATCTGGCGGCGGGGTTTTTCCAGGGCTTTCCAATCAGCAGCAGTTCTTCACGCACCCCCGTGGCCGAAGCCGCAGGCGCCAAAACCCAGTTGACCGGGGTTGTCGGCGCGCTGGCCGTTGCCCTGCTGCTGATGGTGGCGCCGAACCTGTTGCAGAGTTTGCCCAGCAGCGCACTGGCAGCGGTCGTGATCGCGTCGGCCATCGGCCTGATTGAAGTCGCCGACCTGCGCCGCATTTATCGTATCCAGCGCTGGGAGTTCTGGCTGTCGATCGTCTGTACTGTCGGTGTGGCCGTGTTCGGTGCGATCGAGGGCATCGGGCTGGCCATCGTGATCGCCGTCATCGAATTTCTGTGGGATGGCTGGCGGCCGTATTCCGCGGTGCTGGGGCAAGCCAAGGGGGTCAGGGGCTACCACGACATCCAGCGTTATCCCGACGCGAGCCTTATCCCCGGCATGGTGCTGTTTCGCTGGGATGCGCCGTTGTTTTTCGCCAATGCCGAACTGTTCAATAACCGAGTGCTTGCCGCCGTAGCAGCGTCGCCTACGCCCGTGCGCTGGTTGGTCGTTGCGGCAGAACCCGTCACCAGTGTGGACGTGACCTCTGCCGACATGCTGGCTGAACTGGACGACACCTTGCACGCGGCGGGTATCAAGTTGTGCGTGGCCGAGATGAAGGACCCGGTCAAGGACAAGCTGAAGCGATTCGGGCTGTTCGCACGGCTTGGCGAAACGGCGTTCTTTCCAACCATCGACGATGCTGTCGACAGCTACCTGGTGATCCATCCGGTGGACGCGGGGCGCTGATTGGCATGGGCGTCACTCAGCGCTTGGGGTTTTCTGACTTCAAGGTGCACGAAGAGCGAACCCGTACCAGAATGCACGAACCCGTTTTGATTCTGGAGAACCAAGATGATCAGCAAAAACACGATTTGCCTGTGGTACGACGGCACCGCGCTGGACGCTGCGACGTTCTACGCCAAGACGTTTCCCGACAGCGCTGTGGGCGCAGTCCTTCGCGCGCCTGGCGACTATCCGGCAGGCAAGCAGGGCGATGTCCTGACGGTCGAGTTCACGGTGATGGGCATCCCTTGTCTCGGACTGAACGGGGGCTCGGGGATCAAGCACAACCAGGCTTTTTCGTTCCAGGTGGCAACCGACGACCAAGCCGAAACGGACCGCTTGTGGAACGCAATTGTCGGAAATGGCGGTCAGGAAAATGTATGCGGCTGGTGCCAGGACAAGTGGGGGTTGTCATGGCAGATCACCCCCCGTGTTCTGAGCGCCGCGATAGCCAATCCTGATCAAGCAGCGGCCAAACGCGCGTTCGATGCCATGATGGAAATGGGAAAAATCGACATCGCTGCGATTGAAGCGGCTGTTAAGGGTTAACCCACGCTGCTGGGGGTTACTGCGATTTCCAGTGACCTCCACCCGACTCGCAATCAATCTTCGCCTGACTCAAATGCTCAGCGTCGTAGTAATACGTAGTGACTTGAGCATTGTTCGGAATACTCAGCGATGTGCTGCTCTTGTCCTTGCTGGTGGAGTGAGGATTGGCCAGCGATTCTTGGGTCAACGTGGCGATGCAAGTGGCCTGAGCATGATCGGCGCACTGTTCGACTTTTTTCTTGGTGCTGGTCAGCATGTCTTTGCTCTCGTTGCTGCATGACCAATCGATTGCGTTTACCGGCATGCCTTCGTACTCATAGCAGCTATGCGTTTCGACCACCGGCACGGAAGGGCTTTGAGAGCGGGTCAGCACGTCACAGCCTTCAGCCATGACCAGGGTTGGACTCAGGCTGGCCAGCAAAAACAGCAGTCTACTGTTCATCGGGATTTCCTCTCCAATGGCGCCTTGTTTGATCAAAGATCAGCGCTGATAGGGTTTCGAAAACGCGATGGGGCGCGGGGTTCCATTGGTTTTTTAGATCCGCTGTGGGAGGGGGCGCAAAAAGCGCAGGCCCGATGCTATGCTCGCCGCGCCACGCGCTGGCAATCCAGGGAACACTCTTTATGGAAGGGAATGGCGGATGATCGATTTCAACAACAAAGGCTTTTTCAAACTCAAGCAAAACAACGAGTACGCAGAGCGAGTCACCGCGTTGCTACTGGACGGCGAGCAGGTCATTGATGCCTATAAATCCATGCGCGACGGCGTGGTGTTTACCAACAAACGCATCATCGCGGTGAACGTGCAAGGCATCACCGGCAGCAAAAAAGACTTCACTTCGTTGCCCTACAAAAACATCGTCGCTTACTCCGTGGAAACCTCGGGCACCTTCGACCTGGATTCTGAGCTGGAAATCTACTTCTCGGCGCTGGGCAGAGTGAAGTTTGAATTCACCGGAAGGACGTCGATGGTCGAGATTTCCAAACTTATTTCACAGCATCTGTTGGGCTGAACCCGGATTTTCGAGAACGCCATGAGCCAGACACTGGAACGCGCCATTGCCATCGCCGCCAACGCGCATGAGGGACAGGTCGACAAGGGCGGTAGCCCTTACATCCTGCATCCGCTGAACGTCATGTTGCGGGTCAATACACTGGAAGAACGCATCGTCGCGGTGCTGCATGACGTGGTCGAGGACTGCGGCATCAGCCTTGATGACCTGCGCAAGGAAGGCTTCAGCGAAGCCGTTCTGACCGCCATCGAGTCGGTCACTAAAGTGCCGGGCGAGTCCTATGAAGCCTTCGTCGAACGCGCGGCGCAGAACCCGATAGGCCGGGTGGTGAAACTGGCGGACCTGGAAGAGAACAGCGACCTGACACGGATCGCGCAGCCGTCGTGGGAAGACCTGGAGCGCGTTGAAAAGTATCGGCGAGCGATTGGCGTGTTGCGCTCCTGACGAGCCGAATAAATAGATCTGTCCCATTTCCTTCCGGATCGCCCTCTCCCTGGCAGGAGAGGGCCGGTGCCAGCCTCAGGTGTGATGAATTTCCCGATCCTTGGTTTCCGGCAGGAAGAACGTGCCAAGAATGGCCGTCATCACTGCGATGACAATCGGGTACCACAGCCCGTAGTAGATATCACCCGTGGCCGCGACCATCGCGAACGCCACCGTGGGCAGAAAGCCGCCGAACCATCCGTTGCCGATGTGGTAGGGCAGCGACATCGAGGTGTAGCGGATGCGCGCCGGGAACAGTTCCACCAGCCAGGCGGCGATCGGGCCGTAGACCATGGTCACGTAGATCACCAGGATGGTCAGGAGCAGCACCATCATCGGGTAGTTGGTCTTGGCCGGGTCGGCCTTCTCGGGGTAGCCGGCCTCCTTGAGCGCGGTGCCGAGGGTGGCGGCGAAGGCGTCGTTCTTGACCTTGAAGTCGGCACCCGGCATGCCGGTGCCCTCGAAACTCGGGATCACCTTGTCGCCGATGCGGACCTGGGCGACGGTGCCCGGTTCGGCTTTCACGTTCTTGTAGGGAATGGCCTTCTTCGCCAGCACCGTCTTGGCCAGGTCGCAGGAGCTGGTGAATTTGGCCTTGCCCACCGGGTCGAACTGGAACGAGCACTGGCCGGGATCGGCGACCACCGTGACCGGGTTCTTCTCCTGCGCGATGAACACGTCGGGGTTACCGTATTGGGTCAGCGCATGGAAGATCGGGAAGTAGGTCACTGCCGCCAGGATGCAGCCGGCCATGATGATTCCCTTGCGGCCGATACGGTCGGACAGGCTGCCGAATATCACGAAGAACGGTGTGCCGATCAGCAGCGAGCCGGCAATCAACAGGTTGGCGGTCTGCGGATCGATCTTCAGCGTCTGCAGCAGGAAGAACAGCGCGTAGAACTGTCCGGTGTACCAGACGACGGCCTGGCCGGCAGTGCCGCCGAGCAGGGCCATGATCACGATCTTGAGGTTTTCCCAGCGGGCGAAGGATTCGGTCAGCGGCGCCTTGGACGACTTGCCTTCTTCCTTCATTCTCAAGAACACCGGTGACTCGCTGAGTTGCAAGCGGATGTACACCGAGACGATCAACAGCAGGATCGACAGCAGGAACGGAATCCGCCAGCCCCAGGCCTCGAATGCTTCGGTGCCGAGAATGGTTCGGCAGGCGAGGATCACCAGCAGCGAAAGGAACAGCCCAAGGGTTGCAGTGGTTTGAATCCACGAGGTGAAGTAGCCGCGTTTGCCTTTCGGCGCATGCTCGGCCACGTAGGTCGCCGCGCCGCCGTACTCACCGCCCAGGGCCAGGCCTTGCAGCAGGCGCAGGCTGATCAGGATGATCGGTGCCGCCACGCCGATGGTCGCGTAGCCGGGCAAAAAGCCCACCACGGCGGTGGAGATACCCATGATCACAATGGTGATGAGAAAGGTGTGTTTGCGTCCGATCATGTCCCCCAGTCGGCCAAACACGATGGCGCCGAAGGGACGTACCGCGAAGCCCGCGGCGAACGCGAGCAGCGCGAAGATGAAGGACGTTGTCTCATTGACGCCGGCGAAGAAGTGCTTGGCAATGATCGCCGCGAGAGACCCATAAAGGTAGAAGTCGTACCACTCGAACACGGTGCCCAGGGACGAGGCAAAGATGACCTTGCGCTCCTCCTTGGTGATCCCGTGGTGGGGCGCGCTGCCCGTGGAAGTGTTGTCGATTGCGGCCATGAGTCTTCTCCGTCGTTCTTGTTATAGGCCGGAGTACCTCGTTACCTTTTTGCCGCACCCAGGCCCTGGGGCTGATGTCGTCGGATTACGGATTGCGCGAAGCATGCACACAGGCTGACGGCCTCGCATCGCTGCAAGGTTTCTTGAAGCATAATCGGCTTCTCGCAGATATCCACTCGCCATCAAGTTCACCCCAAGGCCGATTCCCCCCTGTGAGCCGCATCGCGACCCGGCGCATCAGTGGTTGCGGGCTCTGCAAACCGGCCCTGTAGGAGCAAAGCTTGCTCGCGATGCTGTTGGCATTCCCGAGGGCCCCATCGCGGGCAAGCCATGCTCCTACAGATGATGTGCGGGTCACTTAATGCATCGCGATCCGGCGCATCAGTGGTTGCGGGCTCTGCAAACTGGCGCTGTAGGAGCAAAGCTTGCTCGCGATGCTGTTGGCGTTCTCGAGGGCCCCATCGCGGGCAAGCCATGCTCCTACAGATGATGTGCGCGTCACTTAATGCATCGCGCCCCGGCGCATCAATGGTGGCGGGCTATTGTTATCTGAATGAGATCTGTGCAAACCGGCCCTGTAGGAGCAAAGCTTGCTCGCGATGCTGTTGGCGTTCTCGAGGGCCCCATCGCGGGCAAGCCATGCTCCTACAGATGATGTGCGCGTCACTTAATGTGGGCGCGTCTTGATCACGTACCCGTAGGCTCGAATGCGATCACCTTCCTGCTTCAAGTACACACCCTGCAGTTCCGGCGTGAAGCCAGGAAGCGAGTTGATGCCTTCCTCCAGCGCCAGGAAGTACTTGAGCACCGCACCGCCCCATATTTCCCCGGGCACCAGGCAGAGCACGCCGGGTGGATAGGGAAGCGCACCTTCGGCAGCGATGCGCCCCTGCGCGTCGGCCAGCGCCACCAGTTCGACATTGCCACGGATGAATTCGAACTGCGCTGCCTGCGGATTCATGGCCTTTTTCGGGAAGTGTTCCTTGCGGAACATTGCCTTCTGCAATTGCTGGACGTTGTGGGTGCGGTAGAGGTCGTGCATCTCCTGGCAGAGTTGGCGAATGGTGTAGTTGCGATAGCGCTCCTGATGCTGCGCATAGATGGCCGGCAACACCCGGCTCATCGGCGCGTCATCACTGATGAAGCGTTCAAAGCGCGCGATCTGTGAGGCGAGATGCGTCATCTTCGCCCAGTCTTCGGCCGGGGTGAGCAGGAACAGAATCGAGTTCAGGTCGCACTTTTCCGGAACGATGCCATTCTCGCGCAGGAAGTTGGCGAGGATGCCGGCATGGATGCCGAAGTCGGTGTAACTGCCATCGACCGGGTCGATGCCGGGCGTGGTGAACAGCAACTTGCAGGGGTCGATGAAGTATTGCTTGTCGGCGTAACCGCTGAAGGCATGCCAGCGATCCTTCGGATGGAATTCGAAAAAGCGGATGTCTTTGGCGATGTCTTCAGTGGGATGGTCCTGCCAGGGGCGACCGTCAATGGTGTCCGGCACGAAGGGGCGAACCATGGTGCACGCTTCCAGAATCAGCTTGCGCGCGTCGATGCCGAACTTCACACAGTCTTCCCACAGGCGCAGGCCACTGCGACCGGAATGGATGCGCGCGTTCACATCCAGTGAGGCGAACAGCGGGTAAAACGGGCTGGTGGAGGCTTGGGCCATGAAGGCGTTGTTCAACTGCGCATGGCTGCAATAACGGGCCTGGCCCTTGATATGGCGATCTTTCTTGTGGATCTGCGACGCCTGGGAAAACCCCGCCTGCTGTTTGTGCACCGATTGGGTGACAAAGATGCCTGGGTCGTTTTCATGCAGGTCCAGCAGTAGCGGCGAGCAGTCCTTCATCATCGGGATGAACTGTTCGTAGCCCACCCACGCCGAGTCAAACAGGATGTAGTCGCACAGTTTGCCGATGCGATCGACGACCTGTCTGGCGTTGTAGACGGTGCCGTCATAGGTGCCCAGCTGAATGATCGCTAGACGAAACGGCCGCGGCAGCTCGGCCTTGTCTGGTGCTACTTCGCAGATGAGTTCGCGCAGGTAGCCTTCTTCGAAACAATGGGCGTCAATCCCGCCGATGAACCCATAAGGGTTGCGCGCGGTTTCCAGGTAAACCGGGGTCGCCCCGGCCTGCAGCAGCGCACCCTGGTGATTGGATTTGTGGTTGTTGCGGTCGAACAGCACCAGATCGCCAGGTGTGAGCAGCGCGGTGGTGACCACCTTGTTGGAGGCCGATGTGCCATTGAGTACGAAGTAGGTCTTGTCGGCGTTGAACACCTGCGCTGCGTGTTTTTGCGCCAGAAGGGCCGGGCCTTCATGGATCAGCAAATCGCCGAGCTTGATATCGGCGTTGCACATGTCGGCGCGAAACAGGGTCTCGCCGAAGAAGTCGAAGAACTGCCGGCCAGCCGGGTGTTTGCGGAAAAACTGGCCGCCCTGGTGACCCGGGCAGGCGAACGTAGCGTTGGCCGATTCGGTGTAGTGCTTGAGCGCGTCGAAGAACGGCGGCAGCAGACTTTCTTCATAGGCTTTTGCCGCAGTCTCCAATTGGTTGCCATGGTATTCGGCGTTGTTGCGTGAGGGGTCAAAAATGCCATTCACCTGAAGCAGAACATCTTGCAGGTGCTGGTAGACGTCCCGGGCGCGGTTGCCGGAACCGGGGGAGGCGACGAGAAAAATGGGGATATCAAAACCGGTACGCTGCAGGGCGTCCAGGGCGTCCGTCATCACATCTTCCACAGAGAACACCGCAACCGCGACATCGGTGTAGTCAGTTTGATTGAGCGCAATGACTTCTCGGGAGGTGTGGAAACAATCGAACGCGGAATCACTGGCGGCAATTTTCAGGGCTGCTTTCATGCGGGGGAAATCTCCTGGCGGACAGTCACTTGTCGGCTTTTTTCAAGAGATCAATTTAGCGAGGGCGCCTTCAAGGTTCCCTGATCCAAATCATGTGGCCCCCTGGTTTAGACCCTGTTGGGAAGGATTACGCCTTTTCTACCGGCTTTTGCCAAGGACTGCCGACAGGCGTTCGACCACTTCTGCCTCGGCAACCTCTTGGCTTTTGCTGATCAGGCGTGCCCCAACGCAATGGCAAACGAGACCACGATCATGCAGGCAAAGGCAAAATTTAGATTCATGAAGTTTTCATCCAAAACATGTGTGATGGCGCCATCTTGAATAGGTCACAAACAAATAAAAAATTCGGCTTCATGATTTGAATCATCGAAACAATCGATAGCTGGCTGGATTGTGTTTACCCCGCGCTTTGGCTAGTCTCGCGAAAACACGCAACTACACGCAAAAGCGGGCAAAAACATGCACGATTCACATTCAGCCGCCGAACTCCCTCATCTGCGCCGGCAAAAAATCCTGTTGATTCTCGAACGTGACGGCAAGGTCATGGCGGGCGAGTTGAGCCAGCATTTCGCGGTGTCCGAAGACACCATTCGCCGTGATCTGGCGGAGCTGGCGACCGCCGGGCTGGTGCAGCGGGTGCACGGCGGGGCGTTGCCGCGGCCCAAGGACACCGGCAAGGATTACTTCACCCGGGTCAGCGAAACCGATGAGGTGAAAACCCACCTGGCGCAACTCGCCGCACGCCAGGTACACAACGGCCAGATTGTGATTTTCGATTCGGGGAGCACGACACTGCAAATCGCCCGATCGCTACCGTCGGACATTGCAATCACAGCCGTCACCGCCTCGCCGATGATCGCGATTACCCTGGCCGAATACAAAGGCATCACGGTGATTCTGGCCGGCGGGCAACTCAATCCCGCGACCATGTCGGCCAGCGGGCATGAAACCCTGCGGCTGATCGAGGGCATCAAGGCTGATCTGCTGTTCACGGGCGTCTGTGCGATTCACCCGGAAGTCGGCATCAGCTCCCTGCATTTCGACGAGGTGCCGGTCAAACAGGCAATGCTCGCCAGCGCCTCCCATGTCGTAGCCGTCACCACCGCCGACAAACTGGGGGCGGTGGAGCCGTTCGTGGTCGCGCCGTGTCAGCGCATTCATACCCTGATCACCGAGCGCCACGTGGCGTCGGGCAATGTCGAGGACTATCAGAAACTCGGGATTGAAGTGGTGCAGGTGGAGGCGTGAAGTGCGTCATGCTTCAACCCCCGGTCACCGGCGGAAAAAAGGCGTTTCACCCGGGTCCGCGCCCGGGCGATTGCTCGGCCGGTGCGCGGTGACACCGTCGGCCCAGATGCCGCTGCCTGCCCCTTCAGCGAATTGTTCTGAAACCGAAAATCCCCTGTGGGAGCGGGCTTGCTCGCGAAGAGGTCGGCACATCCAACATTGATGTCAACTGACTGACCGCTTTCGCGAGCAAGCCCGCTCACACAGGTTCTGCGTCTACTGGCATGTGCCAATGCCCGGTGAATCATCGAGCCCATCAGCTCAACACATAGTCCACCGGTTCCAGCGGCGGTGGCAGTTGTGTCACGCCCAGTGCCGCCAGTACATCTCGTTCAACGCTGCGCACCAATGCATCGATGGGCAGGTCGTTTTCATCGCGACCGAACGGGTCTTCCAACTCATCGCCAATCGCGTCCAGACCGAAAAAGGTATAGCTGACAATGGCGGTGAAAATCGGTGTCAGCCAGCCCAGTGGTTCGGCCATCGCGAAGGGCAGCAAAATGCAGAACAGGTAGATAGTCCGGTGCAGCAACAAGGTGTAGGGGAAGGGCAGTGGCGTGTATTTGATTCGCTCACAAACGGCTTGGGCCTGGGTCAGGCGGGTCAAATGGTTGGCCATGAGCGTGTAGCGCCATTCATTGATCGCGCCTGACTCGGCGAGTGCCGAACACTGTTGACCGACCTGCAGCAGAATCTGCCCGCTGATATCCGCCGCGTTGTCCTTGGGCATCGGGTTCAGCCATTCACCACTGGCCGCCAGTTCGTTTTCTTTGCGCAGTTTTGCATTGAGCGCATGGGCGAAGCCGCAGAGGTTGCTGAGGATATGGTGTCGCTCGTTCGCGTCCTTGATGACCTGGGTTTCGCGCACCATCGAGCGAACATCCACCAGCATGTCGCCCCAGGCTTTGCGCGCTTCATACCACCGGTCGTAGCAGGCGTTGTTTCGAAAGCTCATGAAGATCGACAACGACAAACCCAGCAGGGTGAAGGGCGTTGCACTGACCTTGGAAAAATAGCTCGGGTGCAAGGTTTCGATGAGCACGATGGCCGAAGCGAGCAGCGTCACCAGAAGACTGCGCCAGGCAATTCGTTTGGCGATCGAGCCCTTGAGTGACGTCAGGACGCCGATCAGATTGGGTTTGGGTCTAACGATCATGGTGTTCAGCCGCCCGTCATGTTCATGAAGCGAACCACCTGGACCTCGTCGTTCACTTCGAAAGTGTGCCGATAGGGTTTGAGTTTCATCGCCTCGATGATGGCTTTTTCCAGGCGCTCGGGATGGCCGGGATGGCTGCGCAAAACGGCCTTGAGGTCGACGGAGTGCTCATTGCCCAGGCACAGCAGCAGACGACCTTCCACCGTCAACCGAACCCGATTGCAGGTGCCACAAAAATTGTGGCTGTGGGGGGAAATGAACCCCAGGCGAATATGCGGTGCCTCGGCCAGGCGCCAGTAGCGCGACGGGCCTTGGGTCGACTCGGCGGACTCGATCAACGTGTAGCGCTCGGCGATCCGCTCACGTACCTGGCTGCTTGCGTAAAACGACTCCGCGCGGCTGTGTTCTTGGATGGTGCCCAGGGGCATTTCTTCGATGAAAGAAATGTCGAGATGTCGGTCGATGGCAAAGCTCACGAGGTCGTTGATCTCGTGGTCGTTACGGCCCTTCATCACCACGCAATTGAGTTTGGTATGGCGAAATCCCGCGGCGTTGGCCGCGTCGATGCCGTTGATGACCTGCGCCAGATCGCCGGTGCGCGTCAGTTCACGAAAGCGTTGCGGGTCCAGGCTGTCGAGGCTGATGTTGAGCCGTTTGACCCCGGCCTCGAACAAGGGCGCTGCAAGTTTGCCCAGCTGAGACCCGTTGGTGGTCATGCACAGTTCACGCAGGCCGGGCAGGGCGGCGATCTTTTCGCACAGCTGCACGACCCCCGGACGGATCAGCGGTTCGCCGCCCGTGAGGCGGATCTTGCGGGTGCCCAACGCCACGAAGCTTTCGGCCAGTTGATAGATTTCTTCCAGGGTCAGTACCCGTTGGCGGGGCAGAAACTGCATGTCTTCAGCCATGCAATACACGCAACGGAAATCGCAGCGGTCAGTGACAGACATCCGCAGATAGTCCACACGCCTGGCGAACCCATCGATCAAGACTCGCTCTGACATGACATTCTCGCCTGCTTCCGTGAAATGAGTATTCCGCTATCCCCGGAATTGTTGTGCGCAGACTAAGAGCAACTTTAGAGGGGCGTCCAATCACTATTAATGACCGGCTGATCGACAGGGTCGATGAAGGATTTGATTGCAAAAAAAAACCGGAGCCCCATGACAGGGCTCCGGTTTTTTTCTATCGGCGTTCTGAACTTATTGCGCCCCGAACATCGCCGTCCAGTAAATCCCCGGATCACTCTTCGGATCAACCGCATAGGCCGCGCCCAACTCCCGGTACTGTGGGTTCATCAGGTTCGCGCAGTGACCGGCGCTGGACACCCAGCCTTCGACCACCTTACGCACGGTGTCCTGGCCGGCAGCGATGTTCTCGCCGACCTGCCCGCCGCCATAACCGGCCAATTCAGCCCGGTCACCCGGCATGCGGCCATCGCGGTCCTTGTGATCGAAGTAATTGTTGTTGGCCATCGACCGGGCGTGCTCCTCGGCCGCCGTCGCTAGCGCGGCGTTCCAGGCCAGTGGCGTGGTGGCGGCAAAGGATTGCGTGCCGCACTGGCGCGGCTGGCTGCGTACGATGTTGAGCTCGGCCAGGAGCTTCTGGCCTTCCGCCTGCCAGTCGCCCAGGCGAGCGCTCAACAATGGACGCGCCAGCACGATGCGCCATTCGCGGTCTTGGTGGCTGACGCCGACATCGACGAATTGCGGGTCCAGCACGATCTGGCAAAAGCTTTCCTGAATCGCTTTCATCGCTGATGGCGCATCACGCGGCCCGGACAGGCTGATCGCCTGTACGTTCTTCATCGGATAACCCGCGCTGGCCATTGCCTGCTGCAGATTGCCGACGCTGTTGGCGTTCAGCGCCAGCCGTGGGTCACCGGCCAGCGGTGGCAGTTCCTGCGATACCTGACCTGCGCAGCGCTGCACCTGGCTGCGGTAGAGGTTGATCGAATCAATCAGTTGTTTCTCGTCGGCCGCCAACGCATTCGCGGCGAACAACATCCCCAGTGACAACGTGGCAAGACGCATGGCAGATGATTTGAAGCGCATGGAAATCCCCTTGAGCTGACTGCGCCCATGATGCGCGATTTCACCCCCGCGAGCGCAATGACTTTTCACGCTCGACGACAGTTTTTTTGTCCGTCTGTTGGAATCAATTCTGGCAACTACAATCAAGCAAAGTCGCCAGTTCGGCGTGCTTGCGGTTCCGTCCGAAGGGTCGATCATGCGAGTTGTCTGGATAGTCACCTGCTTGGCAATAACCCTTTTCGCAGGCCACGCCATCGCGTCTGAGCAGGAGCAAAAAAAGGAAATGGCTGAGGACAAGGCCGAGGTCCTGGAACAAAAAGCTGCGGAGAAGGGCACCGAAGTCCCTGTGCCCAAGTCCGAAACCATCACCACCTCTGAAGTTCAGGCCGTCGATCCCGCCGGCGCGTCGCCGCTGGACGATGCAATCACCTGTCTGTCCCGCTCCATCTATTGGGAGTCCAAAGGAAAATCGTCCGCCGACATGGAAGCCGTCGCCAGCGTCGTGATGAACCGCCTGGGCCATGAGGGCTTTCCGGACACGGTATGCGCCGTGGTCAAGCAGGGTTCTGAAAGCAAAAATTGTCAGTTTTCGTGGTGGTGTGATGGACGCTCGGATCAGGTCCAGGAAGAAACCCAATACGCGATGGCCAAGGAAATCGCGCGCAAAGCGCTCAACAAGCAACTGAACGACCGAACCCACGGCGCGATGTATTTCCACGACAGGAAAGTGAAACCTGCCTGGGCGAGGAAATACATCAAGACCGCCGAGACCTCGATGTTTCTTTTTTATAAGCCGCGTGGCGGGACGGCGAAGTAGGGGGGCGCTTTTTGCCAGTGTCGTTCAAGTAGCAAAGGCTGCAGCCTTGTTCCCAACCTCCGTTTTTTTCACGACTCATGCCAGCAGCTTGTCCGCCGGTCGCTCCTCGCCGACGCCGGAAAGTGATTTTCCAGAACGACCTGATATCAACGTCTGGATGGCTACTGGTCTTCAGAAACCTCCTTCCAACTGTCATCCGGATCAAAGCGTTTCATTGCCTTCGCCAGTTTTTCGCCATTGGGGCCAAGGTCTTTCTCAAACACCTGTCCCTCATGACTGATCATGAAACTCATCACCCCGGTGTCATCATATTTTGCCGGCCAGGCGATCAGGGCAAAGCCTCGGCTCATTTTGTCGCCGATGCGGTAGCTGTAGGCGCCACCTGGTGCCGACGGACCTTGGGCATCAAGGATGCGGAAGTGGTAACCATGCCAGTCTTCGTCGTTGATGGCTTTGCCGAACAACGGCCCCAACGGACTGATCTGACCGCTGTCGTCGTCCGCCCAATAGAGGCCGTCATGCTTGCCGGGGGTGCTGAAGATTTTCTGCGCATATTCAAGTGCGCCGTCCCCGTCACGATCCACTGAGGCATAGTCCATCTGAGCATCGTGATAGGTCAGCGCCGCTTGCACGGCGTCCAGTTCGTTGCGGCCAATGCGACGGGCACGGATTTCGACGCTGGCGACCTTCATGTCGAAGCGCCAGCCGTTCGTACCTTTTGTCATGGGGATAGGCAGTGTCCAGTGGTCACTGCCGACTGCCAGGATCGCCTTGCGCTCGCTGGGTTTTTCAATCTGGTGCTGCTCGTGGTACTGCTTCAAAAACGCATCCACATCACTGCTCTGCACGCCTTGGCGGGGAATGTAAGTGCGCCAGTCATCGCCCAGCAGCTCTGTCAGGCGTACCTGATCGGGTTTTCCCGTACCCAAGGCCTTGACGAACGCCTCAGCAGCTTCTTCCGGTGTTTGAAATGCCTCCTGTGCCGCTGCCATGCACGTCCACGTCAAGCCGGCCGTTATCGCCAGCAGGCCCATGAGGATCTTCACTTGCAGAGAGTTGTTCACCGACGCCCCCCCCTTGAACGCGCCGGCATGGACGGCCGACTGATCTGGTGACCGGCCGATCGCGCGGCACTCGGGCGCTGGGTGGATGCCTGGCTGGTCCGGCCACGAAGTGCTTGTGCGTTGGACTGGGAAGGGGAACGCGCGCCGGCGAAGGCATTGTCGCGGGCGCTGCCGCGACTGGCGGCCGGTTGCTTCTGCACAGTCTGGCGCGCCTGCGAAGAGTCTTTTGTGCGCTGATTCACCTGAGCGTTCTCTCTCCTGGGCTGCTGATTCTCACGGATGTTTTTGGCCGTGCCCTGGCTCCGGTCAGCCGTCCTCGGTCTGTCCGCACCGGCTTGCATCCGATTGCCGACCGAGGCATCGGACTGCGCCCTGCGCACTTGATCACGAGCCTGGCGGTTGCTGGTGGGAGGTCGTTCGATACCGCGTTTGTCCATTGAACTACGGGCATTTTCACGGGCCTGGGCGCGCTGGGCATCGTCCCCTCGATACGCCTCACGCTGATTGGCACCGTTGAGTTGCCGGCCGTATTGTCCACGGCTCCGGGAGTCTCGATAGGGAACGCCATCACGGTGAACGGCGTTGTGCTGCCACTTGTTTTGATTATTGGTGATCTGGTTGTTGCGATTGATGTTGTTGTAGCGATCGACGTCGATGTCGATGTCGTTATTGCCCCAGTCACAGTCTCCCCACAGCGAGCCGATGATCGCCACACCGGTCCCGAACGCCAATCCGGCCATCAGTGCCGAACCGGGGTAATAAGCGGGCGGCGGCGGGTAGTACGGGGGCGGCGACGCAGGGTAGGCCCAAGTGCCGTAGGTGGTTGTCGGGTTATAAGCGGGTACGTACACCACCTGCGGATCGGCGGGCTGAATGATGATGGTCGACGTGCTGCTGGCAGGCGCGGGGGCGGGTGCCTGAGCGGTGGGCGCGGGTGCCGGTGTCGCAACATTCTGCACCGTCACGTTCTGGTACTGGTTGCTCTGAAGATTGCCTGCGGCTTGCGCCTGATGACGCAAGCGTTGCACGCCATCCATGAGATCGTCCGGCTGCGCGAGGAAGGCATCACCCAGGCGTTGTACCCAGACCGGGTCCTGTCCCAGCGTGGCCAGGACCTGCGGGAAGGCGACCAGTGCCTGCACGCTCGGATCCCACGGCTGGCTGGCCACTTGCTTGACCGCCTCGTCGCCCTTGGCGTCCGGGTGTGCCTTGGACCAGGTCACCGCCTCGGCGATTTCGCCGGGGTAGGTGCTCGCCATCAATACCTGCGCCAGCAACGGGTCCGGGTAAAGGGCGATGGGCGCCAGCATTTGGGCCAACTGCTCCTGCGTAAACACGGCATCCTTGGCCGGCGCCGTTCCGGCAGGGGTTGTCGGGGCTGTATTCGTCGGGACAGGGGCGGTCGCGCCCGTGGTTTGCGCAAGGCACGCAGATCCGCTCAAGAACAGTGCAGCCGACATCGCGTAAAACAAAGGGATACGCATTGCTCCCTCCCTGTGATCAGGCAGGCGTGAAATGGGTGGATCAACGCCAAGGAGATGAAAGCCGGCTTTGCTAGCCGCAAACCTCAGCTTCGATGCCGTGGCTTAATGGTACATCACCAACCTAACGCCCAATGCTGTGGCACAAAGCCGAATATCGGTGCCGACGCTTTCACAGCGATTGGAGGCTGGCTTCGATGGTCGTAACCACACGGTTACGGCCTTCGTGTTTAGCGTGATACAGACGTTGATCGGCTGCACGCAGAATGGCGTCGATGGTGTCGCCGTCGCGGCCGGATTGCGCTACGCCGATGCTCACGGTGACCACGGTTAACCGCTGCAGGCCATGAAAAGAATTATTTGCAACGGTGCTTCGCAGACGCTCGGCGATTACGTGCGCGCCCTCAAGCGAAGTCTGCGGTAGCAGAATCATGAATTCTTCCCCGCCCACTCGGGCTACGCCGTCATACGGGCGGATCGAATCGAGGCATTTCTCCACGAAATCCTTGAGGATGTCATCGCCCACCTGATGCCCGAAGCGATCGTTGATGGACTTGAAATTATCCAGGTCGAGTGCCAACACGGAGAACGGCTCACCGCCACGCTTGGACCGGCCCATTTCGACTTCGACCCGCTCCATGAACCGACGCCGATTATCAGCGCCAGTCAGGGGATCGGTGGCCGCAAGGTGCCCGAGTTCTTGATTGGTGCGCTGCAGTTCCTGCAGGGCGCTCTCTGCATAGGCCATCGCTTCGGCCAGACGCACCATCAACTCCTCTTGGCTGTAAATCTTCGAAAACGACCGCGTGGTGAGGAACGCTTGCACGACCCCATAGCTCAACATGAAGAACCCACCGGCGAAGATCGCATGAGCGAGCCACCACATGTGGTTCCACGGACGTGCAAGGATGAAGGCAAGCGATGACAGCGCGAACGCGGTGACCGAGACGACAAAAATCATCATCAGCGGCGAACGGATACGGCGCAGCAGGAGGATTACCACGGTCAATGTGGAAAGAATGAGGGCACCACCTTCCATCGAGAGGCGCACCGCGAGATTACCGGCGATCGGTGAGTTCGCGACGTACGCCACAGCCACATCAACCAGCAGGAACAGTCCTATCCAGGCCAACCACGGGCGGGCCTTCATTCGTTGGTCCGCGTCATCAGGCGGGCGGTGGTAAGACAGCATTCCGACTAACAGCAGAATCGACATGACCAGACGAGAGGCCGGTCCATACAGCAGGAAGAGCCAGATATTGTGGTGGGCTTGCCCGGTGAACGCACCATGCAACGCGTAGATCAGTACAAAACCGAGAAAACCTAGTGTCATCCATCGCAGCAGCGGGTCTCCCGATGACTGATAGCAGCGCCACGTGACGTAAGTCACAAACAAGCCCGCCAAGGTGGCTGCCGTGATCGCAATGATATGGAACAGGTGGTTCTCGAATGTAAGGGTGGGGTCTTGGAAGAAGTATAAATAGCCAATCAGATAGGCCGGAACAAACGCAAATCCTGCGAGCAGCAAGTAAGCATAAACCTTGACCATGAGGCGAACGGCTTCAGGTGGCTCGCCGCCGGCGATGAGATTGCTCATGGTTCCCTCCAATTTTGAATCTATTTAGTCAGCACCGGTCCGGTGTTGGCTCCAGAGACACCTACCTGCCAATGGTCCTTCGCCTCTTTACGCAGATAGGGGATGGACCGATCTATGGCAATTCAATATTAGACTCCCTCCCGATTTCTGCTGCGCAAGCAGGTAAAAATGTTCACGCGAACGCCTTTAATCGATCAGGAATGTCTCATTGTTCTCATCGGCGATTTTCGGTCAGTCGTGAGAGGCCGACATTGGCCGGTCGCTGCCCCGCGGATGCAATTGGTCGCGATCTCGGTCAGCTCGAGGCTGGGTTGCCTATTATTACTAGACAGAAGCGCAAACGACCTTTGACTTTGAGGACGTGAGTCATGATTTCCATACTTGAGCTTCGCCACATCATTGAGTGTGGTTTTCTGCCTCTTTCTTGCATCTGCACCTCCAATCCAGATGGATCGCTCATGATAAAAGTGTTCGAACCGTCATCGGGTCATGTCGAATTATTGGTCACTGGCGTTAGAACCGAAAAACTAACGTCCAGCCGAGCTATCGCGGAGTTGATCGGCGAATTACGAGTTGAAATGTTGGCTTTGAAAGAGGAGCTTTGCTGACAGAATTCTATTGGATGACAGGCGATTTAGAGCTTCACATCCAGCCGAATCAAATTCGGGCCCTCTTGCCGCTCTATGTAAACGGCGACGCGTTCGCCAATCCTTTGGAAGCTGAGATCGACACGGTGTTGATTAAACTTCAGTTCCCGCACCTCCAAACGGTCAATACCAATGGGGAGTCGAGGTTGTCTAACAACCACTCATATCTTCGAAAAATGGAAAGTGCAATAAATCAATATGAAAGTGCAACACATCGAACTCGGCCGCTTGATGCCTCAATTCATAAAGCAAATTCAAGTGGCTGGCCAATTCTGACTTCAGCGCAGTGCTGTCTAGCCGCAACGCTTGATCTCGGGCGGCGACCAATGTTGCGCACGTACGCGATCCCTTCGCAGCGAAGAGGGTGACGTCATGCCCCAGTTCGACTAAAGCATCCGATAAATGAGCGACGACTCTTTCAGTTCCTCCGTAGAGAAAAGGGGGGACTGATTCGTACAGTGGTGCTATTTGTGCGATTTTCATAACCGCATTCCCCATCAGTCAACGGTCTTGGCAACGTCATGCCGTCACAGTTTTTTCGACCAATCAGGAGAGAAATAAGGTTTAACGCCGCGACAAACGGTTTTATAGATAGACCTATGGGCATGACGGATCTGGTAGCTCCAGCGTCCGCTTTCCATAGTTCCAATTGATTATTTTGGCGTGCACAACATCAAAGGTGAATCGACGCCGCGGCCCGGAAAAAAAACCGCGGCGATCGATCAGGCGGCGGGGAGCAGGCCTTTCTGTTTGGCGACGTGAATCGCCAGTGCGTCCATCAAGTCCGGGGACAGGCAGTCATAGGGTTCCAGGCCGATCGAGCGCAGGCGTTCGCGGATAGCCTTCATTTGCGCTGGCGGTGTGCCGGTTTCGATGATGGAGGATACGAACGCCGCGAATCCCGGCGCAGCCCATCCGCTCTGTGGGGAAAGTTCGGTGTGGACGAAGTCCAGGCCATAAAACGCATGGTCCTTGTTCTCGATGCGCCCGAATAGATGGGCGTGACACTGCTTGCAGGCGTGGCGCTGGATGGTGGCGGTTTCGTCGACGATCTCCAGTTTTTCGCCATGGGCAATGACGCTGACCTTATCTCGTGGCACCACGGCGATGACGGCGAATGTCGCGTTTTGCGGTTTCCAGCATTTGCTGCAACCGCACGCGTGGTTATGCAGCGTTTGTGCGTCGATCTTGACCTCGACCTTGTCGGTCGCACACAGGCATTGCAGGGTGCCACCGGCGAAATTCGCGGCGGCGGGTTGGATACCATTGTCCAGTGCGGGGTGTAGTTGCAAGGTACTCATGCTGGCGTCTCCGTTTCAGGGTGGGCAGAGTGCCTGGGCCGTGCCCCAGACCGGTAGTTCATCGGAAATCGATGACGGCGCGGCTCGATTTGCCTTCATGCATCAGATCGAATCGCGGCGGATTTCGAAAAGACAAGTGCATAAACGAGCGACCTCCTTCGGTGCGACCGGTCGGGTACCCAGATTCCAGAATAGTCTGCGATGGCACCTTGAGCGCGACACAAAAAAACGGGCGCCGGCTGAAGGACGCCCCGTACACCGCTGATGGCTTAGGTCCCTTCGCTGCAGCTGATACACCAACCGGATTAGTTCCATCAACTTCCAAAATAGCCGACTAACGGTCATCCCCGTAGGCACAAAGCCTGCAGCAAACATCTCGACGAACATTTGACGTCAATCAACCGCCACACGGATTTCCTGATCAGCAGACCCAATTGACACAGCTCAATAGCATCGGTTCGAGCGCAACTGTGGCCGCAACATTCCCCGCATACAGGATTATTGACATGATCGACCTCGCCACTTGGAATTTGAGCATCCCTGAAGGCAGCCCACCGGCCACCATAGAAACGCCTCGATTGGCGCAAGGCTTCAAGGACCAGTATTTCAGTTCTGAAGCCGCTACCCTTTCTTTCTGGGCGCCTGTGACGGGTTCCAGGACGGCCAACGCTATTTACCCGCGCAGCGAGTTGCGGGAAACCTATAGCGATGGAACGGTGCGCAACTGGCAGTATTCAGCGGCGGATAACATTCTGCGGGCGAGCCTTACCGTCAATCAGGTGCCCAGCACCGGCAAGATCGTGATTGGTCAGATTCACAACAAGGACAGCAACAGCCCCATGGTGAAGCTGGAATACCAATACAAAACCTCGGCTTCGACGGGAAATATTGTCGCCAAGGTGCGCATGCGCCCCGACGATGAAGAGGGCCAGGTCATTACCATTGCGACGGGGGTGCCGCTCAACTGCAACTTTTCCTACCAGATCCACCTCAGTCCGAAGGGTGCGCTGGGCATCAGCGCAGCAGGATACAACTGGAGAACCACCATCGACCCGAGCTGGAAGACCAAACCACTGTATTTCAAAGCGGGTGCATATGTGCAGGACAACACTGGCTATCCCACCGAGGGCGGAAAAGTGACGTTCAGGTTGCTGGAGATCCAACACAACATGTAGTCGCTTCTTTAGGTCACTACCGTTGGTACGCCGATCCGAAGGGTGAAGACTTTAGTGGATTTCCTCGTCGATCGGCTACCAAGTGGCTAGCTGTCAGTGAACTCAACCGTCGATTGCATCATTTCGCGACGGGCAGCTATCGGCCCAGAGTGTGTAAAAACGTACGTCGAGGTGCATCACATCCAGCTAGCAAGCTGGGCCAGCCGGCGGAACGCTCTGACGAACATAATAATTGTCGAATTCTCTGCTTTCGACGAATTGGAAGCCATGACGGGTATAAAAGCGATTCGAAGCGCTTTCTTTGAGAGCACCAACTCTAATAGGGAGCGCAGCCGCATCCGCCTCTTTGAAAATCTGAGTGAGAACAGCAGAGCCTATTCCTGATCCTTGCGCGCTCGGTCTCACATACAAGTGGTCGAGCAAGAGTTCATTGCGGTGATGCTTGACCACTACAAAACCAACCCTCTCTCCAGATACCTCGATGTAGTGTGTGTTGTGGGCTTCAAAACCGCTAAGAAACCGCTCGCGCGCTCGCACTGGATCAAATCGCCCAACACGCTCCAGACTTTCGCGCATGGCCTCAATTCGAATGGTTACAAGATTGTCCAAGTCGCTTTGTTGAGCCGAGACCAAAATGACTGGCGAATTTTGATTGGGTGTGACGGGCATATTTTGCGCTCAAACTACCATCTTGGGAGGCCAGTATAGAGAGCCTGATATGCGGTTCCCAGTTTGGCTTCACCGTCGAATTCAGACATCCACCTCAAATGTGAATGAAGGGCTGTGTCTCTGTTCTATTATTTTTGCGTATTCATTTGCAGAGGGAAGCCAGTGAAACGCTTCATTCAAGGTGAACATCGAGGCCAAAGCACCTTACTTCCAGAAGCTACGGCCGAAACCCTGGCGGTTTTTTTGGTCGTGACGCTAGCGTCGGTCGATGTGATGGTTCATCAGTTGATGGATCATTTGGAGGGGGAGTCGCGTTATGCCTTGCTGGGCATTTCAAACAGCATCATGGTGGCGGAAATTACGGCTAACCGGGTGTTGGATAAGGTTGAGCCGCCTAAGTAGTCGCTGACCTGTGGTGAGAGGGATTGTTTCCACTGAGCGGCGAAACGGGTTCAACAGATGGGCCTGCTGCGCAGGCCAGCGGGAGCGAGCTCCCTCGCCACAGGTTGCTTGTTGTTTGTGCTAGCTGTTTTCGCAAAAACGGGACGCTTGGCGTCCCGTTTTTTATGGTGGTGGTATCAGCCTCCAGCGCGTTTGTTCAACGCCTCTGCCGCCGCAGCGATTTCCGCCTGGCGCCTGCGCGAGCCCGCAGTCAAGCAGCGGCAAGCCCGCCATCAATCAGGTAGATCGCAAAGGAGAACGTCACGATCGACAGCACGGTGCTGACCAGAATGGAGGTCGCGGCTTCGCTTTGATAGGCGCCGGTCTGGTTCGCAAACATCGCCGGGATCGTCGCCGATGGAAGGGCGCAAAGCAGGATCATCTGTTGCGCGTACAGGCCATGAGTGCCGAGCAGTACCGTGGCGCTGAACATCAACACTGGGTGAATGAGCAGCTTGAGCCCAAGGTTGCCCCAGACTTCACCGGACATTTTCAGTTTCTCCGACGACATGATCAGTCCCAGGCACAGCAGGGATACGCCGGGCGTGGCTTTGCCGAGAAGGGTGAAAGACTCCGCCGCAAGCGGAGGCAACTTGACCTGCAGCACGGAAAGTAGAATCCCCAGGGCCGGCGCCCACATCAGCGGACGACGTACCGCCCCTGAAAGGCTCGACAAAAACGCCTGGCCGCCACTGGCCTTTCCATCGGCGATGGTGAGCAACATGGTCGTCAGCGGGATCATCACCAGGCTCGCGACCAGGTTCAGTACCAGCACCGAGTAGATGCTGCCCGCGCCAAACATTGCACCCAGGATAGGGATGCCCATGAAGGCGGCGTCTGGATAACCGTTCACGAAGCCCTTGAGCGTTGCCACCTTGAGATCGCGAGTGCTGAACCAGCCGATCGCCAGCGCTATCGTGTACATGCCCATGATGCCGATGAACGTCGCCACGATGAACTTGAAGTCGAAGAGCTGTTCACGGGGTGTGCTCGCCATCCCGACAAAAAGTAACGCCGGGAATATCCAGCCCAGCACCAGGCGGCTGATCAGCAGGCTGTCCGAATGGGTAAGTCGTCCGCGCTTGCCGGCGATGTAACCCAGCGCGATCACAAAGGCGACGGGCAAGATGGGTCCTACGATCCTGTCTAACATGTCATCAATCCTCGTATTTATTTTTATCAAGAATGTCGTCATGGCTGATCGAGGCCGACACGTCGGCGTCGATCAGCGCTGCAATGAGCCAGCGGCTTATGGGGTCAAGGTTTGAAGCGGTAGTCCCGGATGACGTCCTGGTCTGGCTCGATGCCGAGTCCCGGTCCTTGCGGTACGTCGATGCGTCCGTTACGCGGGATGATGGCGTCGCCATAGAGTTGCGCTTCGAGATCGAAGTAACGCCATTCGACCAGTGACTTGGCGCCGCCCAGGGCTGCACTTCCATGCACCGCCGCCAGCAGGCCGGGGCCGTCATAAAAGGCGTGGACCATCACGGTGACGCCATGGGCGTTGGCCAGTGCATAGACTTTTTGCAGTTCGGTGATGCCGCCCATTTTGGCGGGGCTCGGCTGTACGAAATCCACCGCGCAGGCCTCAAGCAGGTGTTGGAAGTCCATGAGCGTCGAGGCATTCTCGCCAGCCGCAACCGGGATGCCGCCGTGCGCGCGCACCCTTGCCAGCCCCGAGTAGTCTTCCGGCGGCCACACCGGTTCTTCGATCCAGCGCAGGTTCAGCGGGCGAAGTTTCTCGGTCATGTCCAGCGCTTCGCGCACCGTCCACGGAGCGTTGACGTCGAGGGTGATTTCCACGCCGGGGCCAGCGGCCTCGCACGCAGCGCGGATGACGTCGATATCCACTTCGTGCAACTTGAGGTGGCGGAAACCGCTGTTGACCGCGCGCTGCACATTGACGCGGATGAGTTCGGGATCTGCATATCGGATCAGGCTTGCATACGCCGCAAGAGACGTGGCCTCACTCCCGCCCAGCAACTGGTAGATCGGTTTTTTGGCGGCTTTGCCCGCGATATCCCACAGCGCGATGTCAATCGCCGAGAGGCCATAGATAAACGCGCCGCTGCGACCGAAAACGTGAAATTTCTTCTGCAGGTCACCCTGTAATTTCTCCCGTCGGGTAACGTCACTGCCAATCAGTTCAGGCGCAAGGATGGTGTCGATCACCACTTTTACCGCAGGGATCGCGGTGAAGCCGAAGGTTTCGCCCCAGCCAACGATACCGTCGTCGGTGGTGATCTTGACCACGAGAGAGTCGACCATTTGCAGGTCTTTCGGCCCCCAGACCCCGCCGGCGGACCGGCCACCCGTGGTGAAGGGAATACGAAGCGGAATGGTTTCAATGCTGGCAATTTTCATAGGATTGCGCCTCAAGCGGGTTGCGAAGTTGGCACGGCGATTTTTTTATTCGTCCGTGCCAGGTTGAGGGCAACGTACATAACATTCTGTTGTCCTTCAACAGAACAACTGAGCTGTTCAGATAGATTCCGACCTGTTTTGTTGTTAAGTAGTTGTTTTTATTGGTTAATATTATTGATGCGTTTGGCGAATTTCAGTTTCAACTGTCAGGAACAAGTCTTCTGATGTAGATTAAGAAGACAAGTGAGGGGAGAAAAAGAATGAGTGAAATGAATGTGCAACCCGTAACGCGGCGACCTCATCTGGCCGAGCACATCGCCCGCTCGCTGAGCGACGAGATTGCTTCCGGGCGGCTGCGGCCGGGAGACCGTTTGCCCACTGAACAGTTTCTCTCGCAGAACTTCGGCGTCAGCCGCAACGTGGTGCGCGAGGGCATCGCCACGCTGCGGGCGCAGGGGCTGATTCAGTCTCGCCAGGGCGTAGGCGTCTTCGTCTCCGCCGCCTCCCAAGCGTCAGAGCCTTTGGCACCGCAGGCGAGTGCGCCGATGCTGGACGGTGACAACACCATCCGAAATATGTTTGAGGTGCGGGCCGTGCTGGAAAGCCAGGCCGCGGCGCTCACCGCGTCGCACATGACTCCGGCCAAGCTGAAAATCATTCAGGCCGCGGTCCTGCGTATGCAATACGAAGGCGAGCCGACCCTGGAAACCGTCAACGCCGACCTCGATTTTCACAGGGCCATTGCGGCAGCGTCGGGCAACGACTACCTCGAGACGATGATTCGCACAGTGCTCGAGCCAATGCGCGCACTGATCACCATGACCTTCGCGCGGCGCGGCCCGGTGTTCAGCAATATTCCGCACGCGGCGCGCGGGGAGCATGAAGAACTCGTGCAGGCTTTTATCGATCGAAATGCGACGGCGGCACGCCAGATCATGGGGGAACATATCGTCAACGCAGCCTCACGATTCGGCTACGAGATCACATTTTTCTGATGGTTTCTGCCGCAAGGGGGTTGTCTCGTTGTTCTACAAGGCAGGCAGGTTGTTCTTTAGTCATGTGAGGCGCTATGAGTTGGCGAACAGTTGGCCGACAAAAGACGTCAACTGTTTGCTGCGGACATAATCAGGCGCATATCGAAAAATCCATCCCGTTACTTCGGTGATGGACTGAACCTCAAGTGGGGCTCAGGTCAGGCACTCGACACTCCTGTACCAGACGCAAACATCGGCAAGCGCTGCAACATCCAGTTCAGCAGCTCTTGAGCAGGGGCGGCCAACGGTCGACCGGATTTCACCAACAGTTTTGCTTCAACCCCAAGAAACAACGGATGGTCGATTGATACCGCCGCCAGGCTGCCGTTGGCGATTTCCCGATAGGCCGCGAATTCGCCGAGCAACGAAGCAAAACCGCCGTCCTCCACCATGCGCTTGAGCGCCGCGAGGGAGTTGCTGACGAGTACCGGGCGGATCTCGATTTTCTCGGCATACTCGAGCATCTTGATCGCATGACCGATACCGAATGTCGTGGGCGTCAGGACCAGTTGGCAGGCGAGGATATCCTCGACGGTTGCCGCCGCGCCTCGCAATGCCAATGGATGATCCGGGCGAACCAACAGCATCACCGGTTGCGAAAACGTCGCGCGATAGTCGATGTGCGGATGCGGCGGCGGATTGTACGCAAGGCCGATGTGCGCACGGTTTTCGGCGACTTCGTTGAGGACGTCGTCGACGGGCAGGATGTCCAGCCGCACATCAAGCTTGGGGTACTGCTTGCAGAACGGCGCGAGCACGTTGTCGACCAACGCATCAACATAGCCCTCGCTGATGACGACGCGCACATGGCCTTGCTGCAGGCCCTTGATCGCTTGCAACTGATCTTCGAGTTTCTCCTGGTGCGATCGATAGCCGCGCCAGAACTCCAGCAGGTGCGCCGCGGCCTCGGTGGGCTGAACACCACGTGCCTGGCGCTCGAACAGTTTTGCGCCGATTTCCTCTTCTAGCAGCTTGATCTGGCGTGTGATGACCGAGGGCGACGTATTGATGCTGTCGGCCGCGCCACGAATGGATCCGTGCGTCAGCACCTCATGAAAATACCGCAGCCTTTGTTGATTGATTTCGCGCATGCCGGGAACTCTCTCCAGAGATGTAGCGTTGCCTGTAGAGCAACACTACACGAACTTAGTTGCTCTTGCTGGTCCTGAGGTGCCGGTGCAACATTCTTGAGGACGAACGCAGACCAACAAGAATAACGGGAGATTCGCATGTCAATTCTTCAGACGCCGGCACGAAGTGATGCCATTTCAGCCCTTTACCGCAAGCTCAACTGGCGGCTGCTGCCACTCCTGTTCATCTGTTATGTATTTGCGTATCTGGACCGGATCAACGTCGGCTTTGCCAAACTGCAGATGCAAAATGACCTTGGGCTTTCCGATGCGGCCTATGGCGCGGGCGCCGGTATTTTCTTTCTGGGGTATGTGTTGTTCGAATTGCCGAGCAACCTGATGCTGCCGAAGGTCGGCGCACGGAAAACCTTCAGCCGTATTCTGGTGTGTTGGGGCATCACCTCGGCCTGCATGTTGTTCGTGCGCAACGTGCCGATGTTTTACGCCATGCGCTTTCTGCTGGGGGTGTTCGAAGCCGGTTTTGCACCGGGCATGATTTATTACCTGTCCTGCTGGTACGGTCCGAAACGTATGGCGCGGGCCATTGCGATCGTGTTTATCGCCGGCCCCATTGGCGGCATTGTAGGCGGCCCACTGTCTGCGTGGTTGATCACCACGTTCGAAGGCGTTGGCGGTCTGGCCGGCTGGCAGTGGATGTTCTTGATTGAAGGCTTGCCGTGTGTCTTCCTTGGTGTGCTGACCTTCTTCATCCTTTCCAATCGACCCGCTGAGGCGCGCTGGCTGAGCCATGAAGAAAAGGCCTTGCTGGCCAGTGAGCTGGGTGAATCGACCGGGCGCGTCCATTCGTTCCGTGCGGTGTTGCGCGACCCGAAAATCTACATTCTCGCCAGCGCCTATTTCTGCATCATCTTCTCGATCTACGCCATGAGTTTCTGGCTGCCGGCAATCCTCAAGGCCCAGGGCGTCAACGACACCATGCAACTGGGTTGGTACGCCGCGATTCCCTATGTCGCCGCCGCTTGCGGCATGTACTGGATAGGGCGCCGGTCGGACCGTGTCGGTGAAAGACGCTATCACTGTGCAGTGCCTGCGGGGATCGGCGCGAGCCTGCTGCTGGTGTACCCCTTTGCCGACGGCAACCTGATGGCCGCGCTGGCCCTGCTGACCCTGGCAACCGCCATGATGTTTATGGCCTACACCGTCTTGTGGGCGATGCCCTCTGAACACATCAAGGGCGAGGCGGCGGCGGGCGGCATTGCCTTGATTAATACCATCGGTCTTTCCGGCGGCTTCTGGGGGCCGGCCATGATCGGCTGGGCAAAAACCGCAACCGGCAGCGCGAATCTTGGCATCGTTATCGTGGGTTGCGTATTTTTGTGCGCAGCGTTGGTGATCCTGTCGACCAAGCCGAAAACCCGTGACGGCGCGATTCCGGAATACAGTGCGGGTTGATCTGTTGCCACCCGCGTCCTTTGTCCTGTTCCGCAAGGAACCCTTTAAAAGTGAGAACTCAAATGCTTTTACACCTGTCGACCTGGGCCGAGATCGGTCAATTTCTTCAGCGCAGCCGCACCATCGTGATCCCTATCGGTTCGAACGAGCAACACGGTCCAACCGGTCTTCTGGGGACCGACTGGATGTGCCCGGAAATCATCGCCGGTGAAGCGCAAAAAAACGCAGACATCCTGATTGCACCGACCTTCAATATCGGCATGGCCCAGCACCATCTTGGGTTCCCTGGAACCATCTCGCTGCGTCCGTCGACCTTTATTGCGGCGATCGGAGATTGGGTGCGTTCGCTGGCTGCTCACGGGTTTGAAAAAATCCTCTTCCTCAATGGCCACGGTGGCAACGTTGCATCGATCGAGGCGGCGTTCTCTGAGCTCTACGCCGAAGCCAGCTTCGCTCGACGCCCAGCAGGGTTCGCGCTGAAGTTGTGCAATTGGTGGGACCTTGAGGGGGTAGGGGAGCTTGCGCGCGAGCAGTTCCCTACGGGGCACGGCGTGCACGCCACGCCGTCCGAGATCGCGGTCACACAATGGGCCTATCCGGATTCGATCAAATCGGCTGAATACTCGCCGCAGATCGCCCCTTGGGGCCCGATCCGCGAAGCGATGGACTTCCGCGCACGCCATCCCGATGGCCGCATGGGCTCGGACCCGGCGCTGGCAACGCCAGAAAAAGGTCGTGAACTGGTGATGTTGGCAGCGCAGAGCCTGGTGCGGGAGCTGGACGCTTTCAGCCGCGAATCAATGCCCGGCTGAACCTGCGGCTTCTCAACGTGGCCAACGCCCGGTAGAACCGGGCGTTGGTGCGTCCTGTTTGAGGGGATTTCATGATTGAACATGACGTTTATGCCCGCTTGAAAGACCTCGGTACCGTTAGAAAAGGGACGGATTATTTTTCTCAAAAGAAGACGGTTGGGTGCAAGGCTCGGTGATCGTTGATGCGGATGGCTATCCGTTGGCTGGGCCGGCGGAGCAGGTAGGGAAGGCGCAAGACAAATCCGCTTCAGTGACGGCACACCCCAAATATTGATTACCCAATGTAATAAGTGAAAGTCTGTTAAGGGGCTCTATCGCTGCCTGCTCTAGTAATAAGATGGCTCCGTCAAACCATTCCTACTGGAGAATCGCGTGAAAAAAGCCATTATTGCCGCCCTGCTAGCCGGCGCCGCTAACTATGCCAACGCCGGCACGGTATTGGTTGTACTGTCGGATCAGGCTCAACTGGACCTGAAAGACGGCAAGGTCATGCAAACAGGTTTCTTCCTGAACGAATTAATGCAACCGGTGCAGACCTTCATCGCGGCGGGTCAAACCGTCGTATTTGCCACCCCTAGCGGCAAGGCGCCAACCGCGGACCAGAAATCCAATGATGTGAGCTTCTGGGGTGGCGATGAAAAGGCCCGTCAGGAAAGTCTCGCGCTACTGGCCACGCTGAAGCTGACCTCGAAGAGCGGATCGCCGGCAATCAGCTTCGCGCAGGTTCAGAAAATCGGCTACGACAAGTTCGATGCCGTATTCGTGCCTGGCGGCCATATCCCGATGCAGGATCTGCTGAAGGACAAGCAACTGGGCCAACTGCTGACCAACTTCCATGAAAAAGGCAAGGTCACCGGCTTCACCTGCCATGGCACCATAGCCATGTTGTCAACGATCCCGGACGCGCACGGCTTTGTCTCCGCGCTGGAATCGGGCAAACAGCCGGCAGCGCCAGCCAATTGGATTTACAAGGGCTACAAAGTCACCGCCTTCACCGACGCGGAAGAGGAGCAGGCCAAAGGTTTCCTCGGCGGTGGCCATATGAAACTGTTCCCACAGGATGGCCTGACAGCAGCCGGTGCTAACTTCTCCGAAGCCAAGCAATGGAGCGAGAACGTGATCGAAGACCGCGAAGTCATTTCCGGCCAGAACCCACAGTCGGCCAAGGCAGTCGCCGTGGCCATGCTGGCGAAACTGAAGTAATCCTGGGCGGCCGTTCCGGGCGAGCCGGGCCGTAGGTGCTGGGGGGCGAGCTGCTTTGGCTCCAGCACCACCGTCTATCCCGACACACTGCAAGCTTATGTGTCGGAAGACGACACCCGCACATTACGTCCAGGCCCAAGGGCGGCTTCGTAATGCGGGCTCTGCCGTTTCAATCCGCCGACTTCGGTCCGAAGGGAGGCCATTAGGTTTGCAGATTTGCAATACACAAATGAACGCTAAACTGAGCTGACTGGATTTGGTGATTGCTACCGAGGTCAATGCGATTCCATCGGCTACGGCAAGTCACCCCAGAAAGCCGTATGCAGGATTCGTAATGTCAACACTCTATGGAAGAGCACCCCCATGAGACCAATCCGTTCCGTTGCCTGCGCCATTGCGCTCGCTTCACTTCTCTCGACTGCCTGCCTGACCGCACATGCCGCCGATATACCGTTGGGAAGCAGTACGATGGAGGGGCACATTGTTTCCCGTGTATTGGCCGTTGATCCCGCTAACTACCAAGTCACCATCGAAGGTCGCGACAAAAGTCCAGTGCCTATCCAGCTCACCGACCAGGCCAAAAACCTGCACAATTTGAAAGTCGGCGACACGGTCGATATTCATGTGATTCGTTCAGTGGCTTATAGGCTTGATACCGAGGTTGGCGGTGCACCGGGCGTCACTAAGGAATCCATGTCCATCCGTGCCACCAAGGACAATCCCAATCCCGGAGGTGAAGCGGTTCGCCAGGTCAAGGTTACGTCCAAGATCATTCGCATTGACTTGCAACAGCATGAGGTGACCTTGCTTCCGCCGGAGGGAAAAGCAACGGTCCTGAAAGTCGAAGACCCGAAGCTTCAGGAAAGGATGAAGAAGCTCCAGGTGGGTCAGACGGTTGACGCCATTTATACCGAAGTCCTGAAGGTCAAAACTTCACGCTAACAACGCTCGCCGACAAACGTGGCCTCGAACAACAGGACTTGAGTTCGACATGACAGATCTGTTCAATGCAATCGGCCTTGGGTTGCTGGCGCTGCTGCCATTGACTAACCCTCCCACGACAGTGGCGCTGTTTCTCGCCTTGAGCAAGGGGCTGAGTCACAAGGAAAAAAAGACACAAGCTTTTCTGACGTCGTTCTATGTCTTTCTGATCATGACGTTGACTTACTACGTAGGCGCGTTTGTTATGGATGCATTTAACATCTCTATACCGGGCTTGCGTATGGCCGGGGGAGGAATTCTCATCATCATGGGCTTGAAGATGCTGTTTCCGCCGCCTCTTCAGCCCTCTGCTTCCAGCAGCGGTGCAAGCGAACAACCGAACTTTGCCTTCATTCCCCTGGCCATGCCCAGTACGGCCGGGCCTGGCACCATTGCGATGATCATCAGTTCCGCCGCCACTATCAAACACAGTACGTTATTTCCTGCCTGGGTCTTATTAACAGCCCCGCCGTTAATTTTCCTGTTTACCGCTCTTATCCTTTGGGTATGCCTGCTTGGCTCAGGAATAATCATGAGAATAATGGGACAGTCAGGCATTGATGCCATATCACGGCTGATGGGTTTCCTGCTGGTATGCATGGGCGCGCAATTCGCCATTAATGGCTCGGTGGAAATCATCCAAACCATCATCGACAGTAATGCTCACCTGTTTCGCCCTCAGTAATTTCGAGAGCCTTTATTGCTCTTCACGAAGGATAGCTCTCGGCAAATCGGTCCGGCTTTCCTAGGACTTGAAATCCTGGGTATGTCTGCGCGGCAGGCTGAAAACGGCCAAAACCAGCCTCTGATGTATATTTGTTGTCGCCACTTGTTATGGGCACTCATAAAGGATTCTGACTGTTGCCGCCACTGCTGGCCCCAAGCAGCCAACAATAGCGGTTGGCTGGCATACACGAGTAACGCCGCTGTTCTCGACGTCTCAGTTGCGCGCAACATCATAGGGTCATAGACGGCCGCACAGGAGACGACGAATATCAGCGATATGCGAAACCGCTTGTGCGGCGATACTCTGCTCGGGAGGTATAAAGTTCGGCAGGATAGCTAAATAGACCAGCAACCCTTCGGATTGAGAAAACTAGTCAGAAAGTACTTCACCACTAAGTCTTTGACGGGCGCTTGATCCAGTCTCAAATGTCCGGGAAGTAAGGCCAAGGCCATTAATCTGGAAGCTAAGTACATCAGAGACATCACACTGCTAGCCATACCTAAGCATCTTCAGCGCACATTTGAGCGGCTGGTCAGTCGCTCAAATGGTGAGTTGTGCCAATAGCGCCCCTTATTTCAGGTTGCCGCTGAGGAACTGCCGCAGGCGCTCGCTTTTGGGGTTACCTAATACGTCCTCAGGCGCACCCTGCTCTTCGACCCGCCCCTGGTGCAGGAACAGAACCTGGTTCGACACTTTGCGCGCAAAGCTCATTTCATGGGTCACCATGATCATGGTGCGGCCTTCTTCGGCCAGCCCCTGGATCACCTTGAGGACTTCGCCCACCAGCTCCGGGTCCAGGGCCGAAGTCGGCTCATCGAACAGCATGATCTCCGGTTCCATGCTCAGGGCACGCGCGATGGCGACCCGTTGCTGTTGACCACCCGAGAGAAACGCCGGGTATTGATCTGCAACCCGCGCCGGCAAACCGACCTTGTCCAGGTAGCGCCGGGCGCGATCCTCTGCGTCCTTCTTGCTGACGCCCAGCACCCGACGTGGGGCCATGGTGATGTTTTCCAGCACGGTCATGTGGCTCCACAGGTTGAAGTGCTGGAACACCATCGCCAGGCGAGTGCGGATGCGTTGCAGTTCATTGGCGTCGGCCACGCGCATGCCGTGGCGATCATGGACCATTTGAATCGGCTGGTTGTCCAGGCTCATGGCGCCGTCATTGGGTGTTTCCAGGAAGTTGATGCAACGCAGAAAAGTGCTCTTGCCCGAACCACTGGCGCCAATCAGGCTGATCACATCGCCGGTCTTGGCATTCAGCGAAACGCCCTTGAGGACTTCATGGCTGCCATAACTTTTGTGCAGGTTTTCAACGGTCAGTTTGTACATGAACAAGCATCCTGAATTAGTGAGCCGGGCCGAGGAAAGACAACCAACGGCGTTCAGCCAGGCGGAACAGGCCGACCAGGGAGAATGTGACTGCCAGGTAGATCAACGCGGCGATGCCGAACGACTGGAAGGTCAGGAAGGTCGCCGAGTTGGCGTCGCGTGCGACTTTCAGAATGTCCGGGATGGTCGCGGTGAACGCCACGGTGGTCGAATGCAGCATCAGAATCACTTCGTTGCTGTAGTACGGCAACGAGCGACGCAGGGCCGACGGCATGATCACGTAGGCATACAGCTTCCAGCCGGTCAGGCCGTAAGCCTTGGCCGCTTCGACTTCACCATGGTTCATGCTGCGAATGGCCCCGGCGAAAATCTCCGTGGTATAGGCGCAAGTGTTCAGGGCGAAGGCCAGGATGGTGCAGTTCATCGCATCGCGAAAGAACGCATCCAGGACTGGTTGAGCGCGCACCGCGGCCAGGCTGTAAATGCCGGTGTAGCAAATCAGCAATTGGATATACAGCGGCGTACCGCGAAACAGGTAGGTGTAGAACTGCACCGGCCAGCGCACCCAGACATTGGTCGAGACCCGGGCAATCGATAACGGAATCGACATCACGAAGCCGAAGAAGATCGAGGCACTGAGCAGCCAGAGAGTCATGGCCAGCCCGGTGATGTGACTGCCGTCCTGGAAAAGGAAGGGGCGCCAGTATTCCTGCAGAAGTTCGATCATCGCACGGCCTCCCGGGCACCTGCAGCGTAGAAGATTTCCATCCGGCGCAAGACGTAGTTCGAAACGGTGGTTATTACCAGATAGATCAAGGCAGCCAGAATCAGGAAGAAGAACAGCTGATAGGAGCTCTTGCCCGCGTCCTGGGCCACCTTGACCAGGTCGGCCAGGCCAATGATCGACACCAGCGCGGTGGCCTTGAGGATCACCATCCAGTTATTACTGATGCCAGGCAGGGCAAAACGCATCATTTGCGGGAACACCACTAAGCGAAAACGCTGAGCGCGGGTCAGGCCGTAGGCGGTAGCCGCTTCCATCTGCCCGCGGGGTACCGCGAGGATGGCGCCACGAAAGGTTTCGGTGAAATAAGCCCCGTAGATGAAGCCCAGGGTGATGACCCCGGCGCTGAACGGGTTGATCTCGATGTATTCCCATTCCATGAACTCGGTAAACGAGGTCAACCAGGTTTGCAGGCTGTAGAAAATCAACAGCATCAGCACCAGATCCGGCACGCCGCGAATCAGCGTCGTGTAGCACTGGGCAGGCAAGCGCAGCAATTTGACTTTTGACAGTTTGGCGCTGGCGCCGATCAGGCCCAGGCCAACGCTTACCAGCAAGCACAGAAAGGACAATTTGACCGTCATCCAGGAGCCTTCCAGCAACAGTGGGCCGAAGCCCTTGAGGCTGAAGCCTGACAGTCCGAGATTCTGCATTAGGATTTCTAGCATTGAGCAGCCCTACATCAATCAAATAAGTGCCCATCCGCAGATGGGCGCAGGGTCATTATTTGCCGCTGTAGAGATTCAGATCGCCAAAGTGTTTCTGTTGGACGACCGCATAGGTGCCATTGTCATGCAGCGCCTTGATGCCTTTGTTCAGTAAGGCCCGGAGTTCGGCGTTGCCTTTGGCCAGACCCACAGCGGTTTTGGATGGCAGAAGCGGGCTTTCGACCGGTTCGCTGACCTGGAAGTCGGCGCCATGAGGTGACTTCAGGAAGCCCAGTTCGGCTTGCAGCATGTCCTGGATTGAGGCATCGAGGCGTCCGGAGACCAGGTCAGCGTACACCTGGTCCTGGTTGGCGTAGGCCTGGGTCTCTACCCCGGCCTTGTCCAACACGGCCTTGGCGTAGGCTTCCTGGATGGTGCCTTGCTCGTAGCCGACTTTCTTGCCCTTGAGGGAGGTCGGATCGGTGCTGATGGCCGCACCTTTCTTGAATACCAGCGCGGTCGGGCCAGAGAACAGTTCGCTCGAGAAGTCGATGACTTTCTCGCGTGCTGGTGTGGCGGTCATGGAAGAGATCACGCCATCGAACTTGTTGGCCTTGAGGCCGGGAATCATGCCGTCGAAGTCGCTTTCGACCCACTTGCACTTGACCCTCAGCTCAGCGCAGATCGCATTGCCCAAGTCGATATCGAAACCCACCAGGCTGCCATCAGCGGCTTTGGATTCAAACGGCGCATAGGAAGGGTCGACGCCAAAACGCAACTCCTTGTACTCCTTGGCCTGCGCAGAACCGGCAGCCACACACAAAGCCAATGCAGAAAAGGTCAGAAATGTTTTTTTCATTGTTTTTATTCCGAAGGACCAAAATAAGCGCTTGTGCCAGATGAACACGGCTATGGAGCTCATATATCACTTAGGAAAAAGCAATACCCAAAAGCTCGTGCTCCTGGCGCACAAGGAGCTAGAGCTCCTGGGAAGAGGAGTCTAGAGGCAATCGTGTACGACAATAAGACGCAGAATGCGTTGATTTGACGAATTATTGGTCATTATGACGAGCAATATTGAACATATGATGCTTCGACTGTTGCCACTGAAGAAAAACCTTCCCAATAGAAGCTATTTTGCGGTCTCAAAACTGACCTAGGTGTTCAACTGCTTCTACTCAACTTTTGAACAAGACAGCACAGGGTGAACAGCATGGAAATGATGGGTAAAATTTTGCGGATGCATTTTCGCGGCAAGATGTCGCTGCATCAGATAGTGAGGCGTACCGGGCCGTCGAGAAACACCATCCGAAAATGGGTCAGAGCGCCCGAAGCAACTCAACCGGTGTTTCGGCGTTGCGCAGCCTTCAACAAATTCAGTCGATTTGCCCAACGATTGCTGTTGGTTGGCAGTTGCCCATAGGTGACCGTCTGCTTTTGGCCGATTCTGTTGAAAAAGTAGCCCCTGTCTGGCCTGCGGCAAAATCTCTGCATTGGCCAGCAGGGAAGCACGCAGCATGATGGGACAGTTATCGAGTGGGCAGGAACGGCTGTTTTACTCGTTCAACCTTGAAGATCACGTCCCCGCCAATCACCGTCTGCGTAGCATTGATCGGTGTCTCGATCTGAGCGACTTGCGCCATTACCTCGCTGATTTTTACAGCCCGATTGGGCGTCCGTCGATTGATCCCGAACTGATGATCCGCATGCTGATCATGGGCTATTGCTACGGCATTCGCTCAGAGCGTCGGCTGTGCGAAGAGGCCCATTTGAACCTGGCGTATCGCTGGTTCTGCCGGTTGAGCCTTGAAGATGAAGTCCCCAATCACTCGACCTTTTCCAAAAATAGACAAGTCCGTTTTCGGGACAGCGATCTGTTTCGCTGGCTGTTCAATGAAGTGCTGCATCGTTGCATGGACGCCGGCCTGGTCAAGGGCGAAGGCTTTGCCGTGAACGCCAGCATCATCAAGGCGGATGCCAGCCGGCAGCGCGGTGTACCGGGTGATGAACAGGTCAACTGGAGCGACCCGATAGCAGTCTGCAACAATGTCTGGACTGGAAACCGGACGTTGTTGTCGTTATTGGAGGAATGGTCTGGGAACGTGCAGAAGCACCGGATATGCGAGATTTTCTTCATGCCAGTCGTTCAAGTGGAGCGACAATTGCCGGCCCAAAGCAGTCGCCCACCAACCCTATTCATTCGCGCGTGGATTCCGGTTCTTCCAGGTGATCGATGTGCTTGAAGCGCTCGACCAGGAAATCAATCAAGCTGCGCACCCGCGCCGACAGGTGCAACTGTTGCGGATACACGGCGTAGACATCGGCGCGGGTTGGGGTCTGATCTTCCAGCACCAGGCGCAAGCGGCCGCTACGCACGTAACGGGCGATGTCCCATTCGGCCCGCAGCAGAATGCCGTAACCTTCCAGCGCCCAGTTCAGGGCCACTTCACCGTCGTTGCAGCCTAACGCGCCGCGCACTTTGATGTTTTGCGTGCGCCCGCCGTTGGTGAAACTCCACACGCCGTAGGGCGTTTCGTTTTGGCGAAGGAAGATGCAGTTGTGTTGCTGTAAATCCGCCAGGCGTTGGGGCACGCCATGCTGTTCCAGGTACAGGGGCGAGGCGCATAACAGACGGCGATTGGACGCAATCTTGCGGGCATGGAAAGCGGCGTCGGGCAGCGTGCCGAAACGAATACCCAGGTCAAATCCGTGAGTCGTCAGGTCGAGCGGGTGGTCGCTGATTTCCAGCTGTATTTCCACCTCCGGGTACTGCGCGAAGAACGCACCCAGAGCCGGGCCGATGTAGCGCCGACCGAACCCCAGCGAAGCATTGACGCGGATCAAGCCTTTAGGTGTCGCCCGGCTGCTGCTGATCAACTGCTCGACCTCATCGATCTGCGTGAGGATGCGCGCAGCATGGGAAAAATACAGTTCACCTTCCGAGGTCAGGCTCATCGAGCGGGTGGTGCGGTTGACCAGACGTATGCCCAGCCGTGCTTCCAGCGCGGTCAGGCGTTTGCTCACGGCCGGCGGGGTGACGCCCAACTCGCGAGCCGTCGCCGCCAGGCTGCCTTTGTTGGCCAGCAGGTAGAAAAAAGACAAATCCAGGGTTTGGCTCATTGGTAACTCAAATTCATCTATGTAGTGATTTGGAGTAACTCACGCTCATTTGTTCACTACATATACTCCGCTCACACCCTGATTGAACACCCCCGTTCGACAGGCACAACAAGAACGTGACGAGAGTGGAGTTAATAGATGAGCACCTACAAAATTGCTGCAGTTCCAGGTGATGGTATCGGTGTAGAAGTGATCGCTGCGGGCGTCGAGGTGCTGCAAGCCTTGTCGAAGAAATCCGGCTTCGAACTGGATTTCAAACACTTCGACTGGAACTCAGATAACTACCTGAAAAACGGTTACTACATTCCTGAGGGTGGCCTGGAAGAGCTGAAAACCTTCGACGCCATTTTCTTCGGCGCGGTCGGTGCGCTCAACGTGCCGGATCACATTTCGCTGTGGGGTCTGCGCCTGCCGATCTGCCAGGGCTTCGACCAGTACGCCAATGTGCGTCCGGCTCGCGTGCTGCCAGGGGTTAAAAGCCCGCTGCTCAATGGTGATCAAATCGACTGGGTGGTGGTGCGTGAAAACTCCGAGGGCGAGTACTCCGGCAACGGCGGTCGTGTCCACCGGGGCCTGCCTGAAGAAGTCGCCACCGAAGTGTCGGTGTTCACTCGGGCCGGGGTCGAGCGCATTCACCGTTTTGCCTTCGAACTGGCGCAAAGCCGTCCACGCAAACACCTGACCATGGTCACCAAATCCAACGCCCAGCGTCACGGCATGGTGCTGTGGGACGAGATCTTCTATGAAGTCGCCAAGGATTTCCCGGACGTCAAAATCGACAAGGAACTGGTCGACGCCGTGACCACGCGCATGGTGCTCAAACCGTCGACGCTGGACGTGATCGTCGCCACCAACCTGCACGCCGACATCCTGTCCGATCTGGCCGCCGCGTTGTCCGGCAGCCTGGGCATCGCGCCGACTGCCAATCTGAACCCCTCGCGCAAATTCCCCTCGATGTTCGAGCCGATCCACGGCTCGGCCTTCGACATCACCGGCAAAGGCGTGGCTAACCCAATCGCAACGTTCTGGACGGCGGCGATGATGCTCGAACACCTGGGCGAAGCAGCCGCGGCGAAGCACCTGATGTCGGCTATCGAGGCGGTGACCGAGAGCGGTCTGCACACCCCGGATCTGGGCGGCACGGCCACCACCCGCCAGATCACGGATGCGGTCATCGAGTTGATCAAACGCTGATTCAAGCGGCGGCACAACGCCAAGGGGCTGATCACCGATCAGAGCCCCTTGGCATTTCCTGACAACAATAAAAAATCAGGGCCCTGTCATGAAAAGAATATTCGGCAAACTTTACGTACAAGTGCTCATCGCCGTGATCCTCGGCGCCATCGTCGGGGTATTGGTGCCCGAAACCGGAACAGCGCTCAAACCCTTGGGCGACGCGTTCATCAAACTGATCAAAATGCTCCTCGCCCCGGTGATCTTCCTGACGGTGGTCACGGGCATTGCGCGCATGGAGAACATGAAAGAGCTGGGGCGCGTCGGCTTTCGGGCACTGATCTATTTCGAAGTGGTGTCCACCCTGGCACTGGTCGTCGGCCTGGTGGTGGTTGACGTGTTCAAACCCGGTGCCGGCATGAACATCGATGTCGCCACGCTGGATACGTCCAGCCTGGCCACCTACACCAGCGCCGTGAAGCATGCGTCGTTCATGGACTTTGTGATGAACATCATCCCCGACACCATCGTGGATGCCTTCGCCAAGGGCAATGTGCTGCAAATATTGCTGTTCTCCATTCTGCTGGGCATTGCCCTGGCGCATGTCGGGCCTCGTGCCAAGGCGTTCGTCGACACGCTGGACAGCCTGATGCAGGGCATGTTTCGCATCGTCAACATGGTCATGCGTCTGGCACCCATCGGCGCCTTCGGGGCGATTGCCTTCACCATCGGCAAATACGGCTTTGGCTCGCTGTTCTCACTTGGCAAGCTGATGGCTTGTGTCTACCTGACCTGTGCGGTGTTCGTGATTTTTGTACTGGGCCCGATCTGCCGCTACAGCGGATTCAGCCTGTGGAAGTTTTTGAAATTCATCAAGGAAGAACTGTTCACCGTCCTCGGCACCAGCTCTTCGGAGTCGGTGCTGCCGCAGATGATTTCCAAGATGGAAAAGGCCGGTGTTTCCAAACCCGTCGCCGGCCTGATCATTCCTTCGGGCCTGACCTTCAACCCGGACGGACAGGCGATCTACTACACCATCGCCGCGATCTTCATCGCGCAGGCCACGAACACGCCGCTGACCCTGACGGATCAGTTGATCGTCCTGGCCGTGCTGATGTTTACCTCCAAGGGCTCTGCCGGGGTCACCGGCTCGGGATTCATCATTCTGGCAGCGACGTTATCGTCCCTTGGCACCATTCCGGTGGCGGGCATGGTGCTGCTGTTGGGCGTCGACCGGTTCATGTCGGAAGCGCGTGCGATCACCAACACCATCGGCAATGGCGTCGGGACAATGGCTATTGCCAAATGGGTCGGGGCGCTGGACACCGTGAAAATGCACAAGGCGTTGAACGGTGAGGTCGAAGGGGAGAAGCCCGCAGAGGTTATCGCTGCTCCTTCGGCGTTGGGCGCTCGCGTGCTGCCAGGCCGCCCAAAAACCTCTCAGGCGTGAGGTGTGAGGCGCTGAACGTGATGCTCAGCGCCTGCTTTGCTCAAAGTTTGTAGCCGATCTGCCGCAACAGGTTCTTGCGCCACAGGATGTCTTCCTCGCCTTCAATGCCACGGGCACAGAAGCCATCCACCACGCCCAGAATCGCTCGCCCTTGGTCCGTCTCGGCCAGAATCACTTCAGTCGGGTTGGCCGTTGCACAAAAGATGCGGCACACCTCTGGAACCATTTTGACGGCGTTCAACACGTTTACGGGATAGAAGCCATCGGCGAGAAAAATGATGAAGCTATGGCCTGCGCCGATGGCTTGGGCATTGCTCCGGGCCAGGTCGATCATGGCGGCATCGGTGCCGGACCAGCGCACCAGGCAGTTGCCGGAAGCTTCGCAAAAGGCCACGCCAAAGCGGATACCTGGCACGGCATTGACCATCGCTTCGTGGATGTCCTCGACGGACTTGATGAAGTGGGTCTGACCGAAAATGAAGTTGGTCGCTTCCGGTTTGTCGATTTTCAACGTGATGAGTTGCATCTCGAACGCCTCCTTTCACGATGTCGTTACTCTTCAGCCTAGCGTGAGAACGAGCCGGGCGTTGAGCGTCACCGCTGTTGATACTTGAAAATACAAATGGCCCCGGTGCTGACACAGTGCAGATACATCAGTGCGCTTTCATGGGCCAATCCCACACGCACAGAGAGAATTGCCATGTACCGCAAACTGCAGCATGTCGCGAAGTTCTTCAGCCAGAGCGCGCGTTTAATGGTTGGCGTACCCGATTACGATAACTACGTTGCGCAAATGGCGCTCAATCATCCCGGCGAACCGGTCATGAGCTATTCGGCGTTTTTCCGCGAGCGTCAGGAGGCCCGTTTCGGCCGTGGCAAATGCAATACCCGCTGCTGCTAGAACTCGCATCGTTCAACCCATCGAGATTGGCCGAACCGCCGATACCGGTCAGCGTCAGTACCCTAAAGCGTGCAATGACGATCATCTTGCGATGCAACGTCAGTGGCTGTTAAATCAGGCATACCACTTTTAAGGTCAGAAGAGCCAACTGCCATGCACGCCATCGGACTCATCGTTTACCCCGGGTTTCAGGTGTTGGGCCTGGCCATGTGCGCCACGTTCGAGTTGGCCAACATGGCCACCGCCGAACCGGCGTACGACATTGCCTTGCTGTCCGAGCACGGCGGTACGGTGCAGACCTCCGCCGGGTTTGGCGTGGAAACCACGGCGTTCGACCAGCGCTCGTTCGATACGCTGTTGGTGATGGGCGACAACCTGATCCGTCCAGTATCGCCGGGCATGGTGGCGTTTTTGCGCAACGCCAGCCGGACCACCCGGCGTCTGGGCTCGATCTGCAGCGGCGCCATTGCGCTGGCCGAGGCTGGTTTGCTGGATGGCCGACGGGCGACCACGCACTGGTGCCATGCACCGGCGCTGCAGAAGGCGTACCCGAAGGTGAAGGTCGAGGAAGACCGGATCTTCATCAACGACGGCAACATCTGGACGGCCGCGGGCATGAGCGCTTGTGTCGATCTGGCGTTGGCGCTGGTGGAAAAGGATCTGGGCGCGGAAGTGGCGCGGCGGGTGGCCCGGCAATTGGTGGTGTACCACCGACGCGCGGGAGGGCAGTCGCAGTTTTCGGTGATGCTCGAACTGGAGCCCAAGACCGACCGCATCCAGGCCGCATTGGCCTATGCCAAACAGAACCTGAAGTCCGCACTGTCAGTCGAGGAACTGGCCAGCGCCGCCAACCTCAGCCCTCGGCAATTCAGCCGTGTGTTCCATGCCGAAACCGGGCAATCACCGGCCAAGGCTATCGAAAACCTGCGGGTAGAAGCGGCGCGTCTGATGATGGAAACCGGTCGTCACCCCATCGACGTGGTGGCGACCGATACCGGTTTTGGCGATCGGGAGCGGATGCGTCGGGCGTTTATCCGCGCATTTGGCCAGCCACCGCAGGTCATTCAACGCGCCAATCGCGGGTGATGCCACGCTCTGTAGGAGCAAAGCTTGCTCGCGATAGCGGTCTCAAAGACGCCATCGCGAGCAAGCTTTGCTCCTACAGAAGAGCGTGTCCTAAAAGGTGGTGTATTCGACATTTCGGTCTAAATATTATTGGCGTAATTTTGATCTCGAAGTAGTCCATTCCCTCAATGAGATCACCGCCATGACCCTCGTAAAAGCAGCCGCCGTACAAATCAGCCCCGTTCTTTACAGCCGTGAAGGCACCGTCGACAAAGTGGTGCAGAAAATTATCGAGCTTGGCGAGCAGGGCGTGCAGTTTGCCGTGTTCCCGGAAACCATCGTGCCTTATTACCCGTACTTCTCGTTCGTTCAGTCGCCTTTCGAAATGGCGGCCGAACACCTCAAACTGCTGGATCAGGCCGTCACTGTCCCTTCGGCTGCCACCGAGGCTATCGGCGCCGCCGCCAGACAGGCCGGCATGGTGGTTTCAATCGGCGTCAACGAACGTGACGGCGGCACGCTGTACAACACGCAGTTGTTGTTCGATGCCGACGGCACCCTGATTCAGCGTCGGCGCAAGATTTCCCCGACCTATCACGAACGCATGATCTGGGGCATGGGCGACGGCTCAGGCCTGCGTGCCACCGACAGCGCAGTAGGGCGCATCGGCCAGTTGGCGTGCTGGGAACATTACAACCCGCTGGCCCGTTATGCCTTGATGGCCGATGGCGAACAGATCCACGCGGCGATGTATCCAGGATCGTTTGCGGGGCCTTTGTTCGCTTCACAAATGGAAGTCAGCATCCGCCAGCATGCATTGGAGGCGGCCTGCTTCGTGGTCAACTCCACCGCTTGGCTGAACCCTGAACAACAGGCGCAAATCATGGCCGACACCGGTTGCCCCATCGGCCCGATTTCCGGTGGTTGCTTTACCGCGATCATCAGCCCGGACGGCGTGGTGCTGGGCTCATTGACCGAAGGCGAAGGCGAGGTGATCGTCGACCTCGACATGGGCCTGATCGATAGGCGCAAACGCATGATGGATTCGCGCGGTCACTACAGCCGTCCGGAACTGTTGAGCCTGTTGATAGATCGCACACCGACGAGCCATGTGCATGAACGCAGTGCTCATCCGAAGTTGATGGTGAACGAGGTGGTAGAAGAAACCAGTCGTTGAGCGGCTGAGACCGTGTCGACGCCATCGCGGGCAAGCCATGCTCCTACATTGGAATGCATTTCCCCTGTGGGAGCGTGGCTTGCCCGCGATGGGGCCATCACAGACACCAAAAAAAGGGGACTTCCACCGGATCGATGGAAGTCCCCTTTTTGCTCGTCTGGCCTTACAGTTCCTGACCCAAAAAGATCAGTGTATTGCCATGGGCTTCAGCCGCTGCGCGCTGGTTGTAGCTGTCGCGATGCGAGCAGTTGAAGCCATGTTCGGCCTCTGGGTACACGACAATTTCCACGTTATCGTTGGTATCGAAGCGCTCGGCGATTTTCTCCACGGCTTCCAGTGGGATGTGGCTGTCCTGTTCACCGAAGTGCATCAGCAGCGGCACTTCGATTTCATCGGCGCGGTCCAGATGATTCTGGATGCCGCCGCCGTAATAGGCGATGGCCACGTCCACCAGCCCATTGGCGGCGGTGTGGTACGAGAGCAGACCACCGAAGCAGTAACCAATCGAAGCGATCCCGCCGTCCAGACCCGGCTGGGCTTTCAAGGCGTCGATGGCCAGTTCGATGTCGGTCTGTGCCTTGCCGACATCGGTGGCGTTCATCAAGTCGACGGCGCGTTTCCAGCCGGCCTCGTCGTAACCCAGTTCGATGCGGTGACCGCTGCGCCAGAACAGGTCCGGTGCAATCACCAGATAACCGTCGGCAGCGTATTGTTCAGCGACCGAGCGGATGTGTTCATTCACGCCAAAAATTTCCTGGATCAACACGATCCCCGGGCCTTTGCGGGTGTGCGGAATCGCCAGGTAAGCGCCGAATTTACCGTCGGCGCTGTCGATTTCGATCCATTGGGTGGTCACGCTCATGGTGGCTCCTGTCTACACAAGTGAGTGGGGTGAAGGTTACTGGGGTTGTGTGGTGTTGAAGCTTGGCATCACCTGCATACGTTTCCATCATTCGGCGAAACCGTCCACTGCAAATACCCTTCAGCGGTTATCGCGACGCCAGAAGACTCGAGCCAGCAGCGCATCGAGGCTGAGCTTGCCGGCACCCGAGAGCAACAGCGGCATAAAGGCCGCGAGGTAGATCAGCGGCAGTTTGAAGTTGCCGTGCCCCTTGTTGCTGATGGCGTAACCCTGAGCAAGCTCACTCAATGTAGACCAATCGGCCGGCCAGTGAACGGCGGCAGTCGCGACGACCGTGACCACGATCAAAATGATTGCCGAGATCCGTGTCCCCAGGCCGACCAGTATGGCCAGGGCGCAGATCAGTTCGGCCCACATCGACAGTTCCCAGTTCAGCGTGGCCGGCACGTGGTTGAAGGGGAACGGGAAGCTGTCCTGAATATCGGCGAACCAGTTTTCGCCATTGAATTTTTCCAGGCCTGATTCGAAGAACTCCCACGCGAGGAACACCCGCAGGGTCAGCGGCGCAATCCAGCTACCGGCACGGTCGAGGTTCAGGTGCAGGCCTTTCACGGCCGATGAGAGTGAGGTGGTCATGGGCTTGATCTCCGTTCAGTCAGGGAGGAGGGGCACAGCGGTGCCCCATGCAAAGGGTTACTCGCTGGCGCCGCACTTGCCTTCGCCACATTTACCTTCCGCCGGTTTTTCTGCCGAGTCGGCCTGGACCTGGCTGTAGCCGTGGGCCAGTTGTTTCATGCTGAACGCCTCGGACTCAGAGGCAGAAGCCACGTTGGACAGGGCCAGGCCGCCAGCGATGATCAGGCCGAGGGTCAAGGAAGAGGTCGAGAGCTTGAACATGGTGATACTCCGTAGCATTGAGTGAGTTGAGCGCTTTGATCGGCGTGGCCAATCGACAGGCACAGTTCATCAAGCAGGTGTATCTGCGATGTGTCTTTGGCGTGGGGTTTTAGGGGTGGGGTGTGTCGGGAGGGGGGCTGTACACACTGTGATACGTAAACCACTGATCTCTTGTGGGAGCGAGCCTGCTCGCGATAGCGGTGTGTCAGTCAACATCATTGTTAAATGACACACCGCTATCGCGAGCAGGCTCGCTCCCACAGGGGATCAGGGGATCAGGGGATCAGTGGGGTATTGGAGATTGGGTTTATCCAATGCCACGGAAAACTGTGATCCGGCCTCGACCGCTGGCGTCTAGCGTCTGTGTCCCCGCAATCCCATGGGGCGAGACTTCGGAACCCGGCATGCAAGCGCTGTTGAACGAGATCCTTGACGCAGTTCGTCCCCTGATCGGCCAGGGCAAGGTGGCTGACTACATTCCCGCCCTCGGTACGGTGCCGGCCGATCAGTTGGGCATCGCGGTGTACGGCAATGACGGCGAACTGTATTGCGCCGGCGATGCCCATACGCTGTTCTCGGTGCAGAGTATTTCCAAGGTGTTCAGCCTGGTGCAGGCCATCGAGCACTCCGGCGAAGCCATCTGGCAGCGCTTGGGTCATGAGCCTTCCGGCCAACCGTTCAATTCGCTGGTGCAACTGGAATTCGAGCGCGGGCGCCCGCGCAATCCCTTCATCAACGCCGGTGCGCTGGTGATCTGCGACATCAATCAGTCACGCTTTGCCGCGCCGGCACTGTCGATGCGCGATTTTGTCCGTCGACTGTCCGGTAACCCGCAAGTCATGGTGGATGGCAAGGTGGCCGAGTCCGAATACCAGCACCGCGCGCGCAACGCTGCGATGGCTTATCTGATGCAGTCGTTCGGCAATTTCCACAACGACGTCGAAGCGGTGCTGCGCAGTTACTTCAGCCATTGCGCGCTACGCATGAGCTGCGTGGATCTGGCGCGGGCGTTCTGTTTTCTGGCCAATGACGGCTTCTGCAAGCACAGCGGCGAACAGATCCTCACCGCCCGCCAGACCCAGCAAGTCAACTCGATCATGGCCACCAGCGGCCTCTACGATGAAGCCGGCAACTTTGCCTATCGCGTCGGTTTGCCCGGCAAGAGCGGCGTGGGCGGGGGGATTGTCGCGGTGGTGCCCGGGCAATTCACGGTGTGCGTCTGGTCGCCGGAGTTGAACACCGCCGGCAACTCCCTCGCGGGCATGGCCGCGCTGGAGTTGCTGAGTCAGCGGATTGGCTGGTCGGTGTTCTAGGCACGGTATCGCGGCTCATGACGGCCACCCTGGAAAACAGGAAACGCTGATGCACCTTTTTCAGCGTAGGAGGGCCGGGTGCCGGGCCGCCGGGTTTTCGATCACCGGTCAGGCGTGCGGTTAATGACGCTCCAGGGATTTTCCTATACATTTTCCGGCCGCCCCCTGCATGGTGAAACCGCTTCATGTCTCTTGCGCTCGAACGTCTAGTCGCTGGCACGCCGATCCCTTTCGCTGGTAACCGCGTCACTGTGGTCAGCCCCGAATTGGCCGCACGTTTTCAGCCCGGGGACCATTTGCTGGTGGAGCAGGTCAGCGGCGAATTGTTGCTGATCCCGGTGGCTGACCAGCAAGCGGCGGCCATTGCAATCGATCGAGCCGAAGCGGCCTTCAGCGCAATGTCCGCGGTCTCCGATCAAGCCATCAGCGAGTTCTTCGATCGCTTCGCCCAACGCCTGGAAGACCCTGCCTGCTGGGCCTTGATCGAAGCCGCCAACCTGGCCGACATCGAACGGGCCAAGGCCCGCGGACGCTCCACCACACGGCTTCTGGCGGATGAACGCATGCGCCGCGACATGATCGCCGGCCTCAGGGCCTGGCGCGATGCGTCCGCCACGCGCGGCAAAGTGGTCAGTTGCATCGAGCATGACGGCTGGAAAGTCGAGCAAGTGGTCTCGCCCCTGGGCATCGTCGCGTTCGTCTTCGAAGGCCGGCCAAACGTCTTTGCCGACGCCGCTGGTGTGTTGCGCACGGGTAACACGGCGGTGCTGCGCATTGGCAGCGATGCGTTGGGCACGGCGCAAGCCATCGTCGCCCATGCGCTGAATCCGGCACTGAGCGATGCCGGGTTGCCGACCGGCGCGGTGTCGCTGGTGGAAAGCGTCAATCACGCCGCCGGCTGGGCGATGTTCGCCGACCGACGCCTGTCGCTGGCGGTGGCCCGAGGTTCGGGTCGCGCCGTCAGTCAATTGGGCAGCATCGCGCAACAGGCCGGCACCGCCGTCAGCCTGCACGGCACCGGGGGTGCCTGGCTGATCGCCGACAAATACGCCGATGCCCAGCGCTTTGCCGCTGTAGTGCGCAACTCCCTGGATCGCAAAGTCTGCAACACGATGAACGTCTGCCTGATTCACCGTGACCGTGTCGCAGAACTGCTGCCGCTGTTCCTCGACGCGTTGCAACAGGCCGGCACCGCACGCGGGCAGGGCTGCAAATTGCACATCGTCGAAGGCAGCGAGTCGTACTTGCCGACCGATTGGCAGACCGCCAGCGTTGAGGTGTACCGCGCCGAAGGCTATCAAACCGAAGCGTTGGCCGAGCCGCTGCCCGAGGATCAGTTGGGCCGCGAGTGGGAATGGGAAGAAACCCCGGAAGTCAGCCTGAAGATCGTCGATGACCTGGACAGCGCCATCGCGTTGTTCAATCGCTACAGCCCGCAGTTCACCGTGTCGTTGATCAGTGAAGATGCCGCGGCTCAGGAACGCTTCTACAGCGCCGTCAACGCACCTTTTGTCGGTAACGGGATTACCCGCTGGGTCGACGGACAGTACGCGCTGAACAAGCCGGAACTGGGGCTTTCGAACTGGGAGAGCGGCCGCCTGTTTGCTCGCAGCGCGATTCTTTCGGGAGATGGGGTGTTCACGATCCGCAGTCGCATGACCCAGACGGATCTGTCGGTCAAACGCTGATCCAGCACCACGACCCCGGTCAACAGCCGCACTATACTTAATGTGCGTCCGTAGGGGCGTGGCGAGCACTCCAAAACGAATCAGATGTCCATAACGCTCGTCTGAGCATCAAGGCTGCACAGCCAATGGACGGGCAGTGCATCTGATGACGGAGAGAGGGTTACATCATGAAACTTCATTCCTTCCAACAATACTCTCATGATCTGGAAAGGGGCGTTCACGACACGTGGATTACCGCCAGGGTGAAGTCAGCCCTGGCAATGGCCGAACCCAGCCTTGGCCTGCAAATCCATGTCAAAACCCATGGGGGCACGGTGGCATTGAGCGGTCGCGTCAACACCCATAAACAGTGTGAGCAGGCTGTTGCTCTGACCCGTTCGGTTCAGGGGGTCGTCGATGTCGATGCCAGAGACTTGCTGACTCACGTGTTCAGGCCAGGCAGTATTCCAGAACCACCCAACGCGGAAGAGGCCCCTGAGCGTCGGCCACCATCGTCAACCAGGATCGACGATAAATAACCCGGTCGATCGTGTCAGTGCAGCGCTCCCGTGAGCCGGGAGCGCTGCGTCGATGGATACACACTTCAGGCTGCTGCTTCTATGGATCGGGCTTGAAGGGCGCAGGTGTCCGGATACTCGGCGAGCGCCACAAAACGATGGCTGTTGGCATCCAGGGCGTCGACCGAACCGGTCTCGATGTCGTAAACCCAACCATGCAAATTCAACAGGCCTTTCTCCTGAGCCAGGCGCACGCTCGGATGCGTCTGGATGTTGGCCAGTTGCGCGATGACATTCTCCCGAACCATTGAACTCACCTTCGCCGCTTCATTGGCGTGAGGGCGGGATTCGTTGATGACTTTCGCTGATTCGGCGTGTTGCAACCAGCCGCTGACGGCGGGCAGGTGGTCCATGCATGTGCACTTGGCGACGGCGGTCATGGCGCCGCAGTCCGAGTGCCCGCAGATCACAATGTCGGTGACGCCGAGCACCGCGACCGCATATTCGACCGTGGCCGACACACCGCCGGGGTGAGGGCTGTAGGAGGGCACGATGTTGCCGGCGTTGCGGATCACAAACAGTTCACCGGGTTCCTGTTGGGTCAGCAGCTCCGGCACGACACGGCTGTCGGAACAGGTGATGAACAGCGTGCCCGGATGCTGGGTAGTGGCCAGGTGTTTGAACAGGTCGGTCCGTTGCGGAAAGGCGTCTTTCTGGAACTTCAAAAAACCTTCGATGAGCGCTTTCATGGCGATGTCCTCATGCGTGAATCAAATGATTATTTTTTGTAGCAGCTGCCGAGCCTGCGAGGCTGTGGCGAGGGGATTTATCGAAACGTCGCACCGCCCCGTTCGGCGGCGAAGCCGTCGTAATCCATTGGATGCGCAGTGGTTGGAAAAAAAGGGGCCGCTTCGCAGCCCAACGGGGATAAATCCCCTCGCCACAGCCTCGCAGGCTCGACAGCTGCTACGGATTTAGCACGGTGCGGGCCGGTATCCGCTTAGAACGGACGCAGTGGCAGGAACTTGCCGTCGAGGGTAATCACCGCGCGGGAGCCGCCTTCCGGGTCTTCGACTTTCTTCATGTCGAGCTTGAAGTTGATCGCACTGATGATGCCGTCGCCGAATTGCTCATGAACCAGGGCTTTCAGGGTGGTGCCGTAAATCTGGATCATTTCGTAGAAGCGATAGATGGTCGGGTCGGTCGGGACACCCGAGAGGCTGCCGCGCAGCGGAATGATCTGCAGGCGGGCCACGGAGTCGGCGTCCAGGTCCAGTTTTTCGCCAATCACCTTGGCAGCGCTTTCCGGCAGCGGGTGCTGACCGAGCAGGGCGGCAGTGACGTAGGCCAGGCCGAGGCCGGTGCCGTCGGTCAGATCCTGCCAGGACAGGTTTTTGCGCGCTTTTGCATCGAGGATCGACGTGGTCAGGGCCAGGCTTGGGTCGTTGTAGGCGTGGGACTGTTGCATGGTGATTCTCCTGTCGGGAGTGATGTTGCTTGGGTGTGGAGCCATCTTCTGCCGATCGATCCATAGCGTCCAAGACCGATATACAATGCAGCGCATAAGCACAGCCTATAGATGGTGATTCCCCATGCTGCTCCGACATTTGCGCTATTTGCTGGCGGTCGCTGACCACGGCGGTTTCACCCGCGCCGCCGAGGCGCTTCACGTTTCGCAGCCGACCCTGTCCCAGCAGATCCGGCAACTGGAAGAAACCCTGGGCGTGAGCCTGTTCGACCGAACCTCGCGCACGGTCAAACCCACCGACGCGGGAGAGGCCTACATCGAATGCGCTCGTCGGGTGCTGGTGGAACTGGAGGCGGGTAAACGTGCACTGCATGACGTGAAGGACTTGTCCCGCGGCACCTTGCGGCTGGCCATGACCCCAACGTTCATGGCGTACCTGGTGGGGCCTCTGGTGTGCGATTACGTGGCGCGGTATCCGAACATCCATTTACAGATTTTTGAGCTGTCGATGGATGACATCGAGACCGGGCTGTTGAATGACTCACTGGACATCGCCATCGCGTTTACCCAGGTCAGAAATGCCGACATCGAGTCGATCCCGGCGTTTACCGAGACTTTGGGCGTTATGGTGGGGCGCGATCACCCGTTATACGAAAGCCAGGTCGCATTGTCCGCGCAAGAGGTCGCGCAACTGGAGTTTGCGCTGCTGGCCCCGGACTTCGTGACCCGCACCCGCATTGATGAGTACTTTGCCCAGGAGCAGATCACGCCGAAGGTGGTGATCGAGGTCAACTCGGTGAGCACCTTGCTGGAAGTCATTCGGCACACGGCCATCGCCACCATCCTTCCGGAGCCCATTGCCACCGAGGACCGGGCGTTGCGCAAAATCCCGTTATTGGGGGAGGCGCCCAAAAGAGGAGCCGCGCTGCTTCGACGCAAAAACAACTATCACAGTGCAGCGTCGGTGGCGTTTATGGAGCTGGTGTTGGGGGCGGCAACGGGTGAGTCGACAACCTCAGTCCTCTACTAATTGGCAGACACCATTGGGCGCCTTGCCCGTGGAGGACACCGTGACCGAGTCGTCATCGGAGAGGAGGATCGAGATGACGACGCCCGAACCCCTGGCTTCGAATCGGCGATCGTCGATGGCTTTGGTCTCGGCTTCCTTGCTGTTGATCAACACCGGGCCGTCCTGATCCGCGTGGACGATGATTTTGCCGGGGCAGTCCGCATCGAACAACGGCACGCCAGTGATGCTGTTTGCATGGGCAGCACTGGCCATTACGAGTAACAGCAAGCCTGTCAGTTGTATGTTCATCACAAACCTCCAATGATCCAATGCACACGGTTAACGATAGCGTTGTTTGGTGCGCACGAGACAAACAAAAAAGGCCCCGCTCGATATGACGAGCGGGGCCTTTTTATGGATGGGGTGTAGAGGTATCAGTAGAACCGGTCAATCACCCGAACTTCGTTCTGGTTCTGCATCGAGGCCCACGCCTGTTTCAGCGTTTGCAGAACATGACCGATGAAGTCCTTGTCGGCCGCGGCTTTCTTGCCGACATAGCCTTGGCCGCGACGGTACATCTTCAGTCGGGCGAGCAGGTTCTGGTTGTTCTTGTCGAACTCCGCTTCATGGGCGTGAGGCGACAGGCAGTCGATATGCACCTGGCCCGACTTGCTGATCCACAGAATATGGCTGTCATGGCTGTCTTTTTGTGCAGCGAACAGATGAGCCAGTTCATCGATAGTGGGTTGATTGTTCAGATTCATAGTAAGCCCCTTGACCATTTGGTGATCTTTCAAAGTTGATTCGCTAATACAGGTAGCCCATCGGTTAGTTGATCCCTGGCACCGAAACCAGGACGTCAGCGGTCAGCCGCCAAATTGACGGGGTCCCGCGTCTGTTGCATGTAGTCGTGTTGAATAACTGCTACGCAATAGCGTCACAACGAGGAGAAGCAGCGAAAACCTTCAGGCCACTGCCGACATTTTCAGGGTCGGCCACAAGCTTCATGAGGATTGATCGCCAGCGCTTCTCGTCCTTGTACTGGACGTTCAGGCCAGGTCAGTTTCTTCAATCTGCCTTGTGGGCAGCGTGTATCCGGGAAAAACAGCTCGGCGGTCAGACGAGCTTGCTCAAACGTGTTGCCTGTACTCCCGATCGGGGAGACGTCTGCATCATGCAAGGGCAAATCGGAGGCGTCAACGGTTTTGTAGTGATTATTTTTGCTCACTACATATTGTCGGACAAAGTCGTTTGGAATTAAAAAGCCGAATGGGAAAGCGCGGTCAGGACGCTGGCAGCGATGCCTGGAATCGGTAAACGGTGCAAGGATAACCGTCTACCGACAGCTGATGCAGGGTGAACTCGCCATGGGTGAGATCAGCCAGGACCCGGGCCCAGAACCGCTGCGCAGGCTGATTAACGTCGAGGTGGAAAATTTGCCATTGACCGGGGAACCGGCTCAAGAGGGTGGAAACGACAAACTTCGCGACGCCTTGGCCACGAAAGCGTCGACTGACAAAGAAGTAGCCGATGTTGTACTCGGCGCCGTGAAGATGGGTTTCGTCATCCACCGTCACGAAACCGGCCAATTCTCCGTCGACCTTGATCAAAAACGGCCTGGTGGCGGGGTTGCGCCAGTAACCCGGTTTGGGCTGAGCGTTGAAGAAGCCATGCTCACCGAGCTTCAGCGGCAGCCACTCGCTGAAGTCATACAGGTAGAACTGCATCAGGTTTTCAATCGTTTCCAGTTCGTCGCGCTGGGCGGCGTGCAGTTCAATCAAGGGCTGGCTGCTGATTGTCGCCATGATCGTACCTCTCAGAAAGCAGGGCTGTTGCCTGGCGGGTAAGCTGTGGAAGCTGTCTTGCTTCGGGTAATGCTGTTCACTTAGGTGCGCTCTGGGATCGTGCGTACCTTTGCGGCGAGCGAGCTTGCTCGCGCTGGGCTGCGTAGCAGCCCCAAAAATCTGACAATCATTGCCGATTTTTGTGAGTGCTACGCACTCAAGCGGGAGCAAGCTCCCTCGCCACAGGTTTCTCTGATTCAAGACTCTCTTAAGTGAACAGCATTATCTTGCTCCGGGCGTTCCGACGAAAGCGGTGTGCCAGCAACACGAATGTTGACTGACACTCCCTCTTCGCGAGCAAGCCCGTTCCCACAAAAAACATAGTCCATTCGGGCTCGCTCGAAATCCCCTCAAGCCTTGCTCGCCGGTTTTGCCGCGCGTTTGGCGCCCGTCGAGGGCTTGCGTTTGGCGGGCTTGCGTTTGTTTTTCCACGGAGTGGCACCGCGCCCGGCGGGGCTTGCCGGTCCGCTGATGGTCAGGCTCAGGCCGGCGCAACGGGCGACCTGTTTGCTCATCCACGCGGCCTGCTTGGTGACGAATTCTTCCAGGCTCATCTCGCCGCTCTGCACCATGTCCAGCGCCTGTTCCCAGATGGCTGTGGTCCCGGGGTCGGCGATGGCACGCGGCACGGCATCGATCAGGCTGAACGCGGCCGGGGTGGCGGCCAGGGCCTTGCCGTTCTTGATCAGATAACCGCGGTCGAGCAGGCCCTGGATGATCGAGGCGCGGGTCGCTTCAGTGCCGATGCCGGTGGTGTCCTTGAGTTTCTGTTTGAGCAAGGGATCTTCCACCAGTTTGGCGACGTTCTTCATCGCCTTGATCAGATCGCCTTCGGTGAACGGTTTGGGCGGTTGCGTCCAGAGGTCCTTGAGCTTGACGTCGGCCACCGCGCAGTCACGTCCTTCGGCCAATGCCGGCAGCGTTTGCGGCGCCGGTGCTTCGCGGCCCTTGGCCGGGGCAAGGGCCTCGGGCAGGGCGCGTTTCCAGCCGGGCTCGACGATCTGCTTGCCGACGGCACGCAAGGCTTCACCGGCGCAGTTGAAGTCGGCCTGGGTCCGGTCGTATTCATGGTTGGGCAGAAACTGCGCCAGGTAACGTGCGCGGATCAGGGTGTAGACCGCCCGCTGCTTGCCCGCCAGCCGCTCGAGGTTTTTCGCCGCAGCGGTGGGGATGATGCCGTGGTGAGCGCTGACCTTGGCGTCGTTCCAGGCCCGTGAGCGGCGCTGAGGCTCGAGGAAATCGTTCAAGGCGTTCAGCGCCGGATCCGCCTGTCTCAGCGCGGCAAGTATGCCCGGTGCTTCGCTGTGCTGACTTACGGGCAGGTAACCGCAATCGCTGCGTGGGTAGGTGATGACCTTGTGGGTTTCGTACAGGGCCTGGGCGATGTCGAGGGTTTCCTGGGCGCCGAGCCCGAGCTTCTTCGAGCAGACTTCCTGCAAGGTGCCCAGATCGAAGGGCAGGGGGGCCACTTCGCGCATCCGCTCGGTACGCAGTTTGATCACCCAGGCACTCGCCGCACTGCCAATTGCCGCCGCTGCTTGCTGCGCCAACGCCTGATTCAGGCAGCGATCCTGATCGTCGCAAACCTCGGAGGCTGCACGCCATTGGGCGGTGAACGTGGTGCCGTCGTGCAGCAGTTGCACGTCGATGGCCCAATAGGCGACCGGCACGAAATCGGCGATGCTGCGGTCGCGATCCACCACCAGACGCAGGGTCGGCGTTTGTACCCGACCGACCGGCAATACGCCCTGATAACCCGACTGACGCCCCAACAGCGTGAACAGCCGACTCATGTTCATCCCGATCAGCCAGTCGGCCCGCGAGCGCCCGAGTGCCGAATGGTAAAGGCTGAAGGTCTCGGCCCCCGGCTTCAGGGCTGCCAGCGCCTTGCGGATCGACGCATCGTCCAGCGCTGACAGCCATAGCCGCTGGATCGGCCCGCGATACCGGCAATGCTCCACCAGTTCCCGGGCGATCATCTCGCCTTCGCGGTCGGCGTCGGTGGCGATCACCAGTTCGCTGGCCTCGCCGAGCAGGCGCTTGACCGCTTTGTACTGGCTGGCCGTGCGCGGTTTGACGGTCATTTTCCACTTCTCTGGAATGATCGGCAGATCCGCCAGCACCCAGCGCTTGTAACGCGCGTCATAGGCGTCGGGCGGCGCGGTTTCCAGTAAATGGCCGATGCACCAGGTCACCGTGACGTCCGTTCCCAGCCAGCAGCCGTCGCCACGACGCCTGGCGCCGAGGACGGCCGCAATGTCTTTGGCCTGGGAAGGTTTTTCACAGAGGTACAGCCGCATAACCACCATCGCTCATCAACTGTCGAGAGGCGCACAGAATGGCGGCTGAAGAGCGATGGGGCAATCTTTATCTGTATGGATGTACAGTCGGTGCGTTGCGATTCATTGCACAGGCTCCTCAGTAGTTCAGGTTAACCACCGATTGGTCCAGCTTCGCGCCGGGCTCTCGCCTGAGAATGGTCAGCAACGCGGCGGTAATTACGTTCACATCATTATCGAAGCCGCCGTGGGAGGTGTCTTTTTTGGTGCCCGCGCCATAGTTCATTTTCGGATCGTTGAAGATATGCAGGGTTTGCGCGAACGCTTCGGGAAGCCCGCGACCCGTTGCGGCAAACCCGGCCGGAATGGTTTTCCCAAAGTAAAACTGGTTCCACTGTTCGGTCATGTTTTTGGCGGCGATGTTCCACTCCGCCAGATCGGGATTGCTGAAGTCCTGGTACTGCTTGTCCAGACTTTTGGCCATGCCCAGCAGCGGCATGCGTTGCAGTTCTTCATAGGCCCGGGAAACGAGGTACAACAGGGATTTGTGGTACACGCCGATGACGTTGTCATCCTGTTCGCGGCTGTCGGACATGAGGTGGATGTGGAAATCCTTGCGCTTGAGGCCTCCGCCTTCGATGACTTTGCGGTAGGTCTGGTTGGCGAAATCGAGGGTGCAGGCCGGGGCCATCAGCGTCGATGTTTCGGTGGGCAAACCCCTGGCCCACAGCAGTTGAATCAAGTGGCCATTGATCAGGGAGCCGGCGGAATGGCCGATCAAATGCAGCTCGACGTTTTTCTTGCCCATGTCGGCAATCAGGTTTTTCAGGTTCTCCGCCATTTCCACCAGCCCACGCGGGGTAAAGCCGGCGACTGCGGCGGCTTCGGCGTTCTGTTTCATCTGACTCCACTGGTCGCCGCCGGGTTTTTTGGTCGCCAGTTCCAGCGTGCGATCGAAGCCTTCCACGGCTTTGTCCTTGATCGCCTTCAATGCATCGCTGATGCTGCCGGCTTCGGGAAATAGTCCGGGCAGAGTGTCCTGGACGATATCCGCCAGCGTCTCGAGGACCCCGGTGCGCCAGGTGACAAACAGCGGATAGATGCCGTTTTCAAGGAAGTAGGGCGCCATCGCACAGATTCGATTGATCGAATCCTGCTCGGAATTGAGCCCGCCGTGGGCAATGACGGCGATGCGCAGCACAGGGGGTTTGTTTGTGGCCGGCAGCTTGTCGTACCAGGCGCGAGGCGCCTCGTAGACGATGCGTTTGACGCCCGCCCGGACGTTTTCCACGTCGGTGAGACGAGGACCGATGCTGCCGTTGTTTTCCATCACGATGGTCAGGCCGTAAGCCTGATCCTTGGTCAACAGCGGCGGCCCTTTGCGATCAGGCTCGCAGGCGCTGGCGGTGAACAGGGAAAACCCTTCGCGCTTGGCGCTTGAGCTCGACAGCGCGCTACGAAACGGTGATTGAGCGCCGTTGTGGGAGCCTGAAGGGCGTGCGTTCTGCGATAACGCGCCGCGTTCGATCGGCACCCCGAGGGCCACGGTCCAGGCGTCGGTGCCATTGGCCAGCCAGTCTTCGAACGTCAGGATGGCGAAGCCGGAAAATCCCCAGTCGGTTGACCAGGAGTTCTGCACGATGAACCCCTGATGGGTGTACCCGATCAAGGCAAAGGCGTGACCGCCCTCACTGGCCGCCGGCCATTTGATGACGGGCAGCTGAGACATGCTCTGGAATTCCACCGCCGGCTGTTTTTTGCCTTTGGGCCGCATCAGTGCCCAGCCCTGATGCACATTGGCGCAGACGTAGAGCGCGCCGGCCTCATACAGCGCCGCCATCATGGCGGTGACATCGTCCTTCTCGACGCGGTAGTAAACCCCCAGCGGCCGCGTCATGGCATCCGTTGCCCAATTCTCCGCCGGTGCTTCAAAGGCCGGAACCGATCCGTCCGGCTTGACGGTATAGGGCCACAGTTCCTGCGCGCAGACGCCGTGTTTGTGCCAACCCTTCAACGCGCCGCGACAACTGGAACCCACATAGTCCTCGCCCGGCCATTCATCATAGAGTTTGGCCAGATGATAGAGCTGGCGCGGACTCGTTTTGGTGGAGGCCCGGTCTCGCCGCCACAACAGAAAGTTGACCACCGCCGCCAGTCCGAACCCGGTGCATGCGCCTTCGCTGCCCTGGTAGAGCACCATGTTTTTGTCCAGGTAGCCCGAGAGTTCAGAAGCAATGTCCTTGTCGGCGGGCCAGGAGGGCGGCAGCGACTGGACCCGTGGGGTAAAAATACGATCGCGCAAGTCGAGGCGATCCGGACGGGCGTCGAGGGTGATGATTTTCTGGTCGAGGGAAAACTGTGTGGCGGGCATGGTGAGACCCTCAAGTTTCTGAGACTCAAATCCCCACGCCATGCCACGACTGCCTGTCTGAGCAGCAGGGAGGTCAACGGTCTTATTGATCGTAGACGATGTTTTACCGGCTTTGAGTGTTTGCCCCTCTTAATGCGGTATCTGGTGCTTGATCCGGTTCAGAATCGAACGGCCGGCGAGGGGGCTTTCTCCCGTTCGGCTGCGAAGCCGTCGTGAATGCAAAACATGAGGTATACCTAATGAACCGCGGTCGCGGCGTGCCCCTGTTGGAGCAAAGCTTGCTCGCGATGAACGATAACCCGATGTGTCTGGCTTGACGCCATCGCGGACACCTGCAGGTCCATCACCGTCATGAGGAACGTATTTCATGAAAAGCACCGGTCCTAGTCCTGTCATCACCATTGCGGAGCAGCCGGGCTGCCTGCTTGTGAAGTTTCACGGTATCCAGGTGGCCGCCTCCGCACGGGCGCTGGTGTTGCTCGAGGCCAACTATCCTCCGGTGTATTACGTCCCGCGGGAGGATATCGATGAAAAGTACTTTGCCCGCACCGATCACACGAGTTATTGCCCCTACAAGGGCGATGCCAGCTATTTCAGTCTGCAAGTCCCGGGACATGAAGGCGCTAACGCGGTGTGGAGCTATGAAGACCCTAAAGTGTCGGTAGAGCAGATTCGCGGCTACATGGCGTTTTATCCCGATCAAGTGACCTTTGAAGTTCTCAAAGACGTTGAGTGAGGGTCGTTTTCCAGGCATCCACGAAAACGCCGCGCATGGGCGCGGCGTTTTAAGGTCAGGTGTTCAGCTCATCGAACAGCATCCACCAGCGTAGATTCATCAATCTGACTAATCGAGGTCACCCCGGTCAAGGTCATGGCGACGCGCATTTCCTTGGCGAAGATATCCAGCATATTTTCCACCCCGCGTTGACCATCGGCGGCCAGCGCATAGGCCATGGAACGCCCCAGCAATACGCCTTTTGCGCCCAGCGCCAACATCCGTACGACATCCAGTCCCGAGCGGATTCCCGAATCGACCAGCACCGTCAAATCATTACTGATGGCTTGCATGATGGGCGGCAATGCCCGAGTGGTGGAAAGCACGCCGTCCAGCTGTCGCCCGCCGTGGTTCGACACGACAATGCCATCCGCGCCAAAGCTGACCGCATCCCGGGCGTCCTGAGGATCGAGAATGCCTTTGATGATCATCGGGCCTTTCCAGAACTCACGAATCCACTCCAGATCGCTCCAGCTGATCGAAGGGTCGAAGTTGTTGGCCAACCAGCCCATGTAGTCTTCGAGGGTTACGGCTTTGCCAAGGTACTTCGAGATATTGCCCAGGTCGTGTGGACGCCCCATGAGGCCGACGTTGAATGCCCAGTCGGGTTTGGTCATGGCCTGAAGCATTCGCCGCGATGATGCAAAAGGGCCTGACATGCCCGAGTGTGCGTCCCGGTATCGGGCGCCGGGCGTGGGCATGTCCACGGTAAACACCAGGTTTTTCACACCGGCGGCCTTCGCCCGCTCCAGTGCATTTCTCATGAAGCCTCTGTCCTTCAACACATACAGCTGAAACCAGATGGACTGCTGGCTTTGTGCCGAGACTTCCTCGATCGAGCACACCGACACCGTTGACAGGCAAAGCGGAATGCCTTTGTTCTCCGCGGCTTTAACCGCCTGCACCTCGCCACGACGGGCGAACATGCCCGTCAGGCCGACCGGGGCCAATATGATCGGCATTGAAAGCGGTTGGTCGAAGAGGGTGGTTTCAAGACTCAAGGTCTCGACGTTTTTCAGAATGCGCTGACGCAGGCTGATGCCCGTCAGATCGGCGCTATTGGCCCTCAGCGTATGCTCTGCATAAGCCCCGCCATCAATGTAATCAAACAAAAAACGCGGGAGTTTGCGACGTGCTGCCTCGCGATAGTCAGATGCGGATGAAATGATCATGGTGCCTCGGTCTGTGAATGGCGGGGCTGCCGATGTCGTCGAGCTTACCTGTGGTGAGGGGATAAATCCCCTCACCACAAGGATTGTGGTGAGCTCAGTTTTTATCGAGGTCCACGTTCTTGGTCTCACGCAAACAGATCATCCCGACGACCAGGCTCACCCCGGTTATCACCACCGGGTACCACAGCCCGTAGAAGATGTCCCCGGTGTACACCACCAAGGCAAACGACACCGTTGGCAGGAAACCGCCGAACCAGCCATTACCGATGTGGTACGGCAGGGACATCGAGGTGTAGCGGATGCGGGTCGGGAACAGTTCGACCATCAGCGCCGCCAGCGGGCCGTAGCACATGGCGGAGATGATGATCAGCGCGACGATCAGCGCCACGATCATCGGTTTGTTGATCAGTTGAATGTCGGCTTTTGACGGATAACCCGCCAGGGTCACGGCGCCTCGCAGGGCCGCTTCATCGTAGCCTTCAAGTTTCACTTCACCGACGCTCACCTGTATGGCGCTGCCGGCAGGTAGAGCTTCACTGTTGTAGGGAAGGCCTTGTTTCACCAGGAAGGTTTTGACCTTGTCGCAAGGGCTATCAAATTTCGCCTTGCCCACCGGGTCGAACTGGAAGGTGCAGGTGGCCGGGTCCGCCAGCACGGTGATCGGTGCCTGACGGCTGGCCTGGTCAATGGCCGGGTTGGCGTAGTGGGCGATGGATTTGAAGATCGGGAAGTACAGTGCAGTCGCCAGCAGCAGGCCGATCATCAGCACCGGTTTGCGCCCGACTTTATCCGACAGCCAGCCGAAGAAAATGAAGAACGGTGCGCCGATGATCACGCTGACGATCAGCAGGCTGTTGGCCAGCGCCGGGTCCATTTTCAGGAACTGGGTGAGGAAGAACAGCACGTAGAACTGCGCCGCGTAGAAGGTCACGGCTTGTCCGGCGTTGATGCTGAACAGGGCGATCAGTACGACTTTAAGGTTTTCCCATTTGCCGAAGGAATCGCGCAGCGGCGACTTGCAGAGTTTGCCTTCCTCTTTCATTTTCACGAACGCCGGCGACTCGTGCAGGCTCATGCGAATCCAGGTCGAGATGCCCAGCAGAATGATCGAAAACAGGAACGGAATCCGCCAGCCCCAGACTTCGAACTGGTCACCGGTGAAGTAGCGGCAACCGAGCACCACCAACAGCGACAGCAGCAAGCCGAGGGTTGCGGTGGACTGTATCCAGCTGGTGTGGAAACCGCGTTTACCCAGCGGCGCATGTTCGGCCACGTAAGTGGCAGCGCCGCCGTATTCACCGCCCAGGGCCAGGCCCTGAAGCATGCGCAGCAGCACAAGAATGATCGGCGCGGCGATGCCGATACTTGAGTAGGTCGGCAGCAGCCCGACGCAGAAGGTCGCCAGGCCCATGAGGATGATGGTCGCAAGGAAGGTGTATTTACGCCCGATCATGTCCCCCAACCGGCCGAACACCAGCGCGCCGAACGGCCGCACGATGAAGCCGGCAGCGAAGGCCATCAGCGCAAAGATGAACGCCGTGGTGTCGTTGACCCCGGCGAAAAACTGTTTGCTGATCACCGCCGCGAGGGCGCCATAGAGGAAAAAGTCGTACCACTCGAAGACCGTCCCGAGCGACGAGGCGAAGATGACTTTCTGGGTTTCCTTGCTGGTGCCCGCGCTGCGCACGGCTTCCAACGGCTGAACATGTTCTGACATATCGGTATCCCTCACAGTGATTGTTTTTTTTGTTCCACTGGTGTTGCGTTTTCCTTGCAGGGTTAAAGCTCAATGTCCGTGAATCTAGTGCGATCCTTGTGGGAGTGAGCCTGCTCGCGATGGCGTCGTGTCAGTCAACTCGATGTTGAATGATCCACCGCTTTCGCGAGCAGGCTCGCTCCCACAGGGATAGTGTTTACAGGAGTGGCCAGGATCAGTTGTGCTGCCTTTTCGGCAATCATCAGCGTAGGCGAACAGGTATTACCCGAGGTGATGCGCGGCATGATCGAGGCGTCGGCGATGCGCAGGCCGGGGATGCCATGGACTTTGAGTTGCGCATCAACCACGGCGTGCGCGTCATTGCCCATGCGGCAGGTGCCGACCGGATGGAAAATCGTGGTGCCGATGCGGGCGGCGGCTTCATGCAATTGTTCGTCGCTCTGCAAGCTGTCGCCGGGCAAGTACTCGACCGGATTGAACGCTTGCAGGGCCGGTGCGGCGACGATGCGGCGGGTCAGGCGAATGGCGTCTGCTGCCACCCGCAAGTCCTCCGGATGGCTCAAGTAATTGGGCTGAATCAGCGGTGCTTCCTGCGGATCGGTGGAGCGAATCTCGACGCGGCCTCGGCTTTGCGGCCGCAGATCGCACACCGACGCCGTGAAGGCGGGGAAGGCGTGCAGCGGCTCACCGAAACGCTCCAGCGACAGTGGCTGAACGTGGTATTCGAGATTCGCCGACGTCTGCTCCGGTCCCGAACGGGCGAAGGCCCCAAGTTGACTCGGTGCCATGGACAGCGGGCCGCTGCGGTCATACAGGTAACGCAGGCCCATGCCCATCTTGCCCCACAGGCTGCCGGCGATCTGGTTAAGGGTGCGGGCGTTTTCCAGTTTGTAGATCAGGCGCAGTTGCAGGTGATCCTGAAGATTGCCACCCACGCCGGGCAGTTCATGGGCAACGCCGATCCCCAATCGTTGCAGCAGCGGGCGAGGGCCAATCCCGGAACGTTGCAGGATGCTCGGTGAGCCGACGGAACCGGCGCACAGCACGATTTCCTTGCGCGCCTTGAAGGTTTTCGGCTGACCCTGCCAACGCGCACTGACCGCTGACGCACGGCCGTTATCCAGCAGCACGCGGTCGACTTCGACGTCAGTCAGTACGGTGAGATTGGGGCGGTTGCGGATCGGTTTGAGAAACGCCTTGGCCGCGTTCCAGCGAATACCGGCCCTCTGGTTCACCTGAAAATAGCCGCAGCCTTCGTTGTCGCCCTGGTTGAAGTCATCGATGCTGGCGATGCCGGTTTGCTCGGCGGCGCTTTGGAAGGCATCGAGAATCGGCCACGACAGTCGCTGACGTTCGATCCGCCATTCACCGGCGGCGCCGTGAAACTCCGAGTCGCCAGCAAAATGGTTTTCGCTTTTTTTGAACAACGGCAGCACGTCGTTCCAGCTCCAGCCGGGATTGCCCTGAGCCGCCCAGCCGTCGTAGTCGCCGGCCTGGCCGCGCATGTAGATCATGCCGTTGATCGAGGAACAGCCGCCGAGCACCTTGCCACGCGGGTAACTCAGGGCGCGACCTTGCAGGCCAGGTTGCGCTTCGGTCTTGAAGCACCAGTCGGTGCGCGGGTTGCCGATGCAGAACAGGTAACCCACGGGGATGTGAATCCACGCATAGTTGTCGCGTCCGCCGGCTTCGAGCAGCAGCACGCGATGTTGCGGGTTGGCCGACAATCGATTGGCCAGCAAACAACCGGCCGGGCCGGCCCCGACCACGATGTAGTCGTATTCATCCAGGGAAGTCTGCATCCGTGACCTCATGTTGTTGTTCTTGTTGTCGGTCATCCTAGTTGTTAGCTTTCGTCAAAAGAATGTTAGTTTTTGCGCAGCCGCTGTGCGTTTTTAAACAGCCTCACCTCAAGGACGGTTCATGTTCGACTGGAATGACCTGCGGTTTTTTCTCGAGTTGCAGCGCAGCGGGCGCCTGCTCACCGCTGCCCGCCGTTTGAACACCACCCACGCCACCGTGGCGCGGCACATCGAGGCCATCGAAAAGAGCCTCGGCACGGCGTTGTTTGTCCAGCATGCCCAGGGTTATGAGCTGACCCCGGCGGGCGAAGCGTTGCTCAAACACGCCGAAGCCATGGAGAACGTCGCCTTGCTGGCTCAGGAAGAAATCACTCAGTCGAGCGCACCGTTAGGCAAGATCCGCGTCGGCGTGACCGAAGGGCTGGGCATCATGTTCCTCGCCAGCCGCATGAACGGCTTGTTCGAACGTTATCCGGGGCTGGAAGTGGAACTGGTGGCGGTGCCGCGTTTCGTCAGCATCCTCAACCGCGAAGCCGAGATCAGCATCCACCTGGAGCGCCCGGCCGCCGACATGCTGGTCACGCGAAAACTGACTGACTATCGATTGGCGCTGTACGCCAGCCAGGCGTATCTGGATCGTTCGCCACCGCTGCGCAGCCGCGAAGACCTCGCTCGCCACGCCTGGATCGGCTATGTCGATGACTTGCTGTTCAGTCAGGAACTGATGTTCCTCAACAGCTTCTGCCGCAACCCGCAGGTTGTGTTTCACAGCACCAGCGTCATCGCTCAACAACAGGCCGCGCGTTCCGGGTTGGGGATCGCCGTGCTGCCGTGTTACATGGCCAGCGCCGATCCTGGTCTGGTGCCGTTGCTGCCGGACGAGAGTATTCAGCGCAGCTACTGGATCAGCACGCGGCGTGAGCTGCACAAGTCGGTGCGGTTGCGGGTGTTGTGGGATTACGTGGTGGGGTTGTGTGAGGCCGAGCAAGGGTTGTTGATGGGATAACACACACACACATCAAAAGATCGTCCTGACGTGGCCCGATCTTTTGATCTTGGGAGAATACATTTTCCCTAATGTTCACTCACGCCTCAGAATGTGCCGATACTCTTTGTGCGGAAAACCAACTTCACCGTGTTGTTGGGGCCGGGCTGCCACTTCACGTCGGTCGGGTCGTTCTCTTTGCGCACGATACACTTCCATTCCTCATTTTTGCCGTCGTCCGTGCCTGGGAAAAGTACCTTGCCGGTCCATGTAGCGTTGTTAGGGGCGGGTTTAGGGTCGAGCTTTACGGCCTTGGCCGGATCCCAATTCCCTAACTCCGGATGGTTGCCGACAACATAGACGCTGTAGCCGGGCACCGTGTTGCCGTTATCGCATTGAAATTCCACTTCGTCTTTTAAGGGCTCCCACGTGACACCTAGGGCATCGCGGAACACGGGCAGCATTGCCAGCAAGCAAACGCCCAGCGGCAATAGGTAGTGATTGCGAGACATGATGAACACCTCAATTCATTCCGGTGGGCGCAGCTTAGCCCCGGCCAAACTGAATGTGACCTGTTAGATATGACAGTTCTTTAGAGCGCTTCGCGATAGCTTCAATCGTTGCTGATTAACGGCGAGTTTGCGCTGGGCTTTGGTTGCGCATTATCTGGCGAGCCCCCGCTTGTGATCACTCAAGCATTCGGCGGCAATTCGCGCGTGGTGCGCTGTAAAGGCGTGCGGGACTGGCCGTCCGGAATCGACAGCGTTGCCCGCAACCCGCCCTCCGGCCGGTTGACCAGGGTAATTCGTCCACCCAGCCGAGTCGCAATGGTGTTGACGATTGTCAGACCCAATCCCGCCCCCTGGACGTTCCCTCGGCTGTAAAAACGTTCGAATAACCGGCCGCGTTCCGCTTCGTCGATGCCCGGCCCCTGATCTTCGACACTCAATAAATAAAACCCGTCAGCCTGATCCAGCTGCACGGTGATGACGCCGTGCGCGGGGGAAAAATTTGCCGCGTTGCTGATCAGGTTATTCAGGGCGATGTCGATGGCGGCGGCGTCAGCGATTACTTTCAGGGGCCGGTCGGTGACGTCGAAGGCCAGTTCAAGGTTCTTGCTCAGTAACCAGGGTGTCAGCTGAACCAAGCTGTCGCGCACCGTTTGAGTCAGGTCGATGGTGTGCGGCACCGGCGTTACGGCTGTGGGTTCAAGGCGAGCCATGGTCAGCAATTGGTTGACCAAACGGCTGGTTCGGTCCACGCCCGAAATCAGAAACGCCAAGGATTCCCTGCGCTCTTGTTCGGTGCCGGCCTCTAACAGGTTTTGCGCATGCACCCGTAGCACCGCCAGGGGCGTGCGCATTTCATGGGCGGCGTCGGCGATAAAGCGCCGCTCGCGGCCGAGCACTACCTGAATCTGCGCGAGCATGCGATTGAGTGCCGCTTGCATCGGTTCGAGCTCGCTGGGCAGCGGGGTCAGTTGCAGCGGTTCCAGAGAACCGCTGTGCCGTGCCCGCAGCGTCGCCGCCATATCGGCCAGGGGCTTGAGGCCCCAACCAATGGCCAGCCAGACCATCGCCACCAGCATCAGGCTGCCCAGCACGTTGGGCCACAGGGTATGGCGCAGGATCCGGTCCACCAGCTCCGACCGCACATCGCCGAGTTCGCCCACCCAGATCCGCACATCAGTTGGTTTGTCTTCCAGCATGAACGCGCGCCAGTGGCGGTTATTCAGATCGACCACATCGCTGAAGCCAGGTGTCGACGGGGGCGTGGTGAAGGAGGGCGCGCTGGCGGTGTGCACCAGCACTTCGCCCTTACGATTCCAGACCTGAAAGGCAATCTTGCTTTCATAAGGATGGCCATCGCCTCCTGGCGCCGCTTCGCCCAAGGCCCTGTTGAATGCCTGATACAGCTCGGCGTGTTCCTTGCTGGCCAGTGGCATGCGCATCACCCCCTGCAGCAGCCGGGCGTTCTGCGCCAGTTGAGCGTCATAGACTTCGGCAATTTCGTGGTTGCTGTCGTGCCAGTTGAACACGCTGATCACCGCCAGACCCGCGAGCATCAGGCCGATGATCAGCGTCAGGGTACGGTGCCGAATGGACGTCATCGACGCTCCTCCACCAGATAACCGACACCGCGAATGGTACGGATCAGATCGGTGGAAAATTTCTTGCGCAGATGATGAATGTGTACTTCCAGGGTGTTGCTTTCGGCTTCTTCGTTCCAGCCGTAAAGCAACTGCATCAAGTGATCGCGGGTCATCACCCGGCCCGGCGGCGAGAGTAATTCGTGGAGCAGTTGATATTCCTTGGGCGTCAGCGCGACCGGTTCGCCCAAATAACTGACTTGCTGGGTGCCCGGGTTGAGGCTGATGCCGGCGTGTTCGATGAGCATCTGCGCGCGGCCGGCACTGCGCCGCAGCAAGGCCCGCAGGCGCGCCTTGAGTTCGGCCAGATCAAAGGGTTTGATCAGATAATCGTCGGCCCCGGCATCCAGCCCTTCGATACGGTCTTCGGTGGCGTCCCGCGCGGTGAGGATCAGCACGGGCAGGTTGGAGCCGCTGTCACGCAGACGGCGCAACACTTCCAGCCCGTCCATGCGCGGCAGGCCGAGGTCGAGCACTGCCAGGTCGAAGGATTCACTGAGCAGCGAATGCAAGGCGCTGATGCCGTCCTGCAACCAGTCGACTGTGTAACCTTCGCGGCCCAGGGCCTGATGGATGCCTTCGCCCAGGGCCACGTCATCTTCAACCAGTAATAAGCGCACACGGACTCCTGTCAGTTGAGTTTCTTGTTCACGTCCGCCAGCAACGCTTCGATCTCTTTGCGCCGCCCGGCGTCGGCGGTTTCCCGGCCTGGCCTTGGCTCCGCTTGCAGGGCTTTTTGCAGGGCGCCCCGGGCTTCGCTGTAGCGTTTTTGACGGTAGAGGTGATCGCCCCAGAAGTACAGACTATCGATGCCGTTCGGGTTCAGTTGCAAGGCCTGCTTGAGCAATTGTTCGGCCTTGTCGGCGTCGCCGAAACCGATGGGCCAGCCCGGTACGCGGTCGTACAGTGCGCCGAGGCTGGTGTAGGCCGAGCCTTGCAGGGCTTTTGGGTCCAGGGCCAGGGCTTTCTCCAGGTCGACTTTCGCATCCTTGACCTTGCTCAGCGCACCGAGCCCGCCCTGGGCACCGGCCCAACTGCTGGTGACGATTCCGGACCAGATCCAGGCTTCGGCCACCGATTGGCGTTCGTGAGTGAACGCCGACGCTTGGCCGGCGAGTTTTTCGAATGCGGCAGTGCGCTGCTCGGCCGGCAGTTCGTATTGAATATGAGCCCAGCTTTGCTGGATGCCATTGAGACGTTGTTGATCGGCGGCGTCCAGCGCCCAGGCACTGTGGCTCAAGGCGCCCAACAGCAAGCAAGCAAAGAGTTTTTTCATGGCTTGAGATTCTCGTTATCAGGCTTCTGACTCAGGCGACGGATCAGTGGCAACTGCTTGCGCAGGCCGCGATCCACCAGGTTTGGCAACAGGCTGTTCAGGCGCACGAAAAAGCGTTCCGGCCAGCCCAGGTACAAATCACGGTGGTCTCCGGCAATCGCGTGGATCACCGCCGAGGCTACTTTTTGAGGATCGTCGACACTGGATTTGAGCGCGTCATTCAAGGCCTGTGCCGCCGGGCTGTTCATGCTGGTGCGGGTGGCCCGTGGCGCGACGTATAAAACGCCGACCCGGGTGTCGGCCAGTTCCCGGCGCAGGGCTTCGGAAAAACCCCGCAGGGCAAACTTGGTGGCGCAATAGCTGGCGTAACCGGGGTAGCCGATGGAGCCGTAGGTCGAACCGACATTCACCACCATCGCGCTTTCAGCTTGCTTGAGCAGCGGCAGTAATAACTTGGTCAGGCAGATCGGCGCGCTGATGTTCACTGCCAGCATGGCGTTGATGTCGCTGTCATCGAGCTGCTCGAGCATGGCGAAGTGATTGACCCCGGCGGCGTTGATCAGCAGGTTGATGCCGCCGATGGCTTCGGCGGCTCCCAGTACTTTGCGGCGGTCGGCGAGGAACGTCAGGTCGGCGCCGATCCAGCACAACTGCTGCGGATAGCGTTCGAGCAAAGGTGCCAACGGTTCCCGATGCCGAGCCACGGCCAATACCCGGGCGCCACTGGCGCACAGGGCGGTAGTGATCGCCAACCCGATACCGCCGCTGGCGCCGGTCAGTACCACGCGAGCCTCAGACAGGCGCATGCAGGTTCTCCCCATCGCGTGGCAAACCGCGGAACATGTCGGTGTAAAGCGTGTACACCACCTTGGAGGCGTGAATCACAGCCGCCTGGTCGGCCGGATCATCGAGGGTGTTCATCAGTCGGCGATAGGTGTGCATGTGCTCGATATCCAGCGAACCATGGGAGCTGAGGTAACTGAAAGCGCTTTGCGGCAGGTCCAGGCGTTCGCGAATGCTGTCGGCGGCATGAGTGGCCAGGGCGATGCTGGTGCCTTCAAGCACGTTGACCATGCCGAACAGGCCGACCGGGTTGTCCCGGGCAATCAGGTCGTAGAGGAAGCTGACCATCAATTCGATCGGCAAGGACGGACGACCGTCGCGCACGGCCTCTTTGTCGCCGCCGCAGGCTTGGATGTCGTCGAGGACCCATTGTTCGTGGCCGTATTCGTCCTCGATGTACTCGCACACCGCTTTACGCAGCCATTCCAGGCGCGACGGCAAACGGGCACCGCACGCCATCATCAGCGGTACGGTGTGGCGCACGTGGTAATAGGCTTGCGCCAGGAAGGCCCGGTAGCTTTCCAGGCTGACCTTGCCCTCGAGGGCGTCGCGAATGATGGGCAGATTGAACAGCTCGTGGCGTTCTTGCTGGGTGGCTTCTTGCAATGTGTCGAAAAAGCTCATGACGCAGATTCCTCTGAAAAGACAGCTTCAGTCAGTTGCGAGCGGTAACGCTCGACGATGGCGTCCCGGCGTGGTCGGCCATTGGCGGTCAGCAGACCGTTGTCGGATGTGAATGGTTGATCCAGGCGTGTCCACAGATGGACCTGGGCGTAATCGGGCAAGGCTTCGTTGGCTTGGGCCACGGCGGCGGCCAGTTCTGCGTCGGTGCAATCGGGGCGATGGGGCCAGAGCAGCGCGTGGTTGCTCGGCATGGCTTCGCCGTAGACAAAGGCCTGGGCGATATGACGGCGTTGGGTCAATTCGGCCTCGACCCATTCCGGGTTCACATTGCGGCCGTAACTGGTGACGAATTGATGTTTCTTGCGCCCCTTGAGGTAGAGAAAACCTTCGGGGTCGAACTCGCCAAGATCGCCGCTGGGCCACCATTCATCGGTGTGCGGCGCTTCACCGAGATAACCGAGCAAGGTCGATCCTTTGATCAGCACTTCGCCGTCGTCGGCCAGGCGAATGTCCACGTGGGGCAGGGGCCGGCCGACACTGCCAGGGCGGCGCGCTTCTGGCCGATTGAGGCACACCACCGACGCGCACTCGGACAGTCCGTAGCCTTCGTAAACCGGTAGGCCGATCCGTTGCGCACGGAGCAGTAATTCTTCGCTAACCCGTGCGCCACCCACCGCGGCAAAACGCAACGCGTGGGGGCTGAAGGCTTTTTGCTCGGCGGCGCTGACCAGCATCAACAGCAACTGCGGCACCAGGATCAAACTCTCGGGGGCACGGGTGGCCAGGCATCCGAGCAGCCGCGGCACATCCACACTACTGGCACCCTGAATACCCAGGGTTTTCTGGCTGGGCAGGCTCAGCGTTGCGCCGGCGTACAGCGCCGCATAGCAGCCAATATTTTCCAGCAGGATCGCCAGCGGCAAAAGTGCGAGGTGGTGCTGTGGATCGGTGGGCTTGCTGGCCTGATCCAGTTCGCGGGCGACCCGCAGAATGCTTTCGGCGCTCAGGCAGACGCCTTTGGGGGTGCCGGTGGTGCCCGAGGTAAAGGTCAGTTTGGCGGTACCTTCGGGCATCCGACTTGGGCCGCTGAAGGTACGGCGCCAGAACTCGCCGGCTTTCTCATAACCGGCCGTTTGCAATTCGCCTTCCAGTGCTGGCTCGGCAATCACCAGGGCGGCCTGGCTTTGCTTCAGGCAATGTTTGCGTTGAGCCGGGCTGAAAAAAGGTGGCAACGTCAGGCAGGTCAAACCTTCAAACAGCACGGCCAGGTCCCAGAGCATGGCTTCGACGCCGTTGTCCAGCGCCAGTGCAACCACCTTGACGCTTTCATCGCGCAGACGCTGCTGGCGATACATCACTTCTGCGTACAGCGTGGCGTAGTCCAGTTTCTGGTGATCGCCCCACAGGGCGATGGCATTGGACTTGCGTTCGGCATGGCTGCGCAGGGTCTGTTTGAAACGCTCCATTTCAGGCGACATGGCTGGATTCCTCGATGGACGATGGCAGCCCCAGGCGATTGAACATCCCGATATTGCGCAAATGGATGAAGCCGGCGCGGATGTTGCCAACGTGCACCCAGGGCTTGCTCTCGTAGTAACTGCCCCAGCTATGGCGGTCGTCGCCCAGCCGCGCAGGATCGGCGGCGCACAAGGTCACGGGTTTCAAGCCCAGACGGTGGAAGCTATTCACCAGGCCGATGTTGCCAGTGAACGTCACCCATTCCAGGCCGCCCATGGCCAGCAGGTAGGTGATGGCGATGATGCTCATTCGCGCACTGCCGGTGTCGGTGGCGGCCAGGTTGCCCACCTCGACGATACCCGCGCGGTCTACTGCACAATCGGCCGCGACACTGATCAGCGGATCGATCGGTTCGTCCAGGTAACGTTCCAGAAACAGTGGTTCGCTATTCGCCAGACGCACGCCGGCCACTGCACACAGTTCACCTGACGCGTTATTCATGCCGAACAGCTCCGGCATGAAATGACGGATGTCGGCACCGTGGGCCTTACGGAAGCGTTGCTGGATAAAGGCTTCGAAGACGGGGCGCAGGGGCTCGTCCGGCAGGGCTCTGGCCAAACTCATCTGCGGGGTTTCGGCTTGGCCGAAATGCAGGGGCAGAGGGATGTTCCAGTTAAAATCGGGCATTGGAAAACGCCTCCACAGGTCAGTGTGGAAGGAGTATCGGAGGCATTTCTTAACGAAGTCTGAAGGAGGCCAAAAGATCGGTCGTGCCTGTCTTCAGATTGTCTTAAGACTGGGCGGGCAGGGTGTCGCCCCGGGCTGCGCGAATGAGTCGCCAGTCACAATGATATTCACGAGGCTTGTTATGACCCGCGATGCACTCGCTCACCGGTATGGAAAACTCTCGATCACTTTGCACTGGCTGATGCTTGCGCTGTTTGTTGGCGTGTATGCCTGCATCGAAATCAAAGGGCTGTTGCCCCGCGGGCATGCGTTGAAGAGCCTGTTCCTGGGGCTGCACGGCTTGTTCGGGTTCAGCATTTTTGTGTTGGTCTGGGTGCGCTTGCTCGGGCGGCTCGCCCCGCGTCCGCCCATCACGCCGGCGTTACCCGTCTGGCAGACAGGCGTTTCGCACCTGATGCACCTGGCATTGTATGGGCTGATGATTGCCACGCCATTATTGGCCTGGCTGATGCTGTCGGCAGGTGGCAAGCCGATGCCTTATTTCGAGTTCTTCCTGCCTTCGCTGGTGGCGGTCGATCCGGATCTGGCCAAGCAGTTCAAGCATTGGCACGAATTGCTCGGCAGCGCCGGTTACTGGCTGATCGGCTTGCACGCGGCGGCGGGGTTGTTCCATCACTATTGGGTCCGTGACAACACCCTGACGCGCATGCTGCCTGGTCGATCCGCTAATACGGTCAATCAGCGTCAGCGATAATCTCGAACCCGGTGCTGGCCAGGCGCTCGCCGTTCACCAGAATGTGCACGGCGTGATGACCCGCGTAATGCCGGCGGGTGGTAAGTTCCTTGATGTGCTGACCCCGGACGATGGATTCGGTCGCCTTGCCGGGAAGTGTCAGCGCCTTGAGCTTGAATACCTTCGCTGACGTGCTGCCGCTGGCTTTTACGTAATCGATTGCGTAGTCGATCACCAGTCGCTGACTGTCCTGGACCGTGGATTTCACGGCGAAGGACAGGGTGATTTTTTCACCCAGACGAATCACCGCCGGTTGCACCTTCACATCTATGATCTCGACCTCAGGCTTGCCGCCCGCGCCAATGATCGCCAACGCGCGTTGATTGCCTTGTTTGATCAGGCTGCGCAGGGCGTGTTTGGCGATCCATGCCGTGTGTTTGTTGTCCAGCGACCAGCCTTCGATCAGGTCCAGCACCCATTCGGGATGATCCTTGGTGATGTCGTTGAGGTGGTTGGCCACGGACTTGCGCACGTAGAGACTGTCGTCGGCCTTGAGGTTGTCGAGGATCACCGCCGCCAATGTTGGGTCAGCCTGAATCTGTTCCAGTCGAAACGACCATGGCAGGCGCGGTCGGCTGCCTTCGCTGGCCAGGCGGCGGACGTGTTCGTTTTGGTCCAGGGACCACTCGTGCATGACCGCCAGGGAGCGTTCGATGTCGCTGCGCAGGAAGTAGCGGATCGCGAACTCCGAGGAGCCGAAGGTGGTGAAGTATTTCAGCGCCTCCATGGACTGCTCGAAGGCATGTCCGCCGTACGTCGCGACGTAATGCGGCAATGAGATGCTGACGAAACCGCTGTTCAGGCGAGGAGCGAGGGCGCGCAGCACCTCTAGCGTTTCTTCATAGTTCAACGGCAGGACGGTGTGCAGGCACTCGCTGACCCGGGCCATGCGCTGCATGATGGATAATTCGCCTAGCCCGTCGTTGGCCAGTTTCAGGAAGGCCTTGGCGTTGAACGCGGGGTAGACGGCGGTCATCTCGGTGGCGATGTGCTTGAGGCGGTCGGCGTTGAAGATTTCTTTCAGGGCGGGGGCGGGTTGGTCAGCAGCCATTGTGGATTCCTTATGTCGATCGTTCCCACGCTCTGCGTGGGAATGCATCCTGTGACGCTCTGCGTCACGACTTGCGAAGGGACGCGGAGCGTCCCGGGCGGCATTCTCACGCAGAGCGTGGGAACGATCAGCTGTGGGGGGAGCGTGGGGGCGATCAGTTATGCCTTGCCTGATTGTTCTTCCAACTGATCCGACTCAAACAATCTCGCCAGTTCCGCCCGGGCTTCCTGTGCCGTCTGCAAGACCTTCGCCGCATCGTCATAAACCGCATGCTGGGCCTCCAGCACCTGTTCGTCGTGATGCTTGAAGCGTTTGATCCGCGCATCGGCCTGGGCCTGGGTCAGCCCCAGGCCGACCAGCGTGCGCCGGCTCATTTCCAGACTCGAGTAATAGGTTTCCCGAATGGCCTCGGCGCCAAGGTCCACCAAGCGATGCACATGCTGACGGTTACGCGCCCGGGCGATGATTTTGATGTGCGGGTAGAGTTTATGCACCAGTTCGGCAGTCTTGATGTTGGTGTCCGGGTCGTCGGTGGCGATGACAAAGTATTCCGCCTGCTCGACCTTGGCCGCACTGAGGATCTCCGGGCGCATCGGGTCGCCGTAGAACACCGGCACACCGCCGAAGCTGCGCGACAGTTCGATGGTTTCCACCGAGGTGTCGAGGGCGACGAACTTGATGTTCTGCGCGCGCAAAATCCGCGCAACGATCTGCCCCATGCGGCCCATGCCGGCGATCACCACGCGCGGTGTGTCGGTATCGATCTCGCGGAATTTCTCCGGCACCACCACCGGTTGAACCTTTGGCCTGACCAGTCGCGCGCACACCAGCAACAGCAGTGGCGTCACCGCCATGGACAAGGTGATGGTCAGCACCAGCAAGTCGTACAGGTTTGGTTCGAACAGGCCCTGGTCGCGGCCGATCTTGAACACCACAAACGCAAATTCACCACCGGCCGCGAGCACGATGCCGAGGCGAATCGCACTGACCTTGCCCAGACCACCCGCCAGCCGACCGACAATAAACAGCAGCGGCAGTTTGATTGCGATCAGCAACAGGGTCAGGCCCAGCACCGTGATCGGCGCGCTCAGGAGCAGGCTCAGGTTGGCGCCCATGCCGACACTGATGAAAAACAGCCCCAGCAACAATCCCTTGAACGGCTCGATTTGCGCTTCCAGTTCGTGGCGGTATTCGGAGTCTGCCAGCAGCAACCCGGCGAGGAACGCCCCCAGCGCCATCGACACGCCGACCAGATCCATCAGCCACGCCGTGCCCATCACCACCAGCAACGCGGTGGCCGTGGAGACTTCCGGTAAACCGGTCTTGGCCACCACCCGGAACACCGGCCGCAACAGGTATCGCCCACCGATCACCATCACCGCGATGCTGCCCAGCACGCGCAAGCCGTGATTGAGGCCTTCACCTGCGCTGCTGGTGTGATCGCCGCCCGCCAGCAACGGCACCATGGCGATCAACGGGATAGCGGCGATGTCCTGGAACAACAGAATCGCGAATGCCAAACGCCCGTGGGGACTGGTCAGTTCCTTGCGCTCGGCCAGGCTTTGCAGACCGAACGCCGTGGACGACAGCGCCAGGCCCAAGCCCAGCACGATCGCGCTGTTCAACGGTTGGCCGAACACGAACAACGCCAGCACACCAATCACCGAGCCCGTCAGCAGCACTTGCGCCAGGCCGACGCCGAACACCGATCTGCGCATCACCCACAAACGTCGCGGCGACAGTTCAAGACCAATGATGAACAGCAGCAACACCACCCCGAGTTCGGAAATGTGGCTGACGCTTTGCGGATTGCCAATCAGGCCCAACACCGACGGCCCGATGATCACCCCTGCAAACAGATAACCCAGTACCGCCCCCAGTTGCAGGCGCTTGGCCAAGGGAACGGTGAGCACCGCCGCGAACAGAAACACGACAGCGGCTTGCAACAGGTTGCCTTCATGGGGCATGACAAAAACTCCATTCACTCGGTACGGCGGGGGGACAAGGATAAAGGGTGATGCTTCATGCGTCAGCCATGAACATACAATGATGTTGGCTGACACACCGCCCGAGCCGCTGGTACAGGAAGGTTATGTGGTGGCGTGCCGGCGCGATCATCCGTTGGCCGCACGCGCCAGCGTGACGTGGGATGAGTTTTATCAGCAGGACTACATCTCGCTGGACAAGACGTCCGGCAATCGCTTTCTGCTGGATCAGGCGCTCACGGGCATCGTGCCGCAGCGGTCAAGCATCTGCGAAACCCGGCATGTGACGACGATGATCGGTTTGGTCGAAGCGGGGTTGGGCGTGGCAGCGGTGCCGTTGATGGCGATGCCGGCGGCGGATCACCCGATCCTGACACGGGTGCCGCTGACCGATCCGCAGGTGATGCGCAGTGTCGGTTTGATCAAGCGCCGGGGTCGCACCTTGACCCCGGCGGCACTGGAACTGGAACGGCTGGTGGTGGAAATGAAAGTCCAGGTCAGCGGCTGACTGAGTCCAGCCCGGTGGCTTTCACATCCGGTTGAGCGGCGGTGGAGGCCAGGTATTCCAGCAATGCCTTGGCTTGCGCCGGGTGTTGCGCCCCCACCGGAATGCCGGCGGCGAAACGCGTCACCGACTGCACCGATTCCGGAATCTTCGCCACAAAACTCACCCCCGGCACCGGCAGCAACTCGCTGACCTGCTGAAAGCCCAGTTGATAGTCACCGGTGGCAACCACCGAACCCACCGGGATTTTCGGGACCATCGTCGACTTGGGTTTGAGTTGGTCTTCAATGCCCAGCCGTTTGAACAATTGCTCCTCGATGTATACGCCACTGGCGCTGTCGGAATAGGCCACGGACTTCGCGTCGAGCAAGGTCTTTTTCAGGCCGTCGACAGAGCTGATGTCCGGTTTCGGCGCGCCTTCACGTACCACCAGGCCGATCCGCGAGTCCGCCAGCTCGACCCGTGAGGCGGGATCGACTTTGCCTTGCTTGATCAGGTCATCGAGGGCGTAGCCGACCATGATGACCACGTCGGCCTTTTCACCGCGAGCCAGACGATTGGGAATCGCTTCCGGCGCCTTGCCCATCGAAGGGCCGAGGGCGGTGTCCAGTGTGTTCCCTGTGGAGGCGGCGAATTTCGGGCCGAGGATTTTGTAGGCTGCGGTGAAACCGCCGGAGGTCATCACGCGGATCTCTTCGGCCTGGGTGACGGTGCTCAGCCCCAGGCTGACCAGCAACGTCAGGGCAGCAAAATTGAATAGCTTCTTCATGGTCATGTGCTCTGGAAGGCTTCAGGACATCGCCGATTGCAGGCGACCGGTCGAACGGCGATAGAGATACAGCGTCGCGCACAGGGCACAGAGCGCGGCGAAACTCATCCAGTAACCGGGCGCAGCCTTGTCGCCGGTGTACTGGATGAGGAAGGTCGATATCGCCGGGGTGAAACCACCGAATACCGCCGTGGCCAGGCTATAAGCCAGGGAGAAACCGGCAACCCGAACTTCAACCGGCATGATTTCTGTCAGCGCGGCAATCATCGCGCCGTTGTACAAACCGTAAATGAACGACAACCACAGCAGCACCAACAGCATGTTGATGAAGCTCGGCGCCTGCACCAGATACGTCAGTGCCGGATACGCCGTGGCCAAGGTCAGCAGGGCCATGGCAATCAGCACCGGACGACGACCGATGCGGTCGGACAGTGCGCCACCCACCGGCAGCCAGAAGAAGTTCGAAACGCCCACCAGCAAGGTCACCAGCAGCGCATCAGACGTGCTCAGGTGCAGCACGGTCTTGCCGAAGGTCGGTGCGTATACGGTGATCAGGTAAAACGCGGTGGTGGTCAGGGCGACCATCATCATCCCGGCGAACACGATCACCCAGTTCTGCGCCAGCGTGCGGAACACATCGCCCATGCTCGGGCGGTGTTTTCGGGCGGCGAACGCTTCGGTTTCCTCAAGGTTGCGGCGCAGGAAAAAAATGAACGGCACGATCATGCAACCGACGAAAAACGGAATTCGCCAGCCCCAGTCGGCAATCATCGCTGGCGCCATCCATTGGTTCAGGCCATAGCCCAACGCCGCCGCGACAATGATCGCCACTTGCTGGCTGGCCGACTGCCAACTGGTGAAGAAGCCTTTGTTGCCGGGCGTGGCGATCTCCGAGAGGTACACCGAGACGCCACCCATTTCTGCGCCAGCCGAGAAGCCTTGCAGCAAGCGGCCGATCAACACGATGGCCGGGGCGAACAACCCGATGGTTTCATAGCCGGGCACCAGCACAATCAAAATCGTGCCGCTGGCCATGATCGACAAAGTGACGATCAACCCTTTGCGCCGACCCACATCATCGATGTAGGCGCCCAGTACCACGGCGCCCAACGGTCGCATCAGAAAGCCTGCGCCGAACACCGCGAAGGTCATCATCAGCGAGGCGAACTCGCTGCTGGCCGGGAAGAACACGGCAGCGATCTGCGTGGCGTAAAAGCCGAACAGGAAGAAGTCGAATTGTTCGAGGAAGTTGCCTGAGGTGACCCGGAAAATCGCACTGGCCCGGGAGCGACCGGAAGTCGCGGGCCGTTGGGTTGATGCTGTCATAGACGTGTACTCCACCGCTTTTATGACGTGCACCGCCTGGACGCAGCGCACGGTTCTTATTGAGGCGGATAGTGGAGCAGGGGGATCGATATGTTAATTGCATTGTTGGCATGCATTGATGTGTGAAACGGATCAATGCACTCCATAAGGAATGATTCGCCGGTGGAGCGTTAAACCGTCGAAGGGCTATTCGCTGTGAGCGCGTGCGGGGGTTTCAGTGCCCAACCGATACTGATTATTCCCACTGCGCTTCGCCTCATACATCGCCAGGTCCGCAATATGAATCAACCGGTCCATGCTCGGCGCATGGTCCGGGAATACCGCGACCCCAAGGCTAGTGCCGATGTGTCGTTGATCATTACCGATGGTCACCGGTGGTGACAGTTCGACGAAGATTTTCTGGCAGATGCTGCGAGCTTCGTCTTGCAGGCTGTTGCCCTGGGGCAGGCCTTGAAGGATGACTACAAACTCGTCGCCACCGATCCGGGCGACGGTATCGGTTGAACGCAGGATTTTCTTCAGTCGGGTGGCGGTGGTGATCAGTACCCGGTCGCCGGCGGCATGGCCGTAATGGTCGTTGATGGCCTTGAAACCATTGAGGTCGACAAACACCAGCGCAACCCTTGTAGCGCTGATGCGCGCCTGTTCCAGTGCTTCGGACAGACGCTCCTCGAGCACCAGACGATTGGGCAGACCGGTCAGCGGGTCGAAGTGGGCCAGGTGTTGCAGGTAGCTGGCGGAGGCTTTTTCCTCGGTGATATCGCGTACCACGCCCATCATCTTGATCGTTGCATCGTGGTCGTTCTTGACCACATTCCCGGTTTCCCGAAGCCAGCGGATCGTGCCGTCGGGCCAGACCACCCGATATTCCTCGTCATGGTTGTCGCCGGTTGCCAGGCAACGCAATTCCCCGGCCCGGACCCTGGCCCGGTCGTCCGGGTGAACACATGAGCAAAACAGCGCGTAGGAAGGCGTTACTTCGTCGATCTTGAAGCCGAACATGCCGTAGATCGCGTCCGACCAGTAGAGCTTGTCGGTGTCGACGTCCCAGTCCCACGTGCCGATACGGGCGAAGTACTGGCTGCGCTTGAAGCGTTCGGCGTCACCGTCCTGACGGATGTTTTGTCCGTCAGTCAGGCTGGTGATCAGCACGCGATACTCGGCCAGCTGCTTTTGCAGCGAGCGCTCGCGACCGATCAACGCGACGATCAGGGCTAGCATCACTGAGCCGAGGGCGGCGCTGGTCCAGACCAGATTCATTCAGGTTTCGCCATCGTGGCGTATCAGCCGTATCGGGAAAGGTGTGCCTATGTTAGTTCACACGGCCCTCGATCATCAGCCTCTATTGCGAGGGGCGCCCAACTTATAGCAGTTCACCTTTGTCCCACAGATGCACCAATTCCCCAGGCGCCTGATCTTCAGGCACCTTCATCACCATCCGGTCGTCCTGTTCGCTGCTGCGGTAGCGCACTTCGATTTGATAGAAGCGCTGATCGCCCCGGCTGGCGGATGAACTGGTCATCAGCAGGCAACCCTCGAGCAACGAACAAATGCGGGTACGTTGGTCGGCATCGCATTGGGCGAATTCGATCTCTCGGGGGCGGGTCAAGGTGTGGATTGCCGCTAAGCCGCCCTGGCGGGAGACGCAGACCACCGCGTTATCGTCCAGTGTTGGCAAGGTTTTCATTGTTCCTCCGGCGTCAGGTCGACGCCCAATTCAGACCAGCCGTGTCGCAATTCGGTTGAGGATATAGGGCGGGATGAAACTATACGGCGGTGATGAGTCGGTCATCAGAGCATCCTTTCCTGAATACGAAGTCGTTATTCATGTGAGCCGGATGACGGTCTTTCGGTTCCGTGGATTGCCTTGCGCGCCGGTTTCTGCGAAAACCTCCGTCCGCGCCCCAATCACTGGGCGACAGTGACCGAGTAGGAATCATGAACGACGAGTTGCAAATCATTGACCTTGAGCCGGGCGACGGCAAAGCCGCCGTCAAAGGCGCGCTGATTACCGCCCAATACCGCGGCTGGCTGGAAGACGGGACTGAATTCGATTCTTCCTACAGCCGGGGTAAACCTTTCCAGTGCGTGATTGGCACGGGGCGGGTGATCAAGGGTTGGGATCAAGGGATTATGGGCATGCAGGTCGGCGGCAAGCGCAAGTTGCTGGTACCGGCGCATCTGGCCTACGGTGAACGGACCATGGGCAAGATCACGCCGAACTCGAACCTGATTTTCGAGATTGAGTTGCTGGAAGTGCTCACGCGGGATGATTGATTTGTTGGGTGTGGGCTGAAATGGCGAACCCCGCCATCTCTGTTAGAAGAAATGGTGGGGTTTTTATGTGTTGGGAGAGTGATTTCTGGTTTTGATTTAGCGAGTCAGGTGAACATTTCAATATCGTCGAGCGTGTCAGCAACTGTGGCTTCAAGTGCAGGGAATTTTCCTTTTACGGAATCAAGGGCGGGCATCACGGTTTGCATTTCAAGCTCACTGAATCTGCGGGCTACATGGCCGAGTGCGGTGATTGCTGCCGCAGCCACCGACTGAGTGCCACTCTCGAGATGTTTCAGGCAAATGGTCTGAGCCCAGGCACTGTCTTGCTCATTTAATCCGATGGAAATCAGCGCAGTGACAATGTTCTTTTCCAAGCCGCTATCAAAGAGACCGACTGCTTCGTCATGGCTAATCGACGGATCGTGGTAGATAAGACTCACTGTTTAGCTCCCAGGATGTTTCCCTTGGTGTCGGCTTTTTTTGCCTTGATTAATACATTTTTCATATCTTGATGGAGTTTATTCCATGCTCTGACATGTCCGTGGTAGTCGTCCTTTCGGTGGCGCTCATGTAGCGGCTGGTGACGTGGTGCCCGTCGCCGGACGGTGGGTTTTGAATCCTGGGTATGCCTGTTTTGCGAGACATGAGCGTCCTTGTTTCATCTTTTGAAAACGATGCGGACGCTATATCAAAGGACATTTGATAGATGTAGGACGGGTCTGAAACTCTATGAATTGCTGGAAGTGCTGACGCGGGATGATTAACCGCTAAGACTGAAAGGTCTCCCGGTAGGCATACAAACCCGGTGTTCCGCCGGTCATCACGAACAGCACATTGTCCCCGGAACGGTAACGTCCGTGCCTGAGATCCGCCAACAGTCCGGCAAACGCTTTGCCGGAGTACACCGGGTCGATCAACAGGCCTTCGGCGCGAGCCATCAGGCGCACTGCTTCCTGCATGGCTGGCGTTGGCAGACCGTAACCGTCGCCCAACTGACTGCCGTCGATGGCGATCTCTTCAGCTTGAACGACGGCGCTACTGCCCAACAGCGCCAGTACGTCCTGGGTCAATTGCCGGGTTCTGGCCGCTGACGTGTCTCGATCGGACAACACCGAATAGGACTTGACGATCGAGGTGCCTCGGCCCAGCAACTGGAAGCCGGCCGCGAGCCCGGCGTGGGTGCCGGCGCTGCCGTTGGGCACCACGACCTGATTGAAGGTGAGGCCGAGTTCCGTCTCTTGCTGTGCGATCTCCGCCGCGCAGCGCGCATAACCGAGACTGCCCAGCGGCGTTGAGCCACCGGTGGGAATCACCAGCACGTTGCGCCCCGAATCCCGAAGTTGCGTGGCCCGTGTTTCGGCGACGGCGAGTGAGTTGCTGCCCCCGGCAAGCACCTGCAGCTGAGCGCCGAACAACTGGTCGAGCAGAACATTGCCGTTGAGTTCGTAATCCACATCGTTTTTGGGTACCGCGCGGGTCAGGATCAGTTCACAGGCAAGGCCCAGGCGAGCACACACCGCGGCGGTCAGGCGCGCATGGTTGGACTGAATGCCGCCCACAGTGATCACCGTGTCGACTCCGGCCGCCAGCGCTGCGCCGATGTGGAACTCGAGTTTGCGCAGTTTGTTACCGCCGCCGCCAATCAGCATATGATCGTCGCGTTTGAGAAACAGGCCGATTCCCTGTGGCTTCAAGCCCAGCAGGTGTTCGAGGCGTTCGGCGCGCTGAATGGGCGTGGGGCCTTGCAGGAGGTTGGCCCGCGCAAAAGAACTCAGTGACGTGTCCAGTAGGGTTTGCATCAATGTGGCCTCGTTGTTCACCTTTAATCATGTGACTGTAGGGAGAACGGCCCTCGTGATAAACGCATTGCCGGTTATTACTCCTTTAACCTGATGTATTTAATCAAGCGTTCCGTTTTCTCCCTTCACAAGGCATGGTCATGAGCAAACTCAGGCAAATGGAAGTTTTCGTCGCCGTGGTCGAGGCGGGCAGCTTTGCCGATGCGGCCAGTGACATCGGAATGTCGGCTGTCATGGTTGGACGGCATATCCAGAGCCTGGAGAAAACCCTCAACACCCAGCTCATTCAACGCACCACCCGGCGGCAATCCATCACCGGGGAAGGGCGGTTGTTTTATGAAGAAGCCAAACGGGCGCTGGAGCAGGTGAAGTACGCATTCAGCCGGGTGGAGGCGTCGAACCCGGAGCCCAGTGGCTTGTTGCGAATCACCGCACCGATGACCCTCGGCGTGTCTTTGGTCGGTCCTCTGGTGTCGGCGTTCATGCAGTGTTATCCGCAGATCCAGGTCGAGCTGATTCTGAGCAACGAAGTGGTGGATCTGTACGAGACCTCATTCGATCTGGCGTTCAGGATCTCCGAACTGATCGGCGTGAATCTGCTGGCCAAGCCATTGCCACCGTATCAAATGGTGATCTGCGCAGCGCCCCGGTACCTGGAGAAATGGCAGGAACCTCAGTCCCCGGAAGACCTGCACCGACACCGAATCCTCACTCACACGTCCTGGAACAATCGTTTCGCCTGGCCTTTGCAAAACGGCGCCAGTGAGGTGCCCTGGCCCGAAGGAGCGGTGCTGAAAAGCAATGACGGTCAAGTGCTGCTGCAGGCGGCCGTGGCCGGAGAGGGGATTTTGATGCAGCCCGATTTCCTGGTGTCGGCCGCGTTGGCCAAAGGCGAACTCGTGCGGATCCTGGACGCCTATGCGCCGCCACCCAAGCCGGTACAGATGGTGTATCCACGCTCGCGAAAGTCACTGCCGAAGTTGAAAGCCTTTATCGATTTTGTTGCGCAGCGACTGGCGTGACCGTTGCGGAGGCGGATTTTTCAGGCGGGTTTCGATAGGTTACGGCGCATCAAAAACCAACGCCTTTGCGTGGGAGGGCGCGCAGAGCGTGGGAACAATCAGTTGACACGGACTTACGGCAAATCGCTAAACAGCGGAATACGCCCGTTTAGCGAAGGCCGGTAATCCCAGGTCAGGCGATCCAAAGCAGGCTTCATCGTCAGAATCTCCTTCAATGTAGCGCTGGCAATACTCAACGCCAACAACTGCCCCGGACATTGATGCCGTCCAGCCCCAAAGGTGAAACTACGCCGGTCTGGACGATCAAGAAGAAAGACGTCGGGATGGTCATTGAGCTGCGGATCACGATTGGCCGAAGCCAGCAGCACCAGAATCACGTCGCCGGGGTTCAGGCTTACCCCTTCGATTTCACAAGGCGCAGCGACAAACCGGCGGGTGTTCTGCACCGACGGATCGAAGCGCTGAACTTCAGCGATCAAGTCGTCAACCGGTGTCGATTCGCTGTGCAGCGACGGGTTTCGAATCAACGCCAACAGCGCATTGCCGATCAGCCCGGCGGTGGCTTCATAGGTCTGTGAAAACAGTCCGATCAGGTTGGCGATCAATGTTTCAGCGTCGCTGGAGGTTGCCGCGAAGCGCTGGCGGACCCCGGCGAGCAGGGTTCTCTGATTGTTCGGGTCATCCAGCAACTCAACGAAATAGCCGCTCAAGTGTTCCGCCGCAACGTGCGCCGCATCCCGTTGTGCCTGATCGCCTAGGGGCGACAGGCACGCGACGAAGTCCCCGGTCAGCTCGCTGATAGCCCGGCCCTGAGCCGGCGAGAACCCCAGCAATGCAGCCACCACGCACACCGGCCCGCGAAACATCGCCTTGCACAACCCATCAGCGCCCGCAGTGATCAGGCGAGCGCCAACCAGCGCATTGACTTCATCGGCATCAATCGACGCCAACCCTGGCTGAATCGCCGACCTCGGGCAGCGCTGCCGTTCGCCCTCATTCATCCGCATCAACTGACCGAAGACCTTGCCGGCCATCCCGCCAACAATCGCCTTGGGCACCGGTTCCTGTGACGGCCGAACATGGCAGTCAGGATGCGCCAGCACGGCGGCAACGGCTCGGGCGCTACTCGCCACCCACACGTTCAGTCCTTGGTGAAAAACCAACCCCCCCTCCGCACGCAGTTGCGCGTAATAGGGATAAGGATCGGCATGAGTCGCAGCGATGATCGGGTCCATGGGTCGCAGCCTTGTTTGTGGTTGGAAAAGTGTTGCTACTATCTCCAGTTCGAAATGGCCTTGATTCGTCCGGGAGCGAAATATGAACGTAGAACAGCACGACATCGGCGTCTCTCACGTGGCCGCGGCCATCGCGGAACCGGCCCGGACGAAAATCCTCTGTTCGCTGATGGACGGCCACGCCCGCACCAGCACCGAGTTGGCGGCGATTGCCGAAGTCAGCGCCTCCACCGCCAGCGCGCACCTGGCCAAACTCAAGGAGTTGGCGCTGGTGCGGCTGCACGTACAGGGCCGACATCGCTATTACAGCCTGACGGACAGGCGCGTCGCCCAGGCGCTGGAAGCGTTGATGGTGATCGGCCAGAACGCTGCGCCGACCTTCAATTCGCGCACCCCGGATCGCCTGCAATTCGCCCGCACGTGCTACGACCATATGGCCGGCACGCTGGCGGTGCTGCTGCATGACCGGATGATCGAAGCGGGGTGGCTGCTGGAAACCGATGAACAGGTCTATCAGCTGAGCGACAGCGGTGAGGTGTTGTTTGAAGGGTTGGGTATCGAGGTCAAGGATTTAACCGCGATGCGCCGCCATTTTGCCTGCCCGTGCCTGGACTGGAGCATGCGCCGCCCGCATCTGGGTGGTTCGTTGGGGGCGGCGTTGTTGAAAACGGCGATCACGCGCAAATGGGTGACTCAAGACCTGGACAGCCGCGCGCTGACGTTGACGGCGACGGGGCGCAAGGAACTCAGCATCCGGTTCGCTGTTGAACTGCCGATTCAGGTATCGACAGCACAACCCGCATTCGCCGAGCCCCGGCGTCGCGCGAACGCCGGTTTTGCGCCTTAGCGACTGGCCGAGGCCATCAGCACGCCGAAACCGGCGAAGGTCACACCCGAGACCTTCGCCGCCAGCCAGGAACCCTTCGGGCTCGACAACCAGCCTTTGGCGGCATTGGCGAGCAAGGCATAGCTGCCATGCACGAGGATCACCAGTACGCCATAGGAAGCGACCAGTTTGAAAAACTGGGTGGAGAAGTGCGCTGAGGTGTCGATGAATTGCGGGAACACCGCCAGAAAGAAAAACACCGCCTTGGGGTTCAAAAACTGGATCGAAGCCGCTTCGAGGAAGCGGTAGCCCGGGCTTGAGGGGCGCGTTTCAAGCAGCGTATTGATACCCGCCGAGCGCCAACTTTTGTAACCCAGGTACAACAAATAGGCGGCCCCTGCATATTTCAACGCGGTAAAGGCGTTGGCGGAGGTGCTGAGGATCAGGCCGACACTGGTGGCGCTGATGGCGGCGACGATAAACGCACCCGACGCGATCCCCAGAATGCCCGGCACGGCCCCGGTCCAGCCGTGGCGCACCGCGTTGGACAGGGTCAGGACCACGCCAGGCCCCGGACTCAAAATGGTCAGGGTGGCAAACAATAGAAAGAGTCCGTAGCTGTTCATATCTTGTTCCGTCAGGTGGCGCTGGCTGCGTACGAGCAGATTGGCGTGACGACGTAGGCGTGACAAACGCTTTAATTGCGCTGCATATGTGACTAAATTAGACACATGATCAATCCACTACCGCCGCTTAATGCTGTTCGCGCCTTCGCCGTTGCTGCTCGCCATCAAAGTTTCAGCCTGGCGGCCGAGGAGCTGCATGTCAGTCACAGTGCCGTCAGCCGGCACATCAAATTGCTTGAGGAGCACCTGGGTGTGCTGCTGTTTGAGCGGCGTGTCCGTCAATCGGTGTTGACGCCGGCCGGTCAGCGCTTTTATGAGCAGGTGAGTGCCGGGTTGACGCAGATCGCCAACGCCGCGGCTGCGCTCAAGCAACATGCGTCGCTGCCGACCGTGAAGATCAATGTCCGCCCATCCTTTGCGATGCTTTGGCTAGCGCCCAGACTGGAAGATTTCATTGCGCAGCACCCGGACATCAAACCGCAAGTGATGACCCAAACCCAGGCACCCGATCATGCGCGCGACGGGTTCGACATCGTCATTCGCCGTGGTCGTGACGATTGGGCGCCGGCGATTGAGGCGCGAGTCCTCTTCGAAGACGAACTGTTGCTGGTCGCGGCACCCTCGCTGATCGAGCGCCTGGCCCTTGAAGACCTCACGTCCCTGAGCCGGCACACGTTATTGACCGCCAAGGCGCGTCGCGAAGATTGGCACAACTGGGCCCTGCATTTTGCTCAAGGCCAGTCAGCCACTCAGGTCACCCGGCAGTTTGACCACATGCACCGGGTGCTTGAGGCCGCCGTGGAAGGTCAGGGCATTGCCTTGTGCCCGACCTCTTTGCTGGGCACCCACCTCTCGAGCGGTCGCCTGATTTGCCCGTTGCCCGAGTTGCGAATGCCATTGCCGCGTTATTACTACGGTGTCGCGCCGGACGTGACGGCGCAGACTCGGGTGTTTGTGGAGTGGTTGTTTGCCCGCATTGCTCAGGATGAATACACACCAGCAGGTTCTTGATGTTATCGAATACTTGCGTGGTGAACCGGTTTCACCAATTGGAGGGTGTTGTGTCAAACTACTTGCTAAATGGCAATGTGCTATGCACCTGAGAACTATGATATGAGAGTGTTTTTTTTAGGCTGGAAAGCTCGATATGAGCAGATTATGATCGATGGTCTTGCTGAAAAGCATGATGTTCATATGTTCCACATTCCGGCTTACGCCAAAAGAATCAACCGCACTCTAAGATCACTTCAAAAAAAAATCCCGCTAACTATGTCAACAGCCTGGCTAGGGAGGTGGGTCAATGCGAGTAAATCTGTAAGTACCAAAGACATACTGATCTGTAATGAGGGGCAAGTTAGACGCGGATTAAACCCTAGTGTTATCAGCACTTTCAGAGGCTTAAAGGTTCTTCTGATCAGAGATCTGGTGGATGCGGCCTTTGTCGATGAAATGAGAAAACTTTTCGACAAAATCTATAGCTTCGACCCGGACCAGTGCCGTTTGTTTGGTATCGATTACCTGGAGCAGTTCTTTCCTTTCAATGCAGAAGCAGCAAGAAAGCTGAATACCGAAAGGCTGGAGCAATCCCCCCGTATCACTTGTTTTTTTCTTGGTAGGGATAAAGGTCGCGCTCACCTGATAGAAAGTATGGCTAATGATCTTGAGAGCTTGGGTTGTGGCATTAAATTTCAAATCGTGAAGGATGAGTCATCCATCCCGCTATCGAAATATCATACTGATTCAGTATTGCCGTATGAGGAAAACCTTCAGAAGGTAATTGATGCTGACGTGCTGATAGAGATCAATCAGCCCGGGCAATCTGGCCTCACGCTTCGAGCCTTAGAGGCGGCCTTTTTTGACAAAAAACTAATTACTACTAATAAAGGCGTCAAGGATTTGTACTTTTATGATCCTAGCCGCTTCTATATTTTTGAAGAGTTTGACAAGGAGGCCATTGCTCGGTTTTTAGCTTCACCACCAAAGCCGATTGACGTGGAATCCCTAAAGCAACATTGCCCAGAAAACATGCTTGAACGCATACGAGAACTGCAAGGTTCCAGCCCGTGCCATTAACGCAATAAAAAACCCACCCATCGCCACAGCGATGGATGGGTTATGTGCCGCTTGGGATCAAGCCCCGTCAAATCAAACCTTGACGATCCAGCCCGCTGGCGCTTCGATGTCGCCGGTCTGTACACCGGTCAGCTCTTTGTAGAGCTTCTGGGTAACCGGGCCGACTTCGGTTTCGCTGTGGAACACGTGCAGTTTGTCTTTGTAGCTGATGCCGCCGATCGGGGTGATCACCGCGGCAGTACCGCAAGCACCGGCTTCCTTGAAGTCGGACAGCTTGTCGATGAACACGTCGCCTTCGACCACTTCCAGGCCCAGACGCGTTTTGGCCAGCTCGATCAACGACAGACGGGTGATGCCCGGCAGGACGGACGGCGAGTTCGGGGTGACGAACTTGTTGTCGTGGGTGATCCCGAAGAAGTTGGCCGAGCCGACTTCTTCGATTTTCGTGTGGGTCATCGGGTCCAGGTAAATGCAGTCGGCGAAGTGGGCTTTCTTGGCCTGGGAACCTGGCATCAGGCTGGCCGCGTAGTTACCACCGACCTTGGCTGCACCGGTGCCTTGTGGGGCGGCGCGGTCGTAGCTGGAGATCAGGAAGTTGTGCGGGGTCAGGCCGCCCTTGAAGTAGGCACCGACCGGGATCGCGAAGATCGAGAAGATGAACTCGGGCGCGGTACGCACGCCGATGTTGTCGCCCACGCCGATCACGAACGGACGCAGGTACAGCGCGCCGCCGGTACCGTAAGGCGGGATGAAACGCTCGTTGGCGCGGACCACTTCCTTGCAGGCTTCGACGAACTGCTCGGTGGACACCTGTGGCATCAGCAGGCGCGCGCAGCTGCGTTGCATGCGGGCGGCGTTCTGGTCCGGGCGGAACAGGTTGATCGAACCGTCCTTGCAACGATAGGCCTTCAGCCCTTCGAAGCACTGCTGGCCATAGTGAAGGGCAGTGGAACCTTCGCTGATGTGCAGCACATTGTCTTCGGTCAGGGTGCCTTTGTCCCACTCGCCATTACGCCAGTGCGACAGATAGCGCTTGTCTGTCTTGATGTAGTCAAAACCCAACTTGTCCCAATTGATGCTTTCGTTACCCATGACACCCTCTATCGCTTAACAACCGCCGAAACGGTTCAAGGCTTCTGACGTTTTTCTGGATGGGGACAACAATACTTCATTCCGGGCCTGTTTCGCAGCCCGCAATTCGTTCCTATGATCGTTCCCACGCTCTGCGTGGGAATGCAGCCCGGGACGCTCCGCGTCCCTAAAGCGGACGCGGAGCGTCCGTTGAGGCATTCCCACGCGGAGCGTGGGAACGATCAGGTGAGGCGGTTACAGGTGCAGCGCGTGACCAAGAGCTCGCAACGCCGCTTCCTGTACCGCTTCGCCGAGCGTTGGATGCGCGTGGATGGTGCCGGCAATGTCTTCCAGCCGGGCGCCCATTTCCAGGCTTTGACCGAACGCCGTCGACAATTCCGACACGCCCACACCGACCGCCTGCCAGCCAACAATCACATGATTGTCACGTCGCGCTACGACCCGTACGAAACCGCTTTTCGATTCCAGCGTCATCGCCCGACCATTGGCCGCAAACGGGAAGCTGGAAACGATGCAGTCCAGACCCGCCGCCTTGACGTCGTCCGGGGTCTTGCCGACCACCACCAGTTCCGGGTCGGTAAAGCACACGGCGGCGATGGCGGTCGGGTTGAACTCGCGGGATTTACCGCTGATCAGTTCGGCCACCATCTCACCCTGAGCCATGGCCCGGTGCGCGAGCATCGGTTCGCCGCTCACGTCGCCAATGGCATACACGTTGCGCATGCTGGTCTGGCAGCGGTTGTCGATTTTGATCGCCGAGCCGTTCATGTCCAGGTTCAAACCTTCGAGGTTCCAGCCCTGGGTGTTCGGTTTGCGGCCGACGGCCACCAGTACCTGATCGGTTTCCAGGTTCAAGGTGTCGCCATTCGGGTCAAGAACTTGAAGTGTATTGCTAACAGAATCAAAGCCTTGGACGCTGTGCTTCAAGTAAAGCTTCATGCCTAATTTTTTCAGCTCGTCATGTACGGGCTGCGTCAGTTCGGCGTCGTAGGCCGGCAGGATGCGATCCTGAGCCTCGACCACGCTGACCTCGGCACCGAGCTTGCGATAGGCAATCCCCAGCTCCAGACCGATGTAACCGCCCCCGACCACGATCAGCCGTTTCGGCACGGATGTCGGCGCCAGGGCTTCGGTGGAGGAGATGATCGGGCCGCCAATCGGCAGCATCGGCAGGTTCACGCTTTTCGAGCCGGTGGCCAGCACCAGGTGCTCGCACTGAATGCGCGTGTCGCCGACTTCTACGGTTTTACCATCAATGACTTTCGCAAAACCTTGAATAACCTGGATTTTGTTCTTTTTTAGCAACGCCGAAACGCCGGTGGTCAAGCGATCAACGATGCCGTCCTTCCACTCGACACTCTTGCTGATATCGAGGGTCGGCGCCGACACGTTGATGCCCAACGCCGAATGTTGGCTGTGATGCTGGGTCTGGTGAAACTGTTCGGCGACATGGATCAACGCCTTGGACGGAATGCAGCCGATGTTCAGGCACGTGCCGCCCAGTGATTCGCCTTCCACCAGAATGGTCGAGATGCCCAGCTGGCCGGCACGAATCGCCGTCACATAACCGCCAGGGCCGCCGCCGATGATCAGCAGCGTGGTGCTCAAATTCTGCATGTCTTACTCCACAAACAAGGTGGCGGGTTGTTCGAGCAAGCCACGGATGGCCTGGATGAATTGCGCCGCGTCCATGCCATCGACCACGCGGTGATCGAAGGAGCTGGAGAGGTTCATCATCTTGCGAATCACGATCTGGCCTTTGACGACCATCGGGCGTTCGACGATTTTGTTGACGCCCACGATCGCCACTTCCGGCAGGTTCAGCACCGGGGTGCTGACGATACCGCCCAAGGCGCCGAGGCTGGTCAGGGTGATGGTCGAACCGGACAACTCATCGCGGCTGGCCTTGCCATTGCGGGCAGCGGTAGCGAGGCGAGAAATTTCCTGGGCGCTGTCCCACAAGCTGCGGGTTTCGGCGTGACGGACCACCGGCACCATCAAACCGATCTCGGCTTGGGTGGCGATGCCCACGTGCACGGCGCCGAGGCGGGTGATGACCTGGGCTTCGTCGTCGTAACGGGCGTTGATCTGCGGGAAGTCGCGCAGGGCAACAACCAGGGCGCGGACCAGGAACGGCAGCAAGGTCAGCTTGCCGCGGGTCGCGCCGTGTTTTTCGTTCAGATGAGCGCGCAGTTCTTCCACGGCGGTGACGTCGATTTCTTCGACGTAACTGAAGTGAGCGGCGCGCTGAGTGGCGTCCTGCATGCGCTGGGCGATCTTGCGGCGCATGCCGATGACCGGGATTTGCTCTTCGTCATTGCGCTGGGCGTAAGCAGCGGCAGCGGTGGATTGCGGCTGCTGACCCTGGGCCAGATAAGACTCGAGGTCTTCGTGCAACACCCGGCCGGCGGGGCCGGTGCCACGCACCAGACGCAACTGGATGCCGAGGTCCAGCGCATGTTTGCGCACGGCCGGGGAGGCCAGCGGACGTTCATCAGCTTCGCGAGCGACCATTGGGCCTTGGCATACGGCCGCTCGCGGCGCTGCAGCGGCGACCGGTTTGCTTTCAACAGTAGCGGCAACTTTCGGCGCCGCCACCGGAGCTTCTTTAACAGGTGCAGGCTGAGCCGACTCTTTAACGTTGCCCGCGCCTTCGACTTCAATGCTGATCAGGATGCTGCCAACCGCCATGACTTCGCCAGGCTGTCCGCCCAGCGCAATCACCTTGCCGTTCACCGGCGACGGGATGTCGACCATTGCCTTGTCGGTCATGACATCGGCCAGTACCTGATCTTCGACGACCATGTCGCCGACTTTGACGTGCCACTGAGACAGTTCAACTTCTGCAATGCCTTCACCAATGTCCGGCATTTTAATAACGTGCGTGCCCATTCAGACCTCCATAACCCGATGCAAAGCCGCGCCCACTCGGGACGGACCAGGGAAATACGCCCACTCTTGTGCGTGCGGGTAGGGAGTGTCCCAACCGGTGACGCGCTCGATAGGCGCTTCCAGGTAGTGGAAGCAGTGTTCTTGCACCAAGGCGACCAGTTCGGCGCCGAAACCGCAGGTGCGGGTCGCTTCGTGAACGATCACGCAACGGCCGGTTTTCTTCACCGACTTGACGATGGTCTCTAGGTCGAGCGGCCACAAGCTGCGCAGGTCGATGACTTCAGCGTCGATGCCGGTTTCTTCAGCCGCCACTTGCGACACATAAACCGTGGTGCCGTACGTCAGGATGGTCACGTCCTTGCCCGGACGGGTGATTGCGGCGACGTCCAGCGGCACGGTGTAGTAACCGTCCGGCACTTGTGCGGCCGGGTGTTTCGACCACGGGGTCACCGGGCGTTCGTGGTGACCGTCGAACGGGCCGTTGTACAGGCGTTTTGGCTCAAGGAAGATCACCGGGTCATCGTTTTCGATGGAGGCGATCAACAAACCTTTGGCGTCGTAAGGGTTGGACGGCATGACCGTGCGCAAACCGCAGACCTGGGTGAACATCGCTTCAATACTTTGGCTGTGAGTCTGGCCGCCGTAGATGCCGCCGCCGCAAGGCATGCGCAGGGTCATCGGCGCGGTGAACTCGCCGGCCGAGCGATAACGCAGGCGGGCGGCTTCGGAAATGATCTGGTCCGACGCCGGGTAAACGTAATCGGCGAACTGAATCTCGGCCACTGGCCGCAGACCGTAGGCGCCCATACCGACGGCGACGCCGACGATGCCGCTTTCGGAGATCGGCGCATCGAACACCCGGGAGGTGCCGTACTTGTTCTGCAGGCCTTCGGTGCAACGGAACACGCCGCCGAAGTAGCCCACGTCCTGACCGAACACCACGACATTGTCGTCACGCTCAAGCATCACATCCATGGCCGAGCGCAGGGCCTGGATCATGGTCATGGTGGTCGTGGTCATGGCGGTTTCCAACTCGATTTTGTTGTTGTGATCGTTCATGTCAGATCCCCAACTCTTGACGCTGGCGCTTCAAGTGCTCCGGCATCTCTTTGTAGACGTCTTCGAACATGGTTGCGGCGCTCGGAATCTGGCCGCCGGCGAGGGTGCCGTACTGCTCGGCTTCTTTCTGCGCGGCGATCACTTCGGCTTCCAGTTCGGCGCTGACGGCGACGTGTTCCTCTTCGGACCAGTGACCGATTTTCACTAGGTGCTGCTTCAGACGCGCAATCGGGTCGCCCAACGGGAAGTAGCTCCAGTCGTCAGCAGGACGGTATTTGGACGGATCATCAGAAGTCGAGTGCGGACCGGCGCGGTAGGTAACCCATTCGATCATGGTCGGGCCGAGGTTGCGGCGGGCGCGTTCGGCGGCCCAGGCAGAGGCGGCGTAGACCGCGACGAAATCGTTGCCATCGACCCGCAGGGAGGCAATGCCGCAACCGACGCCACGGCCGGCAAACGTAGTGGCTTCACCGCCGGCAATCGCCTGGAACGTGGAGATTGCCCACTGGTTGTTGACCACGTTGAGGATCACTGGCGCACGGTAAACGTGGGCGAAGGTGAGGGCGGTGTGGAAGTCGGATTCAGCGGTGGCGCCGTCGCCGATCCAGGCCGAGGCGATTTTGGTGTCGCCCTTGATCGCCGAGGCCATGCCCCAGCCTACTGCCTGGACGAACTGGGTGGCGAGGTTGCCGGAAATGGTGAAGAAGCCATAGTCTTTGACCGAATACATGATCGGCAGCTGACGTCCCTTGAGCGGATCACGCTCGTTGGACAGCAGTTGGCAGATCAGGTCCACCAGCGGCACTTCGCGCGCCATCAGGATGCTTTGCTGGCGGTACGTCGGGAAGCACATGTCATCGACGTTCAACGCCAGGGCCTGGCCGCTGCCGATGGCTTCTTCGCCAAGGCTCTGCATGTAGAACGACATTTTTTTCTGACGCTGGGCGACCACCATGCGGTTGTCATAAATCCGCGTCTTGAGCATGGCGCGCATGCCTTTGCGCAGGATCTCGGACGGCACGCCTTCAGCCCATGGACCGAGGGCATTGCCCTCGTCATCGAGCACGCGAATCAGGCCCTTGGCCAGATCAGCGGTGTCGGCCGGTTCAACGTCGATTGGGGGTTTGCGCACCGTACCGGCGTCGGTCAGACGCAGGTAGGAGAAGTCGGTTTTGCAGCCAGGACGGCCCGATGGTTCGGGAACGTGCAGATGCAGCGGTTCGTACGCTTGGTTCATGGCTTCTACGCTCGATCTTGTGAATTTTTTGTAGTGAGCTGACCGTCATTCTTCGGTGAAAGAATTCTTGTCCTACAACAATCATAGGCCGGGCCAAGAAGAATATTTCTCTCTGTTTCGTTGCGCTGGCGATCATTTGAGGATAAAAAATCTGCATAAACATAAAAAACAGGTGGTTTTGTCTCATGCGCAAACTGGACCGTACCGATATCGGCATTTTGAACAGCCTTCAGGAGAACGCGCGCATCACCAACGCCGACCTCGCACGCTCGGTCAACCTGTCGCCAACCCCGTGCTTCAACCGGGTCAAGGCGATGGAAGAATTGGGCTTGATTCGCGAGCAAGTGACGCTGCTGGATGCCGATTTGCTGGGGCTGCATGTGAATGTGTTCATTCATGTGAGCCTGGAAAAACAGGTGGAGGAGGCGTTGCAGCATTTCGAGGAGGCGATCTCGGATCGCCCGGAAGTCATGGAGTGCTATTTGATGGCCGGCGACCCGGACTATTTGATTCGGGTGCTGGTGCCGACCATTCAGTCGCTGGAGCGTTTCATGATGGACTTCCTCACCAAAGTCCCCGGCGTCGCCAACATCCGTTCGAGCTTTGCGCTCAAGCAAGTGCGCTATAAAACCGCGCTGCCGTTGCCGGCCAACGGATTGACCCTCAACAACTAAACGCAAATCCCCTGTCGCAGCTGTCGTTGTGGCGAGGGGATTTAGCGAAACGTCGCACCGCCCCGTTCGGCTGCGAAGCAGTCGTGAATTCAGACAACGCGGTGCATCAAATAGACCGTGCGCTCAGTTTTTACGACTGCTTCGCAGCCGAACGGGGATAAATCCCCTCGCCACAACGACAGCTGCTACGGAGCGGGGGAACGATCGAACTCAGAGTTTATTCAGGGGGATCTTCAAGTAAGTAACGCCATTGCCCTCGGCCGGCGGCAAATTCCCCGCCCGCACATTCACCTGGATCGCCGGCAGCAACAGCGTCGGCATGCCCAACCCCGCATCGCGCCGGGTGCGCATGGCGACGAACGCGGTTTCGTCGATGCCGTCATGAATGTGAATGTTGCTCTTGCGCTGTTCGCCCACCGTACTCATGCACTGCGGTTTACGACCCTCGGGCGGGTAGTCGTGGCAGACATACAGTCGAACGCCGGCAGGGAACGCCAGCAGCTTGTGAATCGAGGCAAACATCTGGTTGGCATTGCCGCCGGGAAAGTCGCAGCGTGCGGTGCCCACGTCCGGCATGAACAGCGTATCGCCCACCAGAATCACATCGCTGTCGATCAGATAAGCCATGTCGGCTGGCGTGTGGCCGGGCACATGCAGGGCCGTGGCCTTGAGATTGCCGATCCGGAACGATTCATCCGGCGCGAACAGGTGATCGAACTGCGAACCATCGATACAGAACTCCGGTTCAAGATTGAACAGGGTCTTGAACACCCCTTGAACCTTGCTGATCGACTGACCAATCGCAATCTTTCCGCCCAGTTCCCGCCGCAGATAAGGCGCAGCGGACAGGTGATCGGCATGGGCGTGGGTTTCCAGCAGCCATTGCACCTGCAGCTGATGTTGGCGAACGAAGGCGATGATCTTGTCGGCCTGGGTGGTGGCGGTTCGCCCGGCGGCGGGGTCGTAGTCGAGCACCGGGTCGACGATGGCGCAGTGCCCGCCATCGTGCTCGTAGATGACGTAGCTGTAGGTCGACGAGGCAGGGTCTAAAAAAGCTTCAATCAAGGCGGGCATGGTGGCCGTTTTCTTTTAGGACAAGCCATGAGGGTAGTTTCATTTTCCCTGCGCTGACCAGCCCGCATCAATTCAATTAATGAAAAAAACTGCGCGGGCTCTATCCTGTCAGTCATCGATACCGGGCGTTCCCGGCTTTTTTCGCAGATCACGAGTGTTTTATGTTGCTGGCGAGTTTTTTTGGCGTGGTGATGGGGTTGGTACTCGGTTTGACCGGGGCCGGTGGCGGCATTCTTGCGGTGCCGGCGCTGGTATTGGGGTTGGGCTGGACCATGACGCAAGCCGCGCCGGTCGCATTGTTCGCGGTGGGCAGTGCGGCGGCTGTCGGCGCCATTGACGGGTTGCGCCATGGCCTGGTGCGCTACCGCGCCGCGCTGCTGATCGCCCTGCTGGGGGCGATTTTTTCGCCGATCGGCATCTACTTCGCCCATCAGTTGCCGGAAAAAATCCTGATGATCCTGTTCAGCCTGCTGATGGTCATGGTGGCCTGGCGGATGCTGCGTCGTGAGCGCCAGGACGAAGGTCCAAGCGACCACGGCCACGCCAACTGGGGCCAGAAGAACTGCATGCTCGATCAGCAGACCGGGCGCTTTTCCTGGACCGCCAAGTGCACCGCGACCCTCGCGGCATTGGGCGCGGTGACCGGTGTGGTCTCCGGGCTGCTCGGGGTCGGTGGCGGCTTCCTGATCGTCCCGGCGTTCAAGCAGCTGACTGACGTGCAGATGCGTGGAATCGTCGCCACTTCGTTGATGGTCATCAGCCTGATTTCCGCCATCGGCGTGATCGGCGCGTTTCAGGCCGGGGTGCGAATCGACGGTTTGGGCGTGGCGTTTATCGTCTCGAGCATCGTCGGCATGATCATTGGCCGCAGACTTTGCGCGCGAGTACCGGCCCGGGGTTTGCAGATCGGCTTCGCCAGCATCTGTGTCGTGGTCGCCGCTTACATGCTGTTTAGAGCGGCCGTCTAGCCAGTACCGGTTCCTGTGGACGCCAGTCCGTTCCACAGGCGTACGCCTTAAGTTCCGGGCCTCGTCGACGGACGGTCTTACACCGAACTTGTCGCGCATCACCGGCCACTCCAAAGCATTTCAAAACCGCCTCCAAGGCAGCGTATGACGCCGCCGGTCAGCTTTCGATAATCGCCTCCGACATCCAGTCCCCCGCTGCGGAGCGCGTCATGCACAACAATAAGAACATCAAGCATCGTTTCTTGCCTGCCTTCATCGCCAGCCTGTCGACCCTCGGTTTGAGCTCGATGGCCCAAGCCGAGATCGTGCTGTACGACAAGGACCAGACCACGTTTTCTACCGACGGCTACATCAACGCCTTCTATGTGAACAGCAAAGTGGACCGTGCCGGCGACCAGTTCGACCGGCGACAGGCGCGGGTGAAGATGGGGTTTCTGCCCAACTATCTGGGCTTCAACATGAGCAAGCAGGTCGACGACCTCAAGCTCGGCGCCCGGTCCTCCTTCTGGGTGACCATCAACGACAGCGAAACCAACGGCACCGACACCGCCATCGATGTGCGGCAGTTCTACGGCACGGTGGCCAACCCGGAGTGGGGCGAAGTGCTGATCGGCAAGGACTTTGGCCTGTTCGCCCGTTCCAACATTCTGCTGGATGAAATGCTCGCCGGTTACGGCCAGGTCAGCGATACCCTGGGGCTGGTGGACGGTGGCGGGGTGTCGTTCGGCAACATCGGCACGGGTTATCCGTACCCGTTCCCGACGTCACAGATCACCTACCGCACGCCGGTGATGGAGGGTTTGCGGGTGGCCGTGGGGATCATGGACCCGGTGGACACCAACGACAGCAGTCCGACAGGCAAGGCTTACCAGGAGAACCCGCGGACCGAGAGCGAGATCACCTATCAGTTCGACCTCGCCGGGGCGAAGATTTACAGCTGGGTCAACGGCAGCTACCAGACGTCGGACAACACCGATTCCACCGTCCAGTCCGTCACCTCCAAAGGCGTCGGCTATGGCGTGCAGGCGAAAATGGGCGGCTTGTCCCTCACCGGCTCCGGCTTCCAGGCCAAGGGCATCAACCCGTTCTTCACCAACAACGCCGGCGAGCCGGTTCTGCGCAACGTCGACAGTGACGGTTACCTGCTGCAGGGTTCCTACAAACTGGGCAAGAACCGCTTGGCCTTGTCTTACGGCAAGACCAACGATGACGGCAATGGCGTGGTCGGCAGCGGCGCGGACTACGAAACGCGCGGCATTGCGCTGTTCCATGACGTCAACGACAACCTCAAGCTGGTGGCCGAGTACAACCAGTTCGCAATCAACGGCCACGACACCAATGCCCAGGACGAAGACACCGACACCTTTGCGGTGGGGGCGGTGCTGACCTGGTAACCCTGTAGCGACGCCGCTTACCTGTGGTGAGGGGACTTGTCCCCGTTGGGTCGCGAAGCGGCCCCGATGTTGGTCGCGCATCGACCGATGGGGACTGCTGCGCAGTCCAACGGGGACAAGTCCCCTCGCCACAAAGCGTCAGCCATCAGGCAGTCAATCCGCCGACTCTCATCCCATCGAAGCGGCTACCCGCTACCCAAGTAGCATACGTCGCAGCTCACAGGCTTCGTACACTCGAACCTCATACATGCGCACCTGCGGGAGGCGAAGATGCAGCAGGTCCAGAGTGAAGGTGTGGTCAGTGCAATGTCCCAGGCCACCGATGCCCAGCAAGTGGCGCAGGAGCTGGCGCGACAACTGTTGCATCCGCACCTGGGTTTCGTGCTGTTCTTCTGTTCCGCCGAGTACGACTTGCAGGCGCTGGGCCAGGCCTTGCAACAAAGCTTCGGCGGCATTCGCCTGGTGGGTTGCACCAGCGCCGGGGAAATCACGCCCTTGGGCTACGGCCGCAACTGCGTGACCGCGGTCGGCTTCGACCACCGGCACTTCTCCATCGACGCCGAACTGATCTGCGAGATGGAGCGCTTCAGCCTGATCGACGCCCAGCAAATGGTCGAGCGCCTGGTCAGTGGCTGTCGCAGCAACACCCTGGCGCCGATCAAGGGCAACAGCTTTGCGCTGACCTTGCTCGATGGCTTGTCCAGCCGTGAAGAAATGGTCCTCGCGGCCCTGAGTGCCGCGTTGGGCGATATCCCGCATTTCGGCGGTTCGGCCGGCGACGATAATTACCTGACCCACACTCACGTCTATTTCAATGGCGAGTTCCACAGCGGCGCGGCCGTGGTGGTGTTGGTCAATACCTGGCTCGACTTTGAAGTTTTCACCACCCACCACATCCTGCCCCGAGCAGAAAAACTGGTGGTCACCGGGGCCGACAGCGCCTCGCGTCGGGTTTTTGAACTGAATGCCGAGCCGGCCGCCGAGGAGTACGCCCGGCACATCGGTGTGCCGGTGGCGGAGCTCGATCACCGGATCTTCGCTGCGCACCCCTTGGCCGTACGGATCAACGATCAATATTACGTGCGGGCGATCCAGCAGGTTCACCCGGACCTGAGCCTGAGTTTCTACTGTGCGGTGGAAAACGGCATCGTCCTCACCGTCATGACGCCCGGCCCGATGCTGCCGAATCTGCAAACCCTGTTCGAAGGCTTGCAGGAGCGCCTCGGCGATCTGTTGCTGACCATCGGCTGCGACTGCTTTCTCAGGCGTCTGGAACTGGAAGACAGCGGCCGTCTGGAGCAGATCGGAACGTTTTTGCGTGACCAACGGGTGATGGGTTTCAACACCTACGGAGAACAGTTCAATGGCATGCACATCAACCAGACCTTCACCGGGGTTGCCATTGCCCGAGGCCGGTCCCCTGGACACCGTTGAGCTTCAGGCCCAGATCGCCAGCCTGCAGCGCGACAACCACAAACTGCAGCGCATCAATGGCGCGCTGATCGAGCGGATCGAGTCCGGCATCACCCGCGGCAATGACCCGTACGCGGCGTTCCAGCATTCGGTGGTGCTGGCCGAGCAGGTGCGTGAACGCACCGACGCCTTGAACCAGGCCATGGCTGAACTCAAGTCAGGCAATCACTTGCTCAGCGAGGCACGCCTGCGGGCGGAAACCGCGCATCAGCATTTGATCGATGCCATCGAGAGCATTTCCGATGCGTTTGTGCTGTTCGACGCGGACCAGCGAATCGTCTTGTTCAACAGCCGTTTCAAGGCGTTCTGGGGAAATAGCCGGGTGCGGATCAACGCCGGCATGCGCCTGGGCGAGGTCAAGCGACTGATGTCCGCCACCGGGCTGTTCACTGAAGAGCCGCGCGGGCATGCCGACGAAAACCTGCTCTATCGCCTGCAGGACGGTCGCTGGTTGCAAGTCAGCGAACGCCCGACCCAGGAAGGCGGGCGGGTGATCCTGTTCACCGACATTACTGACGTCAAACTCAGCGAAACCGTGCGCCGCGAGCAGGCGGTGGCGCAGAAATCCCATTTGTTGCAACGGGCGGTCGACAACCTGTCCCAAGGCGTGGCCATGGTCAACGCCGAGGGCATTCTGGAGTTGTGGAACCGGCGTTTCCTCGAACTCAGCGGCCTGGCCCCGGTGGCGGCCCATCGTCCGTTTGCCGAAGTGATCGGCGACAGCGAGTTGAACCTGCTGACCCCGGCCAGTCGGGATCTGAACGGGCGCCACGTGCAGGAATGCGAGCAGCGCCTCTACGATGGCCGGGTGCTGGAAATCCGCACCCATCCGTTGCCCACTGGCGGTTTCGTCAACACCTTCACCGACATCACCGAACGCTACCAACACGCCGAAGCGCTGAGCGAAAGCGAGCGCTGGATTCGCCTGATTACCGACCATGTGCCGGCGCTGATTGCCTACCTCAATGCCGATCTGGTCTACGAGTTCACCAACAAGGTGTATGAAGAATGGTACTGCTGGCCTCGGGGCGTGATGCTTGGGCAGAGCCTGCGCGAAGTCCACAGCGAACAGCATTACCAGCGCCTGGAAGCCTACGTGGCCCGGGCCTTGGCCGGTGAGAGCGTGACGTTCGAGGTCGCTGAAACCAACATCAACAATCAGGAGCGCTACATGCTGCGCTCCTACGTGCCCAATCGCCTGGCCACCGGGGAAGTGGTGGGGATTTTCGTGTTGATCCGCGACATCACCGAACGCCGCCGCACCGCCGAAGCGCTGCACCAGGCCTATCAGAATCTTGAGTTGCGGGTGCGCGAACGCACGGCGGAACTGACCACGCTCAATGACCAGTTGCTGCGCGAGATCGACGAGCGTCGGCGGGCGGAATCTCGCCTGCGTGAAGCCAAGCTCGAGGCCGAACAGGCCAACCTGTCGAAGACCAAGTTTCTCGCTGCCGTCAGTCATGACCTGCTGCAACCGCTCAATGCTGCGCGGCTGTTTACCAGCGCGTTGCTCGAACGGCGGGAGCCGGTGGCCAATGCCATTTTGGTGCGCAATGTCAGCAATTCCCTGGAAGACGTGGAGAACCTGCTGGGTACGCTGGTCGACATTTCCAAGCTGGATGCCGGGGTGATCAAGGCCGACATTGCGCCGTTTGCCCTGAGCGAATTGCTGGAAAACCTTGCGGCCGAGTACACCCAGGTGGCTCGCAGTGAAGGCCTGGAGCTGCATTTCATCCCCTGTTCGGCATTGGTGCGCAGCGACATTCAGTTGCTGGCGCGGATTCTTCGAAATCTGTTGAGCAACGCCATTCGCTACACCTACAGCGGTCGTGTGGTGCTCGGTTGCCGGCGTCAACACCAGCGCCTGTCGATCGAGGTCTGGGACAGCGGCATGGGCATTGACGAAAACCGCCTCGAGGAGATTTTTCAGGAATTCAAACGCGGCGACGTGCAGCGTCCCGATCAGGATCGCGGTTTGGGCCTGGGTCTGGCGATCGTGGAAAAGATTGCCGGGATTCTCGGTCATCGCATTCATGTGCGTTCATGGCCGGGCAAAGGCTCGATGTTCTCGGTTGAAGTGCCGCTCAGCGCCACGGCCCCCAAGGCGTTGCCGAGCCTGTTGATGAGTGAGCCGATGCTCGAGCGTCTGCGTGGGGCGCGGGTGTGGGTGCTGGACAATGACGCAGCCATTTGCGCCGGCATGCGCACGTTGCTCGAAGGGTGGGGGTGTCTGGTGGTCACGGCACTGTCCGAGGAGGACCTGGCGCGGCAAGTGGACAACTATCACGAAGAGGCGGACTTGCTGATCGCCGACTATCACCTCAATGACGATCAGAACGGCGTCGATGCCGTGGCCCGGATCAACGCCCGTCGCGGCTCGGCGATTCCGGCGATGATGATCACCGCCAACTACAGCAACGAACTCAAACAACAGATCCGCGAACTGGGCCACACCCTGATGCACAAACCGGTGCGGCCGATGAAGCTCAAGACCGCGATGAGTCATTTGCTCGGCAGGCCTTGAGATGATCGTTCCCACGCTCCGCGTGGGAATGCAGCCCGGGACGCTCTGCGTCCCTTCCAGAGCCGAACGCAGAGCGTCCGTTGAGGCATTCCCACGCGGAGCGTGGGAACGATTATCATCAGCCTTCAGCGGCGTAAGTAAGATCCGAAATCAATATCCCCGGCACTCAAGATCGCCTGCACACGGTTGTGCACATTGAGTTTGCGCAGGATCGCCGAGACGTGGGCCTTGACGGTGGTTTCGGCGATTTCCAGGGTGTAGGCGATCTGTTTGTTCGACTCGCCCTTGGTCATGCGTTCGAGCACCAGCAACTGCTTGCGGGTCAAGGCCTGGAGCAGTTCCGGCGGAAAGCTCGGGGCATCGTTCATGCGCCTTGTACCGCTTTTTTGCGTGCGGATGATGTCCGGCGGCAAGTAGACATTGCCGTTGAGGATTTGCTGGATGGCTTCGGTCATCTGCACCCGTGGCGAGGATTTTGTGATGAAACCCACCGCGCCATAAGTGATGGCTTGCAGCACGACTTGTTTGTCCTGTTCGGCCGAGACGATCACCACCGGAATGGTCGGCGCCTCGTTGCGCAGGTTGATCAGGCCATTGAGGCCGTGCATGCCGGGCATGTTCAGGTCGAGCAGGATCAGGTCCAGGTCATCATGTTCCTGCGTCAGCACCAGGGCGCTGTCCAGGTCGGCGGTTTCCATCACCTCGCTGCCCGGAAAACCATCGCTGATGACGTTATGAATGGCTTCGCGAAACAGCGGGTGATCGTCGGCAATCAGAATTTTGTACATAGCCTTTCACCTCATTATTGTGATTAGGGTGTGGCAACAACTCGCACGCGTAAAGGTCAGGGGAAGGGCTCTGGCTGGGCGGGCGTTACGGGCAGGTTGGCGGCCTGCCAGGCGTCCAGGCCGTCGCGATACCAATACAGAGTCTTATAGCCCATGGCGGCGGCGCGCTTCACGGCGTTCCAGCTCAGCCAGCAATCGGAGCGGCAGTAGAAGACCAGCGGTTGCGCGAGATCACCTGCGGTCAATGTATTCAGCTTACGCGCAAAATAGTCCTGCCAGTCGGGTGTCAGGTCACCGTCGCCGGTATTGGCCAGCCAATGGCTGCCGGGGAGGTTTTCGTGGGGCTGGTCCTCGATGAAGCGTCCTTGCAGCCATTGCCGGCGGTAGACGTCGATCAGTACCGGACGCGGTGTCTGGGTCAGCAGGGTTTGCAGGGCGGCGGTATCGATGATGCCGGCGCCCTGTACTTGATTCGGGGTCGGGCTGCGGTACAGGCCGATGCGATAGCCGTCGGCGGAAAACAGCGGTGTGTCGGCCTGCGCGACGCCCAGCAACAGGCTCAGCGATAGCGCAGCGAGAGAAGGGCGCAGCAGACGACGTCGGGCACGCGGCATGGGGTTCAATCCTTATAGTTATGAACCCATTACATGCCAGTCTCGGTGCGATTGGAATGCGACGATAGACAGGAAAACCAGTACTAAAGTAGTAATTTTCACCCAATTGAACAGAGATCTCCTGTGGGAGCGAGCCTGTGTGGCGAGGGGATTTATCCCCGTTCGGCTGCGAAGCAGTCGCAATCCCGGTGAATACGGTTTTTCTGAAACACCGTAATCACAGGTTCAGGGCCGCTTCGCGACCCAACGGGGATAAATCCCCTCGCCACAGCCCGCTCCCACAGGGGGATTTGTGGTGTTAGTTGGTTTTTCGCAGGGCGGCGTGTTGCGGGTTGAAGGTGAGTACGGCGAGCAGCGCGAATACCAGCGTCAGCCCCACACACACCGCCAGCGCCAACGGATTGAACCGTTCATACAAGGCAAACCGCACCAGTTCCACCGCATGGGTGAACGGGTTCAACGCGCACAACCAGTACAACCACTCGCTGGACTCGCGCATCTTCCACAGCGGATACAGCGCCGAGGACAGGAAAAACAGCGGGAAGATCACGAAATTCATCACCCCGGCAAAGTTCTCCAGCTGACGGATCGCGTTGGACAGCAACAAACCCAGCGCGCTGAGCATCAACGCCACCAGCAGCAACGCCGGCAAGGCGATCAACAGCCCCATGGCCGGTGGCTGCACGCCGTACACCCAGGCAATCGCCAGAAAGGCGTACACCTGCAACAGCGAGATCAGCGAGGTGGCCAACAGTTTGCTGCACAGCAGGAAGGTCCGGGGCAGGGGGCTGGTCAGCAGCACGCGCATGCTGCCCATTTCCCGGTCGTAGACCATCGACAGCGAACCTTGCATGCCGTTGAACAGCAGGATCATGCAGGCCAGCCCAGGGATGATGTAGACCTCGTAGGGAATGTAGGTGTCGTAGGGCTCGATGATCGCGATCCCGAGTGCCGCGCGAAAACCGGCGGCAAACACCAGCAGCCACAGCAGCGGCCGCACCAGCGCACTGAGAAACCGCGTGCGCTGCAAGACAAAACGCAGCCATTCGCGCAGCACGATGCCGCTGAAACATTGCCAGTAGGCATTCATTGGACGGCTCCTGAAGTGGTCAGTCGAGCGAAGGCCGAACCGAGGTCGCCGCCGTGTTCCAGACTCAGCGCGTCGGCCTGTCCGCTGGCCACCAACCGGCCCTGATGGAGAATCAGCAAGTCATCGCTGGGCTGCACTTCATCCAGCAAATGGGTGGTCCAGAGCACACTGATGTTCTGCTCGCGGCACAGGCTGCGGATGTGTTGATTGAGCGCCAGCCGACTGGCCGGGTCGAGGCCGACGCTAGCCTCGTCGAGCAGCAGCAGGCGTGGCTCATGCAGCAAGGCGCGGGCGATCTCCACACGGCGACGATGGCCGCCGTTGAGTTCGCGAACCCGCTCGCGACGGCGTTCGGTCAAGGCCTGACGGGCCAGTTCGGCGTCGACCCGAAGGCCGGTCTGACGCCGCGACATCCCATGCAGCGCGGCGTGATAACGCAGGTTTTGCTCGACGCTGAGGTCCAGGTCCAGCGTGCTTTGCTGAAACACCACACCCAGTTGCTTGAGTGCCGGACGCGCTGCGTTGCGCAACGAACAGCCACCGACGCGGATGTCACCGCGCTGCAAATCGTAGAGCCGGGTGAGCAGGGCGATCAGTGTCGATTTGCCCGCGCCATTCGGCCCCAGCAATGCAGCGAAACGGCCAGGTGCCAGGCTGAAACTCACCTGACGCAACGCCTCTTTTGCACCATAAGCGAAACTCAGTTCGCTGACTTCGAGTGCGTTCATGGGGTCACCACCACGCCCCACGGATAACGCCCGACCTTGATCGACTTGGTCACCTTGAGGCTGTCGACATCGATTACCGACACGTCGCCGCTGACACCGTTGGTAGCGAGCAATTGCTTTTGATCCGGGGTAAACGACATCTGCCAGACACGCCGGCCGACCAGCAGGTAATCAAGGATTTCGAAAGTCTTGGCGTCGATCACCGCCACATGATTGGCCGGGCCGAGGGCGACGAAACCGTACTTGCCGTCAGCGCTGAGTTTGATCCCCACCGGCTGGACTTTGTCCGGGTGTACGCCCTTGATCTGGAAGGTCAAAGTCTTGAGGACCTTGCGGGTGTCGACGTCGAGAATCGTCACGGTGCCGCCGATTTCCGCCGAAGCCCAGAGCTTCGAGCCATCGGGTGTGAACTCGACGAAGCGCGGCCGCTGATCCACCAGGGTGCTGTCGGCCAGGGTCTGGGTGCTGGTGTCGATCCAGTGCAGCATGTTGGTGGTTTCGCTGGTGTTCACCGCCCACTTGCCGTCGGGGCTGACGGCCATGCCTTCGGGTTCGACGCCGACGTTGATCTGGCTCAGCACCTTGGAGGTTTCGGTGTCGATCACCGTCACCAGCGCATCGTCTTCGTTGGAAACGTACAGCCAGCGATTATTCGGGTGCAGGGCGAATTGTTCAGGATCTTTGCCCGAGGGCAGTTCCTTGATGATCTTGCGCGTGGCCACGTCCATCACCTGGACCCGGTCCGAGTCGCTGGCGCAGATGTACAGCAGCTTGTTGTCGTGGGACAGCAGCAGACCGCGCGGGCGCTGGCCGACGGGCAGGGTGTCGGTGACTTGCAGGGTCTGAAGGTCGATCAGGCTCAGGCTGTCGTCCTTTTCGTTGGAGACCCAAGCGGTGCTGGCCGCGGCGTGTCCGGCGGCAAGCAGCAGGGCCCAGAAAAGCAGGGAGCGGCAGAGCAGGGTGCGGCGCATGGCAGATTCCTTGTTGTTTTAATTATCGGGTCAGGGAAAACGGCAGGTGACTTCGGCCTTGTCGTAGCCGAGGCTGTCCATTTCGTTGAAGGGATGCAGGAAGCCATCTTGCGGCGACGTGCTGACCAGCGCCCGGGGCTGCACGATGGGAACGGGTTGGCGCAACTGGCCGTTCCACGGCCGATAACTGAGCTTGCGACCCTTGAAACCGTCCAGCGGCAATTGATCGCTGATCTCAAGCGTACGGATTGCCACCGGATCGACCTGACGCAGTTTGCTCACGGCACTGGCGATGCTGCGCACGGCGATCCAGGCCGCGAAATCGCGGTCATTCATCCAGCGCCCGGTCAGGGCTTCGAAGCGTTTCTGCAACTGGGCGGCGCCGTAGGTTTCCACGGTTTTGTGCCAGCCCACCGGGGTCAGCCCCTGAGTGCCGGCGACCGGCCGTGGGTACCAGGTCTGGTAGGGCACGTATTCGCCGAAATCGCCCCGTTCATCCGCCACCAGCACCACGTCGTACTCGGCGGTCTGGGTGAACAGCGGCATGTCGGCCTGGGCGCTGCGGCGCTGATCGTTGTCGAAACTCCAGGCTTTTTCCGCGACCAGTTTCAGGCCAAAGCGTTTGGCGGCGCGGCGCAGGGCGGCCGCATAGGCTTGATCGTCCGGCGTCGGGCCGACGATCAGCAGCGCCCGTTGCCATTTGCGCAGCACCAGAAATTGCGCCAGCGCATCGGCGAGCATCGCCCGGCTCGGCAGGCTGTGCAGCACGTTCGGCAGGCAGTCGGTGGTGCGCAGGCTGTCGTCGGGGCTGCCGGCGTTGAACAGCAAGCTGTCGGGCAGCACAGCGGCGAGCCGGCGCAGGCTGGCGGCCGGTGCGTTGACGACAAACAGGCGCAGACCTTGTTCATGTTGAGCCTTGGCCGCTTCGACCAGGGCATCCGGATTGTCGACGTTGGCGCTGACCAGGGTGTAGCTCTGGTTGAGGAAACGCCCGGTGCTGTTGCTGTCAGTGATTGCCAGTTCGGCGCCACGCAACCCGGCATCGACCGGCTCGGGAATCACGTTCGACAGCAACGGGCCCGGATCAGGGCGATAGCCCAGGTAGCCGATCTGCACCTGCAACGGCGTGTCCGCAGCCTGGCTCTGGGTCGCCAACCCGGCGGCGCAGGCAATCGCCAACAGATAGATCAGGGCGTAAGGGGCAAGCTGGCGCATAAGGCACTCCATTACAGGTAGCGCCAGCATAGGAACGCTGTGAGGCAGAAGGAAATATGCAGAAAGTACCAGTGAGCCAGTACCAAGGTAGTAACTCGCCCGGGGTGGCGCGGTTTTAGCATGGGCAATAACGGCCATCACACGGGAGGCGATTGATCATGCGTATTCTCAAAGCGCTGCTCTTGCCGTTGCTACTGATCCTGACCCTGATCGGCGTCGACAAGCTCCACGGCCCGCGTCCCGCGCCATTGCTGGTCTTGCCCGCGCCTGCGGGTCGATGATCGTTCCCACGCTCTGCGTGGGAATGCAGCCCGGGACGCTCTGCGTCCCTTCCAGAGCCGAACGCGGAGCGTCCGTTGAGGCATTCCCACCAGAGCGTGGGAACGATCAGTGGTGGGGCACCAGGCACACTTGTCCCAAGTCGTCGGGTAACCGCTGCAACCCTCCATGTTCGCATCCTGAACAATCGCTTGTTGCCGGGAATACTTTCCGTACGGCCACAAGCCCTACTACCAAGGAACTAGACCGCGACCACCAAAGCAGCATGGGGCTTGTGCGAAGCCCTTCCTAAGATGGGTGCCATAGCCTCTTCAAAGAGGTTTTGCGTGCAATCAAGAGGGCATAACAATGACAACAAAACGCAACGCCTTACTCGTTGCCGGTCTGCTGGCCGGCTTTATCAGCGCAGGTTCGGTCTGGGCCCACGGCAACGTGGTCCCGCAAGCAGTGGAAACCCCGGGCCTGACTCCAATCAAGGACGCCGGCGTACCCGTCGACGCTGATGGTTGGGCATCGGTGAACCCTTACCGCACCTCGCCGGAACATGACAAAGCCCTGGAAATCGGCTCCTCGGCTTACAACCAGAACTGTGCGGCCTGTCATGGCCTGGAAGCCAAGTCCGGTGGCATCGCCCCTGATTTGCGCATGCTCGATGTCGCTGATGCCGGTGATGAGTGGTTCGTCGAACGCGTGCGCCATGGCGCCGTGCGTGACGGCCGGGTCTACATGCCGAAGATGGCCGACTACCTGAGCCAGGAAGCCTTGTGGGCGGTACGCACTTATCTGGACAGCGTTCACGTCGAGGAGTAATCCATGCGCCTGCTCGCTGTGTTGATCAGTGCTGTGTTGCTGTACTGCCAGGCAGTGCAGGCGCAGGTCCGTACCTATGACGAAATGATCGCCGCCAGGGAGCTCAAAGTGGCGGTCTACAAGGACTTCGCCCCCTACAGTTTTGAAGACGCCGGCCAGGCCCGGGGCGTTGATGTCGAACTCGCCGAGGCATTGGCCAAGGCACTCGGCGTGCACCTGACGTTGATTTGGGCGCCGGCCGGCGAGAAGCTCGATGACGACCTGCGCGATTACATCTGGCGCGCCAGTCAATTGCACGACCTGCAACTGGCTGACCTGATGATGCGCGTGCCGTACGACCGCGATTACGCGCAGAAGCGCAATGAACTGGGTGAGCTGGAAAACGGCCATGTGGTGATGTTCGGGCCGTACCAGAACGAACAATGGCAGGTTGCCTATGACCGCCGCCGGCTGGACAAAGTCGGTAGCGTCGCGGTGTTCGAGCACCACCCGATCGGCGTCGAAGTCGACAGCGTGCCGTCGTTCTACCTGACCTCGGTGTTCAACGGCATGCTTGCCGGCAAAACCCACCACTATCCTGGCGTGCCCCAGGCTTTCGCGGCCATGAAAGCCGGTGAAGTCGACGCCGTCATGGCCATGCGCGGCGAGATCGACTGGCAGGTTCATGAAGCCAACGACCCGCAAGTGGCGCTGGCGGAGAACGCCTACCCGAACATGGGCAAGCAGCTTTGGGAGATCGGCATGGCGGTGCACGAAAGCAACCGTCAACTGGCCTATGCCGTGGAAGAGGCGCTGGAAACCTTGATTCGCGAAGGCGCAGTCAAAACCATTTATGGCCATTACGGCCTGCGCTATGACGTGCCCGAGATGTATCATCAGTGAACTGGCGAGCGGGTTGTCTGTTGGCCTGTTGGTTACCCATCGCCGCGCACGCGGTGGACATCGACCCGGGCAAAGACCCGGTGCCGTCGGTGATGTGGGCCTTCTATCACAAGCAAATGCTCGGCGATGCGCCGTTCGTGTTCGACGAGCGGGTCAAGCTGCTGGCACCACCGTTCGCCGAAGACGCCCGGCAAGTGCCGCTGGAAATCGATGCGCGATCGTTCAAGGGCGAAGTGGTGAAAATCCTCGCCTGGGCCGAACTCAACCCTTTGCCGAAAATCGTCGATTTCCAACCGCTGGACCGCGTGCTGCCGTGGCTGTCGATCCGCATCCGTATCGAACAGGCAACGCCATTGCGCGCGGCAGTGCTGACCCGTGATGGGTTGTGGCATGTCGGCTCGACCCTGATCGATGCGGCGGGCGGTGGTTGCACGGCGCCGAGTGTGGTGCGCACTCAACCGGGCTGGGAAGACCACATCGGCGAAGTGCTGGGCGGTCGTTATCCCCGTGGTGAATTCAGCCGTGTGCGCTTGCAGGTGGCGCATCCGATGGACAACGGCATGGTCAGCGGCATCCCGGAGTTCTTCATCAACCATGCCGAACTGCGGGATCAGAACGATCAGCTGCTGGCCCGTCTGGAGTTGTTTCCCGCCGTCAGTGAAAACCCCAACCTGGCCTTCGATATCGAAGGGGCAGGGCAGACGCGCCTGATGCTGCGCGACAACAGCGGCAATCAATTCGATGCGGCCATACCCTGACCCAAAGGAGCGCGTGATGCGCTGGATGCTGCTGTTGTTCATGAGCCTGAGTCTGCCGGTTCTGGCCGATCTCGACTACTCACTCAAGCCCCGGCAGATCGCCGAAGACACCTGGCTGCTGGAAGGCAGCACCGATAATTTCGCCAAGGCCAACGGCGGCAACATCGTCAACACCGCGTTCATCGTCACCGAGCAGGGTGTGGTGGTGATCGATACCGGGCCGTCGAAACGCTACGGCGAAGCGATGCGCAGAGCCATTGCCGCGATCACCGACAAACCAGTGATCGAGGTGCTGCTGACCCATCATCATCCTGATCATGTACTCGGCAACCAGGCCTTCACTGACGTGCCGATCGGCGCGTTGGCCGGCACCACCGAACTGTTGCATCAGCAGGGCGATGCCATGGCCGAAAACATGTATCGCCTGGTGGGCGACTGGATGCGCGGCACCGAAGTGGTGTTGCCGACCCGGACGCTGACGCCCGGCGTGCGAAGTTTTGGGAATCACGATCTGCGTCTGTTGGGCCTGGGTGGGCACACGGGCGCGGATCTGGCTATTCTCGACCAGAAAACCGGCGTGCTGTTTGCCGGGGACCTGGTGTTTTACCAACGGGCGCTGACCACGCCCAACAGTCCGGGGCTGTCGGTTTGGCTGGCGGACATCGCCACCCTTCAAGGCTTGCCGTGGACGCTGATCGTGCCCGGCCATGGACCGGTGGCCAGCGATCAACAGCCGTTCGAGCAAATGCGCGACTACCTGAGCTGGCTCGACCGGCTCATGCGCGATGGCGCCGCCAATGGCAGTGATATGGCCGAGATGATCCGCAGCCCCATTCCCGAACGGTTTGCCGGGATCAGCCTGAGTCGTTACGAGCTGATCCGCAGCGTCAGCCACCTGTATCCGCGCTACGAGCGCGGGCAGATGACCCGAGTCGATTCCGCCGCGAACAAATGATCGACACTGCCCCCCTGTGGGAGCGAGCCTGCTCGCGATGGCGGTGTATCAGCCGACATCAATGCTGAATGTGAGGGCCTCATCGCGAGCAGGCTCGCTCCCACAGGGGACTGGTGTCGATCAACATATCCGGTGTTCGTATAATCCGACCCGGTACTAAGGAACTAGCAATCTCAGCACTGCGGGCAATTGTTCCAAGGGCGGCGGCGCCCAAGAATCTGCACCAGACCGGGAAAATTTACCGGGTATAACAAAAAACTGCAGAGGTAGCCGTCATGACCCAACCCGCACGTCGCCAACCCTTCGTCTTGAGTGTGCTGCTCAGTGCCATGCTGTTGTCTGGCTCGGCATTGGCCGGCGTCACTGATAAAGACATCCTCCAGGACCCCAAGAACCCGGAGCAGATCGTCACCAACGGTCTGGGCGTCCAGGGTCAACGCTACAGCCCGCTGGACACGCTCAACGTCAACAACGTGAAGGATTTGCGGCCGGTCTGGGCATTCTCCTTCGGCGGTGAAAAACAACGCGGTCAGCAAGCACAGCCGATGATCAAGGACGGTGTGATGTACATGACCGGTTCCTACTCGCGGGTGTTTGCGGTGGATGCGCGCACCGGCAAGAAGCTCTGGCAATACGATGCGCGCCTGCCCGATGACATCCGCCCTTGCTGCGACGTGATCAACCGGGGTGTCGCGCTGTACGGCGATCTGGTGATCTTCGGCACCCTCGACGCCAAGCTTGTGGCCTTGAACAAGGACACCGGCAAAGTCGTCTGGAGCAAGAAAGTCGCGGACCACAAGGAAGGCTATTCCATCAGCGCCGCGCCGTTGGTGATCAACGGCAAACTGATCACCGGTGTCGCCGGTGGCGAGTTCGGGGTGGTGGGCAAAATCGAAGCCTACGACCCGAAAAACGGCGACCTGCTGTGGACCCGTCCCACCGTCGAAGGCCACATGGGCTACACCTACAAGGACGGCAAAGCGGTAGAGAACGGCATCTCCGGCGGTGAAGCCGGCAAGACCTGGCCCGGCGACCTCTGGAAAACCGGCGGCGCGGCGCCTTGGCTGGGCGGTTACTACGACCCGGAAACCAATCTGCTGCTGTTCGGCACTGGCAACCCGGCGCCGTGGAACTCGCACCTGCGTCCTGGCGACAACCTCTACTCGTCGTCGCGTCTGGCGCTGAACCCGGATGACGGCACCATCAAATGGCACTTCCAGAGTACGCCTCACGACGGCTGGGACTATGACGGCGTAAACGAGTTGATCTCGTTCAACTACACCGAAGGCGGCAAAGAGATCAAAGCCGCGGCGACCGCTGACCGTAACGGCTTTTTCTACGTGCTGGATCGTACCAACGGCAAATTCATTCGCGGCTTCCCGTTCGTGGACAAGATCACCTGGGCCACCGGCCTGGATAAAGACGGCCGGCCGATCTACAACGAAGCCAGCCGTCCAGGCGCACCCGGCACCGAAGCCAAAGGCAGTTCGGTATTCGTAGCCCCAGCGTTCCTCGGCGCGAAAAACTGGATGCCGATGGCCTACAACAAGGACACCGGACTGTTCTACGTGCCGTCCAACGAATGGGGCATGGACATCTGGAACGAAGGCATCGCCTACAAGAAAGGCGCGGCGTTCCTCGGTGCCGGTTTCACCATCAAACCGTTGAATGAAGACTACATCGGCGTGCTTCGCGCCATCGACCCGAAAACCGGCAAGGAAGTCTGGCGCCACAAAAACTACGCGCCGCTGTGGGGCGGGGTACTGACCACCAAGGGCAACCTGGTGTTCACCGGCACGCCGGAAGGTTTCCTGCAGGCGTTCAATGCCAAGACCGGCGAGAAAGTCTGGGAATTCCAGACCGGCTCCGGCGTACTCGGCTCCCCTGTAACTTGGGAAATGGACGGCGAACAGTACGTCTCGGTGCTGTCCGGTTGGGGTGGTGCCGTACCGCTGTGGGGCGGCGAAGTGGCCAAGCGCATCAAGGACTTCAACCAGGGCGGCATGCTCTGGACGTTCAAGCTGCCGAAAGACCTGGTGGCCAAGCACTGATACCTGCCACTGATCGTTCCCACGCTCTGCGTGGGAATGCCTCACCGGACGCTCCGCGTCCGCTCTGGGACGCAGAGCGTCCCTGGCTGCATTCCCACGCGGAGCGTGGGAACGATCAAGAACCGAGGCGTTTTCTACTACCAAATAACGAGAGTCCTCCTGCCAACGGCGCATACGTCTGACGCGCAGGGCTCTCTACTATCGGTTCATCGCCTGTTTGCCCGACAGGCATCGACCCAGACAGAGGCCCACCATGATCTACGCACAACCTGGTACACCTGGCGCCATCGTTACGTTTAAACCGCGCTACGGCAATTTCATCGGCGGCGAGTTCGTCGCCCCGGTCAATGGTGAGTACTTCACCAACTCCTCGCCGGTCACCGGTGAAGTCATCGCCGAATTCCCGCGCTCCAACGCCGCGGACATCGAAAAAGCCCTCGACGCCGCGCATGCCGCCGCTGACGCCTGGGGCAAGACCTCGGCGCAAGACCGCTCACTGGTGCTGCTGAAAATCGCCGACCGCATCGAGCAGAACCTGGAAATCCTCGCCGTCACCGAGTCCTGGGACAACGGCAAAGCCGTGCGCGAAACCCTGAATGCCGACGTGCCGCTGGCCGCCGACCATTTCCGTTATTTTGCCGGTTGCATCCGCGCTCAAGAGGGCGGTGCCGCCGAGATCAACGAGCTGACCACCGCCTATCATTTCCACGAGCCGTTGGGCGTGGTCGGACAGATCATCCCGTGGAACTTCCCGCTGCTGATGGCCGCCTGGAAACTCGCCCCGGCCCTGGCTGCCGGTAACTGCGTGGTACTCAAACCCGCCGAGCAGACGCCGCTGTCGATCATGGTCTTCGCTGAACTGATCGCCGATTTGCTGCCACCTGGCGTGCTGAACATCGTTCAGGGCTTCGGTCGTGAAGCTGGTGAGGCGCTGGCCACCAGCAAGCGCATCGCCAAGATTGCCTTCACCGGCTCCACCCCGATTGGCGCGCACATCATGAAATGTGCGGCCGAGAACATCATTCCGAGCACTGTCGAACTGGGCGGCAAGTCGCCGAACATCTTCTTCGAAGACATCATGCAAGCCGAGCCGCAATTCATCGAGAAGGCCGCTGAAGGTTTGGTGCTGGCGTTCTTCAACCAGGGCGAAGTCTGCACCTGTCCATCACGAGCGCTGGTGCAGGAGTCGATCTACGACGACTTCATGAAAGTGGTGATGCAGAAGATCGTCAAGATCAAGCGCGGCAACCCGCTGGACACCGAAACCATGGTCGGCGCCCAGGCGTCCGAGCAGCAATACGACAAGATCCTCTCGTACCTGAAAATCGCCCAGGAAGAGGGCGCCGAGCTGCTCACCGGCGGCGCGGCCGAGCGTCTTGAGGGCGATTTGTCGACGGGTTATTACATCCAGCCGACCCTGCTCAAGGGCCACAACAAAATGCGTGTGTTCCAGGAAGAAATCTTCGGCCCGGTGGTGGGTATCACCACCTTCAAGGACGAAGCCGAAGCCCTGGCGATTGCCAACGACAGCGAGTTCGGCCTCGGCGCCGGTCTGTGGACCCGCGACATCAACCGTGCCTACCGCATGGGCCGGGCGATCAAGGCCGGGCGTGTCTGGACCAACTGCTACCACCTGTACCCGGCCCACGCCGCGTTCGGTGGCTACAAGAAGTCCGGTGTCGGCCGTGAAAACCACAAGATGATGCTCGACCACTATCAGCAGACCAAAAACCTGCTGGTGAGCTACGACATCAATCCGATGGGGTTCTTCTAACCCGATAAGCACGCCGCAATCCCTGTGGGAGCGAGCCTGCTCGCGAAGAGGCCAGCACATTCAACATTGATGTTGAATGTCATGCCGCATTCGCGAGCAGGCTCGCTCCCACATTGGTTTTATGTGTACTGCAAAACCGCGCAACACCCCCTACCAATGCACGCCGCCACCTCGTTCGAAAGTAGCATTCGGGTGCCTGGCGCCCCGTGCATTAATGGCTTTACCGGAATCGTCCGGCACAAGAAGAGGATTGACCCATGTGGACTAAACCCGCGTTTACCGATCTGCGCATTGGCTTCGAAGTGACGATGTATTTCGCCAACCGCTGATTGTTCACCCGGCCAGCTGTTGCGTTGGCCGGGCCTGCCTTCTGGAGCATTGCCCATGCACATTCGCGTTCTCGGATCCGCCGCTGGCGGTGGTTTTCCGCAATGGAATTGCAACTGCCGCCAGTGCGCCGCGATGCGCAATGGCAGCCTGCGGGCCCAACGCCGGACCCAGTCCTCGATTGCCCTGAGCGACAACGGTGTGGATTGGGTGCTGTGCAATGCTTCACCGGACATTCGCGCGCAACTCGAGAGTTTCGCGCCGCTGCAACCGGCGCGCCGGGTGCGTGATACCGCGATTGCCGGCATCGTCCTGCTGGACAGCCAGATCGACCATTGCACCGGCCTGCTGACTCTGCGCGAAGGCTGCCCGCATCAGGTCTGGTGCACCGAACGGGTCCATCAAGACCTGAGCAGCGGCTTCCCGTTGTTCACCATGCTCAAGCACTGGAACGGCGGGTTGCAGTGGCAACCGGTCGGACTGGACCGCGAGCCCTTCAGCATTCCGGCGTGCGCGCACCTGAGATTTCGCGCGATCCCCTTGGTCAGCAACGCACCGCCGTACTCGCCCAATCGCGGCAATCCGCAGCCGGGCGACACCATCGGGTTGTTTATCGAAGACCGGCGCAGCGGTGCTTCGCTGTTCTACGCGCCGGGTCTGGGCCAAGTCGACGACGAGGTTCTGAGCTGGATGCAACGCGCCGATTGCCTGTTGCTGGACGGCACCTTGTGGCGCGACGACGAGATGCGAGTCTGCGACGTCGGCCAGAACCTGGGCAGTGAAATGGGACACCTGTCGCAAAGCGGCCCCGGTGGCATGCTCGACATCCTTGAAGGCTTCACCCGCCAGCGCAAGGTGCTGATCCACATCAACAACACCAACCCGATCCTCGATGAAGACTCCGCCGAGCGGGCGCTGCTGGAGCGGCGCGGGATCGAAGTGGCCTATGACGGCATGAGTATTGAGCTGTAGCGGAGGGCCCCTTCGCGAGCGAGCCCGCTCCCACAGTTGATCGGTGTGAACACAGATTTTGTGTACACCCAATATTCCCTGTGGGAGCGAGCCTGCTCGCGATGAGGCCAGACCAGACACCGCAGATTCCCGGAGAACCGCAATGACTGACACCCCAATGTCCCCCCCCGAATTCGAAGCAGCCCTGCGCGCCAAAGGCGCCTACTACCACATTCATCATCCATTCCACCAAGCCATGTACGCCGGCCGATCAACCCGCGAGCAGATTCAAGGCTGGGTCGCCAATCGCTTCTATTACCAGGTGAACATCCCCCTGAAGGACGCGGCGATTCTCGCCAACTGCCCGGACCGCGACGTGCGCCGGGAATGGCTGCAGCGAATTCTCGACCACGACGGTGCCCCCGGCAGCGAGGGCGGCATCGAAGCCTGGCTGCGGCTGGGCGAAGCGGTGGGACTGGATCGCGAGCAGATCCTCTCCCAGGAACTGGTGCTGCCCGGTGTACGTTTCGCCGTCGACGCCTACGTCAATTTCGCCCGTCGGGCCTGTTGGCAGGAAGCCGCCAGCAGTTCGCTGACCGAGCTGTTTGCACCACAAATCCACCAATCGCGACTCGACGCCTGGCCGACCCATTACCCGTGGATCGACGTCGGCGGTTACGACTATTTCCGTACACGCCTGAGTCAGGCGCGACGGGATGTCGAGCACGGCTTGCGCATCACGCTCGCGCACTACGTCACGGTCGAAGGCCAGCAACGCATGCTGGAAATCCTGCAATTCAAGCTCGACGTGCTGTGGAGCATGCTCGACGCCATGAGCATGGCCTACGAGCTGGAGCGCCCGCCGTATCACAGCGTCACCACGGAGCAGGTCTGGCACCGGGGGATTGCCCTGTGAGCCTGATCAACCGCGAACAATCGCCGTCGCTGCGTCAGGGGTTTCGCCTGCAATGGGAACCGCGTCAGGACTGTCACGTGCTGCTGTACCCCGAAGGCATGATCAAACTCAACACCAGTGCCGGGCAGATCCTCGATCTGGTGGACGGCCAGCGCAGCGTCGCGGCGATCATTGATCGACTGTCTGAGAGTTTCCCCGGCGTACCGGGGATCGACGAAGATGTGCTGGCATTTCTGGAGGTGGCCCATGCTCAATTCTGGATCGAGTGACTCGCGTCCGGGGCCGCCGCTGTGGCTGTTGGCGGAGCTGACCTACCGTTGCCCGTTGCAATGCCCGTATTGCTCCAACCCGCTGGACTTTGCCCAGTCAGGCGAAGAGTTGAGCACCGAAGAGTGGATCCGGGTGTTCCGTGAAGCCCGGGAGATGGGCGCCGCGCAACTGGGCTTTTCCGGCGGCGAGCCGTTGGTTCGCCAGGACCTGGCCGAACTGATCAAGGCCGCCCGGGACATGGGTTACTACACCAACCTGATCACCTCGGGCATTGGCCTGACCGAGCAGAAAGTGCGCGATTTCAAGGTCGCGGGGCTGGACCATATCCAGATCAGCTTCCAGGCCGCCGACGAAGCGGTGAACAACATGCTCGCCGGTTCGCGCAAGGCCTTTGCCCAGAAACTCGCCATGGCCCGTGCGGTAAAAGCCCAGGGCTACCCGATGGTGCTGAACTTCGTCACCCATCGGCACAACATCGACCAGATCGCGCAGATCATCGACTTGTGCCTGGAGCTGGAAGCGGATTTCGTCGAATTGGCGACGTGCCAGTTCTACGGTTGGGCTGAGCTCAACCGCGTCGGCCTGTTGCCCACGCGTGAACAACTGCAGCGTGCCGAGCGCATCACTAACGAATACCGCGAGCGTCTTGAAGCGCAGGGTCATCCGTGCAAGCTGATCTTCGTCACCCCGGACTACTACGAAGAACGCCCCAAGACCTGCATGAACGGCTGGGCCAATCTGTTTCTCGACATCACCCCCGACGGTACGGCGTTGCCTTGCCACAGCGCCCGACAGTTGCCGGTGCAGTTTCCCAATGTGCGCGAGCACAGCATCGAGCACATCTGGACTGATTCTTTCGGTTTCAATCGCTTTCGTGGCGATGACTGGATGAAGGAACCGTGCCGCTCCTGCGATGAAAAGCACAAGGACCTGGGCGGCTGCCGCTGCCAGGCCTTCATGCTGACCGGCGACGCCGCCAACGCGGACCCGGTGTGCAGCAAATCCCCGCACCACGGTGTGATTCTCAAGGCTCGCGAGGAAGCCGACGCACCGGGGCAGGGCATGGAACACCTGACGTTGCGTAACGAGAAGGCTTCGCGACTGATCTACCGCGGATAAATCGAGAGCTGACACAGATCCCCCTGTGGGAGCGAACTGTGGCGAGGGGATTTATCCCCGTTGGGTGGCGCAGCCGCCCCAAAATCTTGGGCCTGCTTCGCAGTCCAGCGGGGATAAATCCCCTCGCCACAGTTCGTTCCCACAGGGAATCTCCGGTGAGTTCAGAGTCTGAGTACACCAGCCGTGCTACCCATTGGTCTGATTGCATTCACCGCCGGATGCTTTAGTGTGGACATTACCTTCCAAAACAATAAAAACAGGCTTTCCAATGAGCCAGAGTCTCAGTCAACTGCGTAAATTCGTTTCGCCTGAAATCATCTTTGGTGCCGGCTGCCGGCACAACGTCGGCAATTGCGCCAAAACCTTTGGTGCCCGCAAGGTGCTGCTGGTCAGCGATCCCGGTGTGATTGCCGCCGGTTGGGTCGCCGATGTCGAGGCCAGCCTGCAAGCCCAGGGCATCGAGTACGTCCTGTACAGCGCGGTCTCGCCCAACCCTCGGGTCGAAGAAGTGATGCTCGGTGCCGATCTGTACCGGGAAAATCATTGCGATGTGATCGTGGCCGTCGGTGGTGGCAGCCCGATGGATTGCGGTAAAGGCATCGGCATTGTCGTCGCCCATGGGCGCAGCATTCTCGAATTCGAAGGCGTGGACACCATCCGCGTCCCCAGTCCGCCGCTGATCCTGATTCCGACCACCGCCGGGACCTCGGCCGATGTCTCGCAGTTCGTGATCATCTCCAACCAGCAAGAACGCATGAAGTTCTCCATCGTCAGTAAGGCGGTGGTCCCGGACGTGTCGCTGATCGACCCGGAAACCACCCTGAGCATGGACCCGTTCCTGTCGGCCTGTACCGGCATCGATGCGTTGGTGCATGCCATCGAAGCATTTGTCTCCACCGGTCACGGGCCGTTGACCGACCCCCATGCACTGGAGGCGATGCGCCTGATCAACGGCAACCTGGTGCAGATGATCGCCAACCCGCACGACATCGCCTTGCGCGAGAAAATCATGCTGGGCAGCATGCAGGCCGGGCTGGCGTTCTCCAACGCGATCCTCGGCGCGGTGCACGCGATGTCCCACAGCCTCGGTGGCTTCCTCGATTTGCCCCATGGCTTGTGCAACGCGGTGCTGGTGGAGCACGTGGTGGCGTTCAACTACAGCTCCGCACCGGAGCGCTTCAAGGTGATCGCCGAGACCTTTGGCATCGATTGCCGTGGCTTGAATCACCGGCAGATTTGCGGGCGTCTGGTGGAACACCTGATCGCGCTCAAACACGCCATCGGCTTCCACGAAACGTTGGGACTGCACGGGGTCAGCACGGCGGACATTCCGTTCCTGTCGCAACACGCCATGCACGACCCGTGCATCCTGACCAACCCGCGCGAGTCCAGTCAGCGTGATGTCGAGGTCGTCTATGGCGAAGCCCTCTGACGAACAGCAACGGGCGCTGGCGGGGTTACTGGGATTAGGCAGCCATTCGGCGCGCAAGAGTCATTACCCGGAACTGGCCGCGCGCCTCGACGAGCTGGAAGCCGAGCGCAATCGCTATAAATGGCTGTTCGAAAACGCGGTCCACGGGATCTTTCAGGCCAGCCTGCTGGAAGGCATGCGTGCCGCCAACCCGGCACTGGCGCGGATGCTCGGCTACGACAATCCCCAGGAAGTGCTGTTTTCCCTGGCCGATCTGGCGAGCAATCTGTTTGTCAACGGCGCGCAAGAGCTGGAAAACATCGGTGAAATGCTCAAGCGCGAGCGCAGTCTGCTTGGCTACGAAACCCAATTGCGGCGCAAGGATGGCAGCAGCGTCGACGTGTTGATGAACCTGTTGCTCAAACCTGATCAGGAAGGTCTGGTGGAAGGTTTTGTCGCCGACATCACCGAACGCAAACTCGCCCAGCAGCGTCTGCAACAACTCAATGATGAACTGGAGCAGCGGGTCACCGCGCGCACCGACGAATTGCTGGAAGCCAACCGTAATCTGCAACAGCAGATCACCCAGCGTAAACAGATTGCCCAAGCCTTGCGCGATGCCCGGGATGCCGCCGAAGCCGCCAATCGCAGCAAGGACAAATACCTCGCCGCCGCCAGTCATGACCTGCTGCAACCGCTCAATGCCGCGCGTTTGCTGATCTCGACTCTGCGCGAACGCAAGCTTCCCGACGTCGAACAGGTGCTGGTGGAGCGGACGCACCAGGCGCTGGAAGGGGCGGAGGATCTGCTCACCGATTTGCTGGATATTTCCCGGCTCGATCAGGCAGCGGTCAAACCGGACATTGCGCTGTACCGCCTCGACGAATTGCTCGCGCCGTTGGTCTCGGAGTTCCAGTCAGTGGCCCAGGCCGCAGGGTTGAACCTGCGGGTGCATATGGGCGATTACGCCATCAGCACCGACCTGCGCCTGATGACGCGGATCCTGCGCAACTTCCTCAGCAATGCCTGCCGCTACACCGACGAGGGCAGCATCCTGCTGGGAGCCAGACGCCGGGGTGAAATGCTGCGCCTGGAAGTCTGGGACACCGGACGCGGGATCGCGGCGGACCGACTGGATTCGATCTTCCTCGAGTTCAACCAACTGGACGTCGGCCGCGCCGCCGACCGCAAGGGTGTGGGCCTGGGGCTGGCCATCGTTGAACGCATCGCCAAGATCCTCGGCTATAAAGTCGGGGTTCATTCGCTGCCAGGACGCGGTTCGATGTTCAGCATCGACGTGCCGATTTCCCATGAGGTTCCGCTACCGATCAGCCTGGCGGCACCACAACCCGGCACCGGCAATCCATTGCCGGGCCGGCGTTTGCTGGTGCTGGACAACGAAGTGAGCATCCTCGAAAGCATGAGCGCGCTGCTCGGGCAATGGGGCTGCGAAGTGGTGACGGCCACGGATGAATTCTCTGCACTGGCCGCCTTGCAGGGACGACCGCCGGAACTGATTCTGGCGGACTACCACCTCGATCACGGGGTGGTGGGCTGTGACGTGGTCAGGCATTTGCGCGAGCATTACCACCAGGCGATTCCGGCAGTGATCATCACTGCCGATCGCACGGATCAGTGTCGGCGCTCATTGCAGCGACTCGACGCACCGCTGCTGAACAAACCGGTGAAACCCGGCAAGTTGCGCGCGGTGCTGAGTCAGTTGCTGGGGTAGCGATAGTGCAGGCTGAAACCGAGCTCTACTGACTCGCCTTGCTCCAGCAGTCGCAACCCCGGTCGACCGGGCAGGTGATGCGCGTTGACCGGATGGCTCACCGGTTCGATACAGAAAAAATCCAGGCCCACCGGGCAGTAGAGCAGGAAGTAATCGCTGCCGGTGGCCCGGCATTCCAGCTCATAACCCAACGCTGGCTGGCGGATCAGGCAATGGCCGTCCCATTGGCAGAAGCCGTTGTCGACCAATGTGCCGGGCAACGTCTTGAGTGACTGGAAATCCCATTCGGCCGGCACCGCACTGAGGTGTGTCGGCAGTTTGGTCCCGTCACACAACCAGACCTGCCGGGCTTGCGCCTGCAACTGGGTGCCCGTGGTACGCGGAAAGTAAGGGTGTAAACCGAGCCCATGCCAGGCAGGACTTTCGGCCAGATGAGTGACCTTAAGATCAATGCTCAGTTTGCCGCCGCTCAGATGGAATCGTTGCCGGGCGCGATAGACGAAGGGCGTGGTGCTGTCGAGTTGCAGGACGACTTCATCACGCGTCTGCGAAACCACCTGCCACGGCTGTTGCCAGGCACTGCCGTGAATCGGCAGGGGATCGGTGAGGCTGTTGGGTGTCAGTGCCAGCCAGCCCTCGGGGCATTCAAAACCGCCTTCTGAAATTCGGTTCGACCACGGTGCCAAGGGAAAGCAGCCGAGTTTGCCCGGTAGACCCGTGTTTAGTGCGTGAGCGTCACTGTGGCGCAACAGCGGCAGACCCGTGCCGCGTACACTCCAGTTGACGATGCTGCCACCGAGTTCGGGGGCGAGGGTGAGGTGGGTCAGTTCGTCTTCGAGGTTCAGCAACATTGGCATCATTCAATTGAACTCTAATGTAAGAACACCGCTGGGCCCTGCTGCCCTGTGGTGAGGGGATAAATCCCCTCACCACAGGGCAGCTGCTACACGGGGTTCATCCCTTGAACAACGGCTCAGGCAAACCCTTCACCCCGGGATCGAGGGCGAACACACCGCCGGCCAGTGACAGCTCGTCATGGTCGTCGCCGGGGCGGATCGAGGTCACGAACAGGGTGTCCAGGCGACTGCCGCCGAAGGCGCACATGCTCGGTTTTTTCACCGGTACGGCGAGGGAACGGTCCAGTCGGCCGTCGGGGGTGAAGCGGTGAATCAGCCCGGCGTCATTGGCGCAAATCCAGTAGCCGCCTTCGGCATCGACCGCGGCGCCATCGGGACGACCAGGGAACTGATGCATGTCGACAAACAGCCGCCGGTTGGACGGCGTGCCGCTGTCAGTGTCGTAATCAAAGGCCCAGATTTGCTGGATCAGAGGATGAGAGTCAGACAGGTACATCGTCCGCCCATCCGGGCTGAAACCCAGGCCGTTGGGCACGATAAACCCGCTGAGCTGCGCCTCGAGTGGCCCGCGTTGCCCGGCGCTGTAGCGATAAAGGGTGCCGTCGGCAGCGTTGGCGCCCATGTTCAGCACCATACTGCCAGCCCAGAAACGCCCCTGACGATCACAGCGACCGTCGTTCAGACGCATGTCTGTGCGGGCGTGTTCGACCGGAGCCAGAAGATTGCTGTCGAGGCTGCCATCGTTATGCGGGTGCAGATGAAAGAACCCGCTTTCCATCCCGGCAACCCAGCCGCCGTCGCGGTGACGTGCAATGCAGGCGAGCATCTGCGGTGCTCTCCAGGCGTGGACATGGCCGGTTTCGGCGCTCCAGCGCTGAAGTCCACCGGCAGGAATATCGACCCAATACAGGGCGTTTTCCTCTGGCACCCAGACCGGGCATTCACCGACTGCGTTGCGGGCATCGACAATCAATTCGGCTTGCATGACAGCTCATCCCCTCGGGTTTTTGTTGTCGGGATCAAGTGAGGTACGCGGGTTCAGTCGCCGAACGGGCCGGACGCGACAAACGCACCCCCCTGGTAGACCCGTGCCGGGTCATCAGCGGCTGGCATCGGTTGGGCTTCGACTTTTTCGCGGAACACTTCGGAGCTGTCCTGAGGTTCATAACCCAGGCAGGTGGCGAAACGGTTGTCCCACCAGACGTTCTTGTTGTCAGACATGCCGTAGACCACGGTGTGACCGACATCAGGGGCGTACAGCGCACATTCGAGCAATTGAGTCAGATCGCCGAAGCTCAACCAGGTACTCATCATTCGGCGGTTCAGCGGTTCCGCGAACGAGGAGCCGATGCGCACGCTGACGGTTTCGATGCCGTAGCGATCGAAGTAGAAACTGGCCATGTCTTCGCCATAGGACTTGGACAAGCCGTAGTAGCTATCCGGGCGGCGAGGGGAGTGGGCGTCGATGACTTCATCCTGCTTATAGAAGCCGATCACGTGGTTGGAACTGGCGAAAATCACCCGCTTCACACCATGGCGGCGAGCGGCTTCATAAATGTGGAACACGCCGCAGATATTGGCGCCGAGAATCTCTTCGAACGAGTGCTCAGTTGAGACGCCACCGAAGTGCAGGATCGCGTCTACGCCTTCAACCAGCTGATGGACTGCTTGCTTGTCTGCCAGGTCGCAGGGCACGACTTCTTCACGGTCATCGATGGCCGGGGCGATGTCAGCGATGTCCGACAGGCGAATCACATTGGCGTAGGGCCGCAGGCGTTCGCGCAGGACTTTGCCGAGACCACCGGCGGCACCGGTCAGGAGGAGACGATTGAAAGGAGCGCGGGCGTTAGTTGTGATGGTCATGGAAGTTCTCTGAACAAGCATTCATTGTTATTGAATTTGTTGTAGGTTGTCGTACGACTAGGCTGGAGTATCGTTAGGGTCTAAGGCCGTTGTCAACGCGGCATCGGTTGAAATTGACGGAGGGTCATCCCTTACCCCCTAGCCACAGTGGTTGAGTCAGCCTTGCAAAAGATGTTCGCCTTTAGAGCAACGAAATCGGGTAGTTGATGATAATGCGGTTTTCGTCGAATTCGTTGGTGCTGAAGTCCTTGCGGATCGACGCGTTACGCCATTTGACGTTGAGGTTCTTCAGCACGCCGCTCTGCACGGTGTAAGCCAGTTCTGACTCGCGGCCCCATTCCTTGCCGTCGGTGATGGTGCCTGTGTGCACGTTATCGCCGCTGATGTAGCGGTTCATCATCGTCAGGCCGGGAATGCCGAGCGCCACAAAATTGTAGTCGTGGCGCAGTTGCCAGGATCGTTCCTTGGCGTTGTCGTAGCTGGAGTTGTAGCTGTCGTTGGCCAGGGTGCCGCCGCTGGTGCCGTTGACCCGCATCCAGACATCGTCGCCGGTGAGTTTTTGCAGGCCGACAAAGAAGGTGTTGCCGCCATATTTGGCCGAGAGCATGGCGAACGCGGTTTTGTTGTCGAGGTCGCCGGCCAGGGCGCTGCCGTCTTCCTTGCCGATGAAGTAACCAAGGTTGGCGCCGAGGGTCCAGTCGCCGATGGGCTGGCTGTGGCTCAGGTTGAAATACTGCTGCTGATAAATGTCGCTGAGTTGCGCGTACCAGACGCCGACCTGGGTGCGCTTGTCGTTGAACGCATATTCACCGCCGCCAAAGTTGAAACGGTCCGAGGTGAAGGCAGCGGATTTGCCGTTCATGAACATGTCTTCCATGCTCGCATCGTTGCGCGGGCTGTTGGCGCGGAACTGGCCGCCGTAGAGCGTCAGGCCACTGATCTCGGTGGACGTCACCTGACCACCGCGAAAGGTTTGTGGCAGGGAGCGGCCGTCGTCGGAGCGCAGGATCGGCAACACCGGCATCCATTCGCCGACCTTCAATTCGGTTTTCGAAACTTTACCTTTCAGCGCCACACCCAGGCGCCCGAAGTTGTCGGCAGGGCGGCCATCGTCATGAATCGGCAGCAACGAGGTGCCGCGCGTGCCTTTGCCACCGTCGAGTTTTTCCGAGTACAGGCCCAGCACATCCATACCGAAACCGACGGGACCCTGGGTGAATCCGGATTTGGCATCGAGGATGAAGCTTTGGGTCCACTCTTCAGCCTTGCCCTGCGGGTAGGCCGGGTTCGTGAAGTTGCGGTTGATGTAGAAGTTGCGCAGGTTCAGCGTGGCTTTGGCGTCATCGACAAAACCTTCGGCATGGCTGGTCATGGGCAGGGCGAGGAACAGGCTGCTGCAACCGATCAGGCTCAGGGTGTGACGGCGTGCGAAGGTTGGGCGAGGGGTGCAGGCGGAGGAATTGCGGACGAGCTTGCTCACAGTGATGCTCCCGTGTTTCTTGTTGTTTTTATTTTTTGTTATACGTCGTCGTACAACATCGGGGCCGATTATTTGCAAGTGTTACGGGGAATGTCAATCAGAAGTTGTACGATGACCTGGCTCGATTTTATGGCATGTCGAAGAACCTCTGTGGGAGCGAGCCTGCTCGCGATGACGGTAGAACAGACACCGCTGCAGTGAATGTCAGACCGTCATCGCGAGCAGGCTCGCTCCCACAGGTTTTGTGTTTAGCTCACGATCATCGGGGGCATGGTGCCCAGAAGTGAAACCGCTGCCACCGCTCCCATCCCAAGCAACCATTCGAAGATGACGCTGCTTTTCAGAGCAGTCGGACGCTGTTCGCAATCGTTGATCCGCAGCCGATTGAACAACGCCAATCCCAGCATCGCGGCGACCAGCACAACCTTGATCAACAGTATCAGCGCAAACCCGGACAGCAACGGCGTCGGCCAGAACTGCCCGGTGAGTACCCGCACGTTGATCAAACCGGTCATCACCAACCCCGCCACCAAGACGTAACCCATGCCGCTGAAGCGTTGCAAGGTCGCCTTGATGGAATGCACTGTCGGCTGCCGCAGGATCATCACCAACACCATCAAACCGCCGAGCCAGGCGCCGACGCAGGTCAGGTGAATGATTTGATTGAGGATCAACAATTGGCCGTTGAGGCCATCGAGCATGGCCCCGTGGCCGACCGGGGCGAGGGTGGCCAGCAGCAGGCTGGCGAGGCCGATTCGCAGGGGCAGGTTTGCACGCAAGGGTGTCATCAGCAGCGCGACCAACAACGCATTGAGCAGCAAATGCCAGCGCCAGACCTGGCCGAAAAATGTATTGCCCAGCACCAGTCGCAGGGTCGTCGGATCGAATGCCGCTTCCCACGAACCGGCCATGCTGGCGGTGATCAGCAGCAACCAGCTAACGCCAGTGACCAACGCCACCGCCGCCAGCCAGCGGGTTGTTTTCGTCAGTCGCTGATCCAGATGTCCAGCGTCGCCATTGACCAGCAGAGGCCTGAACACCCACGCCCCGAACAACATCAGCACGACGGTGAAATGCAGAAAACGGCACAGCACCAGCGCGCTCGTCATGAATTACTGGCCAACCTTGAAGCTATAGGCGCCTTCGCTTTTGTGGGTATCGACCGACACCGCGTGCCATTCGACTTTGTAGGCACCCGCTGCCAATGGTGCGGCCGGGGTGACGACCAGGGTTTTCTTGTCGCTGCCTTCGGTGGCGAGGCTCTTCACCGGCACGTTGCTGCCGTCCTTGCTGATCGTGACTTTGGAAAAGGTTGCTTCAACGCCTTCGGAAAACACCAGGCGCAGTTCCGACGGTGCGCCCACCGTGCTGTCGGCGGCCGGGGTCTGGGCTTTCAGATGGGCGTGAGCAAATACCGATGAAGCGACGAACAGCGAGCCGAGCAGGGCGACGGTGGTCAGGGTTTTCTTGAGCAGCATCGTGGAACACCTCTGAGGCGGGTTCGAAAAGGCGCTCAGTCTACCTGCGAGAAGCTGGCTGTACGAAGTTTCGTTTTCCCTTGTCGCCGCGAGGTAGAGCGGATGCTAGTCTTGAGCAACGCTGTTGTCAGGGAGCCCTCATGGGCAATCACAAGATCGAGATTCGTCGCAGTAACGTCGAGAAAATTCTGTTGGGAGCCGAAAAGGTTTTCGCCGAAAAAGGTTTCGGCGGCACCGCCATGGCCGACATCGCCGCCGAAGTGCAACTGCCGCGCTCCAACCTCCATTACTACTTCAGTACCAAGAGTGAGCTGTACAGCGCCGTGCTGTTGGGTTTGCTGGAAGTGTGGAAACAGGACGCGCTGTGCTTCGAGATGTTCGACGACCCGCGCGTGGTGCTCAGCAGCTACATCCGCGCCAAGATGAACCACTCCCGCAGCCGGCCTTACGGCTCCAAAGTCTGGGCCAACGAAATCATCCACGGCGCGCCGACCCTGGGCGAGAAACTGGACGTCAGTCTGTACGACTGGGCCAAGATGAAAGAAGCGAAAATTCGCCAGTGGGTGGATGACAAACGCATCCTGCCGGTGGAACCTTCGAGCCTGCTGTACATGATCTGGGCGTCGACCCAGCACTACGCCGACTTTGATCATCAGGTGAATATTCTGAATGACCATCAACCGTTGTCGGACATGCAGTTCGAGCGGGCGGTGCAGACGGTGACGAGTGTGATCTTGCGGGGGATTGGATTAGAACCTTGAAGCTTGCGGAGCAGCTGCCGCCCTCATCGCGAGCAGGCTCGCTCCCACATTTGAAATGCATTCCAATGTGGGAGTGAGCCTGCTCGCGATGGCGTCCGTTCAGACTGTCACGTGATACGGATTCCTCGGATCATGATTCCAATCCAGAAACGGCTTCCCGTTCTCGATCGGCACCATCTCAATACAATCCTGCACCGGGCACGTGATCTGGCACAGATTGCACCCCACGCACTCACCATCAATCACTTCATACTTATGCGTCCCGTCCGCCTGCTTGAGGCTGGCAACCGCCTGGTGCGAAGTGTCTTCGCAAGCAATGTGGCAACGACCGCAACCAATGCAGGCCTCCTGGTCAATTTTGGCAATCACCTGATAGTTAATGTCCAGGTACTTCCAGTCCGTGGTGTTGCCCACCGCCCGCCCGGAAAAATCAGACACGCTGGCGTAGCCCTGACTGTCCATCCAGCGTGACAACCCGTCCTTCATCTCCTCGACTATTCGGAAGCCATGCAGCATCGCCGCCGTGCACACCTGCACCGAGCCGCTGCCCAGCGCGATGAATTCCGCCGCGTCGCGCCAGCTGCTGATGCCGCCAATGCCGGAGATCGGCAGGCCTTGCGTCTGTGGATCGCGGGCGATTTCGGCGACCATGTTCAGCGCAATCGGCTTCACCGCCGAACCGCAATAACCGCCGTGGGTGCTTTGACTGCCCACGGCGGGATTGGCGACCATGCGCTCCAGGTTGACGCTGGTGATCGAGTTGATCGTGTTGATCAACGACACCGCATCCGCACCACCGCGATGGGCTGCGCGGGCGGCGACGCGAATGTCGGTGATGTTCGGTGTGAGCTTGACGATCACCGGCAGCGAGCAATACGTCTTGCACCAACGGGTGACCTGCTCGACATACTCCGGCACCTGGCCGACCGCCGCACCCATGCCGCGCTCCGGCATACCGTGCGGGCAACCGAAGTTCAGCTCGATGCCATCGGCGCCGGTGGCTTCCACCAGGGGCAGGATGCTTTTCCAGGATTCTTCGACGCAGGGCACCATCAGCGACACGATCAGCGCGCGGTCCGGCCAGTCCTTTTTGACCTGAGTGATTTCCCGCAGGTTGATCTCCAGCGAACGATCGGTGATCAGCTCGATGTTGTTGAAACCCACCACTTCGCGGTTGGCACCGAAGTGCGCCGAGTAACGCGACGACACGTTGACCGCCGCCGGGTCTTCACCCAGGGTTTTCCAGACCACGCCACCCCAGCCGGCCTCGAAGGCGCGAACCACGTTGTAGGCTTTGTCGGTCGGTGGCGCGGAGGCCAGCCAGAACGGATTGGGGGCTTTGATGCCTGCGAAGACAATCGAGAGATCGGCCATTTACGCAGCCTCCACGTTGAGCATGAGTTGGGCGTTGATCGCCTCGGCGGCCCGTTTGCCGTGCTGCACGGCCTGCACGGTGAGGTCCTGATCGAGACTGGTGCAGTCGCCGCCGGCGTACACGCCGGGGATGCTGGTGCGCAGGTTTTCGTCCACTTGAATCCGCTCGCCTTGACGCTTGAGTTCCCGGGCCAGTGGGTCGGCGAGGGCGCTGGCGTCGAAGGCCTGGCCGATGGCTTTGAAGATGGCGTCTGCGGCCAGTTCGAAGGTTTCGCCGGTGGTTTGCAGGCGACCTTCGACTAACCCTGTACGGGCGAAGCGCATGCCGCGTACTTGGCCTTGATCATCGAGTAGCACTTCTTCAGGTTGAGCCCACGTCAACAGGCGCACCTGATTGGCCTTGGCGATGTCCTGTTCGTGACCGGTGGCGCCCATTTCATCGACACCGCGGCGGTACACCAGATTGACGTCGCGTGCTCCGAGGCGAGCCATTTGCACGGCCATGTCGATGGCGGTGTTGCCGGCGCCCAAAACGATACAACGGTCAGCGAGGGGGAGTTGGGTCAGGTCATCAGCCTGACGCAGTTCGCGGATGTAGTCAGTAGCGGCGAGCAGGCCCGGTGCATCTTCATGGGCTAGCCCCAGCTGTTTGCTGGCGGCCAGGCCCAGCCCAAGGAACACCGCATCGAACTGCTGATGCAGATCGCTGAGGGTCAGGTTCTCTCCAAGTTTCTGCCCGTGGCGGATTTCGATTCCGCCGATTTCCAATAGAAATTCAAGTTCCTTCTGCGCGTAATCGTCCACCAGTTTGTACTTGGCGATCCCATATTCGTTGAGGCCGCCAGCCTTTTCCCGCGCCTCGAAAATCACCACGTCATGACCGTGCATGGCACTGCGGTGAGCGCAGGACAACCCGGCCGGACCGGCGCCGACCACGGCGATGCGCTTTCCGGTTGAGGCAGCACGGGTGAAGGGGTGTTCGCTGAAGTGTGCGTTGTCGACGGCGTAACGCTGCAACAGGCCGATCAGCACCGGTGCGCATTCATGGTCGTTGTTGCGCACGCAGGCTTGCTGGCAAAGCACTTCCGTCGGGCACACCCGGGCGCAACTGCCGCCGAGGATGTTCGCCGAGAGTATTTTCTGCGCGGCGCCCTGAACGTTTTCCTGATGGATATTGCGGATGAACGACGGAATGTCGATCTCGCTTGGACAGGCATTCACGCACGGCGCGTCGTAGCAATACAGACAGCGCGAGGCTTCCAGATGGGCCTGGCGGTCGTTGAGCGGTGGCGCCAGATCGGTGAAATGGCCGGCGAGGGCGGCCGCATTCTCGTGCGGATGCGGGAGGTGGTTCAGGGTCTTGATCACGGTGTTGGCCTCACGGTTATTGAGGTGTCTGCCTCTGGTGGGCAGTGGTTTTGTGTTGTCGCTGCCGGCCTCTTCGCGAGCAGGCTCGCTCCCACAGGGGAACGCGTTTCAAATGTGGGAGCGAGCCTGCTCGCGATAGGCCGAAGGCCGCTTTCAGCGTTTCACCGCTGTCGGCCTGTTCAACTCAGCCCGCTTGCTCAGCAAATCAAACACCGCCGGATACGCCGGCCGCTCGACATACCGCCCGGCACCACGCTCGGCACGCAAATCACCATCGGCCCACACCACCCGGCCCTGGCTGACGGTGTGGCTCGGCACACCGCGCACGGTCTTGCCTTCGAAGATGTTGAAGTCGACCTGCTGATGGTGAGTCTGTGCTGAAATCGTCCGCGTACCTTCCGGATCCCACAGCACCAGGTCCGCATCCGCACCCACGCGAATCGCGCCTTTGCGCGGGTAGAGGTTGAAGATTTTCGCGGTGTTGGTGGAGGTGAGCGCCACGAAGTGCTGCATCGACAAACGCCCGGTGTTCACCCCTTCATCCCAGAGCACTGCCATGCGGTCTTCGATACCGGCCGTGCCGTTGGGGATCTTGCTGAAGTCGTCGCGGCCGGCGGCTTTTTGCTCGGCACAGAAGCAGCAGTGGTCGGTGGCGGTGGTGTGCAGGTTGCCCGATTGCAAACCGTGCCAAAGCGCCTCCTGATGGCCGCGCGGACGGAAGGGCGGGCTCATCACGTAACCGGCGGCGGTCTGCCAGTCCGGGTGTTGGTAGACGCTGTCGTCCAGCAGCAAATGCCCGGCCAGGACTTCGCCGTAGACTTGTTGGCCCTTGCTGCGGGCGTAGGTGATTTCGTCCAGGGCTTCCTTGGTCGAGACGTGCACCAGGTACAGCGGCGTGCCCAGGGTTTCGGCGATGCGGATCGCCCGACTGGCCGCTTCACCTTCAACCTGCGAAGGGCGCGACAACGGATGCGCTTCCGGGCCGGTCATGCCTTGGGCCATCAACTTGCGTTGCAGGTGATAGACCAGCTCACCGTTTTCCGCATGCACGGTCGGCACCGCGCCCAACTCCAGGCAGCGCTCGAAACTCGCTACCAGGGTGTCGTCGGCGGCCATGATCGCGTTCTTGTAGGCCATGAAGTGCTTGAAGCTGTTGACCCCGTGCTGGCTGACCAGCTCGGCCATTTCCTCGCGCACCTGTTCGCTCCACCAGGTGATCGCGACGTGGAATCCGTAATCCGACGCCGACTTCTCGGCCCAGCCGCGCCACTGGTGAAAGGCTTCCATCAAGGATTGCTGCGGATTGGGAATCACAAAGTCGATGATCGACGTCGTGCCACCGGCAAGTCCTGCCGCGGTGCCACTGAAGAAGTCTTCACTGGCCACCGTGCCCATGAAGGGCAGTTGCATGTGCGTGTGCGGATCGATGCCGCCGGGCATCAGGTATTGGCCGCTGCCGTCGAGCACTTCGGCACCCGCCGGAACATCAAGATTTTCGCCGATGGCTTTGATCACGCCGTCGGCGCAATAGACGTCGGCGCGATAACTTTCATCATGGGTAATAACGGTGGCGCCACGGATCAACAGAGACATTCCGAGTTCCTCGCAGGCAATGACCGACTTTTGCCGGTTCTAAATGTTTTATATGAAGCCTGCGCAAACAGGTGTATTCCTGTCAGCGCTGTCAGGAATAAACGCTAGTCTGAGTTTGAGGATTGAGCAAGAATATTTTTTATAAGCTTATATCTGTTTTAAGTAACTGATAATTAACAATTAAATCATTAGATCACCAAAATGGTGAGGCCTCTCACCATTTTGACGCACTTGACAGGTTGTAAAAATAGGCGAGATTTCTTATGTGAAATCAGCCGCTTGAGGATGGTCTATGGTTGATGCGCGATGTTGAAAAAAAAGTGGTGTGCACCAGATTGAGTCCTGACTGTTCGGACAACTTGCCTGGCATTTGGCCTGAGTGAACAAGCAAGTAACCGATGACTCATCGGCTATTTAAATAAAACTGATAAACATCAGTTGGTTACAAAGTTTTTATGGAACTGCCCGATGCGCAAACGGGGCAACCGGCACGTTAATTGATGCCGCCAGCCCCTGATGAGCAAAAAATAATTCAAAGAACAGTGGAGCGGCCATGCAACAGATCAGATCGCAAGTGACCGAGCGCGACGGCTTGTTTGAGCTCGAAGCCGGCAGTGATGTCCTCGATAGCCCCCGTTTCAACCACGACATGGCACCGACCAAGGTGCGCGAACGCACCTGGAACAAATGGCACATCACCGCGCTATGGATTGGCATGGCGGTCTGCGTGCCGACCTACACCCTCGGCGGCGTGCTCACCGCGTATTTTGGCCTGAGCGTCGGTGAAGCGCTGCTGGCGATTCTGTTCGCCAATATCATCGTCCTGATCCCGTTGACCCTGAACGCCTTTCCCGGCACCAAATACGGCATTCCGTTTCCGGTGTTGTTGCGTTCGTCCTTCGGCATCCTCGGCTCCAACATTCCGTGCCTGATCCGGGCGCTGGTGGCGTGTGGCTGGTTCGGCATTCAGACGATGTTTGGCGGGCTGGCCATTCACCTGTTTCTCGGCTCGGTGTTCGACGGTTGGAAATCCCTCGGCGGTACCGGCGAAGTGATCGGGTTCATGATGTTCTGGGCCTTGAACCTGTGGGTGGTGATACGCGGTGCGGATTCGATCAAATGGCTGGAAACCCTCTCGGCGCCGTTGTTGATATTGGTGGGCGTGGGCCTGTTGGTATGGGCGATGCCGAACGTGTCGATGACCGAGTTGCTGGCGATCCCGGCCAAACGTCCGGAAGGCGCGAGCGTGGTCAGTTACTTTGCCGCCGGGCTGACCGCCATGGTCGGGTTCTGGGCCACCTTGTCCCTGAACATTCCGGATTTCAGCCGCTATGCGAAAAGCCAGAAGGATCAGATCGTCGGGCAGATTATCGGCTTGCCCCTGACCATGTTTCTGTTCGCCTCCCTCGGCGTGGTGATGACCGCCGCCTCGGTAAAACTGGTGGGCGTCACCGTCTCCGATCCAGTCACTCTGATTGGCCATATCCAGAGCCCGGTCTGGGTCGCACTGGCCATGGCGCTGATCATCATCGCCACGCTGTCGACCAACACGGCGGCCAACATCGTTTCGCCGACCAACGATTTCCAGAACGTCGCCCCCAAGCTCATCAACCGCACCACAGCGGTGATGCTCACCGGCCTGGTCGGCTTGGCGCTGATGGCCCATGAGCTGTTGAAGAAGCTCGGTTTGATCGTCTCGGATTTAAGCCTGGAGACGGTGTATTCCAACTGGTTGCTGGGCTATTCGAGCCTGTTGGGCCCGATCGCCGGGATCATGGTGGTGGACTATTTCCTGATCAAGAAACAGCAACTGGACTTGGCCGGCCTCTATCGCGATGACGTTTACCCTGCGTGGAACTGGTTAGGGTTTATCGCGTTCGGCGTGCCGGTGGCGCTGACGCTGCTGTCGCTCGGCAGCAATGCATTCAGTTGGTTCTACGACTATGGCTGGTTCACCGGCTCGGTGCTGGGTGGGCTGATTTATTACGGGTTGAGTGTGATGCGGCCGAGTCCGATTGCTGTGAAAACTGCGGTGTGACGGATGGCCGCCATCGCGAGCAGGCTCGCTCCCACATTTGGAATGCATTCCCCTGTGGGAGCGAGCCTGCTCGCGATGGCGGCCTCGAATACACCCAGCAAATGCCTGAAGAAACCTATAACAACTGCCTGAGGAGATCATCATGAACGCTGCCGTAGACGTTCTGCAGTCCACCCATCAGCACATCAACCGCGACCGTTTGTGGCAGTCGCTCATGGATCTGGCCAAGCTCGGTGCCACGGTCAAGGGCGGCGTCTGTCGCCTGGCCCTGACCGACCTCGACCGCCAGGCCCGGGACATTTTCGTCAACTGGTGCGAGGAGGCCGGCTGCACCGTCAGCATCGACGCCGTCGGCAACATCTTCGCCCGCCGCCCCGGCCGCAACCCAAACCTGCCACCAGTGATGACCGGCAGCCACATCGACACCCAACCCACCGGCGGCAAGTTCGACGGCTGCTTCGGCGTACTGGCCGGCGTCGAAGTGCTGCGTACCCTCAATGACCTCGGCGTGGAAACCGAAGCGCCGCTGGAAGTCGTGGTCTGGACCAACGAGGAAGGCTCACGCTTCGCTCCGTGCATGATGGGCTCCGGTGTATTCGCAGAAAAATTCACCCTCGAAGAAACCCTGGCCAAGGTCGATGCCGAGGGCGTCACCGTCGGTGAAGCCTTGAACGCCATTGGCTATGCTGGCGAGCGCAAGGTCAGCGGGCATGCGGTCGGCGCCTATTTTGAGGCCCATATCGAACAAGGCCCGATCCTTGAAGACGAACACAAAACCATCGGTGTGGTGATGGGCGCCCTCGGGCAGAAATGGTTCGACCTGAAACTGCGCGGCGTCGAAGCCCACGCCGGCCCGACACCGATGCACCTGCGCAAGGACGCCCTGGTCGGCGCCGCGGTGATCGTCGGTGCAGTCAACCGCGCCGCCCTCGGCCATCAACCCCACGCCTGCGGCACCGTCGGCTGTCTGCAAGCCTATCCCGGCTCGCGCAACGTCATCCCCGGCGAAGTGCGCATGACCCTGGACTTCCGGCATCTGGAACCGGCGCGGCTGGACTCGATGATCGCCGAAGTCCGCGAAGTCATCGAAACCACCTGCGAGGAACACGGCCTGACCTTCGAACTCACACCCACTGCGGACTTCCCGCCGCTGTACTTCGACAAGGGTTGCGTCGAAGCGGTACGCGGTGCCGCTCAAGGGTTGGGCCTGTCGCACATGGACATCGTCAGCGGAGCAGGGCACGACGCAATCTTCCTCGCCGAACTCGGCCCGGCCGGGATGATCTTCGTACCGTGCGAAGGCGGCATCAGCCACAACGAAATCGAAAACGCCGCGCCGGATGACCTGGCGGCCGGGTGTGCGGTGTTGTTGCGGGCGATGCTGGCGGCGTCGGCGGCGATTGCCAGCGGAGAATTGGCGGCCTGAAACGCAAAAAACCGTAGCCTTCGGCAATGAGTGCGCCGCCGAAGGCTACGACTTCTAGAGGTAAACCTGGCGAGGCGATTTAACGACGCGCTTGCAACAGGCTGAATAGCAACATCCCCGCCAGCATGGCAATCGCAAACACCCACGCCTGCCAATGCCCCGTCGGCAACAGCACCAGCGCCGGCCCGGGGCAGATGCCCGCAATGCCCCAACCGACCCCGAACAGCAAACTGCCGCCGATCAAGCGTCGATCCAGTTCACGACTGACCGGCAACTGCATAGGCTCCCCCAGCAATGACTTGGATTGTTTCATGGCCCAGTGAAACGGCACCCAGGCCACGGTAATCGCCCCGATCATCACCAACGCCAGGGAGGGATCCCACAGACCGGCGATATCGAGAAATCCCAGTACTTTGGCCGGATTGGCCATGCCGGCCAACAGCAGGCCGATGCCGAACAACAGGCCGGCGAGGAAAGCCGTGAGTTTTTTCATGTTCAAAACCCCAGTAGATGGCGCAGCACAAACACGGTCACAAAGCCCGCGAACATGAAGCTCAACGTTGCGACGATGGAGCGTGGTGACAGCCGCGAGATACCGCACACCCCGTGGCCACTGGTGCAACCAGAGCCATAACGGGTGCCGATGCCGACGCACAGTCCGGCGATGATCAACCCGACGATGCCGGACTTGAATTCAATGGTCGGCCACACCTGAAACAGCGCCCACAACAGGGGCGCCGCCAGTAGTCCGAGGATGAACAAGGCTTTTTCGCCCCGTCCCGAATCACCTGGCGATAGCAGACTGCCGAGCAATCCACTAATCCCGGCGACCCGTCCATTGGCCATGACCATCACGCTGGCCGCCACGCCGATCAACGCCCCGCCTGCCAACGCGGACCAAGGTGTGAAATGCAGCGTATCGAGCATCATGGCAACTCTCCAGGCAGGTAAGGGACAACATTAAATCACTCTTTTACCTGAGCTTAGGGCAGCCGCCGCGAGAAGGCGCTACGACCAAAAGATCAAAGTTTTTATCGGCGCGTCACAAACCATAACGCTGGATCGTCATCTCGTTGAATCCCCCCAAACAGTGGAGCAACACGATGTCGTCCAACACCCAACCGGTCAACCTGCTGCAATCGATTCCTCAGGTGTTCGAAAGCCTGACCCAGGTCCATGTCACCCTCGACAGCCACGATCTGGACCCCATCCTCAAACACTTGCTGCACCTGCGTGCCTCGCAGATTAACCAGTGCGGTTTCTGCGTGAAAATGCACACCCGCGAAGCCCGTGAGGCCAATGAAACCAACGAACGGCTGGACCGCCTGATCGTCTGGCGCCACGTCAGTGATTTCAGCGCCGCCGAGCGCGCCGCCCTGGCCTGGACCGAAGCCCTGACCGTGCTCGATGAAAAGACCGACTACGCCAGCCTGCGCGGTGACTTGCGCGACCACTTCAATGACGCGCAAATCGGCGCCTTGACGGCCGAGATCGGCATGATCAACCTGTGGAACCGTTTGCAGGTGTCGAGGCACTGATTGATGAACTCCGCTGAAAACGCCGCCGCTGTGTTCGAGCAGCGCCGGCCCTTTTTGCTCGGTCTGGCGTATCGCATCCTCGGCTCCCGCGCCGAAGCCGAGGATGTCGTGCAAGAGCTGTTCATCAAATGGCTGGAGGCCGACCGCGCCGCCATTGCCACGCCGGCCGCCTGGCTGACCACGGCGTGCACCCGGCACTGCATCGATTTGCTGCGCTCTGCTCACACGTCGCGGGTTGATTACATCGGCACCTGGCTGCCGGAACCGATTCACACCACCCATCACGATTCACCCGAACACCGGCATGAACTGGCCTCGTCGCTGTCCACCGCGTTCCTGTTGCTGTTGGAGCGGTTAACCCCCAAGGAGCGTGCGGCGTACCTGCTCTACGAAATTTTCGACATGGATTACGCGCAAGTCGCGGATGCGGTCGGGGTTCAAGAGGCTGCCTGCCGCAAACTGGTGTCCCGAGCCAAGGCCAGCCTCGGCAGCGGGCAAACGCGCTTTCAGCCGGAACCGGCGCGTCAGGACCAGTTGCTCAGCGCTTTCCATAGCGCCATCGCCAGCGGCTCGACCAACGCTCTGATGGCGATGCTGAGCGAAGACGTCGAACTCTGCGCCGACAGCGGCGGCAAGGCCTCGGCGATCCGCGAAACGTTGTCTGGCATGTCCAGCGTGCTGGATTTCATTGGCCAGTCGTTGCACGTCTATTGGCAGACTTGCGAATGGCTGCCCAGCGAAATCAACGGTGCTCAAGGCGTGATCATCAAGGCGGATGGGGTCATTACTGCGTCGATAACCTTTGGGTTTGACGAAGCGGGGAGGGCGAGCCGGATTTTCATCATGCGTAACCCGGAGAAGTTGGCGGGGTTGCAGGATTTGTTGGATGTGCAGTGACTCAGTGCAGCAGCGTTGTGCCCCAGAGCGAAGGGATTTGCAATATTGACGGTATACGGTGAGCTCCAATTAATGCCATTGACGCGTTATTTCCTGCCACTGATCGTCTGACAGCCACTTATCTGCCACCGGAAAGAAAATATTTTCCTCCGAGTCCATATGATCGAAATATTTTTTGATGAAATCCTCGACAGTGTCAGCAATTACTCTCGTTTCCAGAGTTGTGTCCTCCAATGTCTTCAGCTGTCCGGCAATGCGTCCAAATGCTTGGTGATCTCGCTCGATATCCTTGACCCGTTGGTGGATCGGTGCCTCAGTCGCTAGCAAGGCCAGCCGAATAAGTTCTTCATTTTCGTGGTGGTGTCGCTCTGCATCACCATGCAAGGTTTCCAGCATCTTGAACAACAGCTTGCAGTCATCAGCACCATCGGGTTCATGCTTCATCTTTCTCAGCAACTCTTTGATCCGAGTAATTTTTATAGCCACCTCATGATGATAGGCCTGAAGTTCTTTCAACAAGACGTTCATATCAAATCCTCACGACACCAAATCATCACAGAGAAATATTCTTTAACCAGCAATCTCCAAGGATACCCAAGCCTTTAAATTTCCATATTTATCAATAGCTTTCCAATCGCGCCCAGCAGAACTATTTACCCTTTTGAGTATAGGCGAGCACAAAGATCTCACCTCCGGAAATTTGCCGTCCTCGTCACAGGGATCGCGTTCGCAAGATCCCGCAGGTGAGCCATTTGCACTATCCCACCCCCTCGCGGTCGTAATCTTCACAGGGCGGCGCATGAATGCGCCGCCGTACGCGTGGAGATCCAATGAGCCAGGACGTCCTGACCACCGAAACCAATCGCCGTCAGTTGCAGCAGATCATCGCCGGCCTGTCCGATGGGGTGATTCTGCTGGAGCTCGACCAGACCCTTCTCTGGGCCAATGACGCCGCGTTGGCCATGCACGGCGTCGGGCAACTCAGCGAGCTGGGGGCGGATGCCAGGGAGTACGCCAAGCGCTTCGCCTTGCGTTATCGCAATAATCACCCGGTTCAGACCGACAATTATCCGATCAGCCGCGTCGCCCGAGGCGAGTCCTTCAGTGATGTGTTGGTTGAGGTGACGCCTGCCGACGACGAAGAGCGCACCTGGGTTCACAGCGTGCGCAGCATGGTGTTGGCCGACAGTGCTGGCAAGCCGGAGTCGCTGGTGCTGATCATGAACGATGTCACGGAGTGGGCCAGCGCCGAACAGCGTTTCGAAAAAACCTTCAATGCCAACCCGGCCCCGGCGGTGATCTGTCGCCTCAGCGATTTACGCTACATCAAGGTCAACCCGGGCTTCCTGGAGATGACCGGCTATACCCGTGATCAGGTGATCGGCCGTTCGACCTATGAACTGGACGTGCTGGAGGGCGCCGAAAACAGAGACCTGGCCAAGCAGCGGTTGCGCGAAGGGGTGACCATTCCGCAAATGCAGGCGCAGTTGCAGTTAGCCGAAGGTGGCAGCAAACAGGTGATCGTCGCTGGCCAGCCCCTTGAACTGAACGACGAAGCCTGCATGCTGTTTTCCTTCGTCGACATCGAGCCTCGGCATAAAGCCGAAGTCGCCCTGCGCCAGAGCGAGGAACGTTTTGCCAAGGCTTTTCGACTGACCCCTGTGCCGATCCTGGTGTGCAACGCCGTCGATCAGGTGGTGATGGACGTCAATGAAGCCTTCCTCGATACGCTCGCGTATTCCAGTGAGGAAGTGCTTGGTAAATCGGTAACGCAGATCGATTTTATTGATGACACAGGTGCCCGCGCGCGACTGTTTACGGCGCTGGAAAAAAACGGAAGCGTGGATCGTGTCGATGTCCGGGTACGCAAGAAAGGCGCCGGGCTGATCGATTGTGCGGTCTCGGCCGACACCGTGAACATTCAGGACCGGCCCTGCTACCTGCTGGTGTTTATGGACATCACCGAACGTAAACGCACGGAGCTGGAGTTGGTGTCGGCGATCGAAGAGGTCATGAAAGACGCCTCCTGGTTCAGCCGCACGCTCATCGAGAAACTCGCTAACGTGAAAAACGTCAACTCGCCGCTGTTGCCTAGTGTGTCTTTCACCGACCTGACTGCCCGCGAGCGTGATGTGCTTGGCCTGATTTGCGAAGGCCTGGCCGACAAGGAAATCGCTGCACGGCTCAAACTTGCACCGAATACGGTGCGCAACCATGTCTCGACGGTGTATTCCAAGCTCGATGTTCACAGTCGCAGCGAGGCGATTGTCTGGGCTCGCGAGCGCGGTTTGTTCTCCAGCGAGTGGCGGCCCAAGGCTCAGCGTTAGGTGCAAATGCACTACTCGATGGGGTGCAAATTGATGTTCTGGACGGGGGCGGCAGTTCTTAGGCTGTAAGGGTGCGATACAGGTCTTCGGGTATCGCGTCCTTTCAAAGCAGCGACAGGAACTGCCAGATGAATTATGTGACGCAATTGCGTATGCAACTGGAGCGGAGCTTTTCGCCGTTGGCCTGTGAGTGCAAGGTTACGGGTGAACATTCACTGACGGTGAAGCTCTATCATCCGGTGTCGGGGCAGGTGGATCTGGTGGTCAGTGGGTTGAGCGTGGCCAACCTCAGAACGCCGGAGGCGGTGGCAGCGTTGATCGAAGAGCTGCGTTATGAACTTGAGAGCAACACGTTGCGTTGTCGCGAGACATCTTAGGAACTGTCAGGTTTTGCCGACGGTCGTACAAGGAATACGAGAGTATTTTTCTGTGACCGGTCCGCGGATACGCGGTGAGAACGTTGGGTCGCGGAATATGTCGATCACTTACCGCGGGTCAATCTATGAAAAGTCTTGGGAAACGCACTTTTACAACACTGTCGTTCGCACTCTGCATGGCGATTCTCGGGGGGTGTGCGAGTCCTCCGCCGCCACCTCCCGCTGCACCGCCTCCACCCCCTGTGCGCACCTGCCAAACCACTGAAAATACTGATGTACAAGGCGATGTGAGGGCTGAGGGGCAGGTGACCCGGGAAACGACGCTCACTCGTTGCGTCACTCAATAAGCCTCCATCGGTTCACGTTGAACCGCCAGCGGCACTGTGCTGCTGGCGGGTATCCGCGCGTTTCGCTCAGACTTCCTCGATCCTAACCCAACGCGACTCCCGCGCTGCCAACCGGATCGCCGTCGCCAGGCGTTCGACTTCCCACGCCTGTTCGAAATCCGTTCCACCCTGAGACAAGCCTGCCAGCGCCATCACCAGATCATGGACTTCCAGCGTCTTGAGTTCGTTGTAACCCAACTGATGCCCTGCCGCCGGACTGAACGCCGCATAACCCGGTAGATTCGGCCCTGCCAGCAAGCGTTGGAAACCGTCCTGGCCGGCACGAAACAGACGCAGTTCATTCAGGCGCTCCTGATCGAACACCAACGTCCCTCGGGTGCCGCTGATTTCAAAACTCAGGTGATTCTTGTAGCCGTGCTTGAGCCAACTGCTGCTGAACGTGCCACGGGCGCCGTTGGCAAATCGCAACAAGGCGTGGACCTGATCGTCGACCGCGATACTGCGTTGTTCCGGGCTGCCCGCCGTGGCGGGACGTTGCCGGTGCACGGTCTGGGTGTCGGCGCTCACTGCCTCGACATCGCCCACCAGATAGCGGGCCATGGCCAACAAGTGACTGCCCAGATCGGCCAGTGCGCCACCGGCATGATCGGCATCGCAACGCCACGACCAGGGCGACGCGGGATCGGCCATGAAGTCTTCGCTGAATTCGCCCTGGAAACTGATGATCTGACCCAAGTCGCCGTTTTCAATCAGCTCCCGAGCCAGCCCGATCATCGGGTTGTGCTGATAGTTGTAACCCACCCGCGTCACCACGCCCGCCGCTTTGGCCGCCAGACGCATGGCGTCGGCCTGTTCCAGATTCACCGCCAACGGCTTTTCGCAATACACCGGCTTGCCGGCGGCGAGGGCGGCCATGGCCATGGGGTAATGCAGGTGGTTGGGTGTGGTGATGGCGATCAGATTGACCTTGGGGTCATCGATCAGTTGCTGCCAGTCGCTATGCGCGATGTCGAAACCCCAGGCGTCGGCGCAGTGGCGGGCACGCTGCGGATCGGCGTCGGCCAGGGCGGCGAGTTTGAGCTTGAGGGGCAGTTCGAAAACCGCACTGACGTTGCGAAACGCCAAGGCATGGGCGCGGCCCATGAAACCTGTGCCGATGAGTCCGATACCGAGTTCGCGCATAGCCGGGGTCCTTTTGGGATTTTGTTTTCAGGAGGGGTTATTTATGGAATAAATATTCCTTATTTGCAAATGGTGGAATTAATATTCTTTCGCGTGTTCGTTCCCACGCTCTGTGAACGATCATTAGCGCAAAAAAAGAAGGCAGCCCGAAGGCTGTCTTTTGTTCATCCGGTAAATCGGATCAGGACAAGAACCCACCATCCACATTCAACGAAACCCCAGTGGTGTAACTCGACGCATCACTGGCCAGATACAACACCGCTCCCGCCATCTCACTCGGGTCCGCCACACGCTTGAGTGGAATCTGTTGCAATGCGGTGTTCAAAATAGCCTCGTTTTTTACCAGCGCCGAAGCAAATTTGGTGTCGGTCAGGCCCGGCAGCAGGGCGTTGCAGCGGATGCCGAACTGCGCGCATTCCTTGGCGAATACTTTGGTCATGTTGATGACCGCCGCTTTGGTCACCGAGTAGATGCCCTGGAAGATCCCCGGCGAGATGCCGTTGATCGAGGCGACGTTGATGATGCTGCCGCCGCCGTTTTCGCGCATCAGCTTGCCGGCTTCCACAGACATGAAGAAGTAGCCGCGGATATTCACGTCGACGGTTTTCTGGAACGCGCTGAGGTCGGTGTCCAGTACGTTGCAGAACTGTGGGTTGGTCGCCGCGTTGTTGACCAGGATGTCCAGGCGCCCGAACTGTTCGCGGATGCCGGCGAAGACTTGGCTGATCTGTTCCATTTCACCAATGTGGCAAGCCACCGCCGTGGCTTTGCCGCCGGCGGCGATGATCGCGTCGGCCACGTGCTGGCAGCCGTCGAGTTTGCGGCTCGAGACGATGACGTGGGCGCCTTGCTGGGCCAGCAGTTTGGCGATGGCTTCACCGATACCACGGCTGGCGCCAGACACGAATGCGATTTTGCCGTCGAGGTCGAACAACTGAGTCTTGGACATGGTTTTTCCTTGTTATTGGGGGCCAGTGGCGTGATCAGAGGCTGGATTTCGAAATGACTTGCAGGCTCATCTGCTCCAGCAGTTTGTTCATGTGAATGAACTGTGCGAAGCGTTTGTCCTGAGTCTGACCATGGAAGAAGCGGTAGTAAATCTGCTGCACGATGCCGGCCAGGCGGAACAGGCCGTAGGTGTAGTAGAAGTCGAAGTTGTCGATCTGGATGCCTGAACGCTCGGCGTAGTAATCGACGAACTCACGGCGGGTCAGCATCCCCGGGGCGTGGCTCGGTTGGCGGCGCATCAATTGCACCGGTGCCGGGTCGTCGGCTTCGATCCAGTAGGCGAGGGTGTTGCCCAGGTCCATCAGCGGGTCGCCGAGGGTGGTCAGTTCCCAGTCGAGCACGCCGATGATGTCCATCGGGTTGTTCGGGTCGAGGATCACATTGTCGAAGCGGTAGTCGTTGTGGACGATGCTGGAGGTGGGGTGATCGGCCGGCATCTTGTCGTTGAGCCAGGCTTTGACCGCTTCCCATTTTGGCGCGTCCGGGGTCAGGGCTTTCTCGTAGCGATCGCTCCAGCCTTTGATCTGCCGCGCGACATAACCTTCGGGTTTGCCGAGGTCACCCAAGCCATAGGCGTTGTAGTCAACCCGGTGCAGTTCGACGAACTTGTCGATGAAGCTCTTGCACAGCGTTTCGGTTTTCGCCGAATCCAGACCCAGTTCCGGGGGCAGTTCGGAGCGCAGGATGATCCCCTTGACCCGCTCCATCACATAGAACTCGGCGCCGATCACCGATTCATCGGTGCAATGCACGTAGGCTTTCGGGCAGTACGGAAAGCCGTCCCGGAGCTGATTGAGGATGCGAAATTCGCGGCCCATGTCGTGGGCGGACTTGGCCTTGCGGCCAAACGGCGGGCGACGCAGGACAAACTCCTGTTCGGGGTATTCGAGCAAGTAGGTGAGGTTCGACGCACCGCCCGGGAACTGGCTGATCTGCGGCAAACCACTCAGGCCCGGAATGTGGGCCTTGAGGTACGGATCGATCAGGCTGGCATCGAGCTCTTCGCCGGTGCGGATACGGGTGGACTGGTCAGTAAGCGCCATGCTTATCCCTTCTGCTTATTTTGGAGGCCAGACATCATTGGCTAATCTAATGGTGCGCCGGGGGGAGCCACAAGCGTGGCACGGTCTTATAGGTTAGCGTGTTGCTGGATAATCAACGTTCCTGATGTGCGAAAGCAGCCTCGGCGGACTATGGTTCAGGGGAGGGTACTTCCAGGAAGGAGGTTTGAAATGGGTTGTCCGCAAGTCTGTGCCACCGCAACCCTGCAGTGCAGCTTCGGCGCGGCGCCAGCCGTGCTCAACGTACTGCCGGTGAATCGCATGCTGACCGCAGGCATGCCGGCGGCGAACATCATGGATCACATCCCGCTGGTCAACGTCATGCCGTTCGGCACGTGCATGAGCATGGCCAACCCGATGGTCGCGGCCGCCACCGCCGCAGCGCTTGGCGTATTGACGCCGATGCCCTGCATCCCGGCCACCGCCTCCCCGTGGCTTCCCGGTGCGCCAACGGTTTTGTTGGGCAACATGCCGGCCCTGGATGCCAACAGCATCTTGATGTGCAACTGGGCGGGGGTGATCAAAATCGCCATGCCGGGGCAGATGCAGATGCTGATTCCCTGAAAATTGATGTGGTGTCGACGGGCCTCATCGCGGGCAAGCCTTGCTCCTACAGGTGATGTGTGATCACAAATGTTGTGCGCAACACACAATCTGTAGGAGCAAGGCTTGCCCGCGATGAGGCCATCACATCCAACCCAAACCTCAAGCCTGCGCCGGATCCGTCCATCGTCGAACCCACCAGCGCACCCGAGAAATCGGCTTGCCCTCGGCATCCAGCGGTCGCCCATCGCTGGCAAAACCCTGTTCCGGCTCCACCAACTGTCCATTGAGATAACGCGCATCGACCGCGGTTTTACCGTTGGGATGAAAACGCTGATAACGCCCATCGCGTACACCGTCGCGGTAGCACTCGGCCTCAGCCAGTTGCCCGTCGGGGAAGTAATTACTGGCCTCCCCATGCAGCAAGCCCCGGCGGTAACTGGCCTTGCGCTGCAGCCAACCCTGGGGCGCATAAAAACTGGCGACCCCCTGCAGTTTGTCACGCACATAGGGCAATTGCGCCGACACCTTGCCGTTGGGGTGATACAGCAAACTCGTGCCCTGCAATTCACCCTGGCTGTAATTCAGATCCGCCTGGGGCCGACCGGCTTCCTTGATATGCAGCGGCCCTTCCAGTTGGTCATCGATCAGGCGGCCGTCCATGTGACTGTCACCACGGTCCAGATCCACTTTGCTGGATGACATCGTCGTAACCCTCCTAGTTGACCTTCACCAAGCCGCCCTTGATCGTCAGCATGCCGCCACCGTCCACCGTCTGCTCGGCACCGCCCTTGTTCATCAGGCTGACCCCGGCGTCGTTGGTCAGCGTGGTGCCGGCCTTGTTGGTCAGCGTGGTCCCGGCCGTATTGCTCAATGACGTTCCAGCCTTTTGACTGACTGACGTGCTGGCCTCGGCCGCCAGATCCGCACCGCTCTTGATTGAAAAACTGCCGCCACTTTGCAACGTGAGGGTTCCGGTCACCTTGATCGTCAGATTGCCGTCCACGGTCAGGCTGTAATCGCCAGTGACCTTGTGTGCGTAATTGCCGCCGGTACTGTGAGTCTGGTCGGCACCGACCGTGACCGTGCGGCTGTCCTTCACGTCGAGGCTGTCGCTGCCGGTCTGGATCGTCACGCTGCGCTTGCCTTTCTCCAGGGTCACGGTCTCGTCGCCTTCTTTCACCGTGCGGGTGCGGGCGTTCTGCACCGTCAGGGTTTCGTCGTGGCCGACGGTGGCGGCGGTGTCGTTGAGTACGTTGATCTTGAAATCCTTCTGCGCCTGGAGAAAAACCTCTTCGGCGTCCTTCTTGTCCTCGAAGCGCAACTCGTTGAATCCACCGCCACCCTTGGACGATTGGGTCTTGATCCCGGACTGGGTCTGGTTCGCCGGCAACGCATAGGGCAGGGCGTTGTCACCGTTGTAGACGCAACCGGTCACCAGCGGCCGGTCCGGGTCGCCATCGATAAAGGTCACGATCACTTCCTGGCCGATGCGCGGCACGAACTGCATGCCGAAGCCCTTGCCGCTCCAGGGCAGCACCACCCGGACCCAGCAGGAACTGGTTTCATCGTTCTTGCCATCGCGGTCCCAAGGGAACTGCAACTTGATGCGGCCGTATTCGTCGGTCCAGATTTCTTCGCCGGACTTGCCGACGACGATAGCGGTTTGCGTATGCATCCGTGGTTTGGGCGTGGTTCGCGCCGGGCGAAACGGCGTGGCTTTAGGTATGGCTTCGAAGCGATTGCGATAATCCTCGTGACTGGCTTCGTGGGTAACTGCTGTCACCACCCAATCGATGTTCAACGTCGCGTCGTCATGCCCAGCAAGGGTGAACCAGTGCCCCGGCACCAGCCAACGGCAGTCGCTTTCACCGACAAAACGCTTCTCCTGACTGCGCAACCCATCGACCCGCTGCTTGGTCAGCGCATCGCCGCGAGCCTTGGCGTTATAGCCACCCGGATGCTCGTACATCGAAAGCGGTCCGGTCACCGCTTCAGCCTGGCCGTAGAGCGACGTGGTCGGCGTGGTGAACTCATAATCCGTCGCCCGATACACCCCGGCGACGGCTTGCATGCACACCTGGCCGGAGCGGATGCCGTGCAGTTCGCGCTCGCCCAGTTGCTGACCGAGATAGGTGATCTTCGGCCCGTTGGGAATCTGCGGGAAAGCGTCGTTGCTGTCCCCGAGCACCAGCGTGTGCTTGCCATCCTCGTGGGTGAAAAACCAGAAAATCCCTTCCTCTTCCAGCAACCGCGAAACGAAGGCGAAATCGGTCTCGCCGTACTGCACGCAATACTCGCGCGGGGTGTAGCTGCCGGTCAGGGACAGTTTGAAATCGGTAAAACCATGGGCCTTGAAAATCGTGGTGACGATGTCCGAGGTCGCAAGGTTCTGAAACACACGGTTGTTGCTGGCCAGGGTCAGCCACCAGAGCCATGGTCTTAACACCAGTTGATAACGTTCGGCGGTGGCATCGGCGGGGAGCTGGCGGATTTCAGAGACCAATGCATCGAACGGGCGGAGCAGAGCATCATTGTGCAGGGTGGTGGTGACGTGAGTGGCGACGGCGGTGGTCAGGGCGAGGGAGGCGCCGTCGTTGAGGCCGTTGAGGGTTTGCGAGCCGAGTGAATTGAGCGCTTCTTCACCGGACAGCGATTCAGGGTAAAGCGCCGACAGCGAGGTGGCGGTGAGAGAAAGGGTGGTGTTGCTGTCGGTGGTACGGGGCATTAATCAGGCTCACTGGTAGTCTTTGATTTAATTGAAACCCAACATCGGCTTCCCTGACTTTAGAGCAATAGTCGCGAATTGAAGTTTTAGCGCGTTAAAAGCAGTGTCGTTCCCTGGATTGGCAAAGGTCGGCGGTTCCCAGTTGTCATGGGCTGAACCCTGTGAGCGATTGTCCGAATCGACCGTGCTGAAGTCTCGCTCATCGGCCAGGGTGGGGTTGAAAACGTGTCCGGTGGCGGCGGTGAATTCCGAGAACCAACTTTCACAGGCCACACAGGGTCTTTTCTTGCCTCCAAGGTTGCCCTTTATGGACAGGTCATAGCCCTTGCCTGTGATGGCCGCCATCATTAGCGTTATCTCTGCATGGGAGGCGGTGCTGGAGATGCAGACAAGTGATTCGGACTCATCGTTGGTGATGATTTTTTTTAACGTTGTGAGTTTCTTGATCGGTTCAATGGGGTAGTTTTTATCAGATAACTTATCGAGGGTTGCCATGACGCCCGCTATTTGGCCTTCCGTGAGTTTGATCACAAGCGTATTTTCATCCGGTGTATCAGTGGCGGGCGCGCCTTTTGCTTTGCCGGGCTTTTTAGGTGGGGCTACGGACCCTGGCATCAATCGGGCTTTTATTGCCTTTATATCTTGAGGGGTCGTCCAGTCGCCATTGAGGTTGCCATTACGTGAGGATTGCAGCCATTTATTTTCTTCGCTGTATCTGGGGATTTTAGAGATGGCTTTGTCGGTGTCTCTTGAAAACATAATATGCAGCAAGCGTGTCGCTTCCATGATTGTTTTAACATTCACGGGGCCAGATTTTATTGTGTCCAGCAATACGCAGCAGGCCAGGTGCACGTATTTTGATTCGCCTGGGTTACCGCTCACGTAGATGATATTGCCGCGGGTGCTCGTATAGGCCTGGATCTCGGTAATTTCCTCTCCCGTGGAGTCTATGTTCTTGCCAATGACGGTCAGCACCGAACTGAGGATACACAGGTGAGATGGGTTAGTCGCCGATAGTGTGTTCATTCCGTGCTCCTTGATTAAGTGTTCTTTATTGTGAGGTTCATGCCGTGACATCGCTGTCCTGGCTACACAATCGGCGGGCACTCATCCGAGTGAGGCGTTGAGGGTGAACAACACCGGGAAATGGTCGCTTCGGATCGGTTGGCCCACGCAAAGTGGCACGACATCAACTGCATTGCCGTCGCTGTCGCTGTCAACATGCAAACTGCCTTCGCACACGGCTTTCCAGGCGTCCGGATGACGCACATAGGCATAATCAAGCAATAACAGGATCGGTTGCAGTTCACATTTTTCGATGCCCTGATTTATCATGTATTCTTGCAAGTACACCTGTGGCGTATTGTTTCTATATAGCCCTCTTTCGTGCAGGTCTCGAAGTTCGTTAGTTGCTTTTTGCAGCGTGACGTTACGCACACTCACGTGAGTGAATCCGGCGCCACTTGGCAATAATTTGGTCATGCCGAGTATGTCGTTTGATGCCTCTGAAGCAATCACATTTAAATCGCCGCCAAAAAACAGCAATTCCTTTATTCCAAGATTTTCCGCATTGCTTTCGATGAAACCCACCGTGTCAACAATATTTCCGGGTGCCATGAAGGAGGCGTTGGCGTGATAAAAAGCAAAGCCATAAGTGGTCTTCTTGTGCCGAATGATCAGCGGCGCTCGTTGTTCCGTATGTGAAAGAATGTAGCGCCCAGTCACATCGTCGAACTCCGAGGCGATAGCATTACGAATCAGCACCATTGAGCCCAGTGTCGTATGTTTCTTTTTTCCACCTTCCTGTTCCAGCAAGGCGACGGGTGTGTAACTGTCCATCAAGTCGCTGATGAGGCTCTCGTTGACTGTTCCGGTCTTTCCAACTTCGAGCAGGGCAATAATGTCGGGCTTTTTCTGTGCGATGTAATAATCAAGAAACTTTTTCTTGTCGGTGTAGGCACTGGAAAGCTTTGCCTTCTGATGATCAAAGTGCTGGGCGTTCCAGATCATGATTGAATACATGCAACGCTCCTTCTTATAGAGCTTGTTGATCTAACGTGCATGTCGGATTTCGCGCCGGGCATCAGGTCCAGCGCGGTGCCGCCATAACACTGGTGGTGCTGAGCGCTTTGGGGTGAAACCAGTTTTTTACGGTGTTGTCGTGTTGGGCATTGTACTTAACGGTCAAGGCGTCGAGGATAATGGCGCATTTTTTACAACACTGTTTTGAGACGCCCATGTACAAGTCCATGAAGCTCAGGTTCTGCCGGTAAAGGTAACTGATTATCTGCATTTCAGCGTGAGGGGCGGCTGACTGATAAGCATCGGTAGCGTCCTCTATGGTGCTGATGAACTCAATGGAGGTCATGTGCCTTGCCCGGGACTCGCCCATGGGTTCTCTCGGTTGTTCGTCCAGCATTTTCCAGATGTCACCGGCAATGGAGCCAAACACCGCCGGATCAACTTTGTTGAACCTGAAATAGTCGAAGTTGCCTATCGAACCGAGTTGGTCTGAGGGTCTGTTTCTGCGAACTTTGAAGTTGCAGGCCATGTAGAGGGTGGTGCCCTGTGCGGTGATGGCAACCGTATCAAGATCAATTTCCGATCCTTTGTAAAGCAGCAAGTTGTCGGATACATGAGCCACCACCGCATCCCCTCGATCGCGTTTCAATGTGGTGATTTCGTGTTTGATGGTCGCGACAGCGCTGGCCTGGGCCATTGCCAGGGCTTTCGGAGCATTGGGTTTGCCGGCCCCTTGATGATTGGCTCGCAATTGATCCGCAGTTGCCTGGACAGTCGCTTTGGTAGGGGCCTCGACCCGGACATCGACATGATGGTAGGTGTACAGGATGGCCAGGGCAGTTTGTGCGGCTTCATCGAGCAGGTTAGGCATGATTGCTTCCTTTCATCATCCACGTCATTGAGGTTGAGCCCATGTTCGGTCACTCGACTTTTTACATCCGCACCCGTCATCAGGCATCCCATTCATACTTGCCCGCTTTTAGCGCTACATGATCTGGTGGTGTGGTTTCCAGCGTGAAAAAACCATTCAATGCCTCGACAGTTTCAAATTTTTTGAAGGCAAATGACGTGATTTTTACTTGGTGGGTGACGCCGCCTTTATTTTTTGTTTTAAACAGCCTGTCAGACGCTGCCTTATAAGTAGCCACGTCAGAAAGATTTTCCAGCAATTCAAGAAACTCCGGCACAGCAAACACGTTGTCATTGCGGCTCAGCCAGTCATCAATCGTGTATTCGTTTTCCCAGGCTTGAAGCAGTTCTATAGGGCAAGAAGGATCGGTGCTTTTGATGCCTATAAAGGTATGTGACTGGCCGACGGAAACCCGGAAAACACCGCATGGGTTGCTCTCGAACGTGTCGGTAATATGTTTGAGCGAGGTTTTGACAGAGGCCAGCTTTTCACCGTATTCCAGGAAATAGTTAGCCAGCGCGCCGCAATTGCCCATGGTTTGCGCCAGGTATTCGGTTTCCAGAAGCTTGCGCTCCGGATCTTTCAGTGCAGCAAAGTCCGCTTTGGTTTCAACGCTGTCAAAACTGTAATTGTCATTTTTCATGCACCAAAACATCAGCAAGGAATAAACGCCGAGATAGGTTACTTCGCTGAAATTTTTTCTTTTTAGATTTTTCCCCCAGTGACCTAACGGCATGGGATGCTCCTTTTTTCCAGTGTGTCTGCGCCAGTGTTCACTCCAACACCCACTCCGCCAACTTCCCCGTCACCTGGGTCATCAACACATTTTCAACATCCCGTGCACCCGCGGCACTGCACTTGGCCAACACCGCCTGCACAATCCCGGCATCAAACTCGAACTGTTTGCCCGTCGCCGCTTTATACCGGCCACGCAATTTCTCCAGCTTCGCCAACACAATTCCTTCCAGCGTCGCCTCATCCAGCGGTCGATACGCCACCACCGTCATGCGAGCGAGAAACGCCGGTCGAAACGCTTGCAGCAGCACTTTATGCAGCGCTTCGTTAAACGCATCGGTACCCAGTTGCGCCACCGGCGTATCAAGCAACAACTCAGCCCCAACGTTACTGGTGGCGAGCATCACGGTGTTTTTGAAATCCACCACCAACCCGGTTCCGTCTTCCATGACGCCTTTGTCGAAGACGTTGTAGAAGGCTTCGAGTACATCCGGGTGGGCCTTTTCGATTTCGTCGAGCAGCACCACCGAATAGGGTTTGCGCCGCACCGCTTCGGTCAGCACGCCACCGCTGCCATAACCGACGTAGCCGGGTGGGGCGCCTTTGAGTTGGCTGACGGTGTGGGCTTCCTGGTACTCGGAAAGGTTGATGCTGATCAGGTTGCGTTCGCCGCCATATAACGCATCGGCCAAGGCGTAAGCGGTTTCGGTTTTGCCGACGCCCGTGGGGCCGACCAGCAGGAACACGCCGACCGGTTTCTGCGGGTCGGTGAGGCCGGCGCGGTAGGCTTGCAAGCGCTGGGCGATGGTGCCCAGCGCGATGCTTTGGCCCATCACCCGTTGGCCCATACGCTGGCCGAGGGTGCGCACGGCGTGAGCTTCGTCGGCGAGCATTTTGCCCACCGGGATGCCGGTCCAGCCGGCGATCACGGCGGCAACGGTTTTGGTGTCGACCTGTTCCGGCACCAGTGGGTCGTCCTGGCGAATCGCATCGAGTCCGGCTTCCAGCCGCACCAGTTCGGCGGCCAGATGATCGATGCGGCTGTCGGTGCCTTCGTCCGGTTTGTCGCTGTCGGCGCGTTCGCTCAAGGCGAGCAACTCGCGGCGGGTTTCCAGCAGTTCGCGCACGGCGACCCGTTCTTCATTCCAGCGCACTTCCAGTTCGCGAATGGCCTGCACATTGGCGACGGATTCGGTTTCCAGCAGGGTGATGCGTTCACGGTGATCGAGCCCGGTGGCTTGTTCACGACGCAGGCGTTCGACTTCATCCTTGAGGCTGTTCTGGCGATGACGCAGGCTTTCCAACGGCGGCGGCACGTCGTGCTGGCCAAGGGCAACCCGGGCGCACGCGGTGTCGAGCACGCTGATGGCCTTGTCTGGCAACTGGCGTCCGGAAATGTAGCGATGGGACAGTTTCACCGCTTCATGAATCGCGGCGTCCAGCACTTGCACACCGTGATGCTGCTCCAGTTTGGCGGCAACGCCACGGAGCATTTCCACGGCGGTGATTTCATCCGGTTCCTCGACTTGTACCAGCTGAAAACGCCGGGCGAGGGCCGGGTCTTTTTCGAAGTATTTTTTGTACTCCAGCCACGTGGTGGCGGCCAGGGTGCGCAACTCGCCGCGGGCCAGAGCCGGTTTCAGCAGGTTGGCCGCGTCGCTGCCACCTTCTGCGCCACCGGCGCCGATCAGGGTGTGGGCTTCGTCGATAAACAAAATGATCGGTTTTTCCGCGCTACGCACGGCGTCGATCACGCCTTTGAGTCGCTGTTCGAACTCGCCCTTGACCCCGGCACCGGCCTGCAACAGCCCGAGGTCGAGTACCCGCAGGCTGACTTCCTGCAACGACGGCGGCACGTCTGCGGCGGCGATGCGCAGGGCCAGGCCTTCGACCACGGCGGTTTTACCGACACCCGGAGCACCCACCAGGATCGGGTTGTTCTGCCGACGCCGCAGCAAGATGTCGATGCATTGACGGATCTCGCCATCACGCCCGACGATAGGGTCGATACGCCCGGCGTGGGCATCGGCAGTCAGGTCCTGAGTGTACTGATCGAGTACTGAATCCTGTTTTGGCGCTGAATGGCCAGCCACGACAGGACGCGTGCCGCCGACGTGCTCGCGAGAGCTTTCGGTCCATTCCAGCAGGTTGCTGCGCAACGCCTCCCGGGGAATCTTCAACAGCGATGAAGCACTGTTGAGCAGCAGGCTGCGGCGTTCATCGCGGTCGATCAAAGCGAGTAGCAACAAGCCCGAGCGAATGCTGTCCAACCCCAGTACGCTGGCCTGGACCACCGCATCTTCCAGCAGCCCGGTGGTGTGCGTCGACAGCGCCGGAGTGCGGGTGCTGCCGGATTTGAACAACTCCAGGGCCTTGTTGATTTCTGCGGTCAGGGCGTCGCGCTCCAGGCCGAAGCGTGGCAGCAGATAGGCAAAGTCACCGCCCTCGATGTCCAGCAACTCCAGCAACAAATGCTCGATTTCGACATAGTGATGACCCCGTTGCAGACAGCGTTGCGCTGCCCGTTCCAGGGCGCGGCGATTGTCCGGGTTGAGGCGTCCGATCAGACTGGCCAGTTCCATGTTCAGGTAATCTCCAGCTGACGAAGACGGGTTTCGATGCGTTGCACGGCAAGGCTGGTCTGACGTTGCAAACCGCCGTTCCAGCTGAGCAGCGGCGGCGCCTCGCGACCGAGTTTCATCGGGCCTGCGCCGCGCACCAGCAACACCAGAGTGCAATCCAGATCCGGGCCGAAATACAGCGCGCTAAGGCTGGCCAGCGCCGGGTGCGATTCGCCATCCGGTAAAAATCGCGCAGCCTGGGCCGAGGTCAACGGGCCAAGGGTCAGGCGATAGCCGGCATGCTCATCCCAGACCCGAGTGCCGGCCACGGCTGTGCGGCCCAGTTGCAGGTTGCGCCCGCCCGGGATCATGCGGCTGCGGCTGGCGGGCGGGATCTCGCGCCAGGCGCCTTCGTAGGCGCTGAGTTCCACCGGCAGTTCGAAGTGTTCGCGCACGATGGCAGCGAAACCCGCGAGGGAGCGGCGCCCGTCGGCGAACAGCGCGCTACACGCCAGCACGGCAGAGTCGGGCACGGCTTGGCGTTCTTGCAAGGATTTGGGCAACAACCCGGTCAGCGCCCTCAACTGAGCCTGAACCGCCGAGGCGCCGGGGACGGTGAACCCCACGGCAATCCGGTGTTTGCGCATCACCTTGTACAACAGGCTCAGCAAGCGATGCTGGAACAGGTCGAGGAACTCGGCCGGTGCATGATCCTTGGCTCGAGCCCGTTGTTGCAGCCATTCCTGATAGGCGTAGGGCAGGGGACCGTCAGGGCCACCGAGGCCGAACACCGGTGTGCTGAGGGTCGGTTGCTCGCCGGGTTGCTGGGTCAGGCTTTCGATTTCGCTGGCGGCAAACAACGGCGTCAACGGCCCGCGCAGGCGAATGGCTTCCGCCTGGGGTGAGGTGCCGCTACCGAGGGATTCGGCTTGCGGATGTTCACGCTCCAGCAGCAAGAGCGCCTGCAACAGTTCAAACGCTTGCGGATCGCGTCGTAGTTTTTCACTCAGGTTTAGAGGGAGAGCGGCATGCCGGCTTGGGGTTGCCATGTTTTCACCTCCTTGTCTGACTGGACCAGGACCGTGCGCACGAAGCGATTGGCCGTGGCATACAGTGAAAAGAATTGCGCCAGCACGCCCGAAAACAACACCGCGCTGCTGCCGACAAAATGCTGCGAATCAAGTTGCAAACTCACTTCCAACCCATTGCGCCAACCGCGCCAGGCGTCTTCGCCGACATGGCCGATCACTCGCTCGCAGCCAAGGCTCAGCAAACCCTCGATCTGCCGCAAGGCGCTGGCCTCGTCACGCAGGTTGTGCAGCTGGAGAATTTCCTTGAGCGCATCCAGCGCCTGCGGTCCTTCGACCAGCGACAAATGATTGAGGGTCAGTTGCGACACCAGCCGCCAGCGCGATTCACCCTCCAGTCGCGGCAAACTTTGCGGGCTCGGCGGGTTGCGCAGGCGTGCCCAGGCCACCGGCCCCGGTCGCTCAAAACCCAACGGCGTACCTGCCGCAAGGCTCTGGGCCAAGTGTCGATTGGTGCACAGCAACTCGGCGGTGAGGCTGTATTCGACGGCCTCGGAAAGCGGGTCGAGCCGGGTGTCCACCAGACTCACCAATACGTCGGTGCCCAGCCGATTCGGGGTCATGCCGCTGACCCGTCGTGCATGCCAGTAGCACTGTTTATCGCCGCCAACATGCTGGCTGCCGTAATAGGCCGGCACCCTTTGCACGCCTTGGCGGGTGGTGGCGCGCACCGCGCGGATGCTATGGATCTCGACGCTGTTCTCCCGGTGACTGTCGGCCACCAGGCGGTACTCGCTGCGGGTGCCATCTGGACGCAGGGGTTCGGAGGTGCGCGGGAACAGGTTGATCACCGGCGCGCAACCGAGGGCGATGTCGCTGGCCTGAAGGTGCATGCGACTGGTCGGCGGGCGGTCGAAGACGATGTACAGAAACAGCGTCTGGCTGTCGCTGCTGGCGCCGGCCAGTGGCAGGTCAAAGAAGTTGAATTTGTCCGGGAAGGCAAAGTACTCGGCGAGCAGGCGCATGCCGGGATGCACGCCGTCCTCGTCGGGCAGCAGGACTTCGTCGCTGGCAAACCCGACGATCTCAGGCAGCCCTGCCAACACCGAAGGCACGCTTCCCGCCGGCCCGGCCAACACCTTCACGGCGTGGGCGCCGAGCAAGTCATACAGGCAGGCATTAATCACCGGGGACGCGGCCAGGTGGATGCGCAGATGCTGGATGCTCAGCTCCGACCATTGGCTTTCACCCAGGCAACGCAGACTCAGGCGCAACGCCGAACGGGCCTGGGGCACACCGGTCAGGGCTTGAGCTTCGTCGCTGCCAAGCAGCATCGCTTCGTTGATTTCCACCGGCCACAATCGAACGGCTGCACTGGTGCGAAAGTGGATGCTTTCGCCCTTGCTGGTTGTGACAAATAACGGTGTGTCCCGTGGCAATGGATAGCCGCCAGCCAGATTGCCTTTGCTCGGGTCCGGTTCGAACTGCACGATCGCGCAGGACGGCAGCGGGCGCATGGCCAAGGGGTAAAGTTGTTCCAGCAAGGCGTCGCTGAATTCGGCGTAGTCGTCATCGAGCCGCCGTTGCAGGCGCGCCGCCAGCAGCGCAAAACCTTCCAGCAGCCGTTCGACATGCGGGTCGGGGCATTCGCCGGGTGACAGTTCCAGGCGCCGGGCGACCTTGGGATAACGCTCGGCGAAAATGCTGCCGGCGTGGCGCAGCCAGGTCAGTTCGCGCTGGTAGTAGTCGAGCAGTTGCGGGTCAATCGAGTCGCTCATGACGCACCTCAAGGCCATCGCTGGCCCTCTCGATGACAAATGCCACGGGCCAGTGCTGCTGGCCACTGCGCAACTCACCGACCAGGCGAATGCACAGTTGCTGCGGATGACCGGGCACCGGATCGACCTGAACCTCGCCCAGGCGCAGGCGCGGTTCGAAATGGTTGATGGCCTCGCGCACTTCCCGCGCCAACTGACGGCGGTCATCGCTGCGCTGCTGTTGCAATGCAGTCCAGTCAGCGATGCCGTAGTCGAGAATGCTCGGTGGGGAGGTCAGCGGGCGTCGGCCGCGCCGGGTGTTGAACAAGCGCAGCAACTCCGTGCGGACCGAGTCGAGCAACCCCTGGCGGTCGAACACCTGCACAGTGTCGACCTCGCTTGAGGCGAGTCGCTCGAACAAAGGAGGGAGCATGCCGGTGCCTGCCATGGCCGACGCGTCCGCTTACTTGACGAGCTTGTTGGCAGCCATGTCCCAGGTCGAGGCGGCCGTACCTTCCTTGGTACCGTCGTCTTTCTGGGCAGTGAGTTCCCATTTGATCTTGGTGAAGTTCAGGGAAAGGGTTTCCACCGGTTTACCACCCGTACCGCCGCTGACACTGACGTTCGACAGCACGACATTAGTCAGGGTGTAAATGATGAACGGCATCAGCTTCCCACTGCCTTCGGCGGCGTTGCGGCCGATGGTGATCTTGGCTTCAGGGATCGGTTTGCCGGCGCAGCAATACTCGTTGAGGGATGGGGTGGAGCTGTCGACGAATTTGGTCAGGGTGAACTCGCCGATGTGTGGCTTGCCGGAGGTCCGTTCCGAGTTGCTGACGTCGTTGGTTACCTGCATGGCCACGTTGTGGCTGTAGGACATGACTTCGATTTTGTCCGCGTAGCCCTCGAGCAGACTGTCGCCTTTGATGTCGCCGCCGAGGTCGAGAATGATTGCATCCATCGCATGAAACTCCTGAAGGTTATCGCGCTAGATAAACGGAGAACTCCCGCCGGGTTGGCCGGCGGGAGAGAGGCAGGTCAGGCGGCTACCGGTGGCGGCAGGGTGGCGACCAGGCGGATCGACGCAGTCAGCTCTTCGAGCTGGAAGTGCGGCCGCAGGAACACCGTGGCCCTGTAGGCGCCCGGTTTTCCGGCAACCTCGGTCACATCTACCCGGGCTTCACGCAACGGGTACTGCGCCTTGATCTCTTGCGGCGCGTTGTCGTTGATCAGCACGTAGTCGGCGATCCAGTTGTTGAGGTAGGTCTGCACGTTGTCGCGGGTCATGAAGCTGCCGACCTTGTCGCGCATGATCACCTTCAAGTAGTGCGCGAAACGCGAGGCGGCGAGCACGTACGGCAACATCGCGGAAATCCGTGCGTTGGCGTTGGCCTCGTTGGTGTTGTAAAGCTTGGACTTGTTGGTGGTCTGGCCACCGAAGAACACCGCCACGTCGCTGTTTTTCTTGTGGCACAGGGCGATGAAGCCGAGGTCGTTGAGCTCTTTTTCCCGGCGGTCGGTGATCGCCACTTCGGTCGGACATTTGAGTGACAAGTCACCTGAACTGGTGCGGAAGGTATGGGCCGGCAGGCCTTCGACCGCGCCACCGCCTTCGGCACCGCGAATTGCCGCGCACCAGCCGTACTTGGCGAAGGCCTCGGTGATGCGTTGCGACAAGGCCCAGGCGGCGTTACCCCACAGGTACTTGCCGTGGTCGCTGCCGTTGACGTCTTCGACGTAATTGATGCCTTCCACCGGCGAGGTTTCCGGGCCGTAAGGCAGGCGCAGCAGGAAATGCGGCAGCACCAGCGAGACGTAGCGCGAATCTTCGCTTTCGCGGAAGGAGCGCCATTTGATCAGCTCCTGACTCTCGAAGACTTTCGACAGATCGCGTGGCACGGCCAGTTCGGTGAAGCTGTTCATGTCGAACAACCTCGGGCTGGCGGCAGCAATGAACGGTGCATGGGCGGCAGCGGCGACGTTCGACAGTTTTTCCAGCAGGCCAATGTCCTGCGGGTGCCGGCCAAAGGTGTAATCACCCACCAGCAAGCTGAACGGGTGGCCACCGAAGGTGCCATATTCTTCTTCGTAGATTTTTTTGAACAGCGCGCTCTGATCGAACTCGACGGCTTTTTCCAGATCGTTTTGCAGCTCTTTCTGCGTCACGTTGAGCAGGCGCAGCTTCAGCCGGGAACTGGTTTCGGTGTTCTGCACCAGCAGGTGCAGGCCACGCCAGGAGGCCTCGAGTTTTTGCAGGTCTGGATGGTGCAACACCTCGTTGAGCTGGGCGCTGATCAGCTCGTCGATCTGGCTGATACGGTCGTTGATCATCGCCACGGTGTCCTTGTCGATGGCCATGCCTTCGTCGAGAACCTGGGTGGCGAATTCCGCGAGCATGTCGCGGGCGTAATCCTGTTGGCTGTCGTCATGGGCCATGCGGCCTTCGGCGATGATGCGGTCTAGCAGGGACAGACTTTGCGTGGTGCTTTCACTGGTTTTGGCGGCGGCTGAAGCGGGCATGGCGACATCTCCCTAAGTGAATGAGTGATCAGGCTTGCGGTTCTGCCGGGGCTTCGGTGTCGCCTGCGGGAGCAGCGGCAGCGGTTTCCGGACGCGCAGACTTGATCTCTTGCAGGCCCTCGGTATTGGCGATGACATCGCGCAACAGCTTGTCCAGGTCATCGTTGCCATCGAGCTTGGTCAACAGGTCACGCAGACGCTGGCGGGCTTCGAACAGGCGCCGTAGCGGGGTCACTTGCTCGACCACCTTGACCGGGTCGAAGTCGTCGATGTGTTTGAAGTTGAGCTCGATGTTGAGCTTGCTGTCGTCGCCGCTGAGGGTGTTGGTGACCTGCAAGGTGGCGCGGGGCGCGATCGAGGCGAGCACTTCGTTGAAGTTGTCGCGGTCGATTTCGGTGAAGCGCCGTTCATTCAGTTTCGCGAGTGGCTCGAGGGGCTTGCCGGAAAGGTCGGCGAGAATGCCGACGACCAACGGCAGCTCTTTTTTCTCGATGGCGTTGCCGATTTCGACGTCGTAAGTGATTTGCACCCTGGGCGGGCGGACCCTGTCGAGCTTGTGCTGAGTACTTTCTGCCATGTTGGCTGACTCCGATGCATGAGCGGGCGCAATGCATCGGGAGGCCCGTTCATCGCTTTCCCTTGCTGGACCGTAGGTTAGAAAGGGTGGCAGATGGACCTGTCGTTCCTTTGACAAACCTTCCACGTTCGCCGTGTGGGCCGAACTACCCAAGAAGCTAGAACAGGTCTATAAAAAAGCAAGCGAAAACATTTTTGGACTGTCTCGAGAAAAGGAACATTCATTTTGCCTGCACGTTTTTTTGCTTTGGTCTTGTTCCTGACCCTCACCAGCTGTTCGTTGTTCGGACCTCGTGTGGACCTCGACAACCTGACGCTCGACGTTGCTCCGAAGGCCAACGACGACACCCCGATTGCCGTGGATTTTATTGCGGTGAACGACAAGGATTTGCTCAAACAACTGTCGGGTATCACCGCGCGGCAGTGGTTCTCCGAGCGTGAGCAGTATCAACGCGACTACCGGCAGCTGATGACGGTCTGGGGGCTTGAGCTGGTCCCCGGTCAATTCATCGATAAACAACCCTTCCCGCTGGGGGGCAAGCGGGCGGCTGGACTTTTGGTCTTCGCCAGCTATAACACTCCCGGAGCACACCGGTTGCGGCTGGATGACCAGAGCAATGTCTGGCTCAAGTTCGACAGTCGCGAGATGACGTTGGTTGGCGACAGCCCGAACTGAATACATCGCAAGAACGCCCATGTGCGCGGCGACACTTAGACGTCGAAAGGAATCGTATGAGCCTGTTACCTGACGCAGTTTGCTGGCACGAGGGCATGCAGTTATTGCCCCAGCATTTTCAGTTACAAGGGCTACGGGCCGAGGCGCTGGTGGCGCATTTTGCCCAGGCGTGTAATCCATGGTTCTGGGGCGTGAGTCGGGTCGAAATCGACCCCGGCGCACTGAGTGCCGGGCTAGTGCGGTTGCTCCATCTGCAAGGGACAATGCCCGACGGTTTGCCGGTCAATCTGCAAGCCGGTGTGGGGCCGACACTGGAGCTCGACGTCAGCGAAACCATCAACGCCACCGACGACGCCACGGTGACGGTTTTTCTGGCGGTCAGCCCGTTGTGGCGTGCCGGGCAGTTGCTGCCGCTCAAGGGCCGACTGCAATCAGTGGTCGGCGATGCGTTGCCGGATTTAACCAGCGGCGAGTCCCCCGAATCGATCACCGTGTGGCGTCCGAATCCGCGATTGTGCACGCAGTTGAACAAGGCCGACTCCATCTGCCTGCCGCTGCTGAAAATCCGCAAGGAGGGTGGCGGTTTTATCCCGTTGCCTTACACACCACCCACCCCCAGCCTGTTGCCGGAGTCCGTCATCGGCCGTCGGGTGGCCGGTTTGTGTGCCCGGGCGCGGGAGAAATGCATGTTCCTCGCCGGGCGTTTGCGTCAGGCGCAGCAGGCCGGCAATCAGGACGACGCGATGGAAATTCGTCGCCAGTTGACCGCACTCTGGGCCCGGCTGCCGGAAGTCGAAGGCGCGTTGAGCAGCCGTCAAGCCAACCCGCAAACCCTGTATGGCCTGTTGCTCGGACTGGCTGGCGCCTGGTCTGCATTGGACCCGTTGGCCGGAGTGCCGCCGTTTGCACCGCTGGATTTTCTGGAGCTGCAACGCGGCTATGAAGCGGTCCTCGACTGGCTGGAGAAAACCCTCGAATTGATTCGCGCCGGCTATCGCAGCCTGCCGTTTTCGCGCAATGAACAGAGCTTCTCGATTCAACTGCCCGACGATCAGCCAAGCCAGCGCCTGGTCATCGGTTTGCGCATGCCCAACGGTGTGGGCGAGCAAGCCGCCAGCGAATGGCTGAGCGGCGCGATCATCGCGTCGCAGCCGCACATCCCGTTGCTCAGTCGCCAGCGCATGAGCGGCTTGTCCCATCAGACCATGAGCCGTAACGAGCAAGTGGCCTACAGCGTCGGCGACGATACGCGGTTGTTTGTGGTGACGGCCGAAGGCCAATGGTTCGACGGGCAGTTGCCGTTGCTGATTGCTGCGCCGGCCTCAAAACCGGCGAGCAGCCCATGGCAAGTGGTGTTGTTTGTGACCCAGGCGAGCGAAAGTGCTTGATCAAGGAAGGGGCGTCATATGTCTGAGGGGAATGCCGGGACGGGTACATGGGGCCTCCACGAAGCACCGCTGAGCAGTGCCTTTCGCGAGGCCTGGCTGCAATGGTCCGAGGAATGGAACCAGTTACCCAAGGACAATGACGACGAGGCGCTGGTGGAGGCCGTGGTCGAACTGTCTACGCAAATTTCCCAGCGGCTGTGGCGAACGGCATTCGCTCGGGTCGGCGACGCCGCGACCGAACAGGTCAAGGCGCTGGTCTATGCCTTTGTCGCGCTGATCGATGAAACCCTGTTGTTTACCCCGTGGCCGGGCCAGTCCGCCTGGCAGGAAAAACCCCTGGAGTCGAGGATGTACGCCAGCCGTCAGGCCGGTGAGAGGCTGCCGTTGGCCATCAAGACGTTGCTGGACGAGCAGATTCCCACCACCCGCGACCTCGCCAATGTCTATTTGCAGTGCCTGGTATTAGGGTTTGAGGGGCGGCTGCGGGGCGAGCAGAGTCAGGCTCAACATGAAAAATTACGCCTGGCGCTGTTCACCTTTGCCTGGCAGCACGAAGCGGATTATGTCGATGTCAGCGCCAGGCTCGCGCAACCTTCGGCCGTGCCGCCAGTGCAGTTGCCCGTGCGTCAGTCGTTGCCCGATGGCTTTCGCCTGGGCCTGGGGATACTCGCCATGATCCTGTTGCTGACCGGACTCGGCCAGTTGTTCTGGCGGGATATTCGCCAGGAGCTCGAACCGGTTTTGCAAATGATCGATTCGGTTGCCACCTCGGAGCAAGACTCATGAGCACCCTGGAGATTATCGGCCTGGTCATCGCCGTGCTATTGGTGCTGAGCATTATCGGGGTGGCGCTCTGGTGGTTGCGCACCCAGAGCGGAGCGGCGATCCGCAGTTTTTATGCCTCGGTGCGGCACATGGAGCAGGAGCAGGGCGCTCAGGACCGCTACCAGATTCCATGGTTGCTGATGCTCGGCAACGAAACCCAGGGCACACAGTTATGCAGTCAGTGGCACCTGCAACCGACGGACAAACCAGCCTGGTTCGGGCGCTGGTGGTCGGACTCCGAAGGCGCGGTATTGGTGGTGCCACAGGCGCTGTTTTTGCCGGATGAAGGCATGAACCTGCAACGGGGCGGCTGGTGGCGCTTGTTGGGGTTGATCTTGCGCTTGCGTAGCAGACGGCCACTGGACGGGGTGATCTGGACCGTGCCGGTCAGTCGCCTGGGCAACACCGAACAGGCCGCGACCCTGGGCCTGGCGGCTCGCCGACGGTTCATCGATCTATTGCAACGGTTCGGCCTGAGCCTGCCGGTGTACGTGGTCATTACCGGCATGGAAGAGCTGCCGGGTTTTCAAGAGTTGATCACAGCACTGCCGGTCGAAACCCGCGAGCAGGTGTTGGGCTGGTCCTCACCCCATGGCCCCGATGCGACCTGGCAAGCGCAATGGAGTGATCAGGCGCTGGACCAGGTTAACCGCGCCTTATCGGAGTCAATCATCGAAATCGGTGCCTTGTCCGGCCATTTGAGTGGCGAGCTATTTGGTTTGCCGGAACGTCTTGAAGCCTTGAGGCGCAACCTGCAAACCCTGCTGGAACCGGTTTTTCAGGGCAATGCCCAAGGTGAGGCGCCGCGTTTTCGAGGGGTTTATTTCACCGCCAACCAGCCTGCGCAGGACGCTCTCAACGGATTTTCGGCCTACGACACCGGGTTGCAGCAAAGTACGTTTGCCCGGCAATTGTGGCAACGGCGAGTGGTCGCCGAACGGGGGGTGGCCCAGGTCGTGCCCCGACTGTTGCGCCTGCGTCAGCGTTGGCAGCGATTGACCGGTGTGGTGGCGCTGGTGGTCGGTGTGGTCTGGGCCGTGAGCATGCTGTGGGTCTGGCAGGACTCGGTCAAGGAGGCTCATGAACTGTCGCGCCTGCTGCAAGGCGCGCAGAAGAATTACGTGGCGGTTACGGATGAGTCCCATCGACTGGAGTCGACCCGGCGCAACGTCCAGGGTTTCTGGCGAGTTCTGGAGAAGGCCCCGCAGTGGAGTTTTACTCGCGTGGTGTTTCCCACCTCCTGGTTCTCATCCCTGGACATGCAACTGGAGAATCAACTGCGCTTGACCGCCCAGAGCCATTTGTTGCAGCCATTGCACAGCCTGCTGAACGCGGAGCTGGTGCAACTCAAGGCCATCCGCAATACGGAGCGACGTGGCAACGTCGAAAGCGAAGACCCGGCCCAATGGCAGAACTATGCCAAGGCCAAAGATCTGGTGGCGCGCGCGGTACGTCTTGAGCAACAGAATCAATGGTTCAATCAGGCGCTGAACAACCCCAAGGCGCCGCTTGAAGACCTGGCATTGTTGAGCAACAACGCGTTGTCCCTGAACCTCAATGTCGGCACGTTGCGCCATGCCGGTTTTTACAACCGGGTGTTGCTCGATACCGATGGCGGCGACTTCAAACCGCTGGACCTGGCCATGGAGCGCTCGACGATAGAGGAAAACTTTTCCGGGCTCATGGAACGCTGGCTTGACCAGTACTTTCTCGCGGACAACTTCGTACGCCAGGCCGGTTATCTCAAGTTGCACCTGGAGCGGCTCGAGGCCGGCAGTGGCAATTCCCTGACTGAGCTTGAGGACCTGCGGGCGCTGATCGACGACCTGCAAGCGCTGATCGGCCTGACCAACTCGGCATGGAGCCGCGGCAAAGGCCAGGATCTGGTACCTGGCTATCGCGAGATGATGGACAAGGTGCGCCAGAGCATCTTGCTCGGTCCGCAGGTCGAACAACAACTGGATCAGCAAGCGTCGAAGTTGCAGCAGAGTTTTCGCGATCAGTGGATCGCTCAGGCAGGGACCAGAGGCAACTTGCTGGTGCAACAAGGTAGCGGGCAACTGACGTTACAAGAGCATGTCAGCCAGTTGAACAACGCGGTGCAGGCCCTGTTCAAACGCGACTTCGTGGCCATTGCCTTGCGTGCGGATCAGTCGGATGCCAGCGACATGCAGGGCCAGAATGTCGATGGCGATGACCTCAACGGCGCGCTGAACTATTTCGCCAGTTACAAGCGTTACGCCGCCGAAGAACTGCCGCGTATCCCGCCGGATTATCGCGGTGCATTGTTGCAAGCCGCCGAAGGCGCGGCGGCCAAGGCCATGTGGTTGAGCCTCAAGGAGCACAATGACCAGTCTCCTGCCGACGGGGTGTTCAATGTACAGGCGCCTCAGGCGGTGGCCTTGCAGAAAGCCTTTGTCGAGTTACGCCGCAGCGACCTGGCGACGCGCTTGCAAAGCGCCTTGAACCGACGCGCACTGAACCAGGTGGTCGACGGCCTGGGTGAAATCGTCGCCCAGCCGCTCTTCAGCGAGCGCACTGAAATCAGCCAGTGGGACGGCTCTAAAAACCTCGGTCTGCAACTGTATGGCGCCAGCGATGTGCAGGATTTGAAGCTGAGTCTCAAACAGCAATTCAATACCATGCTGGGCATCACCGAACGGCGCACCTCGGCGCTGGAGTGGTTGAAAACCCAGCAGCAGAATCTCTCGGCGCTGGACTACGAGCGGGTGACACAATTCAGCGCACTCAACGATGAACTGCTCAAGTACAAGGACCAGAACCCCGCCAGTTCGCCGGCCCAGATCGAGCAGTTGGTGAGCCGCGACTTCATCGAAATGGATGCCACGTCCTGCGTCCAGGTGCTGCAAACCGTCAGCCTGTCCGGCGGGCGCGGGACGTTGGCCATGCGCGCCCTGGAACTGCAGCAAAGCGCCATGCAACGCTGTCAGTACCTGCAACAGCGGCAGGCATCGGCGGCGTGGAACGACGTGGCCAACTATTTCAACCAGTACCTGGCCGAGCGCTTTCCGTTTGCCAAGGGCATTCAGGCTTCCGACGCGGACCCTGCGCGGGTTCAGCATTTCCTCGAACTGATCGACAAGCGTTTGCCCGTGGCCCAGGCCGGATTGCAGCTCAGTCAGACGCCGGAGCGCCTGGCCGCCGAGGATTTTCTCAACCGTTTGAAGCAGGCCAGTACCTGGCTGAGCCCGCTATTTGTGCGGGACAAGAGCGGCATCCTCGGCGTTGAAATGGACGTGCGCTGGCGCACCGATCGAGAGGAGGAGCGCGGTGCCGATCAAGTGATTGCCTGGGGGCTGGATGCCGGCAATCAACAGATCAGCTACCCCGGCGAGGCCCAGCCGAACCTGCGCTGGATGGTCGGCCAACCCGTCCGGCTGACCTTGCGCTGGGCCAGAAACGGCTACCAGCGCCCGGCCAACGATCCGTTGCAGCCAAGCCTGGTCGTGCGCGATCTTGAAGCCGGTTGGGAGTACGGCGGGCCGTGGTCATTGCTGCGATTGATCCGTTCGCACCAGTCGGTGCAGCGCCAGCCGAATATGGATTACACCGATTTTCCGCTGACGTTGCGCTTGCCGGTAACGGCGCAGACCGCCACTGCTGAGCAGACCCTGATGTTTGTCCGCCTGTCGCTGATGACCCAGGGCTCGAAGCTGCCGCTATCCATTCAGCCGCTGCCCACCCGAGCGCCGCGTTCGCCGTTCATGGTGACAGGGGTGACCGCGAATCTGGTGAACAATGAGGAGGGACTGTGAGCCTGCCTTCAAAACCGTTACCGGAACTGATTGTCCGGTTGCTTGAGCCGATCAGCGAGGAGGCACCTTGCGGTCAGGATTTGCGCTATGAACGTGAATTCGACCAGGCGCGTGAACTGCGCCGCGAGGACGACACGAGCCTGCCGACGGGCGTCTGGCAGTCGTCGATCAAACGGGCGCAATGGCCGGAACTGGAAAAACTGACCACGACCTTGCTGTTGGAACGCAGCAAGGACCTGATGCTCAGCGCCTGGCTCGGTGAGGCCTGGTTGCATCAGGACGGGCTGGAAGGGTTGCCGGGCAGTCTCGCGCTGGTTGCAGGGTTATGCGAACGCTATCCCGAGCATCTTCATCCTCAGGCTGAGGACGGTGATCAGTCATGGCGGGTAATACCGCTTGAATGGCTGTCCCGGCGCTACAGTGAAGTGCTACTGACCCGAGTGCCGTTGCTCGATCCGCGTAACAGCGAATTCGATGGCTTGTGTCTGGATGCCTGGCGGCGTTTGCAGGTGCAACAGGTGCTGGTCAATGACAGCAAGGCGGCGAAAGCCTCGGCGGAAACTGCGCGCAGCGAACAAAAAAAACTTACCGAACAGATTCGTGCAACGCCCCTGTCATTCTGGTTGCACAGCCAGGGCTGTCTGCTGATGAGCCTGCAACATCTGCAACGGCTGGAAGGCTGGAGTGATGCCTATCTCGGTACTCAGGCCCCGGGCTTCAAAGCCTTGCAGGACGTGATCGAGGCGCTATTGACGCTGGTCCAGGAGTTCATTGCCATGCACCCACGACAGTCAACCGAGGTACCTGTCGGGGCGCCACCCGTGGCGGCGTCCGGACCTGTCGATTTGCCGCAAGCGACATCGGTGCCTCAGGTGTTTCGCGAACCGGCGAGTCGCGACGAGGCGTATCGACAATTGCTATTGATTGCCGAGTACCTGGCGCGCACCGAACCCCACAGCCCTGTCCCGTACTTGATCAAGCGCGGGGTGGAGTGGGGCAACAAGCCTCTAAGCGAACTGTTGGGCGAACTGATCTCGGCCGATGCCGAATCCCGGCGCCTGTGGACGCTGTTGGGCGTCCTTTGATCAGCGAATTGGCATGGCCATGATCGGTGTGGGCAAGGCAATGGGCGTCAATACCTGCTGACCGGAAAAGAACGCCACCAGGTTTTTCCCGACCAGTTCAACAGTCCCTTGCGTTGCCTCCGGGGACAGCCCCGCGACATGGGGCGTCAGGATCACGTTGGTCAACGCCTTGAGTGCGTCCGGCACATGAGGTTCGGCATCGAACACATCCAGTGCGGCGCCGGCAATGCGTCGCTGCTCAAGCGAGCTGATCAGGTCGGCGGTGACGATCACGCTGGCTCGGGCGATGTTGACGATGAAGCCCTGGGGGCCCAAGGCGTCGAGTACCTGTCGGTTGATCAAGTGTTTGGTGCCCAGCCCGCCGGGGGTGGCGACGACCAAAAAGTCTGATTCCCGTGCCAGTTCGGTGGGCGTCGAGCGGAAGCTGTACGGCACATCGCTGCGATGCTGGCGGTTGTGGTAACTGATCGTCATGTCGAAGCCGTGAGCGGCGCGTTTGGCGATGGCCATGCCGACCGCACCGAGCCCCAGGACACCCAGGTGTTTGCCAGCGAGGGAAGGGCGCATGATTTTCGGCCACTCACCCCGGCGCACGGCGGCATCGCAACGGGGAATGTCACGCACCAGCGACAGCAGCATCGCCATGGCATGGTCGGCGACTGAAGAGGCATTGACGCCGGCGCCATTGGTGACCGTAATGCCCCGGTTGGCGGCAGCTTGCAGATCGACGTGTTCGTAGCCCGCGCCGATCACGCAGATGATCTTGAGATTGGGCAGGGCGGTGATTTCGTCGGCATACAGGCCCAATGGGCCGCGGGTCAGCACCGCATCGATCCGGGCGCCATGCCGTGTGATGGCGTCGGCGCGCTCGGCGGGTGTCGGAGCCAGAATCAGGTGAAACCCCTGATGTTCGAGAATCGGCAGGTACTCATTGATGGTTTCAACCAGTACCAGAACGGTTGCAGGCATGCTGGGCTCCTGTGGACATCGGAAAGTCGGGGCTCGAAAGTGGCTTGAAAACGTTGCTTCAAATGGCTGATTCCGCGACGGTTTGGCATCTACCAACGATAGCAGGCTTATGGCCTTCGACCTCAGTGTAGGAGCGTTTCCGCAGCGCTTACATATCCACGGTGTTCAACACCTTTGCGAAGGCACCGTTCAGCGTTGCGTTATGGTGCTCGATGATCGACCGGGCCGGCAGCGCCGGTGTGTCCATGCAGGTATGCGCGTCGGCCACGAGTATGGGTTTGAACCCCAGTTCGGCCGCCGCCCGGCAGGTGCTGTCGATGCAATATTGGGTTTTCATGCCGGCGATGAACACCTCATTGATCCCGCTAGCCCGCAGTTGCTCCGCCAGCGCAGTGTCGTAAAAGGCATTGGGTCGGGTTTTGTCGAACAGGATATCGGCGCCGGCATCCAGATCCAGTGCGGGCAATAGCTGCCAGAAGGGGCTACCGACTTCGATGGGCGAACCTTGGGGGCCGGTATGGCGCACCGCGAAGATCGGCACGCTGCGCTCCCTGGCCTGACGAATGAGTTGCTGGATGTTCGCCAGTACCCGTTCACCGTCGTAGGGTTTTTCCGGGCCGTGGAACAGACCGACCTGCATATCGATGATCAACAGTGCTGATGACATGGGTGTTTCTCCTTGGGTGTCATACGAAAATTGCCGAACGGACGGGAGAAACGACAAGGCCCCGGTCCATTGCTGGCGGGGCCTTGGGTTCACTGCGCTGTGTTTATCTCAGCCAGCCACCGCACGACCCGCCGGAAGCGGTCGTGGTGGTGCGGGTGAGGTTCAGCGCAGGAATATTCATGAGGCCGATCATGCAGTCGGCGTCGCGGGTGTGTCAACGGCCGTGTCCGAGGTGAGAACCGTCCGGGCTGCGTCGAGAATTTCATCGGACAAGGCGTCACCCCGGGTGGCGCGGGCCAGGGTCAGGGCGCCGACCATCAGCGAATAGTCCACCAACGCTTTTTGCCGATTGGTGTCGGGCTGATCCGTGCCCATCAGCGGTGCCAGCATCTGCAACAATGCCTCCAGGCCTTGGGTGTAGGCCTGGTGCAAACCGCTTTCTGCGGTTTCATGGCACATGTCGCCGGCAAACGCGGTCACCGGGCAGCTTTCGCCCGGATTATCGCGATTGGCCGCGGACAGGTAGGGCGCGATGATGCTCTCGCGGGCCGAGAGACTGTCGTCGTTGTCTTCTATTTTCTGCTTCCAGCGTTCCAACGATTGGGTGAACGCCCGGCTGCACGCCTCTTTTGCCAGCGCTTCCCTGGATTCGAAGTGACCATAGAACCCGCCATGGGTGAGGCCGGCGGCGGCCATCACATCGACGACACTGATCCCGTGCAGGCCGCGTTCGCGAAACAGACGGGTGGCGGCCTCGACGATGATCTCGCGGTTGAGTTCGGCTTGTTTGCGGGAGACTCGGGGCATTGGCGGCTCACAGGTATATAAAAGGTAGAAATCAGCTGGCGTACTGGGCTATGCCATTGCCAAACGACCAGTTCTCTTTCTTGACCTCCACCAAATTGATGAATACATCTTCCAGGCGCACCGCCAGTTCCGCGTTAAGGCTCTCGGCGATGGTTTTGTAGAGGAGTTTCTTTTGCTCGATGGTGCGGCCTTCACTCAAGGTGATCTGAATCACCACCAGATTGTCGGTGCGATTGATGCCCAGGTAACCGGGATCAAAAATGAAATGCTGTTCGTCGTGCTCGGCAAGAATCTGGAAGTTATCGTTCTGCGGCACGCCAATGGCGCTGTGCATGGCGGCGTAGATCAATTGCCCGACACGTTTGGCGTAAGTCGGGTCTTGATGCTTCTTGATGTCGACGCGAACGAGTGGCATGAGAGGGCTCCGCAAGTAAGGGCTGACGGTCAGCAGTGAGCATCGAAATTACATGACGGCATTCTTTTATTGAATAGATTTTTTAAAACATCTATTTAATAAAGTGTGCCGATGGATCTGATCCGCACAACCACTCCTCAGCTAAGTCTTTGCTTCTGCTCATTAATCCCGGACAATCGCGCCCCTGTTTCGGCCAGGGCGCTGCCTGTCGGATTTTTCCGACTCGTCCTGACCGGGTAGCAACTGACCGGAATGCGGAGATCCCACCGGATGAATGATCAGGCCAATAGCGTCGACGAACGCTATGTATCGGCTACACCAGCGACGCTTGAGAGCTGGAATCGCCATGACACCACCTGGATGCTGGGCCTGTTTGGCACGGCCATCGGGGCTGGCACGTTGTTTTTGCCGATCAACGCGGGTCTGGGCGGCTTCTGGCCGTTGCTGGTCCTGGCGGTGTTGGCGTTCCCCATGACGTTTTACGCACACCGTGGCCTGACCCGTTTTGTGTTGTCCGGACGCGAAGGCGCGGACATCACTGAAGTCGTGGAAGAGCACTTCGGGATCAAGGCTGGCGCGCTGATCACCTTGCTGTACTTCTTCGCGATCTTCCCGATCCTGCTGATCTATAGCGTGGCCCTGACCAACACCGTGGGCAGTTTCCTCGAGCATCAACTGCACATCATGCCGCCACCGCGCGCCGTGCTGTCGCTGGTGCTGATCCTCGGCCTGTTGGCGGTGGTACGTTGCGGCGAGCAGGCGATCGTCAAGGCCATGAGCCTGATGGTTTATCCGTTCATTGTTGCGCTGCTATTCCTCGCGGTGTTCCTGATTCCCCACTGGAACGGCGGCATCCTCGCCACCGCATCGACGCTGCCAGAACCGTCGGCTCTGCTGCACACGCTATGGCTGGCGATTCCGGTGATGGTGTTCTCGTTCAACCATTCGCCGATCATCTCGGCGTTTGCGGTGGACCAGAAGCGTCGTTATGGCGATCACGCCGAAGAGCGTAGCTCGCAGATCCTGTCGCGCGCCCACGCCTTGATGGTGGTGATGGTGCTGTTCTTCGTGTTCAGTTGCGTGCTGACCCTGTCGCCGGCGCAATTGGCTGAAGCCAAGGCGCAGAACCTGTCGATCCTGTCGTACCTGGCCAACCACTTCAGCAACCCGACCATCGCCTTCGCGGCGCCGTTGATTGCCTTCGTGGCCATTTCCAAGTCGTTCCTGGGCCACTACATCGGCGCTAGCGAAGGTCTTAAAGGTCTGATCGTGAAGAGTGGCAAGCGCCCGGCACCGAAGACCCTGGATCGCATGACTGCCGCCTTCATGCTGGTGGTCTGCTGGATCGTTGCCACGCTGAACCCGAGCATTCTGGGGATGATCGAAACCCTCGGTGGCCCGATCATCGCCGCGATCCTGTTCCTGATGCCGATGTACGCGATCCGCAAGGTTCCGGCCATGGCGCGTTATCGCGGTCAGGCTTCCAACGTCTTCGTGACGGCGGTGGGCCTGGTGGCAATTTCGGCGTTGATCTATTCGCTGACTGCTTGAATCACAGGCCAGCCAACCACTGGCTGACACGCCGCTCCCACAGGGGGTTAGTGCAAACCTTGCAGGCATGAAAAACGCCGCTCATCTCACGATGGACGGCGTTTTTTTTGCGTTGGAGAACGCACGCCCCTGATCCAGCGCACACGTCCCATGGGATTAGCGGCTAAGCTTGCGGCTGCATCAGCGCGTCGTAGACCGTTTGCCGCAGGATTGCCCCTTTCTCTGGAGACGCTTTATGGCAGGTGCCCACGGCGCATCGGCGCAACCCCGTGCCGACAGGCCAAACCGCTGGCTGGACGTTTTGGCCGGGTTGTCGATTGCCGGGTTGTTGTTGCCCGAGGCGGTCGCCTATTCAAGCATTGCCGCGTTGCCGCCACAGGCGGGTGTCATTGCGTTATTTGCCGGTTTGCTGTGCTACGGGCTGTTCGGTACCAGTCGCTTTGCCATCGTTTCCGCGACATCCTCTTCGGCGGCGGTACTCGCCGCCGCCACAGCCACGTTGGCCAATGGTGACTCGGGCCTGCGCATGACCCTGGCGATCGGTCTGGTGCTGGTGACGGGCGGATTTTTCCTGCTGGCCGGGTTGTTCAAACTCGGCAGCGTGACGTCGTTTATTGCCAAACCGGTGCTGCGAGGCTTTGCATTCGGCCTGGCGGTGACGATCATCCTCAAGCAAGTAGCGAGCATCGTCGATGTGCACGTTAGCAATGGCAACCTGATCCGTTTCCTGCCGCAGCTGTTTGAGCAATTACCGCAATGGAACCGGGTCGGCGCCCTCGTGGCGGCGGTGTCCTTGCTGGTGCTGTGGCTGTGCGCGCGGGTCAGGCGTTTGCCGGGAGGTTTGCTGGTGGTGGCGCTCGGCATCGCGGCCGGCCAATGGCTGAACTTGCCAGCCTATGGGGTGAAACTGATCGGCGTGATTGATCTGAGCCTGGAAGTGCCTCGTCTTCCCGTGCTGCCGTTTACCGACTGGCTGCGCCTGGGCGAATTGGCGTTCGCCATGTTGATGATTTTGTATGCCGAGTCTTACGGATCGATCACCTCGTTTGCGCTAAAGCACGGCGACCGTGTGTCCTCGAACCGCGATCTGCTGGCACTCGGCGCGGCCAATCTGCTGTCGGGCCTGTTTCATGGCATGCCGGCGGGCGCCGGTTACTCGGCGACTGCGGCCAATGAGGCGGCGGGTGCTGGATCGCGTCTGGCGGGTGCAGTCGCGGCGGGGGTGGTGTTGCTCATTGTCTTGACGGTGTTGCCCTGGATCGCCCTGACCCCCGAGCCGGTGCTGGCGGCCATCGTCATTTATGCGTTGGCGCGCGGCTTGAGCCTGCAGCCCTTGGGCCGTTATTTCATTTGGCGCCGTGACCGTCTGCTGGTGATCTGTGCCGTGGCGGCGGTGCTGGTGCTGGGAGTACTGGACGGTTTGTTGGTGGCGGTGGTGATCAGTGTGGTGCTGATGTTGAAACAGATGTCATCGGCGGATGTTCAGGTGCTGGGGCGGATAGGCAGCGGTCATGATTTTGTAGATCTGCAGCGCCACCCTCAGGCCCGCGAGATCCCCGGTGTGCTGATCGTCAGGCCGAGCGAAGCGTTATTTTTCGCGAACGTGGAGCGCATTCTCGGCGGTGCATTGCATCTGGCCCGCCACGCGTTAACGCCGGTTCATACGATTATTCTCAGTCTGGAAGAGACGCCCGACCTGGATGGCACCAGCATTGAGGCGCTGGAGGCGTTCTTTTTGCAGGTGCGGGCTGAGGACAAACTGCTGATTTTGGCGCGGCTCAAGAATCAGGCTCAGGCCGTACTGTCGAAGTTGTCGGCGCAGGAGCGAGCACAGGTGATCTTCAGTGATTTGAGCGTCGACGTTGCAGTGCAACAAGCACTCAAGTCATCCGCATAACCTCTGGGAGCGGCGGTGTGACGATTCGACATTGCTCTTCACGCAGGCATAAAAAAACGCCGCTCATCTCACGATGGGCGGCGTTTTTTATTGCGTTGCAGCGTTAGGCTTGAACGACCGGGATGTTGGCGTTCGCAGCAGCTTCACGGAACTCGGCGATCTGGTCGAAGGACAGGTAGCGGTAAACATCGGCCGCCATGCTGTCGATCTTGCCAGCGTATTCCATGTACTCCTCGACGGTCGGCAGGCGACCCAGGATGGAAGCAACAGACGCCAGCTCGGCCGAAGCCAGGTAGACGTTCGCGCCGTCACCCAGACGGTTCGGGAAGTTACGGGTCGACGTCGACACAACAGTCGAGTTCGGCTCTACACGTGCCTGGTTACCCATGCACAGCGAGCAGCCCGGCATTTCCATGCGCGCGCCGGCCTTGCCGTAGATGCCGTAGTAGCCTTCTTCGGTCAGCTGGTGAGCGTCCATTTTGGTCGGCGGCGACAGCCACAGACGGGTTGGCAGCTGACCTTTGACCTGATCCAGCAACTTGCCGGCAGCGCGGAAGTGACCGATGTTGGTCATGCACGAACCGATGAACACTTCGTCGATCTTCTCGCCAGCAACGCTGGACAGCAGACGGGCGTCGTCCGGATCGTTCGGCGCGCAGAGCACAGGCTCTTTGATGTCGGCCAGGTCGATTTCGATGATTTCAGCGTATTCGGCGTCAGCATCGGCAACCATCAACTCAGGGTTGGCGATCCAGGCTTCCATCGCTTGAGCACGACGTTCCAGGGTGCGCGCATCGCCGTAGCCTTCGCCGATCATCCAGCGCAGCAGGGTGACGTTGGAGCTCAGGTACTCGGTGATGGACTCTTTCGACAGCTTGATGGTGCAACCGGCAGCCGAACGTTCGGCCGAGGCGTCGGACAGCTCGAACGCTTGCTCGATGCTCAGGTTGTCCAGGCCTTCGATTTCCAGAATGCGGCCGGAGAAGGCGTTCTTCTTGCCTTTCTTCTCGACAGTCAGCAGGCCAGCCTGAATCGCGAAGTAAGGAATGGCGTGAACCAGGTCACGCAGGGTGACGCCCGGTTGCATTTTGCCTTTGAAGCGCACCAGGATCGATTCCGGCATGTCCAGCGGCATAACGCCAGTGGCTGCGGCAAACGCTACCAGACCGGAACCGGCCGGGAACGAAATGCCCATCGGGAAACGGGTGTGCGAGTCACCACCGGTACCGACGGTGTCCGGCAGCAGCATACGGTTCAGCCAGCTGTGGATGATGCCGTCGCCCGGACGCAGGGAAACGCCGCCGCGGGTCATGATGAAGTCTGGCAGGGTGTGGTGGGTGGTCACGTCGATCGGCTTAGGGTAAGCCGCGGTGTGGCAGAAGGACTGCATCACCAGATCGGTCGAGAAGCCCAGGCACGCCAGGTCTTTCAGTTCATCACGGGTCATCGGACCGGTGGTGTCCTGAGAACCCACGGTGGTCATTTTCGGTTCGCAGTAGGTGCCAGGACGAACGCCTTTGCCTTCTGGCAGACCGCACGCCTTGCCGACCATTTTCTGCGCCAGGGTGAAGCCTTTGCCGGTGTCGACAGGTGCTTCAGGCAGTTTGAACAGGTCGGTAGGGCCCAGGCCCAGTTCGGCACGGGCCTTGTCGGTCAGGCCGCGACCGATGATCAGCGGGATACGGCCGCCGGCACGAACTTCGTCCAACAGCACCGGGGTCTTCATTTCGAAGGTGGTCAGGACTTCGTCAGTGCCGTGCTTGCAGACTTTGCCAGCATGCGGGTACAGGTCGATCACGTCGCCCATGTGCATGTTGGTGACGTCGAATTCGATTGGCAGTGCGCCAGCATCTTCCATGGTGTTGTAGAAGATCGGAGCGATTTTGCTGCCGAAGCAGAAACCGCCGGCACGCTTGTTCGGTACGAAAGGAACGTCGTCGCCGAAGAACCACAGCACCGAGTTGGTGGCGGATTTACGCGAAGAACCGGTACCGACCACGTCACCGACGTAGGCGATCGGGAAGCCGGCGTTGCGCATTTCTTCGATCTGCTTCATCGGACCGGTGACGCCCTGGGCGTCAGGCACGATGCCTTCACGGGCCATTTTCAGCATGGCGAGGGCGTGCAGCGGGATGTCCGGGCGGGACCAGGCGTCTGGAGCAGGGGACAGGTCGTCGGTGTTGGTTTCGCCGGTGACCTTGAACACGCGCAGGCTGATCTTGTCGGCCAGGACAGGGCGGTTTTTGAACCACTCGCCGTCAGCCCAGGATTGCAGCACGCCTTTAGCGTGAACGTTGCCGTTCTTGGCTTTTTCAGCGACGTCGTGGAAAGCATCGAACATCAGCAGGGTGTGCTTGAGTTCTTCGGCAGCGACTGGCGCCAGTTCGGCGTCGTCCAGCAGATTGACCAGCGTCACGATGTTGTAGCCGCCCTGCATGGTGCCGAGCAGTTCAACAGCGCGTTTCTTGTCGATCAGAGGGGATTTTGCTTCGCCTTTGGCGAGGGCAGACAGGAAACCGGCCTTTACATAGGCTGCTTCGTCCACACCTGGCGGAATGCGATTAGTGATCAGGTCAACGAGGAAAGCTTCTTCGCCAGCCGGGGGATTCTTCAGCAGCTCGACCAGGCCTGCAGTTTGTTCGGCGTTTAGCGGCTGGGGAACGATACCCAGTGCTGCACGCTCTTCGATATGTTTGCGGTAGGCTTCAAGCACAGTTATTACCCTCATCAGTGGTCCCAAATGGGTGTCCGGGACGCTCATCCCGAAATTGCCGTACTCATGCGCTGCATGGCGTTGTGGGCCACTAAGCCAGAATTACCGACAATTCCTTACAGAAGCTGCTTTCAAAGTTTTACGCCTGCAGAACGGGGAGCTGATGAGGGTTGGCGTTGGGCTTTTCCCCGCTGGAAAAACCCTTCGCCAACACCGCTCTGAAGGAACGACTGTGCTCGTGACGCTTTGAAAACAGCTTCTAACGGACATTGGCGCCTTAAAAGGCTGGCTGATTCTACGGCAAAAAAAATTTAAAGGTAAGTTAGGCCTTTAACTTTGAGGGGTGATCAATGTTAGACAAAGGGCTAACATGCCGACCTGTTCTGCTTTTCCGTGCTCTCCCAACCTATGCCCAATCAGACCATCAAGACCCCCTGCGTCGGCCTCTGCTCCACTGTTTACGGTGATTTGGTGTGCCGTGGCTGCAAGCGTTTCCACCATGAAGTGATCAACTGGAATGGTTACAACGAGGAGGAAAAACGCGCGGTGTGGCTGCGTCTTGAGCTGCTGCTGTCCCAGGTGATGGCCAGCAAGCTTGAAGTTTTCGATCCCCAGCGCCTGCGCCTGCAGCTGGAGCAGCGCAAGATCCGCTTTGTGCCGCATCAGTCGGAATATTGCTGGGCGTACCAGTTGATCGCCCGGGGCGCGCGGGTCATCAATAACCTGGAAGCCTACGGGATGGTGCTGATGCCGGAGTTTCGCGACTGGAACCTGCCGGAACTGCGGGATGCCATTGATCGGGAGTTCTTTTTGCTCTCCGAGGCGCATTACCAGCGCTACATTGCCCCCGGTTTCCTCAAAGACGCCTTCGGCGGCTGAACACAATAACCTGTGGCGAGGGGATTTATCCCCGTTGGGTTGCGAAGCGACCCCAAAACCAGGCGACCCAGATGAGTCGGATATACCGTGTGCGCCGGTTTTGCGACGACTGTGTCGCCGAACGGGGCGGTGCGACGTTTCGATAAATCCTCTCGCCACAAGGGTGCTGCAAATCTCAATGCTGCGTAACGATCTCCTCCAGATGATCCATGATCGTATCCGGCTTCAGCACCAGCACATCGCTTTCCACCGCATCCAGCACCACCTCCGCCGTGTTCCCGATCAACGCCCCTGACAACCCGGACCGAGCCACGGTACCGATTACCGTCACCGCCGCCTGCAGCTTGTGGGCCATGAACGGAATCAACACATCCGCCGGACCTTCCTCGATATGCAGGTGCTCGTCATCAATGTCGAACTCGGCCTGAAACGATTTGCACTGTTCGCGATAGCGCGCCTCGATGGTTTCGCTGAGTTGCAACGTCGGGTCGGCCGCCGACAGCATCGGCGACGGATGGGCGCTGACCACGTGCAAATGGGCCTTGGCCAGGCTGGCGATGTCGTAACCGTGATCGACGATGCAAGCGTGCAAGGTGCGGTGTTCGGCATCGGTATTACCGACATCGATTGCCGCCAGAATGACCCCGCCAGTCCACGGTTTCGAGGTTTTGACCAGCAGCACCGGCGTCGGGCAGTAACGCAGCAGTTTCCAGTCCGCCGGGGTCAGCAGGGCTTTTTTCAGCGGACTGTCGGGGTAATGCTGCTTGATCACCAGTCCACAGCCTTCAGCTTGCTGCACATCGACAATGGTTTCGTGCAGGCTTTCGTTCCAGGCCTGCTCGGTGGTGACGCTGTAGCCGTCCTCGATCAGCGCGGCCTTGAGCACGCCCAACATGCCGCTGTGGTCATGCTTGCGGTCGCAGACCAGCAGATGCAGATGAGCCTGGGTCACGCCGGCAATCAGCTTGGCCCGTTTGAGCGCCAGGCTTTCCGAGTGTTCGGGTTCGAGGACCACCAGAATGCTGCGAATGGCTTGCATGATCGGGATCTCCATGAAGTAAAAAATACTGCGTTGGACAACTATAGTTGCTGGCTGGCCATTCGGGACTTGATGTATATCAACGGTCGCGACTGGTGGTCTGCCGGCAGGCCGGTATAATCGGCGCCCTTCGATTTTGAACCTCTTATCCGTGAGCCCCATGATCCTTCCCGAAATTCACGAGTTCCTCGGCTGCCGCACCCCCGATGGCTGGGTTCAGGCCGCGCTGGCTGATCAGGAAACCCTGCTGATCGATCACAAAAACTGTGAATTCAAGGCCGCCAGTACCGCGTTGAGCCTGATCGCCAAGTACCACTCTCACGTCGATCTGATCAACCTGATGTCGCGTCTGGCCCGGGAAGAGCTGGTGCACCACGAACAGGTCATGCGCCTGATGAAAAAGCGCAAGATCGAACTGCGTCAGCTGTCCGCCGGGCGCTACGCCTCGGGACTGCGCAAAGTGGTGCGCAGCCACGAGCCGGTCAAACTGGTGGACACCCTGGTGGTCGGCGCCTTTATCGAAGCCCGTAGCTGCGAGCGTTTTGAAGCGCTGGTGCCGCATCTGGACGAAGAGCTGGGCAAGTTCTATTTCGGCCTGCTGAAGAGCGAGGCCCGGCATTTCCAGGGTTACCTGAAACTGGCCTACCAGTACGGTGACGCCAAGGACATCGCCCAGGTGATCGACAAGGTCCGCGCCGCCGAGCAAGAGCTGATCGAGTCACCGGATGTGGAGTTTCGTTTCCACAGCGGTGTGCCAGCGGCCGCCTGACGCTTTCGAGTCGTACTCAAATTATGCGACCGGCACAAACCCCTGTGGGAGTGGGCTTGCCCGCGAAGAGGCCATCAGCAATACCGCAACGTCAAAAGGTGTACACCACCTGCCCAGCCAGTGAAGCCTTCATCCGCCGCTGTCCGCCGCATTGTTGGCCAGATACTGCACGGCCAGCACCGTCGAAATGTCAAAGACTGTGAACCGGCTTAGCGGCTCAAACCCAGGCGCTCATGCCACTCGGCGATGGATTCTTCGGGATAGACGTCGAACTGCTGATCCCCAGGATGCGCCTCGACTTCCACCCACGGTGCCTTGGAACCGAGCATCAAGTGCGTGTGCTCCGGTGGCACCGGCAGCGGGGTGTCGATGGCAGAGGCAAACGGGTGAATCAGCTCCGGCCATTCGGGGCTGAACAGCCACAAGCCTGAACCGCACAGCGAACAGAAATGCCGCTCGGCGGTGCTGCTGTGGGCGCGTTTATCACCTTCGTCCTTGAGTCGTGCGTGATAAATCGCGATGTGCTTGCGACCGCGTACCTTAAGGCTGTCGGCATCACCACCCAAGTTGATCGCGTAGCCGCCACCGCCCTGAGTCTTGCGACAGATCGAACAATAACAACGCTGATACGGGTAGGGGTGGGCGCTGGTCAAGCTGAACGACACCGCGCCGCAATGGCAGGAACCTTCGAGCTGCATGGGAACCTCCGACAGGTCTGGAACTTACCCAAGACAGCCTAGACCTTCAGCGCCCCTCCACCGGTACGAGAATCGCATCGCCGGGTAACCTGCGTCGGGTTTGGGGGGAAGTCATTGCCCATAAGTGAGTGTGATGGCGTCGGATATGCGGTGGCTGTGCAGGCCCCATCGCGAGCAGGCTCGCTCCCACATTTGAAATGCATTCCCCTGTGGGAGCGAGCCTGCTCGCGATGAACGATAACGTGGTCCCGCTGGACGCCCACCCATGGCCGGGGCAGCATGGGCGCCTTCCTATTGGAGCCTTTGCCATGCGACGACTGCCTTCTCTGGCCGCACTGCGAACCTTCGAATGCGCCGCCCGTCACGCCCATTTCGGCCGGGCAGCGGCGGAGTTGTGCGTCACCGACAGCGCGGTCAGCCATCAGATTCGCCAGCTCGAAGAGCATTTGGGCGTGACGTTGTTCATCCGTGAAGGCCGGCAGATTCGCCCGACGATGGCGGCCGGGCGCCTGATGCAAAGCTTGCAGCAGGCTTTCGAACTGATCGGCGATGCCTGCGATGAACTGCGTGACCCGTCATCGCTGGCGGTGTTGCGTCTGGCAGTCACCGCCGAGCTGGCGCAAAAGTGGTTGATGAGTCGCCTGACGGATTTTTACGCGCGCTATCCGCACATCACCTTGCACCTCTACGAGCAACCGATCGATGGCACGGCGCCGGGCGAAGACATCGACCTGGCGATCACTTACGGCACCGGCCCGGTGGACAGCAGCGCGTACTTTGTCCGGCCCTTGCCGGCCTTGCAGTTCTTCCCGGTGTGCAGCCCCGGACTGTTCAACCAGGGCACCTTGAAAACCCCCAGGGATCTGGCGCGTCACTGCCTGCTGCACGACGATCAGGACGGCAAGACCTGGACCGCCTGGCTCACCAGCCATGCCGGCGATCAGCGCCCCGAACGGCAGTTGTATTTCGCCCACGCCGGTTTGGCGCTGGAAGCGGCGGCTCAAGGCCAGGGTGTGGCCATGGGCGATAACTTGACCGCGCAGGAGGATTTGCTCAGCGGTCGTCTGGTCCGGCCGTTCACCTCCAGCATGACTGCGCTCGGCCAATATGCGCTGGTGTGTGAGCGAGTGAGGCTGGAGCGCCCGGCAGTGGCGCAGATGCTGGAATGGTTCAACGATCAACTGATCGATTGATGAGTTGAATTCAAGTATTCCGAAATAATCATCGTTGGCGAGGAGGGCGCCGGCGACCTTAGCCTGTGGTCATTCCAATCCCCGCTGATGAGGTTTGACCATGGCACTTCTGCTCGACTCCACCCCCAAACTCGATGGTTTCCGTTTGCCCGGCGAATTCGAAACCAAGTCCGGTTGCTGGCTCGGCTGGCCAGAGCGCACCGACGTCTGGCGCAACGGCGCCAAACCTGCGCAGAAAGTCTGGGTACAGATCGTCACCGCCATTGCCCAAAGTGAGCCGGTCACCGTGTGCGCCTCTGCCGCGCAGTTCGCCACCGCTCGCCGCCAATTGCCGCCTCAAGTGCGGGTGGTGGAAATGACCTGCAATGACACCTGGTTCCGCGACAGTGGCCCATGCTTTGTGGTTAATGACGACAGCGGTGAAGTGCGGGGCGTGGACTTCGAGTTCAACGCATACGGCGGCCTCGACGGCGGCTTGTACTACCCGTGGGACAAGGACGATCAGATCGCCAGTAAAATCCTCGAAATCGAACGGTTCGACCGCTACCGCGCGCCGCTGATTGCCGAACTGGGTGGTATCCAGAGCGACGGCCAGGGCAGCATTCTCACCACCGAGCAATGCCTGCTCAACCGCAATCGCAACCAGCACCTGGGCAAGGAAGAAGTCACCCGGCGATTGACCGATTACCTCGGCGCCGAGCAAATCATCTGGCTGCCACGGGGCTGCAAATTCGACGAAACCGACGGCCATGTCGACGATCTCGCCTGCTTCGTGCGCCCCGGTGAAGTGGTGCTGCAATGGACCGACAATCGCGATGACCCGCAATGGGAAATCTACCAGGAGGCCTACGACATTCTGCGCAGCACCCGCGACAGCCGTGGCCGCGAGCTGAAAGTGCACAAGCTGCCGCAACCGGATGTGCTGGAATGGACCGCTGAAGAAGCCGAAGGCCTGGATCAGCAAGACAGTACGCACACCCGTCAGGCCGGGACCAAAATCTGCGCGTCGTACATCAACTACTACGCCGGCAACACCTCAATCGTGGTGCCGCTGTTTGGCGATCGCAACGATCAGGCCGCACAGGCAACCCTCGCCGAACTGTTCCCGCAACACAAAATCGTCGGTATCGAAAACTCCAGGGAAATCCTCCTCGGCGGCGGCAATGTCGCGTGCATCACCATGCCGCAGTACGCCGGCAGTGCCTGCAACAAAAAGGGAGTTTGAAAATGGGCCTGCACAAACTGACTCAAGCATTACTGCTGGTGCTCGCACCCCTGTGTGTACAGGCCGCCGATACCGCCAAACCGGTGGTCAATCTGTACATCTGGGGCGAGTACCTGGCCCCGGACACCCTGAGCAATTTCGAGAAGAAAACCGGCATCCACGTGGTGGCCGACCACTTCGACTCCCTGGAAACCGTAGAGACCAAACTGCTCACGGGGCGCAGCGGCTATGACCTGGTGCTGACCGCCGGTCAGCATTTGTCCCGGGCGATCCAGAGTGGTGCGATTCAAATGATAAACCCGCAACAGCTGCCGCATTTTGCCGGCGTGGGTGACGAGTTCCGCCAGCACATGGCGGTGTTCGATCCGGGCAATCGCTACGCCGGGATCTACGCCTGGGGCACCACCGGCGTCGGCTACCAGGAAGAGGCGATCATGCAGCGCCTGCCCGACGCACCACGGGACAGTTGGGCCATGCTGTTCGACCCGGCAGTGGTGTCAAAATTTGCCGATTGCGGGGTGAGTTTGCTCAATGATCCCAACGAAGTGTTCGCCGCAGTCATGAAGTACATGGGCCTGGACATCAACCGCCAGAACCTCGATGACCTGAAACGGGCCGAACAGCAACTGGCGAAGATTCGGCCCTATATTCGCTACTTCGACAATGACCTGAACATCAGTGACCTCGCCAACGGCAACACCTGCGTCGCGATGTCGTGGAACGGCAATGTGGCCATCGCCGCGGGACAGGCCGAGGCTGCGAACAAGCCGTTCAAGCTGAGTTATCGGATACCGAAGGAGGGCACGTTGATCTGGTTCGACGCGATGGTCATTCCCAAGGATGCGCCTCATCCTCAGGCGGGGCTGGCGTTGATGGATTATCTGATGACGCCGGAGGTGATTGCGCCCATCACGGACACCATCCACTACGCCAATGCGATTACGGCGGCGGACGGCTTGATTGATCCGGCGATTCGCAATGACCCGGGGACGTATCCGTCGGCTGAGGTGAGGGCTTCGTTGTATAGCAAGAATGACAATGGCAAGGAATTTAACCGGGCTTTGATTCGGGCGTTCAGTCGGTTGAAGTCGGGGTTATGACTGGCCTGGGATGATGTGTTGAATGTGCTGACGCCTTCGCGAGCAGGCTCGCTCCCACAGGGGATCCCGGGAGTTCACAAATCCAATGTGGGAGCGAGCCTGCTCGCGATGAACGATAACGCGGTCTACTTGCCGGTCATCCGCCACAAATACCAGACAGCCACCGTCCGATAAGGACTCCACGCCAACCCGATCTCAATCATCTGCTTGCGCGTCGGCGGCACCTCCAGCCCCTTCATCCGCCGATACCCCTCACGCACCCCAAAATCATCGGCGGGCAAAATATCCGGCCGTTCCAGGCTGTAGATCAGCAACATCTCAACCGTCCAGCGCCCAACCCCACGCAAGGTAATCAACCGCTCGATCAGCGCCTCATCCTCCATGGCCAGTGCCGTGGCGTAATCCGGCACCACACCGTCCAGCGCCGCTTGGGCAATGCCCTGAATGGTCGCGATCTTGCTGGCGGAAAACCCGCAACTGCGTAGTTGATCGAACCCGGTCGCGACAACTTGTTCAGACCTCGGGAACGTACCCGTCCCAAACAACGCGATCAATCGACCGACAATCGCATCCCCGGCCTTCGCATGCAGTTGCTGGTAGGCAATCGCCCGCACCAGCGACTCATAAGGATCGCGAGCCGCATGGGGCTGATGCAGGCAAGGGCCGACGGCGGCGATGTGGCGACGCCAGTCCTCATCGATGGACGATAGAAACTCAGTGGCGGGCAGATAGGCGTCGGGCATGGGCTCAAGCTTTCCCGGACGGCGCCAACAGGGCGTTCACTTCACCATAGGTGAGGGCCTTCAGGTCACGGCTGTCGAGTGTCCCTGTTTCCAGAAAGCTCTTGGCCAGTGCGCCCATGGCGCCATACAGAAACTCAGCAATGCGCGAGCCTGCACTCAAACGGCGTACGCCGAGGGCTTTCAGCTCTTCAGGCGATGGCAAGCCGGGGAGCCCGAGGACGTTCAACGGCAACGGAGTGCCTTGGCACAGCGCAGCGATCTCGTACTCAGCCGTGACGCCAGCCGCGAACAAACCATCGGCACCGGCCGCCTGATACAACGCGGCGCGCTTGAGCGTCTCGGCCACGCGATCTTCGGCGGGCACCAGACTCTTGAGGTACACATCGGTGCGGGCATTGATGAACAGCTTCACGCCGCGACGTTCGGCCACCTGACGAGCGACTTCGATCTTGCGCACCAACAGCTCGGGCGGGGAAGCACCGTCCTCGATGTTGATCCCCACCGCGCCGGCTGCGATGACCGCATCAATCACTTGGGCCACCCGCGTCAGGTCATCGGAATAGCCGGCCTCGATATCCACGGTCAACGGCACCGAGATCACCCGGGCGATGGACTCGACCGTCGATACCAGGCGCTCAAGGGGCAGGGCGTTGCCGTCCGGATAACCGTGAGCCCAGGCGACTGCCGCGCTGCTGGTGGCGACAGCTTTACAGCCCAACTGTTCCACGATGCGCCCCCCGGCGGCATCGGCGACATTGGTGAGGATCAGCAAGCCGTCGTGGTGCAGTTGGTGAAATGGCGTGTCCATCGAATGTCCTTCCTTATGACTTTTTGAGAAACCTGCAAATGATCAGAATGCGAGTGGTTGCGTGATCTGCACCGCCGCTTTTTCCAGCCTGAGCAAGAACGCCTTGCGCGGTTGTCCTCCACCATAGCCGGTCAACGAGCCGTCGGTGCCGATCACCCGGTGACAGGGCACGACAATCGAGAGACGGTTATGTCCGTTGGCCAGGCCCACGGCGCGACTGGCGCCGGGTTTGCCCAATAGCGCCGCAATGGCGCCGTAAGTGCTGGTCTGGCCGTACGGGATCTTCGCCAGTTCGGCCCAGACCTGTCGGGCGAAATCGCTGCCAGGCAAGTGTAGTGGAACCTTGAAGTCAGTGAGTTTGCCGGCGAAATACTGCGTCAGTTCGGCTTCAATCTGCTGCAAATGCGCGTTATGTCCTGGCGCGACGGCATAGCCGTATCGATTCTGCAATTCTTCCACTTCCTTGGTCAGCGCTGGCCGATCAAGAAACTCCAGCAGCACCAGCCCGCGTCGTTCGGCCATGGCGATCATCGGCCCCAGCGGTGTGGTCAGGCGAGTGAACAGCAGCGGCTCGCTGTTGGCGGCGCGGCCGGGCGTGATGTTGAAGGACTTTTGAAACGCATCGCGAAACCCGCTCAGGGACTCGTAGCCCGAATCGAACGCCGCGTTGTCGATGGAATCGCCCTGTTTGATCCCGCCCAACGCCATGCCGAGGCGTCGGGTGCGCAGCCAGGCGTGAAAGGTCATGCCGAAATGCTGCTTGAACCAGCGGCGCAGTTTCAGCGGTTCGATGCCTTCGGCCAGCAGCTGCGCATCGGTCCAGCGCTGCTCGGGGTCGGCATCCACCGATTTGAGCAGCTTCTGCACCCAGTCCGGCGCGATGGCCGCCGCGTCCAGCGGTTTGCAGCGCAGACAGGCGCGATAGCCCGCGGACATGCACTCATCGGCATGGGCGAAGAACTCGACGTTCTCCGGTTTCGGCTTGCGCGCCGTGCAACTGGGGCGACAGAAGATGCCGGTGGTTTTGACCGCGGTAAAGAACACCCCCTCGTAGGCGGTGTCTCGTTCGAGCATGGCGCGAACCATCTCGGCGTGGGGCGGAAGCAAAGCGTTTTGTAGGTTCATGGGCCGAGCATAAGCCGCGTCGCCCAGCGCCTCCACCGGAAAATCGACAGAGAATTCCAGCCATTCGTCATGAGGGCTGCCTAATGCTTATGTCGGTGATGGATGTCCGGAAAATGTGGATGACTGTGGCGCAGCGGCGTGTGTTGATGTTCGTGACTGTGGGGTTCGGTCCCGTCCCACTGGAATGAATGTTCATGTTGATGATGCTCGTCATGCACGTGGCGATGAGCATGCTTGAGCGCCTCATGTTGATGCTCATGGGCATGACTTTCCTTGAGGTGAATCCATACCCCAAGGCCCATCAACAGCGAAGCGGCCCAAAATGTCAGCGTGACGGGTTCGTTCAGCAGCAGGATGGCGATTGCCGCGCCGAGGAAAGGTGCCGTGGAAAAGTAGGCGCCGGTACGAGCAGTGCCCAGGCCCCGGAGTGCCAGAACGAACAACACCAGGCTGATGCCATACCCCAGGAAACCCACGATCAACGTAGGCCCCAGCACCGTCATGTGCGGCAGTGTTGCGCCGAGCAGCAGCGCCAGAGAACAGTTCACCACCCCAGCGACCAACCCCTTGATGCCGGCAATAAACAGCGCATCCGAAGCCGATACCTTGCGCGTCAGGTTGTTATCGATCGCCCAGCACACGCAGGCCAGCGCTACCGCCAACGGTCCGATCCAGCCCTGTGATTGCGCCGGGTTCTGGGGCCAGGCCAGCAGCAAGCCGCCGGCGACAATTGCCAGCATTCCGGCGACGATGCGCCGGTCAGCGTTCTCCTTGAATACCACCCAGGCCAGCACGGCGGTCAATACCGATTCGAGGTTGAGCATCAGCGAGGCCGTGGCGCCGGCGGTCAGGGTCAAACCGAACATCAGCGCCACCGGCCCGAGCACGCCGCCAAAAGCGATGGCACCGATCAGCCATGGCCACTCCGACGATTTCAACCCGCTGGGCTGCCAGCCTCGGTCACGCAAAAGCCTGACGATTGTCAGGCCCAGGCCGCTGCCCAGGTACAACAAGCCGGCCAGCAGGATCGGCGAAAGGTTCAGGCCCAGCAACTTGGCCAATGGCGTACTCGCGCCAAAAAGAGCGGCAGCGCCAAGGGCGTAGACGATGTTCAGGTTCATTGAGGGCCTGTGGTGAGTTGGGGAGTGGCCAAGTACTGCACAAGTTTCGTGGCCAACAACATTCTACTGTGGGAGCGAGCCTGCTCGCGATAGCGGCTTTACATTCAATAATGATGTTGACTGACAGACCGCTATCGCGAGCAGGCTCGCTCCCACAGTTTATAGATAGAGTTCAGGCACGGCGCGCCATTAGCAACACCGAAGCCGCCGCTGACAACAATCCCGCGCAGCAACGATTGAACATCCGCTTGCCCCGGGGTTCGGCGAACCAGCGGCGCATGTGCAGGCCCATGTAGGCGTAGGCACCGATGGCGATCCATTCCAGCACCAGGAACAACGCGCCCAACACGGCGAATTGCGGCGATACGGCTTGGGTCGAGTCGACGAACTGCGGCAGGAACGCGGTAAAGATCAGGATCGCTTTCGGATTGCCGGCCGCCACCAGGAATTCCTGGCGCGCCAACGCCAACATCCCCACCGGCGCGCCTGCCACCACGTTTTCCGTCCCGGGATCGGCGCGCCACAATTGCCAGGCGAGGTAGAGCAGGTACGCCGCCCCCAGAATCTTGATCCCGTAGAACAACAATTCCGACGTTTGCAGCACCACCGCCAGCCCCGCCGACGCGAGGGCGATCATGCCGGCGAAGGCGAACAGCCGACCGATCCCGGCGACACAGGCGATGCGATAGCCGTAGCGGGTCGAGTTGCTGACCGACAACAGGTTGTTCGGCCCGGGCGCCATGTTCAGGGCGAAGCAGGCGGGAAGAAACAGGGTGAGGGTCGCGAGGTCCATGGCGGGGCTCCAAAAGCGGGAACGGTATTTTTATCACAGGCCCGGGGTGGCTTGACCCATACAGTGGTGGACGGCGGTCGCGGTACAGCTGAGGGGTGTTTTGTTCAATACAGCCCTCAGGTCGCTCTTTACCTTGAGGCCTCGTTCAACTGAATTGAAGAAGGTCTGTGATGAGTCTGATTATCTCGATGGCGGCGTTTGCACTGGTGGCCTCGATAACGCCAGGGCCGGTGAACATCGTAGCGTTGAGTTCCGGCGCGCAGTTTGGTTTCCGCGCCAGTCAACGGCATGTGGCCGGGGCGACGCTGGGTTTCGTCGTGTTGTTGGTGTTGATGGGATTAGGGCTGCATGAGGTGTTGCAGCGCTGGCCAGCGCTGACGCTGGGGGTGCAATGGGCGGGGGTGGCATTCCTGTTGTACATGGCCTTCAAGTTAGCCGCCGACAAGGGAGATCTGCAGGCGAAGGAGTCAGGCCGTGCGCCGTCTATGTTGTACGGCGCGGTCATGCAATGGCTCAACCCGAAAGCCTGGCTGGCCTGCGTGGCCGGGATGGGCGCTTTTGTGGCGGATGGCGAGGCGCGGCTGGTCTGGCAGTTTGCGGCGGTGTATCTGGTGATTTGCTACCTGTCCGTCGGCTGCTGGGCCTATGCCGGGACGTTTTTACGCTGCTATCTGAGTAACCCGGCGGGCATGCGTCTGTTCAATCGGAGTATGGCGTTGTTGCTGGCGGTGAGTGCGGTGTACCTGTTGATACCTTAAGCACAGGGATCGCGTCGTTGGAGTCAGCCGCGATACTGTCCCGGTGTCGCCGCCAGATGTTGTTTGAACGCACGCTGAAAATGCGCCTGATCAGCAAACCCGGCTTCGAGCGCGACATCGGCGATCAACTTGCCGCTGCGCAGTTGATCGCGGGCGAACTGGATACGCCGGTTGACCAGAAAGGCGTGGGGCGTCATGCCGTAATGCTGCTTGAACGCACGGATCAGGTAGGACGGCGATAGTTGAGCCGCCTCGCAAATGTCTTCGAGCTTGAGCAGTTGCGTGCAGTTGTCGCGGATGTACTCGGCGGCCCGTTCCAGTTTGAAATTGGGCTCGCGCAGCGGTTGGTCACCAGGGTTGAGGCGCTGTTGCACATCGGTGAAAAACTCCACCGCCGCGCTTTGCTTGTGCAACACGTCTTGCTGCGCATCGACCAACACGTCGTACACACTTTTCAGACCGGCATACAGATCACTGTCGTGAGTGTGGGTGATGGAAAAACGGCGGAACGCCAAGTCCTGGCTGAAGCCGAGCTGATGCTGCAAGTCGGTCAGCCACGGCGTCTCGACGTACAGCATCAGGTACGACCACGGTTGGTCATCGATGGGATTGCAGGCGTGGACATCACCGGGATTCATCAGCACCACGGTGCCGGCACTGACCTGGAATTGCGATTGCTCGTGGAGGTAGGTACTGCGCCCGGCCGTGATCGCACCGATGGAAAAGTGCTCGTGAGAATGCCGGGTGTAACAGACCTCGCGGCCGTCGGCGATGGAACGGGCTTCGATGAAGGGCAGGGCGTCGTCGCGCCAGAAGCGCGGGGCTTTGTCAGCGTCTTTGGCAACGGCGGGCTTCATGGTCAGCGTCCTCGGCAGGTCAGCGTCGAAGTGTATTAGCTCTCGCCGTCAAAGGCTCGTTGCAACGCTGCGATATCGAGTTTTTTCATCTGCAACATCGCCGCCATGGCGCGTTGGGATTTTGCCGTGTCAGGGTCTTTCATCATGTCCATCAGGGCCACCGGTACGATCTGCCACGACACGCCGAATTTGTCCTTGAGCCAGCCGCATTGCTGGGCCTCAACGGGACCACCCGCGGACAGGCGCCCCCAGAAGTGGTCGACTTCTTCCTGAGTATGGCAATTGACCTGAAATGAAACCGCTTCATTGAACTTGAATATCGGACCGCCGTTGAGGCCGGTAAAACTCTGTCCGTCCAGCTCGAAACTGACCGTCATCACCGAACCTTCGGGCCTGCCGTGAATCTCCTGACCGGCCTTGCCGTAGTGGGTGGTGGCGCTGATTTTCGAATGATCGAAGATCGCACAGTAGAACTTCGCGGCCTCCTCGGCTTGATCGTCGAACCACAGGCAGGGCGTGAGTTTTTGAACGCGGTGCATGGTTTAGCTCCTCTACGGATTACTCAGGCTGGACTTTCAGCGTAGTCAGCCTCGGGTCGTCTGGCCGTACCGTAGATCGACAAGTTGAAAGAGTTTCCCTGGGCAATGGAATCAAACATGTCGGCATGACCCGATAGCCGCTAGACTTGCCGACCTGGTTTGCCGCAAGGACGCTCTGCCTCATGGTTACCTCTCGATTACTGGCTGTTTCCTGTCTGCTGGCTGCCGCTGCTGTAAACGCTGGGCCGTTGACGTATCACCTCACGGACCCCGCGAAGAAATACGTCATCGACGTGCAGTTTGCACAGCCGCCCACCCAGACTTTCGACGGCGCTCCTGCGCTGATTACGTTGCGCAAAAGGGCCGGTGGGCAGGTGGTGCAGCGCATCGAGTCAGCCGAAGCGTTCGCCCTGTTCAAGCCAGGCCGAAAAGCTTCGGAGTTCGACCGGAACTTGGCGTATGCCGATCAAAATCTGCTGTTGTTCGGCGATTTCAATTTCGACGGGCAACAAGATCTGGCCGTACGCAACGGCAATAATGCAGGCTATGGCGGCCCTTCCTACGACATCTATCTGTTCGATCCCCAGAGTCCGACGCTCGTGTTGAGCACCTCTTTCTCCGCTCTGACCCGTGACGAAAATCTGGGCATGTTCGGCATCGATCCTGTCACCAAAAGCCTGCATACCCAGTCCAAAAGCGGCTGCTGCTGGCGCCAGAGCGCGACCTGGCAGATACAGGACAACCGTCCTGTGAAGGTGGCCGAGAAAACCGAGGTGGTGCAAAAGCCCTCGCAAGCCAGCCCGTTCATGCCCTATGGCTATGTGGACGTCACCAATCGTGAACTGAAGTCCGGCCAATGGACGGAGCGTCGTCGACTCGAGGGGCCCGTCGGTGAAGCGCCGGTCATGTTGCGCGGCACCCTTGATAACAAGATCCCCGTTGAGCTGTGGTGGCAACGTCAGGGTGATGTCTACGTCGGGGAAGTTCGCTACAGCAAGACCGGCAGCGGCCAACCGATCCGGCTGGTGGGCAATACCTATGAAGAGGGCGGAATCGTTCTGCGTGAACTGGACGACGACGGTCAGATGATCGGCAACTGGTTCGTCGAAGGCACGCCGAACGAGCAGGGCAGCCAGACCGGCACGTGGATCAACGGCTCCCGCCAATTGAGCATCAATGTCAGGCCGACCGCGTTCAAGGTGGCCGCGCAAAAACTTGAGCGGGTAGCAGACAGTCAGCGAGAAGGGCGCTACCTCGTGAGTAATGTCCAGGATCGGCGTGTCGGCGAGCTGACCCTCAAAGTAGTGCCGGCGATCGATAACGGCCCCGAGATGGCAGACATCAACCTGAGCATTTTTCAGCTCAAGGATCCGCCCGTTGAAGTCCATCATCAGTACCCGTTGCTCGCCGGCAACCTCGTCATAGCGCTGGACCCCGAGGGCGACCCGCTGTTTCGCCTGCAATTGCTCAACGGCGCCGCGGAAGTGACCGGTTTTGGTGAGTATCAGAAGTACAGCGCGGCTTACGTGAAACAACCTTGATGGTGTCGTCTTCCGGCGCAACGTCGGCTGGACAAAGGTCTGGTCGGCGTCGTGGGGCCTGAAGGCGACGGTTCAGCTGCGGCCCAGGCCTCCTTTTTCAGCGATCCAACAGGTGGCCAAATCAATAAAGGCCCGCAGTTTTGGCTGCGTCTGGGTACGGCTGGGGAAGTACAGGTATAACGCCGAACTGAGTGGCACGAAGGGTTGCAGCACCCGCTCCAGGCGTCCATCCGCCAACTCTTCGGCAATCTCCAGATCACAGGCGTAGGCCAGGCCCGAACCGCTGCGAGCGGCCGCCACCAACAACCGGCGGTCATTGACGATTACGCCGCCCTCGGCGCCCACGGTGAAGTCCCGACCCTCGCGGCGAAACTCCCAGCGGTGCGCGTTGCCGGAAGTCGAGAAGCGAAAGCCGATGCATTCGTGTCGGGTCAGGTCTTCCGGGCTGACCGGTTTTCCGGCCTTGGCGAAGTACGCCGGGGAGCCCACCACCGACCATTGCAGGTCAGGTGTCAGGCGCACCGCGACCATGTCTTTTTCTATCGACTCTCCCAGGCGAATCCCGGCATCGAAGCCGCCGGCCATCAGGTCGACCGTGGCGTCGTCCAGGGAAATATCGAGGGTGACTTGCGGGTAGGCCTCGCGGAATAGCGGAATCAGCGGCTCCATCAACAAGGCCCCGGACAATCGTGGGGCCGTGAGTCGCAGCGTGCCCATGGGCTGATCGCGGAAACCGCTGAGCACCGCCAGGGCTTCATCGATTTCACTGGCCGCCGGACGCAAGCGGGCAAACAGACTGGCGCCGGCTTCGGTCAGCGCCACTCGGCGTGTGGTGCGCTGAAACAGCAGCACGCCGGTGCGTCGTTCCAAGAGCTTGATCGCATGGCTGACGGCGGTGGGCGTAACGGCTAGCCGAGTCGCGGCCAGGGTGAAGCTTTTGTGCTCGGCGACCGCGAGAAACTCGGTCAAACCGTCGAAAGGGTCGTGATTCATATCGGCGCCATTATGAAAGAGCGTTTCATAGTGCTTGTAACACGAGGGCATTTTTCCGACCAATGTTCCTGCGTACCTTGTGCTTACCCCAACTGACTACAAGGATTCGCGATCATGATCACTTCCCAACATTTCAAACGTGTCTGGCTCATCACCGGTGCTTCTCGCGGTATCGGCGCCAAGATTGCTGCCGCCGCGCTGGCCAATGGCGACGCCGTGGTCGCCACCGCTCGTGACGCCAACAGCATCACCCAGCGTTTTGGCGAGCGGCCAGGTTTGCTGGCCGCCACCCTTGATGTGACCAACGAAGCCCAGGGTATTGCGGTCGCCAACGCGGCCATCGAGCACTTCGGGCGCATTGACGTGCTGGTCAACAACGCCGGTTTCGGCGTGCTCGGCGCGGTGGAAGAAGCCAGCGCCGATGAAGTGCGCCGCGTGTACGAAACCAACGTCTTCGGCTTGCTGAATGTCACGCGCGCCGTCCTGCCGCACATGCGCGTCGCTCGCCGTGGACATGTGATCAATCTCTCATCGGTGGGCGGCTACAGGTCGGGGCCGGGCTTTGGCGTCTATTGCTCGACCAAATTTGCCGTCGAAGGCTTGAGCGAGGCGCTGCACGCCGAGCTGGCACCGTTCGGCATCAACGTGACCATTGTCGAGCCCGGCTACTTCCGGACTGAGTTCCTCGAAGGTAATTCGCTGGTCGAATCCCCGGCTTCGATCGCTGACTACGACAGCACGGCGGGTGAGGTGCGCAAAATTGCCAAGGCCGTGACCCTGAATCAGCCTGGCGATCCGGACAAGCTCGCCCAGGCCATGATCACCCTGGTGCAAGCGCAAAAAGCCCCGCTGCGCTTACCGCTGGGCAGCGACTGTGTTGCAGCGATTGAAGCCAAGAACACCTTCGTCGCTGAGGAGTTGCAGACGTGGCGTGAGCTGTCGGTGTCCACCGACTTCTAAGCCCCCAACCGAGTTACTTCAGTCTTCTTTGTGTGACCGGTGGTCGATGAACCGGTCTCGCCCGGCAATTTGCGCTTAGCTGTAGGGATAACCCTGCCCTTGTAGGAGCCGAGCTTGCTCGCGATGGCGTCAGGTCTGGCACACCGCGTTATCGTTCATCGCGAGCAAGCTCGGCTCCTACAAAGGGCGTAACGGCGGAGGCCGGAGAGAGCCCTTTCAGAACACCGTGAATCTGAGGAAATTCGCAATGCTGACCCTCAACATCAATGGCAAGGACCAGGTGCTGGATGTCCCCGCAGACATGCCGCTCCTGTGGGTCCTGCGCGATGTCGCGCACCTGACCGGCACCAAATTCGGTTGCGGCATGGCCCAGTGTGGCGCCTGTACCGTGCACGTCGACGGCGCGCCGCTACGCTCTTGCGTCACCCCCGCCACAGCCGTGGCCAATGGGCAAAAAATCCTCACCATCGAAGGCCTGTCCAGCGACGGTTCGCACCCGGTGCAACAAGCCTGGGCCGAACTCGATGTGGTGCAGTGCGGCTATTGCCAGTCCGGGCAGATCATGTCGGCCGCCGCGTTGCTGGCGAAAATTCCCAAGCCCACCGACAGCGACATCGATCAGGCGCTCTCCGGCAACATCTGTCGCTGCGGCACCTACCCGCGGATCCGCGCAGCGGTCAAACGCGCCGCCGAGATCGGTTGATGCCACGTTGACAGGAGTCCGAACAATGAACAGCCTCAATCCTCTGTCACGCCGCGGTTTCCTCAAGGGCAGCGCGGTGCTGGGCGGTGGTCTGGTGGTGGCGTTTGTCATCCCCGGTGGCCATCGCTTTGCCATGGGCGCCGAGAATCAAGGCAATGTATTCGCGCCCAATGCGTTTTTACGGATCGGCAATGACGACAGCGTCACCATGCTGCTCGGCCATTCGGAAATGGGCCAGGGCATCTGGACCGGCCTGACCATGCTGATCGCCGAAGAACTGGACGCCGACTGGTCGAAGATCCGCGTCGAACATGCACCGGCTTCGGCCGCAGAGTATGGCCTGGCCGGGTTTGGCGGGATGCAAATCACTGGCGGGTCTACCTCGACCTGGATGGAGTTCGATCGCTACCGTCAGGCCGGTGCCGCGGCGCGTTTGATGTTGATCGACGCGGCGGCCAAACGCTTCAACGTCGCGCCCTCCGGGATTCGCACTGAGTCGGGTGTGGTGATTGCCGGTGACCAACGCGCTACCTACGGTGAACTGGCCGATGACGCCGGCAAACTGCCGGTGCCGGATCCGGCGTCGATCAAGCTCAAGGAGTCCAAGGACTGGAAAATCATCGGCAAACCGACCAAGCGCCTGGACACCCCGGAGAAAATCACCGGCCGTGCCAAGTTCGGCATGGACGTGCAGTTCGACGGCCTGATGACCGCCATGGTCGCGCGTTCGCCGGTATTCGGTGGCAGCGTCAAATCCTTCGAAGGCGCCGAAGCGCTGGCGATTCCGGGCGTGCACAAAGTGGTGCAGGTGCCCACCGGGGTGGCGGTGATTGCCGATCATTACTGGGCGGCGAAGCTGGGGCGCGATGCGTTGAAGGTCGATTGGGACCTGGGGCCGAACACCGGGCTCGACAGCCAGGCGCTGCTGGAAAGCTTCCGCAAGCTCGCCGCCACCCCTGGCGCTTCGGCCAGTCAGGCCGGTGATGTCGCGGCGGGTCTGGGTAAAGCGGCGAAGACCATTGATGTCGAATACAGCGTGCCGTACCTGGCCCACGCGCCGATGGAACCGCTCAACTGCACAGTGAAAATCACCCAGGACAAATGCGAAATCTGGACCGGCACCCAGTTCCAGACGCTGGATCAAATGGTCGCCGGGAAAATCACCGGGCTCAAACCCGAGCAGGTGGAGATTCATACCGAGTTTCTCGGCGGCGGTTTTGGTCGCCGGGCCAATCCGACCTCGGACTTTGTCGCCGAAGCCGTGGAAGTCGCCAAGGCCGCGGGTGCACCGGTAAAAACCGTCTGGTCCCGGGAGGATGACATTCGCGGTGGTTACTACCGCTCGGCGTTCCTCCATCAGGCCCGCATCGGCCTCGATGCCGGCGGCCTGCCGATCGCCTGGAAGCATGTGATGGTCGGGCAGTCGATCATGGCGGGCACGTCATTCGAGGCGACCATGGTCAAGAATGGCATCGACAAGACCTCTGTCGAAGGGGTCGCCGACAGTCCGTACCTTGAAGGGTTGGCGAATCATCAGGTTGATCTGCATTCGCCGCAAACCGGCATCCGCGTGCTCTGGCTGCGTTCGGTGGGGCACACCCACACCGCGTTCGTGATGGAGTCGCTGATCGACGAACTGGCAGAGGCGGCCGGCAAGGATCCGGTCGAATACCGACGAACCTTGCTCAAGGACCATCCGCGGCATCTTGGCGTGCTGAACCTGGCCGTCGAGAAAGCCAACTGGAAGGCGCCACTGCCGGACGGCCATGCGTTGGGTATCGCGGTGCATGAGTCTTTCGGCAGCTATGTTGCCCACGTGGCTGAGGTGTCCCAGGACAACCTGGCGATTCGCGTGCATCGGGTGGTTTGTGCGGTGGATTGCGGCATTGCGGTCAACCCGATGAGCATCGCGGCGCAAATGGAGTCGGCCATTACCTTCGGCCTCGGATTTACCTTGCACAGCAAACTGACTTTCAAGAACGGGCAGGTGGTGCAATCCAATTACCATGACTATCAAGTGCTGCGGCTCAACGAGATGCCGGTGGTAGAGGTGCATATCGTCCCCAGCAGCGACAAACCCGGCGGCATCGGTGAGGCCGGTGTGCCGCCCACGGCGCCGGCAGTGGCCAACGCGGTGTTCGCCCTGACCGGCCAACGCTTGCGGGAACTGCCGCTGCAACTGTCGGGGGTGTGAGATGAGACGACATCTGATGCTTGGCGCGGTGGTGTTGATCGGCCTGATCGGCTACGCCGAAGACCTGTTCGCTGACGATAAGGAAGCGATCAAGGCGTTCGATACCGTGCAAAAGGTCTTCCAGAGCCCACGCTGCCAGAACTGCCATATCCCCGGCGATTCGCCGTTGCAGTTCGACGCCGGGATCCCTCACGCCATGAACGTCGTGCGGGGCATGGACGGCAAGGGCGCGGCGGGTTTGCCCTGTGCTACCTGCCACGCCGAGCGTAATCCGCCGGCCAGTTACGGCGCTCACGCACCGCCAGGGGCGCCGCATTGGAGCTTACCGCCAGCCGCGCACAAAATGGCCTGGATCGGTCTGCCGGCCGATAAATTGTGCGCAATGATCAAGGACCGTTCCAGCAACGGTGACCGCGATTTCGCCGCGCTGATCAAGCATGTCAGCGACGATAAATTGGTGCTCTGGGGCTGGAATCCGGGCCAGGGAAGGGCGCCGGTGCCGGTGCCGCACGACATTTTCGTCACCCAGTTCAAGCTTTGGGCTGACGCGGGAGGGCCATGTCCGGGCGCGGGTAGCTGACCGGCGGTCCGTTAACAGGGAGTCAAAGCGGGTATGGACGACTCTAAGAAATATACCCGCCAATGGAGTGAGAAATGCTGATCCCAGGCAAACCGGTAAAACCAGGCGCGTGCGCCGACCCGTTGCGCACGCCACTGCAGGAGCGCGAGCTGCTGCGTGACTTGGCCCGCAAGGCCGAGGAGGAGCTGATGGGCGTGCAAATGGCGAGCATGGACGAGTTGACTCTGCTCTCCAACCGACACGGTTTTACAGCGCTGGCCCAACAAGGGCTGGATGTCTGCCAACAGCTGAAAAAGCCAGCGACGCTGCTGCTCTTCAATATTGATGACTTCAAACACATCAACTATCTCTACGGTCGCGCCGAGGGCGACAACGCCCTGAAAACCTTCGCCGATGTGCTGCGCATTGCCTTTCGCGAGAGCGATGTGATCGGCCGGTGGGGCAGCGACAAATTCGTCGCGTTGCTGACCGGCTCAAGCGTTGTGGAAATACCCGCGATCAGGGCGCGACTTGAAGAAATACTCAAAGAGCGCAATGCCACGGTGCATCGCGGTTATGACATCCACTACAGCGTCGATCAGATCGAGTTTCATCCTGCGCTTCACGAGACGGCCGAGGGCTTACTGGCCGCGGTCAGTGAGCAAATCGGCAGCGACCCGTTCGGCCACCCGTAGCAACGAACCGTCATTTCGGAACCGACCGATCATCTGTAAACCGATCGGCATCGATCCTTCTGTGCGAACCAGCGGGATATTCACCTGCGGCCAGCCAAACGCCCCCCAGAACTTGATGAAATCCGAGGGCCCGGTGCTTTCCAGGCCCACGGGCGCAACCATCCCGCAGCAGGGGCCGAGCATCGCGTCGTAGGGCTGGCACCGTTCATTCAGGCGCGGTGCAAGCGCCGCCAACCGGGCCTTGGCAGCGGACTCCTGTTCCCAGGTGGTCGCCGCCGCCCTGTCGAACATTGCCAGGGTCGAAGGGCTTAACAGTGCGCGGTGTCCCTGAAACTCCTTCGCCAGAGAGCGGGCGCCTTCGCAGTCGTTGATTAACAGGTGATCGTCGAATACCCCGGCAAATTCATCCGGCAGTTGCACGTCGTCGACCTGATGGCCAGCGCTGCGCAAGTGCTCCACGGCCTGTTCCAGGGCGTTGGCCACCTCGGGGTCGACCTGATCCCAGCGCGCTGTGCGATAGAAGCCCAATTGCAGAGGGCGTGGTTCAACCTCAGGCACTGCAAAACCTGGAATCAACACCCGCGCCACCAAGTGCAGATCCCGCACCGAGCGACCGTACCAGCCTACGGTGTCGAAGCTCGGCGCCAGCGGCTTTACGCCTTCCAGCGAGACCAGCCCAAACGACGGTTTGAACGCGAACAGACCGCAATAGGACGCCGGTTTAAGCAGTGAACCGGCCGTCTGGGTGCCCAGCGCCACCGCAAAGAAATCCGCTGCCATCCCGGCCGCCGAACCGGCGCTGGAGCTGCCCGGCGTGCGGTCCGGGTCATGCGGGTTGCGGGTCGGGCCGGTGTGCATGTACGCAAATTCAGTGGTGTGGGTCTTGCCCATGATCAGCGCGCCAGCCTGGCGCAGCAGGGTCACCACATGGGCATCCCGGGCCGGTTGATGACCGGCATAGATGGGCGAGTTGAATTGGGTCGGATGGTCGGCACTGTCGAAGACATCCTTCACCCCCACCGGGACCCCGGCCAGCAAGCCACGATTGTTGTGCAACGCAGCATCGGTGCGTACTTTTCGGGCTTCGAACGAGACGAAGGCCTGGATGTCCGGCTCCAGCGCCTGAATGCGCTCAAGGACCGTTTCGGCGATGGCGGCGGCGGACGTCTCACCCTTGATCACGGACTGACTGAGGGCCGTGGCATCCGGGACGGGGCGGATCATTTGGCGAACAACTGAGTGATGTCCTTGAACGCCTTGAACTCCAGCGCATTGCCGCAAGGGTCGAAGAGAAACATCGTGGCTTGCTCACCCACCAATCCCTGAAAGCGAATGCCCGGTTCGATGACGAATCGGGTATCGAGGGCTTTCAGGCGTTTGGCCAGTGCTTCCCATTCGTCCATCCCCAAGACCACACCAAAATGCGGCACTGGCACGTTGTGGCCGTCGACGGCATTGGTGTGAGCGGCTTCTTGAGAGGTGTTTTTCGGCGCCAGGTGAATGACCAACTGATGGCCGAAAAAATTGAAATCGACCCAATGATCGCTTGAGCGACCTTCTTCCAGGCCGAACACCTCGCCATAGAAATTGCGTGCGGCAGTCAGATCGTAGACCGGGATGGCCAAGTGGAAAGGGGAGAGTTGCATCGGATGTGCCTCGGCTGTCTGGATTCAGCCTGAGTTTAGCGCTGTGCTTTTTGATTGAAAGACGATAGTTTTTGCGTCGAGCTCAAATTATTTCGATCAATCGAGAACGTCTATGTTGCGCGAATTGAAAACCTTCATTGCCGTCACGCGCTATGGCACGTTCGCGGCGGCCGGGATGCACGTCGGGCTGACGCAGTCGGCGGTCAGCGCGCAGATGCGCAATCTGGAGCAGGCCCTGGGTATTCGCTTGTTCGACCGCACCGGACGTCAGGCGATTCTCAATGCGGCGGGCCAGCGCGCGTTGCCGATGGCGCGGGAGATCCTTGAGACCTTCAGCCGCATGGCGGTCAGCGATGATGTCAGTGAGTATCGCGGCGAGTTGAAAATAGGCGCGGTGGCCACGGCCCAGACCGGACTGCTGCCCCAGGCGTTGCTGCGGCTGAGGCAACAGGCACCGTTGTTGGAACCGAAATTGGTGCCCGGCGTGTCTCTGAACTTGTTGAGCCAGGTGGACACCGGTGAGGTGGATCTGGCGATCCTGATCAAACCGCCGTTCGAGTTGCCCAAGGAACTGTCAGCGCAGGTCATCCGCAAGGAACCGTTTGTATTGATCGTGCCGGCGGACCTTGAAGGCGATGAGCCGTTGCAGATCCTCGCGAGCCATCCGCATGTGCGTTACGACCGCAATTCGTTCGGTGGAAGACTGGTGACTCGTTTTTTGCGTGAGCAGCAGATTGATGTGCAGGTGGCTTTGGAGCTGGATGAGCTGGAAGCCATCGTGAAGATGGTTGAATGCGGGTTGGGAGTGTCGCTGCTACCCGAGGCGGGGCTCTGGCTTGAGCATGGCGCGAAGGTCCGGATCATCCCGTTGGGCGAGCGGACGTTCTTCCGCGAGATCGTCCTGTTGCAGCGCTACAGCCAGCGCACACAGCCGATCCAGCAGCTGTTTGCCCAGTGTTTAACACCAATTGCCGAGTAAACACCAACCCCTGTGGGAGCGAGCCTGCTCGCGATAGCGGAGTGTCAGTCGACATCAATTTTAAATGTTAGTCCGCTATCGCGAGCAGGCTCGCTCCCACAGGGGATTGCATCAGTCCTGAAATTACGGGCACAAAAAACCCGCCTGAAGAGGCGGGTTTTTTATTTGGCTGACCGAAGATTACTCTTCGAGGCTGCCCATGGCCGTGGTGTTGAAACCACCGTCCACGTACATGATTTCGCCGCTGATGCCGGACGCCAGGTCCGAGCACAGGAAGGCGCCGGCGTTGCCGACTTCGTCGATGGTGACGTTACGACGCAGCGGAGTTTGCGCTTCGTTGGCAGCCAGCATCTTGCGGAAGTTCTTGATGCCGGAAGCGGCCAGGGTGCGGATCGGGCCAGCCGATACGCAGTTGACGCGGGTGCCGTCCGGGCCCAGGGAGCCGGCCAGGTAACGAACGCCAGCTTCCAGGGAAGCCTTGGCCATGCCCATCACGTTGTAGTTCGGCATGGTGCGCTCGGCGCCCAGGTACGACAGGGTCAGCAGGCTGCCGTTGCGGCCTTTCATCATCTCGCGACCGGCTTTGGCCAGGGCCACGAAACTGTAGGCGCTGATGTCGTGAGCGATGCGGAAACCTTCACGGGTGGTGGCTTCGGTGAAGTCGCCATCCAGTTGGTCGCCCGGGGCAAAGCCGACGGAGTGCACGATGCAGTCCAGGCCGTCCCACTTCTTGCCCAGCTCAACGAAGACCTTGGCGATTTCTTCATCGCTGGCCACGTCGCACGGGAAGCACAGCTCAGGGTTGGAGCCCCAGCTTTGTGCGAACTCTTCGACACGACCCTTGAGTTTGTCGTTCTGATAAGTGAAGGCAAGCTCAGCGCCCTCGCGATGCATGGCGGCAGCGATGCCGGATGCGATGGACAGCTTGCTGGCGACACCGACGATCAGTACGCGCTTACCGGCGAGAAAACCCATGTGTTGCTCCTCTCTTTCAGGTTATTGCGCAGTGGCTGGGGCCAGGAAAGCGGCTTCCAGCAACTGCTGTGTATACGGATGTTTGGGCGACGCAAAAATACTTTGCGCGTCTCCCTGTTCGACCACTTGGCCTTGCTTGACCACCATCAGCTGGTGGCTCAGCGCTTTGACGACAGCCAGGTCATGGCTGATAAACAGATACGTCAGGTTGTACTTGGTTTGCAGCGAACGCAAAAGCTCCACCACTTGGCGTTGCACTGTCCGGTCGAGGGCCGATGTCGGCTCGTCCAGCAGAATCAACGCCGGTTTTAGCACTAATGCCCGGGCAATGGCGATTCTCTGCCGTTGCCCGCCGGAAAATTCGTGGGGGTAGCGGTGCCGGGTTTCCGGGTCCAGACCTACCTCCTTGAGTGCCGCAATAATCGCCAGTTCCTGTTCCGCCTCGGTGCCCATCTTGTGGATCCGCAGGCCTTCGCCGACGATCTGGCTCACGCACATCCGTGGGCTCAGGCTGCCGAACGGGTCCTGAAACACCACCTGCATCTCCCGCCGCAGCGGTCGAACCTGTTGCTGCGTCAGGCAGTCTAGCTGCTTGCCTTCAAAACGGATGGCGCCTTTGCTGCCAATCAGCCGCAAAATCGCCAAACCCAGTGTCGACTTGCCCGAACCGCTTTCTCCCACAATCCCCAGGGTCTGGCCCTGGGGCAGGCTGAAATTGATTCCGTCCACCGCTTTGATGTGGTCGACGGTCTTTTTCAGAAAGCCTTTCTTGATCGGGAACCAGACTTTCAGGTCCTCGACTTGCAGCAAGGGCGGGCCGATCACATTGGTCGCTGGCTTGCCGCTGGGCTCCGCTGCCAGCAGTTCCCGAGTGTACGGATGCTGCGGTGCGCGGAACAACTCTTCGCACGATGCCTGTTCGACGATGCAACCGCGCTGCATGACACATACGCGATGCGCAATTCTTCGCACAAGGTTCAAATCGTGACTGATCAGTAATAGCGCCATGCCCAGCCGGGCCTGTAATTCCTTGAGCAATTCGAGGATTTTCAGCTGTACGGTGACGTCCAGCGCGGTGGTTGGCTCGTCGGCGATCAGCAGTTCCGGCTCGTTGGCCAGGGCCATGGCAATCATCACCCGCTGCCGCTGGCCGCCAGACAATTCATGGGGCAGGGCCTTGAGACGCTTCTCGGGCTCCGGGATGCCGACCATTTCCAGCAGCTCCAGCGTGCGCTTGGTCGCGACTTTGCCGATCAGGCCTTTGTGGATGCCCAACACTTCGTTGATCTGCTTCTCGATCGAGTGCAGCGGGTTTAGCGAGGTCATCGGTTCCTGGAAGATCATCGCGATCCGGTTGCCGCGGATGTGGCGGATGGTTTTCTCTTTCAGGCTCAGCAGGTTTTGCCCGGAGTACTCGATGGTCCCGGACGGATGCCGGGCGAGCGGGTAGGGCAGCAGCCGCAGGATCGAGTGGGCGGTCACCGATTTGCCGGAGCCGCTTTCCCCCACCAGCGCCAGGGTTTCACCGCGCTTGATATCGAAGCTCACGCCTTCGACCACCCGTTGAACGCGCTCGCCGACGACAAATTCGACGGCCAGGTCGCGCACTTCGATCAGATTGTCCTGATTCATTTCACTTCCTCGGGTCGAAGGCATCGCGAGCAGACTCGCCGATGAACACCAGCAAACTCAACATCAACGCCAGCACGGCAAACGCGCTCATACCGAGCCACGGCGCTTGCAGGTTGGATTTGCCCTGGGCCACCAGCTCACCGAGGGACGGCGCGCCAGGCGGCAGACCGAAACCCAGAAAGTCGAGAGCGGTCAGGGTGCCGATGGCGCCGGTCAGAATGAACGGCATGAAAGTCATGGTCGAGACCATGGCGTTGGGCAAAATGTGGCGGAACATGATCGCACCATTCTGCATGCCCAACGCCCGGGCCGCGCGCACGTATTCCAGATTACGTCCTCGCAGGAATTCGGCGCGGACCACGTCCACCAGGCTCATCCACGAGAACAGCAGCATGATCCCCAGCAGCCACCAGAAATTCGGCTGGACGAAACTGGCGAGAATGATCAGCAGGTACAGCACCGGCAGCCCGGACCAGATCTCCAGAAAACGCTGCCCGGCCAAATCCACCCAGCCGCCGTAGAAACCCTGCAAGGCCCCGGCAATTACGCCGATGATCGAGCTGAGAATGGTCAGGGTCAGGGCGAACAGCACCGAAATCCGGAAGCCGTAAATCACCCGCGCCAACACGTCGCGGCCCTGATCATCGGTGCCCAGCAGGTTGTCGACAGAGGGTGGCGCCGGGGCCGGGACTTTCAGGTCGTAGTTGATGCTTTGATAGCTGTAGGGAATCGGCGCCCACAGCACCCAAGCGTCTTTTGCCTTGAGCAATTCGCGGATGTACGGGCTCTTGTAGTTGGCTTCCAGCGGGAATTCGCCGCCGAAGGTGGTTTCCGGGTAACGCTTGAGCGCCGGGAAGTACCAGCCATTGTCGTAGTGCACCACCAGCGGTTTGTCGTTGGCGATCAGTTCGGCACCGAGGCTCAACCCGAACAGCAGCAGAAACAGCCACAGCGACCACCAGCCACGCTTGTTGGCCTTGAACAGTTCGAAACGTCGGCGGTTGAGAGGGGACAGGTTCATCTCAATGCTCCCGGCTTTCGAAGTCGATGCGCGGATCGACAAAGGTGTACGTAAGGTCGCCGATCAGTTTCACCACCAATCCCAATAGGGTGAAGATGAACAGCGTGCCGAAGACCACCGGGTAATCGCGGTTGATCGCCGCCTCGAAACTCATCAGCCCCATGCCGTCGAGGGAGAAGATCACTTCCACCAGCAACGAACCGGTGAAGAAGATCCCGATAAACGCCGACGGGAACCCGGCGATCACCAGCAGCATGGCGTTGCGGAATACATGGCCGTAGAGCACGCGGTGATTGGTCAGGCCCTTGGCCTTGGCGGTGACCACGTATTGTTTGTTGATTTCGTCGAGAAAGCTGTTCTTGGTCAGCAGGGTCATGGTCGCGAAGTTGCCGATCACCAGCGCCGTCACCGGCAATGCCAGGTGCCAGAAGTAATCGAGTACCTTGCCGCCCATGCTCAACTCATCGAAGTTGTTGGAGGTCAGCCCCCTGAGCGGGAACCAGTCGAAATAACTGCCGCCGGCGAACACCACGATCAGCAAGATGGCGAAAAGGAACGCCGGGATCGCGTAACCGACGATGATCGCCGAACTGGTCCAGACGTCGAAGTGGCTGCCGTGTCGCGTGGCCTTGGCGATCCCCAGCGGGATCGACACCAGGTACATGATCAGCGTGCTCCAGAGCCCGAGGGAGATCGACACCGGCATCTTTTCCTTGATCAGGTCGATGACCTTGGCGTCGCGGAAGAAGCTGTCGCCGAAATCCAGCGTCGCGTAGTTCTTGATCATGATCCACAAGCGTTCCGGCGCCGATTTGTCGAAGCCGTACATGTGCTCGATTTCCTTGACCAGCGCAGGGTCCAGGCCCTGGGCGCCGCGATAGGCGGAGCCCGCCACCGAGACTTCGGCACCACCGCCGGCGATCCGGCTGGTGGCGCCTTCGAAGCCTTCGAGCTTGGCGATCATCTGCTCTACCGGCCCGCCGGGAGCGGCCTGGATGATCACAAAGTTGATCAGCAAAATGCCGAGCAAGGTCGGGATGATCAGCAGCAGTCGCCGAAAAATATACGCCAGCATCTGATTACTCCGTGCCCGCAGGGTCGGCTTGCAGTTTGGTTTCGACTTCTACCGCAGGTTTGGCATCGGGCTTGACCCACCAGGTATTGATGCCGATGTCGTACTTGGGGGAGATTTTCGGGTGGCCGATATGGTTCCAGTACGCCACGCGCCAGGTCTTGATGTGCCAGTTGGGGATCACGTAATAGCCCCATTGCAGCACGCGGTCCAGTGCGCGGGCGTGGGCCACCAGGCTTTTGCGCGAATCGGCGTTGATCAGTTGCTCGACCAATTGGTCCACCACCGGGTCTTTGAGGCCCATGGAATTGCGGCTGCCGGGTTTGTCGGCGGCGGCGGACATCCAGAACTCGCGTTGCTCGTTGCCCGGTGAATTGGACTGAGGGAAGCTGCCGACGATCATATCGAAGTCCCGGGAACGCACGCGGTTGATGTACTGCGAGACGTCGACCCGACGAATCACCAGGTCGATGCCCAAGTCGCTCAGGTTGCGCTTGAACGGCAGCAGCACCCGTTCGAATTCGGTCTGGGCCAACAGGAACTCGATGGTCACCGGTTTGCCATTGGCGTCGACCATCTTGTCATCGACGATCCGCCAGCCCGCCTCTTGCAGCAGTTGATAGGCTTTGCGCTGCTGGGTGCGGATCATCCCGCTGGCGTCGGTCACCGGATTCTGGAACGCCTCGCTGAACACCTGCTCGGGAATCTTGCCGCGGAACGGGTCGAGGATCGCCAGTTGATCGGCGTCCGGCAGGCCGCTGGCAGCCATTTCCGAATTCTCGAAATAACTGCGGGTGCGCGCGTAGGCGCCGTTGAACAGTTGCTTGTTGGTCCATTCGAAATCCAGCAACAGGGTCAGGGCCTGGCGCACGCGCACGTCCTGGAACACCGGGCGGCGCAGGTTGAAGACAAAGCCTTGCATGCCGGTGGGGTTGCCGTTGGGGATCTGTTCCTTGATCAACCGGCCCTCGGTGACGGCCGGGATGTTGTAGGCATTGGCCCAGTTCTTTGCGGCCATCTCGAGCCAGTAATCGAACTGCCCGGCCTTGAGTGCTTCCAGGGCCACGGTGTTGTCGCGGTAGTAGTCGGTGGTCATCACGTCGAAGTTGTAGAAGCCGCGGTTGGCCGGCAGGTCCTTGCCCCAGTAATCCTTGACCCGCTCATAGCGCACCGAACGCCCGGCCTTGACTTCGCTGACCTTGTACGGACCGCTGCCCAACGGCATTTCCAGGTTGCCCTTGGTGAAATCGCGCGTCGCCCACCAATGCTTGGGCAGTACCGGCAACTGGCCGAGGATCAGCGGCAGCTCACGGTTGTTGTTGTGTTTGAACTTGAACAGCACCGTCAGCGGATCTTCAGCGACCACTTCCTCGACATCGCTGTAGTAACCGCGGTACAGCGGCGCGCCGTCCTTGATCAGGGTCTGGAAACTGAACACCACGTCCTCGGCGCGCATCGGATGCCCGTCGTGGAAGCGCGCTTCGGGGCGCAGGTAGAAACGCACCCAGCTGTTGTCCGGGGCTTTTTCAATCTTGCCGGCCACCAGGCCGTACTCGGTGAACGGTTCATCCAGGCCCTGTTTGGCCAGGGTGTCGTAGATCATGCTGATGTCGTCGGCGGCGACACCCTTGTTGATGAAGGGATTGAGGCTGTCAAAGCCACCGAAACCGGCCTGACGGAAGATCCCGCCCTTGGGTGCGTCGGGATTTACGTAATCGAAATGTTTGAAATCGGCCGGGTATTTTGGCGGCTCGTTGTACAGGGTCAGGGCATGTTGCGGGGCGGCACAGGCCAGCCCGGCGAACAACAGACCGCTGGCCTGCCAGAGCAGGGTGCGTACGGGTTTCATCGATCTTTCTCCGAAGATTTCAGCCACCATGCGCTCAGGCCCAATGTGTAGGGCGGCGTGGTGACGAAGGCGAACCGGTTGCGGTAGGCCAGGCGGTGATAATTGAGGTACCAGTTGGGAATGATGTAGTGCTGCCACAGCAACACCCGGTCCAGGGCCTTGCCGGCGGCGATCTGTTCATCGCGGGTCTGGGCGGCGAGCAATTGTTCGAGTAAATGATCGACCACCGGATTGGCAATACCGGCGTAGTTTTTGCTGCCCTTGACCCCGACCTGGCTGGAATGGAAGTACTGCCATTGTTCCAGGCCCGGACTGAGCGTCTGGTTGAGGGTCATCAGGATCATGTCGAAATCGAACTGATCGAGGCGTTGCTTGTACTGGGCGCGATCGACCGTGCGCAGCCGAGCGTCGATGCCGATGCTGGCGAGGTTCTCGACGTAAGGCTGAAGGATGCGCTCCAGGTTCGGGTTGACCAGCAGAATCTCCAAACGCAACGGTTGCCCGGCTGCGTTCTGTACGTGTTGGCCATTGAGTTTCCAGCCGGCCTCCGCAAGCAGACCCAGGGCCTTGCGCATGGTTTCCCGGGGGATGCCGCGCCCTTGGGTCTGCGGCAGGCTGAACGGCTCGGTGAAGAGCTTGGCGGGCAACTGCTCGCGATACGGCGTCAGCATCAGCCATTCATGGCCGACCGGAAGGCCGGTCGCGGAGAACTCACTGTTGGGGTAGTAGCTCATGGCGCGCTTGTAAGCACCGCTGAACAGGGTGCGGTTGGTCCACTCGAAGTCGAACATCAGGCCCAGCGCTTCACGGACTTTGGTCTCGGAGAAGGCCGGGCGCCGGGTGTTCATGAACAGACCCTGGCTCTGGGTAGGGATCTGATGCGGGATTTGCGCCTTGATGACGTCGCCGCGTCGCACCGCCGGGAAGCTGTAGCCGTTTTCCCAGTTCTTTGCCTGGTGCTCGATATAGATGTCGAATTCGCCGGCCTTGAAGGCTTCGAACGCGACGTCGCTGTCGCGGTAGAACTCGACTTCCATGCGGTCGAAGTTGTATTTGCCGCGATTGACCGGCAGATCCTTGCCCCAGTAATCCTTGACCCGTTCGAAAATGATCCGCCGCCCCGGCTCTACCGAGGTGATGCGATACGGCCCGCTGCCCAGCGGCGGTTCGAAAGTGGTGGCCTTGAAGTCGCGACCTTTCCAGTAATGCTGGGGCAGCACCGGCAATTCGCCCAGGCGCAGGATCAGCAACGGATTGCCGGCGCGCTTGAAGACGAAGCGGATGCGCTGCGGATTGAGGATGTCGACCCGCGACACTTCCTGAAGGTTGGTGCGGTATTGCGGATGGCCTTCCTTAAGCAGCAAACGGTAGGAAAACGCCACGTCATAGGCGGTAATCGGCGTGCCATCGTGGAAACGCGCTTCGGGGCGCAGATTGAACACCACCCAGCTGCGATCTTCGCTGTATTCCACGGATTGGGCGATCAGGCCATAGCTTGAGGTGGGTTCATCGCCGGACGGCGCGTACTGGCCGGTGCCGACCATCAGCGGTTCATTGAGCTCGTTGATGCCGTATTGCAGGAAATTCGGCGTGGAAACCGGGCTTGAACCCTTGAACGTGTAGGGGTTAAGCGTATCGAAGGTGCCAAACGCCATCACCCGCAACGTACCGCCCTTGGGCGCTTGCGGGTTGACCCAGTCGAAGTGGGTAAATCTGGCCGGGTACTTGAGCGTGCCGAACTGCGCATAACCATGGCTTTCGCTGATCGTCGCGCTTGCGGGGGAGCTCAAGGCCAGGCTGATCAGGAACAGGAGGAGGGGACACTTCAAGTCAGGGATCCGATCCAGGCGGCTTGGGCTTTGTGGCCCGTACAGTAACAGCTTGTATCGACAGGAAAAAGACGGGACTTAATGCGGGGTTAATTGCGCAAGCACACCCTTTAGCAGCAGGCGAAGTGTGGCGAGGGGATTTATCCCCGTTCGGCTGCGCAGCAGTCGTTAATCCTGTAAGTGCGTGTTGCGAATGAACTGGCGGGGCCGCTTCGCAGCCCGACGGGGATAAATCCCCTCGCCACACTTCGCCTGCGGCTACAAGGTTCTTCGCAAACTCTGCAGGGCGAAAAAAAGCCCCTGAAATCAGGGGCTCATTTTAGCGTGGGGAAGCCACCGTCAGCATCTGGCCAGGCTTCAGCGCCTGGCCAACACGTGGGTTCCAGCGCTTGAGGTGCTGCATTTCAACGTTGAAACGCTTGGCCACCATGTACAGCGAATCGCCTTGCTGGACCTTGTACTGGGTCTGCGGCTTCTGTTGGTCAGCTTTACTGTTTGCTTTGCTGTTCGCCGCCACGACGGTGTTGACCCGACCGCTGCTGCGCTTGGTGGTGTCCTGCATGACCAGTGTCTGGCCGGCCTTGAGATTCTTGCCGGTCATCTTGTTCCAGCGCTGCAGGTCCTTGACGTCGACCTTGTTGGCCTTGGCGATGGCGGCCAGGTTGTCGCCGCGTTTGACGCGGTAGGCGCGTTTGAGGCCGGCGATTTCGGAGTCGTCCGAGCCTTCGAATACCGGCTTGAGCGACTTCTTGCTGATCAACTCTTCAGGACGCATGGTCGACAGGCTGGCAGTCAGCAATTGCGCCTTGGACGTTGGCACCAGCAAATGCTGTGGGCCATCGATGGTGGTGCGCTGCTTGAAGGCCGGGTTGAGCTGGAACAGTTCGTCTTCGTCGATGTTAGCCACCGCGGCGACTTTGGACAGGTCCATGCGCTGGTTGATTTCGACGACCTGGAAGTACGGTTCGTTGGCGATCGGGTTCAGGTTCACGCCGTAGGCTTCAGGTGCCAGCACCACTTGCGACAAGGCCAGCAGCTTCGGCACGTAGGCCTGGGTTTCGGCCGGCAGCGGCAGGTTCCAGTAATCGGTCGGCAAGCCGAGCTTTTCGTTGCGCTCGATGGCCCGGCTGACCGTGCCTTCGCCGGCGTTGTACGCCGCCAGGGCCAGCAGCCAGTCGCCGTTGAACATGTCGTGCAGGCGGGTCAGGTAATCCATGGCCGCGGTGGTCGAGGCGGTGATATCGCGACGGCCATCATAAAATCGGGTTTGACGCAGGTTGAAGTAACGCCCGGTGGAAGGGATGAATTGCCACAAGCCAACCGCGTCGGACCGGGAATAGGCCATCGGGTTGTAGGCGCTTTCAATCACTGGCAGCAGCGCCAGTTCCAGCGGCATGTTGCGTTCTTCAAGGCGTTCGACGATGTAGTGAATGTAGAGGCTGCCGCGTTCGCCGGCGTTTTCGAGGAAGGACGGGTTGCTGGCGAACCACAGGCGCTGTTGCTCGATGCGCGGGTTGACGCCCAGGTTGTCCTGCAACTGGAAGCCCTGGCGCATGCGCTCCCAGACATCTTGTGGAATTTGTGGAGTCGGTTTTTCGCTGAGCCAGATTGGTTTCTGCTTGGCCCGGGCGGCGATGTTCGGAGTGTGTGCCGCGTCGGTCTGCGGCACATGGCTTGAGCAGCCCGCCAGAGTGGCGGACACAGCCACCGCAATGGCTTGAGCCAAGCGGGTCAATGCGTCTGAATTGATGGCTTTACGAATAGATGACGACATTGGCTGGAAGTAAGTTCCGGGCAAAAATGTCGGGCGATTCTAGAAAGCGCACCCCCTGCGGTCAACCATTCAGAATTTTTGTATCAACGTGATGGCTACTTAGAACTTATCTTTCCAAGCACGAAGAGCAGCAAAAACCGCACTCGGAGCCCGGTTTTGGGTTCCATTCCGTTCGTCCACTTTTTCTTTAACGGATGTTTCGTCGACGCGCAAAAACGGGTTGGTAAGCTTTTCAAGCGCCAGAGTAGAGGGCAGCGTCATGATTCCGGCTTCACGTTGCGCGGTGACTTTTTCCAGACGTGCGGCGGTGTCCGGATTGCCCGGTTCGACCGCTATGGCAAACTTCAGGTTGCTCAGCGTGTATTCGTGAGTGCAGTAGACCAGCGTATCTTCAGGCAGCGCGGCCAGGCGGCTCAGTGAGGCATGCATCTGCTGCGGCGTGCCTTCGAACAAGCGCCCGCAACCGGCGGCGAACAGGGTGTCGCCACAAAACAAATGGCCCTGGTGATAAAAGGCAATGTGTCCGAGGGTATGGCCCGGTACATTGATGACATCGAAATCCCAGCCCAGCACGCTGATGCGGTCATTGTCCTTGAGTGCCACGTCCCGCGCCGGGATGCTTTCACTGGCCGGGCCATAGACTGTCGCGTCTGTCGCTTTTTTAAGCTGCTCGACGCCGCCGACGTGGTCATGATGATGGTGAGTGATCAAAATATCACTCAACACCCAACCCGGATGCGCGGCGAGCCAGGCCTGTACTGGCGCGGCATCGCCCGGATCGACCACTGCGCAGCGCTGGGTGCGGTGGTCTTGTAATAACCAGATGTAGTTGTCGGTGAAGGCGGGCAGGGCACTGATCTGTATCATCGTCGGATTCGCCAAGCGGAAAACAATGGCGCATCTTAGAACTTCCTGGCGCGTTGGAGAATGCAATGACCGATAAAGCGTTCGCTCAGGCTGATCCTGAATGGCTGACATTGATCAGCGCGGCCCGTGAATGGCTGTCCGGCCCTATCGGGCAATTTTTGCTGGACGAAGAACGTCGCATGCTCGAAGACGAGTTGGGGCGGTTCTTCGGTGGCTACCTGGTGCATTACGGTCCGTCGGCCCAGACGCCGCCGTCGGCGCCGCAAGTGCAGCGCAATGTGCGACTCGGCGCGCCGTTGCCGGGTGTCGAGATCGTCTGCGAAGAGCAGGCTTGGCCTTTGAGCGAGCATGCCGCCGATGTGGTGGTGTTGCAGCATGGGCTGGATTTCTGTCTATCGCCCCACGGTCTGCTGCGCGAAGCGGCGAGCAGCGTGCGGCCTGGCGGGCATCTGCTGATCGTCGGGATCAACCCCTGGAGCACCTGGGGCTTGCGTCACGTTTTTGCTCACGACGCCTTGCGCAAGGCTCGCTGCATCTCCCCCTCGCGAGTCGGTGACTGGCTGAACCTGCTGGGCTTCGCGCTGGAGAAACGCCGCTTCGGGTGCTATCGTCCGCCGCTTGCGTCACCCGCCTGGCAGGCTCGTCTGGCCGGTTGGGAGCGCAAGGCCGGTGACTGGCAACTCTCGGGTGGCGGCTTCTATTTATTGGTTGCGCGCAAGATCGTGGTGGGCCTGCGTCCCGTCCGTCAGGAGCGGCGCGAACCGATGGGCAAGCTGATTCCATTGCCGATGGCCAAGGTCAATCGTCGCCGCATCGATCCGTAAGACACTTTTTATTTTCCCGGCCGGGTTTGCCCCGGCCTCGGGCATCGTCGATCACTGATCGGCGAGCCACCGCATTTTCTGGATAGATTGGCATGAGCGATAGCGTAGAACTCTTCACCGACGGCGCCTGTAAAGGCAACCCTGGCCCTGGCGGCTGGGGCGCTTTGCTGGTGTGCAAGGGCGTTGAAAAAGAACTGTGGGGCGGCGAAGCCAACACCACCAACAACCGCATGGAGCTGATGGGCGCGATCCGTGGCCTTGAAGAACTCAAGCGCTCCTGCGACGTGCTGCTGGTCACCGACTCGCAGTATGTGATGAAAGGCATCAACGAGTGGATGGACAACTGGAAGAAGCGCGGCTGGAAAACCGCTGCGAAAGAACCGGTGAAAAACGCTGATCTGTGGAAGTTGCTGGATGAGCAGGTCAATCGCCACAACGTCACCTGGAAATGGGTGCGCGGGCACATTGGCCATCACGGCAACGAACGCGCCGACCAACTGGCCAATCGTGGCGTGGATGAAGTGCGCGGGTACAAGCAGGCGTAAACCCGACACTGATCGTTCCCACGCTCTGCGTGGGAATGCAGCCCGGGACGCTCTGCGTCCCATTGGAACGCGGAGCGTCCCTTGAGGCATTCCCACGCAGAGCGTGGGAACGATCAGTGGGAGCGAGCTTGCTCGCGATGGGTGCAACACTGTGTACCTGAAAGACCCCGGCGAGCGTGTTAACATCGCCGCTTTTGCACGAATGACCCGTTGAGAGCTGAGCACTGATGGCCACCAGATCCGTTGTACTCGATACCGAAACCACCGGCATGCCGGTGACCGACGGCCACCGGATTATCGAAATCGGTTGTGTCGAGTTGATCGGTCGGCGCCTGACGGGCCGGCATTTCCACGTTTACCTGCAACCGGACCGCGAGAGTGATGAAGGCGCCATTGGCGTCCACGGCATCACCAACGAATTTTTGGTCGGCAAGCCGCGCTTCACCGAAGTGGCCGATGAGTTCTTTGAATTCATCAAGGGTGCGCAGCTGATCATCCATAACGCGGCGTTCGACGTTGGCTTCATCAACAACGAATTCGCCCTGATGGGCCAGCACGATCGTGCGGACATCACGCAGCACTGCTCGATCCTCGACACCCTGATGATGGCCCGGGAACGTCACCCGGGGCAGCGCAACAGCCTCGACGCCTTGTGCAAACGCTATGGCGTCGACAACTCCGGTCGTGAACTGCACGGTGCCTTGCTCGACTCCGAGATCCTCGCTGACGTTTACCTGACCATGACGGGCGGCCAGACCAGCCTGTCCCTGGCCGGTAATGCTTCCGATGGCAATGGTTCCGGGGAAGGTGCGGACAACTCCGCCACCGAGATCCGCCGCCTGCCGGTCGATCGTCAACCGACGCGTATCATCCGTGCCAGCGAGGATGACCTGGCCCAGCACATGGCGCGCCTGGAAGTCATCGCCAAATCCGCCGGCGCTCCATCGCTCTGGCAGCAACTGGCTGAAGCCAAGGCTCAGGCGTAGCGCTGCGATTTTTGATCTTGATCAAGCGTAACGCGCCTGATGACCCATTTCAGTGCATCACACTCGCCACATGCGCTCGAACCCTCTACCCTGAGGTGATTGGCGGACCACGGTCTGCCGCCTCAGGACACTGAGCCCCATGTATAAAGATTTGAAATTCCCGGTCCTGATCGTCCATCGCGACATCAAGGCCGACACCGTCGCCGGTGATCGCGTGCGTGGCATTGCCCGGGAGCTGGAGCAGGAAGGCTTCAGCATTGTCTCGGCGGTGAATTACACCGAAGGGCGACTGGTCGCTTCGACCCATCACGGTCTTTCCTGCATGTTGATTGCGGCCGAAGACGCCAGCACCCACTCTCATCTATTGCACAACATGGCCGAGCTGATTGGCCTGGCGCGGGTGCGTGCGCCCGGCCTGCCGATCTTCGCGCTGGGTGAGCAGGTGACCCTGGAGAACGCTCCGGCCGACGCCATGGCTGAACTCAATCAGCTGCGCGGGATTCTTTATCTGTTCGAAGACACTGTGCCTTTTCTGGCCAGGCAGGTCGCTCGAGCGGCACGCAAATATCTGGATGGTCTGCTCCCGCCGTTTTTCAAAGCGCTGGTGCAGCACACGGCCGACTCCAATTATTCCTGGCACACACCCGGCCATGGCGGCGGTGTGGCGTACCACAAGAGCCCGGTGGGTCAGGCGTTTCATCAGTTCTTTGGGGAAAATACCCTGCGATCCGATTTGTCGGTGTCGGTGCCGGAACTCGGTTCTTTGCTCGACCACACCGGTCCGCTGGCAGAAGCCGAGGCCCGTGCGGCCCGCAATTTCGGCGCCGATCACACTTTCTTTGTGATCAATGGCACCTCGACCGCCAACAAAATCGTCTGGCATTCGATGGTCGCTCGCGATGACTTGGTGTTGGTGGATCGCAACTGCCACAAGTCGATATTGCACTCGATCATCATGACCGGCGCCATTCCGCTGTACCTGTGCCCGGAGCGCAATGAGCTGGGGATCATCGGCCCGATTCCATTGAGCGAATTCAGTCGCGAATCGATTCAGGCCAAGATCGACGCCAGCCCGCTGACCAAGGGCCGGGCGCCCAAGGTCAAGTTGGCGGTGGTGACCAATTCGACGTACGACGGCCTCTGCTACAACGCTGAGCTGATCAAGCAGCAACTGGGCGACAGTGTCGAGGTCTTGCACTTCGATGAGGCCTGGTACGCCTACGCGGCGTTTCACGAGTTCTTTGCCGGACGTTACGGCATGGGCACTTCCCGCAGTGAAGGCGGCCCCCTGGTGTTCACCACCCATTCCACCCACAAACTGCTGGCGGCGTTCAGCCAGGCGTCGATGATTCACGTCCAGGACGGCGGCGCGCGGCAACTGGATCGGGATCGCTTCAATGAAGCGTTCATGATGCACATCTCGACCTCGCCGCAGTACAGCATCATCGCTTCGCTGGATGTGGCGTCGGCCATGATGGAAGGCCCGGCCGGGCGATCGCTGTTGCAGGAAATGTTTGACGAGGCGCTGAGTTTCCGCCGGGCGCTGGCCAATTTGCGTCAGCACATCGCCGCTGACGATTGGTGGTTTTCCATCTGGCAGCCGCCGTCGGTGGAAGGCATCGACCGCGTGATCACCGACGACTGGCTGCTACAACCCGACGCCGACTGGCATGGCTTTGGCGGCGTGACCGACGACTACGTGCTGCTTGATCCGATCAAGGTCACGTTGGTGATGCCGGGCCTGACGGCAGGCGGCGCCCTTAGCCAGCGCGGGATTCCGGCGGCGGTGGTCAGCAAATTCCTTTGGGAACGTGGGTTGGTCGTTGAAAAGACCGGCCTGTATTCGTTCCTGGTGTTGTTCTCCATGGGCATCACCAAGGGCAAATGGAGCACGCTGCTGACCGAGTTGCTGGAGTTCAAGCGCAGCTACGATGCCAATGTCAGCCTCGCGACGTGCCTGCCGTGCGTGGCACAAGAGAATGTCACGCGCTATCAGGGCATGGGGTTGCGCGATTTGTGCGATCAACTGCACGCCTGCTATCGCAGCAATGCCACGGCCAAACACCTGAAACGCATGTACACAGTGCTGCCGGAAATCGCCATGAAGCCGTCTGACGCCTATGATCAATTAGTGCGTGGCGAGGTGGAAGCAGTATCAATCGATGCTCTGGATGGGCGGATCGCCGCGGTGATGCTGGTGCCGTATCCGCCGGGGATTCCGTTGATCATGCCCGGCGAGCGTTTTACCGAGTCGACACGCTCGATCATCGATTACCTGGCGTTTGCCCGCACGTTCGATAGCAGCTTCCCGGGGTTTGTCGCTGATGTACACGGATTGCAACACGAAGACGAGGGCAATGGACGGCTGTATACCGTTGATTGCATCAAGGAATGAGGACCTTTCCCAGTATGCAACCGATCATGAATCCGAAATACCCAGGGCTGTCGGTACGCGTTGCCGACGATGGTTTTGCAGCCTACATCTGGGGCAGTGATTTCAGTTTTGAAGTCGCAGACTACGGCGCCGCCGAAATCGGTAAACCGGTGGAACAGTGGCTGGTGACGCCGATCACGCCCTATCGCAAGTGCTACGGCATTGATCCCGAGGAATTCAGCAGCTTCCGTGATGCCGCTGACAGCGCTATTTTCATGGCTTATCTCGATGATGAACCCGTGGGTCACCTGGTGGTCAGCACCAACTGGAACGGCTTTGCCCATATCGACGAGTTGGCGGTGCATGCGCCGGCGCGCCGTCATGGTGTGGCCAAGGCGTTGCTGGATGTGGCGCAGTTCTGGAGTCGCAAAAAGAAACTGCCGGGCATCATGCTCGAAACCCAGAACAACAACCTGGGGGCCTGCCGGCTTTATGAGCGCCGCGGTTACGTCTTGGGCGGAATCGATCACCTGCGCTATCGCGGGATCGATCCGAACACCGCCGAAGTGGCGCTGTTCTGGTATCGATTGTTCGATAATCCGCTGGAAACCCCGCTTAGTTCGCCAACATCGCCACGGCTTGTTCCGTGATGATGCCCAGCAATGCCTGAACCGCTGGCGATGGCTCGCCATTCTTGAGGGTCAAGGCATACAGGCTGATCGGCACGGCCGGCGCCAGCGGGCAGGCATCCAGCCCGGCCGATTTCGCCCCGAGGGCGGTGAAAGGGTCGACGATGGCCAGACCTTCACCGGCCTCGACCATGCTGCGCATCATCTGGTGAGTCTGTACCCGGGTTTGAATGACCGGGGCAGGGCGCAGGGCATGCAGCTTGTTTTCCAGTGCCGGGCTCAGCGGATCATGACCTTCCAGGCCCACCATCGATTGGCCGGCCAGGTCTTGCAGCGAGATGTACTTTTGTTTGGGTTGCAACCAGCCGTGGGGGGCCAGCAGCTGAAGTTTGCCTTGGGCGATCACCTGGCAATGAATGTCGGCGTGATCGGGGTCATGCAGGCTCAGGCCCAGATCGCTTTCACGCAGCAGCAGGTTTCTGACGATCTCGCGGGTAGGTTGACTCAGAAGGGTGCAAGGCGCGTCAGGAAGGCGTCGGCGCAGGGCGGCAATGCTCTGTGGCAATAGCTGCTGTGCCAGGGGCGGCGTGCAGACGATCCGCAAGGGCGGAGCCTGATATTGCCTGAGGCTGTTGGCCAACCGCTGAACCGGTTCGAGCGCTTCATAGACGTGGGCAATCTGGACCTGCAACTCCCTCGCCTCGCGCGTGGCCTGCAAGCGTCCACGCACGCTGGAAAACAGCATGAAACCCAACTGATCCTCGGCGTCGCGCAGAATCCCTTCGACTTCAGCCACAGGCAACTGCAGCCATTCGGCGGCGGTGCCCAGGTGACCGGTCTGCAGGAGCGCCTGGATCACTTCGATATGACGTAAACGCATGCGTGAAGTCCATGTTCAGCAGGTGAGGGAGTCAGTGGCTGAATCCTAACTCAAGTGCGCGCATATGACTTCTGCTCATAACACGGGGTTATGAAGCGATGGTGGTTTCCGGCCGGCTGCCGACATAGGTGTCGGGCTCGCGCACGATGGTCACGTCCGATTGCACCAGCAGAAATTGGTTGTCATCGAGCTTTTTGACGCGATCGCCAATGGCCAATTTGTAGGTGGTGACAGGCACCGAGCCAGTGAGACCGTCTGCCGACGGGGTGGATTCCTGGAACTCATGCACGGAATAAACGCGGCCTTCCGCGTCTCTTGCATGGAACTGACCGACGAGTACTGCTGCCATCTGCTTAGAACCTCTGGGGATAAATCACTCAATTTGCGGCTCTGTAGACCGTGGTTGGGCGAGGTAAGTTTTCCTACAGGAAAAAAATAGTCAGGGGCGGCGTTTTTTCAGTCGCCCACGGGTTGAATCGTCATCTATAACTACAAGCTCTTTCCATCGGACAGTCGAGAATCTTCCATGAGCAACGTCTATACGATCGCTGTACTGGTCGGCAGCTTGAGAAAGGAATCGATCAATCGCAAGGTGGCCCTGGCCCTGGCCAAGCTGGCGCCTGCCAATCTCAAACTGGTTATCGTCGAAATCGGCGATCTGCCGCTCTACAACGAGGACATCGATGGTGCTTCACCGCCGGCAGCCTACAGCACTTTCCGGCAACAAGTGAGCTCATCCGACGCGGTGCTGTTCGTGACCCCCGAATACAACCGTTCGGTGCCTGCGCCGATGAAGAACGCGATCGATGTGGGTTCGCGTCCCTATGGCAAGAGTGTCTGGAGTGGAAAACCTGGAGCAGTGATCAGTGCTTCGCCGGGCGCTATCGGTGGTTTTGGCGCCAACCATCACCTGCGCCAGTCCATGGTGTTTCTGGATGTGCCGTGCATGCAGCAACCGGAAGCCTATCTGAGCGGTGCCGGTACAGCGTTCGATGAGGCGGGTAACCTGTCCGAGTCGCTCAAACCGTTTTTGCAAAAATTCATCAATGCTTATGGTCTTTGGGTCGAACAACATAAGAAGGAATGACAAATCCTGCGTAGGAGCAAAGCTTGCTCGCGATGGCGGAGTGTCAGTCGGATCAATGCCGGCCGAAACACCGCCATCGCGAGCAAGCTTTGCTCCTACAAGGGTTCGGCTACAAATCATTGCGCACCGATCTGTCGTAGCAGCTGCTACTCGCCCCTGGTGCGTTTAGGCGCAGGGGAGCAAATTTGGGCTTTACTCCGCTCGTGTGTTGCGGCTGAATCGCGGTTTGTTTTCCGACAAGGCTGCACTGCATGCTGATCGCATCGTTGATTTTCCTGCTGACCATCACCTTGGTGATCTGGCAGCCAAAAGGCCTTGGCGTTGGCTGGAGTGCGGTATTCGGCGCGGTCCTTGCGCTGATTTTCGGGGTCGTACACCTCAGCGACATCCCGCTGGTGTGGCAGATTATCTGGAACGCCACCGGAACCTTTGTCGCGCTGATTGTCATTAGTCTGCTGCTGGACGAGGCGGGGTTCTTTGCCTGGGCGGCGTTGCATGTGGCCCGTTGGGGGCGGGGCAGCGGACGCAAGCTGTTTGCTTATATGGTGCTGCTCGGTGCGTTGGTGTCGGCGTTGTTCGCCAACGACGGGGCAGCGCTGATTCTCACACCCATCGTGATTTCCATGCTGCTGGCGTTGCGTTTTTCTCCGGCGGCGACACTGGCGTTCGTCATGGGCGCCGGTTTCATCGCGGACACGGCGAGTTTGCCGTTGGTGGTGTCGAATTTGGTGAACATCGTTTCCGCTGACTTCTTCCACATCAGTTTCAACCGTTACGCGGCTGTGATGATCCCGGTCAACCTGGTGAGTGTCGCGGCGACCCTGGCGATGCTGATGTGGTTTTTCCGTCGTGACATTCCCAAGGACTACGACCCCGAGCAACTGGCGCATCCGGCTTCAGCGATTCACGACCACGCCACGTTTTATGCCGGTTGGGCCGTGTTGGTGATTCTGCTGCTCGGCTGCTTCGCGCTGGAACCGCTGGGGATTCCGATCAGTGCCATTTCTGCGGTGTGCGCGGTGTTGCTGCTGGCCATTGCCGCCCGTGGTCACAAGATTTCCACGCGCAAAGTCATTAAAGAAGCGCCCTGGCATATCGTGATTTTCTCGCTGGGCATGTACCTGGTGGTGTATGGCCTGCGCAACGCGGGGCTCACGGGGTATCTGGCCGGTTGGCTGGATGGTTTTGCCGGTTACGGCGTGTGGGGCGCGGCCATGGGCACGGGCGTGCTGACGGCGCTGCTGTCGTCGATGATGAACAATCTGCCAACGGTGCTGATTGGATTGCTGTCGATCGATGCCAGCCAGGCGACCGGGGTGGTGAAGGAAGCGATGATCTACGCCAACGTCATCGGCAGCGACCTGGGGCCCAAGATTACGCCGATTGGCAGCCTGGCGACCCTGCTGTGGTTGCATGTGCTGGAGCGCAAGAGTATCCGGATTGGCTGGGGGTATTACTTCAAGGTCGGGATTGTGCTGACGGCGCCAGTTTTGCTGGTGACGTTAGCGGCGCTGGCTTTGCGGTTATCCATCTGAACCGAGTTGGCCCTTTCGCGAGCAGGCTCGCTCCCACAGGAATCTTCGGCACAAGAAGATCAAATGTGGGAGCGAGCCTGCTCGCGATAGGGCCAGCCCAGACGCTACAAAACTCAGCCACTGCCAGGAACGTTAGGCCAAAGATCCGCCACCAGAAACAGCCGCTCGGCTTCTTCCCAATCACCCTGGGCGTTTTCTGTGAGTCGCACCAGCAACTGCGCCGGGGCCAATGGCTCCAGATCGCTGAGCCAGGCATTCAGCTGTTCAGTGCTCCAGGTCTGCTCCGCCGGATAGTGAGCCGGCGCTAGCCACGCATGGCGGGGCAGGGGTTGCCAGCGACCGAATGGGCGTTGCACGACAAAGTCTGCCCAGTCCTTCTGGTGCAGCCAGCTACCGCGTAAATGTTGGGGATGTGCACCATTCGGTGGCTCGGCCTGTCCCGGCCACGGATACAGCAAATAGCCACCCAGCCACAAATGTGCACTGAACTGCTGGATATCCAGCGCTGCCAATACTTCGCGGCTCTCCGGGCGCGCCGAAATCGGTAATTGATGCTGCGTCAGATGGGCCAGTTTGCGGTCCAGCCGATCGTGGCAACCGGGGCCGAGCCACTGCGCCGTGTCGTGTCCGTCGCCATTTTGTGGGCCAAGGTAAAGTTTGATCGCCAGTTCCAGATGATGCACGCCGTCACGATCGCGCAGCAGCATGTCCAGCTCGCCCAGCGTGTGGCCTTCGCGGCGGATCGGCATGTTGGCGGCAATCAGGTCGATACCCGGTGCGTGCTGCACGGCGTATTGCCAGAGGCGTTCGTAGTACAAGCCCAATCGCCGGGTTCGAGCCTGCGCCAGCCAGTGCAGCAAGTCATAACTGTCACGATCCAATTGCCGCAACCACAATTCGAGCCGTTCCGGTGCCTGCACCCAGTCACTGCCGGTCAGCGGGTGACGCTGCGGCCACGTCGTGACGCCGAGCATCGGCGGCGCGAGGATGACCCACGCCAGGTCGCGCACTTCGGGGTGGCGCAACTGGTGGGGCAACTGCAGCAAATCTGGAAATAGGATCATCTTGCGAGCATAGCCTCAATCGTGAGTACACCGTTGTGGCTGAAAGGATTTTGTCTATCCCGCGCTTTCGCCCATAATCGTGTTTTTCGCCGTCGCGCAGGAACCTCATGGAGCAATTTCGTAATATCGGCATCATCGGTCGCCTGGGCAGTTCGCAGGTGCTGGATACCGTCCGCCGACTGAAACGGTTTCTGCTCGATCGTCACCTGCACGTGATCCTCGAAGACACCATCGCTGAAGTCTTGCCGGGTCATGGCTTGCAAACCTCGTCGCGCAAGATGCTCGGCGAAGTATGTGACATGGTGATTGTGGTCGGTGGTGACGGTAGCCTGTTGGGCGCCGCTCGTGCGCTGGCCCGACACAATATTCCGGTGCTCGGCATCAACCGTGGCAGCCTGGGTTTCCTGACCGATATTCGCCCCGATGAGCTGGAAGTCAAAGTCGCCGAAGTGCTCGACGGCCACTATCTGGTCGAGAACCGCTTCCTGCTGCAAGCCGAAGTTCGTCGTCACGCCGAGGCCATCGGTCAGGGCGACGCGCTGAACGACGTGGTGCTGCACCCCGGCAAATCGACGCGGATGATCGAGTTCGAGTTGTACATCGACGGCCAGTTCGTCTGCAGCCAGAAGGCCGACGGCCTGATCGTCGCCACGCCGACCGGTTCGACCGCCTACGCGCTGTCGGCGGGCGGGCCGATCATGCATCCCAAGCTCGACGCTATTGTGATTGTGCCGATGTACCCCCATACCTTGTCGGGCAGGCCGATTGTGGTCGATGGCAACAGTGAGCTGAAAATCGTCGTGTCCAAAGATATGCAGATTTACCCGCAAGTCTCCTGTGACGGGCAAAACCATTTCACCTGCGCGCCGGGTGACACCATCACCATCAGCAAGAAAGCCCAGAAGCTGCGGCTGATTCACCCACTAGACCACAACTATTATGAAGTCTGCCGGACCAAACTCGGCTGGGGCAGCAAGTTGGGTGGTGGAGGCGACTGATGCTCGATCCCGCGCGAAGCTACGACCTGATCGGTGACGTGCACGGTTGCGCTCTGACCCTTGAGCACTTGCTTGACCTGCTCGGTTACCGAAAACACGCTGGCGTCTGGCGGCATCCGTCGCGCATGGCGGTGTTCGTCGGCGACATCATCGACCGCGGCCCGCGGATTCGTGAAGCGCTGCACATCGTTCACGACATGGTCGAAGCGGGTCAGGCGCTGTGCATCATGGGCAACCATGAATTCAACGCCCTCGGCTGGAGCACGCCGGCGCCTCCGGGCAGCGGCAAGCAGTTCGTGCGCGAACACACCCCGCGCCATGCCCGTTTGCTGAACGAAACGCTGACCCAATTCGAAGACCATCCGGCGGACTGGCATGACTTCCTGCAATGGTTCTATGAGATGCCATTGTTCGTCGATGCCGGGCGTTTCCGCGTGGTGCATGCCTGCTGGGATGCGGGCCTGATCGAACCCTTGCGCGCGCTATTCCCCAACGGTTGCGTCGATGAACATTTCCTCCAGGCCTCGGCCGTACCGGGCAGTTTCGCCTGCACCGTGTTCGACCGCCTGCTGCGCGGCACTGACATGCGCTTGCCTCATGGTCTGACAATGACCAGTGGCGATGGCCTGACGCGTTCGTTCTTTCGCACCAAGTTTTGGGAAGACGACCCGCAAACCTACGGAGACATTGTGTTCCAGCCCGACGCCTTGCCCGAACCCGTGGCCCGGACGCCGCTGTCGTCCACTGAAAAAAACACCTTGCTGCGCTATGGCGTCGATGAGCCATTGTTGTTCGTGGGCCATTACTGGCGCAGCGGCAAACCGGCGCCGATCCGGCCGAACCTGGCCTGTCTGGACTACAGCGCGGTGCTTTACGGCAAATTGGTTGCCTATCGTCTGGACCAGGAAATTCGCCTCGACCCGCATAAATTTGTCTGGGTCGATGTCGAGCGGCCGGAGGTGCTGCGATGAGTGCCGTTGCTGTTTTACGGCTGCCGCTGGCGGTGGACTTGAGCGGGTTCGTCAAACTGTTGCAGCGCATGCAGGTGCCGCATCGGGTCAGCGAAGAGGCGGGCGAGCAAGTGCTGTGGGTGCCGGCCAGCATCAGCGAAGACGTGCGTGTGTTGTACGAACGTTTCCCGGCCGGTGATCCTGATCAACAGCTGGACATTCCGGTGGCGCAAACCATAAAGCGCCCAGGTTTCGTGGAGCAATTGCGCCACGCCAAGGCGACAGCGTTCGTGTTGCTGCTGAGCCTGTTTGTCGGCGCGGTGACGCTGCTGGGCGAAAACCTCGACACGATGCGCTGGCTGACCTTCCTCGATTTTCGCGTTGTCGGCGAGTACATCCACTTTGTGCCATTGGCTGACAGCCTGGCGGCGGGGCAATGGTGGCGTCTGGTGACACCAATGCTGATCCACTTCGGCATCCTGCACCTGGCCATGAACGGCATGTGGTATTGGGAACTGGGGCGACGCATCGAGTCGCGCCAGGGCAGCATCAACCTGATCGGCCTGACCTTGCTGTTCGGCCTGGTCTCGAACTACGCCCAGTTTGTTTTCAGTGGTCCGACGCTGTTTGGCGGGTTGTCCGGCGTGCTGTACGGCCTGCTCGGGCATTGCTGGATCTTTCAGCTGTTGTCGCCAAACCCGGCTTATCGCCTGCCGCGCGGCGTGTTGGTGATGATGCTGGTGTGGCTGCTCCTATGCCTGTCCGGGCTGGTCTCAATGATCGGCTTCGGTGAAATTGCCAACGCGGCCCACGTCGGCGGGTTGCTCGTCGGATGCTTGACCGGCTTGTTGGGTGGTTTGTACAACCGCCGTAAACTGGCCGTCTAACCAGTTATATCAATAAAGAGCGCGGAGCCCTTGATGTCCTCTTTTAACGAAATGATCAACAACATCACCCCTGATATCTACCAGAGCCTGAAATTGGCGGTGGAAATCGGTAAATGGTCCGACGGTGGCAAACTCACCGCCGAACAACGCGAACTGTCGCTGCAAGCGATGATCGCCTGGGAAATCCAGAACCTGCCCGAAGACCAGCGCACCGGTTACATGGGCGTGCAGGAGTGCGGCTCCAAGTCGATCGAAGTGCCGAATATCCTGTTCAAATCGGATGCCGTCCATTGATCGAGATTGGTCGCGGTGCAATCAGCAAAATGTCGGCGCGCCTTGACGGGCCGAACGTGCAGTACGCGTTTCGTCTGGATGACGTCGAGGTCCCGGTCAATCCATTGATCGGCACCACGGTGCGCCTGGAATACCTGGGGGCGATTCATTGCACCCATTGTGGACGCAAGACCAAAACCAGTTTCAGTCAGGGTTACTGCTACCCGTGCATGACCAAACTGGCCCAGTGCGACATCTGCATCATGAGCCCGGAGCGTTGCCACTATGACGCTGGCACCTGCCGTGAGCCGGAGTGGGGCGAGAAGTTCTGCATGACGGATCACATTGTCTATCTGTCCAACTCTTCGGGGGTGAAGGTCGGAATTACCCGCGCCACCCAGCTGCCGACCCGCTGGATCGATCAGGGCGCCCGTCAGGCCTTGCCAATCATGCGTGTCTCGACCCGTCAGCAGTCGGGCTTCGTCGAAGACCTGTTCCGCAGTCAGGTGGCAGACAAGACCAACTGGCGTGCGTTACTCAAGGGCGATGCGGTGTCGGTCGACCTGGCGCAGGTTCGTGATCAGCTGTTCGACAGTTGCGCCGAAGGGCTGCAAAGTTTGCAGGAACGATTTGGCCTACAGGCGATCCAGACTATTGCCGATGTAGAAACGCTCGAAATCCGCTATCCGGTCGAGCAATATCCGGCCAAGATCGTCAGCTTCAACCTGGACAAGAATCCGATCGCCGAAGGCACGCTGTTGGGAATAAAGGGCCAGTACCTGATTTTCGACACCGGCGTAATCAATATTCGTAAATACACGGCCTACCAGCTCGCCGTGCATCAGTAAGGACTCCAGCATGCGCACCGAACAACCGAAGATGATCTACCTGAAGGACTATCAGGCGCCCGAGTACCTGATCGACGAGACGCACCTGACCTTCGAGTTGTACGAGGACCACAGCCTGGTCCATGCGCAACTGGTGATGCGCCGCAATCCCGAGCGTGGCCCGGGCCTGCCGCCGCTGGTGCTGGATGGCCAACAGCTTGAATTGCTGTCGGTCAACCTGGCCGACATCGAGTTGACCGCCGCCGACTATCAGTTGACGGAAAACCACCTGACCCTGCACCCGACCAGCACCACCTTCACGGTCGACACCAGCGTCAGGATCCACCCGGAAACCAACACCGCGCTGGAAGGCCTGTACAAATCCGGCACGATGTTCTGCACCCAGTGCGAGGCCGAAGGCTTCCGCAAGATCACCTATTACCTCGACCGTCCGGACGTGATGAGCACGTTCACCACCACGGTGGTTGCCGAGCAGCACAGCTATCCGGTATTGCTGTCCAACGGCAACCCGATTGCCTCAGGTCCCGGCGAAGACGGCCGGCACTGGGCGACCTGGGAAGATCCGTTCAAGAAACCTGCCTACCTGTTCGCGCTGGTGGCCGGTGATTTGTGGTGCGTCGAAGACACCTTCACCACCATGACCGATCGCTCCGTAGCGCTGCGCATTTATGTCGAGCCGGAAAACATCGACAAGTGCCAGCACGCCATGAACAGCCTGAAGAAGTCCATGCGCTGGGACGAAGAGGTCTACGGTCGCGAGTACGACCTGGACATCTTCATGATCGTCGCGGTCAACGACTTCAACATGGGTGCCATGGAGAACAAGGGCCTCAACATCTTCAACTCGAGCGCTGTGCTGGCCCGTGCTGAAACCGCGACCGACGCCGCGCACCAGCGGGTCGAAGCGATCGTTGCCCACGAGTACTTCCACAACTGGTCGGGCAACCGCGTGACCTGCCGCGACTGGTTCCAGTTGTCGCTGAAGGAAGGCTTCACCGTGTTCCGCGATTCGGGCTTCTCCGCCGACATGAACTCGGCCACGGTCAAGCGCATCCAGGACGTGGCGTACCTGCGCACCCACCAGTTCGCCGAAGACGCCGGTCCCATGGCTCACGCCGTACGCCCGGACAGCTTCATCGAGATTTCCAACTTCTACACCCTGACCGTGTACGAAAAGGGTTCGGAAGTGGTCGGCATGATCCATACCTTGCTCGGCGCCGAAGGCTTCCGCAAAGGCAGCGACCTGTACTTCGAGCGCCATGACGGCCAGGCCGTGACTTGCGACGACTTCATTAAAGCCATGGAAGACGCCAACGGTGTCGACCTGACCCAGTTCAAACGCTGGTACAGCCAGGCCGGCACACCGCGTTTGGCGGTCAGCGAGTCCTACGACGCGGTGGCGAAAACCTACAGCCTGACGTTCCGCCAGAGCTGCCCGGCAACCCCGGACAAGGTTGAGAAGTTGCCGTTCGTGATCCCGGTCGAATTGGGCCTGCTGGACTCAAAAGGCGCGGCCATTGCGTTGCGTCTTACAGGTGAGGCCAGCGCTCAGGGCACTTCACGGGTCATTTCGGTGACCGAAGCCGAGCAGACATTCACCTTCATCGACATCGCGCAACAGCCATTGCCTTCGTTGCTGCGTGGCTTCTCGGCGCCGGTGAAACTGAGCTTCCCGTACAACCGCGATCAGCTGATGTTCCTGATGCAACACGACAGCGACGGTTTCAACCGCTGGGATGCGGGTCAGCAATTGTCGGTTCAGGTGCTGCAAGAGCTGATTGCCCAGCAGCAAAAGGGCGAGAAACTGGTGCTGGATCAGCGCCTGGTTTCGGCCTTGCATACCGTGTTGTCGGACGAGACGCTGGATCAGGCGATGGTCGCGGAAATGCTCTCGCTGCCGGGCGAAGCGTATCTGACCGAGATCAGCGAAGTGGCTGACGTTGACGCCATTCACATTGCTCGCGAGTTTGCTCGCAAGCAATTGGCAGAAAGTTTGTTCGAGGCGCTGTGGCTGCGTTACCAGGCCAATCGCGATCTGTCGAAGAAAACCCCGTATGTAGCCGAAGCCGAGCATTTCGCTCGTCGCGCGTTGCAGAACATTGCGCTGTCGTACCTGATGCTTAGCGGTAAACCGGAGGTGTTGGCGGCGACGCTTGAGCAGTTCGAGGCCAGCGACAACATGACCGAGCGCCTGACGGCGTTGGCGGTGCTGGTCAATTCGTCGTTCGAAGACGAGAAAGCCAAGGCCCTGGCCAGTTTTGCCGAGCATTTCAAGGACAACCCGTTGGTGATGGATCAGTGGTTCAGCGTCCAGGCGGGCAGCGTGTTGCCTGGTGGTCTGGAGCGGGTCAAGGCGTTGATGCAGCATCCGGCGTTCAATATCAAGAACCCGAACAAGGTGCGGGCGCTGGTCGGCGCGTTTGCCGGGCAGAACCTGATTAATTTCCATGCGGCGGATGGTTCGGGTTATCGGTTCCTCGCGGATCTGGTGATCGAGTTGAACGGGTTTAATCCGCAGATCGCTTCTCGGCAGTTGGCGCCTCTGACTCGCTGGCGCAAGTATGACGAGGCGCGTCAGGCGTTGATGAAAGGTGAGCTGGAGCGGATTCGCGCTTCGGGTCAGTTGTCGAGCGATGTGTTCGAGGTGGTCAGCAAAAGTCTGGCCTGACTTTGGGTTCGCTCCTGCAGTGGTTCGCCTGAATCCTGTAGGAGCTGAGCTTGCTCGCGATGGCGGCCTGACAGCCGACCGGGATTTTTGATGGTGTATATATCCATTCCTGCGGTAACGGCCACTTAGGGTTTCGCCCTTACGGCGACTCACTTTTTTTTCAAACGCCAAAAAAAAGTAAGCAAAAAAAGGCTCGCCCCGAGCGTCCGGCCCTCGCTTAGGCTCGGCGTTCCTTCGTTCCGGTATTCATCTGGGGGCATCGCCTCCGGTCGGCTTCGCTTCGACCTCCTCTCGATGTGTTCGACTGCGTCGAACGGCGCTGCGCGCCTACCCCCCAGATGAACACCTCCACTCAGCCTCCCGAAGGGGCGGGTGAATCAAGATCAAGAGCTGCAGGCGAGCTAACGCTCGGCCTGTTGAGTGGTGAGAAGCGAAAGGCGTACGCCGATCCCCTGTGGGAGCGGGCTTGCTCGCGAAGCTGTTGATCTTGCCGTTGCCGTTGCCGTTGCCGTTGCCGTTAGCTTTGGCTTTGGCTTTTGAAGTTGATCTTGATCTTGATCTTTCGCCCCTTCGGCAGGCCGAGCGGAGGTGTTCATCAGGGGGTAGGCGCGTAGCGCCGTGCGGCGAAGCCGCACACATCGAGAGGAGGTCGTCGCGAAGCAGGCCGTAGGCGATGCCCCCTTATGGACACCGTAGCGAGGGAACACTGAGCTTTAGCGAAGTGCCGTACGCCGGGGCGAAGCCTTTTGCTTACTTTTCGCTGGGCCGGCATTCCGGCGTTTGGAAAAGTGAGTCGCTGTAAAAGCGAAACCGTAATCAGCCGTTACCGCAGCAACGGATATGTACCCCAAACCCAAAACCCAATCACCCCATCTGATACCGAATCATTCAGCACCCACCCATATCCCCCGGGTTAACAAAACATAACGTGGCGTCGATTGTCAGACCTTTCCAAACCCCGATAGGATAAGCCAGCTTCCGAAGGGGCTCTAGATTGCGTATTTCAGGACTATGCTCCAGAAAAAGCAATCCCAAAGAGCATCCCTTATGGCGCCCAGAAAGGTTGAACGACCTAACAATAATAATGGGGGAAGGTCTATGAGTGAGCCTGTCATGGGTGTGGGTATCTGCCGCCCGCCGGCATTACGCAAATTCGCGTTGCTGGCTACAGCGCTCTCGCTGTTGGGCTGTGCCGTGCTGTCGGCACCTGTGCTGGCCGCTGCTGCGCCAGCATCCGACATTGTTTATTCCGTTGAATCCGCCAAAGCCAGCAAGAGCCTGATGCTCGACGTCGTGCACGCCGGCAAGCGCCTGGTGGCGGTCGGTGATCGCGGGCACATTTTATATTCGGATGACCAGGGCGCGACCTGGACCCAAGCCAAGGTGCCGACGCGGCAACTGCTGACGTCGGTGTATTTCGTCGACGACAAACACGGTTGGGCCGTCGGCCATGATGCGCAGATCCTCGCGAGCGAGGACGGCGGCGTTACCTGGACCAAGCAATTCGAAGATTTGAAACGCGAATCTCCGCTGCTCGACGTCTGGTTCCAGGACGTCAACAGCGGCTTTGCCGTAGGCGCTTACGGCGCGTTGCTGGCCACCACCGACGGCGGCAAGAACTGGGAAGATGTCAGCGATCGTCTGGATAACGAAGACCAGTACCACCTCAACGCCATCGCCGCGGTCAAGGATTCCGGGCTGTTCATTGTCGGCGAGCAGGGCAGCATGTTCCGCTCCGCCGACTGGGGCCAGACCTGGGAGAAGCTTGAAGGTCCCTATGAGGGCTCACTGTTTGGCGTGATCGGCACCGCTCAAGGCAATACGCTGCTGGCCTACGGGCTGCGGGGCAATCTGTTTCGCTCCACCGATTTCGGTACGACCTGGGAGCCGATTGAGCTCAAGGCCGCTCGCGGTGCGCTGGAATTCGGTCTGTCCGGCGCGACGCTGCTCGACGACGGCTCCATCGTGATCGTCGGCAACGGTGGCTCGGTGATCCGCAGCAACGACAACGGCGAAACCTTCAGCGTGTTCAACCGTCCGGATCGCATTTCCGTTTCGGCAGTCACCGCAGCGGGCAACGGCAATCTGATTCTGGCAGGACAGGGTGGCGTTCGCGTCACCTCGCCAACCGGCGCAGAGAACGGAAAAAATGGGTCGTCCAAATGAGCCGGGCAAATAATAAGAAGGCGGGTCTATGACATCCTTGAGCACTCATCATCATGACAAGGCGACGTTTCTCGAACGCCTGATTTTCAACAACCGCCCGGCAGTGATTGTCATCTGCCTGCTGGTCAGTATCTTCCTGTTCTGGCAAGCGACGCTGATCCGGCCGTCCACCAGTTTCGAAAAAATGATCCCGCTCGAGCATCCGTTCATTCAAAAGATGATGGAGCATCGCAACGATCTGGCGAACCTGGGCAACACGGTGCGCATCTCGGTGGAAGCCACTGATGGCGACATCTTCTCCAAGGAGTACATGGAGACTCTGCGTCAGATCAATGACGAGGTGTTCTACATTTCCGGGGTTGACCGTTCCGGTCTCAAGTCGCTGTGGAGCCCGAGCGTACGCTGGACCGAAGTGACAGAGGAGGGCTTCGCCGGTGGTGAAGTGATTCCGCAGAGCTACAACGGCTCCCAGCAAAGCCTCGACCTGTTGCGCAATAACGTGCTCAAGTCCGGTCAGGTCGGGCGTCTGGTGGCCAACGACTTCAAGTCGAGCATTGTCGATATCCCGCTGCTGGAGTCCTACCCGGACCCGCAGGACCAAGGCAAGTTGCTGGCGCTGGACTATCGCAAGTTCTCTCACGAACTCGAAGACAAGATCCGCAACAAGTTCGAAGCCCAGAACCCTAACGTGAAGATTCACATCGTCGGTTTCGCCAAGAAAGTCGGCGACCTGATCGATGGGTTGGTCATGGTGGTGATGTTCTTCGGCATCGCCTTCATCATCACGTTGATCCTGCTCTACTGGTTCACCAACTGCATGCGCAGCACCGTGGCGGTGTTGAGCACCACGCTGGTGGCGGTGGTCTGGCAGCTCGGTTTGATGCACTTCTTTGGTTTCGGGCTCGATCCCTACTCGATGCTGGTGCCGTTCCTGATCTTCGCCATTGGTATTTCCCATGGTGTGCAAAAGATCAACGGTATTGCCTTGCAGTCCAGCGAGGCAGACAACGCCTTGACTGCGGCGCGGCGCACGTTCCGTCAGCTGTTCCTGCCGGGGATGATCGCGATCCTCGCGGATGCGGTGGGTTTCATCACGCTGCTGATCATCGACATCGGCGTGATTCGTGAACTGGCCATCGGCGCGTCTATCGGCGTGGCGGTCATCGTGTTCACCAACCTGATCCTGCTGCCGGTGGCGATTTCCTACGTTGGCATCAGCAAACGCGCGGTCGAACGCAGCAAGAAAGACGCGCACCGCGAACACCCGTTCTGGCGTCTGCTGTCGAATTTTGCCAGCCCGAAAGTGGCGCCGGTGTCGGTTGTCCTGGCCTTGTTGGCCTTCAGCGGCGGCCTCTGGTACAGCCAGAACCTGAAAATCGGTGACCTGGATCAGGGCGCTCCGGAACTGCGTCCGGACTCGCGCTACAACAAGGACAACAACTTCATCATCAGCAATTACTCCACCAGTTCCGACGTGTTGGTGGTGATGGTCAAGACCAGGTCCGAAGGCTGCTCGCGCTACGAAGCCATGGCGCCGATCGACGAGCTGATGTGGAAGATGCAGAACACCGAGGGCGTGCAGTCGGCGATCTCGCTGGTGACCGTGTCCAAGCAGATGATCAAGGGCATGAACGAAGGCAACCTGAAATGGGAAACCCTGTCGCGTAACCCGGACGTGCTGAACAACTCGATCGCTCGGGCTGATGGTCTGTACAACAACAGTTGCTCCCTGGCGCCGGTACTGGTGTTCCTCAACGATCACAAGGCTGCCACGCTGGATCGCGCCGTGCATGCAGTGCAGGACTTCGCCAAGGAGAACAACAAGGAAGGCCTGGAATTCATCCTCGCCGCCGGTAACGCCGGGATCGAAGCGGCCACCAACGAGGTGATCAAGGAGTCAGAGCTGACCATCCTGATCCTGGTGTACATCTGCGTGGCGACCATGTGCATGATCACCTTCCGTTCATGGGCGGCGACGTTGTGTATCGTGCTGCCGCTAGTCCTGACTTCGGTACTCGGTAACGCCCTCATGGCCTTCATGGGCATCGGCGTGAAAGTCGCGACCTTGCCTGTCGTGGCACTCGGGGTGGGGATTGGCGTGGACTACGGGATCTACATCTACAGCCGCCTGGAAAGCTTCCTCCGTGCGGGTCTGCCGTTGCAAGAGGCGTACTACCAGACGCTGAAGTCCACCGGTAAAGCCGTGCTGTTCACCGGCCTGTGCCTGGCGATCGGCGTGTGCACCTGGATCTTCTCGGCCATCAAGTTCCAGGCTGACATGGGTCTGATGCTGACCTTCATGCTGCTCTGGAACATGTTCGGCGCGCTGTGGCTGTTGCCGGCGCTGGCACGCTTCCTGATCAAGCCGGAGAAACTGGCGGGGCAGAAAGGCAACTCGCTGTTCGCTCACTGATTCCAGGCTGTAATAGAAAAGCCGCAACCTCAGGGTTGCGGCTTTTTTATGGGTGCCAAACGCGGATCAGCGTGGTTCCAAGGGTAGAAAACTTTGCTCGGCCAAGGATTTAGTGATGAATCCATGATGTATTTCGATCTTTTGTTTCGGGTCCTTGGCCTTCGCCAAGGCCGATTCATAGGTTTCGTAGCGTTGCTCCCTGGTTTTCAAGTGTGCCTGGGTGTAGTTCGCCTTGGCATCGTTGGCCTTTGCGTAGTGAAAATGACCATACCACCAGGGTTGGTTTTCACGGTTGAGCAAGACGTACTCCTGCACGAAATCCTTGCGCCCGGTTTTCAGCTGAACCCGTGCGCCAATGATTCGCGCGTAAAGTTGGTTGTGATGTTGCAGGTATTCCAGCCCCTCGCTGGTGGGAGCCTGGTACAACGTCATGCGGGTGCGCAGTTCCGTCGCCTTGTTCTCCAGAACCCGGGCCTTGTCCCGCAGTTCGGTGAGAAGTGTGGCGTCTTTTTCGCCGGTTGACGGGGCGTGCTCATGGTTTTCCAGTTTGTCGGCGAAATGCATGAGCTTTTGCCCTTCACGCTGCAACTGCTCTTCGATTTCCTTGGGTGAGCTTGCACGTTGTGCGTAGCCCTCGATCTTCCTGACCTGCTCATCGACTTTCGCCAACGCTTTGCGGGCGTCGCCCTTGAGTTGCGGGTAGGGGCGGGAGGTGGCTTTGGGTTCCGGTGTTTTGGCTGCAACCATTTCGACCCAGACATCGGGCGAGTCTTCACGGAAAGACGTCAAGGGGCTGTCTTCCATAGGCCCTTTTATGTCAACGATTTCGCCGCCCTGATTGTCGGTGTTCGGGCGAACGTCGCCAATCAACATACCTTTGGACGTTTTGATCACCTTTTTCCGGCTGGCCGTGGAAGGCTTCCTGCCACCGGCTGTTCCTTTCGAAGTACCCGCTTCTTGCGTGGATGATTGCGCCTGTGCGGGTGACGACCTTTGAAGTTCATCGGCCAGGCGCTGCTCGGCATCGACGCGCAATTGCTCGATGATCTCGCGCAAGCGGTTGAACGCCGGCATATGCAACTCATCGGCGCTGAAGATTTCGATACTCCCCAGGGCGTCCTGCGCCTTGTTGTAGCGGTCGACCAGGTTGTCGAGCACAGCGATGCGGTCCGAGGATTCATAAACATGGGCAGACTGTAATTCCGCATGGGACCGGGACAGCATCACCAAGGGGTCGATGGCTGCTTCCAGGGCGGTGGTGGTGTCGCTCAGGAGTGTCTGGACGCTGAGGATTCGCAGGGTAATCAGTTGAAAAATCTTGACCCTTAGGGCTGTCAGCTCGTTTTCCGGTCGACCCTTGTTCAACTCTTCCAGCGCTTGCGTACCCAGCTGGGGGATCTGTTCAAGTTCTTGCAGCCGCTTGTCCACTTCTTCATAGGACTTGATCATGACTTCATTGATTTCGCTGGTTGTGCGTACAAAGTCGAGGTAGCGATCCCAGAGTCCTTCGTCCCCGGTAATCAGCGCCTCATAAAGTCGCCCCGCGGTGCTGAACTCAGAGGAGTTCGCGTTGGCGGCTTCACGATCATGGTCAGCCATGACAATCCGTTTACGTTCATTTTTGATGATGTTGCCCAGCAATACGCTGCGCATTTTTTCGTCGACAGGTAGGCCCGTCAAGGCGCTTTTTTCCTTGATGCCGGCGATTAGCGTTACGTAGCTTTGAGTCTGGATGTCCAGCTCCTGGACGTACCGCTGGCGGAAAGTGGAGCGCTCTTGCTCAGTGCTGGAAGGGCTCTTGAGTTTCAACTGTGCCAGGTTGTCGGCAATGTCGACGCGTCTTACCGTGCGATCCTGCTGATCGAGAAAGTCCTGAAACTGCTGCTCCAGCTCCCCGATTCGCTGTTGTTGTTGCTCGCGCAACGCATCAATTCTTTTTTTGCGGCCACCGCCGAGCAGTTTCAGCCCTTGGTCCAGGGTCCATCTGCCTTGGCCATCGGACTTCAGTTTGAAACCGGGATGATCAGGATGTTCAGGGTGTACCAGATAGACCTCGCCAAATCCCGGTACGATGCTCACGCGAAAAAACAGGGCTGCGACGGTGGCGTGCCATTTGTCGTTGATTCGGTACAGCCCTTTGAATGGGCCGGAGGCAATCGGGTCTGGCAGCTTAGCCGGCCACGGAACCCGCACGGCCTTGAGTTTTTCGAACAATCGGGCCGAGGCTGAATCGCGAGCGGTAGACAGGTTGAAGTCCAGCAGGGTGTTGCCACTGCCCGGTGGCTCGGAGGGTAATCCCGGCGAAGCCTCGGTGATTTCAGCCCTGGTTGTATCGAAGGGGTGCGCGGTGGGCTGACGCAATGGGGCCAACACCTGCGCAAACTCTGGGGCAGCGTTGGGGGGGAGTGCGTTGGGGGTGGCTTCGCGAAGTGGCGCATGCAGCAGTAACAGCCCAATGTTAAGCAACACATCGACCCAGGCTTGCTCCCGCGACATGGCGTCATCGCTGTCCAGCGCTGGCAGGTCCTGGATCAGGCTATGGGTAATTTGCAGCATCCAGCCCACCAGCATGGCGGGGCCGCGCGCCAGGGGTAAAAGCAGGTTGTTGAACAGCAGCCAGCCACCTTCGAGGATGATCGCCCAGCGGCTCTCGGCATTGGACACCGATTGCCGGTCAGCCAGTTCGACCAATGCACGGGCATTACTATCGAACAATTGCATTAGCAACCGACCGTGTTCCAGCGCCGCGATCCAGTCGGCGGCGGCTTCGTTGCCTGCCAGAATCGCCGGTTTCGGCTTTTGAAGTGGTACGAAATCATCGCCAATGTGGAGGTGAATAATGTGTGGTTCGTTGAATCCGTTGTTGTCGTAGACAGGTCGTGCACGGTCCGTCAGCCACGTCAGTACGCTGCTCTGCAATTGACCCGGTTGCGCAATGGCGCGCCACAGGGCTTGGCGGGTCGGGAATTGCTGGAGCGCGGGAACATACAGCGGCCGGTAGAGGATGTGCGGACCATCGGCGTGCAGATCACGGGGCTCGATGATGAACATGTTGCTGACCACGTCGCATTCGGCCTGTGGCTTTCTTTGGAAAGCCAGGGGGCGCAGGACAATTTCCTGCTCGTCCACGAATCGCTCAGCCGTGGTGCCGTGCATCAATGCTTCGACGTAGCGATAGCCCTGACGAGTGAAGCCTTGTTCAGCCTTGATCGCCTGTTCCAGGGCCAACATCGGCAAGTGAACGGCAAGCTCCAGGCCGAACAGTCGCTGGCGTTCCCGCGCTTGCGGGGTGTAGTCAAGCAATTGGGCCTGAATTAACTCAGGGTACTGTTTGCCAACATTCACCCGGTTGACCAGATCCAACAGATAAGCCTCTGTGACCCAGTCTTGGATCACCAGGCCTGCGGTGTGACGGATGGTTATTCGGCCATTGGGTCTACTGGCCAGGTTATTGATTGCCAGTTGGGTCAACGACATTTTGGTCCGGTGAATATAACCGCTGCCCAAGTCGCCGACGGGTACATGGAAGGTGAGCTCCAGCTGATCGGCGTCATAGTTGGGGGCGGTGGGTCGATCTTCGCTCATCTGTTGACGCAGGGCTTTTTTGGCGAAGGTATGAAGGTCGTCGATACCCGTCTGAAACGAGCGGCCTGCCGCCTGTTGCTTGAGGCTTGCGAGGGCCAGCACCTGTTTGCGATAGGCCATGCGGTCGGTAGCTTCGGCCTTTTGCAACCACTGGGGAATCGTTTTCTGTATCAGGGGAAGGTGAGTGAGGTCTGTTCCAATGCTCGCCTGGGCGCCAATGAATCGCGTGGCCGGATCGGTGATGGCCTCGTAGCGTTTTTCCAGGTCGTCCAGGCTAGTGCGTGCCGGCAGCGTCAGCGCGGCCAGGTCATCGAGCTGTTGGTTCAGCAGCAGGGCTGCCTGGGTGTCGAAAAGGTTGCCGTCAGGTTCGTAACGTTTCCAGGCAATGGCATCGGCCATCAGGCCCGGTTCAAACCGTGTGCACCAGGCCCGCCCGAACGCCTCAAGGGACGGAAATGATTCGATGTCACCGGACACGCTGCACAGCAGACGGGTTTCACCGCAGATCAGCAAAATGTCAGGAGTTTGCAGGCTGACCGACAGCTGATCTTTGCTCAACGTGGTTTCGATGAAGCAGGCGTGGATCCTGCCTTTGGACCCGGGAGCCTCAAGGCGCTGCTGTTTATCGGGGTTGTTGCAGAGCTCGGTGAGGAGGTCGGCTTGCAGGCTGTTGGTTGACGAGTGGCGAACAGAGGAGGTTTTCAGCACGCCGGCCAGCAAATCAGCAATCCATTGCCAGCGACTGACGCTATTGTCGGTCGCTGCGTTCCAATAGGCACTGAGGTCTTCCTGGAAGCCGATATGAACAGTGGCGGTCAATTCAGCCATGATGCCCGCGATAATTTGCATATCAGGTTCGCGACGGCGGGTGCTATCGACCGACAGGCGCACGGGCGCTTTGTTGGTTAGAAAACACTGGCGACCGTACTGTTCGTCCAGCCGCGGTGCAGTGCCGCTCGCCAGGTAGTTGAGCGCCACGTCGAGCAGCAGGGTGAGCGTCCAGCCGCCCCCGGGGAACGGCTGTGCGAGACGAGTGCGCTCGGGATCGAAATCCAGTGACGGATATTTTTCCAGCAGGCTGCTCTGGAGCAGGTGGGCGGTTACCGAGCGTAATGTCGGACGAGTGCCGAACTGTGCACTGACCGCGCGGGCTGTGACGTCGGTATACGCCGTGGTGTCCGGCGATAGAGCTGTAGGCATGATGCAATCCTTTGCATGATTGGAATCATGAGCCTACGGAACAGGCGATTGCCGGGTGCGGTAGCCGGATACCGCACCCTCATTGGTTGAACAGGGTAGAGCCCCTGACTGCTGATTACTCGGGATCAGCGCCCAGCACCGCATTCAACGCACTACGCGCATCATCCAGCTGCACCAACGTCGCATGCCGCGCACCCAGTGCATCCCGGTTCTCGATCGCCGTCAGAATCGCCTTGTGCCGGGGCAACGCCAGTTCATGCAGATTCGGTCGCTGGTTGGAATGCTTCAAGGCTTCGGCAATCGCCACCGATAGCATGTTGCACAGGTTGGCCAGCAAGTCGTTATGGGTCGCATCGGCAATCCGGCTATGGAAATCCAGGTCCGGTTGCAGCAGCGCTTCCGGTGTCGGCGCCGCTTCCATGCGTTGGTAGGCTTCACCGATGGAGGCGATGTCCGCGTCCGTGGCGAACTGCGCGGCGAGGGCGGCCGCGGCGGGTTCGATGATGCTGCGCACACTGGTCAACAGGTCGAAGAATTCATTTTGCGGGCTGCTTTGCATCAGCCAGTGCAGCACATCCGGATCGAGCATGTGCCATTCCTTGCGCTGCTTGACCACCGTGCCCACTCGCGGACGGGAATACACCAGACCCTTGGCGACCAAAACCCGGGTGGCTTCGCGCAGGACTGGCCGACTGACCGCGTACTCTTCGCATAACAAGGCCTCGGCGGGCAGTTTGTCACACGGCTTGAAACGTCCGGAAACGATCTGCATGCCCAGTTCCTGGACGATGCGCGAGTGCATGCTTTTGCGGTCGGAAGGTTTGCGGTAATCCATGGGGAACGGCGCGATCCTGTGGGGTGGGGGGCCGCGCATGATAACAGGCGCGGCGGATGAAGGTCGCTAGCGCAAGATTTGATGCAGGCGCAGAGCCATTGTGGGAGCGAGCCTGCTCGCGATAGCGGTTGAACATTCAACATTTAAGTTGGCTGTCAGTCCGTCATCGCGAGCAGGCTCGCTCCCACAGGGGATTGATGCTGTTAGTGAGAGTGGCGCGGGACTTCAGAGCCACGACAGCCAACGAGGAAGTCGAAATCGCAACCCTGATCCGCCTGCAGGACATGATCGATGTACAGCTGACGATAACCGCCCACGATCAATTGCTGCGGCGGTTGCAGATCGGCCATGCGCGCCGCCAGTTCGGCGTCCGGAATGTCCAGGTGCAGACGACCGTTGGCGCAATCGAGTTCGATCCAGTCACCTTCTTTCACCGTCGCCAAAGGTCCGCCAGCGGCCGCTTCCGGGGCCACGTGCAGAACGACAGTGCCGTACGCCGTGCCGCTCATGCGCGCATCGGAAATGCGCACCATGTCCGTCACACCCTGGGCCAGTAACTTGGCCGGCAAGCCCATGTTGCCAACCTCGGCCATGCCCGGATAACCCTTCGGACCGCAGTTCTTCATCACCAGAATCGAGTTGGCATCCACCTCCAGCTCCGGATCGTTGATCCGCGCCTTATACATGTCGAAGTTTTCGAACACCACCGCACGCCCGCGATGTTGCATCAGTTCGGCGCTGGCGGCTGAAGGCTTGAGCACCGCACCCAGTGGTGCGAGGTTGCCGCGCAACACACAGATGCCGCCGTCGGCGCGGATCGGGTTGTCGAGGGTGCGGATCACTTCGTCCTGGCCATAAATCGGCGCGTCCTTGGTGTTCTCACCGAGGGTCTTGCCATTGACGGTCAAAGCATTCGGATTCGGAATCAGGTTGGCTTCACCCAGGCGACGCAGTACCGCTGGCAGGCCACCGGCGTAGTAGAACTCTTCCATCAGGAAACGCCCGGACGGTTGCAGGTCGACGATGGTCGGCATGCCCCGACCGATGCGGGTCCAGTCGTCCAGATCCAGCTCGACACCGATGCGCCCGGCAATGGCTTTCAAATGGATCACGGCGTTGGTCGAACCACCAATGGCAGCGTTCACACGAATGGCGTTTTCGAAGGCTTCTTTGGTGAGGATTTTCGACAGCTTCAAGTCTTCGCGAACCATCTCCACCGCGCGCATGCCGGACATGTGCGCCAGCACATAACGACGCGCATCGACCGCTGGAATCGCCGCGTTGTGGGGCAGGGAAGTGCCCAGTGCTTCAGCCATGCAGGCCATGGTCGACGCGGTGCCCATGGTGTTGCACGTGCCGGCCGAACGGGACATGCCACCCTCGGCCGCAAGGAAATCGTCAATGGTGATGGTGCCCGCTTTCACTTGCTCGCTGAGCTGCCAGACCACGGTGCCCGAGCCGATGTCCTGGCCCTTGTGTTTGCCGTTGAGCATCGGCCCACCGGTGACGACGATCGCCGGCACGTCGCAACTGGCCGCGCCCATCAACAATGCCGGGGTGGTTTTGTCGCAGCCGGTCAGCAGCACAACACCGTCAATCGGGTTGCCGCGAATCGCTTCTTCGACGTCCATGCTCGCCAGGTTGCGGGTGAGCATGGCGGTCGGGCGCAGGTTCGACTCGCCGTTGGAGAACACCGGGAATTCCACGGGAAAGCCCCCAGCCTCGATCACCCCGCGTTTGACGTGCTCCGCAATCTGGCGGAAATGCGCGTTGCACGGGGTCAGTTCCGACCAGGTGTTGCAGATGCCGATGATCGGCTTGCCGTGGAACTGGTGGTCGGCGATGCCCTGATTCTTCATCCAGCTGCGGTACATGAAGCCGTTCTTGTCGGCGGTGCCAAACCATTGGGCGGAGCGCAGGGTGGGTTTCTTATCAGACATGATCGGTTCTCTTATTGTATGACTATATTGTTCGAGATGAGGCGTAACATAAGCGCAAATTCGGCTATTTGGAAGTGTTGTTACGTAAATAGTATTACTATATAGTCAATTTCAACGGAGGGATTGCCCTGGCGGTTTTCCACGAGAGGCGTCCCCCGAGGTTCTATAACAACAACAATCGGAGACCGATCTCATGAGCCAGGAACTGCGGCTTATTCGTCGCATTACGCTAAAACTGATCCCCTTCCTGATCCTGCTGTACCTGATCGCCTATGTGGATCGCTCCGCCGTAGGCTTCGCCAAATTGCACATGGGCGCCGACCTCGGCATCGGTGACGCCGCTTACGGGCTGGGTGCCGGGCTGTTTTTCATTGGTTATTTCCTGCTGGAAATCCCCAGCAACCTGATGCTCGAACGCTTTGGCGCGCGGCGTTGGTTCGCGCGGATCATGGTCACCTGGGGCGCCATCACCATCGGTATGGCCTTCGTCCAGGGGCCGCACAGTTTCTATGTGATGCGTTTTCTGCTCGGCGCGGCGGAAGCCGGGTTCTTCCCCGGCGTTCTCTACTACATCACCCAATGGTTTCCGGTGCGCCATCGCGGCAAGATCCTCGGGTTGTTCATTCTTTCCCAACCCATCGCCATGTTGATCACCGGCCCGGTGTCCGGTGGTCTGCTCGGCATGGACGGCGTACTTGGCCTGCATGGCTGGCAGTGGCTGTTCATGGTCATCGGCACCCCGGCGATCCTGTTGACCTGGCCGGTGCTGCGTTGGCTGCCGGACGGTCCGAAACAGGTGAAGTGGATGGACCAGGCTGAAAAGGACTGGCTGACCGGCGAACTGAAAAAGGATCTCGAGGAATACGGCCAGACCCGCCACGGCAATCCGTTGCACGCCCTCAAGGACAAACGTGTCTTGCTGCTGGCGCTGTTCTATCTGCCGGTGACCCTGAGTATCTACGGCCTGGGTTTGTGGCTGCCGACCCTGATCAAGCAGTTCGGTGGCACGGATCTGGTGACCGGTTTCGTGTCGTCGGTGCCGTACATCTTCGGGATCATCGGGTTGCTGATCATTCCGCGCAGTTCCGACCGCTTGAATGATCGCTACGGCCACTTGGCGGTGCTTTACGTGTTGGGCGCCATCGGCCTGTTCCTCAGCGCCTGGCTGACCGTGCCGGTGCTGCAATTGGCGGCGTTGTGCCTGGTGGCCTTCGCGCTGTTTTCCTGCACAGCAGTGTTCTGGACCTTGCCGGGCCGTTTTTTTGCCGGCGCCAGTGCCGCGGCCGGAATCGCTTTGATCAATTCGGTGGGCAACCTGGGTGGCTACATCGGTCCGTTCGTGATCGGCGCGCTGAAGGAATACACCGGCAACCTGGCTTCGGGCCTGTATTTCCTTTCGGGTGTGATGGTGTTCGGGCTGGTGTTGACCGGTGTGGTCTATCGCCTGTTGGAACGCAAGCACGTGCTGCCGGCCGATCAGTTCGCTGCCAGCGCCCGGGGTGCTACCCGCACCTAAGGATTCACACCTATCAACTGTGGGAGCGGGCTTGCTCGCGAAGACGGAGTGTCAGTCGCCGGTGATGTCGGATGTGACGGCCTCTTCGCGAGCAAGCCCGCTCCCACAGGGTGCGATGCCAACTTCAAGATTGTTCACAGGAGAAGATTCATGCGTTTAGTTCAGTTCGAATTGAGTAACGGCGAGCGCCGGGTGGGCGTGGTCGAGGACGGTCTGGTGCGCGAAGTGCAGGACGCGCGCACCGTTCGCGATCTGGCGTTGGCCGCGATCGAGGCCGGCGTCAATCTTGAGCAACAGGTGAAAACCCTGGGCCTGGGCATCAGCCATGACTATGCCGAACTGCTGGCCAAGTTGCGAATCCTGCCGCCGCTGGATCACCCGGACCCGGCACACATGCTGGTCAGCGGCACAGGCCTGACCCATTTGGGCAGTGCGTCGGCCCGGGACAAGATGCATCAGCAAGTCGGCGACGAAGCCGCGATGACCGACACCATGCGCATCTTCAAATGGGGCGTGGAGGGAGGCAAACCGGTAGCGGGGCAGGCCGGTGTACAACCGGAATGGTTCTACAAGGGCGACGGCAGCATCGTCGTGCGTCCGGGCCAACCGTTCCCGTTGCCACCGTTCGCCGAAGACGCCGGGGAGGAGCCGGAACTCAGCGGGCTCTACGTCATCGGCCACGACGGCAAACCGTATCGACTCGGTTTTGCCGTGGGCAACGAGTTCTCCGATCACGTGATGGAACGCAAGAATTACCTGTACCTGGCCCACTCCAAATTGCGCAGTTGCAGTTATGGCCCGGAACTTCGGGTCGGTGAACTGCCGAAGCATCTGGCGGGCACCAGCCGCATCCTGCGCGACGGCGAAGTGCTGTGGCAGAACGAGTTTCTCAGTGGCGAGGCCAACATGTGTCACAGCCTGGAAAACCTCGAGTACCACCATTTCAAGTACAGCCAGTTCCTGCGCCCGGGCGATGTACACATTCACTTCTTCGGCACCGCGACCCTGTCCTTTGCCGATGGCATTCGCACCCAGCCGGGTGACGTGTTCGAGATCAGCCAGGCCGAGTTCGGTGCACCGTTGATCAACGGGATTGCACCGGTTGAAGCAGCGTTCGAGCCCGGCACTGTTGGCACCCTTTAAGGAGATAGGCATGACCCGAATTCTTGGTCACAACTACATCGGCGGTCAGCGCAGTGCGGCCGGTCAACTCAATCTACAGAGCATCGACGCCAGCACGGGCGAAGCGTTGCCGTTCGATTTCTCCCAGGCGACGCCGGAAGAAGTCGACGCCGCCGCCAAGGCTGCCGCCGCGGCTTACCCGGCCTATCGCAACCTGAGCGCCGAACGTCGGGCGCAATTTCTCGACGCGATTGCCGATGAACTGGACGCGCTGGGCGATGACTTTGTGGCGCTGGTCTGCCGCGAAACCGCGCTGCCCGCCGCTCGGATTCAAGGCGAACGCGGTCGCACCAGCGGCCAGATGCGTCTGTTCGCCAAGGTGCTGCGTCGCGGTGATTTCTACGGTGCGCGGATCGATCTGGCGTTGCCTGATCGCAAACCTTTACCGCGTCCGGACTTGCGTCAGTACCGCATCGGCCTCGGACCGGTGGCCGTGTTTGGTGCCAGTAACTTTCCGTTGGCGTTCTCTACGGCTGGCGGTGACACCGCGTCGGCGTTGGCCGCCGGTTGCCCGGTAGTTTTCAAGGCCCACAGCGGTCACATGGCCACAGCCGAGTTCGTGGCCGACGCGATCACCCGCGCCGCTGAGAAAACCGGCATGCCGGCCGGCGTGTTCAACATGATCTACGGCGGTGGGGTTGGCGAAGCGCTGGTCAAGCATCCGGCGATTCAGGCGGTTGGCTTTACCGGCTCGCTCAAGGGCGGCCGTGCGTTGTGTGACATGGCCGCAGCCCGTGCGCAGCCCATTCCGGTGTTCGCCGAGATGTCGAGCATCAACCCGGTAATCGTGTTGCCGCAGGCGCTGCACGTTCGCGCCGAATCGGTCGCTCGTGACCTGACTGCTTCGGTGGTCCAGGGTTGCGGTCAGTTCTGCACCAATCCCGGCTTGGTGATTGGTATTCGTTCGCCGCAATTCACCACATTCGTGCAACAGGTGGCGGGGCTGATCGGCGATCAACCGGCGCAAACCATGCTCAATGCCGGGACCTTGAGCAGCTATGGCAAAGGCCTGCAAAAACTCCTCGCTCATCCGGGGATCGAGCACCTGGCCGGCAGTGCGCAACAGGACAATCAGGCGCAACCGCAGTTGTTCAAGGCCGATGTCAGCCTGTTGATCAAGGGCGACGAAGTGCTGCAGGAAGAAGTGTTCGGCCCGACCACGGTGTTCGTCGAGGTCGCCGATCAGGCGCAACTCAGCGCCGCGTTGAACGGCCTGCATGGTCAACTGACGGCAACGATCATTGGCGAGCCGGCAGACTTCGAGCAGTTCGCTGAGCTGACGCCGCTGCTGGAACAGAAGGTCGGACGGATCCTGCTCAACGGCTATCCGACTGGCGTGGAAGTCTGCGATTCAATGGTCCACGGCGGTCCGTATCCGGCCACTTCCGATGCGCGCGGCACCTCGGTGGGTACCTTGGCCATCGACCGTTTCCTGCGTCCGGTGTGCTTCCAGAACTACCCCGACAGCTTGCTGCCGGAGGCCTTGAAGAATGGCAATCCGCTGCGTATTCAGCGGTTGGTGGACGGGCAGCCGTCCCGCGACGCGCTGTAATCGCCAAGCACAACCCCCAGTGGGAGCGAGCCTGCTCGCGAATGCGGAGTGTCAGTCGATATCAACCTTGGCTGATACACCGCTTTCGCGAGCAGGCTCGCTCCCACATTTGTTCGGGGTTGTGTGTGAGTTTAGTGACCGACACGGAGTTGCTCCTGCATTGAGCTATCATTGCGTCTTTCCCATTCAAAGATTGACTGCCATGACCGCCCCAACCGACACCTTGCTCGCCACCCTCGAACACTGCGATATGGTGGAAATCGACGGGCTGCATGCCTTCGAATTCTCCCTCGATGAAGACGATAACCTGCACATCGAATGCCTGGACGGTCGTGTGTCCAAGCACTGGGAATTCACCCCGGCCGAGGTCGAGGCCGCGACCTTCGATCCAGACCTGCAAAGCTGGCTGATCACCGGCAGTTCCGGCGAGCACCGGTTGGTGTGCATGACCGCGTTCCGCGGTGATGACGACGAGGAAGAAGCGAATGAGGATGCGTAAGCTCTGGCCATTGTTGATGGCCGGCAGCGTCGGCGCGATGGGTTTTCAGGTTGCGTCGGCCGACGACTATCAGTTGCTGGTCGGTTCCTACACCGCCGGTCAGAGCCAGGGGATTTATCGCCTGAACTTCGACAGCGCTACCGGGCAGATCGACGCCAAGCCGTTGCAAGTGATCAAGAGCGAAAACCCATCCTGGCTGACCCTGTCCAAGGATCAGCGTCAGCTGTTCGTGGTCAACGAAAACGGCCCGGGACAGACCGATCCGGTAGGGCGCGTCAGCAGTTATGCGATCGATCCGAAAACCCATGAACTGAGCCTGATCAATCAGGTGCAGAGCCTGGGCAACGAGCCGACGCATTCGGGCCTCAGCGCTGAAGCCAGTCACCTGTTTGTTAGCAACTATTCGGTGTCTGAAGATCCGGGCGGCACCCTGGCGGTGTTGCCGGTGGACGCCGATGGCAAACTCAAACCCGTGGTGCAGATGAGCAGCCATCCATCGAGCCGGGTCAATCCTGAACGGCAGATGTCGGCACACGTGCATTCCACGGTGTCCTCGCCGGACGGCCAGTATGTGTTCTCCAATGACCTGGGCGCTGACAAGATCTTTGCCTACCGCTTCGACCCCACGGCTAACCCGGAACTGCCCTTGACCGCCGCTACACCGGCGTCTGTCCAGTTGCCACCCGGCAGCGGTCCGCGTCATTTGCTGTTTAGCGCCGATGGCAAACACGCATGGCTGACCATGGAAATGAGCGCGCAGGTTGCGGTGTTCGATTACAAGGATGGCCAACTCAAGCAAACTCAGATGGTTGAGCTGGCGGCGGGGCAACCCGTTTCGGACAAGGCAGCCGCTGCACTTCACGCGTCAAGCGATGGCAAGTTCCTCTACGTCAGCAACCGTGGGACCGCCAATCAGTTGCTGGTGTTCGCCATCGATCCTGCGACCGGGCACCTCAAGGAACTGCAGCGCCGTTCCGTAGACGGTGATCACCCGCGCGAGTTCAGCCTCGATCCGAGTGGCAAGTTCTTGTTGATCGCCAATCAGAAAAGCAACCAGATTGTCGTCGTCGAGCGCGATTCGAAGACAGGCCTGCTGGGTAAAACCGTGCAAAAACTGCCGATCGATGCCCCGAGCGACCTCAAGTTCATGGTGCGTCAATAAGCCGCAGGCCCCGGTTGATGGGGCCTGCATCCTTCTATTAATGACGCTGATATCTGCTAATGCTACAAAAGATTTCAAGGCGCCAACCTCGAAGGTTAAGTTTGCTTCACGGCCCCACCGGGCAAGCAAGCCAACCGAATCCGAGGAACACCGCCATGAACTTCAATCTCTTCTCTGTAATCGCCGCTTCCGCAATCTCTGCCACCGTTGCGTTGCCAGCCAGCGCCAACGTTGAAATCAGCGACAAAAAATCCCACGCCCAAAGCTACACCCAGAAATACCTGCAACAGAGCGCCAACTTTTACGCGGCTCTGGATCACAAGACCCAAGGCTGAAATTTGAACCCTGCACCTTTTATGCAGGAGCGAAGTCACTTGAGTGGATCGAGCTGAAAAGCTTTGAGAAACCTGAGTGATGTCGCTCCTGCATAACGCGTTTACGACAGCATTATATTGCCATCAATGTAATGCTTGATATCACATGGCCACACGTTTAAATTTGACGCTGATTTTTTGACTCCTTCTCATGATAAGGATCGACAGCATGGCAATGCGTCTGGCCGTGGTTCTTCTGTTTCTCTATTCCACTCCCATTCTTTCGGCTGCCCAGCCCGTTCCAGACGAGCCGGATGCGGCCCGCGAGCGCTTGATAAGTTTTATTGAAGACTGAGATAGTTTGGTTCAATGATTAACGAAGCTGATGGTTACTATGGGTAATCCTGAGTGGTTACCACCGGTTTTTTGATCGATTCTGTGGGCATCGAAACATGCCTGCGGAGAACATCATGGCCAGCGCAATCATCACTTCTGCCAAACACGGCGCCTACCTGGCTATCGCTCTTTACGTGGTCCTGGTGCTGGTTGTCAGCCTCTCGCCACAATCGCGCCAACCGCTTGAAGCACCGATTCAAGTCGCTCATCCCGGCATCCAGTTTGAACACCGTTCGCAAACCGCGATGGTCGATCAGGCTGAACTCGCGGGAGTCGCCGGGGAATGAAAGGGCACAGACTTTGGGTCATCGCCTTCCTGGCGTTCATGACCAATGGATCTTCCTTGCTGGGGATCGGACAGGGCTCGGCGGGGTCGGTGGCACGGACTATCGAAGCCAATCACAACCTTGCTCGTAACATTGAAACCGCGAAGGCCTTGGGGCTGCTGGCCGGGAATCCGCCAATCGAACGCCAGAACGACTTCTTCGGGCCGTTCCACGTGGATTGCTCGGTATTGGAGATGTGCTCGGTATTGGCGTGAATGCCAGCGGCCACAATGGACCGCTACTTTGCCATTACTCCGATGAAAAGCTCCGACTCCAGAAACCGCTGCAACCAGGCCTGCAAACGGCGATAGGGCGTCTGCCCAAACCACTCGCGATCGACATGGGCGAACTGCCGCACGAACGGCATCAGCGCCACATCCGCCAGGCTCGGATGCTCGGCCAGCAAGAAGTCGCGTCCCTCCAGCAACTCATCGAGCCTGCGCAAAAACACCTCGCCCTCAGCTCGATAAACCGTCATTGGCTGCTCGGGGTATCGCTCGGCGTACTTGTAGCGATTCAGGTGCACTTTGAACACTTGATCGTTTTCTTCGATCAACCCGGCAATGAGTTGCTGCCCGGCAGGATCATCCTTGAGCAACCAATCCTGCGGATCATTCTGCGCCAGGGCCCAGTGCATGATCGCCAGGCTTTCATCGATCACCTGACCGTCGACGTTCAGCACCGGCACCGTGCCTTTGCTCGACAGCGCAAGCATTTCGGCAGGTTTGGCCTTCAGACTGACCTCGACAATATTCACCGCAACCCCTGAATAGCGCAGGGCCATGCGCGCCCGCATCGCGTAGGGGCAGCGGCGGAAGGAGTACAGCGTATTCATTTCACCTCCAGCGTACTCAGGCCGTTGCCCTGACGGCGGACCTGAATCTGCACCGGAATCCGTTCGTGCATTTCCTGTACGTGTGAAATCACCGCGACTTTTCGTCCCTGGGCTTGCAAGCCGTCGAGAGCATCCATGGCCAGTTGCAGGGATTCCGGATCGAGGCTGCCGAAGCCTTCGTCGATGAACAACGATTCGATTTTCAACGTGCTCGATGCCATGGACGCCAAACCGAGCGCCAGGGCCAGTGACACCAGGAACGTCTCGCCGCCGGACAACGAATGCACCGAACGCAGTTCATCACCCATCTCGGTGTCCATCACCAACAACCCGAGCATGCTGCCGCCACGTTTGAGGCGATAGCGCCGCACCAGTTGCCGCAACTGAACGTTGGCGTGATGCACCAGCAGGTCGAGGTTGTAGGCTTGGGCGATCTTGCGGAAGGTGTCGCCCGTGGCCGAACCGATCAGGGCATTCAAACGTGCCCAGCGTTGGTATTCGGTATAGGCGTCGGCAATCTGCTGCGCGAGGGCCTGATTGGCGTTTTGCCGGCGCTGATCCTCGGCCTGTTCGGCGCGCAGTTCGGCGCAACGGTGTTCGCTGGTGGTGAACTGGTTTTGCAATTCGGCAAGCGCCGTGGCCAGCTGTTCGAAGTCGAGATTGCCGTTGTGCTGTGCCTGGTGATTGAGCAGACGCTGATCGCGTTCCTGTAACAGGACCTTGGTCTGTTCGATGGCTTTTTCGCTTTGCTGCAATTGCCGGCGCAGTTCGCTGAGCTGCTGGTCGTCGACACTCAGCAGATCTTCCAGACCACCGTCATCCAGCTCCGGATGCAATGCGCGCCAGTCGGCAATCTTGCCGCTCAGCTCGCGATCTTCGGTGTCCAGTGCCTGCGAACGTTCTTGCTGAGCCTTGAGTTCGGCGCCCAGCTGCACCAGCCGCGTACGCACGGTTTGCAGTTCCTGATTGGCCGTGGCTTCGGCATTGCGCGCCTGTTCGACGGCTTGATCCAGTTGCTGCTGCCACTGCTCGGCGCTGGCGTGTTCGCCGAGCAATTGCGTGAGTTTTTGCTGGCAGGCCTGTTGCTGGTCGGCGAGGGCGGTGAATTGCTGGCGGGCCGTTTCCAACTGCTGGAGGCGAGTGAGTTGGCGGTCCTGTTCTTTCTCCAGCGTTTGCTGCCGTTGTTGCTGTTCGCTGAGTTCATCGCGTTGCTGATCGAGTTGTTCCAGGCGCTGGCTGATCTGCCGGTCCAACTGCATGAAGGTCGCGGCCGGCTCGTTGCGCAGCGCTTGCAGCGTATCGGCCGGGAGCAGGGTGCTGAACGCCCTCAACTCCTCGTCCAGACGCTGGCGATCACTGCTCAACTCACGTTGCTGGTTGGCCAGGTGCTGGGCAGCTTGCTGGCTCGCCGCTTCAGCGCTACGCAGTTGCTGTTGAAGGCGCGCGGCGTCTTGCTGCAGGGTGAGCAGGGCGGTTTGCCGTTGTTCGTCCTGAGTGATGCTTTGGTTCAACTGGTTATTTTGCTGCACCAACCAGGCATCGCGTTTAGCCGCATCCTGCGTGAGCAATTGCGCAGACAACGGATGGGCTTCAAGGCTCGGTGCCAGGCTCTGTTGCTGCGTCGCGAGGTGTTCTTGCTGTTGCAGCAACTCCTTTTGCTGAGCAATCACGCCGCCCACTTCAGCGCGCAGGTCAGTGAGCTTTTCTTTCAGCAGGTCGACGGCTTTCTGGGCGTTGGCCTGTTCGCTTTCATCATGCCGGCCAAGGCTCTGCAGCAGGGCTTCGGGCTGATGATAGGGATGGTCGGGGCTGCCACAGACCGGGCACGGCTGATCGTCCTGCAACTGCTCGCGCAGTTCTTCGACACTGGCGCTGCGGGCCAGGCGCTGGCGCTCCAGCAGTTCGCGGGTGACGCTCAGGGTCTGTTCGGCAATGACCAATTCGTTCTTGGCTTTCACGCCGTCCTGGGTCAGACGTTCTCGTTCTTGCTGAGCGGTGAGCTGGCGCTGCTGGAGTTCGGACGCGCGCTTGTCCAGTTCCTGCTGACTGGCCCACAGGCGTGTCAGCTCCTCAAAGGCTCGCTGCTGCTTGCGGTTGTCTTGCAACAGACTCCCGAGAATCCGGATCTGCTCGGCCACCGCTTCCGGTTCGGCGCCGGCTTCCTTGTACAGCACTTCAAGGCTCTGGCGCTGAGTGGACAGGTCCTCGGCGGCGCGAGCGGCGCTTTGTTCCAGGGCGGCCAGTTCGGCCTGGCCCTTGTTCAGGCGATTGCCGATCAGCATCAACTGTTGCAGGCGATCACGGTAGGCGTTCCAGGCATCGCTCAAGGGTGCTAGAGGGGTGCTTTGTTTAAGCTCCCCGGCAATCCGCTGCAAACGTTCGGCGACCTGTTTCTGTTGGTCGAGCAAGCCTTGGATCGCGTTTTGGCCCTGAGTGCAGGCCAGTTCCGTCTGCTGCTTGAGCTCGGCACTGAGGCTGGCGTCCTTGACCAGACGGGCGAGGGTGCTTTGCTCTTCGAAGGCCTGACGCAGCAGCGGAGCGCTGGAGGTGTGTTGGCCTTGGGCTTCGACGAGTGCGGCCTGCGCAGCGCTCAGGCTGTGTTCGAGTTGCGTCTGGCGCTCGTTCAGCTCGGTTTGCTGTTGGGTGTGTTGCTGAATCTGCGCGGCCAGCGGTGTGAGCTGGGCGATGAGTTCAGTCTTGCGGGCGAACTGGTGCCGTTGCGGGGCCAGTTGCTCCAGGCGAGTCAGCTTCAAACGTTCGCTGGCCAGACCTTCCCAGTGCTGCCGGGCCGATTGCAGCTGCTCGGTGGCGCTCTGTTGTTCGTCCTGCAATTGACGCAAGTCCTTGAGCCAGGTGTGTTGCAGCTCCAATTGCTTGAGTTGCGCTTGCTGGGTCTTGAGTTGTTGCTGAGCCTCGTTGAAGCGTTCATCGAGTTCCGCGCGCGCTTCGGGCGACAGCGGCGTCACGCCGGTGGCCTGGTCCTGCAACAGCTTGTGGGTTTCGCGAGCCTCTTTGGTTTTGTCGAACGCCCGGCGACCGAGGCGCGTATACAGCGCGGTGTCGGTGAGTTTTTCCAGCAGTTCGCTACGTTCGTTGTCGTTGGCCTTGAGGAACGCACTGAATTCACTCTGGGCCAGCAGCACCGCGCGGGTGAATTGCTCAAAGTTCAGGCCCAGAACGGATTCGAGCTGGGTTTTGAATTCAACTTTCTGACTGGCCAGCAGTTGATCCAGATCGATGTCGCGCAAACTCTGACGGCTGGCTTGCAGCTTGCCGCCGGCCTTCTCCCGGGCGCGATTAGCTTCCCAGCGAGCGCGGTAGCGACGGCCATCGATGCCAACGAAATCGACTTCGGCATACCCTTCACCCGTGCCGCGACGCAGCAATGTGCGGGGGTCGCCAGTGCTGATCTCGCCGTCGGCGTCTGGCGCTTTGGCAGACACCTGGGCATTGCTCAGCCGAGGCACAGCACCGAACAGCGCCAGGCACAAGGCGTCGAGCAAGGTGCTTTTACCGGCGCCGGTCGGCCCGGTGATCGCGAACAGACCAGCGCTGGCCAGCGGCTCAGCGGTAAAGTCGATTTCAAAAGGCCCGGCCAGTGAGGCGAGGTTTTTCAGGCGGATCGCGAGGATCTTCATGGTTGTTCGCTCTCCATCTGCACGTCTTGCAACAACTCGGCGAAGTCCTTGAGGGTTTGCTCGTCGACCTCGCTGCCGTAATTGTCCTGCCAGGCGCGGCTGAACAGTTCCTGAGGCGAGAGCTGGTCGAGTTCGATCAAGGCCGTGCCGTCATCCACGCCATCGCGGCTGCCATTGCCGGCATATTCAGCGGCGATCCGCACCAGCCGCACGGCTTTGCCTTGCAGGGCGGTTTCCACTTGATAACGCAAGTCGGGTTGCGGCTCGTCGAGGCGCACCCGAACTTCCAGCCATGGCTGGCGCTGGATATCGGCCAGTAGGTCGATGTTCGGCAAGTCAGCCAGTTGCAGGAGGATTTCCGCCAATGGCGCGGGACCGATGCGTTGCAGATTCACCGCACGGGGGATCAGTTTGGGTTCGACGCTGACCAGGGTTTCGCCTTTCAGTGTGATGTCGAGAATCTGGTGCTGATAGCCAATCTCGGAGAACGACAACGGAATCGGCGAGCCGCTGTAGCGGATGCGCTCTTCACCATTGACCTTCTGCGGCTTGTGCAAGTGACCGAGGGCGACGTAACTGATGCTCGGCCCGAACAGGCTGGCGGGCAGCGCTTCGGCGTTGCCGATGATCAGGCTGCGCTCGGAGTCTTCCGACACCGAACCGCCGGCCATGTGCGCGTGGCTGATGGCGATCAGCGCCTGACCCGGTTTGCGCTTGGCATTGGCCGCTTCGATCAGCCATTCGTGAACCTGACCGATACCGCGCAGGTAGTTGTCGCCCAGGTGCGCGCCGGTTACTTCGGCGGGGCGCAGGAACGGCAGCGCCAGGCACCAGGCGACGGTTTTGCCTTTGGCATCCGGCAATGGCAGCAGCAGGCGCTCAGCGTCGAGTTGGCCATCATCCAGCCACAGCACACGACCCAGCGCATGCGTGCGCAAACGCCGCATCAACGGCGCGGGCAGTTCGATCCGTGAGCCGGAATCGTGGTTGCCGGCGATCATCACGATGGTCAGCTTCGGCTGCTGTTCATGGGCGCTGACGATGAAGTCGTAGAGGCGTTCCTGGGCTTTGACCGGCGGGTTGACCGTGTCGAAGATATCGCCGGCGATCAGCAGCACGTCTGGTTGGTCCAGCTTCAGCTGGCGCAGCAGCCATTCGAGAAAGCAGGCGTGTTCGAAATCGCGTTCCTGGCCGTGCAGGTTTTGCCCAAGGTGCCAGTCGGAGGTGTGAAACAGACGCAAGGTGAACTCCGTAGGAAATAAGGTGATGGCCGCGAGGAAAATGATGGCGGCTAAAGGGGAGGGAGTTTACTGGCAAACACGTTGGATGTGGCTATGTACTGACCTTGCTGTAGTGGCGGGGCTTTTGTGGCGAGGGGGCTTGCCCCCGTTGGGTCGCGAAGCGGCCCCTCCGTTTCTTCAGATACATCACATTACCTGGATTTACGACCGCTTCGCGGCCGAACGGGGGCAAGCCCCCTCGCCACAAAAGCCCCTTCCCTCAAGTGATAGTGATTTTACTTCGGATAAAGCGGCGGCAATCCACTGTCGCCCACCGGATCCTGAACCCGCTCGGCAATCGGAATCGCCTTGATCGCCCGCCACAGGTCTTCACCTTGCCAATGCTGGCCGGTTTCGCTGTAGAGCGCGCCGTTCAAGCCGTCGAGGGCGTCGGACAACGGCACAAAGCGCGCCGCCATATCGGCCAGGGTTTCCGGTTGTTGTCGGGCCCAGGCGTCGAGGGCCTGGCGGGTGGCGTGGGAGTCGTTGGCCTGACAGGCGCGTTTGAGATCGTCGAGCACCGTGCGCGGGCTCGGGCCGGTCTGCGCCGCACGCAGGATCGCCGGTTGCCAGCGGGCGCGCCACCAGAGACCGAAGCCCAGCAGGGTGGTGCAGGCCAGGATCAGGGTGCTGAGTTTCCACCACCAGAGGGCTTCGTTGTCGGCTGCGGAAAAGACTTGAGGCATGCCGGCCGGGGTGTCGACTATCAGGCTCGGGTTGTTCGCCACTGGCAGGGTTTGGGCCGGCAGGCTGCTGTGATCCAGGTGGTCCTCGAAGGTGTTCCACCAGATCACTTCAACCGCTGGCAATTCGATTGCGCCACTGCGCGTCGGGACGAGGGCTTCACGGTCTTCGCGACTGCCGATCAGGCCTCGTTCGCTGTTCTGGTTACCCAGCACCGGTTGATCCGGGTAGCGCCGCAAGCCGTTGACGTCGGTGGCGGGCAGCGGTGGCAGTTGCGAACTGTCCAGCCCCTCAGCCTTTACCGTCAGGCTGCGGGTCAACGAATCACCCACCTGCGCATGATCCGGTTCCGGGTTCCAGCTTTCGCTCAGGCTGAGGCTACGGGCCGGCAGCCACGGCACGTCGGCCGGGTAGGTGATGGGTTTGGCCTTGACCGTCAGCAGAATCTCGGCGGAGCTGACCCGCATCAATTTGCCGGATTTCGGTGCCTGCGCGGCTGAGTCCTTGGCGGGTTGTGCGTCCACCAGTGCGGCATTGAATACCTGCGGTGGAATGACCAGCTCACCGCTGTGTTGCGGGTAGATCGCGTAGCGCATTTCGATCACGCCGTGGCGCAGGCCATTGATGTCTTTCTCATAGGTGCGTGCTTCGCCCAGTTGCTCGATGCGCACATCGGGGATTTGCAAAGGGGGCAGGCTGCTGTCGTCGTACAGCGACACCGAATGGTAGATGCGCAAGGTCAGGATCGCCTGGGCTTGTACGTACACGCTGTTTTGATCGAGGCTGGCGTCGATGAACACCGGGTCCCGTTGGGTCGGGCTGTCCTGGGTTTCGGTCTCGACCACTTGCACGGTGATCGGCTGGCTCTGCACGTCACCCAGTTGCAGTGACGGAATCACCACGCTGCCGTTTTGCCGAGGCAGCAGGGTGATGATCCAGCGGGTGGTCGCCCGGTTGTCGCCGTTCAGGGTGGTCAACTGGTTGACCTGACGGGTGCCGCGCACGTCGAACAGCGGCTCCAGTGGTGTCAGGTCGGGCCTGCCGAACTGCGTCACGTCGTTGGATTCCAGGGTCAGTTCAATCGTTTCGCCGCTGTTCAGGCGACTGCGATCCACACTGGCGACCAGCCCCGCAGCCTGGGCCTGAACAGTGCAGATCAGCAGTGCGAGCAAGAAAGTGGTGAAGCGGGTCATCGAGTTTTTCCCTGATCCTGATGTTGTTGCTGTTCATACCAGAATTTGCGCCTGAGCAATTCACCCGGGTCATCCGGGATCTTGCGCAGCCATTGCTCCAGCGCCTGGCGCTGTTCGCCGTCGATGCTGTCGTTGGCCGGGCGCATCGGTGGTCGGGTGCTGTCTTCATCCCCCAGTTCACTGCCCGGGACTTCATTGGTGCCGGGTTTCGACGGCGCTTTGCTCTGTTGGTCAGAGTCCGTCGTGGTTGGTTGGCCGTCGCTTTTCGGTTCGCCCTTATCCGCCGGTTGCGTGGCCGCGCCCGGCGGCGGTTCTTGCGTGGGGGGCTCGGTCTCGTTGCCGGCGTTTTTGTCCTGATCAACGGGCGGTGGAGTGTTTTTCTGCTTGAGCAGAGTTTCCACCAGCGCTTTGTTGGTCAGGGCCGGACGCAAATCCGGTTGGCGTTCCAGTGCCTGATCGTAGGCATCCAGCGCGGCTTCCAGCTCGCCGCTTTTGGCCAGGGCGTTGCCACGATTGTAGTGGGCGTGGGCGTCGCTGCCTTCGGCGAACCGCTGGGCGGCGCCGCTGTAGTCGCCTGCCTCATAGAGCGCGACACCTTGCCATTGTCGATCTTCGAAATGCTGCGCCGCCTCGGCCGGGCGCTTTTGCTTGAGCAGGATCAGACCCTGTTGGTCGGACCGCAGCCACAAATCGTTGAAGTCGAAGGCATAACTCGGTTGTGGCAGCAAAAACAGCAGTGGCAAGCAGAACAGCCAGCCGCGACGACCGGCGCACGCCGCCAGCAGCAGCAACGGCAACAACAGCCAGTAACCCTGATCGGCCCACGTATCGAGGCGCAGGGTATGGCCGTCGTTGCGCAGCGCGCGTGGTCCCTCGAGCAAGCCGAGTGCGCGCAAGTCGGCATCGTCCAGGCGCGCGTGGCGATAGCTTCCGCCCAGGTCGTTGGCAAAGGCTTTCAGGCTTGGCTCGTCCAGATGTGGCACCAGAATCGCGCCTTGGTCGTCCTTCAGAAAACTGCCGTCCTCCTGGGTGATTGGCGCGCCTTCGGCAGTGCCGATACCGAGCATCAGAAATTGTGTCGATTTGCCGTCCAGCGCCTGCTCAATCCCCTGGCGTTCCAGTTCGGTCAAGGTCGAACCGATCAGCAGGATCCGCCCGTCGCCGAGGGCGCCCTGTTTCAGCAGGGCAAGGGCCTTGGTCACCGCCAGGTCGGCGCGATGCCCCACTTGGGGCATCAGCGAAGGCTTGAGGGCATCCAATAGATTACGGCTGGTCGACAGGTCATCAGATAGCGGCACCAACGTGTGAGCGCTGCCGGCGTAGACGACGATCGCGGTCTGGGCATCGCTGCGGTTCTCCAGCAGGTCGAACAGCTTGCGCCGAGCCTGTTCCAGCCGGCTGGGCGGTACGTCGGTGGCGAGCATTTCCGGGGTCAGCTCAAGGACCACGACCAGTGGGTCGGCGGGTTTCTGGCTGGCTTGCTCGACACGTTCCCAGCTCGGCCCAAGCAGCGCCAGAACAGTCAGCACCCAGGCACATCCAAGGATGACCCACGGCAATTTGCTGTCGCGACCGCTGCCACCACTGAGCAGCGCGGCATGGAAGGCCGGTGGCAGAATCATCTGCCAGCGCCCGGCGCGTTTCTGCCGATGCCAGAGTTGCCAGAGCAACCAGCCCAGCAATGGCAACAACAGCAACCACCAGGGGCGGAACAAGTACGGCCAGAGTGCACTCATCGGCGCCTCCGCAGACGCAGGCGTTTAAGCCGCTGGCGCCAGTCGGGCAGTTGAGTTTGCAGAAGGTCCTTGGTGAACAGTCGCCGCAATGGGTTGTCAGGCCAGCGCTCGCGAACCACCAGCAGCATGCTCAACAGCAACGCCAGCGCCAAAGGCCAGTGGTACAACGCCTGAGCCGGGCGGGCCTGAGTCGGTTGCTGCGTCACCGGTTCCAGTTGGTCGAGGGTGTCCTTGATCGCTTGCAGTTCCTTGCCATCATGGGCGCGAAAATACTGGCCGCCCGTGGCTTCGGCGATCGCCATCAAGGAGGGTTCGTCGAGGTCGAGGCTCGGGTTGACCCCCAGGAAACCCAAAGTGCCGCTTTGCTCCGGATCGGCGCCGATGCCGATCGGGTAGATTTTCACGCCTTCGCTAGCCGCCAGCCGCGCAGCCGTGAGCGGGTCGATTTGGCCACCGTTGTTGGCGCCGTCAGTGACCAGAATCAGTACGCGACTTTGTGCCGGGCGTTGGCGCAGGCGTTTGAGGGCCAGGCCGATGGCATCGCCGATGGCGGTGTTCTTGCCGGCGATGCCGATCCGCGCCTCGTCAAGCCACACGCGCACCGTGTGCCGGTCGAACGTCAGCGGTGCTTGCAGATACGCCTGGCTGCCGAACAGGATCAGGCCGACGCGATCGCCATCGCGACTTTCAAGGAAGTCACCGAGCAAGTGCTGAACCAGGGTGAGTCGACTGACTTCTTCGTCCTGCCACTGCATGTCGGGGAAATCCATCGAGCCGGACACGTCGACCGCTACCAGCAGATCGCGACCGCTGGCGGCGATGGGCAGCGGTTCGCCAAGCCATTGCGGGCGCGCCGCCGCGATCAGTAGCAACAGCCACAGCAGAATGAACGGTGCCTGTTGGCGCCAGGCCGGCAGGTTGGCCCGGGCGCGGCGGCGGACCAGGCCTTCGAGGTCGCCGAGGAAGCTGACTTTGAGCGCCGGCTCGCCACTGTCGGCGACAGGCAGCACGACGCGCATCAGCCAGGGCAGCGGCAACAGGGCAAAGACCCACGGCCAGGCGAACTCAAACATGTTTACGAATCCAGGTGTCGACCGCTTGAGTCAGGCCGGCGATGGCCTTGTCGTCGAGTTTGCATTCGGGTTTGTAGGCGCCTTCGACCAGCACCATCCAGCGGGTCAGGCCGGCGGCCGGGCAGCGATTGTCGAGGAATGCCAGCCATTTGCGCCCATTGAGGGTGTGGCTCTGGCTGTAGGGGTAATGGTTGCGGCACAGGCGTTTGAGCAAACCGTTGAGTTGCTGCAACCAGGCACCGGCCGGCGCGCCGTCGTAGGGTTTGGGCATCCGCGCGAGTTCTGCCAGCGCGGCGAGGCGCACCGGGTCCAGCGGTTGTTCGGCGCGCACGATCGGGCGTTTGTTCGCAAAGAAGTGCCTGGCCTTCCACAGACCGAAACCAATGAACGGCACTAACACCAGCAACAGCCACCAGCCCGGTGCCGGTGGCCAGAATTCGATGGGTGGCGGGGAGATCAGCGGTTGCAGTTGATCGAGGCTGCTCATCGGCCTTTCCCCGGTTTCTGCGGGTTCAGGTATTCGCGCAATTGTTCGACCATCTCGCTCTGGGTGCTCAGGGGCATCAGCAATACCCGCAGCTTCTGCGCGAGCAATTCCCAGCGAGCGAGGCGCGCTTCGGCCTGGGCGCGATAGGTCTGGCGCAGCTCGAAATTCAGGGTGTCGAGTTCCAGTTGCGCACCGCGTTCGGCAAAACGTAAAAGCCCGGCGGCGGGCAGGGCGTGATCCAGCGGATCGGATACCGGCAGCAGCAATAGATCGCAATGCCGCGACAACAGGCTCAGCTGTTGTTCGGCGCCCTCGGTCAGGGTGCGTTCGTCGCAGATGATGATCACCAGGCTGCCGGGGCGCAGTACTTCCCGGGCGCGACGCAAGGCAATGTTGAAGGCGTCCCGGTCCGGCTCGTTTTCCGTGTGCAGCGACTGATTGACCCGCACCAGCCGGTTGAGCAATTGCAGCAGGCTCTGTTTGCTGCGTCGTGGCTTGATTTCATAGTGCTCGTTGTTGCCGAACACCAGTCCGCCGACCCGATCGTTATGACCCAGTGCGGCCCAGCCGATCAGGCTCGCGGCCTGGGCGGCGAGCACCGATTTGAACATCAGCCCCGAGCCGAAAAACAGTCGGCGGCTTTGCTCGACCATGATGAAAATCGGCCGCTCGCGCTCTTCATGGAACAGCTTGGTATGGGGTTCCTGGGTGCGGGCGGTGACGCGCCAATCGATGCTGCGCACGTCATCGCCGGCCTGATAGACCCGCACCTGATCGAAGTCCACCCCGCGCCCGCGCAGTTTGGAGTGGTGCAGGCCGATCAGCGGGCTGCGCTGGCTCGGTGTGGAAAACAGTTGCACTTCACGCACGCGATGACGCATCTCGATCAGTTCGGCGAGGCTGACACGGATGCCCGGCTCGGGCGGCAGGGTGACGTTCATCGGGGTCAAGCGACGGCTACGACGTCGAGAATCCGCTGGACCACCCGGTCCTGGTCGATGCCCGCGGCTTCGGCTTCAAAGGAAAGAATGATGCGGTGGCGCAGTACGTCGAACAGCACGGCTTGAATGTCTTCCGGGCTGACGAAGTCGCGACCGGCCAGCCAGGCGTGGGCCCGGGCGCAACGGTCGAGGGCAATCGAGCCGCGCGGGCTGGCGCCATAGGCGATCCACTCGGCCATCTCCGGGTCGAACTTGGCCGGGGTGCGCGTGGCCATGACCAGTTGCACCAGGTATTCCTCCACGGCATCGGCCATGTACAAGCCAAGGATTTCCTTGCGTGCGGCAAAAATCGCCTGCTGGCTGACCCGGCGCTCGGGCTTGGTTTCGCCGTTCAGCGCTTCGCCACGGGCCTGTTGCAGGATCCGACGTTCGACGGCGGCGTCCGGGAAGCCGATTTTCACGTGCATCAGGAAGCGGTCGAGTTGCGCTTCGGGCAATGGATAGGTGCCTTCCTGCTCGATCGGGTTTTGTGTGGCCATTACCAGAAACAGCGGCGACAGCTCGTAGGTGCTGCGCCCGACGCTGACCTGGCGCTCGCCCATGGCTTCGAGCAGGGCCGATTGAACCTTGGCCGGGGCGCGGTTGATTTCGTCCGCCAGCACCAGGTTGTGGAAGATCGGGCCTTGCTGGAACACGAAACTGCCGGTTTCCGGGCGATAGATTTCCGTGCCGGTGATGTCGGCCGGCAACAGGTCGGGGGTGAACTGGATGCGATGGAACTGTGCTTCGATGCCTTCGGCAAGTTCTTTGATGGCCTTGGTCTTGGCCAGGCCCGGAGCGCCCTCGACCAGCATGTGGCCGTCGGCGAGCAAGGCGATGAGCAAGCGCTCGATGAGTTTTTCCTGGCCGAGAATCTGCGTTGAAAGAAAGGTTCGCAGCGCTAGCAGCGCTTCACGATGTTCCATCGATGACTGTTCCTGGAAAGGGTGACCGAAGACGTTCGAATAACGCCAGGGCTGGGGGCGTTACTTTAATCTATCGCGGGGGGCGGCGACTAACGGCATTTTGTGCAAAGTGCAGGAATTGATTGGCGAGATTGTTTGAATTTTGTAGGACTCAGAGGGTGATGGTGTTCTTTCGGGCCTCTTCGCGAGCAAGCCCGCTCCCACATTGGAATTGTGCTGGACGCAAATTTTGCATCCGCAGGAGACCCCCTGTGGGAGCGAGCCTGCTCGCGATGAGGCCGGTTCAGGCACCCGAAATTCTGAGGCTCAGAGCTGACTTACTTAGGTGCCAGTACCCCTGAGGAAATTCTGCTCCCACATTGGAATTGTGCTGGACGCAAATTTTTGCATCCGCAGGAGACCCCCTGTGGGAGCGAGCCTGCTCGCGATGAGGCCGGTTCAGGCACCCGAAATTCTGAGACTCAGAGCTGACTTATGTAGGTGCCAGTGCCCTTGAGAATGTTCTGCAGTGTTTCTTCCACTTCAGCCAAATCGCTCGCATCAGTGCTGTGAATGATTTCCAGCGAATCATCACCGTTGAGCGCATCGGCGTCAGCGGCAGCGATTTCGATCAGCAGGCGGGTAGGGCTGAGGGTGACTTTTACGCCGTCCAGCGTCGAAGGCTCGTCGCCAAGGCTGATGTCCAGCGCGTCCTCGTCCGGGTAGCGGGTCATCAGGAACATATCGCCCTGATCGCTGTGGCAGCAGAGCATGGCCATGTTGTCTTCTTCGTCGTCGCACGGGTTGACGATCAAGAGGGCGGTGGTCATTTGCATGGGGAATTCCTGGCTCGACGAGCGTTGTGAAGACGAACAAAGGGCGATTCTGCCAGCCCTGGGGAATTTCTGCTCGCCTGAGTGTCTGAGGATGTGTCGTGAACATCTGGGGTGTTGCTGGTCATTTCTGGTACGGATGTGCCGTAAAACCGGGCTTAAACCCCCCGTTTTGCCGTGCGGCTGCTAGTGTTGTTCGATGCACAAGGCGCAAGCTGCGTACCGATGACCGAATATGTCGCAGCGCTGCAAGCACGGGGCTTGCCGCACTGGTTAAGCTGCGCAACGGATGAGCACCTGTAAAGGCATTGCGCTGCACCTTGCCCAGTCGTTTTTGCAGATGCCCATTCATGGAAGGTGAATGTGACCTGAGTGTCTCGTCCAGCTTCACCCACCTGTCATCCTGTTTCCTCTGCCCGAGAATCAGGAACAGGGTGACGGATTGCCCCGAAAGGGGTTTGCACGCGACGCTTCCATCAATAACAAGCCCAAGCGGAGTACCACAGATGGCGTTCTTCACCGCAGCCAGCAAAGCCGACTTCCAGCACCAACTGCAAGCGGCACTGGCCCAGCACATCAGTGAACAGGCACTGCCACAAGTGGCGCTGTTCGCGGAACAATTTTTCGGCATCATTTCCCTGGACGAGCTGACCCAGCGTCGGTTGTCCGACCTCGCCGGCTGCACCCTTTCTGCGTGGCGCCTGCTTGAGCGCTTCGATCACGCGCAACCGCAAGTGCGCGTCTACAACCCCGATTACGAACGCCACGGCTGGCAGTCGACCCACACCGCGGTCGAAGTGCTGCACCACGACCTGCCATTTCTGGTGGACTCGGTACGCACCGAGCTGAACCGTCGCGGCTACAGCATCCATACCCTGCAAACCACTGTGCTGAGCGTACGTCGCGGCAGCAAGGGCGAGTTGCTGGAAATCCTGCCGAAAGGCACCCAGGGCGAAGGCATTCTTCAAGAATCGCTGATGTACCTGGAAATCGACCGTTGCGCCAACTCGGCCGAACTGAATGTCCTGAGCAAGGAACTGGAACAGGTTCTCGGTGAAGTCCGCGTTGCGGTTGCCGATTTCGAGCCGATGAAAGCCAAGGTTCAGGAAATCCTGACCGGCCTGGACAACAGCCAGTTCGCGGTCGACCCTGAAGAAAAAGGCGAAATCAAAAGCTTCCTGGAATGGCTGGTGGGCAACCACTTCACGTTCCTGGGCTATGAAGAATTCGTGGTGCGCGATGAAGCCGACGGCGGCCACATCGTCTACGACCAGGACTCGTTCCTCGGCCTGACCAAACTGCTGCGTACCGGCCTGACCTACGATGACCTGCGCATCGAAGACTACGCCGTAAACTACCTGCGCGAACCGACCCTGCTGTCATTCGCCAAGGCTGCGCACCCAAGCCGTGTACACCGTCCGGCTTACCCGGATTACGTGTCGATCCGTGAAATCGATGCCGACGGCAACGTGATCAAGGAATGCCGTTTCATGGGCCTGTACACCTCTTCGGTGTATGGCGAGAGCGTGCGGGTCATCCCGTACATCCGCCGCAAGGTCGAAGAAATCGAACGCCGTTCCGGCTTCCAGGCCAAGGCTCACCTGGGCAAGGAACTGGCGCAGGTGGTTGAAGTGCTGCCGCGTGACGACCTGTTCCAGACCCCGGTCGACGAACTGTTTGCCACCGTGATGTCGATCGTGCAGATCCAGGAACGTAACAAGATTCGCGTGTTCCTGCGCAAAGACCCGTATGGTCGTTTCTGCTACTGCCTGGCGTACGTGCCGCGCGATATCTACTCCACCGAAGTGCGCCAGAAGATCCAGCAAGTGCTGATGGATCGCCTGAAAGCCTCGGACTGCGAGTTCTGGACCTTCTTCTCCGAGTCCGTGCTGGCCCGCGTGCAACTGATTTTGCGCGTCGATCCGAAGAACCGTCTGGACATCGACCCGGTTCTGCTGGAAAAAGAAGTCGTGCAAGCCTGCCGCAGCTGGCAGGACGACTACGCGAGCCTGGTGGTCGAAAGCTTCGGCGAAGCCCACGGCACCAACGTGTTGGCCGACTTCCCGAAAGGCTTCCCGGCCGGTTACCGCGAGCGTTTCGCCGCGCATTCGGCTGTGGTCGACATGCAGCACCTGCTGAGCCTGAAAGAATCCAATCCGCTGGTGATGAGCTTCTATCAGCCACTGGGTCAGGTCTCCGGTCAGCGCGAGCTGCACTGCAAGCTGTATCACGCCGATACCCCGCTGGCGTTGTCAGACGTGTTGCCGATCCTGGAAAACCTCGGCCTGCGCGTGCTGGGTGAATTCCCGTATCGCCTGCGTCACAACAATGGCCGCGAGTTCTGGATTCACGATTTCGCGTTCACCGCCGCTGAAGGCCTGGAACTCGACATCCAGCAACTCAACGACACCTTGCAGGACGCTTTCGTCCACATCGTGCGCGGCGATGCCGAGAACGATGCGTTCAACCGCCTGGTGCTGACTGCCGGCCTGCCATGGCGCGATGTCGCGTTACTGCGTGCCTACGCCCGTTACATGAAGCAGATTCGCCTGGGCTTCGACCTGGGTTACATCGCCAGCACCCTGAACAATCACACCGACATCGCTCGCGAGTTGACCCGGTTGTTCAAAACCCGTTTCTACCTGGCGCGCAAGCTGACCGGCGACGATCTGGAAGACAAGCAGCAACGCCTGGAACACGCGATTCTCAGCGCCCTGGACGACGTTCAGGTACTGAACGAAGACCGTATCCTGCGTCGCTACCTGGACCTGATCAAGGCCACCCTGCGGACCAACTTCTACCAGACCGACGCGCACGGTCAGAACAAGTCCTACTTCAGCTTCAAGTTCAACCCGCACCAGATTCCAGAGCTGCCGAAGCCAGTACCGAAGTTCGAAATCTTCGTTTACTCGCCACGTGTCGAAGGCGTGCACCTGCGCTTCGGCAACGTTGCTCGCGGTGGTCTGCGCTGGTCTGATCGTGAAGAAGACTACCGCACCGAAGTCCTGGGCCTGGTAAAAGCCCAGCAAGTGAAGAACTCGGTCATCGTGCCGGTGGGCGCCAAGGGCGGCTTCCTGCCGCGTCGCCTGCCACTGGGTGGCGGTCGGGACGAGATCGCGGCCGAGGGCATCGCCTGCTACCGCATCTTCATCTCGGGCCTGTTGGACATCACCGACAACCTGAAAGACGGCGCGCTGGTACCGCCGGCCAACGTCGTGCGTCATGACGACGATGACCCGTACCTGGTGGTCGCTGCGGACAAGGGCACTGCAACCTTCTCCGACATCGCCAACGGCATCGCCATCGACTACGGCTTCTGGCTCGGCGATGCGTTCGCATCGGGCGGCTCGGCCGGTTACGACCACAAGAAAATGGGCATCACCGCCAAGGGCGCGTGGGTTGGCGTGCAACGTCACTTCCGCGAACGCGGCATCAATGTTCAGGAAGACAACATCACGGTCGTCGGCGTCGGCGACATGGCCGGTGACGTGTTCGGTAACGGCTTGTTGATGTCCGACAAGCTGCAACTGGTCGCAGCGTTCAACCACCTGCACATCTTCATCGACCCGAACCCGGAGCCGGCCAACAGCTTCGCCGAGCGTCAGCGCCTGTTCGACCTGCCGCGTTCGGCCTGGTCGGATTACGACACCAGCATCATGTCCGAAGGCGGCGGGATCTTCTCCCGTAGCGCGAAAAGCATCGCGATTTCCCCGCAGATGAAAGAGCGCTTCGACATTCAGGCTGACAAGCTGACCCCGACCGAACTGCTGAACGCCTTGCTCAAGGCACCGGTGGATCTGTTGTGGAACGGCGGTATCGGTACTTACGTCAAAGCCAGCAGCGAAAGCCACGCCGATGTCGGCGACAAGGCCAACGATGCGCTGCGCGTGAACGGCAACGAACTGCGCTGCAAAGTCGTGGGCGAGGGCGGTAACCTCGGTATGACCCAGCTGGGTCGTGTCGAATTCGGCCTCAATGGCGGCGGTTCCAACACCGACTTCATCGACAACGCCGGTGGTGTGGACTGCTCCGACCACGAAGTGAACATCAAGATCCTGCTGAACGAAGTGGTTCATGCCGGTGACATGACCGACAAGCAACGTAACCAGTTGCTGGCGAGCATGACCGACGAAGTCGGCAACCTGGTGCTGGGCAACAACTACAAGCAGACTCAGGCACTGTCCCTGGCGGCACGCCGTGCCTTCGTGCGGATTGCCGAATACAAGCGTCTGATGAACGATCTGGAAGGCCGCGGCAAGCTGGATCGCGCCATCGAGTTCCTGCCGTCTGAAGAAGCGATCAACGAGCGTCTCGCGGAAGGCCATGGCCTGACCCGTGCAGAGCTGTCGGTGCTGATCTCCTACAGTAAGATCGACCTCAAGGAAGCGCTGCTCAACTCCCAGGTGCCGGACGACGATTACCTGACGCGCGACATGGAAACCGCTTTCCCGCCGACCCTGGTGAGCAAGTTCTCCGACGCCATGCGCCGTCACCGTCTGAAGCGTGAGATCGTCAGCACCCAGATCGCCAACGATCTGGTCAACCACATGGGCATCACCTTCGTTCAACGACTCAAAGAGTCGACCGGCATGAGCCCGGCGAACGTGGCCGGTGCTTACGTGATCGTGCGCGACATCTTCCATCTCCCGCACTGGTTCCGTCAGATCGAAGCACTGGACTACCAGGTTTCCGCTGACGTGCAACTGGAGCTGATGGATGAGCTGATGCGTCTGGGCCGTCGCGCTACGCGCTGGTTCCTGCGCAGCCGTCGTAACGAGCAGAATGCTGCCCGTGACGTCGCGCACTTCGGTCCACATCTGGCAGCGCTGGGCCTCAAGCTCGACGAACTGCTGGAAGGCCCGACCCGCGAAGGCTGGCAGACCCGTTATCAGGCGTACGTTGCGGCTGGCGTTCCTGAGTTGCTGGCGCGCATGGTTGCAGGCACCACTCACCTGTACACCTTGCTGCCGATCATCGAAGCGTCCGACGTGACCGGTCAGAACGCCGCCGACGTGGCGAAGGCATACTTCGCCGTGGGCAGCGCGCTGGACATCACCTGGTACCTGCAACAGATCAGCGCTCTGCCGGTTGAAAACAACTGGCAGGCCCTGGCCCGTGAAGCGTTCCGCGATGACGTCGACTGGCAACAACGTGCGATCACCATCTCCGTCCTGCAACAGGGCGACGGCACCCAGGACGTGGAAACCCGTCTGGAACTTTGGATGGAAGAGCACGAAGGCATGATCGAACGCTGGCGCGCCATGCTGGTAGAAATCCGTGCCGCCAGCGGCACTGATTACGCCATGTATGCGGTGGCCAACCGTGAGTTGCTGGATCTGGCGTTGAGCGGTCAAGCGGTAGTGCCCGTCACTGCCGCTAGCATTGCCAGCGCTGAGTTGGAGCCGGCGGCCTGATCAGGCGCTGAATGAAGAAGCCCCGTCTTGAGAGAGACGGGGTTTTTTTTGCTTGAAGATTTTGTACCGTCTGGTCGGGCCTCATCGCGAGCAGGCTCACTCCCACATTGGTTTGCGTCGTACACAGAACTAATGTGGGAGCGAGCCTGCTCGCGATGGGGTCATTCGCCTTAATACAACTTCTGACCTGTTGTGTTATCGATCATCGATACTTTATCTGTCGGCCTGGTCAATAAATTACTGAGCGACTGGTCAAACTTCTGCAAGGCCCTGACTTGCACATTCTGTTGTTCGTTTATATCGGCAACTATCTCTTCGCTGCGTTTATAGTCCGCCCATAACGGACTCAGTTCTTTAGCGTCATGACCTTGCGCAGTGCCAATGTAGTTGAAGTTTGCATCGTAGAACGCTGCGCTGACATTTGCGCTGATGTCCGAACTGCGCGAGGTCATCAATTGACTGCGCGTGTCGACAATGGCGACCACGTCCGGTTTAGCGGCCTTGAGACTTTGCATGTCCGGATACACCGTCACCGAGCCAAACTGACGTTGCAAGGATGCTTTGACCCAGTCCACCGCCAGGTCCGGTTTGGAGGTGGCGACGTAGGCATCGTGAATCGACTGCACCAGCAGGCTCTGGCCGAAACCGGTGCCGGCGTTGGCCTGGTAATCCTGAAGGTAGTCGCGGTTGGTCTGCGTGTTGCGGCTGTACACGATGCCCAGGGACACGTTGCTGCCATGGGTGACATGCGTGGCGCTGCTGCGGCCGACCGGTCCGGTGAAAATGCCGTCGAGCGAAGAAACAGCTTTCGGTGCAGTGGGTATTGAACAACCCGTTAAAAGAATCGTTATCGTCAAGGTACTGACAAGTGCAAGTTTCATGGTGTTTCTCCCGTGAAACAACTTGAGTCGGAACGTTAATAGGCCGGACACAGTCGGCGGAGATTCCAGACTAAACCTGTCGACACTGAATGAAATGGCCAATCACTACACTTGTCAGGTGATCACTAGTTTTTGTTTGGTTTAAAAGATCCCGGTTAATTGCGCCGGGAAATAAACAGGCCCGAATTGTTAATTCGAGCCTGTTTATTTATGGCTGGCGCAACAGCTATCAGTTTTCCAAAGGGATCAATACTTTTTCGTCGGGCGCTAACACCATAAATACCAACAGTTTGGCGGGTTTGGTGGCACTGGCATTTTTCGAGACCAAATGCTCCGAGCCGGCTGGCTCATACCAGTATTCACCGGCCTTGTAAGTGATCGGCTTTTCGCCTTTGACCTGGGAAATGATTTCTCCCGAAATGACGTAAGCCATGGCCGTGCCGTCGTGCTTGTGGGCGATGGATGATTGGCCGGGTTTGTAATCGACTTCGATCATCAGCGCTTTTTTGCCCGGTGCGTTTTTCAACATCTGGTCCTGCAACACCGTGACCTTTTCCGAAGGGGCGGCTTCGTGAGCGTATGTCGCGGCGCAAAAGGTCAGGGCCAGGGCGGCGAGGGGCGCAGCACAGTAGCGTAAGGCATTCATGGGTTATCACCTGCTGTGGTTAGAGTCAGGGACCACAGTAAGTCTCGGCCAAGGCCAATCAAACAGCCAATTTTCGTGAAGGCGAGGGGACCAATCCTGCGCGTTGAAAAAACAAGATCGCCGCCTCCAGCTACTTCTACAGAGGTACCCATAGCCCTGTAGGAGTAGCCGAAGGCGGCGACCTAATTTTTAAACGATAGGAAAGCTGTTGAAGTCGACGCTGTTGGCCAGGCGGCTGTCGATCAGGCTGATAAAGCCTTGTACTTCAGGGCAGTTAAAATGCATGTGCATGGCCGCTTCCGATTGCCAGCGGGCACTGACCGTCCAACGGTTGCCGTCCTCGGGGCAGCGGTCGACCATATAGGAATCGCAGCCCGGTAATTCGCGCAGGGTGTCGACGATTTTTTGCAGTTGCTTACCCAGTTCGTCCGAGCGGCCGGCGGCGGCCTGCACCTTAACGGTATTGATCACTTCGTTGGACATTGCTCACACTCCTGAATCAGGCCGGACGAATCCTGCTCATTGAGGGATAACGTTTATGCAGGATAGGCCTGCATTCCCGGACCACCAATAGCCAATCGCGGGATAAAAACGCAGACCAATTCGTCAGGCGACATGCTGCAAAATGTCCCGCAGGCGGTCCAGGGCGATGTCGATGTCCAGGGTTTCGATGGCGCCAAAACCGAGGAACAGCCCGGACTGCGGCGCTTGCTGATAGAAAAAACTGTCGATGGGATACACCCCGACTTCGACCTTTTTTGCCAGCTCGATCACCAATGGAATATCGATAGACACTTTGCACATAACCACCATGTGGAACCCGGCGGTGGTCGGAACCGCCTCGAGCCACGGTGACAGATCGCCGGCCATGCGCTCAAGGATCCGCTCACGGCGTCCGGCATAGATCGTATGGCAGCGCCGGATATGCTTGAGCAGACAACCTTCGGCGATGAACTTGGCCAGCGCCCATTGGGGCAGGGTGGACGTGTGCAGGTCGGTGAGCTGCTTGGCGCGAATGACCGCTTCGAGAATTGCCGGCGGCAGGATCGCATAACCCAGGCGCAGCTCCGGTAGCAGGGTTTTCGAAAAGGTCCCGACGTAAGCGACGATGCCGCGTTCATCCATGCTTTGCAGCGAATCGGTGGGCCGGCCTTCGTAGCGGAATTCGCTGTCGTAATCGTCCTCGATGATGATCGCGCCCAACTCATGGGCCCGCTCCAGCAGCGCGACCCGGCGCGCCTGGCTCATCGGCATGCCGAGCGGAAACTGGTGCGACGGGGTGACGTAGATCAGGCGGGTGCCAAGGGGGATCTTGTCTACTTGAATGCCTTCGGCGTCCACCGGGACGCCGATCACCGTGGCGCCGTGGGTACCGAACAACAGGCGTGCGGGCGGGTAACCGGGGTCTTCCATGGCGACGATGCTGCCGGGCCGCGTGAGCACCCGGGAGATCAGGTCCAGCGCCTGTTGCGCACCGTTGCACACCACCACGTCTTCGTCCTGGCAATTGACCCCGCGGGAAAACGCGATGTGCCGGGCAATCGCATTGCGTAACGCCGGCAGGCCTTCGGGCAAACTGTAGAAGCCCTTGGACGCAGCGATCTGGCGCAAGGCGTGAGCGGTGCAGCGCCGCCAGTCATCCTGGGGGAACTGGCCCTTGCTGGTGGCGCCGCCGATGAAGTCGTAACGCAACGAGCCTTCCAGCGTCGGATGGCGCAGAAACACTGGCAAGTTGCGCCAGGACTCGATGACCTCGGCACTGGCCAACTCCGAATGGCTCTGCTTACGGGTGATTTTCGCCGGTCGGGCGTTGACGTAGGTGCCTTTGCCGATGACTCCGGTGAGGAAGTTTTCGTAGGTCAGTTGCGTGTAGGTGTCGGAAATGGTCTTGCGCGAAATGCCCAATTGTTCAGCCAGTAAACGACTGGGCGGCAGTTGCGTCCCGGCTGCCAGACGGCCGGATTCGATGGCGCTGCGCAGTTGGTTGTACAACTGGCCTGCCAGGTCCTTGCGGCCGTTGATGACAACGTGAAGTTCCATACCGGCGAAGCTCCTGGGGCGATTGAGGCGCGTGTGCGTCGGGCCAGATTACCCGCATGAGCGCCTGCGCAAAAGTTGCGTGGGCGAAAAACCTCCGATTGGTCTGGTGCCTGAGTGGTCCACGGGTATTTCGCAGAATTGGATCTGTAACACCTGCGTATCAACGCCTACCTTGAGGGGGCACACATTCGATCCACGAGGTCACGCCATGAACGCCCGCCTGGATTACTACAGCGCATCGCCCAAGGCGATGAAAGCGATGATTGCCATGGAGGCGTTGACCAGCAACCTCAGCATCGAGCCGGCCTTGCTGCACTTGATCAAGATCCGAGCCTCGCAACTCAATGGCTGCGCTTTCTGCACCGACATGCACTCGGTGGATGCCCGGCGACTCGGCGAGACTGACCGTCGCTTGTATTCGATCGTGGTCTGGCGCGACAGCGGCTTCTTCAATGCGCGAGAGCGCGCGGCGCTGGCCTGGACCGAAGCCGTCACGTTGCTCTCTGAAAGCCATGTGCCGGACGACGTTTATACGCAGGCCCGGGAGCAGTTCAACGAAGGCGAGATGGTCGACCTGACCATCGCCGTTACCACGATCAACAGCTGGAATCGACTGGCGGTGAGTTTTCGACAAACCCCTGGAGGCTGAATCGATTTTCCGCTCCGAGTGTCACGTCAGGTTCATAAACCCTGCGCAGGATGAGGCTCTCAAGGACAGATCGACAGGGAGTCAGCGATGCGATTCATGGAAACCACAGCGCGTCAGCGAGTTGCCGAGTACCGCTTGCCCGTAGAAAAAACCTCATCCTGGCGCGCACTGGCGGCAGAGATCGATCCGGTACTGGCGCAGTCTTTTCGGGTCAGTGCCCGTTGCGGCTGTTTCATTCAGGCGGCCCGCAGTCTCAATATCAAGGCCACCCAACTGCGTAAACAACTGGCGCAGCTTGAATCGCAACTGCAGTGTTCGCTGTTCAGCCACTCAGAGAATGGCGTTGCCCTCAGTCGTGACGGATTGCAGCTGCAATCGCAGTTGATTGCTTTAGCCCACGAGCGCGACTTGCCGGTGATCGAACAGCCGTTGATTCGCCTGGCCGTCGCCGAATCGATCCTGCATGACATTCTCGGTCGCGATCTGGTTGCCTTGTTGCGGCGCAACGCCAGCGTGCGCCTGGACATCATCACCCTGGACAGTGAACTGTCCCTGCAAGCGGTCAGCGCCGATGTGGTGCTGTGGCTGGCCGGCACCGAATCACCGCTGCCCGGCCCGAGTTTTGCGGTCAGCGAGCTCCGGCGTCTGGCACGGCTCGACTACCTGCCTCACATCGCCAAACGGTATTCACGGGTCGCGTCGCGGCCAGACAGCCTCGATGACCTAGCGGATTTCCTGTTGGTGCAATGGCAGCATGACCGTCAGGTCGACTGTTTCCGGCCGTGGAATACCCTCGTGGACCAGCGCCTGGCCGGGGTGGTGCAGTTGCATTCCTATTCGCTGATGCTGGAGATGATCCGTTGCAGTGCCTGCATTGGGCTGCTGCCCGGATACATCAGCCGCTTCGATCGCGGCCTTATTGAGTTGCCGGGACTGTTCAGCCAACCGATGCAGCGTCAGGTGTGGATGGCGGTTAATGCCGAGTCCGAGGGTTCAGCGCAGGTGCAGATGATTGTTGAGCTGATCCAGAACACCTTCAACGAGCGCCGAGAGTGGTTCGAGGGGTGACCGCCATCCAAAATGTGGGAGCGAGCCTGCTCGCGATAGCGGCTGGACAGTCGACATCAATGTTGAATGTGATGGCCCCATCGCGAGCAGGCTCGCTCCCACATGGATTCTCGCCATATTGGAAGTAGGCGGTATAGAGTGGGCGGCCATGTCTGTCTCAAGGATGAATCACCCATGCCCGCCACTGACGCTGTCATCACCCTCGAACGTTTCAACGACTCCCACATCGACGGCATTACCGCGCTCTACAACGACCCGGCCATTGCCCGTCAGGTGCTGCAAATGCCGTTTCAGTCCACCGAGGTCTGGCGCAAACGCCTGGCGCCGGACAATGAACGTGTGGTGCAGCTGGTGGCGCTGCATCAAGGGGCGGTCATCGGCAATATTGGCCTGGAGCAGTTTTCGCGGATCCGCCGCAGCCATGCCGGCAATCTCGGCATGGGCGTAGCGACAGCCTGGCAGGGCAAGGGCGTCGGCTCGAAGCTGTTGGCGGCGGCGTTGGACATCGCCGACAACTGGATGAACCTGCAACGGCTCGAGCTTTCGGTCTACGCCGACAACGAAGCCGCCATCGGGCTGTATCGCAAGTTCGGCTTCGACACCGAAGGGCTGTTTCGCGACTACGCCGTGCGTGACGGCGTGCTGGTGGATGCCTTGAGCATGGCGCGGCTGCGTCGCCCGCCCAAGGCCGGTTGAATCACTCACCCAACGCGAACGCCACCGCTGCCTGTGCATGCAGTTCGGTGGTGTCGAGCAAGGGCAGGGCGCTGTGCTCGGGTTTGATCAGCAGGCCGATTTCCGTGCAACCGAGGATGATTGCCTGGGCGCCACGTCGGATCAGTGATTCGATGACCTGCTGATACACCTTGCGTGACGCCTCGCTGACCACCCCGACGCACAACTCGTCATAGATGATCCGGTGGACGGCCTGACGTTCATCGGCCTCCGGCACCAGCACGGTCAGCCCCATCGAGGTCAGGCGTTCCTTGAGGAAGTCCTGCTCCATGGTGAACGCTGTGCCGAGCAATCCGACCTTCAGCGCACCAGCCTCGACGGCAGCCTGACCCACCGGGTCGGCGATGTGCAGGAACGGAATACTGATCGCTGCCTGAATCTGCCCGGCCACTTTGTGCATGGTGTTGGTGCACAGCACCACGCAATCGGCGCCGCCCGCCTGCAATCGCTGCGCCGCATCCACTAGAATCGCCGCCGCTTCGTCCCAGCGCCCGGCATGCTGGGCCTGTTCGACAGGGCCAAAGTCGACGCTGTACATCAGCAATTTCGCCGAACGCAAGGGCCCGAACCGGTCGCGCACCTGCTGGTTGATGAGACGGTAATACTCGGCGCTGGACTCCCAGCTCATGCCGCCGATAAGGCCGATGGTGCGCATTGGTTTTCCTCAAGCTATGGCCTGCATTGACAGGCTTGGCTTGGGAGTTTCGATGTGTTCAAGGGCAGATGCCAGTGAAAAATAAACTGTAGCGCTCATCTTTCCGGGAAGTGTCATGGTGCCTTTTCAGGCAAGGGGGTGACATGGTTGCATCCGGCGGCCAACGTCTTCTCATACCCTACATCAGGTCGCCACGGCTCCAGGTTCCATTGCGGTTTGTCTCTTGCTATCGCCAGATGACAAATCAATTGATGGCGCATGCCATGGGTGTTTTTCCAATAGCGGCTGTTGGAATAGTCGCGGGAGAGTTCGTCCCACAGGTAGGGCGTCCCTTCTGGCGGTGTCCGCCTCGCACAGGGTGTGGGCGTAATAGAAAATGACCACTCATAGTCCCGATAAATCCACTGTGCACCTTCCACGTATTTCACACAGCGCTCCACGGTAAGGATGTAACTGTCAGGCGGGTCAGTTCTATTTTGCGCATACAGGGATGCACTCAAAGTCGACATCAACCCAACGCCTGACAGGGTATGACGGATAACGTTCAGTCCCGTACGAAAAGAGCGCGACGTTAGAGTGTTCATTGAGTCACCACTTGATCTGCGGCGACGAATGTAAAAGTAGCAACGCCAGTGGGGCTATTCGCGGGTGTCAGGCGAATGATCGGTACCACGATTTTGGGATTGGTCGAGTTGTAGAAGTCCCGTTGGTTGTACTGCGCATCGGCGAGCGGTTTCGTGTCGGTACCGCCGTAAATGTAAAAGAATGCCATGATCGGAAATGTATTGGGGCGACCGGGAGTCCAGGTCTTGATAATGGTTTCGTTATGCCCGTTAAACCCCGTAGCACCCAGCAGGCTCTTTGCTCGAAGGGATTGATAAAACGCCGGTGCTGCCAGGGCGTTGCGGTCATCGGTAATGTCGAAACCGCATTGTCGTAGGTTCGGGTTGCCGCCCGATATGTTCCATACAGCCAGCCATTGTTCTGCAGTGGTCACGCCCGCGTTGTGGCAAAGTTGACTTTGAACGGGGTAATCGCGATGGGGAACACAGACTGACGTTTGGCTTCGATGCCAGGTCCATCCGTCCATGGGATACGAGCACAGGTAGTCCAGGTCGATCTTGTCGGCGGGTGCTTCAAAGATGGGGTACAGGATAAAACCATTACCGTAGCCCCAGGCCAGTCGTCCAAAGTTGGTATCCGCTCTTAGGTAAGAGAACGAAACACCACCACTTTTTATCGACGTGGGGCTCGGGTCCCATACTTTATATTGGTTGGCTGGGTCCTTAACCGTAACTCTGAGTGTGACGCCCGAACAAAGAAATGCAGGTTGTGAATTCGAATTATTGCAGTTGGCAAATTTCCTGCCGTAAAGCGTATTAAGTTGTGCTGCGACAGTGATGCCACTTTGCGTACTGGCGTTGTTGAAGGCGCCGATTTCATTTTCTGAATGTCGATCGAGCTGGCTGCAGCCAGCTATTAAAGCGAATAAAAGAAACCCGATTGTTTTAAACATGACAATCCCCTTGTGGAAGCCGACGTCGAAGTGGCGCGGCTTCAATAGTGCGTTTGTTTGTTTGCGCTGTTTAACTAAAGCGGATCTGCATACGTGGCGGTTATAAAGTAATCCTTAAGCACCATGAGAAAATAAGCGGCTCATTGGTGTCGGTCTTTTTAAGCGTGCAGTTGAACATGACCGGGAGGCCACGATTTTCAGTCAGCCACGACTGGGGAACCGCTATATTGGTGTAAGACGGCTGGATAATGTTGAACTCTTCACTGTAGCGAGTGACTTTGCCAAACACTGCAAGACGCACTTTGTAATCGCCATCCAATGTGGGGTAATACGCCCTGATGTTCAATTTGTCTGAGGAAAGCGTGGGTTCTGGAAGGTGATGCTTTTGGGGGGTGACCCTGATGCGTAAATCTTCAGAAGGCAAATCCTTGGTCGTACCTGGCAGCCTGACTGTGTAGCTGACCTGCGCACCAGTACCAATACAATCGACAACTTCCAGCCTGGGCACCAGGAATTTCAGGGTCTGGCCTGCAACGGAGACAGTTTGTATCTCGCTGCCATACGTCGAGTTTCGCCCGAGCCAATAGACTTTGACGGTTTGTCCGCGGGCGGACCCGGTAAAAGCGACTTCGACGGTGGCGGACGTGGCTTCGTAAAAGTCTTTTTCGAAGTTTAATACAGTACCGTTCTGTTCCTTGGCTTCCAGCACTTTGGGTGGCTTAAGATCGAGTTGTTCTTCTTTCAGGTGTACGTCTACCTCGATACTCGCGGACGCGCCGGATGAATTACCTAGTTGATCAGTGACCCTGTACCAGAAGGGGGTGCGCGGGTTGTCGCCGGTTTTTTCGAACGTGGGGGTGAAGAGCGTCTCGGTTACAACCGGACTGCCTGGAAGGGCTTCCCCGGGAGAAACTTTATGATCAACATAGGTTGTGCCAACGGTCAGGCGAATATCGTCATGGGCGCGTCTATTGGGATAATCAAACCCGACCACGACACCGCGCTCCGCCTGGGCTTTACCCACGCCGTTGGTCTGCACATCGGCAGAGACCTGAACTTTGCTCATTGCATGGCCGGGTTCTCCTGGTGCAAGGGTATGGTAGAGAACTTTTAATTTCAGCGACTCTTCGGGTGTTGTCTGACCTACCCTCAATACTTGGTAGAAGATCTCGTTGACACCGTCGTGAAGTATGCCTTTGGGGATATACAGTCGAACACGAACGTCTTCCTCGTCTGGCCCAATGGTTTTGCCAGTCACGGGGGTTGCTCTGCCGTCCACGAACAGATTAACGCGTTCGTCTACAGCCTTATTGAGCCAAGGGTCAATAAGGCATAAGAGTCCCTCAAGATGTTCTTCAAAGAGGGAAAGTGGGATGCCCCCATGCGGATTGGAGTCATGAATGACTGGCGTTTTCCACCCTGGGATTTTCACCAGAAAAAGGACCAGAACATTGCTGTTGGTTTGATACTCCATCACCTGCCTCCTTGAGCGTAACTTTCACCATCCCGGTTATTTAGGTGGCGGTTCTATCAAACACTCGCTCAAGCGAGTTGGCTACTGTCAGATATGACAGGTAAAGCTGCATAAATTGTGTTTTTCGGTACCGTTTGTCGTAATTTCCCCGGCCACTCACGCATCAGTCGCCGTTTTAATTGAACAGTCCTGTGCTCAATCTGCCATGCTTAAAAACCGCAGCACCGCTTCATCAAAGGAACACCGCAATGGACGACGTACAGCAACTGGGTGAGATGCTTCGCCATTACGCAGAAAGCGAAGCGCACAAGAAGCAACTGTTCGAGTCGCAATCGGCCGTGTGGGCGACGCGCATTGGTGAACTGTTCGATCAGATCCAGCAATGGCTGGAACCGGTCCAGGCGCCGAATCTGCTGGAGGTGAGCCGCGAGGCCTATGTCGCCTCGGGACCGAGCGTGCCGGTCGAAACGTCGACCTTCAAGACCGAGAAGCTGTCCATTGTGATCGCCGGTAAGCCGGTGGAGTTTGTGCCCGATGTGATGGGTGCCGGCGGTCAGATTTCGCTGGCTGTGATGGGCTTGACAGCGGCGCGGTACGGCAGCATTTCGCTGGTGTGCCTGCCACCGTCCAGCAGCTGGCAATGGCGCAAGACCAATGGCTTGAAAGACCCGGATACCTTTGCATTCGATGCGAATTTTCTGGCGCAGCAGTTGCAGAGCCTGATTCCCCGCGAGCGTGGCTAAAGTCAAGAACCACCCCTCATCGGAACGCCGCCCGCCCATCCCTCTCCCCAGAGGGGAGAGGGGGAAAGGGTGCAGATCTCCGTGGCTTTCAAAAGTTAAGTTCGACTCGGTCTGTCAGGTCGATGCAACTCGAATCAACACCTCGGTCAGTCCCCTCTACCCCCTGGGGCGGTCCGACGTTTCGGGAGGGTTAGGGTGAGGGGTGGCCTTAGCTGACTCCCCTCAAACCTCCAAATCCCCCCAGCCTGGTTTTGCTTCTTCCGGCGCCACAGCCTTAACGCTCTTACCCGTCGCCAACTCCACCCGCCGCGCCACCCCCGGGTCATCGGCAAACGGAATCAAACTGGCTTCATCCAGACTCTCTATCGTCTGGTGTTTCAGGCAGTATTCAACCGTCAGCCAAAGCCCCACGACCCCCAACACATTCAGCACGACCTCAATCATCTCAAGCCCCTCGCCTCAGGCAATCTGCGCTTCGCGGTGGGCCATTTCGATGTCCGAAACCCGCACCGTGCGCCAGACGTTATAAGCCATCAACAACATGCCGCTGAGGAAGAACACACCGCCGACGAAGCGCACCACGAACCCTGGATGGCTGGCCTGCAAGGCTTCGACGAAGGAGTAGGTCAGCGTGCCGTCATCGTTGATCGCACGCCACATCAAACCCTGGGTGATGCCGTTGACCCACATCGAGGCGATGTACAGCACGGTGCCGATGGTCGCGAGCCAGAAGTGCGCGTTGATCAGGCCGATGCTGTGCATCTGCGTGCGACCGAAGATTTTCGGAATCATGTGGTACAGCGAGCCGAAGGTGATCATCGCCACCCAACCCAGAGCGCCAGCGTGGACGTGGCCGATGGTCCAGTCGGTGTAGTGGGAGAGGGCGTTGACCGTCTTGATCGCCATCATCGGCCCTTCGAAGGTCGACATGCCGTAGAAGGCCAGGGACAGCACCAGAAAGCGCAGGATCGGGTCGGTGCGCAATTTATGCCAGGCCCCCGAGAGCGTCATCATGCCGTTGATCATCCCGCCCCAGCTCGGTGCCAGCAGGATCAGCGACATCGCCATGCCGAGCGACTGCGCCCAGTCCGGCAGCGCGGTGTAGTGCAAGTGATGCGGGCCGGCCCAGATGTACAGGGTGATCAGCGCCCAGAAGTGCACAATCGACAAGCGATAGGAATACACCGGCCGCCCAACCTGTTTCGGCACGAAGTAATACATCATCCCCAGGAACCCGGTGGTCAGGAAGAAACCCACCGCGTTGTGCCCGTACCACCACTGCACCATGGCGTCGGTCGCCCCGGAATACACCGGATAGGACTTGAACCAGTCCACCGGAATCGCCAGGTGATTGACCACGTGCAACATGGCGATCACCACGATAAACGCGCCGAAGAACCAGTTGCCGACGTAGATGTGCTTGGTCTTGCGCTGCACCACGGTGGTGAAAAAGACGATGGCATACGCGACCCAGACCACGGTCATCCACACCGCGCCGGAGAACTCGATCTCGGCGTATTCCTTGGTGGTGGTGTAGCCCAGGGGCAGGGTGATCAGCATCACCACAATCACCGATTGCCAGCCCCAGAAAGTGAATGCCGCAAGCTTGTCCGAAAACAGCCGCACTTGGCAGGTACGCTGTACCGCGTAGTAACTGGCGGCGAATTGCGCGCTGCCGGCAAAGCCGAAAATCACCAGGCTGGTGTGCAATGGGCGCAAGCGGCCGAAGGTGGTCCATGGCAGGTCGAGGTTCATCTGCGGCCACACCAGTTGCGAGGCGATCCACACCCCCATCGCCATCCCCACGACACCCCAAACCACGGTTGCCACGACGAATTGGCGGACGACCTTGTAGTTGTAGGCCTGTCCGATTGTTGCTGTGCTCATGGTCAATGCTTCCACGGTTGCAAAGTCTTGCCAGGCCACCCGGACTGGCATGTCGTGCACTGTAGAAACCTTGCGAAAAACAAAACAGGCTCAGGAAAACATCATTTATGCGGATCAGACTTAAGGTAACCCTGCGGCCATCTGCCACAACCTGATACGGTTTTTTAGCGTCCAACTGAATCTGTAACGCATTGCGCCGCAGGTCCATAGTCACCTCAAGAAAACGGGCCATAGAGCTTCTAACTCACCCAAATCCCTGTGGGAGCGACCTGTGGTGAGGGGATTTAGCGAAACGTCGCACCGCCCCGTTCGGCTGCGAAGCAGTCGTCAATCCGGACAAAAGGATCTGTCTGGACGGACGCGGGGCCGCTTCGCGACCCAACGGGGATAAATCCCCTCGCCACAGGTCGCTCCCACAGGGGTTGTGCAGAGCCCGATCAATCCTGATGAGGTAGCCACATGTATCAGTACGATGACTATGACCGGGCCCTGGTCTTTGAGCGGGTCGCGCAGTTTCGCGATCAGGTCGAACGCTTCATGGCGCAGGAGTTGAGCGAAGAAGAATTCCTGCCGCTGCGTTTGCAAAACGGTCTGTACATGCAAAAACACGCCTACATGCTGCGCGTGGCGATTCCTTACGGCACGTTAAGCGCGCCGCAAATGCGCACGCTGGCGAGCATCGCCCGGGATTACGACCGTGGCTACGGCCACTTCACCACGCGGCAGAACATGCAGTTCAACTGGATCGAACTGGCCCAGGTGCCGGACATCCTCGAACGCCTGGCGCAAGTGGAAATGCACGCGATCCAGACCTCCGGCAACTGCGTGCGCAACATCACCACCGAAGCCTTTGCCGGGGTGGCTGCGGATGAAATGATCGACCCGCGACCGCTGGCGGAAATCCTCCGGCAGTGGTCGACCATCAACCCGGAATTCCTGTTCCTGCCACGCAAGTTCAAGATCGCTATCTGCTCGGCGGAGCAGGACCGGGCGGCGATCATGATGCATGACATCGGCCTCTATCTTTACCCGGGACCCGACGGACAGATGTTGCTGCGGGTCATCGTCGGCGGCGGGTTGGGGCGCACGCCGATCCTTGGTTTACAGATTCGCGAAGGGTTGCCGTGGCAGCACCTGCTGTCCTACGTCGAGGCGGTGCTGCGGGTCTACAACCGCCACGGTCGGCGCGACAATAAGTACAAAGCGCGGATCAAGATTCTGGTCAAGGCGCTGGGCATCGAAGCCTTTGCCCGGGAAGTGGAGGAGGAATGGCAGTACCTCAAGGACGGCCCGGCGCAGTTGACCGATGTCGAGTATGAGCGCGTGGCCAGTGCTTTTGTGCCGCCGGACTATCGCGCTCTGGCGGACACCGACCTTGATTTCGGCACACGCCTTTCCGAAAACCCGGCCTTCGCCCGCTGGGTGTCGCGCAACGTTCAGCCGCACAAAGTGCCGGGCTATGCCAGCGTGGTGCTGTCGACCAAACCGGGTATTGCCTCGCCGCCGGGTGATGTCACGGCCGAGCAAATGGAGGCGGTTGCCCGTTGGTCCGAGCAGTTCGGTTTTGGCGAAATTCGCATCGCCCATGAACAGAACATTGTGTTGCCCGACGTGCCCAAGGCTGATCTCTACTCGCTCTGGTGCCTGGCCTGCGAACAGGGCCTGGGCTGCGCCAATATCGGCTTGCTGACCGACATCATCGCCTGCCCCGGCGGCGACTTCTGCGCGCTGGCCAATGCCAAGTCAATCCCCATCGCGCAAGCCATACAGGCACGCTTCGAAGACCTCGACTATCTGCATGATCTGGGCGACATCAGCCTGAACATCTCTGGCTGCATGAACGCCTGCGGCCACCACCACATCGGCAACATAGGCATTCTGGGGGTCGATAAGAACGGCAGCGAGTGGTACCAGATCACCCTCGGCGGTGCTCAGGGCAAGAACAGCGCATTGGGCAAAGTCATCGGCCCGTCTTTTAGCGCCGCCGAAGTGCCCGAGGTGATCGAGCAAATCATCGCCACGTTCGTCAATTACCGCGAGAGTGAGGAAGTGTTTGTCGACACCTTGCAGCGCATCGGTCTGGAACCGTTCAAAGAGCAGGTCTATCCGAAGCTGCTGGAGGTGTCGGCATGAACAATTTGCTGCGGCTGGAGGAGGGTGTGGCGCGGATTGTCGCTGATGATCCCTGGACCCTGGTCAGGAATGTCAACGATGAATGGCCGGCGGGTGCGGTGATTCTGCCGTTGGCCCGTTGGCTTGAAGGGCCACCGCAAAAGGGCGTGTGGTTGGGGCCGGACGATGAGGTGGAAAGCCTCAAACCGTGGTTTTCACACCTGCCGCTGATTGCCCTGGATTTTCCGAGTTTCCGTGATGGTCGCGGTTACAGCCAGGCGTACTTGCTGCGCACTCGATTGGGCTGGACGGGCGAGTTACGCGCGGTCGGCGACGTACTGCGCGATCAACTCAGCCACATGCGTCAATGCGGGTTCGACAGCTTTGCGGTGCGTGAGGACAAGTCCGCCGAAGATGCGCTCAAGGGCCTGGCGGGGATGAGCGTGCTGTATGGGCGTTCGGTGATTGAACCGCGGCCGTTGTTCAGGCGACGTTGAGGGTTTCGCTTGGGTCGATGATGTCACTTTGGTAGAGTCCGCATCTCATAAGGAAGTCGTACCGAAAGGAGTCTGGTTTGAGTGTGGGCAAGAAGATTTTAGGGTTAACCGCGTTACTTCTGATGTTGACTCTATGGGGCGGTTACTTTTATGTGTTTCAGGAAAACCGCGGCGGGCAGTTGGGTGGCGCGTTCGACAGTTACGCCTGGTGCGGCACGCCACCGGCTGCCGATGCGCTGTCGCTGGGCAAGGATCAGCTGACCCTGCGCATCACCAACAACCTGCGTGGCGAGTTCATGCTCAGCGGCGCGGTGATTGTTTCCGAACGCACCTTCAACCGCTACGACCTGGGCCGTAACGAGCTGCGCTTGCGCCTGGAACCGCTGCAATGGTCCTACGGCGCCACGCCGATTTTCCTCGAACAGGTCAGGATCAAACCCCTGAGCCGTAACCTCGCCTCAGACAACAAAAGCGCCTACGCGGAGCTCGAGCCACGCCCGATTGGCGTGCAGGGGCGCGCCACCGAGTTTCCCTTCGACACCTACCGCTATGGCTATAAACCGGTGCTGTATTACCTCAAGGGCAATGAGCGCATCGACTTGCGCTTCCGCCACATCACCACGGTGATGGAGATGTCGAACACCTTTACGCCTATTCAAAAGTACAACCGGGTCGAGTACATCAATGAGAAAAACTCGCTGGTGCGCGACGAGGATTACAAACCTTACGCCGCCAATGAATGCGCGTTCAGCGTCGAGCGCAAGGGCTCGTTCAAGGTGATTGTCTTGCTGTTGCTGCTGGTCATTTGCCTGCCGTTGATGCACGTGTTTTATCGCGACGAGCCAGGCATTGATTTTCTGGCCACGCTGGTGAGTATCGGGGCGATCCGGGTGTTTCTGGTGGGGCCGTTGCAGGACTTTCAGCTGTACAACATTGACTTCCTGTTCGGTGCGGCGATTTTGCTGGTGGGCACGGTGTCGTTGATCAAGGCGATGCGGGCGAATAGTCGGCGGGAGTTGGCGGCCAAGAGTGGATCGTCCTGGTGAGGATGTGCGGTGTTATTTAGATCCACCCCTCACCCTAACCCTCCCGAAACGTCGGACCGCCCCAAGGGGTAGAGGGGACTGGCCGAGGAGTTTTTTCGAGTTATATCGACCTGAAATTTCGAGTCGATCTCCGGTTTTGAAAGGCTTGAAGATCGGCTCCCTTTCCCCTCGCCCCCGTGGGGAGAGGGTTGGGGTGAGGGGGTGGATCTCAAGGATGTACTCCAGATCACTTCAACGCCGGATCCCCCCTGTTCATTTTCTTCCAGCCCTGCAACAGCACCTGCGCCTTGGGTTCCTGCCCGTTATCCAGGTAGTACTGGATCAACGACAACCGGGCATTGCGATTGGCCGGGTGCACTTTCAGCAGCCGTTCCAGCTCTTGGCAGGCTTCATCGACCTTGCCGCTGTACAACTCGCGGGTCAGGGGGCACGGCAGGTAGTCATCCATCAGACGCTTGTCGGCGGTGAAGCCGTCGCCCAGTGGCGCGCGGCGCGAGTGGCAGCGGGCGCAGGTTTCGATTTCGACAGTGGCGCTCTTGTCCTTCAGGTCGACGGCAAAACCGGCATGGACCAGATCGCCTTTTTTTGCCGTCCATTCCAGGTGGTTGGAGGCTGGGCCGTGGGGCTAGCTCACGGGGGCCGGTTTGCTGCTGAACAGAAACCAGCCGATGCCCGCTATGGCCAATAGCAAAACGCCGAGGGTGAGGCAAACCCTTGGAAAACGAGTCTCAGGTCATGAAGGCTGATGACGTGAAGGGTGTGATCGATGGCTGGGTCTCAGATCTGCATCAGTCGTATTTGAAGCTCAAGTCTAAATGATGTGTTGAGGCTGAGAGGCCCATCGTCGAATCGCCTGTTGGCAGTCCAGTTCGGCATAGCCTGGCGATCGATTCATGGGCTGGCATTTCGTGTTCCATCGCGATCTTGGCGATCCGCGTATCAAGCTCCTGGGCACCGACGCCGCAACTTACGAACATCGTCATCAGGCTGAAACCGGCTGCGCGAATTGCAATGTGCATATCAAAGTCCTCATTTGCCGAAGATGACGTTGATCCCGGTGAACAGCGTGAACTGTTGCCTGTTATTTCACCGGTACTGTAGCGCCGTTTGGATAGGGCGAGTGCTGATTCTCCGTTTCCCCCATTCATTAGTGGCTCATTGGACGACCCGGCACTTCTCGACCATTACTGCGTAATCTCCTTCCTTTCAAGCCTGTAGGGCACGTCTGTTGAAGCTAGCAGTTAACGCGGTGTTCGCCAGTCGAAGGGAGGGATTCGTGGTCCCCGTTGGGTGGAGCAGCCACCTCACACCGTCGGATTCGATTTGTCAGTTAAAACGCCTTTACCGGTTTTGTGGCTGCGAATGGCCATCACCTGAATCGACAGCGCTTCTTAAGGAAGAATTGATCATCTAATCAGGTAGATCCTCTGTTCGAACTGTTCAGTTCTTTTTCGACTGCGCCCGCACTCGCGATTACTGTTCCGGCAACTCCTGCATGAACCCGACACCGAAATCTTCGGCGGAATACACCCGGCGAATCTCGATTTAGTTATCTGCACACACACAGCAGTTCATCTATGGTGATCAATTCAGAGCGAATTAAGCGCTGCTGTGCAGCGCTTAATTACCCTGTGGGAAAAAGATGGGGGGCGCCGAATATATCCTATTAAGTTATTCTTTTACGTTCAGTGCAAACAATCTATCGTTGCCAAGATCCCCGCCATAGATCCAAGTATTGTCAGGGCTCACGGAAAGATAATAGGGTCTGATGTTGTTACCTAATGGAATACTTTTCACTGCCAAGCTCTGAAGATCAATGCTAAAGACGAATGGGGTCGAATTGGCAGTATAGAGTCGCTTCCCGTCCGGGCTGACGCCAAATTCTACCAAGCCGACTTCCCCATGTTCAATATTATTCCGGAACCCATCCACCAATGTGTCGATGACGGCAATCCAGGAGCCTGGATCAAATGGTCCCCTAGTAAAAATAGGTACATAAACGCTAAGGCTATCTGTACTGATGCCGATCCTGGAGGCGACTCCGCCAAGGGGAAGGGTTCTGGTGACAAGGTGGTCGCGGGTGTCAAGGACTTTAACAACGCTTTCAACAAAAGGTGCGTCAAAAACGAGGGCGTAGGCCTTCGAGTTGGGACCAAATACAAGGCCATTTACATTGCCGGTATTGATCGTGGTAACGACTCTAAGTCTGTCCAAATCGACAACCAGGATCCTATTTTCTCCTTTTATATAAGCAAGGGCGTTATTCGGATGCAGAAAAATATTCGACGGATAAACTCCTAGCGGGAGTACTCCTACAGTCGATAGTGTTCGAGTGTCTACCACTGAAAGTGTGTTAGGAAAATAATGACAAATATAGAGATGGTTTTCGTCCGGGCTTAGAGCGATTCCACTTGGGCTGTCTACGTCGTCAAGGCTGGCAATAATTGTTTGGCTTTTTGTATCTATGATCGAAATAGTGAAATCGCTATCTATAGCAGAGTTGACATACGCGCGACTCCCGTCCGAATTGAAAACAGTCTCGTAAGCCTGCCCCGGAGTAGGAATCGTATCCGCTTGAACGATAATTTCAGCCCATGCCTGGCCATCCGAATGCTCGGCGAGCAACCAGTATTGGCCATTGGAAACAGCTGCTTCACACGTCAAACCTTGAAGGTTTATTTTTCCGTTCGCGTCAGGATGGAATACCTGTTTGCCATAGGTGCCGTCGGCGTAGTGAAAGCCAGATGGTAACGTCACGCTGACGGCGATATTTTGTGTGGGTTGGTTTTGTACTTGTACTTGGACCTGAATTTCCTTTAACTCTTTGCCGGGTGAGGTTACATACCAAGTACTGGCACAGTCGCGAGGCACCGCACGTGGACTTTCAGAAAAGAAGATCGATGAGCTAAACATTGGATATGTCTCTCCGGCAAACGGGGGAACGCTCATTAAAAAAAAGAAATTCTTTTCGCGTAACTGTCATTCTTGACAGTTGTTTAGAATGATTGGAAATAAGCGAATTGCAATGACTGTCAATGATGAGTCGACAGCCAGGTCATGTTGAGGGTTGAATTTATATCGCAGACATGTATCGCAAGCATGCCTGCGAAAGCGATTGCCCAGCCAATAGATATGTAGGCTGAAACAACGCCTTCGCGAGCAAGCCCGCTTCCACAGGGATCACCTACTCAGCTCTTCTTCGCCTGCGCCCGAATTCGCTCTTCCTGCTCACGCAGCTCAGGCGTGAACTCGGAACCGAAATCCTCGGCCGAGTACACCGGGCGAATTTCGATCTCGGCCTCTGTCCCCGGCATCGGGTTCGGGCAGCGCTTGACCCATTCGATGGCTTCCTCTTTCGACTTTACCTCCCATAACCAATAGCCGGCGATCAGCTCCTTGGTTTCGGCGAACGGGCCATCGATCACCGTGCGCTGGTCACCCGAGAAACGTACACGGGCGCCTTTGCTACTGGGCTGCAGGCCATCGCAGTCGATGAGGATGCCGGCCTTGGTCAATTCCTCGTTGTAGTTGCCCATCGCAGTCATCAGTTCTTTGCTGGGCATCACACCGGCCTCGGAGTCGGGGCTGGCTTTCACAATGATCATGAATCGCATGGTCTTATCTCCGCTGGATGTGAGTGACTCACAGACTAGTCGAATGGCCGTCGCCTGAATCGACAACGCTGGCTGCCTTTCGTCATGAACGCCTGGTTGCGGCTGGCGAGGGCGGTACGCTGTACACCGACCCTGTGGGAGCGGGCTTGCTCGCGAAGGCGTCGTGTCAGTCGACATCTGCTTTGACTGGCACACTGTATTCGTCGGAACGCCGCCCGGAGCAAGCCCGCTCCCACAAGGGAATTGTGTTGATTGTTGGAGTTGTATCCAGTTTAGAGGGCGACACTTCACAATTTGTATCTGGGCATAGGTCGTCGGGCCATTTCGTGGTTAACTTCGGCCTCTTCAAAATTCTCTACAACAACGTTCAGAAGGACTCCGTTCATGGCTCAAGTCACTCTTAAAGGCTCCCCGGTTCAAGTCAACGGCCAACTGCCACAAGCCGGTTCCAAGGCGCCAGCCTTTTCCCTGGTTGCCGGCAATCTGTCCGACGTGACCCTGGCGAGCTTCGCCGGCAAGCGCAAAGTGCTGAACATCTTCCCAAGCGTCGATACCCCAACCTGCGCGACGTCGGTTCGCAAGTTCAACGCCCAGGCCAGCGATGTCGCCAACACGGTCGTACTGTGCATCTCCGCTGACCTGCCGTTCGCTCAAGCGCGCTTCTGCGGCGCCGAAGGCCTGGAAAACGTACAGAACCTGTCGACCCTGCGCGGTGCCGAGTTCATCGAGAACTATGGCGTTGCCATCGCTGACGGCCCGCTCAAAGGCCTGACCGCCCGTGCCGTCGTGGTTCTGGACGAAAACGACAACGTTCTGCACAGCGAACTGGTCAAGGAAATCGCTGAAGAACCGAACTACGAAGCGGCACTTGCTGTTCTGAAGTAAGTCTAGTTTTACAATTGTTAACGGCCTGGCACTGTCCAGGCCGTTTTCATTTGTGATTCAGTGTCTTGGCAAAACATCCTGTTACGTAAGCCGAAGGTAAATTGCCGGTAAAGCCGCTTTGCTTAATGCCCGCCAGTGCTTATCGTTCAGCCTCCTGTAGAAGAAGCCCACGCGCCCAATGGTTGATCATTCCATGCAATCCTCCGTTTCCCGTAGTCCCCGTCGCTGGCTGTTCGGCCTGCTTGTCCTGTTGGTCATCGCTGGCCTGTGCTGGAAGTTCTGGCCCGCTGGCACTGCCCAAAAAGAGGGCGCAGGGCAAAAAGCTGTTGCCGGGCATACCGGCAAGTCGGGGGGGATGCGCCCGGGTTTCGGCGGGGCGACCGGGCCGGTTCCAGTGCGTGTCGCGCCGGCGGTCAAGGGCGACTTCCCGCTGTACTACAAGGCGCTGGGCACCGTGACGGCGCTGAACACCATTAATGTGCGCAGCCGCGTCGGTGGTGAGCTGATGAAGATTTCATTCGAGGAAGGGCAGATGGTCAAGGCTGGCGATCTGCTGGCTGAAATCGACCCGCGTCCTTACCAGAACGCCTTGCTTCAGGCCGAAGGCACCTTGCTGCAGAACCAGGCACAACTGAAAAACGCCCAGGTCGATGTGGAACGCTATCGCGGCCTGTATCGCGAAGACAGTATCGCCAAACAGACCCTGGACACCGCCGAAGCGCTGGTGGGTCAGTATCAGGGCACAGTCAAAACCAATCAGGCGGCAGTCAACGACGCCAAGCTCAATCTGGAATTCACCAAAATCCGCGCCCCGATTGCCGGGCGTGTGGGCTTGCGTCAGCTGGATGTCGGCAACCTGGTGGCAGCCAACGACACCACCGCCCTGGTGATCATCACCCAGACCCAACCGATCAGCGTTGCCTTCACCTTGCCGGAAAACAGCCTGGAGACCGTGCTGGCCCGTTATCGCACCGGTGCCAAACTGCCCGCCGAAGCCTGGGACCGTGGCGACACCAAGTTGCAGGCCACTGGCGTCTTGCAGAGCCTGGACAACCAGATCGACGTCACCACCGGCACCCTGAAATTCAAGGCGCGTTACGAAAACCGCGATCAGGCGCTGTTCCCGAACCAGTTCGTCAACGTCCACCTGCTGGCCGACACCCTCAAAGACGTGGTGCTCGCACCTTCGGCAGCGATTCAGTTCGGCACCAACGGCACGTTTGTCTACGCCCTGGACGGTGACAAGAAAGTCGCGATTCGTCAGTTGAAAGTCGGCGCCAGTGATGGTGAAAACACCGTGGTTACCGAAGGCCTGGCCCCTGGGGATCGCGTGGTCCTTGAAGGCACCGACCGCTTGAAGGAAGGCAGCGAAGTGGAAGTGGTCAACGACACCAAGGATGTACCGACCACCCCGACCGGGCACCTGCAAGGCAAATCGGCCGCTTCGACGCCTGACGCGACGACCACCGACAAGGCGAAAAAGGGCGGCGCATGAACATCTCGCGGCTGTTCATCCTTCGCCCGGTCGCCACGACCCTGAGCATGCTGGCCATTATCCTGGCCGGCGTGATCGCCTATCGGCTGTTGCCGGTGTCGGCATTGCCTCAGGTCGATTACCCGACCATCCGCGTCATGACGCTGTATCCCGGTGCCAGCCCGGATGTGATGACCAGCGCCGTGACGGCGCCCCTTGAGCGTCAATTCGGGCAGATGCCCGGCCTGACCCAGATGGCCTCGACCAGTTCCGGCGGCGCTTCAGTGCTGACCCTGCGTTTCAGCCTCGACATCAACATGGACGTCGCCGAGCAGCAGGTGCAGGCGGCGATCAACGCTGCGACCAATTTGCTGCCCAAGGACCTGCCGGCGCCGCCGGTGTACAACAAGGTCAACCCGGCGGACACCCCGGTGCTGACCCTGGCCATCACCTCCAAGACCATGCTGCTGCCCAAGCTCAATGACTTGGTCGACACGCGCATGGCGCAGAAAATTGCCCAGATCAGCGGCGTCGGCATGGTCAGCATCGCCGGCGGCCAGCGTCAGGCGGTGCGGATCAAGGTCAATCCCGAGGCGCTGGCGGCCAATGGCTTGAACCTGTCGGACGTACGCACCTTGATCGGTGCGTCCAACGTCAACCAGCCCAAGGGCAATTTCGACGGCCCGACCCGGGTGTCGATGCTCGATGCAAACGATCAACTGACCTCGCCCAAGGACTACGCCAACCTGATCCTCGCCTACGCCAACGGCGCACCGTTGCGGCTCAAGGATGTGGCAGAGATCGTCGATGGCGCGGAAAACGAACGTCTGGCGGCGTGGGCCAATGAAAACCAGGCCGTGCTGCTGAACATCCAGCGTCAGCCTGGCGCCAACGTCATCGAAGTGGTTGACCGGATCAAAGCCCTGCTGCCGAGCATCACTGACAACCTGCCGGCCGGTCTCGAAGTGACCGTGCTGACCGACCGCACCCAGACCATTCGCGCCTCGGTCACCGACGTGCAGCACGAATTGTTGATCGCCATTGCGCTGGTCGTGATGGTGACCTTCCTGTTCCTGCGTCGGGCCAGCGCCACGATCATTCCGTCAGTGGCCGTGCCACTGTCATTGATCGGCACCTTCGGCGTGATGTACCTCGCGGGCTTCTCGGTCAACAACCTGACCCTGATGGCACTGACCATCGCCACCGGTTTCGTGGTGGACGATGCGATCGTCATGCTGGAGAACATTTCCCGATTTATCGAAGAGGGCGACAGCCCCCTGAATGCGGCGCTCAAGGGCGCCAAGCAGATCGGCTTCACCCTGATCTCCCTGACCCTGTCGCTGATCGCCGTACTGATCCCGCTGCTGTTCATGGCCGACGTAGTGGGGCGGCTGTTCCGCGAATTTGCCATCACCCTGGCGGTGGCGATCCTGATTTCCCTTGTCGTCTCCCTGACCCTGACGCCGATGATGTGCGCGCGTTTGCTCAAACGTGAGCCGAAGGAAGAAGAGCAGGGCCGTTTCTACCGGGCCAGCGGCGCCACAATTGATTGGATGATCGCGGCTTACGGGCGCAAGTTAAAGTGGGTTCTCAAGCATCAACCGCTGACCCTGATGGTGGCCATCGGCACTCTGGCGTTGACCGTGTTCCTTTACATGGTGGTGCCCAAGGGCTTTTTCCCGGTGCAGGACACCGGGGTGATCCAGGGTATTTCCGAAGCGCCGCAGTCGATTTCCTTTGCAGCCATGAGCGAACGTCAGCAGGAACTGGCCAAAGTGATCCTGGCGGATCCGGCGGTGGAGAGCCTGTCGTCCTACATCGGCATCGACGGTGACAACTCGACACTGAACAGCGGCCGTCTGCTGATCAACCTCAAATCCCACAGCAATCGCGACCTGAGCGCCACCGAGGTGATTGCACGCCTGCAACCGGAACTGGACAAACTCACCGGCATTCGCCTGTTCATGCAACCGGTGCAGGACCTGACCATCGAAGACCGCGTCAGCCGGACTCAATATCAGTTCAGCATGTCGTCGCCGGACTCGGAGTTGCTCACTCTGTGGAGCGGTCGTCTGGTGGACGCACTGGCCCAACGGCCGGAGCTGACCGACGTTGCCAGCGATTTGCAGGACAAAGGCCTACAGGTCTATCTGGTGATTGACCGCGATGCGGCGTCGCGGGTCGGTGTGTCGGTGTCGAACATCACTGATGCGCTGTACGACGCCTTCGGTCAGCGACAGATTTCCACCATCTACACCCAGGCCAGCCAGTACCGCGTGGTGCTGCAATCGCAGTCGGGCGAGAGGATCGGCCCGGAGGCGCTGAACCAGATTCACGTGAAAACCACCGATGGCGGGCAAGTGCGCCTGTCCAGTCTGGCGCACATGGAGGAGCGTCAGGCCCAACTGGCGATCACTCATATCGGGCAGTTTCCGGCGGTGATGATGTCCTTCAACCTCGCGCCCGGCGTGGCGCTGGGGCATGCGGTGGAGATCATCGACCAGGTGCAGAAGGACATCGGCATGCCGATTGGCGTGCAGACCCAGTTCCAGGGCGCGGCCGAGGCATTCCAGGCGTCGCTGTCGAGCACCTTGCTGCTGATTCTGGCGGCGGTGGTCACCATGTACATCGTGCTCGGCGTGCTCTACGAGAGCTACATCCACCCGATCACCATTCTCTCGACCTTGCCCTCGGCGGCGGTCGGCGCCTTGTTGGCGTTGCTGTTGAGCGGCAATGATCTGGGCATGATCGCGATCATCGGCATCATTTTGTTGATCGGTATCGTGAAAAAGAACGCGATCATGATGATCGACTTCGCCCTCGACGCTGAGCGCAATCAGGGCATGGACCCGGAAACAGCGATCTATCAGGCGGCGCTGCTGCGTTTCCGGCCGATTCTGATGACCACGCTGGCCGCGTTGTTCGGCGCGGTGCCACTGATGCTGGCGACTGGTTCCGGCGCGGAACTGCGTCAACCGTTGGGTCTGGTGATGGTGGGTGGCTTGTTGGTGAGTCAGGTGCTGACGCTGTTTACCACTCCGGTCATCTACCTGTACTTCGACCGCCTCGGTCGGCGCTGGGGTCGCAAGCCTGAAGCCGTGGAAGCGGCAGAACAGCCATGAACCTGTCCGGACCCTTCATCAAGCGCCCGGTCGCAACGATGTTGCTGAGCCTGGCGATTCTGCTGCTGGGCGGTGTGAGCTTCGGCTTGTTGCCGGTATCGCCGCTGCCGCAGATGGACTTCCCGGTGATCGTGGTCCAGGCGAGTCTGCCCGGTGCGAGCCCGGAAGTCATGGCCTCGACGGTGGCCACTCCACTGGAACGCTCCTTCGGCGCCATCGCCGGGGTCAACACCATGAGCAGCCGCTCCAGTCAGGGCTCGACCCGGGTGATTTTGCAGTTCGACCTGGACCGCGACATCAACGGCGCGGCGCGGGAAGTGCAGGCGGCGATCAACGCTTCGCGCAATTTGCTGCCGAGCGGGATGCGCAGCATGCCGACCTACAAGAAGGTCAACCCGTCCCAGGCGCCGATCATGGTGCTGTCGCTGACCTCCGATGTACTGGAAAAAGGCCAGCTCTACGATTTGGCCTCGACGATTCTGTCCCAGAGCTTGTCTCAGGTGCAGGGCGTCGGCGAAGTGCAGATTGGCGGCAGTTCCCTGCCGGCGGTGCGCATCGAACTCGAACCGCAGGCGCTCAACCAGTACGGCGTGGCGCTGGACGATGTGCGCAACACCATCGCCAACGCCAACGTGCGCAGGCCCAAAGGCTCGGTCGAAGATGCCCAGAGGCTGTGGCAGGTTCAGGCCAACGATCAACTTGAGAAAGCCAAGGATTACGAGTCGCTGATCATCCACTACGCGGACGGCGCGGCCCTGCGCCTGAAGGACGTGGCCAAGGTCAGCGACGGCGTCGAAGACCGCTACAACAGCGGCTTCTTCAACAACGACGCGGCGGTACTGCTGGTGATCAACCGCCAGGCCGGCGCCAACATCATCGAGACGGTCAACGAAATCAAGGCTCAACTGCCAGCGTTGCAGGCCGTTTTGCCGGCCAGCGTGAAGCTGAACGTGGCGATGGACCGGTCGCCGGTGATCAAGGCGACCTTGCACGAAGCGGAAATGACCCTGCTGATTGCCGTGGCGCTGGTGATTCTGGTGGTGTTCCTGTTCCTCGGTAACTTCCGCGCCTCGTTGATTCCGACCCTTGCGGTGCCTGTGTCGCTGGTCGGCACCTTTGCGGTGATGTACCTATACGGATTCTCCCTGAACAACCTGTCGCTGATGGCGCTGATTCTGGCCACCGGGCTGGTGGTGGACGATGCCATTGTGGTGCTGGAGAACATTTCCCGGCACATCGACAAAGGCGTACCGCCGATGAAGGCCGCGTACCTCGGGGCGCAGGAAGTCGGCTTCACCTTGCTGTCGATGAACGCCTCGCTGGTGGCGGTGTTCCTGTCGATCCTGTTTATGGGCGGGATTGTCGAAAGCCTGTTTCGCGAGTTTTCCATCACGTTGGCGGCGTCCATCGTGGTGTCGCTGGTGGTCTCCTTGACGCTGACGCCGATGCTCTGCGCCCGCTGGCTCAAGCCGCATACGCCGGGTGAGGAAAACCGTTTGCAGCGCTGGAGCCAGCGCGCCAACGAGTGGATGGTCGGCAAATACGCCACAAGCCTTGACTGGGTGCTGCGTCACCGCCGGTTGACGTTGCTTAGCCTGATCGTGACAGTCGGCGTTAACATTGCGCTGTATGTCGTTGTTCCTAAAACATTTATGCCTCAGCAGGACACCGGCCAACTGATCGGTTTCGTGCGCGGTGACGACGGATTGTCATTCAATGTGATGCAGCCAAAAATGGAAACCTTCCGCCGCGCCGTGCTCAAGGATGACGCGGTGCAAAGCGTTGCCGGCTTCATCGGCGGCACCAACGGCACCAACAACGCCTTCATGCTGGTGCGGCTGAAACCGATCAAGGAACGCAACATTTCTGCGCAAAAGGTCATTGAGCGCCTGCGCAAGGAAATGCCCAAGGTCGCCGGTGCACAGCTGATGCTGATGGCCGATCAGGACCTGCAGTTTGGGGGCGGTCGTGAACAGACCACGTCCCAGTATTCCTACATCCTGCAAAGCGCCGACCTTGGCGAGTTGCGCGAGTGGTATCCGAAAGTTGTTACCGCACTCAAGGCTTTGCCGGAACTGACCGCGATTGACGCCCGTGAAGGGCGCGGCGCCCAACAGGTGACCCTGATCGTCGACCGCGATCAGGCCAAACGCCTGGGCGTCGACATGGACATGGTCACCGCGGTGCTGAACAACGCCTATAGCCAGCGGCAGATTTCGACGATTTACGACAGCCTTAACCAGTATCAGGTGGTCATGGAGGTCAATCCGAAATATGCCCAGGACCCGATCACCCTCAAACAGGTTCAGGTGATCACCGCTGACGGTGCGCGGATTCCGCTCTCGACCATCGCTCATTACGAAAACAGCCTGGAAGACGACCGCGTCAGCCATGAAGGCCAATTCGCCTCCGAGAGCATTTCCTTCGACATGGCCGAAGGCGTGGCGGTGGAGCAGGGCACGGCGGCCATCGAGCGGGCTATCGCCAGACTGGGTATGCCGGAAGACGTGATCGTGAAAATGGCCGGCACTGCCGACGCCTTTGCCGCGACCCAGAAGAGCCAGCCGTGGATGATTCTCGGAGCGCTGGTGGCGGTGTATCTGGTGCTCGGTGTGCTGTATGAAAGCTACATCCATCCGCTGACCATTCTTTCGACCTTGCCATCGGCCGGGGTTGGCGCGTTGCTGTCGATTTACGCGCTGGGTGGTGAGTTCAGCCTGATTTCGTTGCTTGGGCTGTTCCTGCTGATCGGCGTGGTGAAGAAAAACGCCATTCTGATGATCGACCTGGCCTTGCAGCTGGAACGGCATCAGGGCATGGCGCCGCTGGAATCTATTCGCAGCGCTTGCCTGCAACGTCTGCGGCCGATTCTGATGACCACCCTGGCGGCGATCCTCGGCGCGTTGCCGTTGCTGCTGAGCCGTGCCGAAGGTGCGGAAATGCGTCAGCCACTGGGCCTGACGATCATTGGCGGACTGGTTTTCAGCCAGGTGCTGACCCTTTACACCACCCCGGTGGTTTACCTCTATCTCGACAAACTGCGCCATCGCTTCAACCACTGGCGTGGGGTGCGTACCGATGCTGCTCTGGAAACTCCGCTATGACTGACCGTTCGCTTATCACTCTGGCTGCACCGCTGGTAACAGCCCGAGGCTCGCGTTTGTTGAGCCTGGCGCTGTGCGTGGCGATGCTCAGCGCCTGCGCCATCGGCCCGGATTACCAGCGCCCGCAAGCGGCTGCGCCGGCGCAATACAAGGAAGCGGCAGGCTGGCGTCAGGCCAATCCCAGCGATTCCCTGGCCCGTGGCGCCTGGTGGGAGTTGTATGGCGATCAGCAGCTCAATGGCCTGATCGAAAAGCTAAACAGTGCCAACCAGACCGTCGCGCAGTCCGAAGCCCAGTACCGTCAGGCCCAGGCCTTGGTGCGCAGTGCCCGTGGCGCGTTTTTCCCGACCGTGGACCTGACCGTCGGGAAAAACCGCTCCAGCCAGGGCACCGGCAGCAGCAGTTCGAGCCTGACCAGTTCTTCCAGCGGGATTCGCGACACTTACACCGCACAGGCCGGCGTCAGTTGGGAGGCCGACGTTTGGGGCAAGTTGCGCCGAGGCCTTGAAGCCGACACCGCCAACGCCGAGGCGAGTTATGCCGATCTGGCGGCGATGCGCTTGAGCCAGCAGTCGGAACTGGTGCAGAACTACCTGCAATTGCGGGTGATCGACGAGCAGAAACGCCTGCTGGAAGCGACGGTCGAGGCCTATCAGCGCTCGCTGACAATGACTGAAAACCAGTACCGCGCGGGTGTCTCCGGCAAGGACGCGGTGGCGCAGGCCCAGACTCAGCTCAAAAGCACCCAGGCTGACAGGGTCGATCTGATCTGGCAGCGTGCTCAATTCGAGAATGCCATCGCCGTACTGATCGGGCTACCGCCGGCCGAGTTCAGCCTCGCTGAAACCAAAGACATTCCCGCGTTGCCCGAGATACCGCTGAGCCTGCCTTCGCAATTGCTCGAGCGCCGCCCGGACATCGCCTCCGCCGAACGCTCGGTGATGGCGGCCAATGCCAACATCGGTGTGGCCAAGGCGGCCTATTACCCGGACTTCACCTTGAGTCTGAACGGTGGCTATAGCAGCAGCACCTATGCCAACTGGATCAGCTTGCCAAACCGCTTCTGGTCGGTCGGACCGCAATTGGCCATGACCTTGTTCGACGGCGGCCAGCGCTCTGCGGAAGTCGACCGCAGCGAAGCGGCGTACGACGAAACCGTGGCCAAGTACCGCCAGACCGTGCTCGATGGCTTCCGTGAAGTGGAAAACTATCTGGTGCAGCTCAAGGTTCTGGAAGACGAAGCGGGCGTGCGCCAGGAAGCACTGGACGCGGCGCGTGAATCCTTGCGCCTGACCCAGAACCAGTACAAGGCCGGTGTGATCGCTTATCTGGGCGTGGTGGTCGTTCAGGCCACAGCGTTGAACAATGAACGCAGCGTGCTTAGCCTGTTGCAGAGCCGGTTGATTGCCAGCGTGCAGTTGATCGCGGCATTGGGCGGTGGCTGGGATGGGGCATTGCAAGTAAGCGAAAAAGAGTAGGGGCTGCGACCTGTGGTGAGGGGATTTAGCGAAACGTCGCACCGCCCCGTTCGGCGGCAAAGCCGTCGTAAAACCTGTATCTGCGGTCTACCTGAAACACCGCATAGTCTGATCTCACGACTGCTTCGCAGCCGAACGGGGATAAATCCCCTCACCACAGGTCGTGGCCGTCGCGAGGTGTCAAACAAGCGTTTCATCGGCTTGATGGCCATTTGATTATTTTGTCAGTGCGTTCTTTTGCGCAATCAGTACAATCGCCCGATTTGCCCCCCCGAGAATGGAAGCAGTACGGAGGGGCTGTCGCGAGTAGTCTCATGCTTATCGGTAGCTATTCCCCCACGCTGGTCATCATCTCGCTTTTTGTGGCGATTCTCGCCTCCTATACCGCGCTCGACCTGACCGAACGCATCGCCACGGCCAAGGGCCGGGCCGTGCATCTATGGACGGCGGGCGGCGCCTTTGCCATGGGGGTTGGCGTGTGGTCGATGCATTTCATCGGCATGCTCGCGTTCAAATTGCCCATCGACCTCGGTTACGACGTCGGCATCACGTTGCTGTCACTGCTGACTGGCATCCTGTCCTGCGGCTTTGCCCTGTGGCTGGTCAGCCAGCCACAATTGCCAGCCTGGCAATTGGCATTCGGCGCGCTGGTCATGGGTTCCGGGATCAGCGCGATGCACTACACCGGCATGGCCGCCATGCGCATGCAGCCGGGTATCGATTACGATCCGACGCTGTTCGGCGCCTCGCTGCTGATCGCCGTAGTCGCCTCGGGCGCCGCGTTATGGATCGCTTTCCGCCTGCGCCAGCACACGCCTTATGTCGGCCTGATCCGTGGCGGTGCGGCGGTGATCATGGGGTTCGCGATCGTCGGCATGCATTACACCGGCATGGCGGCGGCACGTTTCCCGGAGGGCAGCTTCTGTGGCGCGGCCGTCAGCGGCCTGAACGGCAAGGGCCTGGACAATCTGGTGCTGATCACCACCCTGGCAGTGTTGAGCCTTGCCTTGTTGACTTCGATCCTCGATGCGCGCCTTGAGGCCCGCACCGCAAGCCTTGCCCACTCATTGACCGAGGCCAACCGCGAACTGACTCAACTGGCCTTGCATGACACCCTGACCGGCCTGCCGAATCGCGTGTTGCTGGCTGACCGTATCGATCAGGCGATGTCCATGGTGCAGGAGCAGGGCGGTTGTTTCGCGTTGATGTTCATCGATCTGGACGGTTTCAAACCCGTCAACGATGCCTTCGGTCACCATATGGGCGATCTGTTGTTGCGTGAAGTCGGTCTGCGCTTGCGCGAGGATTTGCGCAGCCATGACACCCTGGCGCGGATCGGCGGTGATGAGTTCGTTTTACTGGTGCAGCTCGGCGAACAGAATGACGCATTGAGCCTGGCAGCCCGCCAGGTCGGGCTGATCGCGCGTTCGTTCCGGGTCGCCGAACATGACTTGCAGATTTCTGCCAGTGTCGGCATCGCGATTTATCCCGGTAACGGTGAAACCGCCGAAGAGTTGCTGATGAACGCCGACGCGGCGATGTATCACGCCAAGGGCGCCGGGAAAAACGGCTATAGCTTCTTCGATGCCTCGATGAACAGCAACGCGCGTAAACAGCTGCAATTGCTGCAGGACTTGCGTATCGCCCTCGATCAGCAGCAATTCAGTCTCTATTACCAACCCAAGTTCGATGCCAACAATGGCCGGCCGGTCGGTGCCGAGGCATTGCTGCGCTGGGAGCATCCGACCCAGGGCATGTTGCTCCCGGACAAGTTCATCGAACTGGCGGAAAAGACCGGGCTGATCATTCCGATTGGCGAATGGGTGCTCAACGAAGCCTGCCGCCAGATGCGCGAGTGGTACGTGCTCGGGTACACCGACTGGCGCATCGCGGTGAACCTTTCAGCCCTGCAGTTCTGCCACGCAGGCCTGGTCCAGAGCGTCGCCAAAGCCTTGGCCACTCACCATTTGCCGGCCAACAGCCTGACCCTCGAGATCACCGAAACTACCGCCATGAGCGATGCCGATGCGAGCATGACGGTGCTTCAGGAACTGTCGACAATGGGTGTCGACCTGTCGATCGACGACTTTGGCACCGGCTATTCGAGCTTGATGTACCTCAAGCGCTTGCCCGCCAACGAACTGAAGATCGATCGTGGTTTTGTCCGCGATCTGGAGCGTGACAGCGATGACGCCGCCATCGTTTCCGCCATCGTTGCCCTCGGCCAGGCACTGGGGTTGCGGATCGTCGCCGAAGGGGTGGAAACCGACTCGCAGCAAGACTTCCTGACGCAACTCGGTTGTGATTCGCTTCAGGGTTACCTGCTCGGGCACCCGCTGCCGGCTGAACGCTTCATGGTGGATATTCTGCGTGCAGAGCAATTGGCGGTGAGTTGAGAACGATGTGATTGATGTGAGCCCATGCAAAAGCCAGCGATGACGGTTATTCTTGGCCCCGACCGCTAACGCTTGGTATGGGGGAAATTTCGCATGGACAAAGTCATCGTCATCACTGGCGGCAGCCGTGGTATCGGCGCCGCCACAGCCCTGTTGGCCGCCGAACAAGGCTATAAGATCTGCATCAACTACCTGGCCGACGAATCCGCTGCGCAAACGGTGCTGGAGCAAGTCCGCGCCCTCGGCGCCCAAGCCATCGCGGTGCGCGCTGACGTCAGCATCGAAGATGAAGTGATCGCGCTGTTCCATCGCGTGGACACGGAGTTGGGCCGGGTCACGGCACTGGTGAACAACGCCGGCACCGTCGGACAGAAGTCCCGGATCGATGAAATGTCTGAGTTCCGTATTCTCAAGATCCTCAGGACCAACGTCCTGGCGCCGATCCTCTGCGCGAAACACGCGATCCTGCGCATGTCGCCCAAGCATGGCGGGCAGGGTGGCAGCATCGTTAACGTGTCCTCGGTGGCCTCACGCCTGGGCGCGCCCAATGAATACGTCGACTACGCCGCCTCCAAAGGTGCGCTGGATACGTTCACCATCGGCCTGTCCAAGGAAGTGGCTGGCGAAGGCATCCGCGTCAACGCCGTGCGCCCGGGTTACATCTACACCGATTTCCATGCGTTGAGCGGTGACCCGGATCGGGTCAGCAAGCTGGAGTCGGCGATCCCGATGGCTCGGGGCGGGCGTCCGGAAGAAGTGGCTGAGGCGATTGTGTGGTTGCTGTCGGACAAGGCTTCCTATGCGACCGGGACGTTCGTCGACCTTGGTGGTGGGCGTTAACCCTGATCGTTCCCACGCTCTGCGTGGGAATGCAGCCCGGGACGCTCTGCGTCCCTTTCGAGAGCTGGAACGCGGAGCGTCCCTAGAGGCATTCCCACGCAGAGCGTGGGAACGATCATTCAGAACGACCGCACAATCCGCCCCAACGTCTCCATCGCCTTCTCGGCCGTCTCATCCCAGGGGCTGCCGTAGTTCAGGCGGATACAATTCCTGAAGCGCTGGGTCGGTGAGAAAATCGGCCCGGGCGCAATGCTGATCCCTTGCGCCAACGCCATCTGAAACAACTTCAGCGAATCCATCTGCGGTGGCAATTCCAGCCACAAAAAGTAGCCGCCGGCCGGTTGGCTGACGCGAGTCTGCGCCGGGAAGTAGCGCGCGATGGCGGCGAGCATGGCGCTTTGCTGTTCTTCCAGGGCGTAGCGCAGTTTTCGCAAATGCCGGTCGTAGCCGCCGTGTTGCAGGTAATCGGCGATGGCCGCCTGGGCCGGCATCGACGCACACAGCGACGTCATGAGTTTCAGCCGTTCGATCTTCTGCGCATAACGCCCGGCGGCAACCCAGCCGATGCGGTAGCCGGGGGCCAGGCTTTTGGCGAACGAACCGCAGTGCATCACCAGCCCTTCGGTATCAAAAGCCTTGGCCGGTTTCGGCGCCTGTTGGCCGTAATACAGTTCGGCGTAGACGTCGTCTTCGATCAGCGGCACCTGATGGCTGCGCAATAGCTCAACCAGTTCCTGCTTCTTCGCCTCGGGCATTGTCGCGCCCATCGGGTTCTGGAAGCTGGTCATGCACCAGACAGCCTTGATCGGGTGCCGTGCCAGGGTTTGCGCGAGTACGCCAAGGTCGATGCCATCGCGCGGATGCACCGGGATTTCCACGGCTTTGAGCTTGAGCCGCTCGAGGATCTGCAGGCACGCATAGAACGCCGGGGCTTCGATGGCCACCAGATCGCCGGGCTCGGTGACCGCTTGCAGGCACAGGTTCAGCGCTTCCAGCGCGCCGTTGGTGATCAGCAGTTCTTCCATGGGCAGCATCAACCCGCCGACCATGTAGCGCAGGGCGATTTGTCGACGCAGTTGCGGGTTGCCCGGCGACATGTCGGTGACGACCATGCGCGGGTCCATCTCGCGCGCGGCGCTGGCCAGGGAGCGGGACAGGCGCTGCAGTGGGAACAGGGTCGGGCTGGGGAAGGCCGAACCGAAGGGCACGGTGTTCGGGTCCTTGATCGAGTCGAGGACCGAGAACACCAGTTCGCTGACGTCGACTTCGGTGGACTCGTTGACCTGGCTGCTGATCACCGGCTCCGAGAACGGGCTTGGCGCGTGTGCGTTGACGAAGTAGCCGGAACGTGGACGAGCGCGGATCAGGCCGCGGCGTTCGAGCAGGTAATAGGCCTGGAACACCGTGGACGGGCTGACCCCGTAAGTCTGGCTGGCGTAGCGCACCGATGGCACACGCTGGCCGGGGCCGAGAACGCCGGAGCGGATCAGTTCAGCGATGTCGTCGGCGAATTTTTCGTAGCGTTTCATCTAAGTCCCGCAATCGAATGGGTTCAATTAGCTGTTGTGGCGAGGGCGCTCTTGTGGCGAGGGGATTTATCCCCGTTCGGTTGCGCAGCAGCCGTAAAATTTTGGGGCCGCTTCGCAGCCCAACGGGGATAAATCCCCTCGCCACAAGAGCCCCCTAACCACAGGGAGCCTGCTTTCCACAGGGCACCGCAGTCTAAGGGATCAACGGTTCATCGGCGCAACAAACCGGCTCTTCGCCACGCTATAAATCCCTGGCTCATCACTGTCGACAATCTTGAAGCTGATCGTCTGCGAACTGCTGCTCGGCCGTTCCGTGGTCATCGCCACCGACACCGGCACATCCACAATCTCGCCCGGTGCCAGGCTCAGTTCGGTCTTGCCTTGCAACTGGAAGCCGTCGCCATCGACCAGGGTCAGACGGTAATCCTGACGTTGCTGGGTCTTGTTGATGACTTTCAGGCTGTAGATATTTTCGATCTGCCCCTGACTGTTCTCGCGGAACAGGCCACGGTCCTTGCTCACGTCCAGCGAGACCATCGGCCGCTCCACCAGCGCCAGGGCAAGCGCACCGATCATCACCAGAAGGACCGCGGTGTAGCCGATCAATCGCGGGCGCAACAAATGAGTCTTGCCACCCTGCAATTGATGCTCGGAGGTATAGCTGATCAGCCCGCGGGCGTAGCCCATTTTGTCCATGATCGAATCACAGGCGTCGATGCACGCGGCGCAGCCGATGCATTCCATCTGCAAACCGTCGCGGATGTCGATGCCGGTCGGGCAGACCTGTACACACACCTGGCAGTCGATGCAATCACCGAGACCGACTTCTGCCGGTGCCACGTCACGTTTGCGCGGGCCACGGTTTTCGCCACGGGCCACGTCGTAGGAGATGGTCAGGGTGTCTTTGTCGAACATCACGCTCTGGAACCGCGCATACGGACACATGTGCATGCACACCGCTTCACGCAACCAACCGGCGTTGATGTAAGTCGCGCCGGTAAAGAACAGCACCCAGAACAGGCTGACGCCGCCCATCTGCAAGGTCAGCAGTTCTTCGGCCAGCGGGCGGATCGGGGTGAAGTAGCCGACAAAGGTCAGGCCGGTCAACAGGCTGATGGCCAGCCACAAGGTGTGCTTGGCCGAGCGCCGGACCAGTTTGTTCAGGCCCCAGGGCGCGGCTTGCAGCTTGATCCGCTGGTTGCGTTCGCCTTCGGTGAGCTTCTCGCACCACATGAAGATCCAGGTCCAGGAACTCTGTGGGCAGGTGTAACCGCACCAGACTCGCCCGGCGAACACGGTAATCGCAAACAGGCCGAACGCGGCAATGATCAGCAGCGCCGACAGCAGGATGAAATCCTGCGGCCAGAAGGTCGCGCCGAAGATGTGGAATTTGCTTTCGGAAAGGTCCCAGAGCACCGCCTGGCGACCGCCCCAGTTCAACCACACCGTGCCGAAGAACAGCAAAAACAGAAACCCCGCGCCGCTCATGCGCAGGGTGCGGAATAAACCGGTGAAGCTGCGGGTGTGGATCAGGTTGTCGCTGGACTTGGCCTTCATCTTTGGACGCGAAGGCTCATAGCTTTGAACGGACGGGGCACTTTCAACAATTCGGACGGGGATTCTATCGCTCATGGTCTTTCGCTCATCAGCCTCCATCAGGCCTGAGCACTATGAGCGGCGATCTGTTTGCATAACAGACTCACCTATTGCAATAAAAAGCGGATCAGATGGCCATTGATCCGCTGCCTGCGACAAGTTGATGCACCCGCTACAGCAGGACGCAGACACCTATATCAAGCGTCTGCGGGTGGTATTGATGCTGATCAGTCAAATCACCGAACCACTGTCGGTGGCCTTCAAATGCTTACGCCCGTCGACTGCGCCTGCTACGGTCAATGCGTCGGCTTCTGCTTCGGTAATGTAGAAGCGCCGATCATTGAGCTCCACCGCCGACATGGCTTTTTCCGGGTCGGTAATGATGGTGACGTCGGGACACAAACGAATTTCTTCGCCGTTCGCGGTAATGAAGAAGCAGGTCTGGTTTTCGATGCGCACAGTCATGGAGGTGTCCTTTTTTCTGCGGGATCTAAAGCGTTAGGGCGCAGCCGAGGATCATCGTTCTGTGCAACCGATTAATGGTCGACGCGGTCCACCCTGAAACGACCCCTGACAAGGACAACACCATGAACGCCTGGTGGCATGAGGTTTGGGTGACCCTGCAAGCGGAGTTCGCCGACGTTGGCGACGCTTCACAACTGACGCGCATTACCGTGCGCTTGCTGATGGCGGCGGTGTTGGGCGGGATTCTCGGCTTCGAACGCGAGCACAAGGGCAAGGCCGCCGGGGTTCGCACCCACATGCTGGTGGCCCTCGGCGCCGCGCTGTTCGTGCTGGTGCCGCAAATGTCCGGCTCGCAAGCCGATGCCATGAGCCGGGTGGTGCAGGGTGTGATCGCCGGGATCGGCTTTCTTGGCGCAGGGACTATTCTGAAAAACAACGAGGGCGACGAGGGGCACGTCAAAGGCCTGACCACCGCCGCCGGGTTGTGGATGACCGCCGCCATTGGCGTCTCGGCCGGGTTGGGGCGAGAGGCGACGGCGGTGCTCAGTACGTTGCTGGCGTTGGCGATTCTCAGCGTGATGCCCGCCGTTGTGCGGATGATCGACAAGGACAAGGATCAAAGTCCGTGAATGATCGTTCCCACGCTCTGCGTGGGAATGCCTCAATGGACGCTCCGCGTCCGCTTCGGCAGGGACGCGGAGCGTCCCGGGCTGCATTCCCACGCGGAGCATGGGAACGATCACTACTCGGGTGTGACAACCACCGGCGGTATCGTCGCTGGCGGGTCTTCGCGCGGTGGCGGGGTGGTGCCGGGCGGGTCTTGCTCAGGCACAGGTTCAGGCTCGGTCGGCGGAATGGTCGGGCTGTCGATGTTTGGATCAGGCGTTTCGGCAGGGATCGGAATGCTCATAAATTCAACCTCCGGTGGCACATGGCGTAAGTCGTGCTTAAGTGTGTTGACCACTGCGTACAGGAATTGATTCCTTCGAAGGCCCGGGCAAATCCTCGTGAACTTTTACCGGCGCCTGTCGCTCGGAACCTAAGTGAGTTCATTCCGGGGCGGACGATCCTGCGGGATGGCTATCCTGTTACAAGCCACAGACACAAGAGCGTCCATGGGGCGTAAAGGAGAGATGCTCGATGACTGCTGAAAAACCGACAGAGCTGAACTACAACCCTCATATGCCGCTGTCGCAGGCTTTACTGCTGCCGCGGATCGCCATCGAAAACACCATGCCGACCCTCGATGGCGGACAGTTCGCCGTCAAAGCCGTGATGGGTCAGGACGTGGTGGTGACCAGCAAAGTGTTTGCCGACGGTCACGACAAATTGGCCGTGCGAGTGCGCTGGCACGCCGAGGGAGAGGAAACCTGGCAAAGCGAAGTCATGGCCGAGCTGGGCAATAACGGTTGGCAGGGCCAGTTCCGGGTCGCGCGTCAGGGCCGTTATGTGTTTTGCATCGAAGCCTGGATCGATCAGTTCGCCAGCTTCTGTTACGAGCTGGAGAAAAAACATGCGGCCAGGGTGCCGATCAGCCTGGAGTTGCAGGAGGGGCGAACGCTGGTCCAGCAAGCCGCCGAACGCACCGAAGGACAGCTGAGCGAGCAACTGACGGCGTTGCACCATGAATTGTCGGGGTTGCTCGAAATCGAGCAGGTCGAGCTGTTTCTGCACCAGCGTAGCGCTGAGCTGATGACGCAGGCCGATCATCGTCCCTATTTGAGCATCAGCCCTGAGTACCCGCTCGACGTCGAGCGGGACCTGGCGCAGTTCGCCAGTTGGTATGAATTGTTTCCGCGTTCGATCACTGATGATCCGGCCCGTCATGGTACCTTCAACGATGTACATTCGCGGCTGCCGATGATCCAGGACATGGGTTTCGATGTGCTGTACTTCCCGCCGATCCACCCGATTGGTCTCAGCTACCGCAAAGGCCCGAACAATTCCCTGACCGCCGGCCCGGACGATCCGGGCAGTCCGTATGCCATTGGCAGCGAAGAGGGTGGGCATGAAGCCATTCATTCGCAGCTGGGCACGCGCGAAGACTTCCGCCGACTTGTCGCGAGGGCCGCAGACCATGGACTGGAAATCGCCCTCGATTTTGCGATTCAGTGTTCTCAGGATCACCCGTGGCTGCAACAGCATCCGGGCTGGTTCAACTGGCGCCCCGACGGCACGATCAAATACGCCGAGAACCCGCCGAAGAAATACCAGGACATCGTCAATGTCGATTTCTATGCCACCGATGCGATTCCGAGTCTGTGGGTCGAATTGCGCGACATCGTGGTGGGTTGGGTCGAGGAGGGGGTGAAGCTGTTTCGCGTCGACAACCCTCACACCAAACCGCTGCCGTTCTGGCAATGGCTGATCGCTGATGTGCGGGCGCTGTACCCCGAGGTGATCTTCCTGGCCGAAGCCTTTACCACCCCGGCAATGATGGCGCGGCTGGGCAAGGTCGGTTACTCCCAGAGCTACACCTACTTCACCTGGCGCAACAACAAGTCCGAGCTGGCCACCTACTTCACCGAACTCAACGAGTCACCGTGGCGCGAATGCTTCCGGCCGAACTTCTTCGTCAACACACCGGACATCAACCCGGCGTTTTTGCATGAGTCGGGGCGCGCCGGTTTTCTGATCCGCGCGGCACTGGCCACCATGGGCTCTGGTCTGTGGGGCATGTATTCAGGCTTCGAACTGTGCGAAGCGGCACCGGTGCCGGGCAAGGAGGAATACCTCAACTCCGAGAAGTACGAAATCCGCCCTCGGGACTTCAATGCGCCGGGCAACATCATTGCCGAGATCGCCCAGCTCAACCGCATCCGCCGGCAGAACCCGGCGCTGCAGACGCATCTGGGCCTGAAGGTCTACAACGCCTGGAACGACAACATTCTGTATTTTGGCAAACGCAGCGCCGATGGCAGCAATTTCATTCTGGTGGCCGTCAGCCTTGATCCGCATAACGTCCAGGAAGCGAACTTCGAATTGCCGCTGTGGGAAATGGGCTTGCCCGACGACGCCAGCACCCAGGGCGAAGACTTGATGAGCGGTCATCGCTGGACCTGGCACGGCAAGTACCAATTCATGCGGATCGACCCGGCGCATCAACCGTTCGGGATCTGGCGGATCACAACCTCTTGACTTGTGGCGAGGGGATTTATCCCCGTTCGGCTGCGAAGCAGTCGCACACTTTTAATCTTGTTAATGCGGTGTCTGGGCGGATTGGGGGCCGCTTCGCGGCCCAACGGGGATAAATCCCCTCGCCACAAAAAGCCCCCTTCACCACACGTAGGCGTTCGGCTCAAGGGCTTCACTGAATTCAACAGGAGTTTCAAATGGCGAAGAAACCCAAGGCAGCCACCTTTATCAAAGACCCGCTCTGGTACAAGGATGCGGTGATTTACCAGGTTCACGTTAAGTCTTTTTTCGACTCCAACAATGACGGGATCGGCGACTTTCCCGGTCTTATCGCCAAACTCGATTACATTGCCGATCTGGGCGTCAACACCATCTGGCTGTTGCCGTTCTATCCCTCGCCACGGCGTGATGACGGCTACGACATTGCCGAATACCGTGGTGTGCATTCCGACTACGGCACCATGGCCGACGCCAAGCGTTTCATTTCTGAAGCCCACAAACGTGGCCTGCGGGTAATTACCGAACTGGTCATCAACCACACCTCGGACCAGCACGCCTGGTTTCAGCGTGCGCGCAAGGCCAAGAAAGGCTCGGCGGCACGGGATTTCTACGTCTGGTCGGATGACGATCATAAGTACGACGGCACCCGCATCATCTTTCTCGACACCGAAAAGTCCAACTGGACCTGGGACCCGGTGGCCGGCCAGTACTTCTGGCACCGGTTCTATTCCCACCAGCCAGACCTGAACTTCGATAACCCGCAAGTCATGAAAGCTGTGCTGTCGGTGATGCGCTACTGGCTGGACATGGGCATCGACGGTCTGCGTCTGGACGCGATCCCGTACCTGATCGAACGCGACGGCACCAACAACGAAAACCTGCCCGAGACCCACGACGTCCTCAAGCAGATCCGTGCCGAAATCGACGCCAATTACCCGGACCGCATGTTGCTGGCCGAGGCCAACCAATGGCCGGAAGACACACAACTGTACTTCGGCGACACCGACGCCAAAGGCCTGAACGGCGACGAATGCCACATGGCGTTCCACTTCCCGCTGATGCCGCGCATGTACATGGCGCTGGCCCAGGAGGACCGTTTTCCGATCACCGACATCCTGCGTCAGACCCCGGAGATCCCGGCCAACTGTCAGTGGGCGATTTTCCTGCGCAACCACGATGAGCTGACCCTGGAAATGGTCACCGACAAGGAGCGCGATTATCTGTGGAATTACTACGCGGCCGACCGTCGGGCGCGGATCAACCTGGGGATTCGCCGTCGCTTGGCGCCGTTGATGGAACGCGACCGTCGTCGTGTGGAGTTGCTGAACAGTTTGCTGCTGTCGATGCCCGGCACGCCGACCCTGTATTACGGCGATGAAATCGGCATGGGTGACAACATCTACCTCGGCGACCGTGACGGCGTGCGCACGCCCATGCAGTGGTCGATTGACCGTAACGGCGGTTTCTCCCGTGCCGACCCGGCCAGCCTGGTGCTGCCACCGATCATGGACCCGCAATACGGTTACCTGTCGGTCAACGTTGAAACCCAGGCCGGCGATCCGCATTCGTTGCTCAACTGGACTCGGCGCATGCTTGCCGTGCGCAAGCAGTCCAAGGCCTTCGGTCGCGGCACCCTGAAAATGCTTTCGCCGACTAACCGCAGGATCCTGGCCTACACCCGCGAATTCACCGGGCCGGATGGAAAGTACGAAATCATTCTGTGCGTGGCCAACGTATCGCGCAGTGCGCAAGCGGCGGAGCTGGATTTATCCGCTTATGCCGGCATGGTGCCGGTGGAAATGCTTGGCGGTAACGCCTTCCCGCCGATCGGCCAGTTGAATTTCCTGCTGACCCTGGCGCCTTACGGCTTCTACTGGTTCGGCCTGGCAGCAGAAAACCAGATGCCAAGCTGGCACGTGGAACCGGCGCAAAGCCTGCCGGACTTCACCACGCTGGTGCTGAAGAAGCGCATGGAGGAACTGCTCGAAGCGCCGTCCCGCAACACGCTGGAGCAGGGCATCTTGCCGAGCTGGCTACAGAACCGCCGCTGGTTTGCCGGCAAGGACGCGGCCATCGAACAGGTCAACATCGCTTACGGCGTGCGCTTCGGCGATCCACAACATCCGGTGCTGTTGAGTGAAATCGACGTCACCAGTGGCGGCCAGACCAGCCGCTATCAGCTGCCGTTCGGTTTTATCTCCGAAGATCAGGTGGGTGCCGCGTTGCCTCAGCAACTGGCCTTGTCTCGGGTCCGGCGCGTGCGTCAGGTCGGCTTGATCACCGATGCCTTCAGCCTCGATACCTTTGTGCATGCGGTATTGCAGGGCATGCAAAGTAATACCGTAGTGCCATCCAGTGCGGGCGATATCTGCTTTGAGCCGACGTGGGAACTGGCGAAACTCGGCCTGACCGGGGAATCGGAAGTGCGTTACCTGTCCGCCGAGCAGTCCAACAGTTCGGTGGTGATCGGCAACAGCCTGGTGCTGAAACTGATCCGCAAGGTCGCGTCCGGCGTGCACCCGGAACTGGAAATGAGCGCGTACCTGACTCATGCCGGTTTCCGCAATATCTCGCCGTTGCTGGGTTCGGTGGTTCGCCGTGATCCGGCGGGTGAGGAAAGTCTGCTGATGATTGCCCAAGGCTACTTGAGCAATCAGGGCGACGCCTGGGAATGGACCCAGAACAACCTCGAACGGGCGTTGCGCGACGAGCTGGCCGACGCCATGTCCGAGCAGGAGCAACACTACAACGCCTTGGGTGAACTGAGAGACTTCGCCGGCATGCTCGGTCAGCGTCTGGGTGAAATGCATCAGGTGCTGGCGGCGCCCAGCGACAACCCGGACTTCGCCCCGAAGGTCACCACCCAGAAAGATGCCCTGGCCTGCGCCAAGGACGTGGCGGCGCAACTGGAGCACGCGCTGAAGTTGCTCAAACAGCATCAAAGCGAATTGAACCCGACAGACAAAGCCTTGGTCACTCATTTACTGGACAACAAAAAAGCCATCCTCAGCCATGTTCAGGAACTGGGCAAAAAAGCCGTTGGGGGTCTGCGCATTCGCGTCCACGGCGACTTGCACCTGGGCCAGGTGCTGGTGATCAAGGGCGACGCCTACCTGATCGACTTCGAAGGCGAGCCGGCGCGGCCGCTGCACGAACGACGGGGCAAACACAGCCCGTACAAAGATGTCAGTGGCGTATTGCGCTCCTTTGACTACGCTGCGGCGATGGCGATCAATGTGCACAACGTCGACAACACGGCCGATGCCAAAGCCGCTCGTCAACGTGTCGCCGATCGCTATTTGAATGAAGCAAGACACGCATTTGTCGACGCTTATCGGTTGGCGGCAGCTAGTCTTGCTCATGCATGGCAAGATCCGGAAGGCGAGGACGCCGCGTTGGCGTTATTCGGCCTGGAGAAGGCAGCGTATGAAGTGGCCTACGAGGCAGAAAATCGCCCCACATGGTTGCCCGTGCCGTTGCACGGCTTGTATGGGTTATTGAGTGGGCTTAAACCCTTTTCCGATCTTGGTGGAGAGTAGTCATGAGTTTCTCGAACAAGGAACAGGGTCACGCTAAAGAAGCGTTGCTGCCCAGATCGCGGGACATCGACGCACTGGTACGCGCCGAACATCACGACCCCTTTGCAATTCTTGGCCCCCACGGCGATGGTGCCGGCGGGCAATTCATTCGGGCCTATTTGCCGGACGCCTTGAGCGTGCAGGTACTGGCCAAGGACTCCGGGGAAGAACTCGGCAACCTTGAGGCTACCCAGACGCCGGGCCTGTTCGTCGGGCACTTCGATCGGGCGCAGCCGTATCTGCTGCGAACCCGGTGGGCCGGCGGCGAACAGGTTTGCGAAGACCCTTACAGCTTTGGCCCGTTGCTCGGCGAGATGGACTTGTACCTGTTCGCCGAAGGTAATCACCGCGATCTCAGCGCTTGCCTGGGCGCGCAGCTGAAAACGGTCGACGGTGTCGATGGCGTGCGTTTCGCCGTGTGGGCACCGAACGCCAGAAGGGTGTCGGTGGTGGGTGACTTCAACAACTGGGACGGTCGCCGGCACCCGATGCGCCTGCGTCATCCTACCGGCGTATGGGAAATTTTCGTCCCGCGCATGCAAGCGGGGGAAACGTACAAATACGAAATCCTCGGTAGCCACGGCATTCTGCCACTCAAGGCCGACCCGATGGCACTGGCCACCTCGCTGCCGCCGGACACCGCGTCAAAAGTCGCTTCGCCGCTGAACATCGATTGGCAGGACCACGAGTGGATGCAATCCCGGGGCGACCGTCATCGGGTGAGTGCGCCGCTGTCGATCTACGAATTGCATGCCGGCTCCTGGCAATGTGAGCTGGATGATCTGGGCGAAGTTGCGCGCCTGTACACCTGGCATGAGTTGGCCGAGCGGCTGATTCCTTACGTGAAGGAACTGGGTTTTACCCACATCGAGCTGATGCCGATCATGGAGCACCCGTTCGGCGGCTCCTGGGGCTATCAGCTGTTGTCGCAATTCGCCCCGAGCGCCCGCTACGGCTCGCCGGATGACTTCGCCGCGTTCGTCAATGCCTGCCACCAGGCTGATATCGGCGTGATCCTCGATTGGGTGCCAGCCCATTTCCCGACCGATACTCACGGTCTGGCGCAATTCGACGGCACTGCGCTGTACGAATACGGCAACCCGCAGGAAGGCTTCCATCAGGACTGGGACACGCTGATCTACAACCTGGGTCGCACCGAAGTGCACGGCTACATGCTGGCCTCGGCGCTGCACTGGCTCAAACATTTCCATGTCGACGGCCTGCGGGTCGATGCCGTGGCTTCGATGCTGTATCGCGATTACTCGCGCAAGGCCGGCGAATGGGTGCCAAACCGTCACGGCGGTCGGGAAAACCTCGAAGCCATCGACTTCCTGCGCCATCTCAATGACGTGGTCGACCTCGAAGCCCCCGGTGCGCTGGTGATTGCCGAAGAGTCCACCGCATGGCCGGGTGTCAGCCAGGGCACGCAACAGGGTGGGCTGGGCTTCGACTACAAGTGGAACATGGGCTGGATGCACGATTCGCTGCACTACATCCAGCAGGACCCGGTGTACCGTGCCCATCACCACAACGAACTGAGTTTTGGCCTGGTGTATGCCTGGTCAGAGCGCTTTATCCTGCCGATTTCCCACGACGAGGTGGTACACGGCAAACACTCGCTGATCGACAAGATGCCGGGCGATCGCTGGCAGAAATTCGCCAACCTGCGCGCCTACCTCAGTTTCATGTGGGCACATCCGGGCAAGAAGCTGTTGTTCATGGGCTGCGAGTTTGGTCAGTGGCGTGAGTGGAACCACGATCAGCAACTCGACTGGTACTTGCTGCAGTACTCGGAACACAAAGGTGTGCAGAAACTCGTCGGCGATCTTAATCGGCTGTATCGCGAAGAACCGGCGCTGCATGATCAGGACGACGCGCCGCAAGGCTTCCAGTGGTTGATTGGTGATGATGCCGTCAACAGCGTTTACGCCTTCATGCGCTGGAGCAGGGAGGGGCGGCCGGTGTTGGTGGTGGCTAACTTCACCCCGGTGCCGCGTGAGGGTTATCGCATTGGCGTACCGTTTGCCGGGCGTTGGACCGAGGTGATCAACAGCGATGCGGCCACTTACGCCGGTTCGAACTATGGCAACAGCGGCGGGGCGTTTACCGAGGATGAGCCGAGCCATGGCCAGGCACTCTCGTTGGTATTGAACCTGCCGCCGCTGGCGGTGTTGATGCTGCGTCCGGAGGGTTAGGCTTCTGAACCTGATCGTTCCCACGCTCCGCGTGGGAATGCCTCAACGGACGCTCCGCGTTCGGCTCTTGGGACGCAGAGCGTCCCGGGCTGCATTCCCACGCAGAGCGTGGGAACGATCAAGTCAGACACTCACCACCGCATCCGCACACCCAAACTCCCAATCAACCCGTTCAAATCATTGCCATCCACATCACTGCTGTAGTCGGCGCTGACGTAAAGACTCACGGTGGGCGTCACTCTGGCCACCAGGCCCAAACCCACTTCGACGGTCGATGAGTAGCGGCTGCTGCTGATCTTCTCGACCTGATCGAGGTTCACGGTATCGCTGGTGTACACCGTATGCCACACGTTGGTTCGCACATAGGGTTCGACCCCCAGGCCGTTGATGTCGTAACTACCTTTCAACCGCGCACCGACCCGGCCGCTCCAGGACGTCAGATCGCCGGACGAGGCATTGCTTGAGCCGGCATACGGGGTGTCCAGGGTAATGCGTTGATTGATTAATTGCGCCTGGGGTTCAACGACCCAGTTATCGCTCAGACCAATGGGGAAACCACCTTCCACCGACAGCGTCACCGCGTTGCCCTCGGTCGCCAGTCGGGCGCCCTGGTCATTGCGGGTATAGCCGTTGACCCGGCCGCCGCTGGCCGTCAAGTCCACGTGCCAGCCTTGGGGCCCGGTCAAACTCCAGTAAGCGCCGAGGCTCTGGCCTTCGAGGTTGAGGGTGTCGTGGCTGGGGTCAGCAAGGGCGCGACCGGTCAGCAGTCCGTTGCTATTGCTTTGTAACTGAGTCATGCCGCCGACCAGCCCGAGCCGTTGGATATGACCGCTATCGCTTTGCAGCGTCAGGATCGCCGGACCTTTGAATTCGCTACTGCCAGGGACGGCAAACCCCTGAGCCAGAACATCGGTTTGCGCCTGCCGCGAAGCCAGTCCATACATCTGATCCCAGGCCGAAGGTGTCGCACCCTCGATGGTCAGGTGTGAACTTCGTGTATCGGAGGCGGCGCTGAAGTGGCCGGAGTAGGGGGCGGTGAAAGTGACGGAGGGTAAGGTCATGACCGGAACATCGTGACGGTACCAAGGCGTGGTTTCATTCTCTGCCGGCCCTGCCAGTGCTTCCATGGACGAGCACAGAAGAAGTGAGCTCGAGACAGTGCAAAAAGTTACTTTGATCTCTTGTTGGGTGAATGAAGTTTTCATGGAGGTCTGCCTTGCAATCGCATGCGGTATCTCGCTCTGGCGTCTCTCTCCTACCCGAATGAGGGGCGACCGAATGTAGTGGGGCAAGCCTTTGGCCGCCCGATTTTGCGGGTGTCTTGGGGTTTGCCCCTGGTGTATTTCCGGGGGTAGTAATGTGTAGCTAAGAAGACCCTTGACATTGCGTCAAGAAAATGGCCGATAAATGGTAGCTGTATTTTAGGGCTTGCAAGTGATTGATTTTCGCCGCACATCTAAGTTCTTGTTTGTTCGGAAAATCGTCAAAAAATCCGCGTCCCAGAGCGTTTTTGATAGTGGGCTACCGGTCTGCCCACTCACTCTGACACCCATATTTGCAGGCCGGCGGACGTTTCAAAGATGCACTTCCACCGCCAACGGCAAGTGATCCGACAAATGCGTCCAGGGCTTGTGCCCCAGTATTCGCGGCTCATGACTGCTGGCATTGCGCAGATAAATCCGATCCAGACGCAGCAGCGGAAAGCGCGCCGGATAGGTCTTTGCCGGGCGACCGAGGTGACGCTCGAAGGCTTCATGCAGATAGTCGCGTCGGGCGAGGGCGGTATTGCCTTGCAGCTGCCAGTCGTTGAAGTCGCCGGCGATAATCACCGGTGCATCATCGGGCAAGGATTCGAGCAGTTGGCACAGTAGCTGGAGCTGCAACTGTCGATGGCTTTCCAACAGACTCAAGTGCACGCAGATCGCATGCACTTCAGTGTGCCCCGGCACATCCAGTACGCAATGCAGCAGGCCGCGGCGTTCTGGGCCGGTGATCGAGACGTCGAGGTTACGGTGTTCGCGGATCGGGTACTTCGATTACAGGGCATTGCCGTGGTGACCATTGGGGTAGACCGCGTTACGACCGTAGGCGAAGTCGCTCCACATGCTGTCGGCCAGGAACTCGTATTGTGAGGTCTGCGGCCAATCGTTGTAGCGAGTGGAATGGCGGTCGTGTTCACCGACGACTTCCTGCAGAAACACCAGGTCCGCCGACGTGCTGCGTACCGCTTCACGCAGTTCCGGGAGAATGAAACGTCGGTTGAGTGCGGTAAAACCCTTGTGGGTGTTGACCGTCAGCACTCTCAGCCGATGAATCGCCGGGGGCGTGTTCAACGGAGATGATTCGACGGCCTGCCACTTGGAATCACTGGTCACGTTCACTCCTCTGAATCAGGACGGGTTATGTATGCGACTGATACAGCGGCGGGCAGTTCAGAGTGATTCGTCGTAAGCAGCCTTCACACCAAAATGTAGCAGCTGTCGAACTTGCGACAGCTGCTACAGGCTGCTGCCAGCGCTGCGTCAGATGAAGACAATTTCGTACGGCAACCGTATCCGTTCCAGAAGCACCGGGGGCAGCAGCGGGGCGAGGCCGATGGCCGGCTCGCCGTCGAGCTGGCTGGCATAGGCGTGGGTGGCGTGGCTTTTGCGCGCGACGGTCCAGGTGTCCAGGCGAACCTTGCGTGCGCGATGCCACGGGATGAGCCCTCGATCACGCGTTGGCCAGTGCCAGGCCCAGACCGGTACTTCGTTGAACGCCGCCCCGACCATGGCCGCGGCCTTGACGCTGGCCCGGCCGACGGCGTCATGGTCGACAATGCCATCCTCGCGCCAGGTGCTGAACACCACATCCCCGGGGCGTAAATAACGGGCAATGAATTGAGTCATCTGAAATTCCCGTTCAGCCAGCGCGTTATCGGTGAAGCCACCGCGAATCCATTTGAGGCTGTGCATCGGCAGCCCGAGCCGGCGCAAGGCTTCGAGGCTTTCCTGGGGGCGGAACACGCTCAAGCGTTTCTCCGACCACTGTTGCGAGCCCGGATGGCTGGCGCTGCCGTCGGTCATCGAGATTAATTGCAGGGGATGTCCCAGGGCGCTGAGCAACTGCAGCAGGCCGCCGCAGGTCACGACTTCATCGCCAGGGTGTGGGGCAATCACTACAGCGCGTGCGCCGGCGGGGACCAGGGTCTGAGTACTGATGACAGGAATGTTGTCCAGTTGCGGAGCGCTGTTCCAGATTTGTACGGGTAGGCTGCTTTCACTGATGGTGACGGATTTCATGGCTACGTCCTTGTTCTCGTTGATAGCAATGTGCGGCGCTCCAAACCCTGGATTGCCGCGAACAGAGTATTGCTCATGTCACGCTATTCGTCGCCCCGATGTTCCATTCGGCATGTTTTTTCATCCGGGCGGCAGCTAATCCCTGAAGGTCCATTTCACTCTTCTTCCTCGCGCTGCAATTCGAACAGCAGCAGCGAACGGCCAGTGACCGAATATTCGTGCCCGAACTCGAAGCGTTCCTGCCCGCGAATCGACGGTTGATTGGTGTCGATCATGCAGGTCCAGAAACTGCCATCAGGCACTTCCGGAAGCAGGAAATTGACGATGTCGTGATGCGCGTTGACCACCAACAGCAAGGTGGCGTCAGCACCTTTGCGGCGAATGCCGGTTTCTTGAGCACGGCCATCCATCAGCATGCCGAGGCAGCGGCCATGGCCTTCCTCCCATTGTTCGATGGACATTTCGCTGCCATCCGGCGCGAGCCAGGTGACATCCTTGACGCCGATGTCCTCGTTGTAATTGCCCACCAGGAACCGGCCGCGACGCAGGATCGGGTAGGCCAGGCGCAACTTGATCAGTCGTTTGACGAACTTGAGCAGGGCCTTGCCGTCTTCGCTCAGGTCCCAATTGACCCAACCGATCTCGCTGTCCTGGCAATAGGCGTTGTTGTTGCCTTCCTGGGTGCGGGCGAATTCGTCGCCGGCCACCAGCATCGGCGTGCCTTGGGACAGCAGCAGCGTGGCAAAGAAATTGCGCATTTGGCGCTGACGCAGCTCATTGATCTCGGGATCGTCGGTCGGGCCTTCGACGCCGTGGTTCCAGGACAGGTTGTTGTTGCTGCCGTCCTGATTGTTCTCGTCGTTGGCTTCGTTGTGTTTGTCGTTGTACGACACCAGGTCGTTCAGGGTGAAACCGTCATGGGCGGTAACGAAGTTCACTGAGGCGTACGGCCGTCGGCCACGCTGATTGAACATCTCGCCGGAGGCGGTCATGCGACTGGCGAAGTCCGCCAGTTGGCCGTCGTCGCCTTTCCAGAACGCACGCACGGTGTCGCGGAATTTGTCATTCCACTCGACCCAGCCGGGCGGAAAGTTACCGACCTGATAGCCGCCGGGGCCGCAATCCCAGGCTTCTGCAATCATTTTCACCTGGCGCAGCACCGGGTCCTGGCGGCAGGCCACAAGGAAGCTGTGACGTTCGTCGAAGCCATCGTGGTAGCGCCCGAGAATGGTCGCCAGGTCGAAACGGAAACCGTCCACGTGCATTTCCGAGGCCCAGTAGCGCAGGGAGTCGGTGACCATTTGCAGCACGCACGGGTGACTCAGGTCCAGGGTGTTGCCGGTACCGGAATCGTTGATGTAGAAGCGCTTGTCGTCGGGCATCAAGCGGTAGTAAGAGGCGTTGTCGATGCCGCGCATGGACAGGGTCGGGCCTTGTTCGTTGCCCTCGGCGGTGTGGTTGTAGACCACGTCGAGGATCACTTCAAGATTGGCTTCGTGCAGGTGTGCAACCATCTCCTTGAACTCGGCGATCTTGCCGCTGGCCAGGTACCGCGGGTCGGGGGCGAAGAACGCGATGCTGTTGTAGCCCCAGTAATTGGTCATGCCTTTGTGCAACAGATGCTGGTCGTTGACGAAGGCATGAATCGGCAGCAATTCCACGGTCGACACGCCGAGCTTGCGGATGTGTTCCAGCACATCATCGACCATCAACCCGGCGAAGGTGCCGCGCACATTCTCGGGGACGGAGGGGTGACGCATGCTGATACCGCGCACGTGAGTCTCATAAATGATGGTCTTGTCCCACGGCACGCTGACCCGATGGTCGTGCCCCCAGGTGTGGGCGGGGTCGATCACCTTGCACTTGGGCACGAACGGCGCGCTGTCGCGCTCATCGAAACTGAGGTCGGCGTCGGGGTGGCCGATGGTGTAGCCGAACAGCGCTTCGGACCATTTCAACTGGCCGACCAGTTGTTTGGCGTAGGGGTCGATCAGCAGTTTGTTGGGGTTGAAGCGATGACCGTTCGCCGGGTCGTACGGGCCGTAGACACGGTAGCCGTAGATCATCCCCGGATGCGCGTCGGGCAGGTAGCCGTGGTAGATCTCGTCGGTGTATTCCGGCAGTTCGATGCGTTCCAGTTCGACCTCGCCGGCATCATCGAAGATGCACAGCTCGACCTTGGTGGCATTGGCGGAAAACAAGGCGAAGTTGACCCCTAGGCCATCCCAGGTCGCGCCCAGCGGGAAGGGCAAGCCTTCACGGATTCGCGAGGCCTCTAGTTGAGGTTCTGGCGCGGCTTTCTTCGGACTGGTCATAGGTGCTCCTGCAAAGGGGGGACAATTCTTGGCTCTGGTTTTTTTTGAGGGCGAGCGAGCCCTCGGTGGCGAGAAGGCTCGCCACGAGGTCAATCAGGACAAAGGTGAAAGGCGTCAGACAGCGGGCGGCTTACGCGCTGCTCGAGGCTTTTTCTCGCTGGCTTTCTCGCCCGGCGGGATGACCTTGGAGGCAGCGGCGGGCTTGGCTTTGGTTTTTGGTTCCGCCGCCTTGCCATTGGCTTTGCTGGCAGGGGCCTTGGTGGCGGCGGTTTTGCTGGCAGCGGCTTTTGGCGATTTGCTCGGTGCCAGCGCTTCGGCTTCAGCCAGTTTGCGGGCCATCTCCCAGTGGCGAGCGTCCTGGCCCTCGGGTTTTCCTTCCGATTCCCAGATCTGATAGGCGAATTCGCGGATGCGTTTATCGTTAGTACTCATCGAAATGCTCCTGAACTGAACTCAAGTGTGGGTAGTTTGGATAAATAGATTGACCGGGAAATCCCCCAGCCCGTCGCTGATGTTCAGCTCCCTTTGGTGTGTGACTGTTGTGCTTGAAAAAAGTCCCTTCAAATGTTCATCAGGGGCGGTGAACGGTAATTTGATCCGTGTATCGCCCCACAGCGGCGCGTCAATCAGGGGTTCGGCACTGTTTTTCAGCAGTTCGGCGCAGCGTATCGGCACGATCACGATGGCGCGTTTTCCTTCCAGCGAGCGCGCAAATGCGAGCACCCTGTGAGCCTGGCTGCCGACGACTTCAAGGGCCTGATACGTCCCTCGCCGAAACAGCTCGGTGTGCTCGAGCCGCAGGTTCAACACATGAGCGATCAGCGTTTGTTTAATACGCCCGTCGCGCCAGTCAGCCAACAGCCCGGGCAGTGCCAAGGGCGTCTGCATCGTCTGCTGACGGCTGGCGTAATCCACCGGCCGGCGGTTGTCCGGATCGACCAGCGAGAAGTCCCAGTACTCGTTGCCCTGATAAAGATCCGGCACCCCCGGCACGGTCATGCGCAGCAAGGTTTGCGCCAATCCGTTGAGTGCGCCGGGGACGGCGATGCTCTTGGCTGCCTTGCCGAGGGCCGCGCGCAACGGTTCACCTTCGGGGCTCAGAAGCAGACGTTGCAGGAATTGGTGAACTGCGTGTTCGTAAGCCTCGTTCGGCGCGCTCCAGCTGCTTTGCAACTTGGCTTCGCGCAAGGCTTTCTGTTGCCACTGCCACACCCGTTGAGTGTAGTTCTCCAGCGCTGCTTGATCGTCACTGTGCAAATCGAGCGGCCAGCTGCCGAGGATCGCTTGATAGAGGATCAACTCATCGCCCGCCGTCGGCATCTGCTCGTCGTCGCGCAGGGGGCGGGCGAGGGCCTGCCAGAGCGGCACTTGGTCGGCGTACCAGGCACTGCGCTCGCTCAGCACCGCCAGGCGCGCGCGGGTGTCTTCGCCGCGTTTGTGGTCGTGGGTCGCGGTGGCCAGCAAATTATCGGGAAACTCGTCGAGACGGTTGACGCAAGCTGCATGGAAGTCGGCTACCGGCGCGCTGAACTGTTCGGTGTTGAAGCCCACGTCATTGCGCGACAACAATGTCGCCGAACGATAGAACGCGGTGTCTTCCACGGCCTTCGCCGCCGCCGGCGACGTCAGTTGCTGAAAACGCACACAGGCATGCTTGAGCATCTTGCGCGGCCGGCCCAGCGGGCGTTTGCGCCATGATTCACCGCCCAGCCAGCGGGCCAGGCAATCGAGCACCGGCCAGTCGGCCTCGCCGAGGGTAAGCCTCGCACCGTTCATGGCTTGCTGGAAAAACACATCGTCTTCAGCCGTACGCCCACGGGGGCTGATGTAGGTGCGGTACACCGGGAAATGCACGATCAGTTCCTGCAACGCTCGACGAATCGCACCGAGGGTCAGGTCGCGGGTCATCAGGTCATCCCGGGCCACTTGCAACAGGGCCTGGGCGACGCTTTCGAAGTCTCCGGCGAGGGAGCCGTTGAGGATCTGCTGGCGGGCCAGTTGTGCTTCCTGACGGAAATCGGCGGGCCGTTCGCTGTAGCGATTCCACAGTTCGGCCAACGTGTCGGCGCCTTCCGGAGCGTGTTGCAGCAGCGACAGTTGATTCATGAACTCGTAACCCGTGGTGCCATCCACCGACCAGTCACGGTGCAGGGTTTCACCTTCGCCGAGGATCTTCTCGACGTAGATCGGCAGGTGCCGATCCGGCGACAGGCTGTCGACTCGCCGCCGCAATTTGCGGCAGTAGCCCCGAGGGTCGGCGAGACCGTCGATGTGGTCGATGCGCAGACCGTCAACCAGCCCTTCGGCCACCAGCTCGAAGATTTTTGCATGGGTGGCTTCGAACACGGCGGGGCGTTCGACCCGCAGGCCGCCCAGTTCGTTGACATCGAAAAAACGCCGCCAGTTGATGTCATCTGCCGCCGTGCGCCAACTGGCCAGGCGATAGCTTTGGCGTTCAAGCAACTGGTGCAGGCGCTGGAAACCTTCGGCAGTGAGCGAGTCGTAAGCGCTGAGGTTTTGCTGGATGGCCTGCAGAATCGCCGGATCGCTGGCCCGTTCACGCAACTCTGTTTTCAGCGGTATCGCCAGGCTGTGGGCGTCGGTCTGGTAGCTCAAGGTGCTGAAACGGTCTGCCAGCGACTTGAGCGATTCGGCGCTCAGTGGGTCATCGGTCCTGAGCAGTTCGCCGTAACTCGTCGGGCAGATCGGGAAGTGATGCTCATAGTGCTCGACATAAAACGCGCCCTTTTGCGCATCGAAACGCAGGGGCAGGGTGCCGTCCTGCAAGGCGATGCCGTAGTCGCTGCCGAGGAAGGGCAGCAACAACTGACCTTCCATTAACGGGTCGGGCGAATGCCACTGGATATCGAAGAACTCGCCGTAAGGGCTCAGGCGTCCCCATTCCAGCAAATCCTGCCACCAGGGATTATCGCCACCGCCGACGGCCATGTGGTTGGAGACGATGTCGAGGATCAGCCCCATGTTCAGCTCGCGCAATGCGCTGACCAAACGCCGCAGTGCCGCTTCGCCGCCCAACTCCGGATTGACCGTGGTCGGGTCCACGACGTCGTAACCGTGCATGGAACCGGCGCGGGCGCTCAGCAGCGGTGACGCATAGACGTGGCTGATGCCGAGGCTGGCGAAGTACGGCACCAGCGGCACCGCATCGTCCAGCGTGAAGTCTTTATGGAACTGCAGCCGCAGGGTCGCCCGCAGCGGTTGGATAAGCGTTTGCTTCATTGGTCACGCTCGGCCGCCTGAAGCCGCGCACAGGCGAGCAGTTCCAGGCGTCGGGCGGCGTCCGGGTCATCGAGCAAGGCTTCACTGTCGCCGGGCAGGCGTCGGGACCAGTTGGGATGCGTGTCGGTGGTGCCGGGCAGATTGGCCTGCTGCTCGATGCCCAGGGCATCTTCCAGCGGCAGCAACACCAGGGGCGCACGGGTATGACCGAGGAAACGTATCGCGGCGTCGAGCACCTGATCGGTTTCATGGGACTCGTCGCGAAAGTTCTGCGGGTCCTCGCTCAACACCCGGCGCAGGCCTTCACGCTCGCGTTCGCGGTGGTGGCGCCATTCGATTTCACCCGGGGCGTCGACCAGGCCCAGTCGGGCGTTCCAGTCGATATCGCGGCCATGCCACCAGCCATTGAGCGTCGGCAGGTCATGGGTGCTGGTGGTCGCGAGGGCGTTGTCCGGCCAGTCGAGAATCGGCTTGAAGTGCGCGTTGTCCTGTTCGAACAGCAGCACGCGCATACCCAGGATCGAGCGGGCGATGAGCTTTTCTCGCAGACCGTCAGCCACGGTGCCGAGGTCTTCACCGAGGACGATGGCCTGATGGCGATGAGACTCGAGGGTCAGCAAACGCAGCAGGTCGTCCACCGGGTAATAAAGGTAGGCGCCGTCGGCGGGTGACGCGTCATTAGGGATCACCCACAGCCGTTGCAGGCCCATGACGTGATCGATGCGCAGGCCACCGGCGTGGGCAAAATTGGCGCGGAGCATTTCGATGAAGGCACGAAAGCCATTGCGTACCAGACCTTCGGGCGAGAACGCGGAAATCCCCCAGCCCTGACCGGTGCGGTTGAGAATGTCCGGTGGTGCACCCACGGTCAGCGAAGCGAGCAACTCGTCCTGACGACTCCAGGCCTGACTGCCACCGCCATCGGCACCCACCGCCAGATCGGCGATCAGGCCAATGCTCATGCCAGCGCTGCGGGCGGCGGTTTGGGCGCGTTCCAGACAGCGTGTGATCAGCCATTGGCAGAAGGCGAAGAAGCCGATGCGTCCGGCGTTCTCTTCGGCGAATTCGGCGAGAGCCGCGCTGCGCGGGTTTTGCCATTGCTCGGGCCAATGCCGCCAGTCGAGACTTTCACCTTTGGCGGCGCGGGCTTCTTGAATGGCTTCAAAGCGGCAGTGGTTTTCCAGGGCTTCGCCCGCGGCGTGGCGGAAGCTGCTGAAGTCGGCATGCAACGGGTGTTCGCCCTGGACAAAGCCTTCGTACAGCGCTTGCAACAGACGATGTTTGGCTTCGGCCGCCACCGGCCAATCAATCAACGGCGAGGCTTCAAGGTGCTTGAGTTCTGCCGCCAGGCCGGTTGCATCAATCGCGGTGCGCAATGCTCGATCACCCAGGATGGCGCCCGGTGCGGCGTACAGGCTGTTGAGAAACAAACGGCTGGAAGGCGAATACGGGCTGTAACGCTGGGTGTCGCTGCCGAACATGGCATGCAGCGGACTGATCGCCAACGCCTCGGCACCGCGTTCGCCGGCCACCCGGGCCAGGTCTTCCAGCGCCTGGGTATCGCCGAAACCGCCATCGCCCGGTCGACGCAGCGAGTACAGCTGCACGCTCAGGCCCCAGGCGCGGGGGATCGGGCTGTCGACGGCATCGCCGACGCTGTAGCAGCGAGCCGGTGCAACGGCCAGCGTAAATGCCTGCCCGTCGATGCTGACGTGTTGATAACCGACCGGGATCAGACCGGGCAGGACCGCCTCGGCATCCAGTTTTAAATGAAGTCGCGAGCCATCTTCAAGGTGGATCTCGCACGGCGTTTCGGGCTCAAAGTAATGCGCCAGGCTGAGGCCGACACCGAAGTCTGCGGTCAGCAGCGGCGGCAGGTGTCGGGTTTGTTGCACCTGCTGCAGTTCTTGCAGGCTGGCGTCGATTTCCTGAGCGCTGCCGGCCGGGTGGCCGAGTCCGGTAAGGACGTTGCGTAACACTGATGGAGCGACTTTCTGTGGGCGGCCGTTGGCGTCGATCCAGTCGACTGCCAGGCCTGCTCGGCTGGCCAGTATTTCCAGTTGCGCATCGCTCATTGGCGCTCTCCATCCGGGGGTAGCAAAGGGGCTGCGGCCGTGAGGTTGACTAGCGCGCAATACGGGGCAAGCGTGCCCTGATCCAACAGGCCGGCTGACTGTGGCGGGTATTCGAACAACAACGAAGCGTCGGCCTGTGGGGAGTGGACCACAGGCGTGTCGCTGAGGTTCAGGTCAATACGCAGCTGACTGCCATCGCCCAGTCGCCAGCGCGCCGTTACCGCGCCTGTGGCCAGCACCTCGGCGCCCAATGCTTGCGCACCGGGCAGGCGGGGGATGATCTGCTGATGGCGGATCTGCAACAGTTGGCGATACAGGTCGTGCATGGCGGATTGTCGGGTTGATGTCAGCTCGGGGCGTGAAGCCTCAAAGGTCTGGCGCGCGTTGGGGTCGGGAATCTGCTCGCGTGTGTGCGGATCAGCAAACGCGCTGAACGCTGCAAACTCGTTACGGCGTCCCTCGCGGACCAACTCCGCGAGTTCTCCGTGATGGCTGGTGAAGAACAGGAACGGTTGTTCGGCGGCGAACTCGTCGCCCATGAACATCAGCGGGATCATCGGTGACAACAGCAGTAATGCGGTGGCTGCCTTGAGCGCATCGGGGTTGGCCAATTGATGTAATCGTTCGCCCAAGGCGCGGTTGCCGATCTGGTCGTGATTTTGCAGGAACAGCACGAAAGCACTCGGCGGCAAATGACCGCTGGGCTCACCGCGGGTTGTACCGTGACGGGTTACGTGGCCCTGAAACACGAAGCCCTGGCTCAGGCAACGTGCCAGTTGCTCGGTGGGGTTTTGCGCGTAGTCGGCGTAATAGGCGTCGGTTTCGCCGGTCAGCAGCACGTGCAAGGCGTTGTGGCCGTCGTCGTTCCACTGCGCGTCGAAGCCTTCTTCGAGCAGGCTGGCCTGGTTGTGTTCGTTTTCAACGGTCAGCCACACATGCCTGGCCGGATCGGTTTGCTGGCGAACCTTTTGCGCCAGTTCCCGAAGAAAGTCCGGGTCTTCGATGGCGTGAACCGCGTCCAGGCGCAAGCCATCGAAGCGGTACTCCAGCAACCACATCAACGCATTGTCGATGAAGAAGTCCCGCACCTCGCGCCGCCGGAAGTCGATCGCCGCACCCCACGGGGTGTGCTTGTCTTCGCGGAAGAAGCCCTTGGCGTAGCGATGCAGGTAATTGCCGTCCGGGCCGAAGTGGTTGTAAACCACGTCGAGAATCACCGCCAGGCCATGGCCGTGGGCGGTGTCGATCAGGTGTTTGAGTTGTTCGGGAGTGCCGTAGGAGGCTTGGGGCGCGTAGGGCAGAACCCCGTCGTAACCCCAATTGCGATCACCGGGGAACTGCGCCAGCGGCATCAGTTCGATCGCGCTGATGCCCAGTTCCACGAGGCGTGCCAGGTGCTGCTCGACTTCGCTGAAGCCGCCGAGCGCACCGACGTGCAATTCGTAGATCACCGCCTCATTCCACGGCCGCCCGAGCCAGGCGCTGTGTTGCCATTGATAGGCAAGTGGGTCGACCACCACGCTGTGGCGGTCGATATCACCGGCCTGCGCGCGGGAGGCCGGGTCGGGCACCTCCAGTTCGCCGTCGATGTTGTAGCGGTAACGCGTGCCGGCGGGGCAGCGGGTATTGATCACGAACCAACCATCTGCCTGGGGCAGGAGTGGCAAGGACTGTCCATCTTCCAGTTCGACACTGACGTAAAACGCATCTGGCGCCCACAAGGCAAAACGCGTGTGTTCTGCGTCCAGCATGATTGCGCCGTGGGGCCAGGTCTCAAGGGTCCGTAACGGCATCTTTGAAAACCTCTTAATGTTTGCCCGATTTGCCCAGCGCCTTGGTCACCAGTTTTTCGTAGAGTTCGGCGTACGGTTCGACTGCCTTGCACCAGTTGAAAGGCGCGGCCATGGCTCGGCAGCGCATGGCATTGAGCAGGTCGGGGAAGGCAAAAACCTTGAAGGCCCGGCTCAGGGCTTCCTCGTAACTTTCAGCCGTGGATTCGTCGAACAAGAAACCGGTCACGCCGTTTTCAATGGTGTCGGCCAAACCCCCGGTGTTGCGTGCCACCGGCAACGAGCCGAAGCGCTGGGCGTACATCTGGCTCAGGCCGCAAGGCTCGTAACGCGAAGGCATCAGCAGGAAATCACTGCCGGCGAACATGCGACGGGCGTCGGTTTCGTTGAAACCGATGCGCACGCCGACCTGGCCTGGAAAACGCAGGGCCAGTTCACGCATCGCTTGTTCTTCTTCCGGCTCGCCACGACCGATGATCGCGATCTGCCCGCCAGATTTGACGATGTAGTCGGAGACGGCTTCGGTCAGGTCCAGGCCTTTCTGATAGACCAGTCGCGACACCACAGCGAACAGCGGACCTTCGCTATCGTCCAGGCCAAACAGCTCACGCACGTGGGCGGCGTTGACCGCTTTGCCTTCCCAATCGCCAATTTTGAAGGGGCAGAACAGGTGCGGGTCGGTGGCCGCGTCCCAGCTTTCATCGATGCCATTGGGAATACCGCTGAGCAGACCTTGCTGGGTCTTGGCGGCAAGAAAACCGTCGAGACCGCAGCCGAAGGCCGGGGTGGTGATTTCCTGGGCATAGGTGGCGCTGACGGTGGTGATGTGGCTCGAATAAGCCATGCCGGCCTTGAGGAACGACATCTTGCCGTAGAACTCCATGCCTTCCTGTTGCAAGGCATGCATGGGAATACCCAGTTCCGGGCACGACCCAAGACTGGTCACGCCCTGATAGGCGAGGTTATGAATGGTGAACAGCGTCGGGGTGCGCTGTCCACGCCAGTGCATGTAAGCGGGTGCCAGACCGGCAGGCCAGTCATGGGCGTGCACCAGGTCCGGGCACCAGTGAATTTGTGCAAGGTTGGCGGCGATATCGGCGGCGGCCAGGCCCAGACGGGCGAAACGAATGTGGTTGTCCGGCCAGTCGCGGCCGTTGTTGGCGCCGTAAGGCGAACCCTCGCGCTCGTAGAGTTCGGGGCAGATTAATACGTAAATGACCAGACCGTCGGGCATGTCCATGCGCCCGATCTTGCAGGGAGGCAACGCGGCGTGACCACCGAGCTCGCCAATGATATGAATCGGATTTTCGCTGTGCAGCACTTGCGGGTAACCGGGGATCAACACTCGCACATCATGCAAATGAGCCATGGCTCGCGGCAGCGCTGCGGAAACGTCGCCCAGACCACCGGTTTTCACCAGATCGGCGATCTCCGAGGTGACGAACAGCACTTTCTTCTTGTTGGGATTCTGACTGGCCACCGGTGCCAGCGTCTTGGTGCCGGGGACGCTGATCGATTGGTGACTGGGGGCACTCACGGCGCTCGTTTCGCCGACTTGCTGATGAGCACGTTCTCCCTGAATATCTAAAGCCGCACTGATCATATGAATCTCCCGTGTTGTTGATCTAATTCTTAGGTCTGGCACAAACGGTATTTCGTGGCCAATTCCTGTGGCCAGGCGCAAACGCGCTACGCATCGGTGAGCAAGCGCTGCCAATGCGATGAAGCAGAATGGCTGGAGAGATCGTTGCAAGGATTGCACCAGTCGCAACGCACCTCCTTTTAAGCTGACCCGTCACGACCGGCAAAAGTTTCGACTTTTTTTCCGCTTTGTGACCGACCGGTTTTGCCCCGCGGAACTGAGTCTAGGCCAGAACTTAGAGCGGGGGAGCCCATATGGCAAAATTGTTCGACAATCGGTTTAAAGAGGTACGGACGTACCGCTTGGAGGGAGAAACGCACCGACGAAGGGCATGTTTTTTTGCAGTTCTGCCACAAAAAATATTCGGAATGTCACATGAGTGTGCGAGACACAGCCATGTTCGCGCACTGTTGTGGTGCGTAGCTGACAAGTCCCGTCTTTGGCCGAACCACTGCCTTACAGCCGGCCATGTTGCCTTGTTATAGTCCGGGCCTCATTTTCTGCCCGGTAAAAGGATCACTGCCATGTCTCAGTACACTGCGTTCACCGTCGAACTGGCCGATAAGATCGCCCATGTGCAGATCAACCGGCCGGAAAAGATCAATTCGATGAACGCCGCGTTCTGGAGCGAGATCATCGAGATTTTCCAGTGGATTGATGACACCGACGAAGTCCGGGTGGTGGTCCTCAGTGGTGCGGGCAAGCATTTTTCTTCCGGCATCGACCTGATGATGCTGGCTGGTGTGGCCAATGAACTGGGCAAGGACGTGGGCCGCAACGCGCGCCTGCTGCGCCGTAAGATCCTCGCCCTGCAAGCGTCTTTCAATGCCGTCGACAATTGTCGCAAGCCAGTGCTGGCGGCGATTCAGGGTTATTGCCTGGGTGGCGCCATCGACCTGATTGCGGCTTGCGACATGCGTTACGCCGCCGAAGATGCACAATTCTCGATCAAGGAAATCGACATCGGCATGGCGGCCGATGTTGGCACTTTGCAACGCTTGCCGCGGATCATCGGTGACGGCATGCTGCGTGAACTGGCTTACACTGGTCGCACGTTCGGTGCCGAGGACGCGCGTGGCATGGGCCTGGTCAATCGTGTTTACAGCGACACCGCCAGCCTGCTCGACGGTGTCATGGGCATAGCCCGCGAGATCGCCAGCAAGTCGCCGATTGCGATCACCGGCACCAAAGAGATGATCAGCTACATGCGCGACCATCGCATCGATGACGGCCTCGAATACGTCGCCACCTGGAACGCCGCCATGCTGCAATCCACCGATCTGCGCGTGGCCATGGCCGCCCATATGAGCAAACAGAAACCCGAATTTCTGGACTGATTAAAAATGACTTCACGCTGGACCACTGCAGTACTGGACACCGACCAACCCGGCGGCTGGGCCGTGGCGCGTAGCCCCGAAGGCTTTCTGTTCGATGACAATGGCGCGCTGTTCCCCCGCGAATGGCTCAAGCGTCAGGACCTGTCGATCCTCGCCGAACATGGCATTGGTCACCTGGACGGCGAACCGGTCTATTTATTGGAGCTGCGCAGTCACAGCGAGGTGCCGGGCTGCAACTGGAAAGGTCTGCGGGCGTTCATGCTCGAAGGCGACCATACGGTTTACAAGATGCTCGGTTATGCCGCGCAAATCGGCACCTGGGCCCGCGAACACCGCTTTTGCGGTAACTGCGGGCAGGCGATGACCCAAGTGACCCGGGAACGGGCGATGTATTGTGAGCCGTGTGATTTACGCAGCTACCCGCGGATTTCGCCGAGCATGATCGTGCTGGTGACCCGGGGCGATGAAGTCCTGCTGGCGCGTTCGCCGCGTTTCGTCACCGGGGTCTACAGCACGCTGGCAGGGTTTGCCGAGCCGGGCGAATCGGCCGAAGACTGCCTGATTCGCGAAGTCCGCGAAGAAGTGCAGATCGAGGTCAAGAACATCCAGTACATGGGCAGCCAGTGCTGGCCGTTCCCGCATTCGATGATGTTGGGTTTCCATGCCGAATACGCCGGTGGCGAGATCGTGTGTCAGGAAGACGAGATCGAAGACGCCCAGTGGTTCAACGTTCATGAGCTGCCGCCGTTGCCGGCGTCACGCTCGATTGCCCGTTACCTGATCGACGTCTATGTGGCGCGGCGCTTAGGCCACGCTGAACCAGTGTTGCCAGGCTAACCGCACGGTCAAGCCCAGCACCACAGTGATGAACACCGGGCGAATGAACTTCGCACCGCCGCTGATGGCGGTGCGAGCCCCGAAGAACGCCCCGATCATCACCGACAGGCCCATGCTCAGGCCGATGATCCAGTCCACTTGCCCGGAAAACACGAACACCGACAGTGCCGCAATGTTGCTGACGAAGTTCATGCTGCGCGCCACGCCGCTGGCCTTCACCAGGTCGATGGGGTACATCAGCATCGTGCTGACGGTCCAGAATGCGCCCGTGCCGGGACCGGCCACGCCGTCGTAAAAACCCAGGCCGAAGCCTTGGGTCGATTGCCACTTTTTCTTGATCGGTGCATCGCTGTCCAGCGGTGCTTTCGGCGTGCCGCCAAACAACAGATAGACGCCGCAGGCGAAAACGATCACCGGGAGCATCTTGTTCAGCCATTCCGCCGGCAGGTAGTGAGCGACCACGGCACCGGTCAGCGCGCCCACCAGCGTGCCGACAATGGCGTGCATCCACTGCCTTGGATGGAACAGCTTGCGTCGGTAGAAGGTGAAACTGGCGGTGGCCGAGCCGAACGTCGAACTGAGCTTGTTGGTGCCCAGCACCAGATGCGGTGGCAGGCCTGCGGTCAGCAGCGCCGGTGTGGTCAACAGACCGCCGCCGCCGGCAATGGCGTCGATGAAACCGGCAATGAAAGCGACGAGGGCCAGAATGGCCAGGGTGGTGAGGTCAACACTGAGTTCGAAAGGCATGGAATCGGCTTATTCGGCGGGGTGCAGGACAGGGCTGCGGGGAAGGGCCGATATCTTACCTAGATCCAACTTCTGCGGCGACCGCTCTGGCCTCATCGCGAGCAGGCTCACTCCCACAAGGGATGTGCGGCGTTGCACAAATCAATGTGGCAGGGCTGCGGGGAAGGGCCGATATCTTACCTAGATCCAACTTCTGCGGCGACCGCTCTGGCCTCATCGCGAGCAGGCTCACTCCCACAGGGGATTTGCGGCGTTGCACAAATCAATGTGGGAGCGAGCCTGCTCGCGATGGCGTCAGCCCAAATAACACATCACTTTGGCTGTGGCCCATTGCCGATCTGCCACACAAACGGCGGCTCGGTCCCGTTGATCGCCCAGTCCCCGACAATCCGTGCCTTGTAGATCACCGGATTGTGCGACGACACCGTCCGCGCATTGCGCCAGTGCCGGTCCAGCGATTTACCCACCCGAGTATCCGAAGCCCCCAGTGCATTGAACAGCGCTGTGGTCGCTCGCTGGATCAACTCCGACACCACCACCTGCGCCTTGGCCGATTCGATTTCCGCCGCGACATTCGCTGCTTGTTCCAAGGCTTCATCACCCGAGAATCGCGCCAGATAAGCCCGCTGCGCCGGTTGTGCAGCCCTCAAGGCGCTGGCCTCGGCCGCATACACCAGTGCCGCAATCTCACCGACCACTTGCTGCACCTGCGAATCCTGGCTGACTTGCTGCGCATTGCCATGGCTGTAGATGCGTTTGCGTTCACGTACCTGATGAGCCACATCGCGCAACGCCGCACGACCGATCCCGGCCAGGGTCGCCAGCAGCACCAACTGATAAAACGCGGTCTGGTATTTGAAACGGGTGGCGAAGTCGATGATGTTCTCGGCCTCCACCTCGGCATCGATAAACCGTGAGGTGCCGCTGCCGGTGGTGCGCTGGCCGAAGCCGTCCCAATCGTCGCTCTGCACGATGCCCTGCTGGCGGGTCCGGACCGCCGCAATTACATCGCCGCCAGTGTCGCTGCGTTGCGCGTACACGTCGATCCAGTCGGAAAACAGGCTGCCGGTGCTGTAGAACTTCTCGCCGTTGAGCCTCCACTTCTCGCCGTAAGGCGAAACTTTGGTGATGACATCGCCAATCGCCACGCTGCCGATTTCGGTCCAGGCATTGCCGGCGATGTCACCGTCGACGAAGCGTTTGAACCACCGATCCCGGGCCGGCCCAGGTGGCGAGTTCAAGCGATCCTCCGCGAAAGCGAAATGCCCGCGCAGTGCCTGGGGAACGTTCGAATCGGCTTCGGCCAATTCGATCAGCAGCTCGAACAACTGCGGCAGGGAGGCGCCGCGACCACCGTATTCAACCGGCACCCGTACGGCGCCGAATCCGGCGTCCTTGAGCCACTGAATCGGTTCGTATGGAAGGCTGCGGGACTGTTCGCGCTCAACGGCACCGGCGGCGATGCGTTGGAAAATCGGCCGGAACCTTGCGGCCAGCGCTTCGTAGTCGGTGCCAGTGGACAGCGGATTGATTACCTGGTGTTCGGTCATGGGACAGCTCCTTAGATCGGCAGTGGAAAGTGTTGCGTCTGCCAGGGGCAATTGCAGGGTCCATGCCGAAGCTCGCGAGCCAGTATTTGCTGGAGAAACTGGATGTCGGTACGCAGTGAATTGTTGCTGGACCAACAGTGCATCAGCAAATTGCCCCAGACACACCACACTTTGTGGCGAGGGGGTTTACCCCCGTTGGACTGCGCAGCAGTCCCATTTTTTGGGGCCGCTTCGCAGCCCAACGGGGGTAAACCCCCTCGTCACAGTACTTGGCAAACCTCAAGATTGGCGCTGGCACGGTTGCTGCTCTGACCTCAGGACTTCCCTGAAATCCGAGGACATGCCAATGAGTCAGCAAGCCGTCAAATTTGCCTACTGGGTACCGAACGTCAGCGGCGGGCTGGTGGTCAGCAAGATCGAGCAACGCACCCACTGGGGCATCGACTACAACCGCAAACTGGCACAACTGGCCGAAGAGGCGGGGTTTGAATACGCCCTGACGCAGATCCGCTTCACCGCCGGTTACGGTGCCGAGTACCAGCACGAATCCGTCGCCTTCAGCCACGCGCTGCTGGCCGCCACCACCCAACTGAAAGTGATTGCCGCAATCCTGCCGGGCCCTTGGCAACCGGCGCTGGCGGCCAAGCAATTGGCAACCATCGACCAGCTGACTAACGGCCGGGTGGCGGTGAACATTGTCAGTGGCTGGTTCAAGGGTGAATTCCAGGCGATTGGCGAACACTGGCTGGAACACGACGAGCGTTATCGCCGCTCCGAAGAATTCATCCGCTCGCTGAAGGGCATCTGGAGCCAGGACAATTTTACCTTTCGCGGCGACTTCTACCGCTTCGACAACTACAGCCTCAAACCGAAACCGCTGGGTCAACCGGAAATCTTCCAGGGTGGCAGTTCCCGCGCAGCTCGGGACATGGCGGCACGGGTGTCGGACTGGTACTTCACCAACGGCAACACCCCGGAAGGCATCAAGGCCCAGGTCGATGACATCCGCGCCAAGGCGGCGGCGAACAATCATTCGGTGAAAGTCGGCGTGAACGCGTTTGTCATAGCCCGCGACACCGAAGAAGAAGCCCGAGCCGTGCTGGCGCAAATCATCGATCAGGCGGACCCGGAGGCGGTGAATGCGTTTGGCGATGCGGCGAAGCAGGCGGGCAGGGCGTCACCTGAGGGCGAGGGCAACTGGGCCAAGTCGACATTCGAGGATCTGGTGCAGTACAACGACGGCTTCAAGACCAACCTGATCGGCACGCCGCAGCAGATTGCCGAGCGGATCGTTGCGTTGAAAGCGGTGGGCGTGGACCTGGTGTTGGCGGGGTTTCTGCACTTCCAGGAAGAAGTGGAGTATTTCGGCAAGCGGGTGTTGCCGTTGGTGCGTGAACTGGAAGCAAAGGCAGCGGCCAGGCAGCAGGCGGCAGTAGCCTGAACACCCATGATCGTTCCCACCACTGCGTGGGAATGCAGCCCGGGACGCTCCGCGTCCCTGAAGCGGACGCGGAGCGTCCGGTGAGGCATTCCCACGCGGGAGCGTGGGAACGATCGTTGTTGGTTTACAGACCCAGGTCGGACAAGCTTGGGTGATCGTCAGGCCGACGGCCCAGCGGCCAATGGAACTTGCGGTCGCTTTCCTTGATCGGCATGTCGTTGATGCAGGCAAACCGATTGGCCATCAAACCGTTCTCGTCGAATTCCCAGTTTTCGTTGCCATACGAGCGGAACCAGTTGCCCGAGTCGTCGTGCCATTCGTAGGCATAACGCACGGCGATGCGGTTGCCGGTAAAGGCCCAAAGTTCTTTGATCAGGCGGTAATCCAGTTCCTTGGCCCATTTACGTGTCAGGAAACCTTTGGCTTCTTCGCGGTTGTTGGCGAACTCGGCGCGGTTGCGCCATTTGGTGTCCAGGGTGTAGGCCAGCGACACCCGTTCCGGGTCGCGGGAGTTCCAGCCATCTTCGGCCAGGCGTACTTTTTCGATGGCCGATTCACGGGTGAATGGCGGCAATGGCGGACGAACTTCGGCATTAGACATTAATAGTCTCCCTATCAAAGTAAAGTTCTAGCAAGTTGTCGGGCTTGGTTAAAGTGTTACAGGTCCAATAACTTTCGCGCCATGCATTGCGCATTATCGGCGGCACTGTGATCACCCATGACAAGCGCCACGGTAATGGCACCGTCGATCAGGATCAGCAGCTGTTTGGCCAGCGTCTCCGGGTCTGTGGCGCCATGTTCGGTGCAGAGCTCGCACACGTAGTCGAGCAGCTTTTGTTTGTGGTCTTTGGCGACCAGGCGAACCGGGTCTTGCGGGTCGCCGGTTTCGCCGCTGGTGTTAATGAATGCACAGCCACGGAAGCCTTCCGAGGCGAACCAGGCCTTGAGTACGGTAAACAGGTTGAGCAAGCGGTCGGCCGGCGTTTCGGCCTGGTCGACTTCGCTTCTGTACCAGTGCATCCAGCGCACATCACGGCGTTGCAGGGCCGCGACGGTGAGCTCCTCCTTGTTGGCGAAGTAGCGGTAAATACTCTTTCTGGAGACGCCGGCGGTTTTCACCAGAAGATCCATCCCGGTGGCAGCGATGCCACTTTTGTAGATCAACTTTTCGGTGACGTCCAGAATGATGTCGCGTGTGTCGTTGCTGGTTATTTCGTTCATGTGGCGAACAGTAGAACGATCGTTCTCCTTGGTCAAGCAGATATTTTTGCTGACTGAAAAATCGTCTTCGCGAGCAGGCTCGCTCCCACAGGGGAATGCATTTCAATGTGGGAGCGAGCCTGCTCGCGAAGGGGCCTTTACAGACACTCACAAGACCCAAGGCAATCCATGGTGTAAGCTCTCGGGTTCTTCGGATTCGACCTTTTTGCGAGCCCTATGCCGTCGCTTTTCAAACGCTCTCTGCTGCCCAAACTGCGCAGTTTTCCGCTGACCGCCGATGCCGTCACCATCCTTTCCGGCGCTGCCGAGTTTCGCCGGTGCCTGCTGGAAAAAATCGCCAGCGCGACCCGGCGCATCTATATCGTTGCGCTTTATCTGCAACAGGATGAAGCCGGCCAGGAAATTCTCGATGCCTTGCACGCGGCCAAACTGGCGCGTCCGGAACTGGACGTGGTGGTGGTGGTTGACTGGCTGCGCGCCCAGCGCGGCTTGATCGGCGCCGGCAAGCAGCCGGGCAACTCGGCCTGGTATCAGGAAACCACCCGCACTCATGCCAGTGAAGTGCCGGTGTATGGCGTTCCCGTGCAGACCCGAGAACTGTTCGGCGTGCTGCATTTGAAAGGCTTTGTGATCGACGATTGCGTGATCTACAGCGGCGCGAGCCTGAACAACGTTTACCTGCACAAATTCGACAAGTACCGCTACGACCGTTATCACCTGCTAAATAACAGCGCCCTGGCCGATTCGATGCAGCACCTGATCCAGCACGGTCTGATCGCCTCTAAAGCGGTGCATCGCCTCGATTTGCCGAACCTGCCGACCACCCGCAGCCTGCGCAATGACATCGGCGACTTGCGCAGCCGCCTCAAGCACGCGGCGTACGACACCACGACAGGCACCATGGAAAAGAGCGGTTTGTCGGTCAGCCCATTGCTCGGTGTCGGCAAGAACAACCCGTTGAGCCGAGTGATTTGCGAATTGATCGCCAGCGCTCAGGATCACCTGACCATCTGCACGCCCTACTTCAACCTGCCGCTGCCCGTGACCCGGGAAGTCAATCGAGCACTGGCGCGGGGCGTGAAGATCGACATCATCGTCGGCGACAAGACGGCCAACGACTTCTACATCCCGCCGAGCGAGCCGTTCAAGGTGATTTCGGCGCTGCCGTACCTTTACGAGATCAGCCTGCGGCGCTTCGCCAAGCGTCATCATCGCAGCATCGACAACGGCCAGTTGAACCTGCATCTGTGGCGTGACGGCGACAACACCTATCACCTCAAGGGCATGTGGGTCGACCAGCGCTACACTTTGCTGACCGGCAACAATCTCAATCCGCGGGCGTTCCGTCTCGATCTGGAAAACGCCTTGCTGATCGATGATCCGAAAGGCGAGTTGTTGGAGCCGCGCCGTAAAGAGCTGGCGGAGATTTTCGAGAACACCCGCCGCATCGAGCGTTACCAGGAACTGGAAACGCTGCTGGAATACCCGGCGGGGGTGGCCAAGTTTCTCAAGCGCGTGAGTCGGGTGCGGATCGAGCGATTGCTCTATCGGATTTTGTGAGCATGTGCGGGGTAGGTGCGTCGCCCGCCAAAATGCCTTCGCGAGCAGGTCGGATCGCCGCACCGTCGCTCCCATATTGGATTTGTGATCGACACAACCCCCTGTGGGAGCGAGCCTGCTCGCGAAAGCGGCGTGTCAGGCGACATCAATACTGACTGGTACGGCCCCTTCGCGAGCAGGCTCGCTCCCACAGGGTTCTGCGCTAAGATGCCGGCACTCAAATAACAAGGCTCGCCACGGTCAATGTCGGAAAAAGACACCATCTCCATTCAACTGGTGCGTGAAGCACTGCTGCAAAGTTGCGCCCCCGGAGCGACCACCGATGAGGTGTTGAGCAAAGTCGGCATCGATCCGGCACTGCTCGACAGCAGCGATGCCCGCGTCCCGGCCACCGCTTATGCGCGTCTGTGGCGTTTACTGGCACGACGTGGGGACGATGAGTTTTTTGGCATGGACCCGCGCAAGCTCAAATCCGGCAGTCTTGAGTTTCTCTGTCGCTGCTCCATGGTCCAGCCGAGCCTGGCCGCCGGCCTGACCTCGGGTTTGAGCTTTTTGTCGTTGATGCTCGAACACCTGCCCGCGCAACTGGTTCGTCAGCAAAGCCTGGCGGAAATTGTCCTGCTCGAAGACGACCAGGACCCGCGCCGCGCCTTCACGTATTTCACCTACTGGATGATCGTTCACGGCGTCGCCTGCTGGCTGGCGGGGCGGCGGATTCCGATCCTGGCCATCGAGTTGCGCTGCCCGCAGCCTGACTTCTGCGATGACTATCAGGTGATGTTCTCCGAGAACCTGCGTTTCGACCGGCCGCGCACGCGGATGATTTTCTCCGCCGAGTGCCTGGACTTGCCGATCAAGCGCAGCCCGGAAGAGCTCAAGCGTTTCCTGGCCCATGCGCCGGCCAATATTCTGGTCAAGTACCGCGACCCGCAGAGCCTAGCCAGCCGGATCAAGCACGATTTGCGGCAACTGCCTGCCGAACACTGGCCGGAAACCGAACCCCTGGCGCAACAGCTGTGCATGTCGGCTTCCACCCTGCGTCGACGCCTGGCCGAAGAGGGGCAGACTTACCAAGGGCTCAAGGACAGCGTGCGCAAGGAGTTGGCGATTGTCTGGCTGGCAGAACCGACCATCAGCTTTGCCGAGATCGCCGCGCGTTTGGGCTTTGCCGATACCAGCTCGTTCTACAAGGCGTTTCGCAAGTGGTCCGGGTCAAATCCGGGGCATTACCGCAGCCTGATCCTCAATGAGGCTGACTGATCCGAAGCCTGTGGTGTCTGGTCTGACGCTATCGCGAGCAGGCTCGCTCCCACAGTAGTTCTGTGGTGTGAGCACTCTCTATGCCACACCAACAATTCCCTGTGGGAGCGAGCCTGCTCGCGATGAGGCCCTGGCAGGCGCCGTATCTCTCCAATCTTGGCCAAACCAGTCACGCAACTTGATAGCTTTGACCATTGTCCCGCGCCCCGCGCAGAGCGAGTATTTCCTTGTTAATCGAGGTTCCCCCAGCCTAATAAAAATACAAAGGGTTTCTGGCAATGCGCGATTACTTGTCTGCTACATCACAGTTCAATTATCAGCACACCGTCGACGCCGCACTCGCGGGCGATTTGTCTGCCCTCAACGCCTGTGTCGAGTGTTGCGACCGGCATGCCTTGCCGGGGCGTATCGCGCTGTTCTGGGAAGGTCGCGATGGCGCCAGCGCGACCTACACCTTCAGCGACTTGCAGGACAAAGCCGCGCGTTTCGCCAATTTCCTGCTGACCCAGGGCGTGAAAAAAGGCGACAAGGTGGCCGGTCTCCTGCCACGTAACATCGAACTGTTGATCACCGTATTCGCCACCTGGCGCATCGGCGCGGTCTACCAGCCACTGTTCACGGCATTCGGCCCGAAAGCCATCGAACACCGCCTCAGCTCCTCGGGCGCCAAAGTGGTGGTCACCGACGCGGGCAATCGCTCCAAACTCTCGGAAGTCGCCGACTGCCCGACCATCGTCACCGTCGCCGGTCCCAAAGGCCAAGGCATCGTCCGCGGCGATTACAGCTTCTGGGCCGAACTGGCCAATTTTTCTGCTGAGTGCGAGCCGGTCTTGCTGACGGGTGAAGACCCGTTCCTGCTGATGTTCACCTCGGGCACCACCGGCCCATCGAAAGCGCTGTCCGTTCCGCTCAAGGCCATCGTCGCCTTCCAGAGCTACACCCGTGACGCCGTGGACTTGCGCCCTGAAGACGCCTTCTGGAACCTCGCCGATCCGGGTTGGGCCTACGGCATCTATTTCGGTGTTACCGGGCCGATGGCCATGGGGCATCCGATCACCTTTTACGATGGCCCGTTCTCCCTCGAAAGCACCTGCCGGGTGATCAACAAATACGGGATCACCAACCTCACCGGTTCGCCGACGGCCTATCGCCTGTTGATCGCGGGTGGCGACGAGTTCGCCCGCTCGATCAAGGGCAAGCTGCGCATCGTCAGCAGCGCCGGCGAGCCGCTGAACCCGGAGGTGATTCGCTGGTTCGCCGACAACCTCGGCGTGGTCATCCACGACCACTATGGCCAGACCGAACTCGGCATGGTGCTGTGCAATCACCATGGCCTGGAGCATCCGATCCACATGGGCGCCGCCGGTTTCGCCTCGCCGGGCCACCGCATCGTGGTGCTGGATGACGAGTACAAAGAACTCGGCGTCGGTCAGCCGGGCATTCTGGCCATCGATCGTACCCAGTCGCCAATGTGCTGGTTTGCCGGTTACGAAGGCGCACCGACCAAGGCCTTCGTCGGCAACTATTACCTGAGCGGCGACACCGTCGAGTGGAACCCGGACGGCAGCATCAGCTTCGTCGGTCGCAGCGACGACGTGATCACCACCTCCGGCTACCGGGTCGGCCCGTTCGACGTGGAAAGCGCATTGATCGAACACCCGGCAGTGGTCGAAGCGGCGGTGGTCGGCAAGCCCGATCCGGAACGCACCGAACTGGTCAAAGCCTTTGTCGTGCTCAGCCCGCAGTACCGCGCTGCACCGGAACTGGCCGAAGAATTGCGCCAACACGTGCGCAAACGACTGGCCGCGCACTCATACCCGCGCGAAATCGAATTTGTCAGCGAATTGCCGAAAACCCCTAGCGGCAAATTGCAGCGCTTTATCTTGCGCAACCAGGAAATCGCCAAGGCTCAAGAGGCCGCCGCGAAGAACGTTTCAGCTTGAATCCAAGGAAACAATGATGCAGATCGAAAACAAGGTTTTTCTCGTCACCGGCGGTGCGTCGGGCCTCGGTGCGGCCACGGCTGAAATGCTGGTCGCGGCCGGCGCCAAAGTGATGCTGGTGGACATGAACGCCGAAGCCGTTGCGGCCCAGGCTGAACGTCTCGGCGCGCAAAGCGTGGTGGCGGACATCAGCAACGAAGCCGCGGCTGAAGCCGCTGTGCAGGCGACGGTCAAAGCCTTCGGCGGCCTCAATGGTCTGGTCAACTGCGCCGGTATCGTGCGCGGTGAGAAGATCCTCGGCAAGAATGGCCCGCACCTGTTGGCCAATTTCAGCCAGGTGATCAACGTCAACCTGATCGGCAGTTTCAACATGCTGCGCCTGGCCGCTGCGGCGATTGCCGAAACCGAAGCCGATGCTGACGGCGAGCGCGGCGTGATCATCAACACCGCCTCGGCTGCCGCCTATGACGGCCAGATCGGCCAGGCCGCGTATGCCGCCTCCAAAGGCGCGATCGTCAGCCTGACCTTGCCCGCCGCCCGTGAACTGGCGCGCTTTGGCATCCGCGTGATGACCATCGCCCCGGGCATTTTCGAAACCCCGATGATGGCCGGCATGACCCCGGAAGTCCGCGCCTCCCTGGCGGCTGGCGTGCCGTTTCCGCCACGTTTGGGCAAACCGAGCGAGTATGCCGGGCTGGTCAGGCATATCATTGAAAACAGCATGCTTAATGGCGAGGTGATCCGTCTCGACGGCGCCTTGCGCATGGCCGCCAAATAAGGAGGATTTGTCATGACTATTTCCAACGATCCCATTGTTATCGTCAGCGCCGTCCGCACCCCGATGGGCGGTTTTCAGGGCGAACTGAAAAGCCTGACTGCACCGCAACTCGGTGCTGCGGCAATTCGCGCTGCCGTCGAGCGCGCCGGTGTGGCGCCAGACTCGGTTGAAGAAGTGCTGTTCGGTTGCGTCCTCTCTGCCGGTCTCGGCCAAGCCCCGGCGCGCCAGGCTGCATTGGGCGCAGGGCTGGATAAATCGACCCGCTGTACCACCCTGAACAAAATGTGCGGTTCGGGCATGGAAGCGGCCATTCTGGCCCACGACATGCTGGTGGCCGGCAGCGCCGATGTGGTTGTCGCCGGCGGCATGGAAAGCATGTCCAACGCGCCGTATCTGCTGGACCGCGCCCGTAGCGGTTACCGCATGGGCCACGGTCGCGTCCTTGACCACATGTTCCTCGACGGCCTGGAAGACGCTTACGACAAGGGTCGCCTGATGGGCACCTACGCAGAGGATTGCGCTGAAACCAACGGTTTCACCCGTGAAGCCCAGGACGCGTTTGCCATTGCCTCGACCACCCGCGCACAGCAGGCGATCAACGACGGCAGTTTCAAAGACGAGATCGTGCCGCTCACCGTGACCGTCGGCAAAGAGCAGGTGCTGATCAGCAATGACGAACAGCCACCGAAAGCCAAACTGGACAAGATCGCCTCCTTGAAACCGGCGTTCCGCGACGGCGGCACGGTGACGGCGGCGAACTCCAGCTCGATCTCCGATGGTGCTGCGGCACTGGTGTTGATGCGCCGTTCCGAAGCTGAAAAGCGCGGCCTGAAACCACTGGCAGTGATTCACGGCCACGCGGCGTTTGCCGACACTCCGGGCCTGTTCCCGGTGGCACCGGTGGGCGCGATCGAGAAGCTGATGAAAAAAACCGGCTGGTCCCTGGACGACGTCGATCTGGTCGAAGTCAACGAAGCTTTCGCCGTGGTCAGTCTGGTGACCATGACCAAACTGGAAATCCCCCACGAGAAGATCAACGTTCACGGCGGCGCTTGCGCCCTCGGTCACCCGATCGGTGCGTCCGGCGCGCGGATCCTTGTGACCTTGCTCTCGGCCCTGCGCCAGAAAGGCCTGAAACGCGGCGTTGCAGCGATCTGCATCGGCGGCGGTGAAGCCACGGCCATGGCCGTTGAATGCCTTTACTAGGCCAACCTCACCCCTGTGGGAGCCAGCCTGCTGGCGATGGCTGTGTGTCATAAAAATAGACATTGGCTGACACGATGCTATCGCCAGCAGGCTGGCTCCCACAGGGTCTGCGTCGTAACTGGATTGAAGGATTCACCATGATTCCCAATGACGAACAACTGCAAATCAGCGACGCGGCCCGGCAGTTTGCCCAGGAACGGCTGAAACCGTTCGCCGCCGAATGGGACCGCGAGCATCGCTTCCCCAAGGAAGCCATCGGCGAGATGGCGGAACTGGGCTTCTTCGGCATGTTGGTGCCGGAAGAGTGGGGCGGTTGCGACACCGGCTACCTGGCCTACGCCATGGCCCTGGAAGAAATCGCGGCCGGCGACGGCGCCTGCTCGACCATCATGAGCGTGCACAACTCGGTGGGTTGCGTGCCGATTCTCAAGTACGGCAACGACGACCAGAAAGAACGCTTCCTCAAACCGTTGGCCAGCGGCTCGATGCTCGGGGCTTTTGCCCTGACCGAACCGCAGGCCGGCTCCGACGCCAGCGGCTTGAAAACCCGTGCCCGTCTGGAAGGCGATCACTACGTGTTGAACGGCTGCAAGCAGTTCATCACCTCCGGGCAGAACGCCGGGGTGGTGATCGTGTTCGCCGTGACTGACCCGAGTGCCGGCAAGCGTGGCATCACGGCGCTGATCGTGCCGACCGATTCGCCGGGCTACAAAGTTGCACGGGTCGAAGACAAACTCGGCCAGCACGCCTCCGACACCTGCCAGATCCTGTTCGAAGACGTGAAGGTGCCGGTGGCCAACCGCTTGGGCGAGGAGGGCGAAGGTTATCGAATCGCCTTGGCCAACCTCGAAGGCGGCCGTGTCGGCATCGCTTCGCAATCGGTGGGCATGGCCCGCGCTGCGTTCGAAGCAGCCCGCGACTATGCCCGCGAGCGTGAAAGCTTTGGCAAGCCGATCATCGAACATCAAGCGGTCGCGTTCCGCCTGGCGGACATGGCGACCCAAATCGCTGTGGCTCGGCAGATGGTGCATTACGCGGCGGCGCTGCGTGACAGCGGTAAACCGGCCTTGGTCGAAGCGTCCATGGCCAAGCTGTTCGCCTCGGAAATGGCCGAAAAAGTCTGCTCCTCGGCGTTGCAAACCCTCGGTGGTTACGGTTACTTGAACGATTTCCCGCTGGAGCGGATCTACCGCGACGTGCGCGTTTGCCAGATCTACGAAGGCACCAGCGATATTCAGCGCATGGTTATTTCGCGCAATCTTTGAGAAGGAAGCTACTTGTGAACTACGAAACGATTTTGTTGGAAACCCACGGTCGCGTTGGCCTGATCACCCTGAACCGCCCGCAAGCGTTGAATGCGTTGAACGCGCAGATCGTCAGCGAGCTGAACCACGCCCTCGATGGCCTGGAAGCCGATTCGAACATCGGCTGCATCGTGCTCACCGGCTCGAAAAAAGCCTTCGCGGCCGGCGCCGACATCAAGGAAATGGCCGAGCTGACCTACCCGCAGATCTACCTCGACGACCTGTTCAGCGACAGCGATCGCGTGGCTAACCGCCGCAAGCCGATCATTGCTGCCGTCAACGGTTTCGCCTTAGGCGGTGGGTGTGAACTGGCGCTGATGTGCGACTTCATCCTGGCCGGCGACAACGCCAAGTTCGGTCAGCCGGAAATCAACCTCGGCGTACTGCCGGGCATGGGCGGCACCCAGCGCCTGACCCGCGCGGTGGGCAAGGCCAAGGCTATGGAAATGTGCCTCAGCGGTCGCTTGATCGATGCGGTGGAAGCGGAGCGTTGCGGGATTGTCGCGCGGATTGTTCCGGCTGATGAGTTGCTGGAAGAAGCGTTGAAAGTCGCGGCGCTGATTGCCAAGAAGTCGTTGCCGATTGCAATGATGATCAAGGAAAGCGTCAACCGCGCGTTTGAAGTGAGCCTGTCGGAAGGTGTGCGCTTTGAACGTCGGGTGTTCCATGCGGCGTTTGCGACGCAGGATCAGAAGGAAGGGATGGCGGCGTTTATTGCCAAGCGTGAGGCGGAGTTCAAAGGTAAGTGATATTGCGGGGTGGCTTTTAGATCCACCCCTCACCCCAGCCCTCTCCCCAGAGGGGAGAGGGGGAAAGGGAGCCGATTTTCAAGCTATTCAAACTTGAGTTCGGCTCGGAATTGCAGGTCGCAGAATTTCTACAAAACAACTCGGTCAGTCCCCTCGCCCCTCTGGGGAGAGGGTTAGGGTGAGGGGTGGATTTCAAGACCACCCCCAATTCCAGCCATCACACTAAGTAATGCTTCAACTCCCGAGCAATCACCATCCGTTGTATCTCGCTCGACCCTTCATAAATCTGCGTAATCCGCGCATCCCGGTAGTAACGCTCCACCGGGTAATCCTCCAGATACCCATACCCGCCATGAATCTGCATCGCCGACGAACACACTTTCTCGGCCATCTCCGACGCAAACAATTTGGCCTGTGAAGCCTCCGACAGACACGGCTTGCCGGCACTGCGCAACCGCGCGGCATGCAGGATCAGCAGTCGTGCCGCGTTCAACCGGGTGTGCATGTCGGCCAGCATGTTGGCAATGCTCTGGTGCTCGATGATCGGCTTGTTGAACTGCACCCGATCCCGCGAGTAGGCCAGCGCTGCTTCAAACGCCGCGCGGGCAATGCCCAACGCCTGCGCCGCAATACCGATGCGGCCGCCTTCGAGGTTCGACAGGGCAATCGCCAGTCCTTTGCCGCGCTCACCCAGTAGATTGGCTTCTGGGATCGTGCAGTTGCTCAGGGTCACTGCGCAGGTATCGGACGCTCGAATACCCATTTTGTGTTCGGTGCGATCAACGATGAAACCGGCGGTATCGGTCGGCACCAGGAACGCCGAGATGCCGCGCTTGCCCAGGTCCGGATCGGTCACCGCAAACACGATGGCCAGTTTTGCCCGTTTGCCGTTGCTGACGAATTGCTTGGCGCCGTTGATCACCCACTGGCCGTCGCGCAGTTCGGCGCGGGTGCGCAGGTTGTGGGCTTCGGAGCCGGCCTGGGGTTCGGTCAGGCAGAAGCAGCCGATGGCCTGACCGCTGGCCAGATCCGGCAGCCAGGTCTGTTTCTGTTCTTCAGTGCCGTAGTTGAGGACCGGACCGCAACCTACGGAGTTGTGAATGCTCATCAGTGCGCCAGTGGCGCCGTCACCGGCCGAAATCTCTTCCACGGCCAAGGCGTAGGCGACGTAGTCGACATAGGTGCCGCCCCATTCCTCGGGCACCACCATGCCCAGCAGGCCTAGTTCGCCCATCTTCGCCACCAGACCGTCATCGATCCAGCCAGCCTTTTCCCAAGCCTGGGCGTGGGGGGCGATTTCGCCGCGGGCAAAGTCCCGGGCCATGTCGCGGATCATGACTTGCTCTTCGCTCAATTCGATATCGTGCATGGCTCAGCTCCCGCTTTGGTCAAAACCGCTGAAGAAACTCGCGACGTGCTCGGCGTCCAGCGCCTGCAAGGTCGGCGGGTTCCAGCGCGGTTTCTTGTCTTTGTCGATCAGCAAGGCGCGCACGCCTTCGATCAGGTCGCCGCGCTCGAACCACTGACGGTCCAGATGCAGCTCAAGGGCGAAGCAGTCTTCCAGACTCAGGTGCCGACCACGACGGAGCATTTCCAGGGTCACGCCCATGGCCAGCGGTGAACGGCTTTCCAGCAGGTCGGCGGTGGTCGTGGCCCATTCGTGGCTGTCGGCGACCGTTACTTCACGCAGTTGCTCAACAATACTCGGCACATCGGGCAGGGCGAAGAAGTGATCGATGGCCGGGCGCAACGCGCTCAATGGCGCGTCGGGTAGCTGTTGCACCGCAAGTTTCGCCAGCAGACCTTGAAGGTCCTTCAACGGCGTTTCGTGCCATTCGAGCTGATCGAGTTGCTCGTCGAGGGTGCTCAGTTTGTCGCTTTCCAGGTACCAGTCGGCCAGGCCGCAATAGAGCGCATCGGCCGCACGGATCTGTACGCCGCTGACGCCGAGGTAAATCCCCAGTTCACCGGGAACGCGCGGCAGGAAATGGCTGCCACCGACATCCGGGAAATAACCGATCGCCACTTCCGGCATCGCCAGACGGCTTTTCTCGGTGACCACCCGCAAGTCAGCACCTTGTACCAGGCCCATGCCGCCACCCAGGACAAAACCGTCCATCAGGGCGAGTACAGGTTTGCGGTAATGGTGAATCGCGAGGTCGAGGGCGTATTCCTCAACGAAGAAATCTTCGTGCAGCGTGTCGCCGTTCTTGAAGCTGTCGTACAGCGAGCGAATATCACCGCCGGCACAGAAAGCCTTCTCGCCAGCGCCGCGTAATACCACCGCGTGTACGTGCGGATCCTGTGCCCAGGCGTCGAGCTGACGCTGCAGGTTGCGCACCATGTCCAGGGTAATGGCGTTGAGGCCGGCGGGGCGATTGAGGGTCAGGTGACCGATGTGGTTGCGGACCTCGGCCAGCACGTCGTTTTGCGTGGCATCCATGGACGAAGTCCGCGGAGAAGAAACCTGAGCAGTCATCACTAACTCCCTGCTTTTATTGTTCTTTATAGAGAAGCTCGCGCGCGAGCGATGCTGGATCGTAACAGTGCAAATTTGTGATGTACAACCGGCATATGTGCAGGTCTTGCCTGCATTTTTGTAATGCCGGTGTGGAATTCCTCTGCGAAAACGGCCGCGGGCCGGGCTCACGACAGATTCGGCTGTCAAAACAGCCTTATCAGCGCAATCCGGGTGTCTGCAACGGCCCGTACGACACCTGCACCCGCTCATCTGTTGGCATTCTGGCCTCGGGTTTGAAGCCGTCTGTGTCGAGGGTTTCAGGCCGGGTGCCGCTGAGTGCGGCCCACCGTGCAAAACAATAAGAACGCTGTTGCGGTGTTAGCCGCATCGACTCTCTGTTCCTGCCCATAAAGGTGGCCTGGTTAGCCTGGCCGCGATAATTCCAAACAAATCGGGATTCAAGAAGATGAAGACTAGATGGCTGAGCTTGTCGGTACTCGCATTGCTGTGCTGCACCACCGGCGCCAGTGCCAAGGAATGGAAAGAGCTGCGATTCGGCGTCAACCCGAGCTACCCGCCTTTTGAGTCCACCACCGCCGATGGCGGCGTGCAGGGTTTTGGCGTGGATTTGGGCAACGCGATCTGCGCCGAACTGAAGGTGAAATGCGTGTGGGTCAGCAATGACTTCGACGGGCTGATTCCGGCGCTCAAGGCGGGCAAGTTCGATGCCATCGAATCGTCGATGACCGTGACCGATGCGCGCAAAAAACAGATCGACTTCACCGATCGCCTGTATGCCGGGCCGACCGCCATCGTCACTCGCAAGGATTCCGGGCTGTTGCCCACCGCCGAGTCGCTGCAGGGCAAGACCATCGGTTACATGCAGGGCACGATTCAGGAAACCTACGCCAAGGCCAAACTGGCACCCGGCGGCGTGAAACTGCGGGCCTATCAGAATCAGGATCAGGTCTACGCCGACCTGGTATTTGGCCGTCTCGACGCCTCGATCCAGGACAAGATGCAGGCGCAAATGAGCTTTTTGACCTCACCGCAAGGCGCTGACTTCAAGAACAGTGAAGGCATCAGCGACCCGTTGGTCCCGTCCGACATCGCCATCGGCGTGCGCAAGGACAACGAAGAACTCAAAGGCATGCTCAATACCGCCATCAAGGCCCTGCATGACAAGGGTATCTACGCACAGATCCAGCAGAAACACTTCGGCGATCTGGACCTCTACAACTACTGATCCTCGCGCCCCGAAGGCTGCGTCTGGTAACAGGCGCAGCGCTTGAGCGCGGGCGCATCAAGACAGGTGATTGACGTGAACTTCTTCCTGAATCTGATCGGGGTCGATCTCTCGGCCCTGCAAGGCTATGGCCCTTTGTTGCTGCACGGCACCTGGGTCACGCTGAAATTGTCAGCGCTCTCTCTGCTGGTGAGTATGGCGCTGGGCCTGCTCGGCGCAGCGGCGAAACTGTCGCCGCTAAAACTGTTGAACTTGCCGGCGACCTTCTACACGACACTGATTCGCGGGGTGCCGGACCTGGTTTTGATGCTGCTGATTTTCTACAGCCTGCAAGGCTGGCTGAGCAGCCTGACCGAGGCGATGGACTGGCCCTACATGGAAATCGATCCGTTCGTGGCCGGCGTCATCACCCTTGGGTTTATCTACGGCGCGTATTTCACCGAGACCTTTCGCGGGGCGATTCTGAGCGTGCCGCGCGGCCAGCAGGAGGCCGCCGCGTGCTTTGGTCTGAACCGCTGGCAGCGATTCCGCTTTGTGGTGTTCCCGCAGATGATGCGTTTCGCTTTGCCGAGCCTGGGCAATAACTGGCTGGTGCTGCTCAAGGCCACGGCGCTGGTGTCGATCATCGGTTTGTCGGACCTGGTCAAAGTCGCGCAGGAAGCGGGTAAAAGCACCTTCAATATGCTCGATTTCCTGCTGCTGGCAGCGGCGCTGTATTTGCTGATCACCAGCGCTTCGAACTACGTTTTGCGCGTGTTGGAACGGCGCTATAACCAGGGTGTGCGGGGGATGGCACGATGATCGAGTTGATTGCCGAATACTGGAAACCCTTTCTGTTCAGCGACGGCTACAGCCTCACCGGGTTGGCCATGACCTTGTGGCTGCTGGTGGCGAGCATTGTGATGGGGTTCTTCCTGTCGCTGCCATTGGCGATCATGCGCACCTCGCGCTGGGGCCTGCTGCGCTGGCCGGTTCAGCTGTTCACTTATGTGTTTCGCGGCACGCCGCTGTATATCCAGTTGCTGATTTGCTACAGCGGGATCTACGGCATCGCGGTGGTGCGCTCGCAACCGCTGCTCGAAGCTTTTTTTCGCGATGCGATGAATTGCACCTTGCTCGCGTTCACGCTCAACACTTGCGCCTACACCGTGGAAATCTTCGCCGGGGCGATTCGCAGCATTCCCTACGGTGAAATCGAGGCCGCACACGCCTATGGCTTGAGCGGTTGGCGCCTGTACCTGCGGCTGATTCTGCCTTCGGCGTTGCGCCGGGCACTGCCGTATTACAGCAACGAAGTGATCCTGATGTTGCACGCGACCTCAGTGGCGTTCACCGCCACCATTCCCGACATCCTCAAAATCGCCCGGGACGCCAATGCCGCGACCTTCATGACCTTCCAGGCGTTCGGCATTGCCGGCCTGCTGTACCTCGCGCTGTCGTTCGGCCTGGTCGGCGCCTTCCGCCTGGCAGAGAAGCGCTGGCTGAGTTTTCTCGGCCCGACTCACTGAATCCCATTTTCTGTCCAGAGCGGTGCCGCCAGGCGCGCCGCTCCAGGAGTGCTGACATGTACAAACTCACGGTTGAAAATCTGTATAAACGTTTTGGTGACAACGAAGTGCTCAAGGGCGTCTCGTTGAATGCACGGGCAGGCGATGTGGTGAGCATGATCGGCGCCAGCGGTTCGGGTAAAAGCACGATGCTGCGCTGCATCAACTTTCTGGAGCGCGCGGACGAAGGCGCCATTGAACTGGACGGCGAGCGTGTCATCACGCGCCCGGGTGCCGGTGGCATGCGTGTCGCTCATCCGGCGCAATTGCAGCGTTTGCGCACGCGCCTGGCGATGGTGTTCCAGCATTTCAATCTGTGGAGCCATCTGACGGTACTGGAGAACATCGTGCTCGCGCCGTGTCGGGTGCTGGGGATCAGCCGCAAGGCCGCCGAAGAGAGTGCGCGGGCCTATCTGGACAAGGTCGGTCTGGCGCAACGAGTGGCCGATCAATACCCGGCGTTTCTGTCCGGTGGGCAGCAACAGCGGGTGGCGATCGCGCGTGCCCTGGCGGTGGAACCGGAGATTCTATTGTTCGACGAGCCGACTTCGGCACTCGATCCGGAATTGGTGGGTGAGGTGCTGAAGGTCATTCAGGCGCTGGCCGAAGAAGGCCGTACCATGTTGATGGTGACCCACGAGATGGGGTTTGCCCGGCAGGTTTCCAGTCAGGTGTTGTTCTTGCATCAAGGGAAGGTCGAGGAGCAGGGTGACGCTACGATCCTCGACCAGCCAAAAAGTGAACGTTTGCAGCAATTTCTATCGGGTCGTTTGAAGTGAGGCAAGACGTACATGGCGGATATCCGCGATCTGTCGATCGTGCTTGATCGTATCGATCAGGCAATCATCGAAGTGCTGCGCCACGAAGGGCGCATCACTTATCAAAAGCTTTCCGAGCGCGTGCACCTCACGCCCAGGCCGTGCCTGGAACGGGTGCGCAAGCTCGAACAGCTCGGGGTCATTCGTGGGTATGGCGCGATTCTCGATGAAAAGAAACTGACACCAGGCTTGTCGTTGCTGGTACTGGTTGCGTTGTCGAACCAGAGTGGGCGGGCGGCGCAAAAGGCGTTCGAAGCCAAGGTCCGCGCCTGTCCGCAGGTGCTGGAATGTCGGTTGATCAGCGGTGCGTTCGACTACAGCTTGCGCATGCGTTGCCGGGACATGGAGCACTATCGGGTGCTGACCGAAGTCTGGTTCGATGACCCGGATTTGCACATCGACAAGTTGGTCAGCCATCCGGAATTGGCGATGGTCAAGACCACGATGGAATAGGTTTGGCAGAACAAAAAAATCGCAGCTCCGGGCTGCGATTTTTTTTGTGTCCAGCTCCGCCGAATCGGCTGGGCCACACACGTTTTTCAGCCGTTTCCATCACGCCGCAGCCACTTATCAACCGGGTTTTCCAGCCTGCGAAACAGACAATGAGTACCTCTTAACCCTCATTGAATCTGTGCCCATGCAAACCACCAATACCGTTTTGATGATTCGCCCGACACGTTTCTCCTTCAATCAGGACACGGCGGCGAACAACCGTTTCCAGCAGCCGGCCGCCGTCAGCGAAGACGTGCAGCTCAAGGCCCTGCAAGAGTTCGATGGCTACGTTGCCGCGCTGCGTCACCACGGTGTCGAGGTCATGGTGCACAACGACCGCGAAGCGCCGCATACCCCGGATTCGATCTTCCCCAACAATTGGTGGAGCAGCCATCCCGACGGCACCTTGGTGCTGTACCCGATGCAGGGCCATAACCGGCGCCTGGAACGGGACAAAGGCGTGCTCGACTGGCTGCGGGACGAGTACCGGGTGGAACAGTTGCTGGACCTTTCCAGCCTCGAACAGCAGGAAGTGTTCCTCGAAGGCACCGGCAGCATGGTGCTGGATCGTCAGCAGCGGATTTGCTACGTCGGTTACTCCACCCGCACCCATGCCCGCGCCCTGGACCAGGTGGTCAGTCATTTGGGTTACGAGCTGTGTGCATTCAATGCGGTGGACCGTCAGGGCGTCGCGATTTACCACACCAACGTGATGATGAGTGTCGGCACGCGCCTGGCCGTGGCATGCCTGGCGTCGGTCACGCACCCAGCCGAACGTCTGGCCCTGCGTAAACGCCTGGAAGACAGCGGCAAGCAGGTGATTGCCTTGAACTGGGCCCAGCTGGAATCTTTCGCCGGCAACATGCTGGAAGTCCACAACGCTGCGGGCGAACCCTTGCTGGTGATGTCGCGCACGGCCTGGCAATCGCTGGATGCCGCGCAGCGTCGCCTGATCGAAACCCACACCACGCCACTCCCCGTGAACATCGACACCATCGAGCGCATCGGCGGCGGCAGTGCGCGCTGCATGCTGGCCGAGGTCTTTCTGTCCAAACATCTGGCTACCCAGGAGCAAATGCGATGATCGTTCGTCCAGCCACACCGGCAGACCTGCCGGCACTGTTAGCCCTGGCCCATAGCGCCGGAACCGGTTTGACCACCTTGCCGGCCGACGCGGGGCGTTTGCGTCAGCGTCTGGAATGGGCGGCGAAAACCTTCGCAGGCGAAGCCGAGCGTGCCGATGCCGATTACCTGTTTGTGCTCGAGAATGACCAGCATGAAGCCATCGGCATTTGCGCACTGGCCGGTGCCGTCGGCCTGCGCGAGCCTTGGTACAACTATCGACTGGGCCTGTTTGTCGCGGCCTCGAAAAACCTCGGGATCAATCAGCAGCTGCCGACGTTGTTCCTCGGTAACGACATGACCGGTCATTCGGAGTTGTGTTCGCTGTTCCTGCATGCCGATCACCGCAGCGGCCTGAACGGGCGCTTGCTGTCCAAGGCGCGGTTCCTGTTTCTGGCGGAGTTTCGTCAGCACTTCGGGGAGAAGGTCATCGCCGAGATGCGCGGTTACTCGGACGCGGAGGGCGTTTCACCGTTCTGGGAAGGCCTGGGTCGGCACTTCTTCAAGATGGACTTTGCCGATGCCGACTACCTGACCGGGCTGGGTAACAAGACGTTCATCGCCGAGCTGATGCCCAAGTTTCCGCTGCCGACCTGCCTGTTGCCGGAAGCAGCAAGAACCGTCATCGGTCGGGTTCACCCCAACACCGAACCGGCGCTGGGCATGCTCAAGGCTGAAGGATTCGAACACCGCGATTACATCGACATCTTCGACGGCGGCCCGCTGATCGAATGCGCCACCGGGGATATCCGCGCAGTGCGCGACAGTCAGGTGCTGCAACTGAGCATTGGCACACCGGGTGAGCAGGCGGCGACTTACCTGATTCATAACCGTCAATTTGCCGAGTGCCGGATTACCGCGGCACCGGCACGGGTGGCTGCCGGGACGTTGATAGTCGATGCAGCAACTGCGAAGAGTTTGGGGTTGAGTGCCGGGTCATCGGTGCGCGCAGTGAGTCTGGCGGTGCCAGCCCGACAATTGTCCGCAGCCTGATCAATCCCTCGCCAGAACGCGACCCCTAGCACCGGCCTTGTGGCGAGGGGATTTATCCCCTCACCACAAGGTAACTACAAGGACCGTCGGCGCTGTCAGGTTCTGCCTCGAAGGACTTCACCAATGCTGCGGCGCCTGGCATGCAGCTCACTGGCATGGATCAACTGTTCAAGGTCTTCCGGGGTGACGTCGAAGAAGGCTTCCATGTCCGCCAGGGCCAGTTTCAGGTCCTGGGCGGTGATCGCCTGGCTGTCGGGGGCGGGCATCATCGGTGCCGGTTCAGCGGGACGTTTTGGGTAACGAATGCGCGTCAGGTTGTTGTAGGCCAGGGCGCTGAGCAACATGGTCGATCCGCTGAGCATCACCGGGCCGAGGGCTTTCCAGTCGAGGGCAATGGTCGCCGGGTCTGCCAATACCAACAGCAACGCCAAGGCCCCGGCCGGTGGGTGCAGGCAACGCAGCCAGCACATCAGAATCAGCGCCATGCCCGCCGCCAGGCAAGCGCTGCCAAGGGTTCGCCCGAGTACGTGAGCGACCAGCAGCGAAACCACTCCAGCGCTGAGGTAGCCGCCGAGAATCGACCAGGGCTGGGCGAGGGCGCCGGAGGACACGGCGAACAGCAGCACGGCCGATGCACCCAGCGGACCGATCAGGTGCTGCGCCACTGGCATGCCGAATACCTGGCTGCAGAGCCAGACGCTGAACATCGTGCCCAACGACATGCCGATCGCGGCGCGGCTCCATTCGGAGGGGCGGGTGTTGATGGCGGCGGGAAACCAGCGAGCGAACATGATTCAGACGATCCGTTGAAAAAAATCTAGGCAAAAAAAAGGCTTAGCTGGGATACCCAGAAAGCCCTTGAAGTTGTTCCAACTATTGGGGGAGGAACGGGGCACAGTGTGCCGTTCATTCCTGATGCTGACAAATTCATATTAATGCAGTTTTAGTGCATTAATTTTGCTGTAAAGCCACCCGGCGTCCGCTCATGAAACACAGGAAACCGCCCATGGCGGTCAGCGCGCTCAGGGCATAAAACATCGTTGGCGCCGGGGTGTGCATCAGCAGGAAACCGCAAATCACCGGGCTCAAGGCACCGCCCAGGGCCGCGAGGTTTTGCGCGCCGTAATAACTACCGCGCAGTTCTTCCGGGGCCAGGGTGTCGACGAAGAGGAATTCGGCGGGGTAAATGATCATTTCACCGAGGGTGAAGATGAACATGGCCACGCACCAGCTCACCAGGCTGTCGGCCAGGCTGAAACCGATCAATCCGACAATGAACAGGCTGGTACCGCCCGCGATCCAGTAACGCAATTGCTCGCGCTTGAGGAAACGGCCGATCTGGTATTGCAACAGGATCACGCTGATCGCATTGCAGGCGAGCAGGACGGCCATGGTTTCCAGTGCCCGTTTGGAGTCGTGGGTCACCAGCAGGTATTGCGACAGGTACAGGGTGAAACGGCCATGAACCACGGTACTGAGCAGGCAACCGCAGGTGAACATGATCAGCGTGCGGTCGTTCTTCAGGGTGACCAGGGTCTTGAGAAAACTCTGGGGCTGGCCGATTGCGGGTGTCTGGGCGGGGTCCTTCGGTATCCCGATCATCAGGAAAATACTGAAGAACGCGATGCCGCCGGCAATCAGGAACGGTGCAATCGGATACACCCCGGCAATCACCACGCCCAGCATCGGGCCGGTGGCGTAGCCGATGTTGGTCAAGGTGTAGCGCAGGGAAAACGCCTTGGCGCGCTGGCCTATGGGCAGGTTTTCGCTGAGAATCGCCTTCGAGCCGATCAGGAACAGCGCCGAGGCGGTTTCGGTGATCACCAGGGTGGCGGTGGTCAGGTAGAGGTTGTCGGCGAAGGTCAGCAGCACAAAGCCGATGGCGCTGGAGAGCATCGCCAGGATCAGTAGGCGGCGCTTTTCGAGACGGTCGATGATGTAACCGCCGTAGAGCGCGAGCAGGGTGGCGATGAACACTGCGATGCCCAGCAGCAGGCCGACATCCTGTTGGTTGAGGCCGAGTTTGTTGCTCAGGAACAACGTCAGCAGCGGGCTGGTGATGGCGCGGCTGACGACGATGGTCAGCGAAACGATCATCAACCGGCGGATAACGAGTGAGTAAGTGGCCACGGTGGTGCAAATATCCTTATTTAATGATCTCTGACTGATCGTTCCCACGCTCTGCGTGGGAATGCCTCAATGGACGCTCTGCGTCCGCTTCGGCAGGGACGCGGAGCGTCCCGGGCTGCATTCCCACGCGGAGCGTGGGAACGATCGACAACTCAATGGATTCCAATTCTTCAACCCGCCACAACTGCTCAAGCAGTTCCGCCGCTTGCTCCCGCGGCATCACCCGCACCGCCAGGCTGAAAAACTTCTCCTCCAGCGCCGCATCACTCAACGGATTGCCCGGCGCACCCAGTGGCGGGTCGACACACAGGCTCGCCTGCCGACCGTCCACGGTCCGCACGCTGACGACTGGCTCGCCATCCTCTGACAGTTGCGGGTCCACTTCAAGGCGGATGCGCGACATCCAGTGAGCAATCCTTGGATCGCCCCGTTGCTCATCGTCGTACGCCTCCAACCGGCAATGCCCCTGCACCAGCCGGGCCGCGAGGGCATACGGCAGGCTCATCTGCGCCGCCGCCAGCGTACCGACGTCGCGCCCGCCGCACATGTCCTGCAGAAACCCGCACAACGACACCTGAACGTCCTCGACCTGATCCGCGCTGACCTGCAGTTGATCCAGCAACAGCCCCAGCGCATCAATGGCTGAATGCGTTCCGCGGCACGCGGCATGAGGTTTGATCGAACAGCGAGCGAGTTTCCACACGACGCCCAGGTCGGCATCCAGCGCGTCAGGTTGTGCAGTCTCACTTGCCAACGTCTTGAGAAATCCGCCCCAGACATCATCGAATAATCGGGTCGGCCCGCTGATGCCTCGTTGGGCAAAACGCGCCGCCAGCAATCCACCCTCGGCGGCACGACCACTGTGAAGTTTTTTACTTTGCGAACCGTCGTGGATAAACGCCCATAACCCCCCACTGAAACTGCCGGCAATGCCCAGCGCCGAGACGGTTTGCCCGATATCCAGTCCGAGAATTCGCGCACTGGCCGCCGCCGCACCGAACACGCCGCAGGTGGCGGTGGAGTGCCAGCCGGCGCCGTTGTGGGCTGAGTAGCTGCCGCAGGCTTCGAGCACCCGACGGCCGATTTCGTAGCCGATTACCACAGCGGTGATCAACTCCCGGCCATTCACCGGTTTTCCAGACATCGACACCGCAGACATGACTGCCGGCAGCACCACCGCGCCGGAATGGTCGCAGCCCCCGGTGTCGTCCAGTTCCAGGGCATGGGCGGCGACACCATTGAGCATGGCGGCCTGAGCCGCGCCGGTGCGCTGATCGGTGCCCCAGATCAGCGTGCTCCCGGTTTCTCCGTCGAAGACCTGCCGTGCCTGCTTGGCTACCTCGCTGCCAGCCCCGGCCAGGGTCGCGCCGAAGGTGTCGAGTATGTGCCGCTTGGCTTGGGCCACCAGTGCGGGCGGCAAGTCTTCGAATCGGCTGTCGACGCAGAACTGCGCCAGTCGCTGCATCCGTTCACTCATGAAAGGTAATCCCGATAATGCCGCTCATACACGGCCGCTGGATGGTCCTCGGTCACCGGCAGCGCCGATTCAGCCCACCATTGAGCAACCTCGGCACCCGTGGCAACCCACACGTCATCGTGCTGTTGAATCCCCTCCAGCAACTCGCGCAACACGCCAATCCGCCCGGGCGTAGCAATGATCTCCGGGTGCAGCCGCAGCACATAACACAAACCAAACCGGTGAAACCCGGCGAAGTCCATTTGCAGGTTGCCCAGGGTGTGGCTGTAAGAAGCGATCCGCGATTGCGCCGGCGGCACGGCCGGGCTCAGGTTGAAAGCGAAGTAGGGTTCGTCTTCCAGTTCGTAGTGCAACGGCAACTCGATGACGTCGGGTGCCGTCGGATGAGCGAATGGCAAATCATCACCGCGCCACGACGATGACCAGCGAATGCCTTGATCCTTCAACGCCCCGATGAAACCCGGCGCACCGTTGCCGGCCGGGATGCGAAAGCCCGTCGGGCGCTGGCCAGTCAGCGCGCTCAACGCCTCGCAGCCTTTGGCAATCTCGGCGCTTTGCTCGGTGAGGCTCAGGTTGTCGTAGTGCTGATGGCGATAACCAGCGCAGGCGATCTCATGTCCACCGGCCTGGATTGCCCGAATGTGCTCGGGGTTTTCCTCGGCGACGATACCGGGAATAAACCAGCTGCTGGAAACCCCCTGTTCGTCGAACAAACCGAGCAAACGGTCGACGCCGCGTTGGGTGCCATAGCGCCAGACCGACAGCGTCTTGTCGCGCCCGGCGACTTCCGGGGCCTGGGTGAGAATGCCGTGGATGTCGTTGTAATCGACGGTCAGTACCACGGCGCAGCGGTAGCCTTTGGGCCAGACAGTGGAATCAGCCATGGTGATGCTCCTTCAGCCACCACTGGGCGACATCGCGGCACGTAGCGAACCACACGTCATCGCGCTGGCGCATGTGTTCGAAGAGTTTTTCCAGCAGCAGGATGCGTCCTGGTTTGCCGGTGATCTTGGGATGGAACAGGGTGGTCAGGCACAACCCTTCGTTCATCGCACCGTCGTATTCGCGGCACCAGTTATCGAGGGTCAGCGCGTAGCTGGCGGTGCGGTCCAGCCCGGAAGGAAAGTCCGGCGCGCGGGTGTAGGCGAGGGAGGCGTAATCGTCCATTTCCCAGCGACCGGGGATTTCCACCAGCGGTGTTTCGTGGCCCGGCACTTTCACCAGGTACGGCCGGTCATCACCGCGCATGCTGCTGGAGTAGGTCACGCCGGCGTCCACCAGCATCGCCGGGGTTTCGGCCCGCCAGTCGCCGGACGGGGTGCGAAACCCTTCGGCGCGAATGTTCAAGTGCTTCCAGAACACCTCGCGGGATTTGTTCATCACGTCCTTTTGCTGTTCCAGCGTCAGGGCGTAAAAGGATTCGTGTTTGTAGCCGTGGTAGGCCACTTCATGCCCGCGCTCGACAATCGCCTGGCACTGTTTCGGCCAGTTCTCCACGACCCAGGCCGGGACGAAGAACGTCGTCGGGATTTGGTACTCATCGAGCACATCGAGGATTCGTGGCAAGGCGCGGTAAGGGCCGTAACCACCAAAACCGAAGTACTCGGGCTTGCGCCAGATCGAGCCGTTGAGCATGGCATCGCCGGTCGGGCCGTCGAGGTCGAAAGCCAGGGCGAGGCAGGCTGTGTGTTGGTCGGGCCAGGTGGGTTGGGGTGAGGAGGACATGGGTGTGGCGCTCCGGTTGTTGATCGTTGGTGCGGTCAAAATCGACCCCTCACCCCAACCCTCTCCCCAGAGGGGAGAGGGAGCTGACCGAGGTGATCTCTCGAGTTACTGCGACCTGAAATATTGAGTCGAGCTCAGGTTCTGAAAAACATGAAGATCTGCTCCCTTTCCCCCTCTCCCCCCTGGGGAGAGGGTTGGGGTGAGGGGGCGATTTCGAACCAGATTACTTGCCGGCGTTGATGGTCACAGTCTTGATCGCACCCAACTCCAGGTCCCATTTCTTCAGGATCGTCTGGTAAGTGCCGTCATCCACCATGCTCTGCATCGCCACTTTCACCGCCTCACTCAGCTCAGGCTTTTTCTTGCTCACGCCCAGTCCGGTGAACTGCTTGGAGATCGGCAGGCCCACGGTTTTGTACATGTCCTTTTCCTGAGTCTTCAGGTAGGGCAAGGTCTCGCTGCCCTGCATGGCGGCGTCGATACGGCTCTGACGCAATTGCGCGCGGGCATCGGCCGAGCCTTCGGTGCCGATCACGTTGATCGCAGGCTTGCCGGCGGCTTCGCAATTGGCCTTGCTCCACTCAGCGATTTCCGCCGGGAAGGTGGTGCGGCGGCTGGTGCCGACTTTCTTGCCGCACAAATCAATGATCTCGTTGAAATCCTTGTTCTTCTGCAAGGTGTAGAACTGCGGTCCGCTGGTGAAGTAGTCGACGAAGGTCACGCTGGCCTGACGTTCGGCGGTGTCGGTCATGCCCGACATCACCATGTCCACGCGGTCGGTGGTCAGCGCATTGATCATTTGCTCGAAACCGGTTTCCTGCCATTTGATCTTCACGCCCAGACGTTCGGCGAGGGCATTGCCCAGGTCATAGTCGAGACCCGTGAGGGTGTTGGTGGCCGGGTCCTTGAAGTCCATCGGCGGGTAGTTCGGCATGATCGCTACCACGACCTCGCCTTTTGCTTTGATGCTGGCCGGTAGTTCGGCGGCCCAGGTGAAGCCGCAAGCCATAACGCCTGCAAGTACTGCTGGAATAACTATGTTCTTCATGGTCGTTCTCTTATGAGTGTTGTGAGCGCCAAAGGACGCTTAGGTTCGAACGGCAGAAATGAAGCTTTGGGTGCGTGGGTTTTGCGGACTTATTAGTATTTCTTCGGGGCTTCCAGCCTCCACGATCTGCCCGCCGTCCATGAACACCATGCGGTTGGAAACTTCGCGAGCGAAGCCCAGTTCATGGGTGACGACGATCATGGTCATGCCGGTCTGCGCGAGGTCACGCATCACCGACAGCACCTCACCGACCAGTTCCGGGTCGAGTGCCGAAGTGGGTTCATCGAACAGCATCAGCTTGGGCCGCATGGCCAGTGCACGGGCAATGGCGACGCGTTGTTGCTGCCCCCCCGAGAGTTCGATCGGGTAGCTGTTGCGCTTGTCGGCCAGGCCGACGCGAGCAAGCAATTCCAAGGCTTCTTCGTGCGCCTCTTTGGGCGAACGCTTGAGCACCTGACACGGCCCTTCGATGATGTTTTGCAGCACAGTCATGTGCGGGAACAGGTTGAAGCGCTGGAACACCATGCCGGTGGCCAGGCGTTGACGGGCGATCTGCGATTCGTTGAGTTCGTGCAGCTTGTTGCCGACGATCCGGTAACCCACCAGTTCGCCGTCGACCCAGAGGCCGCCCTTGTCGATTTTTTCCAGCTGGTTGATGCAACGCAGCAAGGTGCTTTTGCCGGAGCCGGACGGGCCGATGATGCACAGCACTTCGCCTTGCTCGACTTCGATGTTGATGTCCTTGAGCGCGTGGAAATGGTCGTAGTACTTGTTCAGGCTCACGGCCTTGACGATGCTTCTCATGTGGGGCTCCTCAAGAACGCTTGCCGGCGCCGCGAGCGAAACGACGCTCCAGACGGCTTTGACCGAAGGACAGGACGGTGACCGTGGCCAGGTACCAGATACCGGCGACGATCAGCAGCTCCATGACCCGGGCGTTGGCGTAGTAGATGTTCTGGGCGTTGTAGAGCAGTTCCGAGTACTGGATGACGCTCGCCAGGGAGGTCATTTTCACCATGCCGATGAACTCGTTACCGACCGGCGGAATGATCACCCGCATGGCTTGCGGCAGGATGATCCGGCGCAGCGCTTGCAGGCGCGGCATGCCGATCGACTTGGCGGCTTCGTACTGGCCGGTGTCCACCGACAGCAGGCCGGCCCGCACCACTTCGGCGGTGTAGGCGCCCTGGTTGATGCTCAAGCCGAGGAGGGCGGCCGCGAACGGGGTCATCAGGCTCACGGTGTCCATTTCGAACAGGCCGGGGATGCCGATGGTGGGGAAGATCAGCGCCAGGTTGAACCACAACAGCAGTTGCAGGATCAGCGGCGTACCGCGGAACAGCCAGGTGTAGGTCACCGCCACGTAGCGCAGGATCGGGTTGGCCGACATGCGCATGATCGCGGTGATCACCCCGAAAACGATGCCCAGGGCCATGGCCAGCACCGCCATGACGATGGTGTTGAGCAAGCCCCACATGATCGCTTGGGAAGTGAGGAACTGGCCGATATAAGACCACTCGATCTTGCCTTCGGCGAAGGCCCGCACCAGCCCGATAATCGCAATGACAATCACAGTGGCGAAGAAAATCCGCCCGTAGTAACGCCGTGGCACATGGTGGTACTGGGTGATATCGAACTGGTTTTCCGCCAGTTTGCGCTCCGCCTGGAGTCGTTCTGCCTGAGTCTGGCTCATGTTGTTTCTCCGTACACGGGTGTTTCAGGTCACACACAATCCCTGTGGGAGTGAGCCTGCTCGCGATGGCGGCGGGTCAGGCACAGGGGTGTTGAATGTCATACCGCTATCGCGAGCAGGCTCGCTCCCACAGGTTTTGTGTTCTGCTTCAGAGCCGGAAACCTTGATAATTTTCGGTCCATGCTTGCTGGGCGGCGAGGGCGGTTTTCAAGCGGCCGATCTGCTCGCGCACCTGTTGCGGCGCGGTGCCGCCCCAGCCACTGCGGGCGGCGATGGCGGCTTCGAGGGTCAGGCTGTCGCGCACTTGCGCGGTCAGGCGCGGGTCAATCTCGGCCAACAGCGCCGGCGATGCTTCCCACAGTTCGATGTCGTGTTTCTCGCAGGCCTGGACCAGCGCACCGGTGATTTCGTGGGCTTCCTTGAACGGCACGCCGCGCATGGCCAGCCAGTCGGCGACTTCGGTGGCGAGGGTGAAACCCAGTGGCGCCTGACGACGCAACTCTTCGACGTTGACCTTCATGGTCGCGACCATCCCGGCCATGGCTGGCAGCACCAGCAACAGGGTGTCGACACTGTCGAGCACGCCGTTTTTGTCTTCGCTCAAGTCGCGGTTGTACGACAGCGGCAGGGATTTCAGCGTGGAAAGCAGGCCGGTCAGGTTGCCGATCAGCCGACCCGCCTTGCCCCGGGCCAGTTCAGCGATGTCCGGGTTTTTCTTCTGCGGCATGATCGAGCTACCGGTGGCGTAGGCATCGTCCAGCGCGACCCAGCGAAACTGCCGCGACGACCACAGGCAGAACTCTTCGGCGAGCCGGGAAATGTTGATCCCGAGCATGCTGGCGATAAACAGGAACTCGGCAACGTGATCGCGGCTGGCCACGGCGTCGATGGAGTTTTCACACACGCCGCTGTAACCCATTTCCTTGGCAGATTGCTGAGGCAAGCGCGCGATGGCGGAACCGGCCATGGCCGCCGCGCCGAGTGGCGACAGCGAAGTGCGCACGTCCCAGTCCACCAGGCGTTGCACGTCACGCAACATGGATTGGGCGTGGGCCAATAAGTGGTGAGCGAAGACGATCGGCTGGGCTTGCTGCAGGTGAGTGAAGCCCGGGCAGATGCTTTCGATGTGCTGCTCGGCCTGATCCACCAGTGCTTGTTGCAGGGCCAGGACTTCAACGGCCAGGGTGCGGACGTGATCACGCAGGAACAGGCGCAGGTCGTTGGCGGTCTGGTCGTTGCGTGAACGGCCGGCGCGCAGCTTGCCGCCTAGGGCCCCGAGGCGTTCGGTCAGCAGGCGTTCGATAAAGGTGTGGACGTCTTCGTCGTCCAGGGTCGGCGCGATGCTACCGGCGCGGAAGTCATCACCGATGCGCTCCAGAGCGTCGAGCATGGTCAGGGTTTCTTGTTCGCTCAGCAGCCCGGCGCGCTGCAATTCACGGGCATGCGCCTTGGAACCGGCGAGGTCGTACGGGGTGAGGCGAAAGTAGCGCTCGGGGCAACGGGACAAGGCCGCCAGGGCTTCGGACGGGCCGCTTTTGAAGCGGGCACCCCAGAGACGGTCGGTGGTTTGAGACATTGTTGTTTTCCTCGTCGGTAAAGCGAACTGAAATCGATGTGCAGAGCCAGGAACATCTGCCGGAAATGATTCGGGCGTGGTTCGGCTTAAGCAGTTTTCAAGAGGGCAGTTGCATCGTTGCGAGAGCTGATCGAAGTGTCAGCTTTTAATAGTTCGAAATCAGTGAGTTGGCACTGATGTGCGGGATTTATTAGCGGTTGCCAAGCCTGGTTTTCTGTGGTCATTATTATTTACCAGCACTGTTTTTGTTGTTGGACACAGGTTGTTGAATAGGGCGCCAGAGGTAAATAGGCATTATGGAAACCCCACTTTCCAATTCCGGAAACCCGCCGCTGAAAACGGGTCATCGGGCACCGCTGACCCTCAGCGGTCTGGACTTCAAACTGCTCAAAGTATTCAAGGCCGTGGTCGAGGCCGGCGGCTTCAGTGCCGCCCAGAACGAGCTGAATGTGGGACTGGCAGCCATCAGCAAACAGATCTCCGACCTGGAGATCCGCATCGGCATGCGCCTGTGCACCCGCGGTCGCGAGGGTTTTCACCTGACCGAAGAGGGGCGTCTGGTGTATCAGGCGTCCATTGATTTATTTGCCTCGGTCGACAACTTTCGTGATCGCCTTAGTTCAGCGCAAAACGAACTGATCGGTGACCTTGGTGTGGGGGTTATTGATAATACGATTTCCGATGTTAATTCGCCGTTAGTTGCTGCGCTTAGAACAATTAATGAAACATCGCCGAAAGTAAGATTTCAACTTCAAGCCTCTCAGCTGGATGAAGTGGAAAGAGGCGTGGTAGAGGGGCGGTTAGTGGCGGGGATCGTGCCGGTTTATCAGAAGCGCGAAGAGTTTGATTACTACACGCTTTATGAAGAACGCTCCGAAGTTTATTGCGGGGTCGGTCATCCGTTATTCACGGTGCCGGAGGCAGAAATCGGCAGTCATGTGCTCAAGGATTACCAGTGCATCAACCACCGCTACGCGATTCATCGCGACAAACTGAATTTTGCCCACTACGACAGCTTTTCTGCCTCGGCCAGCCAGGTCGAAGCGGTGGCATTGTTGATCAAGACCGGGCGTTTCGTGGGTTTTCTGCCACAGCATTACGCCGCATCGATGGTCGCTCAGGGGCAGTTTCGGGCGGTGCGTCCGGACCTCATCCACATCGTCACGCCGTTCAATCTGATCCTTCGCCACAACACCGTGCGCAGTCCGCTGGTCAAGGCGTTTGCCCAGGCGTTGGGGGTTGATTTGAAGGCGCCGGTGTGATGTCGACAACACGCGAAACGTGGTCTGAATCGATCGGATTAATCGCGACTTGCAGCAACTTGTTGCGCTGAAAAACTTACGACTGCTGTGCGTTCGAATGCAGGCTTCGCCAGGTGCTACATAAAGCATGGTGTACACCGTAATGCTCGGGGTTTCAGGTGGACCTACATAGTGGTTGCTTTGATTGGGTGTATATCCGTTACCGAAGAAACGGATATGTACCCAATCCAATCCCCCTGACTACGGTTTCACATGCAGCAGGATGTAATCGTTTTTGTCGAAACTGCCGCTCAACACGGGCGGCAACGCACCCAACGGCGTGCCCTGCAGGGCGCGGTAGTCGTTTTCATCCATCATCAACCATGCTGGCCGCTGAAGGTTTTCCAGCTCTTGGGTCGATTCGGTGAAAACCGGCTGTAAGTCCTGCTCGATATTGACCATGAACTTGATCGCCTTGGCGTCTTTACCCATGGCGTGCAGCACCAGGGGCGCCGGGTCTTTCTGGACCAGTGCGAAGGCCGCGCGGCTGAAAGCCCGGGTGTCGTAGAGTCGGCGTTCGACCGGTTCGAATACCAGAATGTAGACCGACCACAACGCCAGGACCGCGCACCAGGCCAGTGTCTGAGCCCGCCAGCCGGGCCGCAAAAGCACCGCCAGCGCAATGACTTGCAGCACGCCAAGAATGATCAGAATTGCAGTCAGCGCCGGCAATTGCTCGGAAAAACGTCGGTGAGCGACCATCAATCCAACGGCCAACAGGGCGGGAATCAACAACCACACCCCTTGCATCAACCCCCGTAACCAGGCGAATACCCGACCGTGCGCCACCTGAAACGGATACGCCGCAATGATCGCTGCCATGGGCAACATCGGCAGCAGGTAGCGGGCCTTTTTGGCCTGGGGGATCGAGAGCCCGACCATCACGATTAGGCCGGCTGCCGTGCAGTACTGCAACAGACGCAATGCAGGACCGGCCTGACGTGGAGTTGTCAGCCAGACGGCGGCCAGTACCAGCAATGCCAATGGGTACGCGAGCGCATAGTTGCCCACCGAGCTGGTGAAGTAATACAGCGAACCGCTGACGCCTTCGCTACCGTCCATGCGCCCCATGAACTGCATGCGCACCACGTCGTGCATGAACTCCGGGCCGCCGACGGTTTCCGCCAGCCACAGCAGCACGCCAATGCACAAACCCAGCAGCACCGACGCCATCAGGCCAAAACCAAAAAAATGCGGCCATTGTCGATTGAGCAAGAAATAGCTGCACAGCATGCCCGTGGGAATCACCAGCCCGATCGGCCCGCGAATCCCGAAACCCAGCAGCAACAAGGCAAAGATCAGCCACCACCGGCGCTTTGCTGCGAAATGATCGGCGGCATAGCCCAGGTAGAACACCGAAAACGCCACCGCCGCGAGCATCAAATCCAGGGACACGGCACGGGCTTCGGTGACAAACGTGTTGGTCAGCAGCATCAAGGCGATGCTTAGCAACGCCCAACGCTGGGAGTAGGGCGCCAGCAACCGGTACATCAGTGTGACGATCAACGCCCCGGCAATGGCGCTCGGCAACCAGGCACTCAGGCTGTTGACCTGACCGAACGGCAGCGACAGCAACCAGGTGAACAGCGTCACAAGCGCCGAATAGTCTGCATACGGCTGGCCATAGGTGGTCGGAAAAACGGACGGCCCGTGGCGCAGCATTTCCTGAGCGAATAACACGAAGCGCGAATCGAAGCCGATCACCGCCTGCTGATACACCCCGGCGCTGAACAGCAGCAGCGCCAACAGTCCCAGGCCTAGCGACTGTCGGCGGATACCAGGTGACATCGCAATCAAGCGGTGACCGATGCAGCGGGCCACTGCTGATGCGGAATCGGCAGATTGCGCGATTCACCGCGGCCCATCGGGAAGTACTTGAAGCCGGCGCGAGCCAGGCGATCGGCGTCGTAGAGGTTGCGTCCGTCGAAGATTATCGGTGCGTTGAGCCGTTGTTTGATCAGGTTGAAATCCGGGGCCTTGAACTGCTGCCATTCGGTGCAGATGATCAACGCGTCAGCGCCGGACAATACCGATTCCGGTGTGCCCATGAGCATCAACTTGGGTTCATCGGGATACAGTTGCTGGGTTTCCTGCATGGCTTCCGGGTCGAACGCGCGGACGCTGGCTCCGGCGGCCCACAGTGATTCGAGCAGCACCCGACTCGGTGCATCGCGCATGTCGTCGGTGTTCGGTTTGAACGCCAGTCCCCACACGGCAAAGGTCTTGCCGCGCAAATCCCCCTTGTAGAACGCGTTGATGCGCTCGAACAGCTTGTGCTTCTGACGCTCGTTGATTGCTTCTACCGCTTTCAGCAAATCGTTGGAGCAATGCGCCTCTTCAGCGCTGTGGATCAGCGCGCGCATGTCCTTGGGAAAGCACGAGCCGCCATAACCGCAGCCGGGGTAGATGAAATGGTAGCCAATGCGCGAATCGGCGCCGATGCCCAGGCGCACCGATTCGATGTCGGCGCCCAGGTGTTCGGCCAGTTCGGCGATCTGGTTGATGAAGCTGATCTTGGTCGCCAGCATGCAGTTGGCGGCGTACTTGGTCAGCTCGGCGCTGCGCAGGTCCATGAACATGACCCGGTCATGGTTGCGGTTGAAGGGCGCGTAGAGGTCACGCATCACGTCACGCACTTCATCGCGTTCGCAGCCGATGATGATCCGGTCCGGACGCCGGCAATCGGCCACGGCCGAGCCTTCTTTCAAAAATTCCGGGTTGGAGACGATATCGAACTGCAGCAAGCGGCCGACCTTGATCAGGCACTTGTCGATGTGCGCGCGCAAGGTGTCACCCGTGCCCACCGGCACCGTGGATTTCTCCACCAGAATCACCGGTTGTTCACGATGACGCGCCACGGCTTCTCCCACCGACAGCACATAACTCAGATCCGCCGAACCATCGTCCCGGGACGGTGTGCCGACCGCGATAAACAACACCTGACCATGCTGCACCGCGAATTTTTCGTCGCTGGTGAACTGTAGACGTTTGGCTTCCAGGCTTTCACGCACCAGGCTGGCCAGCCCCGGTTCGAAAATGCTCACGTGGCCTTGCTGCAACAGCTCGATTTTTTTCTCGTCAATGTCCATGCAGACCACGTCGTGGCCAACTTCTGCCAGGACGGCGGCTTGCACCAGACCAACGTAACCGCTACCAAATACACTGATTTTCATGGGGCACTCCTGAGTTCGCGCGTGCGAGCAGGCCGAGAGTTAATGGTAATGACACCGAGGATGACCAAGGCCACCCCGATGGTTTTTGAAAGGCTGAATGTTTCGTTGAACAGCGGCAGGCTGGCGGCCAGCAGGTACACCAGCGCATAGCTGATACTCAGCAGCGAATAAGCCCGGCCCAGCGGTAAATCCCGCAGGGCGGCAAGCCAGCTGAGCATCGACAGGGCGTAAGCGAAAATGGCGACCAGCACCACGGCGACAGCGCTCAGATCGATGCTGGTGGTGAGCCAGTGCTCGGGCGATGGCAGGCGGCTCATGCTCCAGCGCATGCCCAATTGCGCGGCACTCACCAGCAGTACGCTGCCCAGTGCGAAGGTAATTCCGCGACGCAGGTTCATGTGTGTTGCCCCAGCAGCACCACGCCACCGATCACCAGCGCCACACCCAACCAGTGGCGACGGTCGATGGTTTCGTGGAAAACGAAGCGGGCGACCAGGGTGATCAGTACGAAGTTGAGGCTCAGCATCGGGTAGGCGATGCCGACTTCGAGGCGCTGCAACACCAGCAGCCATACCAGCAAGCCCAATCCCAACGCGGCGAGCGCCAGCCACAGCCACGGTGAACGCAGTTTCTCGTTCCAGCCCAAGGCCTTGTCGCGCCAGCTTTCAACAGCATACTTTTGGGCGATCTGGCCCAGGCAGGTCAGCAGGCAGGCGGTCAAGAGCAGTACCAGGCTCATGACGCCTCCTGAGGAAAAATCAGAATCACAATGTTGCCTTGTTCATAGCGCTTGCCATCCTTGGGCAGCCGTTCGATTTCGCGCAGTTCGTCGTCACCCTTGATGCGCATCACCACGCCGACCGAACCGCTCTGGCGGGCATCGCGCATCCATGCTTGAACCTGGTTCGGGTCGACTCGCTGCTGTGCGCCGTCAGGATAGGCGAGGCCATATTTCAATTCGCCTATCGTGTTGTACAACGCCACGTCCGGGCGCTTCAGGCGCCAGGCCAGGGCCCCGGCGGCGCCGAGGTCGTTGCTCAGCAACTGGTCGGTCTGGCCGAGTTCCTCGGTATGTTCGAGGATGAACTGGTCGGGCATCTTGTTGGCGACCACCGATTCGGGCAGCCCGGCCGGCAACAAGCCGATCAGCAGCAGACTGCCGAAGGCCGGCGCCGCCCAGCATTGCAAGGGTCTGAAGGCTTGCAGCAGGTTGGCCATGATCCAGCCGGTCAGGCCGATGAACACCAGCACCAGGTTGTGCAGTTCATGGTTGTAGAGCGGCTTTTTCAGTTGCAGGTAGACCAGGGCCACCAGGATCGCCACGCCCAGCAGCAGGTTCAGCAAACCATTGATGCCCAGTATCCGGCCTTGCTCAAGTTTCAAGCGGTCCACCAGAGAGTGGCCCAGCAGCAACGCCAGCGGTAACAGGCACGGCAGGATGTAGCTCGGCAATTTGCCTTTGCTGAGGCTGAAAAACAGCAGCGGCATCAACAGCCACAACAACAGGAAAGCGATATTCGACTGACGTCGTGTTTGCCACGCCTGGCGCAACGCCGCTGGCAACAACGCCGCCCACGGCAGACTGAACGCCACCAGCAACGGCAAGTAGTACCACCACGGGGCGTCATGCTGGGCATCGTCCCCGGCGAAGCGGCGGATGTGTTCGTGCCAGAAGAAGAACCGCCAGTAATCGGACTCTTGGCCATGCACCGCCAAGGCCCACGGCAAGCTGACGGCGATGGCCACGACAATCGCCAACGGCCCGTAGATCAGCAGCTCACGCCAGCGTTTTTGCCAGAGCATCCAGGGCAGGGCGATCAACACCGGCAACAACCAGGCGAGGAAACCCTTGGTCATGAACCCCATGCCGCAGGCCAGGCCTAACCCGGCCCAACTGATCAGGCGTTGGGTGCGGTCGACGCTGTCCAGCGCAAACCACAAAGCGACCAGACTCAAATTGACCCAGAACGTAAATTGCGGATCGAGATTGGCGTAGCCCGCCGCGCCGGCGATGACGGTGAGGCTCATGTACAGCAGCGCACAGGCAAAACTCTTGCGTGGATCGTTCCACATCCGGCGAGCGATGAGGTAACACAGCAACACACTCAGCCCGGTGCTCAGGGCGGAGGCAAACCGCACGCCGAACAGGTTCTGGCCAAACAGTGCCTGGCTGGCGGCGATCATCCAGTAACCGGCCGCAGGTTTTTCGAAATAACGCAAACTCATGAAATGCGGCGACACCCAGTTACCGCTCAGGAGCATGTCCTGGCTGATCTGGGCGTAGCGGGTTTCGTCGGGAATCCATAAGCCGTGGCTGCCCAGCGGCAGCAGATACGCCAGCAAGAAGATGCCCAGCAACAACGGCAATGCCCAGCGCTTGCTCATACGCCTTGCACTCCCAACCAGCCTTCGCGACCTTCGAGGGTGCCGCGCAGCACTCGGCCGACCGGCAAGGTGTCGGGGGTTTCGGGCAGCAGATCGCCCAAGGGTTGAAAATGGATGTCTCGCTGGCGCGCATCGGCGAGCAGTTTGCGGAAATCGTTGGCCATCAGAATCCCTTCTACTTCGGCATGGATCGTATAGACGTTGAGTTTTTCGGGGTTGAAGCGATCAAGAATGAAGGCGTTGAAGTCCTTGGCCGCCACGTGGGGGCCGACTACCTCATCGAACGTCGGCAGGTCCACCGGAATCTGTGGCGCACCCAAACCACCATCGGCCAATCTCGGCTGGAACAGGCTCTGGCCCCGGCAATCGCTGTTGTAGCGAAAGCTGAACGCTTGCTTGGCCTCGATCACGCGCTCGTCCGCCCGCCACCCGGCGGATGCCGAGCACTCGACGTTTTGCCCGAGGATATCGCAGAGCGTGTCCACGCCCCGACGAAGTTGCTCGATCAGCTGCTTGTCGCTCCACCGTCCGGCATTGGCCTGCCAGCCGTGATGGTCCCAGGCGTGCAGGCCGACTTCATGCCCGGCGGCCACGGTTTGACGCATCAAATGCCCAAGATCACGACCGATCGGTTTGCCGGGCCACGCGGTGCCGGCCAGCAAGATGTCCCAGCCGTACAGGCCGGCCGCGTTGGAACGGAGCATTTTCCAGAGAAATTGCGGACGGATCAGGCGCCATAAGTGGCGCCCCATGTTGTCCGGCCCGACGCTGAAAAAAAACGTCGCCTTGACCTGCGCTTCATCGAGGATTTCCAGGAGCCGCGGCACCCCCTCACGGGTGCCTCGGTACGTGTCGACATCGATTCGAAGACCTGCCTGCATTAACGCTTGTCCGCGATTTCGAGCATGGCTTCACGCAAGAAGAAGTCCAGCGTGTTGCCGATGGTTTCACTCATTTCCACGGTCGGCGTCCAGTCCAGCAGGCGCTTGGCGTTGGCGATGCTCGGTTTGCGGTGCGACACGTCCTGATACCCGGTGCCGTAGAACGCTTTGCTTTCGACATCGCGGAACCCGGCGAACGGCGGGAAGTTGTCGCGCAACGGGTGGGCTTCGAACTGACGCAGCAGCTCTTCGCCCAACTGGCGGATGCTGGCTTCGTTGTCCGGGTTGCCGATGTTGATGATCTGGCCGTTGCAGGCGTCGTTGTCGATGATCCGCGCCAGGGCTTCTACGCCGTCGGCAATGTCGGTGAAGCAGCGTTTTTGCTCACCGCCATCGAACAAGCGAATCGGTGTGCCTTCCACCAGGTTGAGGATCAGCTGGGTGATCGCCCGGGAACTGCCGATACGCGCCGAGTCCAGGCGGTCGAGGCGTGGGCCCATCCAGTTGAAGGGACGGAACAGCGTGAAGTTCAGGCCTTTCTGGCCATAGGCCCAGATCACGCGGTCGAGCAGTTGCTTGGAGATCGAGTAGATCCAGCGCTGCTTGTTGATCGGACCGACGATCAGGTTGGAGGTGTCTTCGTCGAAGTTCTGATCCTGGCACATGCCATAGACTTCGGAGGTCGACGGGAAGATCACGCGTTTGTTGTATTTGACGCAGTAGCGAACCAGTTTCAGGTTCTCTTCAAAGTCCAGTTCGAACACCCGCAGCGGGTTGCGGGTGTATTCGATCGGCGTGGCGATCGCCACCAGTGGCAGGACCACGTCGCACTTCTTGATGTGGTATTCGATCCATTCGGAGTGGATGCTGATGTCGCCTTCGACGAAATGGAAGTTCGGGTGACTGCGCAGACGGTCGATGGCGTCCGAGCCGATGTCCAGGCCATAGACTTCGTATCTATCGTCACGCAGCAGGCGCTCGGACAGGTGATTGCCGATGAAACCGTTGACGCCGAGGATCAGCACGCGGGTGCGACGCGGGGCGCGACCGGACTCGGCGCCACGCAGCACGGAACCGTCCACCAGACCCAGCTCGTTGGCCAGTTGCGGGCCGCTCAGGTACAGGCCATTGTCGTTACGCTGGCCGGCGGTAATCACCAGGGAATCTTCGCCGCAGGCGATTCGCAGTGGGTTGACGCTGATGACGCGACCAGGCGCTTGACCTTCATTGCCTTGGGCGACTTCTGCGCTCCAGACAATCAGCTTGTGCTCGCCCACGGCGCAGAACGCGCCTGGATACGGCTGGGTGACCGCACGGACCAGGTTGAACAGCTCTTCGGCGGGACGCTTCCAGACCAATTTGCCGTCGGCTGGCGTGCGACGACCAAACACAGTGGCTTTGGATTCGTCCTGTGGGGTTTCGCTGATTTTGCCGGCGAGTAATGCTGGCAAGGTGTCACGCAGCAAGTCGGTGGCGGCCAGGCGCAATTTCCCATGCAGGGTCAAGGCGGTGTCGCTGCGGTCGATGGCAACCTTTTGCTGGGCAATGATGGCGCCGGCATCGGCACGCTTGACCATGCGATGCAAGGTAACGCCGGTTTCCGTTTCGCCGTTGACCAGCACCCAGTTGGCCGGTGCGCGTCCACGGTAGCGCGGCAGCAACGAACCGTGCAGGTTGAAGGCGCCTTTGCTGGGGGTGGCCAGCAGCGGTTCGCTCAGCAGGTGGCGGTAGTAGAACGAGAACAGGTAATCCGGGTTGAGCTTGCTGATGCGCTCGATCCACAGCGGGTGGTTGGCATCTTCGGGGGCGTGCACCGGGATGCCATTGCGGGCACACAGTTGCGCAACTGAGCCATAGAACGCGTTCTCCTTCGGATCATCGGCGTGGGTAAACACGGCGGCAATTTCAAAGCCCGAGCTGAGCAGGGTTTCAATGCCGGCACAGCCGATATCGTGATAGGCGAAGACAATAGCTTTTGCACTCATGAGAGAACCTGATCTGAAGAAGTGGAAGTGAGGCCGTCAACGGTGACAACGGGAGCAGGGGCAGCAGGCTGACCACGCAGAACCTTTTCGATAAAGAACCGGGGGCGGGCGCGCACGTCGCTGTACATGCGGCCCAGGTACTCGCCCAACAGGCCCATGCCGATGAACTGGCCACCGGTGAAGATGAACAGCACGGCGAACAGTACGAAGGTCCCGTCGCCGGCCCAATGGGCGCCGAAGGCCAGGCGCAGCACGATCAGCAAACTGGCAAACAGCACGCCGAGGGCCGCCATGCCGAAGCCGACGATGCTCAGCAAACGCAGGGGCGTGGTAGTCATGCAGGTGATCAGGTCGAACATCAGATTGACCAGGCGCATCGGGCTGTACTTGGATTCCCCGTGTTCGCGCTCGGCGTGGAGCACGAGGATTTCCGTGGTGTGCCGGGCGAAGCTGTTGGCGAGGATCGGGATGAAGGTGCTGCGTTCACGGCAGGCGAGCATGGCGTCGACGATGGTTCGCCGGTAAGCGCGGAGCATGCAGCCGTAGTCAGTCATGGCGACGCCGGTGGAGCGCTGCACGGCCAGGTTGATCAGCTTCGACGGCCAGCGGCGTAGCGCTGAGTCCTGGCGGTTGTTGCGCACGGTGGCGACCACGTCATAACCCAGCTCGGCCTGAGCCACCAACCGCGGGATTTCTTCGGGAGGGTTTTGCAGGTCGGCGTCGAGGGTGATGACCACATCGCCCTTGCACTGCTCGAAACCGGCCATGATTGCCGCGTGCTGGCCGTAGTTGCGGTTGAGAATGACCGCCACCACCGGGCTGTTCTCGCGACTGGCGGCGGCTTCGAGGATCTGCGCCGAGTCATCGCGGCTGCCGTCATCGACCAATACAATCTCGTAGTCATGGTGCAATTGCTGACAGGCCGCTTCGGTACGCCGGAGCAACTCGGGCAGGCTGTCTTGCTCGTTGTAGACCGGGATGACAATCGACACGCAACGGATTGGGTAAGGTTTCACAGGCTTGAGTCCATAACGTTTTCAATGGCGCCGACCACACGATCGACGTCATCGAGGGTCATGTCGGGGAACAATGGAATCGAGCACAGCCGTGCAGAGTTCCATTCGGTGTTGGGCAAATAGATGTTGGGGAAGCGTTGGCGGTAGTAGGTGTGCAGGTGAGTGGCGATGAAGTGAATGCCGGTGCCGATGTTCTGTGCCTGCAGGGCCTTCATGAATGCTTCACGGTCCAGCCCGCAGCGCTCGGTGTCGATGCGCAGGATGAACAGGTGCCAGGCGTGCTGTTGCGGGTACGCCGGAATCGCCAATGGCTGCACCTTTGAGCCTTCCAGGCGTTGCAAGTAGGCGCCGGCCAGTTCGGTACGCTTGGCGTTGATCTGGTCCAGGCGTTCCAGCTGCACCAGGGCGATGGCGGCGTTGATGTCGGCCAGGTTGTACTTGAAGCCGGGCTCCATGACCTGGGCCTGAGGTTTACGGCCGTGCGTCATGCGGTCATAGGCGTCGACGCCAAGACCATGAAACTTGAGCATGCGCACACGACTGGCCAGGGCCTCATCGTCACTGACGAACATGGCGCCCTCGGCGCAGGTCATGTTCTTGATCGCGTGGAAGGAGAAAATCGCCGTGCCTTTCGCGCCGACATGCCGACCTTTGTAGAAAGTGCCCGCCGCGTGGGCGGCGTCTTCGATGACCGGGATGCCGTGTTTGTCGGCCAACGCATAAAGCGGATCGAGATCGAACGCGGCGCCGGCGTAGTGCACCGGAATGATGGCTTTGGTGCGCGGCGTGATCGCGGCTTCGATGCTTGCCAGGTCACTCATCAGCGTGTCGCGATCAACGTCGACGAACACCGGTGTCGCGCCCAGCAGGCAGATCATGTTGGCGGTGGATACCCACGTCTGGGACGGCGTAATGACCTCGTCGCCAGGACCAATGCCCAATGCCAGTAACGTGATGTGCATCCCGCCGGTGGCGGAGGACAGTGCCACGGCATGACGGCATCCCACGTAGTTGGCGAATTGCTCTTCCAGTTCCTGGTTCTTCCGCCCGGTAGTGATCCAGCCGGAGCGCAATACTTGCTCTACGGCGGCAATTTCTTCATCGCCGATACTGGGGCGAGAGAAGGGGAGAAAAGCCTGACTCATGGACACCTCGGGGCTGAAGAGCAAATAGCCTGTGAGGCTAAAAAATAATTGGATCCAGTGCAAGCTTAGACGATAAAACAAAAGCTGCATCAGTCAGTTACTTCAAATGCCTGAGAAAGCACATCAGTTGACTTTTGCTGCCATGCTCGGCAGGTTGGGACCAAAAGCAGGGTCACCCCGGATTCATTGAGATTATTCCCGATTTTGTGAAAGGAACATGAAAACCCGGTCGGCGAATCGTTTATCTGTATGTCATACAGCCACTGTTCAGGCTTGTGCCGTTCATCGAGATTTCCACTAGAAAGTCCTACAGAAATGCCCCGCTTTACATGAAGGATGTTTCAATCCTTAGTTGTTTAATGAACTGTTTCCACATTAAGGCCGTTTCGTTTGATTGACTTACCCGCTACCGACCCAATCCCTTCAAAGACCAATCCGCTGACCCTGTACCTGGCACGTCTGGCGCCTTCCAGCCAACTGACCATGCGTTATGTGTTGCAGGACGCCGCTGACCGGCTGGGCTTCGAAGACATGAACGTCGAGGAGATTCCCTGGCACAACCTGCAACCCGAAGATGTCATCGCACTGGTGGCCACCTTGCGCACCGACGGCTACGCGCCGAACACCTCTTCGCTGTACGTCAACGCGGTGCGCGGGGTGATGAACGAAGCGTGGCGCATGAGCCTGATCAGTCAGGAACACTTGCTGAAAATGCGCTCGGTCAAGGGGATTGCCGGCACGCGATTGTCCCAGGGGCGAAACCTCAGGCGTACGCTGATCCAGGAATTGATGGCGGTTTGCGCCGCCGATCCACGGCCACAAGGGTTGAGGGATGCAGCGATCATCGGGATTTTGTATGGCTCGGGCATGCGCAAATCGGAATCGGTGAACCTGGACCTGAATCAGGTCGATTTCGCCGAGCGCAGCCTTCGTGTGACCGCCAAGGGCAACAAGCAATTGATCAAGTACGCACCGGCCTGGGCGTTCGCCAAACTCAATGACTGGCTGGAGCTGCGGCGCTCGCTACTGAAGGAGGGCGAAACGGACGATTCGTTCCTGTTCAATCGCATCCGCCGCGGCAGTCACGTCACCCGCGAGCGCATCACCAAACATGCGATCTATTACATCGCCCGACAGCGGGGCGCGCAGGTCGGGGTGAAAATCATGCCGCATGATTTTCGACGTTCGTTCATTACCCGAGTGATTGAGGAGTACGACTTGTCGATCGCCCAGAAACTCGCCCATCACAGCAACATCCAGACCACGGCCAACTACGATGTGCGCGATGACAACGAGCGGCGTCGGGCCGTGGACCGGTTCGATCTTTGATGGGAGGGGTTCACGATTCGCTCAGTACGTGGGCATGGCCGATTGTCGTGACGTGAACCTCGCTGCCGGCGGGTGGTGCATACAGGCCCGAACTGCGCACCATTAATGATCGACCAGGCTGTTGCCCGGACGCCAAAGCCTCCAGTTCCACCGTCAAGGTGCAGGAATTGCCACTGAAATCCCGCTCGGTCACGACGGCGCGACACCCGGCAGCCTTGGTGGGGCTGGGCTGAATGCTGACCAGTTGCAGTTGTTCGGGACGCAGCATGATCTGCGCCGATTTGTTGGCCCGGTGGTTGTTCACCGGTATCCGACCGAGATCGCAATGGGCCCAGCCGGCTTCGATTCTGGCGGGCATGACGATGGCATCCCCCAGAAACAGCGCGGTTTGTTCATCCTCGGGGTAACGGTAAAGGTCCAGCGGATGGCCCGACTGCACCAGCCTGCCGTCGCGCATCACCGCCAGCTGATCGGCAAACGACAAGGCTTCACTCTGGTCATGGGTGACCAGAATGGTGGTCACGCCGGCGTCGCTCAGCAGCCGTGCGACCATTTTGCGCATGGCGCCTCGAAGCCCGGTGTCGAGGGCCGAAAACGGCTCGTCCAGCAGCATCAAGCGTGGCTGTTGCGCCAACGCCCGCGCCAGCGCCACACGTTGTTGCTGGCCGCCGGACAGTTCATGGGGCCAACGGTTGGCCATGTTCGCATCCAGCGCCACGCTGTCCATCAACTCCGCGACTCGCTCCTGTTTTGCACTGCCCTTGATCGAAAGCCCGAAACCGATGTTCGCGGCCACGGTCATGTGCGGGAACAGGGCGCCGTCCTGGGGAACATAGCCAATCAGGCGCTGATGCGCCGGAACCTCGTGTGTCTCATCGACGAGCGTTTGGCCATTCAGTGAAAGACGGCCCGTGTCCGGGAATTCGAAGCCGGCGATCATCCGCAACAGCGTGGTTTTTCCTGAGCCGGACGGGCCGACGATGACCGTTCGGCTGCCCGTTGGCACCGACAGGTTGATGTTCTCCAGCGCTTGATGGGCGCCGTAGGCCTTGGAAATGGAATGGAGTTCAAGAGCGTTCATCGGCCAGCCGTTCGTTTGGATTGGTGATAAAGAAGTCCGGTTAACGGAAGCGACAGCAGGATCATCAGCAAGGCGTAGGGCGCAGCGGCGGCGTAGTCGATTTCGCTGGTCATGGCCCAGAACCCGGTGGCCAGGGTGCGCGTGCCGTTGGGGGCGAGCAGCAAGGTGGCGGTCAACTCATTGGTGATCGCCAGAAACACCAGCGCGGCGCCAGCGGCAGCGCCGGGCGCGGCCAGACGCAAGGTGATCAGCCACAATGCCCGGGCAGGGGAGCGGCCGAGGCTGCGGGCCATGTTTTCCAGCTCCACCGGCGCCTGTGCGATACCGGCGCGCAAACTCACCAGGGCGCGGGGCAAAAACATCAGCAGATACGCCAGCAACACCGTCACAGTCGTCTGGTAAATCGGCCGGGCGAAATGGATGGTGACGGTGACCAATGCCAGCGCCACGACGATCCCGGGCAACGAACTGGTGATGTAGTTGCAACTTTCCAGTACACGTTGCAACCGGCCCGGAGAGCGAATCGACAGCCAGGCAATCGGAATGGCAGCGCAGGTGGTGAGGGCGGCACCCGCAACGCCGAGCAGCAGCGTCTGCTCCAGCGCCGGCAGAAGTTCGTCCATCTGCCAGACCTGCGTACCGCCGGCGATCAGCCAGTTACCTAAGGTCACGAGTGGCACGCCGAGTGCCAGCGCGCAGGTCGCAATCTGTACGGTCAGGGCGAGGAAGGTGGTTGCGGGTTTCAGGCGCACCACCCGCTGTTCGCGAGCGCTTCCCGAGCCGACCCGGGCGTAACGCGCCGTGCCGCGAGCGGCCGATTCTGCGGTCAGCATCACCAGGCAACACAGGGCGAGCACGCTGGCCAGCATATGGGCGGCGGGGCCGTTGAAGGTGGACTTGAACTGATCGAAGATGGCCGTGGTGAAGGTGTCGAAACGGATCATCGCGTACAGGCCATATTCGGCCAGCAAGTGCAGGCCCACCAGTAACGCGCCGCCGCAGATGGCCAGGCGCAATTGCGGCAGCACCACGCGGAAAAATATCGCCCAAGGCTTGAGCCCCAGCGATTCGGCAACGTCTTCGATGGCCGGATCGAGCCTGCGCAGGGTCGCAGCAATCGGCAAGTACAGGAACGGGAAGTAGGCGATGACCGAGACCAACACCCCGGCAAACAGCCCGTGAATCGGTGGGACCAGACTGACCCACGCATAGCTGTGGACGAACGCCGGCACCGCCAGCGGCGCGGTCGCCAACAACGACCACCAGCGCCGCCCCGGCAGGTTGGTGCGCTCTGTCAGCCAGGCCAGACACAGGCCTAACGTGACGCACAACGGAATCGTGATCACCACCAGTAAAACGGTGTTGACCAATAATTCAGCGACCCGCGGCCGGAATACCAGTGGCACAAGGGTCGCCCAGCCTGTCTGAAACGATACGCCGATGACGAAGGCAATCGGCAGCAGCGACAGCAGCGAAACCAGCACCGACAAACTGATCACCCACGCGCCACCACGTCCCGCGAAGAGGCCGCGGGATCGTCGTCGCAAATTCGCGGGTATCGCCTCGGCGACACCCGCTGGCAAGGTTTCAGGCATCAATTAGAGCAGTCCCGCCTGAGTCATTAGCTCTACGGCTTTTTTACTGTCGAGTTTTGAAGCATCGACTGTCGGCGCGTCGAGTTGCTGCAAAGGCACCAGTTTTGGATTGGATTCAGCGTTCTTGCCCACGGCGTATTCGAACGATTTACCGGTTTTGAGGATGGCCTGGCCATCTTTGCCGGTGATCCATTTGAGGAACGCCTGGGCTTGTTCCTTGTGTTTGCTGGACGCCAGCACGCCGCCACCGGAGACACTGACAAACGCGCCCGGATCCTTGTGCTTGAAGTAGTGCAGGGCGGTGTTCTTGCTGTTTTCGCCGGTCTTGGCCTGGTCACCGAAGCTGTAATAGTGGTAAATCACGCCGCTGTCGATCTGCCCGGCGTTGACGGCTTTGAGCACGGCGCTGTTGCCACGATAGGCCGTGTAGTTGGTTTTCATCCCTTTCAGCCATTCCAGGGTGGCGGCTTCGCCTTTGAGTTCCAGCACGGCGGCGACGATGGCCTGGAAGTCGGCACCGGCCGGCGAAGCGCCCCAGCGACCTTTCCAGTTCGGGCCGGCGAGGTCCATCAGCGACTTGGGCAGCTCGGCTTCGGGCAGTTTGCTCGGGTTATAGACAAACACCGTGGAGCGCGCAGCAATCCCCACCCATTTGCCATGGGCCGGGCGGTAAGCATTGCCGACCTGCTCCAGGGTGGCCGGCGCAACCGGCGCAAACAGCCCCGCGTTGTCGACCAGCACCATGGCCGGGGAGTTTTCGGTCAGGAACACATCGGCCGGGGAGGCCGGGCCTTCCTGCACGATCTGATTGCCCATCTCGGTGTCGTCGCCATTGCGAACGGTGACCTTGATCCCGGTTTCCTTGGTAAAGCCCTCGATCCAGGATTTGGTCAGGCTTTCGTGCTGCGCGTTGTAGACCACGATGCCATCGGCATCCGCGGCATACACATGGCCAGCGCTCAGCAGAGCGGTGGCCAGCAGTGCGGTTTTCAGGAAAGAAGGTAAATGGGCATTCATGCGTCGGCAGCTCCTGTTTTTTTAATCGTGCGCACAGATTCGACAGCATCGACGAGGTACGTCGTCGATGAGTGTAGATCAATAGGAATCATTTGCATGTTTGAGACGCGGCGAATGTAGTGCCTGAAATGAGAAAAAAACGTCAATTTAATCGTTAATTCCTGTCATTTGGCGTCTGGGCTCGGGGACTGAGACAGTCACTCGCGAGCCATTGCCTGGAGCGCTGTGCACGGTGATGTGGCCACCGAGTGTTTCGACATGTCAGGGTTGGCGCTGCGCGAAGATCAGAATGTGCAGGTTACCGCGCTCATAACGCTTGCCGTCGATGGGCAACAACTCGACTTCTTGCTCTTCCTGGACACTGTTGACTCGCATCACCACGCCGACCGCGCCTTTTTTGCGGGCCTCGGTCATCCACTGAGCGACATTGTCCATGGTCACTTTTCTCGATTCCATCGCAGGATCGTTGAGGCCGTACTTCAGCTCGCCGACGGTGTTGTAAAGTGCGATCTGCGGCCGCTTCAGGCGCCACGACAAGGCCGCTGCCGCACCCAAATCGTTACTGAGCAGCGAGGTCGTCTGGCTCAAGGCATCCAGATGCTCGGCAATGAACTGATCGGGCATCTTGCTATCGACGATCTGGCCGGGCATCGCCGCCGGCAGCAAGGCGACCAGCAGCCAGATGCCCAGGGCCGGCATGGCCCAGAACATCAAAGGACGCAAGACTTGCAGCGCGTTAGCGATGATCCAGCCAAGCAGCACGAAAAACACCAGCGACAGGCTGAACATTTCCGTGTTTTCGTAGAGCTCTTTGGTGGCCTGCAAATAAAGCAGAACGATCAGGGCTGTGGTCGCCATGACGACATTGATCACACCGTTGATACGAATCGCCCGGCCGCGTGCCTTGTTCAACAACTCGGTCAGAGCATGGCCCATCAGCAATGCCAGGGGTAAAAGGCACGGCATGATATAGGTCGGCAGCTTGCCGCTGCTCAGGCTGAAGAACCCCAGTGGCAATAGCAGCCAGAGCAATAGAAAGCAGATCGCCGGCTGGCGTTTGTGCTGCCAGGCCTGGACGAATGTCGCTGGCAGCAAGGCTGCCCAAGGCAGACTCGACACGACCATTAGCGGCACGTAGAACCACCAGGGACGAGCGTGCTGCGCATCATCGGCAGCAAAACGGCGAATGTGTTCGTTCCAGAAGAAAAACCGCCAGAAGTCCGGTTCCTGATGGTGGATCGCGAGTACCCACGGCAGGCAGACCACTGCGGCCACGACGACTGCCAGAGGCCCGTAACGTAACAACTCACCCAAGCGTCGTTGCCAGAGCATCCAGGGCAGGGCGATCAACACGGGCAACAACCAGGCAAGAAAACCCTTGGTCATGAATCCCATACCGCAGGCAACGCCCAACACTGCCCAAGCGCCGAGTCGAGCGCGTGAAACCTGGCTATCGATGGCAAACCACAGCGCAACCAGACTCAGGTTGACCCATAACGTGAATTGCGGATCGAGGTTGGCGTATCCGGCCTGACCGGCGATCAACCCGAAGCTCATGTACAACAGTGCGCAGGCGAAGCTTTTGCGCGGGTCGTTCCAGAGACGACGGGCAATCAGGTAGGTTAGCCAGATACTCAGCCCGGTGCTCAATGCCGAGGCGATACGCACCCCAAACAAGGTGTCGCCAAATACAGCCTGACCGATGGCGATCATCCAGTAACCGGCAATCGGCTTCTCGAAATAACGAATCCCCATGAAATGCGGAGCGACCCAGTTACCGCTCAACAGCATTTCCTGACTGATCTGACCATAACGGGTTTCATCAGGCGTCCATAAGCCATGGGTCACCAGCGGCAGGAGATAAAAGACCAGGAAGGCCAGCAGCAATCCCGGAACCATCCAGCGCTCGGCGATCGACCGGGCTGAGGCGTCTGCTCGGGACAAATGGCCAGCAGAACGGGGAAGCAGGTTATCGGGTGTCATGACTAAACCTTGGTAAAGTTTGTAAATGAACGGGCGCGTGAAACGATGCAGCAAGAGCGCAACTTCTTCGATGTCATGACGCAACCGCGACCTGAACTTGGAAGTTGGCTCAATGGGTTTTGAATTTTTTAAGTTAAAGGGATTTGTTCTCAAACACTGTATTCGACTGCGCCTGCAGGATTATTGGCTAACCTGTTCTTTGCTCAACAGCGAATCCCAGTCATTGGCATTGACGATCCCGAGCACCTGAAGTTTTCCATCCGCACTAATGCTCACGAACAACGAACTGCCATATTCACTTTTCTTCACGTGTTTGAAACCGGTCTGCGCTTCAAATTCGTGAATACAACCGCTGTGAGTGACCAACACCAGATTGCGGTGGGCCACCTTGCGCGCCACCACATCATTACGCAGGGGCTTGCCGCAGGTTGCCAGCCAGTCCTGAGTCATCGCGTCTTTGCCGAACATGTAGTGCGAGGTTTGCACTGTACGGGTAACCGGACTACTCAGGACGTCGGTCTGCGTCACGCCCAGGCGCAGGAAACCCTGGCCCACCGCCTCGGCCGCAACGCTGCCGGCTTGGGTGATGCCGTCAGCCGGGCCCAGGCATGGGTTGGTGGATCGGTCGCATCGCTCGGTATGGCGTACCAGCGCGATGACCTCACCGGCTTGCCAACGCTGGAGCAGGTCCGCTTTGGTTGCGGTTCCGGCAGTGACCACGTTGACCGGAGATCTTGGCCACAAGGCAAAACCGGTTACCCCGGCAAGGGTGACCAACACGACGATCACCCCCGTGAGCCCGAACAGCCGCGATAGCCACGTTGGTTTTTGCGGAAACTTGCGCGATAGTAAATTAGGCACGTATGTTTTTACCCCTGAGTACGCGATAAACATCTACTTTCAATGCGCTTCTTCCAATCAGACTTTTAAGTTGATCGGCTATTTTGGTTGTCATGACGCAATCAACGACAAACTAAAAGGTCCCAGGTGCCTGAGGGGTGAAAGAAATGTGAAAGTTTTGCGAGAGGGCTGGGCAGTTAATTATTAGTGCGTTGTTGCAAACGCTTCTCTTATATACCTTGCCTGTGGGCTGACGTTGGTTTTAGCCCCGGTTCTGCGGCAATAGACCCCGACAATGGAGCCTGACAACAGAATGGATTTGAAGCAAAGCCTGACGAAACGGATTGTCATCGTATTCGCCCTGATGAGCGCGCTGGTCGCGGGGATTTTTGCGTTTGGCATTGTGGCGACTGTCCATGTGGTGGAACGAAAGCTCTCGGCCGCGACCCTGGGAGGAGGGCTGCACCGCCTGCTGTTGATGGACAACCCCGATAGCTGGCTCCATCAACCCGAAAAAGATGAACTGTTTTTCGCCCAGGGAGCCAAGGCCCCCATGGCCCTGAACTCGGTGCTGGAGGCGCTGCCCCCGGGGTTTCAGGAGATTCTCTACGGTGGTTCGAAGTACTACGCCATGGTGAACCTGGTGGGTGATCGAAAATACGTTTTGTTGCGCGACCAACGAAGCCTCGAACGACGGGAACATGTGCTGTTCCTGGTGGTGGTTGTCGGGGTTTTCTTGAGTGTCTTGCTGGCGATTTTGATGGGCCGGTTGCTGGCCCGACGCGTTCTCGCACCTGTGATTCGTCTGGCGCGTCAGGTGCGGCATCGCGATCAACTGCTGGAGCTGGCACCACCGCTACATCCCGATTATGCAAAGGACGAAGTGGGTGAACTGGCGCTTTCCTTCGATCAGACGCTGGGCCGTTTGCGCGCTGCACTGGGACGGGAAAAACTCTTTACCAGCGATGTCAGTCACGAACTGCGCACGCCTTTGATGGTGCTGGCCAGCTCCTGTGAACTGCTACTCGGCAATCCCTCGCTGGACCACCGTTCCACGGCGCAGGTTCAGCGAATCGCCCGTGCCAGTCATGAAATGCGCCAATTGGTCGAGACGTTTTTGATGTTGGCGCGTGCGCGGGAGGATTCCGGTTCAGGTGTGAGTGCCACCCTGAAGGACATCGCCGACGCGCTGGTGGATGTCTGGAGGCCGCTGATCAGGGAAAAGGACATCGAGTTTATTTACGTCGTCGAACATGTTTCAACGGAACGCCATAACCTGACGTTCCTGCAATCGGTCATGGGCAACTTGTTGCGTAATGCCTGGCACTACACCGATCGGGGTTTCATTCGGCTGACGTTGCGCGAGCACGGTTTCAGTGTCGAAGACAGTGGCATAGGCATTGCGGAAGAAAAACGTCATGCAATGTTTCAACCGTTTGTGCGCGGTGATGAGCAACGTGGCGAAGGGCTGGGCCTGGGCCTTTCGTTGATCCAGCGTATTTGCACCCATCAGAATTGGCGAGTGGAACTCACCAGCCGCCAGCCACACGGATGTTGCTTCATGGTTGACTTGACGGGTGGGAGGTCGGCGCTTACTGCGCCGCCGGACAACCTCTTGATGTACCGGCAGCGGCCTGATTGATCAACGCGGCCAGGCGTTTGACGTTGTTCTGTTGGGCGCTCACCAGTTCATCGATGGAAGGCCCTGACGGTGTCTGCAGCGTGCTGCGGCAAGTGATCAGCGTGTTATCGCTTTCGCCGAGATTGCGCAGGCGCCATTTGACGTCAATCAGCGCGTATTGGCCGGGGATCGAATCAAAGCGTTGCACGTCCAGCCGCACCGACACCCTGCGCTGGGGATTGCTGTTGACCAGTTGATCGACCAGGGCAGTGCGCAATTCATCCGACAGGCTCGCCCCCCACCATTGGGTTTCGAGGATCGCCAGGCCGCTGTTGCCCTGGCGAATAACGATCTGCGGACGGTCGACCTGCGGCGGGACGCTGAGGCCCTCGATCTGGATATCCGCAGTGCTGGTCCTTGAATTGCTGCTCGGTTGGGCCGGGGTCAAGGTGTGGAATTGAATCGGCTCACTGCGGCAAGCCGTGAGCAAAAACAATGCGCTGACCAAGGTGATCTTTAACGAAAAAGCCATGGGTGATGCTCCTGTGGTCATTTGCGTGGTGGCCCCTGCAGGTCCATCGGCGCGGCATTGTCGGGGCGGCCACGAATCAGCGATTCCGGATGCCGTCCCAGGTAATCCGAGAGTTCACGCAAGGAGCGCGACATACGCCCGAGCTCGTCGAGGGTCTGACCTAATTGTTCGCGTTGCGGCGAGTCTTCGGCCAAGGTCGAACTGGCCGATTGCAGCGTCTTGCTGACATCCGCCAGGGTGGTCTGCACGCCAGGCAGGGTCTTGGCGTTGAATTGCGCCAGGCTTTTGCGCAGTTCGACGAGGTTGCTGTCGAGGTTGCCGGCAATGCGCTCGATGGGCAGCTGGTTGATCTTGTTGACCATGCCCTCGAGTTTTTCCTGCAACTGCTCGAGGCTGCCTGGAATAGTCGGGATAGCGACTGGACGGGCGTTCGGGTCGAATACGACTTTCTCCGCCTTGGGGTAGAAGTCGAGCGCAATGTAAAGCTGGCCGGTCAATAGATTGCCGCTCCGAGCCTGGGCTCGCAGACCATTTTCGATAAAGCTGCCCATCAGCCGGACGCCAGCGGCTTCGTCGCTGGGGTCATGATTCAAGGCCTTGAGCATTTTGGTGTGAGCCTGGCCGAGACGTTGCGGGTAGATCATGATGCCGACGTTGACGGGGAAGCTGCGTTTTTTTGCGTCAAAATCCAGATTGACCGCCACGACTCTGCCGAACTCGATGCCAAGGAACTCCACCGGCGCACCGACCTTGAGCCCGCGCAAGGCTTGATCGAAACGCAAGGTCAGGAATTGCCCCTTGCCGCTGGGCGGGGCGAGGGCAGTTAACTGGTCTTCGAACAGGTCGAAGGCTTTGTCCTCTTTCGCCGGTTGATCATTGGGGCTGTAATCCGGAGCGCGGAAGGCGATGCCGCCCACCAGGATCGATGACAGCGACTCGGTTTTCAGCGAAAAGCCGTTGGCGCCGACGTTCACGTCGATTCCGCTGGCGTTCCAGAACCGGGTATTTTCAGTAACGTAGGCATCGTTGGGCGAGTGGATGAACACTTCGATGTTGACCCCTTTGCCGTCGGCGTCCAGGGCATAGGCCACCACTTGCCCCACTGGAATCTTGCGGTAGTAAACCGGAGAGCCGATATCCAGCGAACCGAGGTCCTGGGTGTTCAGGGTGAAGCGTTTGCCCGGCTCGCCATAGGTAATCGGTGGCGGATTTTCCAGGCCGATAAAGTTTTTTGCACGCGCGTGGGCCTGGCCGATATCGGCGCCAATGTAGTCCCCGGACAGCAGGGTATCGATACCCGACACCCCGCCGGCACCAATACGCGGACGCACCACCCAGAATTGCGAATCTTCGCGGGTGAAACTTTCTGCCTGCTTGGACAGTTTGATGGTGGCGTCGACGCTCTTCTGATCGTTGCTCAACTCCACGTCCGAAACATGGCCGATCACCACGTTGCGGTATTTGACTTCGGTTTTGTTGGCCGTCAGGCCGCTACCGGTCTTGAACGTGACGGTAATGGTCGGACCTTCCTGCAGCATGGTGTGCACGACCAGGGAAATCCCCACCAGCACCGCGACAATCGGCACGATCCACACCAGTGAAACGCTGAAGCGGCGGGTCTTGACCGGGGCCTGACCGGGGGCTTGCGGCCCGTCAGTGATTTGCGACTTCATCCATGACCTCCTCGTTTGGGTTATCCCGCTCTTCTTTATCCCAGATCAGGCGTGGGTCGAAACTCATTGCCGACAGCATGGTAAACACCACCACCAGGCCAAAAAACAGAATGCCCGGGCGCGGTTCGATATCGGCCAGGGCTTGAAACTTCACCAGTGAGGCCACCAGGGCGACCACGATTACATCGAGCATCGACCAGTAACCGATGAGCTCGACGAAACGGTACAGCGTTGACCGCTGTTTGCTCGCCCATTGGCTGTCGCGCTGGACGGTCACCAGTAACAGCGTCAGGGCGACGAACTTGATGCCCGGCACCGCGATGCTGGCGATGAAAATAATCAGGGCAATGTCCCAGGCGCCGTGCTGCCAGAACTCAATTACACCGCTCATGATCGTGCTATCGGCGCCGTTGCCGACCATCTTGGTGTTCATCACTGGCAGCAGATTGGCCGGGACGTAAAACGCCAGGGCAGTGAACATGTAGGCCCAGGTCCGGGCCAGTGAGTTGGTTTTGCGCCGATGCAGCGGCGCGCCGCACCGTGTGCATTCGTGAGGTTCATCGGTCATGTCACAGGCCAGGCCGCAGCTATGACACAGGCACAGGTTGAGTTCACTCGCCACCGGGGGCCTGTTCATAAGATGTCCCATAGATCACGGATGTCGCGCCCGGCGATGCGGATCATCATCAGACTGAGAATGGCCAGGGCAAACAGGCCGATGCCAGGCAGTACATCCAGCAATCCGGCGAGTTTGATGACCGCGACCATCGCCCCCAGCAGACAGACCTCCAGCATGCTCCAGGGCCTGAGGGTTTCCAGCCAGCGCATGCAGAACCTGAAACCGGGCGAGCGCTGGTGGGCGAGGGCGAAGCTCAGGACCCAGATAAGCAGCAATAGCTGGAAAATCGGCGCAATGATCATCGAGATCGCCGCCACCATGGCGATGAAAGTGATCGGCCCCAGACTCAGGGCCAGCACCGAATCCCAGAGCGTTGCGCTGTTTTTAAGGCCTTTGAGGCTGATGCTCATGACGGGATAGAAGTTGGCGAAAATCCACAACATCAACGCGGTGAAGGTCAATGCCAGACGTTGTTCCACCGTCAGGCCGTTATAGCGCTGAAGCACACCGCCACAGCGCGTACAGAGGGTTTTTTGATGTTTGGCGAGCGTGACTTTTTGATACACGCAGTCGCAGTGCTCGCAGATGATCAGTGGGTCAGTCGTAGCCATAGGCTGCACTCGCCAGGACGCAGGGAAGTCAGAGCACTCCCTCAATATAGAAGCGCCTAGCGATTGAGCAAATCTAAAGGCTGAACGAGGTGTTACAGATCGTTCCCACGCTCTGCGTGGGAATGCCGCCCGGGACGCTCAGCGTCCCTTCACGATCAAACGTCTTACTGATCACCCCAGCAGTTCGCGCAATCGATACCAGAACATGCCGAGGGCCAGCAGTGGAGAGCGCAGCATCGGCCCACCGGGAAAGGTCATGTGCGGCACGGCGCTGAACACGTCAAAGCCCTGACTGTGTCCGACGTGGATCGCTTCACCCAGCAGCTTTGCGCACCAGTGGGTCACGTTCAGGCCGTGACCGGAGTAACCCTGGGCGTAGAACACGTTCGGATGCTGGCTCAAGCGCCCGACCTGTGGGAAGCGATTGGCCGAAATGCCAATCTTGCCGCCCCATTGATAGTCGATGCGCACGTTGGCCAGTTGCGGGAAGACCTTGAGCATGTGCGGGCGCATGTAAGCTTCGATGTCCGCAGGATCACGCCCGGAATAATGACAAGCGCCGCCGAACAGCAAGCGTCGGTCCGCCGAAAGCCGGTAGTAATCCAGGCCGACTTTCTGGTCGCAGAGCGCCAGGTTCTGCGGGATCAATTGCGCGGCCTGTTCGGGCATCAACGGCTCGGTGGCGATGATGTAGCTGCCCGCCGGAAGGACTTTTCCGCTCAGTTTCGGTTCGAGCTCTTCCAGGTGAGCGTTGCACGCCAGCACCAGACTGCCGGCGCGCACCGTGCCGCCGGCACAGCGAACCTGCACGGTGCTGCCATGGATCAACTCCAGCACCGGGCTCTGCTCGAAGATCTGCACCCCTAAGGATTGCGCCAATAGCGCTTCGCCAAGGACCAGATTGAGCGGGTGCAAGTGACCCGAGCCCATGTCGACGAGACCACCGGCATACACGTCGGAGTTCACCACCTGCTGACGGATTTGCTCCGGCCCGACGAGTCGGGTTTCGTGGGCGTAACCCGATTCGGCAAGGCCTTGCTGCTCAGCCTTGAACGCCGCGAACTGCGCTTTAGTATTGGCCAGTTCACAGAACCCCCAGCGCAGGTCGCAATCAATCCCGTGTTCACGAATGCGGTTGCCCACGAGCGCTACCGACTCGACGCCCGCACGCTCAAGGTAGCGCACGCCTTCTTCACCGACATGACGGGCGAAACCGCTGACGTCATGGCCAATACCGCGTATCAACTGCCCGCCGTTGCGCCCGCTGGCACCCCAGCCGATCCGACGGCCCTCCAGCAGAATCACCGAGAGCCCGCGTTGCGCCAGTTCGATCGCGGTGTTAACGCCGGTAAAGCCGCCGCCGATCACACAGACATCGGCTTCAAGGTCCTCGGCCAGTGTAGGGTAGGGTGCCGTTCCGTTGGCTGACGCCGAGTAATAGGAACGAGCATGTTCGTCGCTGTACTGGTTCATTGGTTGGACTTCACTTTGCTCCAGGAACGGGTCATCAACCGCATGATTGCCTGGGGCGGGGTGGTGGAAATGTAGAGCTTGTCGAGGACTGCCTGAGGCGGATAAACCTCAGGGTTGTTGACCAGTTCAGGGTCCATGTCTTGCTTGGACGCCGGATTCGGGTTGGCGTAACCGACCGACGCACTGACCTTGGCAATCACGTGCGGATCGAGCAGGTAATTGATGAAAGCATGCGCCTCTTTCTGGTTGCTGGCGTCTGCGGGAACCGCCAACAGGTCGAACCACAAGTTACTGCCTTCCTTGGGAATCGCGTAGGCGATGTTCACGCCGTTCTTGGCTTCCTTGGCCCGGTTCGCGGCCTGGAACACGTCACCCGAGTAACCGAACGCCACGCAGATGTCGCCGTTGGCCAGGTCCGAAACGTACTTGGAGGAGTGGAAATAGGTGATGTAAGGGCGAATGGTCAACAGCTTGGCTTCAGCTTTTTTGAAGTCTTCAGGGTTTTCGCTGCGCGGGTCCATGCCCATGTAATTGAGAACGGCCGGGAACACTTCATCGGCCGAATCCATCATCGACACGCCGCACTGGCTGAGTTTCTTCAGATTCTCCGGTTCGAAAAACACCGCCCAGGAATCGATGCGGTCAATGCCCAGCACTTGCTTGACCTTGTCGACGTTGTAGCCGATGCCGTTGGTGCCCCACAGGTACGGAACCGAGTGTTCGTTGCCCGGATCGTTTTTCTCCAGCAGCGCCAGCAGTTTCGGGTCGAGGTTCTTGAAGTTGGGCAGCTGCGAACGATCGAGCTTCAGGAACGCTCCGGCTTTCACCTGGCGAGCGAGGAAGTGGTTGGACGGCACCACCACGTCATACCCGGTGCGGCCGGCGAGCAGTTTGCCCTCCAGGGTTTCGTTGGAATCGAACACGTCGTAGATCACCTTGATCCCGCTTTTCGCCTGGAAATCGGCTAGGGTGGTCTCGCCGATGTAATCGGTCCAGTTGTAGACGCTGACCGTTGGCTGAGCCTGCGCAACGGCGCTGAACAACACGGCCAGCGCGACCGGAACCATGGATTTCAATAGACGCATATCGACACCTCTTATAGTTATTGGATTCTTCCGGAGTTTCTTTGGTGTTCTTGCGGCCGCCATCGCGAGCAGGCTCGCTCCCACCTTTGGAATGCGTTTCCCTGTGGGAGTGAGCCTGCTCGCGATGAGGCCTTCACGGGCAGCGCAGATCTCAGACGCTGAGCAGCAGGAACTCGCGCTCCCACGAGCTGATCACCCGTTTGAAGTTCTCGTGTTCCGCTCGCTTGACCGCCACATAACCGCGAACGAATTTGCTGCCCAGATAACTCGAAACGGTGTCGCATTCTTCCATTTGCGTCAGGGCGTCCTCGATGGTGATCGGCAGGCGCAGATTGCGGCGCTCATAGGCACGACCTTGCACAGCAGCGCTCGGCTCGATGCGCTCGACCATGCCCAGATACCCACACAACAGGCTCGCGGCGATCGCCAGATAAGGGTTGGCATCGGCGCCCGGCAAACGGTTTTCCACGCGCATCGCGTCCGGCGTGGAGGTCGGCACACGCAGGCCAACGGTACGGTTTTCTTCGCCCCATTCGACGTTCACCGGTGCCGACGTGTCTGGCAGGAAGCGGCGGAACGAATTGACGTTGGGTGCGAACATCGGCAGCACTTTGGGGATGTACTTTTGCAGGCCGCCGATGTGGTGCAGGAACAGCTCGCTCATTTTCCCGTCGGCATCGGCAAAAATCGGCTGGCCGGTGGCGATGTCCACCACACTTTGGTGGATATGCATGGCGCTGCCGGGCTCATCGCCAATCGGTTTGGCCATGAAGGTCGCGGTGACGTTGTGCTTGAGCGCCGCTTCACGCAGGGTGCGCTTGAACACGGTGATCTGGTCGGCCAGATCCAGTGCATCGCCATGCCGGAAGTTGATTTCCATCTGCGCCGGGCCGTCTTCGTGGATCAGGGTATCGAGGTCCAGACCCTGAAGTTCACACCAGTCGTACACGTCTTCAAACAGCGGATCGAATTCGTTGGCGGCGTCGATGGAAAACGACTGACGACCACTTTCCGCACGGCCCGAACGACCCAGCGGGGCTTTGAGCGGCAAGTCCGGGTCTTCGCAGCGCTGGGTCAGGTAGAACTCCATTTCCGGCGCGACAATCGGCCGCCAGCCTTTGTCGGTGTACAGCTGCAGGACTTTTTTCAGCACGTTGCGCGGTGACAGCTCGATCGGGTTGCCGAACTTGTCGAAGGTGTCGTGGATCACGATGGCGGTGGGCTCGATGGCCCATGGGATCACGTACACCGCGTCGGAGACGGGCTTGCACACCATGTCGATGTCGGCCGGGTCGAGCAGGTCGTAGTAGATGTCGTCGTCGACAAAGTCCCCGGTTACCGTTTGCAAAAGCACACTTTCCGGCAGGCGCATGCCTCGCTCATGCAGGAACTTGTTGGTGGGTGCAATTTTGCCGCGTGCAATGCCGGTCAAGTCGCTGACCACACACTCGACTTCGGTAATCTTGTGATCTTTCAGCCACGTGAGCAGCTGATCGAAAGGGACATTCATAAAGACCTCGTTATTGGTTTTATTAACGCCGGGGAGGCTGGTTTCATCCACCACACACTTCCCCTGTGGCGCGTTGACGACTATCTTGGGCGAGCCTTGACGTTCCATCTATCCACTTTCAGCAGCACCAAAACGCACCAAACGAGTGCGTAAGGTCACCCATGACAACGTGCAACCCCCTGCAAGTCCAAGCGTTCGACACCGCCGATGTCGCCGAGCAAATCCGCGCCACACCGGGTTGGGTGCAGCATTACCAGCAAATGTCACCAGGGCATTTCGCCGGGCGCGTGCGCTACCTGGACCTGCAAGGTGTGGAGATTTACGAGGAACAGATGAACACCCGGGTCGAGCAGAATTTCAGCGCGCCCGAAGGTTCGCTGGCGTTCTGTTTCGATCGCAGCGACAACGCGCTGTACGTGTTGAATGGCGAAAGTCGCAACATCTGGATCACCCCGGAGAACTACCAGGAAATTGCCGTGGTGTTCGGTCCGGCGTTCGTGCAGCGTCACGGATTGAACGTGGACAGGCTCGAAGGCCTGTTCATGGCGCCGCTGAACTCGGGGCAGAATGCATTGTTCAGTCGCTGGCTCAGCGGGACGCTGACCCGACTGGCGCAGACCCTCGATCCGCCGAGCAAGGAGGCGTTGACTCAGCAGTTGCTCGAAGACTGCCTGTACATCCTCGACAACGCGTGTGTTTGCCTTGATCGCGGAGGGTTACAGCGCCGCGCCGAAGAGCGTGCGGTGATGAAACGCATCGGTGAGTGGGCGGCGGACGCCCCGGAAGACACCCTGAATCTGCTGGAGCTTTCGCAAATTGCCGGGGTTTCACTGCGTCAGTTGCAGCATGCGTTCAAGGCTTATACCGGGATGACCCCGACCCATTGGCTGCGCTTGCGCCGACTCAACGGCGCACGCCGCGAGTTGCTCAGCCGCACAGCGATGGACACCACCGTTGCCGAAGTGGCGATGCACTGGTCGTTCTGGCATTTAGGGCGATTTTCCAGCAGTTATCGCGCGTTGTTCAACGAACTTCCCAGTCAGACGCTCGCCCGCACACCCTGTGGCGCAACAGGTCGCGGGTAAGTCGGGGATACGTCAGCGCGGCTTTGTGGCTTTCGACGATTTGCTGTTACCCGGCATGTGCAGGTAGGCCATCACGCTTTCGGTCAGTTCGGTCGCCAGTTTGACGGCTTCTTTATTGCGCGCCATCACGCCCGCCACCAAGCCTTCGATCAAGGCGAGCACCGCGATGTTGGAACTGGTCAATACCGGATGGTCGGCGGGAGCAAACAGCACGTGTTCGGCAATGCTGGTGAGCGGCGAGGCGGGTGAATCGGTGATTGCCAATACCGTGGCACCCCGTTCATTGGCGAAACGGGCGAGTTGCAGGGTGTCGAGGGAATAGCGCGGCAGGGAGATCGCCAGCAACACATCCTGATCGGTAATCGCGGCCAGACGGTAGGCGGCGTTTTCGTTGCCGCCCTCCATGCTGATCGCGGTGGCGTCGGCGCAGAAGGGCATCAGGGTCGAGGCGGCGAGGCCGGCGAAGTACACGCTGTTGCCAAAACCCAGGATGTAGATTTTGCGCGCCTGGGTCAGGCGGGTCACGAACGCTTCAAAGGTGTCTGCGTGGTTGTTGGTCGCCGCTGTCGCGAGGTTGCTGCTGGCGCTCTGGATTTGCTCATGCAGGCCAAACGCGCCGCCAGGACGATGTGCCAGTTCGTTGCGCAGTTTGTCGACCGGCGACACCATTTGCTGCAATGTCGCGACGAGTTCGGCTTTCATGCCGGTGTAGCCACCCAGGTTCAGGGCCTTGGCCAAGCGGTTGACCGCGGCCGGCGAGGTGGATGTTTCGTGGGCCATTTCCTCGATGGTCAGCGTTGCCGCCCGTAGCGGGTGACGCAGGATAAAGTCCGCCACCTTGCGCAGGGACGGCTGCAAATCGCCAACGATCTCCGCCAGTTTGCGCATAACCGGTGCGGCATAGACCGTGGTGTTGTTCGATGGGGTCGGCATATCCGGCTCAACATTTCCTGAGGGTTGATAAAGCTGGCGGGAGTGTATCCGAAGCCGACCGCTGGTGTGCAACGCTTGCCAAGAGTCGGTAATACCAGTCAGTTAAGCCGTAACGCAGTGTGGCGAGGGGATTCATCCCCGTTCGGCTGCGCAGCAGTCGTGAATTCAGACAACGTGGTACATCAGATAGATCGTGCGTTCAGGTTTCACGACTGCTTCGCAGCCGAACGGGGATGAATCCCCTCGCCACAACGCAGCTGCTACATGGACTGCGTTACGCGCTGGCTGGGCGGATTACTTCAAGCTCCCGGCAAGAAACTGCTGGAGGCGTTCGGATTGCGGGTTGACCAGCACTTCCCGCGGGTCGCCACGTTCTTCGACCTGCCCTTTGTGCAGGAACACCAGTTGATTGGAAACCTCGCGGGCAAAACCCATTTCATGGGTCACGACTACCATGGTGCGGCCTTCGAGAGCGAGGTCCTGCATGACTTTGAGCACTTCGCCGACCAGTTCGGGGTCGAGTGCCGAGGTCGGCTCATCGAACAACATCACTTCCGGCTCCATCGCCAGCGCCCGGGCAATCGCCACACGCTGCTGCTCGCCGCCGGACATATGGGCTGGCCAGGCGTCCATCCGGTGCGCCACGCCGACTTTGTTCAGGTAGTGTTCGGCCTTTTCCCGGGCCTCTTTCTTGCCCATGCCAAGCACATGTACCGGGGCTTCCATGACGTTTTCAAGGGCGCTCATATGCGACCACAGGTTGAAGTGCTGAAACACCATCGACAGCCGTGAACGCATGCGTTGTAGCTGCTTGGGTTCGGCGGCCTTGAGCCCGCCGAGTTTGTTGGTCACCAGTTTCAATTGTTCGCCGTTGAGCACGATGTTGCCGGCGTTGGGCTGCTCCAGCAGGTTGATGCAGCGCAAGAAGGTGCTTTTGCCCGAGCCGCTGGAGCCGATGAGGCTGATCACATCACCGGCCTTCGCTTCCAGGGACACGCCCTTGAGCACGTGGTGGCTGCCATAGCTTTTGTGTAGATCCTGAACTTCTAGTTTGTACATGGTTTTTATTCTCTGGAATCAGTCGCTGAGCAAGCGACCCTGGCGAATAAGACGGGTGCCGGCGACTTTGGCCAGCCACAAACCGGGCTGGGCAAAGCGCAGGCGTTCTCGGGCATAGAGGGTGCCGTCGGTGCTGGCGCGCACGATACTGTGGCGATCGGTCAGCGGATCCAGCACTTCGAACAGCGGATCGCCCACCCTGACCCTGGCACCCAGCGGTTGCAGAAAACTCACCACCCCCGGGTGCGGCGCATAGGCGTACTGTGCGCCGGCGAATGGCGTCGCTTCACAACAGGTCGGTGGCGCTGCTGGCCAGTCACCGCTGATCAGGCCTTGTTCGGCGAGATAGCCAAGAATGGCCTCGGCGCTATCGACACATTGTTCGCGTTCGGTGTCGGCCATGCCACGCAACTCAATGGTGGTGGCCACGCAGGCCAGCGGAACATTGGCTTCAGGAAACAGCTCAGCCAAGCGCAACCAAGGGATCGCACAGGCCTCATCGAAGGCGCTGCCGCCCGCACCCTCGGCCAGCAGCGCGGCGCCGGCACCGAGTCGAGCGGCCAACGAACGCAATCGCGGCCAATTTTGCGGCATGGCGTAAAGCAGAATGATCGACTCGAAATCGCAGTGCAGGTCCAGCACTACATCGGCGTCACAGGCATGTTGCAGCAACAGGCGGCGCAAGCCATCGAGTTCCGACATCGGTGGTGGCATGTCGGCGAGGACATCGGCCATGGCCCGACGGATCTGTGCAGTGTTGACGTCGGCATTGTCGCCCAGGTGGTCTTTCACCAGCGCCGCGACGGCTTCGGTCAGCTCCGGGAAGTCCCGATTGAAATTCTTTCCGCTGGAAAACTCGAAGCGCCCCTGATGGGTCGCCTGGAACATCTGGGCGATACCAATCGGATTGGCCATCGGCACTAACTCGATCACGCCGTTGAGGCGACCTTGTTCTTCCAGCACCCGCAGACGTTGTTTGAGTTCAACGGCCACGCGCATCCCCGGCAACTCGTCGGCGTGCAGGGACGCCTGAATGTAGGCCTTGCGCGGTCCGCTGCCAAAACGAAACAGCGACAGTTTCCGTTCAGTGCCCGAAGCACTCCACGGCAGCAGGTATTCAATGTGCTCCATAACAGCTCCTTAGTGCTTGCGCGGTGCCAGGTACGCCAGCCAGCGACGCTCGGCCAGCTTGAACAGGCGAACCAGAATGAAGGTCAGGGCCAGGTAAATGAGGCCGGCCGTGATGAACGCCTCGAACGGCAGATAGAACCGCGCACTGACCGTACGCGCGGCCCCGGTGATGTCCACCAGGGTGACAATCGATGCCAGGCTGGTGGTTTGCAGCATCATCAGCACTTCGTTGCTGTACTGCGGCAACGCCCGGCGCAAGGCCGAGGGCAGCAGAATGCGGCGGTACAGGGTCAAGCGCGACATGCCCATGGCCTTGGCGGCTTCGATCTCACCGTGGGCCGTGGCCTTCAAACTGCCAGCCAGCAGTTCCGCGCTATAGGCACTGGTGTTGATCGCAAAGGCCAGGCAGGCACAAAAGGTTGCGCTGGACAGGTACGGCCAGAGCGCGCTTTCACGTACCGCTGCGAACTGCGCCAGGCCGTAATAGATCAGGAACAATTGCACCAGCATCGGCGTGCCGCGAATCACGTAGGTGTAGAGCCAGGCCGGGACGTTGATCAGGGGCGATCGGGACACCCGCATCAAAGCCAACGGAATCGCCAGCACCAGGCCGAAGGCCAGGGAAATCAGCAGGACTTTGAGGGTCAACAAGGCGCCATTGAAATACAGCGGCAGGTTTTCCCAGATCAGGTTGTAGTCGAGAATCATGGGGTTGCTCCCAATCACAATTCGGCGGCTTTGATGCCGACCGAGTAGTGTTTTTCCAGGTAACGCAGCACCAGCAATGACACGCTGGTCAGCATCAGATAAAGCGCCGCCACCGCGAGGAAAAACGTAAACGGCTCATGGGTGGCGTCCGCTGCGTTCTTGGCTTTGAACATCATGTCCTGCAAGCCGATCACCGAAATCAGCGCGGTGGATTTGGTCAGCACGAGCCAGTTGTTGGTGAACCCCGGGATGGCGAACCGAATCATCTGCGGCACCAGAATCCGCCAGAACACCTGGCCACCACTCATGCCATACGCCACAGCGGCCTCGGCCTGACCTTTAGGAATCGCCATGAACGCGCCGCGAAAGGTTTCCGAGAGATAGGCGCCAAAAATGAAGCCCATGGTGCAGACGCCGGCGATAAAGGGGTTGATGTCGATGTAGTGGGTGTAACCGAGCGCCAGGGCGATGCGGTTCACCAGATCCTGGCCGCCGTAGAAGATCAGCAGGATCAACACCAGGTCAGGAATACCGCGAATCAGGGTGGTGTACCCTTCGCCCAGCATCGCCAGCCATTTGAGCGGCGACAATCGAAAGGCCGCGCCGATCAGACCCAAGGCAATCGCCATGCTCATGGAGGTCAAGGCCAGGTTAATGGTCAGCCAGGCGCCATCGAGAATGCTCGATCCGTAGCCGTGAAGCATGATGAAAGTCCTCAAACGAGCGCCAAAAGGCGCGCGAGACAAGCCCAAAAGCGCCCGCAAGAGGCCGGCGCCACAGGGTTACAGGTAAGGCTTATTCGCCGTAGATATCGAACGCGAAGTACTTGGCCATCACTTGCTGGTACTTGCCGTTGGCGCGGATGGCGTCGATCGCTGTACTCAGGCGTGCGACGTTCACGCTGTCGCCTTTACGCACCGCAATCCCGGCGCCTCGGCCGAAATATTTCGGGTCGCTGATGTCCGGTCCCACCAGCGCGAAGCCTTTGCCTGCCGGCGTTTTGATAAAGCTCTCATCGGTGTTGACGATGTCGGCGAGCGTCGCGTCCAGTCGACCCGACGCCAGATCGAGGAAGGCTTCATTTTGTGAGCCGTAGCGCACCACTTCGACCCCGGCTTTTTCAAGCTGCTCGGTGGCAAAACGGTCGTAGGTCGATGAGCGTTGCACCCCGACTTTTTTGCCCTTGAGATCAACCTGCGGGTCGTTGATCACGTTGCCGGCCTTCATCGCGAACTTGCCCGGCGTGTGGTAGTACTTTTTGCTGAAGTCGACCGACTTCATACGGTCTTCAGTGATCGACATCGACGACAGCACGGCATCGATCTTGCGCACTTTCAGCGATGGGATCATGCCGTCGAATTCCTGGATGACCCACTCGCATTTGACCTTCATTTCTTCGCACAGGGCATTGCCGATGTCGTAATCGAAACCACTGACGTTGCCCTCCGGCGTCTTGAAAGAGAAGGGTGGGTAGGCGGCTTCGATACCGATGCGCAGGCTGTCTTCGTCGGCGTGTGCCAGCAAGCTTGCGGCGCACAGTGCCAGAGCACCTAGAAGTTCTGTCTTGTTCATATTGTTGACTCCTTGGAGGGGCGTTGGGGTGGTACAGGCCATCCGATCTGGCGCGGTGGATCAGTCCTGATGATTTTGTGTGGCTATAAATGACATGTATTATTTCATAATGCAATACGGTGAAAATAAACGTATCACTCCGAGGCGCACAAATTCACAACGCTCTCGTGTGATCACGAGCACATTCAGGCGCCAGGCAGACTATTGATGGGTATCACGCAGGAGGAACAGGCTTGGCTAATTCAATGCCGGCCGCACCCAATCGCTTCAGGATTTCAAAGAGCAGATCGCTCTTGGTCGTACTGACAATCCTTGGGCTGCTGACATAGCCGGTGATGGTCAATGTGATGCCTTCAGGGCTCAGATTGCTGAATCGAACAACGGGGGAGGGTTTGTCGAGGATGGTTTCATGTTCGCAATAGGTGGTGTACAGCAGGGTTTTGACTTGCTCGGGGTCAATATCCAGAGGGAACACCAGTTCGAGTGTGGCCACCCCTTGGGCGCTGCCGCCCATGGTTATATTGCGCAGGTTCTGGGAAATAAGCTGCGAGTTGGGCACGATCACGATCGAGCGATCACTGAGCTGTATCTCCGTGGCCCTGACATTGATTCGCCGGATATCGCCTTCGACCCCACTGATGCTGATCAGGTCGCCGACCTTGACCGGACGCTCGGTGAGCAGGATTAACCCGGATACGAAGTTCTTGACGATCTCCTGCAAACCGAAGCCGATCCCCACTGACAACGCACTGACGATCCAGGCCAGATTGGTCCATTTGACGCCCAATGAAGACAACGCCATCAGAATGACCAGTACGTACCCGATATTACTGAACAGGGTGCTCAGCGACGCTCCCATGCCGGGGTCCATGTCGGTTTTCGGCAGGAACTCGTTATCCAGCCATCTGCGCAGCGATCGAATCAGATAAATACCGATCAACAACGCGAGGACCGCATTCAACAGATTGCCCGGAATGATGTTCAGCTTGCGCAAGCCATCGCCGCCGAGGATCGCTGAAACCCTGTCAGTCAGTTGGCCAAAGGTCGCTCCAATCCCCCCCACAATCGTTGTAATCACGGCAATGAGCAGTAATGCCGCTCTGCCAATACCCGCCACAACAACCTCGATTTGTTCAAGCCGAACGTCGCCGATGCCCAGCAGCTGTTTGATCGCCTTGCCGCTTGGTTGTTTTGGCGAAAACAGGTAATCACACAAGTCTCTGAACAACTGCATCAGCAAATAGAAGCTGGCAATAACGATATAGAGCCAGACAACTTCGTAAGTGATGAACCGGGCCAGGGAGATGTAACCGACCAGCAGGCCAAAAATCGAGATCAACACGGCGATACTGAGGCCGGTATAAATGACCCCCGCCAGCGTAGTACCTGACTCGGGGTGTTCCCCGGCAATGACCATCGCTCGGCGGGTTCTACTGACGCGTAGCAATAGCGCACCAATAATCAGGATGACGACGAGTGACACCACGCCCCGGCTGAAAAGTACCATTTGCGTACTCATACCCGTCGCATTGGTGACTTGTATCAGCGAGATGAGTATCAGCATTGATCCGGCCAGCAGCGCCGGAAAAGGGTTTATTGCAAGTGCTACTTCATCGGCGATGCCAGGTAACCGCCATGAGGGATTGCGTTTAGACAACAGGGCCCGACTCAGACCGATAATCAGGGCGCAGGCGTAAGCGACTTTCTCGACATCGTCGAAGTAACCTTGCAGGGGCTGCGGCAATGGTTGAAGACGGCTAGCCGCTGCGGAGATGAGCCCTATTGCACAACCTGCGCTCAACATCGTGGCAACTACCGTCGCTATCGCCAATGAACTTCTGCGCAGGCGACCTTCGGGTACTCGATGGATACAGATCCATGTCAAACCATGTTCAGCCAGTCGTCGCCCCAGCGTCCAGAAGGCCAGGGCCAATAATAACAACGTGACGGTCGCGGTACGCCGGCCGGGTTGCCAGACGGACTGGATGACATTGTTGGACTGGTCGATCAAAAACCTCAGACGGCTTTTATCCTCCTCCAGTGGAGAAAACACCGGCAACCAGAACCGGGGGTTGAGGACGCTGGCGGTGCGCTGGGCCAGTTCGGTTTCCAGTTGGGTACGCCGAATGCTGGCAATCTGAGTGATGAGGTTAGCAGCACCTTCTTTGATGGCCTGCAGTATGTTGAGATCGTTATCCACCTTGTCTTTTTGTGCGCTGAGATAGGACCTCTGTTTCACCAGATCGGACTTTTCCATGGCAACGCTGGTGGCGGATGACGTCCCGAGCACACTGAGTTGTGCTTGCAATTGCGCTTGCTCGGGAAGTAACACCGCCGCCAACTTGTCCACATCACTGAAGAGCAACTGTACGTTGTCCTGAAAGCCTATCAACTGGGTGTAGTTACTGGTCAGTGACACCTGCTGTTTAAGGTTGTCCAGCCTCAATTGCAGTGCTTCCAGATCGCTTTTTGACACGGTAGAGGTGGCGCTGGCCTCACCGTTTCTAGACGTGTTGGGTAGTTCATCCGCCGACAGCTCGCCGATGTTCGCCCCCATCAGCGCGAACACAACGAATAAGAGTAATTTCAATGCAGGACGCATAGGCATGCCTCCAGCGGCTGTAGCCATTCAGGTTAGGTCATGGCGTGTGCAGGCGCGAAAAATAGTTCTGCGAGGCGGGCCACGAATAGGGAAGGGGGGTGGTTGAGAAGGGGTGATCTACAATCTTTTATGCTGAACCACGCTCAGGATCACGAGGTGTGACGTATTGAGCGATCTGTCTACCGACCCAGTGTGCTTGCAAAGTGCCGGGCCCTGTCGGAGGTCATCATGAAAAGGCTGTCATTCATTAGCCTGTGCATCGCACTGTCGGTTTCCTGGACCCAGGGATGGGCCGAAACGGTCGTGCCGATGAAAGGGCAGAGTTCGCAACAAACCCAGGCGGACATCACCGATTGCCATAACATCGCGGCCAGTCAGAGCACCTCGACTGCACCGCCTCCTTCCGGTGGAAGATTGAAGGGGGCCGCCGCGGGCGCTGCCGCAGGGGCTGCGGGGGCGCAGGTGCGGGGACGTCAACATGACGAGTTTTATGATCAGGTCGATGAAGACCGCAAGCAGGACTATCGTCAGAATCGCGCCAAGGAAACCGCCGCAGCAGGCGCGGTCGTCGGAGGTTCGCGTCAGCGTCAGGAACGCCGGGCGCAAGAGAAAACCAGTGCGGCGACCAGTTCAACGGCCTATACCAGTTGCCTGCAAGGGAAGGGGTATCAGGTTAATCCTTGAGCGTTTTCCTGCCGTTGTTCGAGCAGATGAACCATCAGGCAGGCATACAACGTCACGAGGATGAACAAACCCATGCGGATGGCGAACGCTGTGTAAACGTCCTTGCCTGCTGCGCTGTCCTGTACCGACTGACCCAACAGGATGATCAGCGTGATCAGGGTATTGAGCCAAAACCCCGGGGTAAACCGCGTCGGGCTCAGGGCATATAGCTTGCGCGCCAGCACCAGGCCGAACAGCAACATCCACAGAAAGAACATCCACAGATGCACAAACAGACTGAGGGCGCTCCAGAAGAGGATCGCCAACAGGCCTGCGAGCAAGGTCGAGCCGAGCAGTTCGCGACCGGCGATGCGGGCGTTTGTCGTGGAGCTTTGCTGACCCAGGCTGACGGCCTTCAAGATGATCGGCAAGTAACCGGCAGGGTCGATCAACGCCAGCAGGAATGCCGGTAATACGATCAAGGTTGCACGCAGCGCAATCCGACTGACTTCTTCTGCCGGCAAAGGTGGGGCAGGCGGCGGAGAAGGGGCGTTGGGTGGATCCGGGAATAACCCATGACTGAACGCAACGACGACAACGGCGAGCAGCAAACCCTTGACCAGTGCGTCGATGACCATCGCCGCCAGATCGAATTCGGCGATACCGGCCGAGGAAATCATGGTCAGGCCAATCACCAGGAAGGTCATGATCAAGGTGTTGCCGCCGCGTAGGCCAAAGCGGAAGGCCAGGAACAAACCGACGCTGATCAATAGCACGCCGCTGATGGGGTAATAACGCAGGACCGGGATCAATAGTAGGCCGATGCCGGTGGTCAACAGGGCGGCCAGTGCGAGAACCAGTCCGGCCTTGAACGGCAGCGGGCGATTGACCGAAGCCAGCAACAGCAGGCAAAGCACCGGCGCAAGAAAGGGAATCGGCAAGCCCAGGCCGAAACTGGCGGTGAGGCACAATGCTGTACCGGTGGCCAGGCGCAGTGCGCGTTGATCCCGCGGCGTGCGCCGAGTAGACATGCCTTTAATAGGCATAGCTCAACCAGCTCATGAACCCCACAAACACGCGGCCGAGCGGGTTCAGCGGATTGCCCTCGGAGGGGAAGACCATGACTTCGGCCTGCCCGCCGGCACGAATCGCCCGACTGTCACGCAACGTGTTCAATGAGTCTGGCGAAAACTCGATAATGACCGGGAAACGCTGGGCCGGACGCAACCAGTCGCGGCTGTTCTGCACGCTGGGCAAGGTGCCAGGCGCGGGTGTCTGCCCCACGCTGACACCGTAACCAACGCTGCGCACGCGCCCCTCGAAGACCTCGCCCGGCAGAGCATCCAGAACAATCGACACCGGTGTGTCGAGCTTCACCAGACCGAGGTTGTTCTCGGTCATGTCCGCACTGATCCAGACATCATGAATGGCGATCAGGGTCATGACCGGGCTACCGGCAGCGGCGAATTGCCCGGCGTCAGTACGCAGATCCGTAATCAGTCCGGCCGAACGAGCACGGATCTGCGTGTTGGACAGATCCAGTTCAGCTTTGGACAACGCCGTGGCGGCACTGCGCAGCAAAGCGTTGTCTTCCTCGCTGCCACCTTCCTGCTCTCGCGCGCGCTGCACTTCGGCGCGGGCAGCGGCCACTTGGCTGACCGCCTGTTCGCGGTTGGCGCGAGACACTTCGAGCAGTCGTACGGAAATGGTGCCTGGGTCTTCGCGATACAACCCCTCAAGACGCTGATTGTCCTGACGCGCCTTGAGTTCATTGGCCTGGGCTGCGCGCAGATTGGCTTGGGCCGATGCGATCCCGGCGGTGCTTGCGCCGATCTGTCGGCGGGTCGATTCAAGGTCGGCGCGCGCACGGTCGACGGCAATCTGGTACGGCTGAGGGTCCACCTCGAAAAGAATTTCGCCGGCCTTGACGTCCTGGTTATTGCGCACGTTCACCCGCGTCACGCGGCCTGCCACTTCCGAGGCAACCGGAATCACAAAGGCACCCACCCGGGCCTGTTGTGTATAGGGTGTGAAACGATCCGCCAACAGGTACCAGGTCAGGCTCAGGAGGATCAGTAACAGGACCCATTTGATGCCTTTTTTCGCCGGGTCGGCAGTCGGCGCCGGTGCTTGGGCGACTGGGGGCGCGGACGAGGAAGGGGCGGTTTCACTCATTGGTCTTTTACCTTGTAAGACATTGGAATGGCAGGCTGTGCAGTGGCGGGTTCTTTCAGCAGATCGCCCCAGTCGGTGCGTTTTTCCATCTGTTGGCGGGTGGTCGGAGCAACCCTCGGCTGGGCGCTGTACCAGCCACCGCCCATGGCCCTGTACAAGGCAATGACATTACTGACGGCATTGCTGCGGGCGACCAGGTAATTGTCCTGTTGTTCGAGCAAGGCACGTTGCGCATCCAGGACCCGCTGGAAGTCCGAATAACCTTCGCGATATTGCACGCTGGCCAGCACCAGCGAACGCTTGGCCGCCACTCCGGCCTCACGCAGGATGCGTTCGCGCTCCAGGGATTTGATCAGGCCATAGGCCGCATCGTCTGCCTCGCGTGCTGCCTGGCGAACCTTGTCGCGGTAAGCCTCGATCAGTTGCTGCAACCGCGTATCCTGCACGCGCACGTTGTTGCTGATCCGGCCGTGATCGAACAGATTCCAGCGCAGACTGGGGCCGCCAATTAAATCCAGATTCCGGGGTGTGCCACTGAGCGTGTCGGTTGACCAGACGATGCTGCCCAGCAAGGTCAGCGACGGATAGAAGTCGCTCTCGGCCACGCCAATCAGCGCTGACTGGGCGGCGACGTTAAGCTCGGCGGCGCGCACGTCGGGCCGACGCAGGAGCAGGTTGGCCGGTACATCTTGCAACACGGCACGATCGACCAGCGGGATCAATCCTTCGTACTCGACCAGTTGTGGCAGTGCGCCGGGCGGCTGGCCAATCAGCACCGCCAACGCATTGCGGGTTCGTTGCAACTGGTCTTCGAAATTGGGGATGGTGCTCAACGTGCCCAGGTACTGGGTTCTGGCTTGTTGCAGGTCGAGTTCGGCAGTCTGGCCACTGTTGAAGAGCTTTTCGGTGATCTCGAAGTTGCGTTTTTGCTGTTTGGCGTTTTCCCGGGCGACACGCAAACGAGCTTCGGTGGTGCGCAGCGAAAAATAAGTATCGGCCACTTGCGCACGCAGCAGTACGAGTACGTCTTCATAGTTGGCTTGGGCGGCGAAGTAGCTGGCATCGGACGACTCGATGGCGCGACTGAAGCGGCCCCAGAAGTCCAACTCCCAACCTACGTCGAACCCCGCGCTGTGTTGCCAGAAATGGCTGTCTTGCGGGTTGGCCCCTCCGGATTGCCTGCGGTTGAAGTAAAGGCTGTCGACGCTGGCTTGCTGCAGTTGCGGGTAAAGACCACTTTGAGCAATGCCGAGTTGGGCACGGGCTTCCATGACGCGCAGGCCGGCGATTTTGAGACTGGAGTTGCCTGCATCCGACTGGGCAATCAAATGATTGAGGATCGGATCGGCAAAGACTTGCCACCACTGACGAATGTCCGGGTTCAGGCTCCGCTGGCTGGATTGCTCAAGGGCAGGGGTGTTCCAGTGTTTGACCCATTCTTCGCCGGGTGGCTGGAAGTCCGGCCCAAGTCGTACGCAGCCACTGAGGCCGAGTACGCCGAGCAGCACGAGCCGGCCTGGCCACTTCAGCAGGGTTGTACCTGGATGCATTACGCATGTCCCGACCAACAAAGTTCACTGGAGCATAGCCGTCCAAATGGGCACATGACTGGTACGCTTTTTAAGCGCCATCAAATCTATTTTTCTGGGAGAAAGTGCGCGCCTTGTTTATTCGCACGGCTAGGGTCGCAAACACACGTGCAGTGTGAACAACAATAGCGGGCGAGGGTAGTGAGTACTCGTATGCTCACTCTCTATTAGCTAGCTCTACTAAATAGCTCTTTAGCATAGTTATTATTAATTGTTTTCATAATCATAATAGAGATAGCGCATTAACGGCTCGCTATTTCAAAGGCTGGAGGGCTCAATCAACATGACGACCAACACCTTTGATAAACACATTCCCAACGCTGAGGCTGTAATCGCAGCACTGAACCTGGAACCCCACATGGAAGGCGGTTTCTACCGCAGAACCTTTCAAACCGATCACCACACGATGGTTGAGACCACTGGTGGCCGGCGCTACCTGATGACATCCATTTACTACTTGCTGACCAAGGATTCGCCAATAGGTCATTTTCATTTGAACCAATCGGACATCGTGCATTACTACCATGTGGGAGATGCAATTCAGTACAGCCTGATTTTTCCGGACGGCACATTAAAAACGGTTGTGATGGGCAGCGATATAATCGCCGGACAATGTCTGCAGCTGCATGTGCCGGGCGGCGTCTGGAAAGCTTCGCAGCTTACAAATGGATTGGCGGGATACGGTTTGATCAGTGAAGCGGTTTCACCAGGGTTTGATTTTGCAGATATGGAGTTGGGCAGTCGGCAAAAGCTTAGCGAGCAATTTCCCGAACATTCGCAGCTGTTTGAGAGGCTGACGGGCAAATGAGGGCTGAGGTGAATTGATGCTTCAAAAGTTCTCGGAACTGAAGTACTTACATTCCTTTGCAAATAAAATAGCAATAAATACAAGCTACTAGCTTAATTCGGAATCATAGCATACGTCGTTTTGAAAAATAATTACCTCTAGCCTGAGAACTAAAGTTTTTCCCAAGATAGCGCTGGAAGTATTTTCTTTGCGAAGCGGTAGCGACAATTTTTTGGACATGACTTGCACAGAGTTAGACCGAACAAAGGCTGAACGCGTATTGACTTGGCTTTAAGCCATTGCAACTACATATTTCAAAAAAAGGCACTGACACTGAGTCCCCAAGGCCACTCGATTTATCTGCATTTCAACCAACGTCCTATCAAAGCGATTGTGTAGCTCGGCTGTTTAAGGGGTGACTCATGAAATGTTGTTGCGGGTTGGAATGCCCTCATGCCAGACGGCTAGAGCGGATAATACTCCACAGGTATGTGTATGCAGTTCACGGTAATTGGCGCGGCAATTCGATACTAGTCTCGTACCTATAAACAGCAAGCGAATCATTAGTCGGGCAACGTTGTTGCGCGGTGCGGGTAAATGTACTGCACCATTTCTATCTGGCAATTAGTTGGAGTCAACATATGACTATTTGATATAACGGAGAATATTTTCTGAGGTACATTCAAAATGTACAGCAGACAGAGATGAACTCATGAGCGTGGATCATCGTTCTCTAAAACAAGAGCATAGAAGACGCATTCTTCAAGAGGTAAGAGCGCGCGGCCATAGCAATAGCAACCTTTGGTATGTGTATAGCGTCAAACTAGACAAAGACCTTGTGCTTCCCTCTGATTTAGCTTTAATTTATTGGTTGGTATTTATTGAGATTAATTTTGATGTGGTGACATTCAAGCAGCCTGAAAGGGGGGATAGTTTTGATTTTTTAGTACAAAAGGAATCAGGAAGCCTATCTGAGGTTGTTTTCTCGGATCAGCACGAAGCAATACACAGCGAGGGACAAAACACTTGTCGCGTTTCACGGACGGAGATTTTGGCGTCGGCACCTTTGGCTATCAAGACTATGAAAGCCTTAGCATATGCAGCAGCAATCAGAAGACTTGACTGCACGGCAGCCTCGAATACTATACGTGCAATCGAAGTTTCGCTTGGGGCGGGAGATGTTCAGGTACTGTTTAAATACTCCCCGCTTATTGCGCCACCTATAGTATGTGGAGTTTTAGTGCGTCATTTCATCGCCGGATTAGTTGAAATTGATCTGGTGAGCAAATCCTCATTCGGGCGCTACACCCCTTGGAAGTGCCGGTCATGACGACGAAAAATGGCGAGTCGAACGATTGGGTCGGAGCTATAAGTAAGAGGGCGGTTGCGTTAGGCACCTTTAATGACTGGTCGAAACCAGAATTAATTGGGCTAACAGATCAAGAGCTAGAAGATTATCAAGAAAAATTTCTAGCAATGAAGTTCTATTGCGAGGGAGTGCCTATTAAGGATATCGTCGTTGCGACGGGAATAAGTAGACAATGCATAAATTATTATGCCGGGCGGTGCATGCAGTTGGCGCCGGATGGAGTTTGGTGGGGGTGCCGTGCGCTGTTACCGCACTTGCACATAAAAGACTACTGCAGAACCAAGGTTGTGGGGCCAAAGCTTCCGGAAGCCCAGGGGGGGTATGCAGGAGCGCTGGGCGCGGTTTTTTATAAATATCCAAAATTAGAAGAACGTTTCAATAGAAAAATCCTTTCGTATCACGACCCCGATACTAAGAATGAATTCAGAATTAGGTCTAAGACACTGCATAAGATCTTTCTTGACCTGCTGAAGGAATTTGGTATTAAAGAGAATGAATGGCCGTTCAATACAAAGTGCTTGGGACAGCATTCGATTGGCGATCACATCAGAAATGTTCGAGATGGTAACTTCGGTCGCATCGTGTGCAACGAAGGAGAGCGCGAGGCAAAGGCCCACATGGCAGTCGGAAAAGGCCAGCGGCCTGGACTGATTTACACCGAACCCTACGACGCTGTTGAGATTGATGCTTACAAATTTGACTGTCATTCCTCAGTACAAATGAAAGCTCCGAATGGTACCTATATCGACATAAGAATCAGCAGGATATGGGTTGTTCTGATGTGTGACTGCGCATCTGGAGCAACATTAGCTTACAAGTGCGTTTTCAGAAGTGAGATTTCATCCACCGACGTGGTCGATGTCATGCGTTATTCGATCGTAGGACAGCCTAAGCCTGAGCCAGTTATTAAAGGATTGATATATCCCGAAGGCAGTGGATTACCAAGTGAGGTCATTCCGGAATGTAAAGGCGCTTTGTTTACAGTCGTCAAATTTGATGGGGCGTTGGCGCATTTATCGGAGAAAATCACGAATGTAGCCAGAAAGGAGTTGGGCTATTTTTGGACAGTCGGCCCTCCTGGACACTTTGAAAGAAGACCATGTGTAGAACATCTGGGTGGCCTTCTCTCTAACAATATATTCTGCCGTCTTTTAAGCACAATCGGGCATGGCCCGAACAATGGCCGCGCAGATAATTGCGAAAAAATTGCCACGCAAACTCCAGTTCTCGCGGAGCACCTGCTTCATCTTCTTGATGTTGAGGTCGCACAGTACAACGCAAGAATCAGTGAAGGCTTATTTTTCTTGTCGCCTTTGGAATATATCAGGCGAAAGCTTGAGAAGGATCAACAGCATTTCCTAATAAGAACGCTGCCGGCTAGTAATAGCAGGGGAGTCACGATATTGCAGTTAAAGAAAATCGTTACTGTACGCGGCAACAAAGATGGTGGTCGCCACCCCTATGTTCAGTTTTTGAGAGTGCATTACACCTCAGGTTACTTGCATGAAGCGTGGGCTATGATTGGCGAAAAGATTGTTCTACATATTGATGAAAATGACTTGAGGTTGGTAACAGCATTCACGATGGAAGGTTTCTCACTCGGCAATCTGATTGCTGTGGGCAAATGGGCCGATACTAAGCATGATATGCGAACACGTAAAGCTATTAACTCTAAGATGATGGACAGAACCTTGCAAGTCAGTTTTGAGCAAGACCCGGTTCTAGTCTATCTAGCTTTTCTAAGCACCTCGAAGAGTAGGAAATCCATAGATATTCCCGCCGACGCGGCAACAGAAGCGAAGCGAGTAGCGGATGAAGGGGGTTTGCCGTTGGTAGTTTCCATCCCTCGTAGCGAACAGGCAACGTATCTAGAAGGAAAGCCATTGGAGTTTTCGGACTCATTAATTATTGGTAAGAAAAATCCAGATCTGAACGAACTGCTAAAACAAAAAAGGTTAAAGTCGTGAGTTCTAATGAAGATAACATTGATAGGGATGCCTGCTTAGAGAGTCATCCGGTTGTAAGTACCGCATATATTTTAATTACGCCGATGATCGCCAAGGTCTATTCGATTCTTCGTGAGAGAGTATTCTCAAGGCACACGGGTACGTTTTTGTATGCGACGCCTCGAAAGGGTAAAACCAAATGTGCTACAACTATTACAGATCTACTAGCGATCGAGTTTCCAAGCAAATATATTTTGTATCACTCTGCTGATGGGCATAAATCGGCGCACTTAGTTCGAGACTTGATTGCGGGGCTGGGTCTGTCAAGCGGATCAAAAGACCATAGTGATTTACTGGAAAGGTTTATTGTTCATGTGCGTATCAAGGTGGAATCCTTGGGTGGTAGTCATTTTGTGCTGATCATTGACGAAAATCAATTGCTATCAACGGACAGTTGGGCTGACCTGCTTGTTATTCATAATCGTTTAGAAGGCCACGGTGTCAGCATGACAACGTTGGGATTCGGTCAAGAACAAATACTTCAGAAAATAGTATTTTTATTTAAAGTGAAAGCTACCAATATAGTCGCTCGTTTTTTGTGTGAGCCGATTCGGTTTGATGGTTGTGTATCGGAGGCTGATTTGGAATCTATTCTTAATGAATACGACGTAAATAAAGAATTTCCACTAGACTCCGGTTGTACGTATACCGAGTTTTTCTTGCCGAAAGCTTTTGCTGCAAATTTTCGAATGACTAGTTGCACTAAGAAAATATGGAGTGAGCTGATGAGCATTGCCAGAGAAGATGGTCCTGGCATTCTACCACTTGAGCATATATTTCGCGTCATTGAAAGGATTTTGATCAGGTGTCGTCATATGGACTGCTCGGAATTTAAAGTGACGGAAGGAATCGTAAAAGAGGCGGTGGCTGCTAGTCTGATTGCACAATTCGTAGCGATGATGCGTCAATCTGCGAAAAATGATATATGAATATTTCTTATGGTCGATTCAACTACATCCCATTCGAGTCATCTTGGGCGATGTTGCTAAAAGCGAGTGCGTTAAACCTGGTGCCACCAAAAATACTACTTCGCGAACTCGCTAGAGCCCCACAATGCAATAATTCTGCACGGCATTGGAAGGCTTGCGAGATTGACGACTCGAAGATGGCGGCAGCACTTTCTCTACCGTATCCTGCAATAAAACGTGCATTTATCGATAATCTGGTTGAGTGCACGCCGTGCACTTCGCAGGTGGTTATCCGGCACTGTCCAAAATGTATAGCTGCAGGATATCATTCGGTTTTCTTTTTACTTCAGATGATCAAACGATGTCCTTGGCATGGTGAGCCACTTGAGGCGTGCAGGCATTGTAGTAGTGTCATGGCGCGAGGATTACTTTTTGCCCGTGGGGAGAAAGGTTTCTGCGCGAAGACGCATTGTGATCACTTTTTGTTCGATTCTACAGGATCTATACGTATAAGCGGTGTGACTGCTGAGCAGTGGAAAAAGTATGAGGAGCTGGGCTTAAGGATTGAAAAATGGCTCAATGCTGCTAACGCTATGAAGAACCCTTTAGTCAACTATGCCATTTCTTTATTGAGTGTCGCTTGGGTCAAAAACGAGAGCTCTGATAATGACGAGAACATGATCAACATCGGTCTTACTTTGACCGCACTCGAACTAGGAGAATTCCCGGCTCCAGGCGCCATTTCGACATGGGCTGTCCCACCTTTCGAGATTGTCTTGGCAGCGTATAGTCCTCACGATGCTGCTGAATTTGAGTTTGGCGCGAGGGACGTCTTCGCGCTGTACCGATGCGTACGCCGTTATCTCTATAACGCGTATGTGAAACCTCATGCCGCCTGCTTCAGATACCTTATGAGCCTAAGCAGGCGTCGTCGGCATGGCCTCGATTGCCAGCGTACCTGCGCAGTGTCCGCGGCGTTTTTGGTATGGTGTGAAGCGTTAAGCTACAAATTTCGTGAGGGGGGGCCAATTAATCTTGTTATGCCGAGTTGGCATGTTCGTCCGGCAACGCCGCGTCAAATAATGGTTCTCTGGATAATGCATTTTTACGGAATATGGACCAGTATCGAAGAGAAATGCACGAGTAGTAATCAAGCGTTAGATCGTTTTTCAGTTGCATTATCGGGCAACGCTTGTCTCGTTTTAGGCGTCGAGGTCATCAGTATCTCCGGCGTTGATCACCAATTGACTTCTGACCTGGCCTGTTTACACGTCTGTCCCGCCTGGTTATCTCGTCAAACGAACAAGCGATGCTGGGCGAGATTGCATGTTAGCGATCAGAGTAACTTTCGCGCGTATGAAACAGTTGAATACTGGACCTACGTACCCGATCCGGCGACCTTTTTACGCTTTTGGTATGGCAATTTCATAAAAAAAGCACGTTCATCGCCATTTGTCGCCGCTGGCTGATGAGCTTTGAGTTCGCGCTGTAGTACACATTGTCGCTAACTTAAGGAGAATGGTGCCCTCGCTTTTTTCATACCTCTCGCCGGTTGTGAGTGTGCTGGTTGCGAACGATCGACCATTGTTGACGTGAGGGACGGATGCGAGCTATCGGAACCATCGACCAAAAACCTGCGTCATCTCGGTTGACGCGCCATGCTGTCCGGACCGAGATTCCGCCAGCCGACATCTTCTCGGTACCAGTAACCTTCCGATAAAACGGCATAAACTCTGCCTGAAGATGGTTGTAGTGTGGATAGCGAAGATCGGGCTCCATTGCCGATAACTCGACTGACATAATCGAACATTCAAGCGGTGCGCCCTTGTCGAAAATCGGCGCTTGTCGGTGCTGTGCCTCCTTGGTATTACGCGGTGAGCGGCTATTTGAGCGGCTATTTGAGCAGTGAGGCGGAGTAGATACATTGTGATCTCGCATCCGTCTGCTCGGCAGTCTTGCCACTGAGTAGATCGTAGGTTTTACCATGCTCCACGGTCAGGCGAACGTGGGCTTGCCCAGAGGACTCATCAGGCACTGTGTCGATGGCCAGTACCTGCTCCATCCGCCAGTGTGACGATGCATTCATATGCGGTGGGACCATGACCATTACCGAACACACCGCACCGAAGGGGGAGACTTCATTGAGCACTCGCTCCAGGTACGTCACGTCGGAGACCAGCAGAGTGCGACCGAACTCCATTTCATCTTCCGTCATCTTGATACATACATGAAACCACGGGTCGTTGAGATCCCGTTCGATGACGCTCCAGCGCTTGATTTTTAGATCAAACGGCACGGGAGAGCGGAGTTCCGCAGCTGGCTGGGTAAAAAACATGATGATGCCCTCACAAAACGAACCCTATAGATTGTAGCCCTAAAGTATTCAAAAAGGCTTCATCGTTCCTTTTGTGAGCGATGCAAATGGAACTGAAACAGGCCTTTGGAACGGCTTTAAAAGCGCGTCGTCTGGAGCGCAAGCTGACGCAGGAGGATTTTTCCGACGTGAGCAGCAGGACCTACCTCAGTACTCTGGAGCGGGGTCAGAAATGCCCCACACTCGAGAAGGTGGTGGAACTGGCCTCGGTGCTGCAGATTCATCCGCTGACGTTGATTGCCGAGAGTTTCCTGGCCCTTGAGCCAGGTCAGACACTTGAGGCATTGCTGGACGTCGTCCAGCGGGAAGCGCAGCCGGCCTGAGTTCTCCCGTGCTCCAATATGAGTGGCGAGTTCGCGAGCCGCCACCCTCGAGAGTGAGGCCGCACTAAATCAGATAGGCGATAGGGCGTGGGGCCAGACCGAGCCGCTCTAACCAGTAGCGGTTTAATGACTCACACGGCCCAACCCGGCGTGGCAGCTGCTGATGTCCGTGCCCGTTGATGGCAAAGCTGCCCGGGCGGAGTACGCGTAACAAACCATCTGTCCGGTAATATCGCCGAATCCCAGGAGTGTCATTCTTCGCCTAAGTCGGTTTCGGAAGTTTCAGCCTTCGGCGGACCGGCTTGCGTGAGCGCTTCGCTATCCACCAGCAATGACGTGGCTCGGCTGCTGAGCAACGAACCCGCCTGGAAGTAACCCATCACCGTGGTCACGCTGCGGTGTTCGGTCATGGCCATCACCTCTCCGAGCGGCACGCCCTGACGCCCGGCCTCGGTGACGAACCCCGAGCGCAAGCTGTGCGCCGCCCAATCGCCCTCCAGCCCCGCGAGCTGGGCGCGGCGCTGAACGATGCGCGCCACTTGATCGGCCGACAAGGCCGTGGCCCCGACCTTGTTGCCTTTATACAGCCGACGAAACAGCGGGCCGGACTCGGCCGGTGCCGCCGACAGCCAAGCGCTCAGCGCATGCGCGGCGGGGCCACGCAGCGGCTTCTCCCGACGCACGCCGCCAGTGTCGGTCTTGGTGACGCCCAGAGCGTACAACCAGGTGTCGGCATCCAGTTGGCGCACATCGCCCACTTGCAGGCCGACCACTTCCGAACGCCGCCGACCGCCACCGCTCCAGGCCAGCAGGAGCAGGGCGCGGTCGCGAATCCCGCGTACGCCATCGCTGCAGGTGGCGAGCAGCGCCTGCAGCGGCTCGAGCACGATCGCACTTTTCTTGCGCACAGAGAGTCCTTGGCGCGACTGGGCTTTGCGCGCGTCGCGCAGCAGGGTCTTCAGCGCCGTTGCTTCGGTCGGGCTGTCCCACTCGTTGAGCCGGTGCCATTTGCCCAACACCGCCAGACGGTGGCTGACCGTGTTGAACGCCAGCGGGCCCAACCGGGTCTTGACCCGGGCGGTGACCAGCGCCGCGTCGATTGACGGCGGCAACAGGTGCGCCCAGTCGCCGTTGGCCAACGGCCGGGCCAAATGATCGAGGACGAACTGCACGGCCACGGTGACGGGGAGTGGCGCATCGCCGAGTACTTGGCCGTAACGCAGTTGCAGCCAGGCCGACCAGTAGGCGAGGGCACTGCGATAGCTGCGCACGGTGTTGGCCGCGGTGCCGGCGGCGATAAACGCCGCCGCGGCGTGCTGGGAGTTTTCGGCGAGAACAAGCAGATCCAGTGGGGTTTCGTCGACCAAGGGCAGTTGATCTGTAATATTTAATACGTTCAACGTATGATAAATCCATTATTCAGAAAATAACGTCGGATAATCTTTTATTATCAGACCTAATATAGCCGGAGGCGGGCCATGGCAGTAGGGGTACCCGAACACGACGTATTTGCCGCCGCGGATGCGGTGTTGGCCCGCGGCGAGCGGCCGACGGTGGAACGCGTACGCCTGGAGCTCGGGCGCGGCAGTCCGGCGCGGGTCGGCGGCTTGCTCGATCAATGGTGGGCGCGCCTGGCCGAGCGTCTGAATGGCGAGACCCGCCTGCCGGCACTGCCGGGTGAGGTGTCGCAGGCCTTTGTCGCGGTGTGGCAGCAGGCGATTCACCTGGCGCAGGGTGTCGCCGAGCAGGCGCTAGCGGAACAACGTCAGGTGTTGATCGCAGAACGCGAACGGGTGGCGGCGGTCGAAGACCGGGCGCGTCAGGACGCGGTGCAATATCGCCAGCAGGCGGCCGAGTCCTTGGCTGGGCGTCAGTCAGCCGAGTTGCGCCTGGCCGACCTGGAACTGCTGTTGGCGCAGCGTCAGACGCAGATCGAGGACCTGCAACAGCAGCGTGAAAGCTTGCTGCACGAGCGCCGCGAAGTTCAGCAGCACAACCAGACATTGCAGCAGGAACTTGAGGCGCAGCGGCTCAAGGTCGAGCAGGAGCGCGTTGCCCAGGAGACCTACGTCCGTGGCGTCGAAGATCGTGCGCACCGCGAGGTCGATCGGGCCCGCGAGGAAAGCAAAGCGGCGAGCGCTCAGCTTAAGGAGGCCAATGGCCGCTTGCAGGCCATGCAGCAGACGTTGCTCACCAGCCAGCGAGACCTGTCCGAAGTCTGCGAACAGCGCGCCACCGCCCAAGCTCAAGCCCATGTCCTGCGCGAACAATTGGAGCAGAACCGTCAGGCGGGCGCCGGCGCGGCTGGACAGTACCAGGTCCTACAACAGCGCCTGCAGCGCGCCGAAGCGGAGTTGACCAATGTTCGCGAACAAGCCGCTGCGGCGCACGCCCGCGCAGAGACCTTGGGCGAACAATTGGGCATTGCCAACCGGAGTACAACTACTGCAGAGCGCCCTAGACGTCCACGCAAAGCGCCGCTGAAAACCAGCTGAGACACCAGCAGCGGTCAGTAAACGGCGGTGGAGATGGTGTTTGGGGTGAATGGCGACAACAATTAGCGTCCCCCTCGGTGCAAGCTTCCTCAGCCAGCTGTGCCTGCTCACAAATTGGGCTCAACTCGGGCTAGGTGCCTCTGATTTTCGCGCGTACGTGATGCAATTGCTTCTAGGCGAGGGATTTCGACTTGTGGGACCAAAGCGTCACCGGCGCCGATCCGTAGCGAAGACCGCCATGTCCGGGAACTCCCTCCTGAGTTGCTGCCCCCCCGCACTACAAGGATTTGGTTTGGCTCCAGTATTGCGCGTCGACTTGGCGCTAGGAAAGAGATCTATAGCTGAGTCCTAGTGCATCTGCAGCGGAGTTACCCCGTACCCATCGGTACTGCGCAGGCCAGTGTCTCGCGCTTGCTGATCCCTTTTTTTTTATATCTTCACTGCGCCGTCGCAGGCATCTTTCCAAGTGATTGTGTATGTCAAAAACCAAGGATTCAGGTGTAACCAAAAAGAAGGGTGAAAAGGGCCGAGCGTTAGTGCCTGCGGAGGGCGAAGTGGTGATTTGGGGCGGTACTTTACGGCCGGTGCCGCCACCATGCAGAGCTGGAGCGCGGTCAGTTGTTGTGGATCGGAGTAGCTGATTGAAACGCTCCGGGCGTCCATCCGTGTGAACTGAGTTTCACTGCGTGTACTTGGGCGATCCTGGGGATTATCAACGGCGTTTCTGCGGATCGCTCGGGGAGCATCCCCAAATATCTCGCCGAATTGCATGCCTCAGCCCCACACTATGTCTTGTCGCATCACCGGGGAGAGCGCATTTTATCCTCGGGCTTTCCGGCTCCCCCCTCCCCGAAGTATCCGATCAAAAACAAAAATGCCAGTCAGCTTAACTAACCGGCATTAGCTCTTAGGCGTGTTTTTTCTTGAAATTCTTTTTGTTTATCGCCCCGTTGCCTGCAGGGAGTATCCTCTGTGACAATACCTCCTTGCATCTTTGGCAATCATGTTAGCGCTAACGCGCAGTTCTAGCCGTTAGGCGTACTAACTCGCAAATGTTAACTAGGGACTCTAATTCAAAAACATTCCGTTCTATTTCTTCAATTTTTGATAAAGGAAGATGCCCTTCACATAATGCCCGGAACTTGTTAGTGAGCCGCTTTTTCTGCGCGTTGAGGTCATTTTCCGGACGGCTCGAATCATGTTTGTGCTCTACTTCACGTCCGTCTCGCAACTTGATGCGCACTATGCTTTCCGGTACTCGCAATCCCGGATCGAAAATCACTTGTGTCAATTCTTGCAAAGCCAGAATCTGTGGATCTGCTACGTTTTCGTCATTGAAAGCACTTGGGTCTGCTGTGTTTTTTCCGAGCAAGGCCATCGCCACCGTATGTTTAAGGCTGAATTTGGCCTGCAGCGGCGTTAAAGGACAAGCAATATTACAGATATCGTCGCAATGTGGGTTCACGCGAATATCTAGCGCAACAACATTGGAGGCCTCTACATTCTCAGTGCGAGCGAGGTAGAGTGCGCTTTCAATAGCTGAGTGAGTCTCGTAACATGAGTTGTGGTATTTGAAAAGATTAGTTTCCAGATGATAGTCATAAACAGGCGCTTCGTCCGTGGTCTTCACAGCGAAGTCCGCTACATAACGAGGAGACCTCAGTGCGCAAAGTTCAGCCCAATCGGACGAGTGCGTCCGGGCGAAGCCAAGGCGATGACCTATCATGTCCTCCGGCACATCTACCCCTTTCTGAGCCAACATCGCGGCTACAAGACCGCTACGTGCAGCCTCTCCAACCTGCAGCGCCTTGCATGAAGATCCAAATGCTGCCTTCAACCCTGCCGCACGAGTTGATGCAATTCCCAGTGCCCGTGACGTAGCGTCCGCGTCAAGTCCTAGCAAACGAGAAGCCGCCGCAGCAGCTCCGAAACAGCCCATTGTTGCTGTCGCGTGAAAGCCGCTCGAATAATGATTAGGTGCAATCAACTGGCCAACTCGACAGGAAATTTCGTAACCGGCAATAAACGCCTCCAATAGGCGTGCACCGCTGGCATGGATTTCTTCGCCAAGCGCTAACGCCGCTGCAAGCACTGGCGCGGAGGCATGGCCAGGAACGGAAAAATTTACGTCGTCGTAGTCTAGCGCATGCGATGCCGTGCCATTGATCGAGGCCGCCGCAGAGGCTGGAAGACGATCCAGACTGCCTATAAGAGTGCAGCGAGGGAGACCTCCTTCAGACACCATAAACTCGACAAGCTTATCTGTAATTGACTCATCGGCACCGGCTATGCTCACACCCAGCCAGTCAAGTACAGCTTGGCGAGCAATACCCAGCACGTGTGGGGGAATATTTTCTAACCGGATGCTAACTGCTAAAGAAGCCAACTCAAAGGTGATATTTTCTTTTTTATTTTCCATAATACCCTAACCGAAATGTGATTTCCCGCTTTTCAGAAGTTTGCCGAAACCAAAATTATCAAACGCGCAAGCTACTTAAATGCCCCTGAATTCGAATTTCTTCCGAATCAGAATCATGCGCCGCAATCTTTTAATACGTTCGAGCCAATTATCATAAGTGCGAACTACCCTAGGAAAGAATCCAGCAATGCTCACGAAAGCTCAAGCGAATTAAAGTCTTGATTCGTTTGAAAAAATCTCAACCGACTAGGATCGAGTTAAAATATCCTCTTTATAAACCACTCTTCCTCTAGATTGATTTTTCCTCAACCTTGTGATGCGTAAAACTCGATTGTCTGCAGCTTGCGTTAACTTTGTAATTGAGTCGCTGCGTGACTATTTCTGCCTTGGTCGTCGAGATCAGAGATCAGGACTTAATCTGTTGCCATTAATTATAACTTTCCAACTACAAAAATAACGAGACTACTTGCATGACCATAAAAAAAAGAAAACCGATTTACAAAAACCTGACTTTTCAGGTTGTCGCTGCCATGGGGTTGGGTATCGCTTTAGGGTTCCTCTCACCGGAACTAGCGACTAAGTTCAAAATCTTTGGAGATATTTTTCTAAAGCTAATAAAGACTGCCGTGGCCCCTTTGGTGTTCTTTACAGTAGTTCAGGGTATCGCTTCCGCGGGAGATATTAAACGAGTCGGTAAGGTAGGCGTGAGGGCGATAGTTTATTTTGAAGTTGTTTCAACGATCGCATTATCCATAGGACTCCTGTGGGGCAATCTGCTCGATATCGGTGCCAACATGCATGGCGCCCACCCCAGTAGCGCTGCAACGGCGGCGGCCAACTCGGCAGTGGCCAAGGCCCATGCCCCCACATCGACCATGGAGTTCTTTTTTGGAATTTTTCCAGATAATTTTGTGGGGGCGTTCTCAGGTGGGCAAATGCTCCAGGTGCTCGTTATCTCTGTCGTATTTGGCTTCGCCCTTTTGGCTCTTAAGCCGGAACGTCGAAACTTTATTGACGACGGATTAACTCGGATCTCTGAATGCTTCTTTGAGTTCATCAACTTGATTATGAAACTTGCTCCACTCGGAGCCTTCGGTTCCGTTGCCTACGCCGTCGGGAGTAACGGCAGTGCAGTGTTGATGTCGTTGGCAAATCTTGTACTTATGTTCTACGTCATTGTCGCCTTTTTTATCTTCGTTATTTTAGGTGTGATATGCCGTATGTCCGGATTCAGCCTGTGGCGATTCTTGAAGTACATCAAGGACGAAATCCTAATCGTTTTAGGCACTGCCTCGTCAGAAAGTGCCCTACCTCGTCTTCTGCAAAAGCTTGAAAAATTTGGCTGCTCCAAGCAGAGCGTTGGCTTGGTGCTGCCAACAGGCTACGCGTTTAATCTTGATGGCACTTCTATTTACATGTCGCTTTGCATGTTATTCATTGCCAATGCGTATGGCGTTCCACTCAGCTGGGACCAGCAACTAGGGATTCTAGCGATTATGCTACTGACATCCAAAGGAGCAGCAACAGTCAATGGCGGCAGCTTTGTCGTTTTCGCGGCAACGGTGAGTGCGATCGGGGTGTTGCCGGTCGAGGGGCTCGCATTGATTTTTGGAGTGTATCGGTTTATGTCCATGGCGAATGCAATCTGCAATACAATCGGTAATAGTGTGGCTACCGTGGTGGTATCTAGATGGGCGGGAGAGTTTTCAGAACAGACAGCACAGATTGAATATGAACGCACACTTGGACGAACACCCAATGCAGCGCTTTAATTTTCTTCGACGCAGGCCAGTGATTTTCGAAATGTGATTTGGCACGACTGCTTTAATTTCATACACGTGTGAATGCAGGAAGGATCGGTAAATTAGGTCCCGTATCCTTCCGGCAAGTCATCTACCCAGCCCTACAAAGCGCAAGCTGCGCATCTATACTTAAGTGGACACCAGTTCTAGCCTTTTAAGCTGGTACTCTATCCGAGAGTGCGCTCAGACCGGTGTCTCGATTGCCGGTGTCGTGCTGAGCGATAGCCTCAACGCGAACCTCGTCCACAAATGGATTCGAGTGCAAGCGCAAAAAATACGGAACTGCAAACTGTTTTTATTCCGTTCCCCATGCAGTTAGCCGGAACAAATTCGCAAGCTGCATCACCGAATATCTGCGTTGAAATCCCACACCAGCGTGACACTGTCAAAGTGAACTGGCCGACCGAAAGCGCGGCTGTCTGCGCGACCTTTCGTCGAGACCAGTAGCGATGATCTACATCGACTCCATCTGGCTCGCCACCGGGACGATGGACAGACGCGCCGGTACCGAAACCGGTCTGGCGGGTGATCACCGTGTTCCGTGCGGTGCAGTTGCACTGTGTTTATTTGTTTGCCAACCGCCGTTCCAGCCCAGGCCGTGTAATTGTCCGATGAGCCTATCGTCGCTTTTAGGCTGCTCTGGCAAAATCGTCGGAATGACTTCGCTTCCGAATCTCAACCAATCCGCCACCAGTGATGATCGAGGCAATCACAACGTAGATTCACGCAGTGATTGTGGGGCTTAGGGAGGGATAGGTCTTAGTACTCATGACGGCATCTCTTCTCGATCATGGTGACTAAAGACTGTCTGTTGAAGTCGTCTCTCGAGGAATTAGTTAAAGTCGCTAATCGGCGGTGTAAATACTCTAGACAGTGATGTATTACCGGGCTAGACATTGGGTCAGGAAGGTCATCACAGACTGCACTGGTGCGCTATTACGAATGTCGCTATGAGTCACCAGCCATACTTCGCGCTCTAGTCCCGGCCCAAAAATGGCGGTGGACCGCAGTGAATATTGTTCGCCGAGAAAGTAGGGTAGTGCTGCAAGTCCGACACCTGCTTTCGCTGCCATTGCCTGAATGTTCAGATCGTTGCTGCGTAGCAGAATTGGGCGATCACCGGCCTGTTTCATCAACCATAGCTGTTGAGTGGTTTGCTCCATGCTTTCGTCATAGGCGATGAAGGTCATCTGATCGGCGGGTGTCCGATCCAGATAATCGGCGGAGCCATACAAGGCAAATGGAATGGTTGTGATTTTTCGCGCGACGAAGTCGGGCTCTGTAGGGCGGCTCAAGCGAACAGCGATGTCCGCTTCCCGACGAGTGAGGGATGCGCTGCCTAAATTGCCTAGCAGTTGCAGAGAAAGTTGAGGATATTGCTGACGAAGTTTCCCTAGGTGCGGAGCAATTAATGAACAGGCCAACGCAGGCGGTGCGCTGACTGTCACCTCTCCGACAACCCCGACCTGACCCGCTAATGCACTGCGCTCCACTGCAAAGGATTCGACTTCCATGCGTTTGCCCAAAATGGCAATTCGTTCGCCGTCCGCTGTCAGCACGTAGGACCTGGGCCGACGGTCTACCAATTTAAGATTCAATGACGATTCCAGTGCACTGATTCGCCTTGCTACTGTCGCGTGATCAACTTTTAACCTGCGTGCTGCTGCGGATAACGACTGTTCTTGAGCAAACACCGAGAAGTAGCGCAGATCTTCCCAATCAAACATCACGTACGTCCTTTGCCGGATTATGGTGCTTGCCTGGCACGTGACAACTCCACATTGCCACGGCTAGGCTGCCGATTGAGCGGTTCACAAACAGCATCAGTTCTGAAAGTTGCACGATTGGGCAAATTTTCGATAACTGATTCGTTGCACACTCCCTGCGGTCGTACTGTAGGTCATATACGCCTCGATCACTTGGCACGTTGCGGAATCAGGTTCATCCATGGCAATCACCTTGGCCACATCGAGCTTCATTGCATAGCTGTAAGGGGTGGTGGTGGGCACGGTGTCCTGATCTGCGTAAGCAAAAGCGCTAACGGTTGCAATCACCAGAGTGCCAAGGGTGGTTATAAATTTCATGATATTTCTCCAGAAGTCACATTGTTCACCTTTATGATCGTCGTCATATCGGCTTGTGATCATTCTGATGAAACACCTACATGCTGAAAATTCCCCATCCCTGCACACGTTCTATGCTTTTTTGCACAAAGGAACCATCACTCGTGCCCGGCCATCACCATCGTGCCTCCAAGTATCTGTTATAGTATTGCTTATCCCAGAACTCTCAGAAATGCCAATGCGAATACAACTATTATGCCTAACAGCGGAACCATGAAGAGTTGATAGAAGAGTCTGCTGCGCTCGGCATCTTCCTGGACACCTGCCAGTGCCATGGCGCCTGCAGAAGAAAACGGCGAGAACCCAGTCATGATTGCACAGGAAGTAATGACGGAAAATAGCACTGTTGGACCCACGCCCGTCTGTGCAGCCAGGCCCGGTACAATTGGATATAACGTTGGCATGACTACACCAAGCGTACTTGAAAAAAAGCTCATGATCCCAGCGCAGATTCCGGTGGCGTAAACCACTGAGTTACTTCCGACATGTAACCCCAACCATTGAGATAAAACGTCGATGGTGCCAGCCTTCGTTGCTACGGAGATGAGCATTCCCATTCCACACAGCAATATGATGATTGACCACGGCACTTTGGCCAAGGCAATGCGTTCATCTCCGATTTTGCACATCAGCGCCAAGACGACACCCAGTATTGAGATGAACGTTGGATCTACTGCTGATCTGACAGTTATGAGGATTCCTTGTCCAGGGATAATTACAGCCAAAAGGCTAGGTATAACGACGAGTCCCAATATGAATAGCACAAGAACGACCGTTTTACGCTGCACTGCATCTAATGGAGGCGGAGCATCCGCCACCAAACATCGGGTTTTGTAGCCTTGCAGCAACAGATAGGCGGCAACAAATATTACAGTTTGTACGATTAGTGAATCCAACAATAATTGGTGTGTAAAGAGTTCCGCAGTGGGGGTGTTGAAGCCCATTTGTTCAAAAATTCCTTGAGTTACTCGACCACCGAGGCTAATGCTATTGAAAGTAGTGGCCATTCCGCCGCATACGACGATCACAGCACCCAGCAGTCGACTCATGCCGGTTTTGCTTGCGACTGCCATAACCAGGGGGGAGAGAAAAACAAATACTGCGTAGTGTCCTGGTCCCATGCCAGAAATCAGCATTACCAGTACATATAAGGCAAAGGGTATCATCGCAGGACGGTTGCGTGTCGCATAGACGACCCGGTTTGCTATTTGCTCAAGTGTGCCGTTTGCGATCGCAAATCCGAAGAAAAACGTGACACCAAAGATGATTAGGAACAGTTTTGTAGGCCAGAGTGTGACCAAATCGTTCAGCGATGTACCGGGTATGCAAACGCTGAGTAAATAGGCGAATACAATCGCCAAGAGTCCGGTGTTGACGTTTAGCCAATAGCCGATACCGATGGACGCCAGGATCGCTAATAAAATCAATATAGTAAGCATCGAAACCTCTTCCTTTTATTCTTGTTGTTGACCGGGACCGATCGGCCCCGGGGAAGGACGAGTAATTAGTGGTGAGGGAGGAAGCGCGGGACATCAATGCCTTGCTTCCATCCAAGCAAAGCGTCAGCAGCGGCGTCAGCGAATTGTGCATACATCTCATCGGTCGGCCAGCCGATATGGGAAGTGAGGATTACATTGGAGAGGCCAGTCAAGGCATGCCCTTTAGGCAGGGGTTCCTGATCGAATACATCCAGTGCTGCGCCAGCTATACGACCTTCTGCAAGAGTGTGCACAAGCGCGGCTTCATCGATAATGGGGCCGCGTGCGGTATTGACAATGTAGGCTGATGGTTTCATCAAGGCCAAACGCCGTGCGTCAATCAGGCCTCTCGATTCTGCAGCCAACGTAGCATGAACCGAAACGATGTCGGACTGCTTCATCAACTCATCCAGGTCCAATGCCTTGGCTCCAACCGCTGTAGCGATTTCCTCCGTAAGCCTGGGGCCCCAAGCGACGACATTCATGCCAAACACTTGGGCGACCTGCGCTACGTAACGACCGATATTGCCCATACCCACAATGCCCAGCGTTTTGCCGCGCAGAACTCGCGTCATGGGCGTCGGCCAATCACCATTTTTGACCGCGTTGTCGACCCATGGGATTTCTCTCATCAATGCCATCATCAATCCGAAGGTGAATTCACCCGCACTGGTGCAGAACCCCCCAGTCGCTTTGGCAATCACGATACCCAGTTTTTGCGCGGCTTCCAGATCGATATGGTAAGCATGATTGCCCGTCTGAGCGATAATACGAAGATCAGGCAATTGCTCCAAAAACTCCGCAGTGAACAAGGTCCGCTCACGATTGGCAATGACCGCATCAAAACCTCTCAAATCGCTCGGCCCGCTAATAGGTCCAGTGAAGATTTCGACCTGAGCGTGCTCACGCAATCGGCGGATACCAGCGGTATTTTCGTAGGCATGGTGAATATCATTAAGGACGGCAATTCGCATTTTCATATTCCTAATAGTTTAGGGAGTAACTCGGGCGGTGATCTGTCGTCCAAGTTAGCCAGCTCACCCAATACAGACAACTGAGTTTTTTGCCATTCTCGATTGCAAAAAAATCAAAACGGTAGCTTGGTCAATAATGGCATCCGCGTTATCAAATGGGAGAAAAATCTCAATGCATTCTATTTGACTCCATCTTTAAGCTCCAAGTTATGCGAGATAATGATTAAAGCATGTCATTAGTTGTATAAGGAGGTTGGTTGATGTCGCGCTGACACAGTTTTTTTATGCTCAATGTAACAAGTCTCAATTACCTTGTAAGCTGAGTGATTAACTTGTTGCCGCCGATCGCTTGTTGTCAGTGATGAGTGAAGTTCCATATTCATTCATTTTTCAAAGTGCGTATTTGCGTTTCCTGTGGAGACGCAGTCGACTTGGCAGTTTGTATTCATCGTTTAAGGTCAATAAACGAGTCAGCGGCCATTCGCTATCCCGTGCTGAATCTTGCGGAGTAGGGTAAATACGCGGTGCCCAAGGGGTGTCAAGTTTATGTAAGGCGCTACGAATGTGGGGGCGCTAGTAGATCGACCAGCTGTTCAATAATTTCAATCACGTCCTGGCCAGGACCAAAACAAGCTTTGACTCCCAAGCGCAGTAACTGTCGCGCGTCGGCGTCCGGAATGATTCCTCCCACCACCACCGAAACGTCGAGTTCGCGTTCGTTCAACAGGTTCAGCAGTTCAGTGAGTAATTCGTGATGTGCCCCGGCCAGGCTGGAAACCCCAATCAAGTCCACCGGGCTATTGTCTTCCAGCGATTCCAGTAATTGAATCGGCGTTTGAAACAGCGGCAGAAGACGCACCTGTAAGCCTGCATCGGAAAGCGCCGCAGCCATTAGCCGAATCCCACGGTCATGCCCGTCCTGACCCAGCTTGCTCAGAACAATCCTGGGCGGCCGCCCATGGTGAGAGGCAAAGTTCGAGATGCGCGCAGCGACCCGTGCCCAACCAGGTTGTTTGCACACGGAGGGGCGAAAGTGACCGCGGTGAAAGCTCAGGTCCTGCCGAAATCGTGGCCAGACCATTTCCAGTGCCTGGGTGCATTCACCCAACGTCGCCCGAGCTCTGATGGCCGCCACGGTCGCCTCCAGCAAATTGCCCTGGCCCGAGCGTGCGCACTCAGTGATCGAATGCAGAAGGGCTTCAACTCGAGTAGTGTCGCGCCTAAGGCGCAAGTGGCTCAGGCGTTGGCACTGACGGTCGTGCAGTGCCTGGCTGTTAATGGCGGACGTTCCTTCTTGCGTTGTCTGTACTTGTTCGCTAGAAGCAATGCGCCGTTGAATCCCGCCGTCAAGGCGTGCCTGGGTGGCCATGGCTTGCAAATGAATGGCCTGACTGATCCAACCGGACTCTATCGACTGCAGCACTCCACCCCGGGCATCAATCTCTGCGATTCGTTGACGAACCAGCGAAGCTATTTTTGCTGTCAGTGATTCCATCATGTAGGACCCAGCCCAAGGATCGACTACATCACAAAGCCCGGTTTCCTGCTGCAGGATATGCTGGGTATTGCTGGCCAACCTGGACGACGCCTCACTGGGCAATGTCAAGGCTTCGTCCCAGGCATTGGTGTGTAGAGACTGCGTGCCACCAAATACCGCGGCCATGGCCTGGACGGTGGTCCGCGTGACATTGTTGAGCGGTTCCTGAGCGCACAGCGACCAGCCTGAGGTCTGGCAGTGCATGCGAAGTGCCCGGCCTTTTTCACTCTGCACGTCCAGGGCCTGGGTGATTTCGGACCAGAGCAGACGGGCCGCGCGACACTTGGCGATTTCGGTGAAAAAGTCGTTGCCGATGCCGAAAAAGAAACTGATTCGTTCACAGAATCTTTGCAGGTCCAGCCCGCTTTTTTGCACCTCCTCGGCATAGGTTCTGGCGTTGACCAAGGTCAATGCCAGCTCCAGCACCGCATCCGCACCGGCCTCCTGAAAGTGATAGCCGGACACCGAAATCGGGTTGAACCGCGGCACGTGTTCGTTCAAGTAGCCGATCACGTCCGTGGTTATGCGCATTGAGGGTTGTGGCGAAAAAATGTAGGTGTTGCGTACCGTGAACTCTTTGAGAATATCGTTCTGGATCGTGCCGCTGAGTTGAGTCGCAGCGACGCCGGATTCTTCTGCGGCAACGATGAACGCTGCCAACACCGGCAGCACTGCGCCGTTCATGGTAAGTGACACCGACACCTGGTCCAGAGCGATGCCGTCTAGCAGTTCAGCCATGTCCTCGACGCTATCGATGGCGACACCAGTCTTGCCGACATCCGCCTGCCATTGCGGATCACTTGAGTCGTAACCGCGATGAGTCGGCAGATCGAAGGCCAGTGATATACCCGTTGCGCCCTCGGACAAACGTTGCCGCAGACGCTGATTGCTGGCGTCGGCACTCGCGAATCCGGTGTACTGGCGCACGGTCCAAGGTTTTTCCGGGTACATGCTCGAATAGGGGCCACGCACAAAAGGCGCTTTGCCGGGCAGGCTGTGCAGGTGCTCGAGACCGTCCAGGTCACTGCCGTGGTACACGGACTTGAGTCGCAGGCCTTCGGGCCGCCAGAGAGGAGTATGGCTCATGGTCGGCTGCAATCGGAGAGGTGGATTTTGCGGGTGAAAATGTCAGCTAGCTTGAAGAGGTCGCTGCGACGATACACTTCACACCAGTGCAATTCTCGATGACCTGACTGGCTGGTGTGCAGTCTGAGCTGCATGCTGTCGCTGATATTGAGGTTGCCGTAGAAGTGCAGCTCGCGTTGACGAATGTGGCCGGGGCGGCGCAGTCCCAATAGGGCCCATTCCGCACGTTCGACCATGGCCTGAAAGTTGGCGAAGTACAGGAGGTCGGCACCGTTGAAGTCGATGTCAGGACAGGGCGTAAAATCAAATACGCGCGCCTCGGTTGATTGACGGTCAATGCTGAAATGACTGCGCCAGTCGCCGCTGCGTATTCGCCGATTGTCGGCGTGCAGTGCTTGCAACGCCTCAGGTAGCGGGGTCACGGGTACTTGAGTGCCGTTCAAACATGCTTTGCTGACACTGCGATTATCGCCCGGTACGTGACGGCTCACAAAGGTGGACAGCAATGCCAGTTGCCCCACAAGGCGATCACCCAGTCTAACCTCATGTTCGCTGTAATGCCGGGCCTGTCCACCGCGCCCGATCCGCGTATGAATCTGGAACGAGCGATTCTCGATGATGGCTTCCAGCTGTAAATTCCACGTTTTGACTGCGGTGAACGCGGCATAGGCGATGCGCCCTTGCTCATCGACGAAGTCAGGCAGAGGCCGATCATGCAGTTGGGCCAGTGCGAGCCAATGTTGATGCCCGCATTCTTTCAATAACCAATTTTCCGACAGGCCGGTGAAGGCCAGGTTGGGCATCGAAGCCAGGTAGGTTTCTGAACGTGAGACGGTGAAAGCAGAGGTTGTCGGCATGGTAGGCATCCTGGATCTGCTGTTATCGATGGCCCGTTTGGCTTATCGGTTGCAGCACTCAGAAGCGAAGGTCGTGCCAGCACGTTGATGGTTTCAAGCTAATCGCTAACTATTTGATAATAAATATTATTTTTTAGTGTCCGATACGCCTGGGCATCGCTGATGGCGTCGCAGAAATTACGTAATTACGTGGAAATACGAATTTTCGTAGAGGCTTTTACGAGATTGCGTGGTCAAGTGCCAAACCATGCCCACGATCGAATCAGTTCTCCAACTTGATTTCCAGCCGCTTGAACCTCGACGCCAAGGTCGTGGGTTTCAGACCCAGCAGTTCGGCTGCGCCACCTTTTCCAAACAGTTTGCCGTCGGAGGCCTTGAGCGCGGCCTGCATGTTGTTGCGCTCCAGTTCCCGAATCTGCGCGTCAGTCATGATCTGGGGCGAGGGGGAAGGCTTTTGGGTGACGGTGGTTTTAGGTTCGTCGGGCAAGTCCAGGTTCAGATCCGCCCCGACGGAGGTGATAAGGGCGCGCTCGATGACGTTTTGCAGTTCGCGAATATTTCCCGGCCAGGAGTAGCTTTGCAGCCGCTCGATGTCGCTGTTACGCAGGCGCCGCCCTGGCATGTTCAGGCGCTTGCCGGTCTGCTTGAGAAAGTGCGCAGCCAGGGGCGCAATATCAATCGGACGTTCACGCAGCGCCGGAGACTGGATCGGGAAAACGTTGAGCCGAAAATACAAGTCTTCACGAAAATGCTTCGCAGCGACTTCCTGGCGCAGATCGCGATTGGTCGCGGCAATGATCCGCACATCGACCTTGCGGGTGCGTTCTTCTCCGACCCGTTCGAACTGGCCTTCCTGCAAAACCCGCAGTAGTTTACTTTGCAGCTCCAGCGGGATTTCGCCGATTTCATCGAGAAACAGCGTACCGCCGTCGGCCAGTTCAAAGCGCCCGACGCGATCTCGCACAGCGCCGGTAAAGGCACCGCGAATGTGCCCGAAGAATTCGCTTTCGAACAGTTCGGCAGGAATCGCCGCGCAATTGACCCGGATCAGCGGGCTGGCATTACGACGGCTGGCCTGATGGATGGCGCGAGCGATCAGTTCCTTTCCCGTACCCGACTCGCCGTTGATCAACACGCTGGCATCGGTGGGGGCGACCACGTCGATCTGTTTGATGATTTTTTTGATCGGCTCGCTCTGGCCGACGATCTCGCGGAAGTTGTGCTCGATGTGAATCTCTTCCTGCAAATAAGCGTTTTGCTCTTCGAGCCGCTCCTTGAGGACCTTGAGTTCATCCAGGGCATTTTGCAGTTGGGTTTCGGTGCTGCGCCGCTCGGTGATGTCGCGAAACACCACCACCGCACCGACGATTCGGCCGTCGGAAATCACCGGAGTGCTGGTGAATTCCACCGGAAACGAACTGCCGTCTCGGCGCCAGAACACCTCCTGACGTCCTTCGTGAACCACGCCGTCGCGCACGGCTTTGTAGATCGGACACTCTTCGACCGGGTAATGGCTGCCGTCCGCGTGAGTATGGTGGTGGATGCGATGGATGTTCTTGCCGATCATGTCCTGCGGCTCCCAGCCCAGCATGCGCGCGCCGGCCGGGTTGACGAAGGTGGCCAGGCCATCGCTGTTGATGCTGTAGATGCCGTCGCCCACGGAGCTGAGCAACAGTTGGTTATCGCGCTCGCTTTCCTGAAACAGGTTGAGAATGTTGCGCCACTCGATCAGCCCGCCGCGCATGGTGCGCTCGGTATGCGCCTGGTCGCGCTGGTACTTTTCATGACTCAACTCGCGCATCACCAGAATCAAGTGCTGCTCACCCTTGATCTGCAAGGTGGTGGCGGAGATTTCGAGCTCGATGCGCTCGCCGCTTTTGCAGTTGCAGCTCAACTCTTCGGTCCAGCCACGACCTTTGTCCATCACTGCCTGGGTGAACACGATCAGGTCGGCCAATTGATGGCCGAACAGCTTGCTCACCGGCAGTTCCAGCAACTCCTGACGCGGGTAGCCGAGCAACTTACAGGCAGCAATGTTCAGGTCACCCAGCCGATCAGAAAACGGGTTGAGCAGCGCGATGGCCTCGGCGCAATGCTCGAACACCATGTGCCGCGACGAATACGCCAGATCGGCCCAGCCGCTGAGAGAGTCTGTTTCAGTCATGGCTACGAAGTCTCGTGATTGGCTGCTACGAATATTCGTATTTCTACGGGAATGCGTGATTCACCGATAGCATCAGATACGCAATATAAAACCGGATCAGATGATCATTCGTAACCTAATCAATCACTTACCACTGCACAGAAAATAATTTTATTTCCTGGCACGGCATTCGCTCTCTCTCCTGTAACCCGGCAGCCAACACAGGCTGGCGTTCAAGCACGAAGCAACTGGAGAGCGACACTATGCCAACCGTGGACATCCCCCATTACAAAGACGGCGACTTCCTGGTCAATTACGAAGAGAAAGTCTTCGAAGACATCAAGGCCGAGCCCGGCGAAAAAGTCCTGATCACCTTCCACACCATCGCCTTCGAGGGCTCCATTGGCCTGGTCAATATGCTTCAGGCCAAACGCCTGCTGCGCAAAGGCTTCGAAACTAAGATTCTGCTGTACGGGCCGGGTGTGCAACTGGGTGTGCAGCGCGGTTTCCCGACGCTGGGTGCCGAAGCCTTCCCCGGTCACCTGGCGGTCAACAAGCAGCTCATTCAATTCATGGAAGAGGGCGGTGAAGTCTACGCCTGCCGCTTCGCCCTGCAAGCCCTGTACGGGCAGACCGAAAAAGCCCTGATCGAAGGCATCCGCCCGATCAATCCGTTGGACGTAATGGACCTGCGCCTGCTGATGCGCCGTGAGGGCGCGATGATTATCGATACCTGGACGGCCTGACAGCACAGAACTCCCTGTGGGAGCGAGCTTGCTCGCGATGGTGGTGTGGCTGATACACCGCGCCGCCTGAATCGCAGGCAAGCCAGCTCCCACAGGACCGCTGTCCACCTTCCGAACACTACTGACTTCAGGACCCATCATGGCCATTATTCGCGCAGCCGCCGTACAGATAAGCCCGGTGCTTTACAGCCGCGAAGGCACCGTGGACAAGATCTGCCAACAGATCATCGCCCTCGGTCGACAAGGCGTGCAGTTCGCCGTATTCCCGGAAACGGTGGTGCCTTATTACCCCTATTTCTCATTCGTGCAGCCGGCGTTCACCATGGGCGCACAGCACCTCAAATTGCTGGATCAATCCGTTACGGTTCCGTCCGCCGCCACCCTGGCGATTGGCGAGGCCTGCAAGCAAGCGGGGATGGTCGTTTCCATCGGCGTCAACGAACGCGATGGCGGCACGATCTACAACGCGCAATTACTGTTCGATGCCGACGGCAGCCTGATTCAGCATCGACGCAAGATCACCCCGACCTACCACGAACGCATGGTTTGGGGTCAGGGCGATGGTTCGGGACTGCGCGCGATCGACAGTGCCGTGGGGCGCATAGGCTCGCTGGCCTGCTGGGAGCATTACAACCCGCTGGCCCGTTACGCCTTGATGGCGGACGGCGAGCAGATCCACGCGGCGATGTTTCCCGGCTCCTTGGTGGGCGATATTTTTGCCGAGCAAATCGAAGTCACCATCCGTCATCACGCCCTGGAATCCGGCTGTTTCGTGGTCAACGCCACCGCATGGCTGGATGCCGATCAGCAGGGCCAGATCATGCAGGACACCGGTTGCGGCCTCGGCCCGATCTCGGGTGGCTGCTTCACCGCCATCGTCTCTCCCGAAGGCAAATTGCTCGGAGAACCGCTGCGTTCCGGCGAAGGCGTGGTGATTGCCGACCTTGATCTGGCACTGATCGACAAGCGAAAACGCATGATGGATTCGGTCGGGCACTACAGCCGTCCAGAGTTGCTCAGCCTGTTGATCGACCGCACGCCCACGGCGCATGTCCATGAGCGCGGCGGCCACTTTGCATCGGTGGCCGACGAGGAGTCCGACCATGCAAACCAATGAATTGCTCGCTGAACTGCAATGCCATGGCGTGCGTTGGCCGGCTGCGCAGAACGGCTTGTCCCGGCAAGGTGGCGCGGGACCGTCGGATCACAAGGCGCTGAGTTTTGGCAGCCGGACCATGATGGTGCCGATCCTCAATCAGGCCTCGCAGGATTCACCCTATCAAGCGCAACCCAGCGCCGATGGCAGCCAGGCGCTGATCTTTCGCGAAGGCCTGCATGTCGGTCAAGTGCAGATGCCAGGCGTGCCGAAGTTCTATGGTTTGAGCACTGCCGACGGTATCCCTTATTGGAAAATAGCCACATTGCACAGCAGTGATGTACTCGCGACCACGGTGTTGCAGCACTGCATCCGCTTCAACGACCGCGCCAGTTCCTGCCAGTTCTGCGCCATCGGCCAGTCGCTGGCAGCGGGTAAGACCATTGCCCGAAAACGTCCGCAGCAACTGGCCGAAGTGGCAAAAGCCGCGGTGGAACTCGACGGCGTCAAGCACATGGTGATGACCACCGGCACTCCACAAACCCCGGACCGTGGCGCGGCGATTTTGTGTGAATCCGCCGCGGCGGTAACCGCTGTGGTCGCTCTACCGATTCAAGCCCAGTGCGAGCCGCCGGACGACGATCGCTGGTTCCAACGCTTGGCCGACAGCGGCGTAGTGTCGCTCGGCATGCACCTGGAAGCAGTCACCGATGAAGTGCGCCAACGGATCATGCCGGGCAAGGCCGAAGTCCCGTTGAGCCGTTATTTCGAAGCCTTCAGTGCGGCGGTCGAAGTCTTCGGTCGGGGCCAGGTCAGCACTTACATCCTCGCCGGCCTGGGTGACAGCGAAGCAGCGATCAGTGAAATGAGCGAGCGTTTATGCGCGCTGGGTGTGTACCCGTTCGTGGTGCCGTTCGTACCCATCGATGGCACACCGTTGGCTCATCACCCGAAACCCGACAGCGCGATGATGGCCCGGCTCTATCCGCAGATCGGCGCGAGCCTGCGTCGTCACGGTCTGCACTCCGATCAGATCAACGCCGGTTGCGCCAAATGTGGCGCGTGCTCGGCCCTGAAAAGCTACGAATAAGCCGGAGAACACCCATGCTGAATCTCGCCTTTGCTTTGGTCGACAGCACGTTCGAACCGTTCCGTGCCGGTGAATTGCTGGTCAAACCCGCCAGCGAACAGTGGGAGAAACAGGCCTATTTCGCCCTGCGGCGCTCGGTGTTTTCCGATGAGCAACAACTGCTGGTGCAGGACAAAGACAGCCATGATTTCCAGGCGATCGCCATCGTCGCCTTGGCCGGCAATTGCGGCATCGCTGATCAGGTGGTCGGTGCGGTGCGCATCTATCAGCCAGAGCCGGGTTTGTGGTACGGCGGACGCTTGTGCGTAGCGCCGGCGTATCGGCGGCACAGCATGATTGGTAGGGCGCTGGTCAATGAAGCGGTGTCTCGGGCCAAGGACTTGGGTTGCGAGGTGTTTCGCGCCACTGTACAGACGCAAAACGAAACCTACTTTCACGGCTTGAGCTGGCAAACTCTCGAACAACTGGAATTGCTCGGCCAGCCGCATTGCCTGATGCAGGCGGATTTGCCGAGCTACCCGTTGATGCCGCGCCAGGTGTCGTTACGTGCGCTGAAGGTGGCTCGCCATGACTGACGTCGTTGATTTACCCGCGCTGCTCGAGACCTTGCGCAACACCCCAGCGATGCGCTCGAAACAGGCTATCCAGCAACCTGCGGCGGTTATCGGCAGTGCGGCGCAAGCGCTGACCCGCGAACAGCTTTACGCCTTGCCCGGCGATGACACGGCAGCGATTGCCTGTGGCGAGCATTTTCAGCTGCTGGCCATCGAAGGCATGTTGCCGGCCTTCGTCGAGGCGGCGCCCTGGTTTGCCGGGTGGTCGGCGGTCATGGCCAATGTCAGCGACATCACCGCCATGGGGGGACGCGCCACGGCGGTGGTCAATGCTTATTGGCATCACGATGATGCGGCCGCCAAAGCGCTGTTGGCGGGTATTCGTGCGGCCTGCGACGCGTATGGATTGTTGCTGGCCGGTGGGCACACCAGCCTCACGGCGGGCAATCCGGCTGCGCTGGCGGTAGCGATTACCGGCATCGCGAAAAAATTACTGTCGACCCTGCATGTCGCTCCCGGTCAGGTAATCGCCATGGCGGTGGACCTTGACGGCCATTGGCATTCCGACAGCACGTACTGGAAGGCCTTCGAAGGCGTACCGGCCGAGCGCCTGCGCAGCAAGCTCGAAGTGCTGCCGCGCCTGGCCGAAGCCGGGCTGCTGCAGGCGGCCAAAGACATCAGCAACGCCGGGATTCTCGGCAGCCTGTTGATGTTGCTGGACACCACCGGCTGCGGCGCGACCATCGATTTATCTGCACTGCCCTGTCCTGCGGATGCCGACCTCGCTCGCTGGCTTCAGGTGTTTCCCAGCTATGGCTTTTTGATGACGCTGGATGAGCGTGACTGGCCGCAGGTGCAGAGCGCTTTTGCCTTTGAAGGCGTGCGCTGCGAACGCATTGGCCTGGTCAACGCCAGCGGCACGTTGCGTGTCCAGTCCGGCGCACAACACGGCGACTTCTGGAACCTGCGCGAGCAGCCGTTTACCGGATTCAGCTATCCCCATCTCGATCTGACCCCTTTAAAACTCAATCAACAGGAGCACTGACATGCCCGCCGTCAATTTCAAAATCCGCTGGCCCAATGGCCGGGAAGCGACCGGTTATTCGCCTTCGACCGTGATCTATCAATACCTTGAGGAGGGCGCCAGTTACCCGCTGACGGACTTTCTGCAACTCATCGAAAGCGCATTGGACAATGCCTCGGAACGGGTCAAGCAGGTCAAGGGTTTCTATTGCAGTTCGGCGATGGACACCTTGAGTTCGCTCAAGGGCCAGGCCAGTTACCTGGTCGATCCAGCCCTCGCCGATGGCCAGGTGGACATTCTGAGCATGCGTACCGAAGGCGCAGGCCAAGTGATCGGTGCGGGCTGGAGCTCATTCTGATTCATCGATTTTTCCCTTAACCCTTTTCGTTACCCAGTACTGGAGCACCCATGACCAGCCACCTCACTTCAATCAAAACTCCACACCACAGCGTGATCGTCGTCGGCGGCGGTCAGGCCGGGTTATCCGCCAGCTACTACCTGCAACAGCAGGGCATCGATCATCTGGTCCTGGAAAAACACAGCCTGACCCACACCTGGCGCAATCAGCGCTGGGATGCCTTCAGTCTGGTGACGCCCAACTGGCAATGCGCATTGCCGGGCTACAGTTACACAGACGGCTTCAACGGCAGCGATCCTCATGGGTTCATGAAGAAGGACGAGATCAACGAATACTTGGCCGGATTCGTCAAATCGGTCAATGCTCCGGCCCGTGAAGGTGTCACGGTCCAGCGCGTAGTGCCTCGAACCCAAGGTGGTTTCGAGGTGCATACCTCGCAAGGCGAATTCACCGCCGATCAGGTGATTGTCGCGTCGGGCGGTTATCACACACCGATCATCCCGCGCCTGGCCGAACGCTTGCCGGCGGGCATTCATCAGCTTCACTCCGAGCAATACCGCAATCCGCAGGCCTTGCCCGTCGGCAATGTGCTGGTCGTTGGTTCCGGGCAGTCGGGTGCGCAAATCGCCGAGGACTTGCACCTGGCCGGGCGCAAAGTCTATCTGGCTGTCGGTGATGCGCCACGTTGCGCACGTTTCTACCGGGGCAAGGACGTAGTCGATTGGCTGGCGGAAATGGGTTACTACGAGATTGGCGTTGATACCCATCCGTTGCGTGAAGGCGTGCGCGACAACACCAACCACTACGTGACCGGTCGCGATGGTGGTCGTGATATTGACCTGCGCAACTTTGCCCGCGAAGGCATGGAGCTGTTCGGTCGGCTCGACGGCTTGCAAGGCACGCGCCTGCAATTCGCCAACAACCTGACCGAGAATCTGGACAGCGCCGATGCGGTGTACAACCGGATCAACGGCTCGATCGACAAGTACATCGAGCAACACGGGATTGATGCGCCTCCCGGCGAGCACTACCAGCCGAGTTGGGTACCCGTGCAGGAGCGTAGCGAACTGGACCTGGTGAGCGAGGGCATCACCAGCATCATCTGGTGTATAGGCTTCAGTCCGGATTTCACTTGGGTCGAGGCACCGGTCTTCAATGGGCGTGGCCATCCCGGGCACCAACGCGGAGTCACGGCACAGTCTGGTTTGTACTTTCTTGGATTGCCGTGGTTGTACACCTGGGGATCAGGACGTTTCTCGGGTGTAGCGCGGGACGCAGAGTACCTGGTGCAGCACATTATCGAAGGAGCGCTTGAAGGCACCTCACGGAAACGACGTTCAGTGGCGGGGTAGGCCAGACCACCAAATCCTCTGGCGTGTGTGAGCAGGCCAGAGGCGTTTGCTTCTAGCCGCGTGGATGGCTGAAACAAAGTTTATCGTGCCTCCGGGTGCTGGGGATCTGGAGGATCACCGAAGCCCGCCCAAGGCAGGATCGTTCTCGTATCCATCACGATTTCCGGAGGACGAGCAGCATGGGGCGGTGTCAACAGTTGTAGGCAGAGTACTAGATACGCCATCGGGTTCATGAGCGCTCCGGGAGGAAAATCCAACCCTTCCGACAGTGTCGACCATCGGAAGGGACAAGTTCGATGGTGTAAGGGGCAATCAGCTTTTATTGCTCGTATAACGCAGGGCGCGTTCGGTGAAATCGGCATATCCCAAACGACGTTCGAAGGTTTCGAAGTCTTCGAGCAGAAGGTCCGATCGATCCGCATCCGGATCGCTCTTGTATTGTTTCAGCGCAACTTGAAGCGCCTTGGTCACTGCCAGCAGGCAGAAGCCGTAATCGATAACTAGATCCGCTGCGCCGTCCCATTCATCACGATGACGAACGCTGGGTAGATTGATCACGATGTACTTGCCGGGAACTTTCTGTTTGATTTCCCGCAGGGTCGCAGGATCTGCACCGTTGGCAAAAAAGTGGGTGATTCCGATACTGGCGAATGCTTTTAAACGTTCGACGCATTCGTCGACGTCAAGCGTGGCCCAGATGGCGTCAGTTCGAGCAATGATCAAGAACTCAGGGTTGCGTCGAGCATCCAAGGCTGCTTGCAGGCGCTGTAGCATCAATTCAAGTGGAACCAGTTTTTGTTCCAGATCCGTGTGTTTTCCACCGGCATGATCTTCAATGTGAATGGCCGACACGCCAGCCTCTTCAAACGCCCGTACTGTTCGCCAGATATTGGCAGGGTCGAAAAAACCGCCCTCGGCATCGGCAATCACCGGAACGCTGACGGCGCTACTGACAGACTTGGCATGACGGGCCAATTCCTCGAGCGTCAACACGCCGACGTCGGCAAGTCCGAATCCGGCTGCGGCTGTTGCATAGCTGCCAACGTAGACTGCCGGGTAACCTGCCGCCTGGACGAGCATGGCGCTCAAGGCATCATAGGCCCCAGGTATCACTAACGCCTTTGGACCGCTGAAGGCCTCGGTCAGCGGGTAAAAGCCTTTCTTTGCATGCATTTCAACTCTCCTGAAAAGGGACGGCGCTAGGGGCATTGACGTTTCAGCTTGAGGTAAGGAATGAGCCCGCCAGCCTCGAGAACCAATAAATCCGAGGCACTGAATGGCTTGAAAGTCAGTTCAGTGCCTCGACTGAGATTGATGACCCGGCGCTCTTTCCAATCCACTTCTATTTCATCCCAGCGGCTCACCAGTCGGGTGATACCCGGGCACTCGATTTGTGCGAAGCCTTCGGCCATCTCGCCCCACCAGTAACCCGGGGAAAAAGATTCTGCGATGACGGCTGTTATGCCCAGCTTGCGCATGGCTATCATTGGCGGATAGTGCGGATGGCCGTAGCCGAAATTGGCTGCGCCGACTAATAGATCACCCGGCCGCACACGCTCGGCAAAATGCTCGTCGTAAGCGTTCATGGCCACGTTGGCCAACACCTCGGCATCGCTTATCCGGATGTTTTTGACGCCGACGATTTGATCGATATCGAAGTTTTCTACTTCAAATACATAGGCAACGCGGCCGCGCAAATTGACCAAACTCATGACGAATCCTCAAAGGTAATGACGAGGGTCGGCAACCTTGCCTTCAATGGCGGCCGCCGCCACGGCAGCAGCGCTGCACAGATAGATTTCGGAGTCGGAGCTGCCCATCCGCCCGCGAACATTCAAGGTGCCGGTGGAGACTGCGCGTTGTCCTGCGTTCATGGTTCCGATGCGCCCGTAGCAATAATCGCAACTGGGCGAGGAGATGAATGCACCGGCCTCGACCAGTGTGGTCAGCAACCCTTCTTTAGCTGCGGCCGCCATGATCTGTTGACTGGTGGGCACCACGTAGAGTGAAAACCCGAGCGCCAGCGTGCGGCCCTTGAGAATTTGCGCAGCAATGCGCAGGTCTTCGAGACGGCCAGAAGCACAGGAACCGAGGTAGCCGACATGCACATCGAGGCCGAGATAGTCAGTCAGATCGCGGGTACCCGCGGAGCTTGGCGGAATTACTATCAAGGGTTCGATGGTGCCAAGGTCGATGGTGTGGACCGCCCGGTAGCGAGCATCCGCATCGCTGTAGATCGGTTCCAGCACTTTGCGCGACCTGGAACGGGCGTAATCGAGCCTCACGGCATCCGGTGCGACGATCGCGGAAATCGCCCCGGTGAACATGGCCAGCCCGGTGATGGTCTGCAAGCCTTCCACCGACAGGCTGGCGAGCCCACTCCCTGCCAGTTCCATTACGCAAAACTGGCACGCGCTGGGCCCCAGGGTTTTGACCAGATGGTTGAGCACATCGCGAGCCATTACGCCTGGCTGCAATTGGCCGATGAAGTCGACACGTACCGTCTCGGGCACACGCAGGGAAACGGTGTCCTGAACATAGGCTTCCAGCATGTTTCGGTGAATACCCAGGGCGAGTGTGCCGAAGGTGCCCAGTTGTGAAATATGCGGGTCGAAATGCACCGCCAACGCGCCCGGTACGGCATAACCGACTTCCGCCGCGACCTGATGGCCGATACCCCGACGCTCGAACACTTCAACTCCATTACGAGTCGCCCAGTCGCGGGTTTCTTTGTGGAATTGTTCTTCGTCCGGCGTAATAGCGGGAACCATATGGTCGATAAAAACACCAAAGCGCTCAGGTTCTTTTACTTGTATGACCTGGAACTCGCTTTCCATTTCCTTGAAGTAGCGATCAGTGTAACCCGGGAAGTCGTATGCCAGTACGAAGTCTGGTTTTACTTGAACTTCATCACCAGCATTGACTGTAGCCAGGCCCGCAGTTCGGGCCAGTATTTTCTCTGTCATGGTGTAGCCCATCGGAATACTCCTGCACGAGCATAAAATATAAGGGGTAAAATGAAGTATTTGATTTTTGGCCCAGGCAGACAAACGCATAATTCTTATTGCAGCTAGTCACCGGGCTGATTGATAAATTAAAGAAGGGAGTTTAAACGTGACAACTGCATCCTTCGATGCAGTTATCTTTTCGCAGAATTCAGCGAAGTTCTCAGGCCACCACGGCGGTGATCCGCGGTTCAAGACGTACAAAACCCACCAATAACACGGCGCCGATCAGGAGCATCGCAGCGATGACGAACAGACCGTTATCCAGGCTGCCGGTGTTGGTTTTGATCAAGCCAAGCATGTACGGACTCACCACGCCGCCGAGCAGGCCAATGGTGTTGACGAATGCGATGCCGCCCGGCGCAGCTTTGCTGGACAAATAGCACATGGGCATCGCCAATGTGATCGGCATGGCCGAAAACACCGCGGTGCTGGCTAGGGTCAACGACAACATCGTCAACAGAAAGCTGCCATGGACGAATGGTAAAAGAGCCAGCCCTACCGCTCCTAACAGAGCGCAGGTAGCCGCATGCCAACGACGCTCCATGGCTTTGTCCGAGTGTCGCGAAACGAGCACCATGCCGATGGCCGTAGCTCCGTAAGGAATGACCGACCACAGTCCGATTTCGGTTGAGGTCTTGATACCGGCGTCCTGCATGAGCATCGGCATCCAGAACGACACCGAATAAATCCCGCAGATAACGGTAAACCACGCGATAGCAATGTAATAGATCACCGGATCGCGAAGCGCGTCGATGAAGCCGTGGCTCGCTTTCGATGTCGGTGTAGCAAGCTTGGCGGTGATCTGAGCTTTTTCTTCTTGAGAGAGCCAGGTTGCGGCTGAAGGACGATCAGGTAATAACAACAACGCCAAGACGCCGAGCAACACCGAAGGCACGCCTTCCAACATGAATAACCATTGCCAGCCGTGCAGGCCGCCGGCTTCGTCCATCGCGTCGAGGATCCATCCGGAAATCGGTGCCCCAACAACGCCTGCAATGGCAGCGCCGCTGAGGAAAATAGCAGCCATTTGCGCCCGGCGGGCAGGCGGATACCAGAGCGTGAGATACAGCAGGACTCCTGGCGCGAACCCGGCCTCGAAGATCCCGAGTAGCAATCGCACCAGGTAAAACGATGTCGAACTGGTCACCAGCATTGTGCAGCAGGACACCAGTCCCCAACAGATCATGATTCGGGCAATGGTCAAACGTGCGCCTATTTTGTTCATCAACAGATTGCTGGGTATCTCGCACATGAAATAACCGACGAAGAACATTCCCGCGCCCAGGCCATATACCGCGTCCGAGAAGTTAAGGTCGGCCTTCATTTGTACGGCGGCAAATCCTATATTGACCCGATCAAGGTAGGCAAATACGTAGCTGATAAACAGATAGGGAAGTAAGCGCCATGTTATTTTTCGATAAGTGGCATCTAGTTGGTCGGCGTGTCCGATGGCGTTTTCAGGGTGCATTAGTTTGTCTCCGGCAATTATTATTGGAGGAACGAGAGAGCATTAACGCTGGTTTAATAATCGTTTAAATCAATGGCTGCTGTTTTTCGGGTGCACGAACTCCTTCGCTAGTTAAAGCGTCGAACTCTCAAGTTCACGGCCTTGTGAGTGTTTAAAGGTGGCTATCGAATAACAGATTAATGTGATGTTTAAGCGCCATCCGCATCGTGTGATGACGTTGCGTGCGAGGGCTTACTGCGCTTGCATCCGCAACGCGGCATCCAGCCGTATCACCGAGCCGTTCAGCATCGGGTTTTCGATAATTGCCCGGACCATCGCGGAGTATTCGGAGGGCTTTCCGAAGCGATGAGGAAACGGAATGTCAGCGATGAGTCGATCTTTGATTTCTTCATCAATCGATTCAAGCATCGCCGTGCCGAACAAACCTGGGGCAATGGCCGTTACACGAATGCCATATCGGGCGAGCTCCCTGGCCGCCGGGAGGGTCAGGGACACCACACCTCCTTTGGATGCGGCGTAAGCACTTTGGCCGATCTGGCCTTCGTAGGCAGCAATCGAGGCGGTATTGATGATGACGCCGCGTGCGCCGTCAGTATCGGGGATGTTGTCTTTCATGGCATCCGCCGCCAGACGTAACCAGTTAAAGGTGCCCAAGAGGTTAATGCGGATGACACGCTCAAAATCACCCAACGACGCCGGACCTTTTTTGGAAATGATCCGCGCAGACGGCGCAACACCTGCGCAATTGACCAACACCGTGGGCAGTCCCACCGTATCTATGATTCGTCGCATGGCGGCACGGGAAGCGTCGTCATCGGCCACATCACAAGCGACCGCCATGCCATCGACGGCGTGGGCCACTTGGTTCACGGCTTGTTCGTTGAGGTCCACGATCACCACTTTGGCTCCTCGTTCGGCCAAGTCCATGGCCGTGGCTTGGCCAAGGCCTGAGCCGCCACCCGCGACAATCACTACTTTATTGACGATATCCATCCACTCGCTCCCGGGTTGGTTTAGTACAAGGTGTCGACGAATTGCGTGAATGCCTGCAACGGTGCACGCTCGGCAACAAATGTGTTTTCCGCGGCAGTCAAATCGCCGTAGCCGAGCGCCATGCCGCAGACCAGTTTCTGACTGTCGGCGAGGCCCAGGCGCCGGGCGATAACGGCCTCGTATTTCACAAAGGCCTGCTGGGCGCAGGTGTCTAGCCCGTAGGCTTTTGCCGCGAGCATGATGTTCTGTAAAAACATGCCGTAATCGAGCCAGCGGTTGCTATCGAGGTCTCGATCAATGGTGAAAAACAGACCGACCGGGGCGTCGAAAAAAATGAAATTGCGCGACGTCTGCCTGAGCATTCCCTGTGTGTCATCACGGGTGATGTCGAGCGATTCGTAAAGATCCCGCGCGACTTTGCGCCGCCGGGAGCGATAGGGCTCACGGACGTGATGAGTTTGTGGCTTTTCCTTTTGATCGTCGCTGCCGGCAAGTGCCAACGACTGCAGCTCAAGACCGAGATTGATTAACGGCGCATCGGTCAGCACCCACACCTGCCACGGCTGGACGTTCGAACCACTCGGTGCACGCGCGGCGAGTTCCAACACCTGCTCGACTGTTTCCCGTCGCACCGGGGTTTGCAAAAACGCGCGCACGGAGCGACGGGACGTAATGACCTGCCGGGCACTGAGTTCCGCGTCGTGCGCCTTCAGGGGCGGCTGCTTTATATCCATGGTGACCTCATCGTTCTGGCATCAGCACCGGGCTGGCCATGTTCAGATTCGCCAGTTCGTACCCACGCTCGAAATCCTGGATATGCTTTTCCATCCACTCTCGGGCGTTCGCTGCGTCATGGGCACGAATCGCCTTGTATATCTGCTCATGTGCGGTCAAAAGCCGCTGGCCCGCATTAAGACGTGACATCACCGCGTAAAAGGGCGGATAGAACAGCGTGCTCAACGGTGCACGGGCCATTTGAATGGCACGATTGCGAGTGGCCGTGGCGACCAGTTCGTGAAACTCGATGTCCAACTCCACCAGGCTGGCGCTGTCCTCCAACGCCTGGCGTGTCGCGGCGAGATTGGCTTCGATGGCAGCGAAGTCCTCGTCGTTGCCGCGTACCGCCGCGGCGGCTGCGGCAGCAGGCTCCAGGGCGTACATCGCTTCCCACAATTCCTCAAACGTCACCTGGTTCAGCACCATGGTCGCGGTGAGGCGCTGGGATATATCTCCCGAATGGGGAATCGAGGTAATCAGCTTGCGTCGTCCCGGTTCCCTTTTGACGAACCCGTTCTGTTCCAGCACGCGGATGGCTTCGCGAATGGTCGAACGATTGACGCCCAGCTGTTCCGCAAGCCTGGATTCGGCCGGCAGGATGTCCCCGGGCGTAATTTCCCCGGAGATAATCCGCTGCTCGATCGTTCGAGCCACCATGCGGAAGCTGGACTCTGTCGGGTCGCTATTAACTGGACGTGCCATGGATGGACTGTTCTTCAAGGGTGAGTCTCTTTTTTTCAAGTGCCCTGAGTGCGCTGCGCTGGATCTTACCTGTCTGGGTCTTGGGCAGCGCGTCGACGAACTCAATGGCACGTGGATATTTATAGGGAGCGGTCATCTGTTTGACGTGTTCTTTCAGATGTCGGACCAGTTCCTCACTCGGCTTTATACCCGGACGCAGTATTACGAAAGCCTTGACGATTTCACCCCGTTCCTCATGTGGTGTTCCAATGACCGCGCATTCAAGGACACTCAGGTGAGAGAGCAGGGCATTTTCAACTTCGGTTGGGCCGATGCGGTAACCCGCTGAATTGATGACATCATCGCGCCGGCCACTGTAGAAGAAGTATCCGTCCGCGTCTCGGCTTCCGATGTCTCCCGTGATAAACCAACGCTCGCCGTCCGCCTCGATATAAGACTCGCGGGTACGCGCTTCATCCTTGTAATAGCCAAGCATCAGCAGCGGATTGGGGACGCGCACCGCGATATCGCCTTCGCTGCCCCTAGGCAGTCGTCGCCCTTGCGCGTCAATGATGTCGACATCGCTGCCCGGCAAAGGCAAGCCCATCGAACCTTCACGGGTCGGAATGCAGGCATAGTTGGCCAGGGTCATGAGCGTTTCGGTCTGGCCGAACGCTTCCATGACCTGGATGCCGGTTTTTTTGTGCCACTTTTCTGCCACAAAGGCGTTGAGTCGCTCGCCGGCCGATACGGTGTGGCGCAGCCGTGATAGGTCGAAGCTGGCCACATCTTCATCCACCACGCGAAACAGCTCGGTGCCGGGCGCGCAATAGACGCTGACGTTGTACTTGGCCAGTAACGCCAGGCGCTGCGCGGGATCAAACGGGCCGTCGTAGAAAAAGGTGCAGGCCCCGGCGCTCCATGGGCCGAACAGGATAGACGTACCGGCCTTGCTCCAACCGACATCGGCGGTGCACCAGATCACATCGCTGCGATCCAGGTCGAGCCAGTATTTCGCAGCTTCGCGCCAGGCATACAGACTGCGCGCGGGGTGCAACACGCCTTTGGGCTCACCGGTGGAGCCACTGGTGTAATACAGAATGGCAGGATCGTCCAAAGACAATGCGGCGGTTTCGAAAGCGCCGTCGGCTTCGATCATCGCGTTCTCAAAGGATTCGAAACCCGGGGCGATTCCCAGCGATAACCTGACCGGTACTTCATTCAGCACATCGACGAACTTTTCCGCATGTTCGGCCCGGACCACCACGGCGCGCACCTCGGCGTGACGGACGCGGTAATTGACGTCCTTGCGGGTGAGCATTTCAACGGAAGGGATCGGAATCGCGCCCAACTTCAGGCAGCCGACCATCGCCACCTGCCAGTCCGGAATGCGCGGGAGCATGATCAACACCCGATCGCCTCGGCGTATGCCGCGTTTGGCCAGCACCGAAGCGAACCTGTCGGTGAGGCGTGACATGTCGGAATAGGAGAGGTGGATTTCCTCGCCTGTAGCATTGGCCCAGATCAGTGCGGGACCATCGGCTTCACGCGCGTAGCGGTCGACAACGTCTGTGCCGAAGTTAAAAGTCGACGGCAGCGCCCATTGAAAGTCCCGGTAGGTCTGGGTGTAATGAACCATATTGCGGGCCATGATTGTTCTCCTCGAGCTTCATTATTCTTGTTCGTCAGCAGCATTGAGCGGGATCAAATCACCTGCGTTCGTCGCCACTCATCAAGTTGCACGCTGCTGTAGCCAAGCGCACCAAGTACCCGTTCATTGTGTTCACCCAGCAGTGGCGGCGGGCTTCTAAGGGAGCAGGGTGTCATCGAGTACTTGACCGGAAATCCCAGCTGCGGGATCAAGCCTTCCACAGGGTGTTCAATGTGCTGGAGCATATGTCTATGACGCGCCTGCGGTGCGTCGAGGGCTTCGGCGATATCGAGCACTGGCCCGACAGGCAGGTCGATACCCTTGAAAGTGTCGACCCAGGCATCACGAGACCGGGTGGCGAACACAGTGGCCAGCACTTGCTTTTGCAACAAGCAGCGGTCGCCGGTTGGCCATTGTTCATCCTTGAGTTGATCCAATTGCAGATGCTCGCAAAAACGCAGCCAGAAATGCTGCTCTATCAGCCCCAGCGCGAAATACTTGCCATCGGCGCAGAGGTAGACGTTGTAGCAAGGGGCCTGGCCGATAAAAGGGCGCTCGCCACCTCTGGGCTCGATGTCAGCGAACAATAGGTCGGCCGCATGCAGGGCCAGCCAGGAAATCGCCCCGTCATGCATCGACACATCCACCAGTTGACCCTTCCCTGTACGGTGACGGGCGTGCAGTGCCGCAAGAATGCCAGTGGTGGCCATCAGTGAGCCGCCGCCCACATCGGCGATCGACAATCCTGGCACGATGGGCCCTTCACCGGCCCTACCGAATAGCTGCAATGCACCGGCCTCAGCCATGTAGTTGAGATCATGCCCGGCTTTCAGATGGTCGGGACCATCCTGGCCGTAGCCGGAAATGGCGCAATAGACCAGACGTGGATTGATCTCACTTAACGTCTCGTAGGACAGTCCCAGGCGGCGCATCACCCCGGGACGGAAACCCTCGATCAAAATGTCCGACTCACGCACCAGGTCGAGGAGGATCTGTTTGCCCGGTTCGCTTTTCAAGTTGAGCGTGACGCTTAGCTTGTTGCGGTTGAGCAGCAGAAAGGAACCGGATTCCACTTTGTTCAGTGGCGTGAACGCACGGTTGTAATCCCCGGTCAGCGGCTGTTCGACCTTGATCACATCGGCGCCAAGATCGGCCAGCATCTGCGTGCAGAACGCTCCCGGCAACAAACGGGTCAGGTCCAGAATCTTCAACCCTTCGAGGGCCATACCTTCAGGTTTCATCGTGGATTCCTCGCTCAGCACGCCGTCCAGCCGCCATCAACGGCCATTGAATGACCGGTGACATAGGCGGCTGCCGAAGAGGCCAGAAATAGACTGGCGCCCACAATTTCCTGTGGCTCGCCGAAACGTCCCATGGGGGTGCGATCCAACACCCGGCGCCCAAGCACCGGATGGGTGCGCAGGCCTTCAGTCAGGTCAGTGGCGAAATAGCCGGGTGCAACGGCATTCACTCGTATGCCTTTAGGTGCCCACTCCAGGGCCAATTGGCGGGTCAACATTTCGACCCCGCCCTTGGCAGCGCAATAGGCGGTGGTTTTAGCCAAGCCGACACGACCCGCCACTGAGGTGATGTTTATGATCGAACCCTGACCTGCGTCGAGCATGAATTGCCCGACGTGCTTGCACGTAAGAAACACACCCGTAAGGTTGACGTCGAGGATCTGTCGCCACTCCTGCAGGGTGGTTTTTTCCGCAGACTTGTACCAAGGGTTGATGCCCGCGTTGTTCACCAGAACGTCGATCTTGCCGTACGTTTCATACACTGATTTGCTCAGGGTCGACACGCTGTCTTCATCGGCGATGTCAGCCACAAATGCAGCGGCTTTGCCACCGGCCTCAAGAATCTCGCTGGCGGCGATATTCAATTGCTCGAGATTACGCCCCACCAGAATCACGGTCGCACCTTGCTTCGCGAACCCATCGGCAATAGAGCGCCCCAGTCCCCGGCCACCGCCGGTGACGATCACCACTTTATCCGCGAGGTCTGTGAACACGGCCGCAGGGGTAAGAAGGGCCTGGTTCATTGAGCGGTCCTCCCCAGACGACGAGCAATACTCCAGCGATGCACCTCGGACGGACCGTCATAGATCCGGAATGCGCGGACATCACGAAAGATCCGCTCAACTTCGGTATCGGCGGTGACACCCATACCGCCGAGCACTTGTACGCAACGATCGACGATTCGCCAGATGGCCTCCGAAGCATGCACTTTGACCATGCTGCTTTGCGCGCTGGCGCGTTCGCCGGTATCGAGTAACCAGGCTGTGTGCCAGATGCTCAAGCGGGTGGTGTGCAAGTCGATCTCGTTATCGGCCAGCATGAAGCCGATACCCTCGTGAGCGACGATAGGATGACCAAAGGCCTCGCGTTTCTGCGCATAGGCCACAGCGATATCGTGGGCCCTTTGCGCAGCTCCCAGCCAACGCATGCAGTGGGTCAGGCGCGCCGGAACCAGGCGTACCTGTGCGTAGCGAAACCCTTCACCGATTTCGCCAAGCACGTCCGCTTTGGACACCCGCATGTTCTCCAGCCTGACTTCAGCGTGGCCGCCGGTAAACGATGAATCGAGCGTGTCCAGCGCGCGTTCGATGCGAAAACCCGGATTGGGCAGGTCAGCCAGGAACATGGTGGCACCGACATCCACGTCGTCCACGATCGTGCGGGCCATGATGATGGTGAACGCCGCACCGTCCGCACCGGTGATCAGCCATTTACGGCCATTGATGACGAAATCGTCGCCGTCGTTGATTGCCGTGGTCTTGAGCAATGTCGGGTCAGAACCAGCCCCCGGTGAAGGTTCGGTCATACAAAAGCAAGAACGTGTTTTGCCTTCTGCCAAAGGTTTTAGCCAGCGTTCCTTTTGCTCGGTGGACGCGACCGCTTGCATCAAATGCATGTTGCCCTCATCGGGTGCGGCACAGTTCAACGCCACAGGCCCCAGCATCGAGTAACCCGCCGCTTCGAAAATCACGGCGCGACCAATGTGCGGCAAACCAAGGCCACCCAAAGCAGTATCGACATGGGGACTTAGCAAGCCTGTTTCGCGGGCATGCGCGATCAATTCACCGCGCAACTCGTCGCTGGGCCCATGGGCAGTGCGCCGCGGGTCTTTCTCGTAGGGGATGACCACCTTTCGAATGAAAGTGCGGGTCTTGTCTCGCAACTGTACGAGTGAGTCGGGCAGCGTGAAGTCCATAGCAACGTCCTCAGAGGATTTTATCGTTGGCGATAGTGAGGGTGAATTCGAAGAGGTCTTCGGCCAGTTGGCCGAAGTCGGCGTAACGCGGATCTTTGGTTTCACCGAGCAGGTGGCGGCGGTGCAATTGTTGAAACACTACGGCCAGTTTGAACATCGTCAGGACCCGGTAGGGCTTCAAGTCTTCCAGGCCGCGTCCGGTCAGCGCGCTGTAGGTATTAGCGACTGCTTCGCGATTGGCAAAGCCCGGTTGCAGCGTCGGCATTTGCGCCAGACGGTGCATGCAGGAAGGATCGTCCGGTTCGCTCCAATAGCTCAGGAGCGTGGCCAGGTCGAACAACGCATCGCCCTGGGTGCCCATGTCCCAGTCAACGATGGCGCGGGGCTGCAGGGTTTGCGGGTCAATCAGAATGTTGTCCAGCTTGAAATCGTTGTGCAGCAAAACCGGTTTGCCCGCTGCAGGGTCGGGGACATCGGTCAGCCATTGAGCGAGGGTTTGGGCAGGGCAGCTCAAGCTGCCATTGGCAATCAATTGCGCGCGCTTGATCCAGCCAAGTGTATTACGCCTGAAGAAGCCTTGCGGGTGACCGAGCGCTTCCAGCCCAACACTGGCGAGGTCGACCGCATGCAATTGCGCGAGCGTTTCCACCAGCATATTTGACAGTTGATGGCCTGTGTTTTCGGTCGCAGGCAGTGGCTGGATGCTGTCCCCGCGCAAAGAAAGTCCGGCGCGATAGTCGATCAAAAGAAACGGCGCACCGGCGATGGCGGCATCAGAACAGAAGTGATGGCTGCGCGGAGCCAATGCGAATGTTCTCCAGAGTCGAGAAAGGATCCGGTGCTCACGCTGCATGTCGTTAGCGCCCGGCGGTAACGGACCGGCTGGAGGGCGACGCAGCACCATCCAGTTATGGTTGATGCGTACCAGGAAATTCAGGTTCGCCAGGCCGCCCGACAATTGTCGAGGGGCGACCCCGGGATCCATCTGCAAACGATGGCCAGCGAGATAACGCTCGATGGTTGGCCAGTCCAGCGCCTGGCTTGCCAACTCTGACCTCAGTGCAACGCCCTCGGGATATTGACGCCGGACAGTGGGAGTAAATCCGATCTCGACCATAACTGCTGTCTTCCAGATGTTGAGCCTGGGAGAATTATTGTCGGACCGAAAATTGAACGTCAAGCGATAAAATCACCTGTTGCGCATATTCACGATACCGATTAAGAATATTGTCGGACTGAAATGACGATTGACGGAGAACCTGACATGGTTGGCAATATCATAGGTTGGGCTCACACCCCCTTCGGCAAGCTAGCGAATGACACGCTTGAATCGCTGATTACGCGGGTTACTGTGGACGCTTTGGCACATGCGGGTCTTGAAGCTCTGGATGTGGATGAGATTGTCATAGGGCACTTCAACCAGGGGCTGGATCCTCAGGGATCTCCGGCGTCCCTGGTTCTGCAGGCCGACCCCGGCTTGCGCTACAAGCCTTCGACACGAGTGGAAAATGCCTGCGCCACGGGTTCCGCAGCGGTAAGACAGGCATCCAGCCTGATCATGTCCGGCCAGGCGAAGGTGGTTCTGGTGGTTGGCGTCGAGAAAATGACTGCGGTCGCTGAAGACGTCGTGCGCAAGGCACTGGTTTCGGCCAGTTACGTAGCCCAGGAGGGCGGCCCCGAGGCCTCGTTCGTCGGGTTGTTCGCGGGTATCGCCCAGCAGTATTTCGCCCGCTATGGCAATCAATCCCTGGCACTTGCCCACATCGCGGCAAAAAACCATCGCAATGGCAGTCTCAATCCATTGGCTCACTTGCGTAAAAATCTGGACGTGGATTTCTGTCACCAGGTGTCCACTGGCAACCCATATGTCGTTGCTCCGTTGCGTCGCACGGACTGCTCGCTTGTGTCTGACGGGGCTGCGGCGTTGGTGCTCGTCAGCGACGACATGGCGGCACGAACAGAGCGGGTGATCAGCATTCGTGCGCTGGCACAGGTCAATGATTACTTGCCGATCAGTCGCCGAGACATCACCCGCTTCGAGGGCGCTGCCAAGGCCTGGCAAGCTGCGCTGGGCATGGCCGGTCTGGCACTCGACGACCTCGATTTCGTTGAAACCCATGACTGTTTCACGATTGCCGAACTGATCGAATATGAAGCGATGGGGCTCACCCCGCCAGGTCAGGGCGCCCGGGCCATTCTGGAAGGATGGACAGAGCCGGATGGGCGATTACCGGTGAATCTGTCCGGTGGGTTGAAAGCCAAAGGGCATCCAATCGGCGCGACCGGGGTGTCCATGCATGTCATGACCGCCATGCAACTGGCCGGCGAATCACCGGGCCTGCAGCTGGCCGATACACCGCGGCTGGGGGGGATTTTCAACATGGGCGGGGCCGCTGTGGCCAATTACGTCAGCATTCTCGAACGTACCCGATAAGCACGGCTGACGCAGCCGATCAACGCAGGAGACTGGAATGGGAGACAGGGTGGCCTTAGGCCTTTTTAACTACGTGCGCGTAAAACGGAGCGAACGCGTCGGATGGATCACGCTCGACCGTCCCGAGGCAATGAACGCGTTGAACACCCAGATGATTCTGGAAATTTCCCAGGCGCTGGATTGTTTTGAAGAAGACGAAAGCATCGGCTGCATTGTCTTGACCGGCAGCACCAAGGCTTTCGCTGCGGGGGCAGATATTCTGGAAGCGCTCAATCAGGAATTCCCGCAAACCAGCGTCAATAACTTTCTTGGCGAATGGGACCGAATTGCCCGCTGCCGTAAGCCCATGATCGCTGCAGTGGCCGGTTATGCGCTGGGCGGAGGCTGCGAAGTGGCGATGATGTGCGACTTGATCGTGGCCGCGGACAACGCAAGTTTCGCGTTGCCGGAGATATCTCTGGGGTTGATACCCGGTGCGGGCGGAACTCAACGTCTATCGCGCTGGGTCGGTAAAGCAAAAGCCATGGATCTGTGCCTGACGGGCCGTCGAATCGGTGCCGAAGAAGCCGAGGCTATTGGACTGGTATCGAGAGTGGTGCCCACGGGGCAGTTGCTGGACGAAGTCAGTGCGATCGCGAAGAAAATTGCCGAGCGTTCATTACCGAGTTTGTTGCTCCTTAAAGAGTGTGTGAATCGAGCGTATGAAACCGGATTGAGCGAAGGGCTCGGTTTCGAACGTCGCACGTTTCACTCGTTGTTCGCGACCCAGGATCAGAAAGAAGGTGCCCGCGCATTCGTTGAGAAACGATTGCCAGTCTTTCGGCATCGCTGATAGGCAATAAGACCTCTGTTAAAGCGAACAGGCCGGATCTTCAGATCTGGCCTGACGGTTTCGCACGTCTGAAAACCGAGTGTGTTTATTCATATACGACGTACCCATAACAATAAAACAGGTATACAAAACATGACTCCGAGAATGAATGTTGTCTGCTTGACGGGCATAGTGGCCGCGGTTCCGGCCCTGGCCCAAGCCGACTTTCTCAAAGACAGCCGCTTGAATTTCAGTACCAAAAACTACTATTTCAATCGCGATTACCGAGACGGCACGGGGCCCTCCAAGGCCCAGGAGTGGGCGCAAGGTTTTGTTATGAAATACCAATCCGGTTATACCGATGGGCCGCTCGGGTTCGGACTGGACGCAATCGGCATGCTCGGCATCAAGCTTGACTCGGCGCCTGAGCGTTCGGGTACCGGCATACTGGCGCGCCAGGCTGTGTCCGATCATCCAGGCAAGCCCTACGCCAAACGCGCTGCTGATGACTATTCGAAGTTGGGATTGACGGCCAAGGCGCGCCTCTTTGACAGCAACGAACTATTCGTCGGTAGCCTCCAACCCGCAGGCATCGCGGTGATACAGCCAAATATCAGTCGTCTATTCCCCCAGACTTTTGAAGGCCAGCAACTGACCAGCAAAGCCATCGAAAACCTGACGTTGAACCTGGGCCATATCAGTCAAGTGAAGCAACGCGACTCTACCGATTTCGAAAAAATGGGAATCACCAGCCAATCCGGACAGTACTCCAGCGCGGCGCGCTCTGACGATTTCAAGTTTGCCGCGGCCGACTATCAAATCACCCGGGATCTGCTGGCGAGTTTGCATTTCGGCCGACTCCAGGACATCTACCAACAAGGTTTCGTGGGCCTCAAATACAACACGCCATTGGGCCCTGGTCGTCTATTGGGAGAGCTACGCTACTTTGACGGCAGCGACGCTGGCGCGGCACTGGGAGGCCATGTAGATAACCAGGCGCTCAGCACCAATTTCGGGTATTCCATCGACGGTCATACCGTCAGTGGCGGGTATCAGAAACAGTGGGGCGATACAGCCTATCCGTTGATTGACGGCACGGTCAGTTACCTGTTCACCGAGTTGCAGGTCAGTAACTTCTCCCGCGCCAGGGAACGCTCCTGGCGCGCGCGTTATGACTACAACTTTGCCGCTGCGGGAATGCCTGGGCTGACGTTCACCACGGTTTATGTGCAGGGTGACCAAGCCAGGGTGGTGAACATGAATCAGGAAGGCCAGGAGTGGGAGCGCGACACCTACATAACCTATGTCGTGCAGGACGGTCCGCTGAAGAATGTCGGAGTGCAATGGCTGAACGCGACTCAGCGCTCCAATTACACGCGCAACACCGATGAAAATCGCTTGATTTTCAGCTACAGCCTGGCGTTGAAATAGCGCTACACACATAAAAAAAGCCGTCTTTTTAGACGGCTTTTGTCTGTAATGAGGCCGGCGTGATCAGACGCGAGATTGTTCACCCTCTGCCAGACAGACTTGCATGATCCGCAGGTTTTTGTCCGTCACGCGGGTAGGGAAAACCTCACTCAAACGGTCTTCGTGTACAGGGATGACTCGCTTGACTTCATAGTCGACCGCTTTGAGCATTTCCTCGGTCGCCAGCACCAAGTTGGTGTTGCTGTTTTGCGCCAGGCCAACGGGACGGTAGTCTAGCGTTCCAGTGATATCACTGTTGATGATCTGCGGATTGGCCACCATGTTGTCGTAGACGTACACAAGGTCTCCGGCCAACACCCAGCTGTTATGAGCGACCGCTGCCAGATCGTTGCGCACATGTACCCACATGCAGCCGAAGGTGTGGCTGTCGAATGCAACGCGTAGATCAATGCCAGGCGCTACATCTTCCATTTCGCCATCTACGCAAATCAGCCGTCCTTGGCGGGCCAGTTCCACTGCACGGAGAATATCCGAGGGATCAAGACCCGTGCGCGTCCAGTTCAGTCGATCCGGCAGGGCCATGGCCCAGATCCATTTCGACAGTTCTCGTTCCTGAAGGTAGAACCGCGCATTGGGGAAGGCATCGGTGTTACCGAAATGGTCAAAGTGCGCGTGTGTGACAAACACGGTATCGATGTCTTCGGGCGTCACATCGCACTGAGCCAGAACCTCTCGCGCGGAATGCCAGTTAGTCACGCCAAACTGCCCAGCCAGGGCCTGACCGTAGTCACGATGGTTGTAACCGATGTCCACCATAATGGTCCGGCCATTTCCTTTGATCAGCACGTAGCAGTACGGCAACTTTCGAACACCTTCGTTATGGATGCCGTATTTGATACCGCTGACTGGAAAATCAGGGATGTGGGCGTATTCGAGAATCCAGATCGAGTAGGGGGACATGACAGCCTCTTTTATTGGTCTTTGATTGACTGTGGTTTCACTGCTGCGAACAACAAAAACAGGTGTTTTGCAGGTCCACCGGCATAAGCCCTGCGTGCGGGATGGCGATGCAGCGCAAGAGTGCGTTGGCCTTGTTGAGTTCGCTCAGCCATTCGGGGGCGCGCGTTTTGAAAGCAGTAGCGTTAGTGATGTTGTGATGCAAGGCTCGAGAGAGATGCAGCAGGTTGCTGGCCGCGAGTGAGAGGTGTTTGAAATGCACTGCCACCGTGACTGGCACCTTGAGGTGGGCCAGCAGATCCAGGGTTTCGATCAGCGCTTGCTCGGGGGTGTTGGCTAATTGCGCGTAGGTCGAAAAGCCATTGCTGGCTTGCCCGAGAATCAGCAACCCAGCCATTTGCGCAATGACCCGATTGAGCCGCCCATAAGGATGTTCGATCAAGGCGATGTAACGATTGAGCTCATCGGTGACATGCACCACCGAGCGATCTGACGGGACGGCCAGAGGCTCGACCGCTAGATCGGCAAAGGGGGCCAGGCGACCCTCCATACAGTCCTGACTGAATGACAATGAGTAAGGCGAGTCTTGAGAACGCAGTGCATCAACCATGTGGGGGGCTCTCTTATTGTAATCCGCTTGAGTATTTGAGCGGCCCGGCCCCTTGGCAAACGCATAAAACTGATCACAGCTAATCGACTGGCTGATGGATACCCATGGGTTTTTGTTGTGAACAAAATTCACATCCGGTGTGAATAACGCGGCGTATCCATAGATTCAGAGATGTAATAGTTTAAACCCATGTGCTCCCAAAGCCGTCGGCTCCGTGGCCGATACTAATAAGAAAAGGAGGAGAGGTCTGGACAACTATTCCCAAATGCTCGCCTTCATCCGAGCAGCCGAACATGGCAGTTTTTCCGCGGCAGCCCGCGCCGGCCATCTGACCCCCTCGGCCGTCAGCAAGCTCATTTCACGACTGGAAGATCGCTTGCAGGTGCGATTGTTTGTGCGAAGTTCTCGGGCACTGCTGCTGACGGAGGAGGGCGCGGCGTACCTCAAAAGTGCACTGGCCGTCGTCGATGCCATGAGCGAGGCGGACTCACTGGCCGAGCGATTGCCCACCAGGGTCAGTGGCATGCTACGCGTGCATACGATGACCACGTTCGCAAAGCATCAGATAATGCCGTGGCTACCTGAATTTCTTGCCACTTACCCGCTCCTTGATCTCGACATTCAGCTGGGGCCGCAATACATCGACCTGTTTGAGCAAGGCGTGGATGTGGCGATTCACAGTGGGTTCCTGCCTGACTCTTCCCGCGTGGCCCAACGTCTGAATGACAATGAATGGATTGTGTGCGCTTCACCCGAATACCTGGCCCGTCAGGCGCCTCTGCTCCATCCGCAGGACTTGCTGGAGCATCAGTGCTTCGGGTTCAGTTTCGATAGTCAGTGGAGCGCCTGGTCGTTTCGGGAAAACGGTCGCTTGATCAAGGTGCCGTTCCGCAGTCGCGCGTCATTCAGCCAGGGTGACCTGTTGCGAGATCTGGCGCTGCAAGGGGCGGGCGTCGTCAAGTTAGCCGGATTTCATATTGGCGAGGATATTCGTCAAGGTCGTCTCGTCCCTGTGCTGTCCGAGTTTTATACCGGAACAAAAGAATCAGTCAGTCTGATTTACGCGAACCGTAAATACTTAAGTCCGCGAATCAAAGTATTTAATGACTTTCTCAGCAGCCGCGTCAAAGGCTTGTGCTGGACGATTACATAACACGTTTTAGCAAGACCCTCTTTCTTGCCCTGTTGTTTGAGTTGCATTGATTGAAAGTGCGCTCAATCGTTATCAAGTTGCACGTTTGCTGCCGACTTGATGGTGTCTGCGATAGCGATATCGCAATCTGGTAAATGTCTGACCGTGAGGTTGAATAAAAATGACTGTACAAGAACAAAGTTTGGCAAGGCCTGTGATGACTTCTCATCGTGGTGATCGATCCAAGGTGCCCTATCAATTCGACCAGCCGGCCGGTATGCCAGCCGACTTTTTGCTGGCAGGTGCGCTCAATCTCGACTGCGATGAACGCGAGTGGGTACCCCAGGCCGAAGGTGTGTGGTTTCGGCCATTGATTCTTAGCCTGACTGGCGGCTACTTCGTCAACCTCACCCGGGTGCGGCGCTCAGGTGTACTGTCCCGCCACCGCCATGGTGGGCCGGTGCACGCGTTTACTTTACGGGGCCACTGGCATTACCTCGAACACGAATGGGTGGCCACCGAAGGGAGCTACGCGTTTGAACCACCTGGAGAAACCCATACGCTGGTAGTGCCCGAAGAGGTCACCGAAATGATTACCTTGTTTCATGTGACCGGCAACTATGTCTATGTAGATCCCTACGGTAATGCACTGGATTACGAAGACGTTTATACGAAACTGGAAAGTGCCCGTCAGCATTATGAAAGTGTCGGGTTAGGCGCTGACTATGCCGATCGTTTCATTCGTTGACACCTGATCCGTATCAACTGTACGCCGCGAACTCTAAATGAATTTACGAATTCGCATTGTTCGCGGATACCAGTTTTTCTAACTTGCGTGAATTTTTATGCTGCTTGCGCAGCAAGCATTACTTTTTGAAATCCATGTCGCGGGGTATTAAAAGCGCAGCCCCGAGTTTGACTCGATGAAATCTTTCTTGCGCACTTCCAATAACAATATTTGCAGGAGATTCGATCCATGCAACTCCAATCCTCCGTCGCTCAAGGCGCCATGGCGTTGATCGATGACAACGATCCTGTTTACCGAAAAATTGCCTGGCGGCTCATGCCGTTTCTGTTCGTCTGTTACGTGTTCGCCTATCTGGACAGAGTGAACGTCGGGTTTGCTGCATTACATATGAAAGCCGACCTGAGTTTCTCCGACGCCGTCTACGGGCTAGGGGCGGGTATCTTTTTCTTCGGTTACGTGTGCTGCGAGATACCCAGCAATTTGTTGATGAAACGTCTGGGTGCCCGGGTCACTATCGCCCGAATCATGATCGGCTGGGGTTTTGTGTCGTGTTGCACCATGCTCGTTCATAGTCCCACCTCGTTCTATCTCATGCGCCTGTTGCTCGGCGCTTTTGAGGCCGGCTTCGCTCCGGGGGTATTGCTGTACTTGACGTTCTGGTTTCCACCGGCCCGACGGGCTCAAATGGCCGCGATTTTTCTCTGCGGGTCGGCTATCGCTGGCGTGGCAGGGGCGCCGTTGTCAGGGGTCATTCTGGATGCGTTCCATGGGATTGCCGGGCTGCAAGGCTGGCAATGGCTGTTTGTCATAGAAGGAGTTCCGTCCATCGTGCTGGGCCTCATCGCACTGGCGTTGCTCTCTGATGGCCCGAGTACCTGCAAGTGGCTCAGACCCGACGAAAAGGCCAAAGTAATACGGCATTTGGCGAGTTTCCAGCCGGCAGTCGATAGAGGTTTCCTGGCCGCTCTGCGAGAACCTCCGATCCACTTGATCGCCTTGACCTGGTTCACCATCGTTTGTGGCCACAACGCCGTCAACTTCTGGATGCCTATGATGTTGCGGGAAGCAGGCTTGACCACCGCGACGCAGATCGGCATGTGGGCCGTCGTGCCTTACGCCTTCACCACGATCGGAATGATCCTGATTTCACGACATTCCGATCAGCGACTCGAGCGGCGTATTCATATTTCTGCGTGTTCATTGCTGGCGGCGGTAGGTTTTGGGATGTTGCCATTTGTTCAGGGCCATTTTGGCCTGAGTATTTTCGGGCTGACACTGGCAGCGCTCGGTGTGTTCTCTGCAATGCCGATCATCCTCGCAATGCCAATGAGCTATCTGCCGGCCGGCGCTACCGCCGGGGGGATCGCTTATGTGAACACGATCGGGATGCTGGGTGGCTTTGTCGGACCTTACATGATGGGCGCGATCAAGACGGCTACGGGCAGTTTTGCGAACGGGTTGTTCGCCGTTACCGGACTGTTGTTGATCGGAATATTGATCATGACCTTGATGGTACGAACTCCTCGCCTGGAACCTGTGCTGGATGCGCGAGTACCTGCCGCATAAAGCGAAGAAAATAGTGTGTGACATTGCCTGCTCGCGATGTGATTCGTTAGATAATTCGTCGAGTGATTACTCGGCGATTTAACTATTTCGTTTGTACTCGCAGGGGCGGAGAGGGGGCTTGCTCTTGTTTTTATAATGCAAGCGGTGAGGCGTAAGGAGCCGAAGTCGTTTGATGCGCGGGTGTAACCGTTAACCGCCGAAGGCGTCGCAATCTGTTGACAACGAAAGGTATTCAAGCCCTTTGATGTGTCCACTGGAGTCGCGGTAGATCATGGTCACGGGAGCGGCATTGCACTTATCCGCTGGGGTCGTAATCGAAATCACACTGGCGATGTCCAGGTGCATTGCGTAGCGATACGGTTCAATTTCTACATGGCGTTCATCTGTTGACTGACCTGCCATGACTGTGGAACAGAACACCAGAACTGCCAATGGAAGCAGGTTTTTCATTGCAATAACCTCGTTGATCAAGACTCCCTCCGTACGTTGCGTGGACGAAACCGAGGGAGGTAAGCCGAGTGTTGAGGCAGCGATTCGACCTCAGAGACCGATAACGTCGCGATGAACCTCAAGCGAATTGCGCTCTACCCAGTTGTGCGCCAGCAGACCGTCTGGGCGTACTTCCCAAACCGCAGTACCGAGCATTTCGAAAGGTGTGCTACACGAGCGAGCACCTATGAAGCCCTTGTTCTTGCCGGTTAGTTTCCACCGTGAGGCCACGCGAGTACCTTCTTTGTTCTGGAAGGTCTCGATGCTGCCAAATGTGAAATCTTCGATCTTCGACAGAAAGACGCCGATCCACTCAATAAAGGCTTCACGGCCGACGACATCGACCCCGCCAGAGGTAATGACAAAGTCTTCAGCAACAAAGCGCGCGGCGGCCTGCGGATCTTTCGCCTGCCAGACTTCGCGCCAGAAGCGTTCAACAATTTCTACAGCTTTATTGTCAGGCATTTTCTATCTCCTGGAATTTTGGCTCCGCGTCCCATTCAGTGGTGACGCCGGATTAATCGGTGAACGTCCCTGGGGGATGATCACAAGCACGATGTTCGGAGTTTGCTATCTATAATTCAAACGCATAAAGTTAATGGCATCTAGTTGATAGGCGAATTCATCATGCAAGCGGGCGACGTTGATATCGATTTGCTTCGGGCGTTTATCGCAGTCGCAGAAACGGGAAGCTTCACGGCGGCGGCTGAGGTGATTGCACGATCGCAATCAGCGGTGAGTCAGAAAATCATCCGGTTGGAAGAAGTACTTGGCATGCGCGTTTTCGAGCGCACCAGTCGTGCATTGACCCTGACCCCGGAGGGCGAACGTCTTCTGGTTGGCGCACGCAAAATGATGGTGCACTTTGACAATTTCGTCCGTGAAATCAGGGAGCCAGAGGGGGTGAATGTCCTGCGTCTCGGCATCTCTGAGAACCTGGTGCCTACCCAGTTGCCACGACTGCTCTCCCGCTTTAGCAAACTCTATCCGGATATTCAGCTGGAACTCACCACTGGCCTCAGCAACGACTTGTTGGCGGACCACGAAGCAGGACTGCTGGATGTGGTGATCGCTAAACGCAAGATCAGCGCCACGGCCCAACGAGGCAGAATCATCTGGCGTGAACCACTGGTCTGGATTGCCGCAAAGGATTATGAAATTGAAGCATCGCGGCCGGTGCGCCTGGTGATGATGCGACCGCCATGCGCGTACCGCGCGATCATGATCGAGGCGATGGCTTCGGTAAGGCGCGAGTGGACTTCGGCCTGTCTGGCCAGCAATCTTATTGGCGTTCAAGCAGCCGTAGCAGGCGGATTGGGTATCACCGCCCTTGGCACTTCATTTCTGCAAGAAGGGATGAAAATCGTCGAGCCCTCGGAAAAATTGCCAACGCTGCCCACCACTGAAGTGGCTGTGATCGGAGATGATGTTCGCACTCAACATTTAGTCCAGCCTTTGGTGTCGTTGCTGACTGAAGGACTAATGTCTGGCACTAGCCTGACCTGACATTCCAGATTTCATCCTTCTTGATCGCGTCTGCGAAGGGCGCCTTCAATGCTGATCTTGCAATAGCGCGATCAACGCCTTCACACAGCCGGGCAATGCTTCTATGTCACGAACCAAGATGCTGCGTTCGCGAACGACCCAAGGCTCGTCCAACGATAATATGGCCAGATTCATGGTTTTACTGTTACGGATGGCGGCCGACTCCGGTATGACGCCAATGCCGACACCCGCCTCAACCATTCGGCAAACTGCCTCGAAGCTCGACAACTGAATTCGCCATACCAGGGTTTCACCCAACAACTCGGCCTGGTCACGGACAAACGCCTGGAGCGTGCTGCCTTCTTGCAAGCCGACGTGATGGAACGCCACAGTGTCACGCAATTTTATGTGCTTGCGTTGTGTCAGCTCGTGCTCTTTGGGTACCACAAGCACCAGTCGGTCTGTACTGAAGTGCAACACTTGAAGGTTTTTCGCCGCAACAGAGCCGGCAATGATGCCGATATCCGTTGAGCCATCAAGTACCCCTCGAATGATGTCGCGCGATAGGCGCTCCCGTAAATCAACCGTCACACCAGGGCGTGCAGCGAGGAATCCTGCCAGCAGTTCCGGAAGGAACTCAGTGACAGCAGTTGTATTGGCGAAAATGCGAATGTGTCCGGAAGAATCGGTGCCGAATTCGGCGAACTCGGTTTTCAAGTAACCGACCTGACGCATGATCAATCGCGCATGCTGCAAAAGCTTCTTCCCGGCGTCCGTCAGATCGACACCCTTGCTGTCGCGATACAACAAGTGGCTGTTCAACTGCGATTCCAGCGCCTTAATCCGCACGCTTGCAGCGGCAGGCGAGATGAAGGCTCGTCGCGCCCCCTGAGTCAGACTGGAGGCTTCTGCGATGTGTATGAACAACCGCAGATCGGTCAAATCAAAGTGCATCGGCAAAGCCCTTTCCTGCTAGCTGAAGCGTTAATTTTGTATTAACGCCGGGTTAAATAAAAGTAGATTCACAGAACGCCAGGCCACTCGCATTATCGGCCTCGACCGAATAATCGAGGACGCACATTTCATGAGTAATCAGGACCTGAGCGCTTGGCTTGGCAAGACTGAACAGGCGGTGGATGATCTGGGATCAGGACAAATCAAGCGCGTAGCGGCAACTTTTGGTGCGCAGCCGATAATGCCCGGCGCGCCGCTTCCAGCGTTGTGGCACTGGTGCTTTTTTCAGGACCCCGTGGCCGAGTCTGGCCTGGGGGCAGACGGACATCCAGCCCGCGGCGGTTTCCTGCCTCCTGCCGACAATCGCAATCGAATGTGGGCCGGCAGCCGCGTCGAATTCTTTCAATCGCTGCTTGCCGGTATTGAGGCGTCCCGCCTCTCGACCGTCACGCATATCGAAGAAAAAGTCGGGCGCAGCGGCCAGTTGTTGTTCGTGACGGTAAGGCACGAGTTTTTCCAAAACGGACACCTGTGCATTCGCGAAGAACAGGACATTGTGTATCGCGAGGCCAGCGCACCGAATCTGGCACCCGGCAATGCAGTGCCGGCAGCCCAGTGGAATGAATCCGTTTCTCCTACCGCCGTACTGTTGTTCCGTTATTCGGCCATCACGTTTAACGCGCACCGTATTCATTACGACGTTCCCTATGTCGTGGACGTTGAAGGCTATCCCGAAAAAGTCGTCCACGGCCCACTCATAGCCACACTGAATCTGCATGCATTTTTACGCGCCCATCCCACTGCGCAACTGCGCACCTTCAGCTTTCGTGGCGTACGCCCATTGATCGCTCCCCAACTCTTTGAAGTTGGAGGAACACTAGTTGAATCCAACCACGCGCAGTTATGGGCGAGCAATGAAGGCGGGATCGCGCAGGTCGCGGATCTGATTTTTGACTGAGTGAGCCAACACACTTGCTGGCATTTTGAGAGTGATTGCAATGCAAAACAAAAATGAAGAACTCAACGCAATTCGGGAAGGTGTCCAGGCATTGTGCGCGGAGTTCGACGGCGCTTACTGGCGTGAGGTCGATGAGCGCAAGGGCTTCCCGGAAGCGTTTGTCAAAGCACTGACTGACGCCGGATGGTTGGCCGCAATGATTCCTTTGGAATATGGCGGATCTGGCCTGGGGTTGGCCGAAGCCTCGGTGATTCTCGAGGAGGTCAACCGTTGTGGCGGTAACTCCGGCACCGTGCACGGGCAGATGTACAACATGTTTACGCTCCTGCGTCACGGTAGCGAAGAGCAGAAAAGTTATTACCTCCCCAAAATCGCTGCAGGTGAACTGCGGCTGCAATCCATGGGGGTCACTGAGCCCTCTACGGGGACAGACACCACGAAGATCAAAACGACGGCCGTTCGCAAGGGCGACAAGTATGTAATCAATGGGCAGAAAGTCTGGATCTCGCGCATCCAGCATTCCGACCTGATGATCCTGCTGGCGCGGACCACGCCCCTGGCGGAAGTGAAAAAGAAGTCGGAAGGCATGTCGATCTTCCTGGTCGATCTACGCGAAGCCATCGGAAACGGCCTGACTGTCCAGCCGATAGCAAACATGGTCAATCATGAAACCAACGAGTTGTTTTTCGACAATCTGGAATTGCCGCTCGACAGCTTGATTGGGGAGGAGGGCAAAGGATTCAGGTACATCCTTGACGGCCTTAATGCCGAACGGACGTTGATCGCCGCAGAGTGCATTGGAGACGGCCGCTGGTTTATTGAAAAAGCCAGTGCTTATGCCCGTGATCGCGTGGTTTTTGGGCGCCCGATCGGGCAAAACCAAGGTGTCCAGTTTCCGATTGCCGAAGCGCATATCGAAATCGAAGCGGCCGATCTCATGCGCTGGCGTGCTTGTGAAGAGTACGACAGCGGCATTAACGCCGGTGCCAGTGCCAACATGGCCAAGTATCTAGCTGCAAAAGCTTCTTGGGAAGCCGCCAATGCCTGCTTGCAAACCCACGGAGGCTTCGGTTTTGCCTGTGAGTATGACGTTGAACGCAAGTTCCGCGAAACACGCCTTTATCAGGTCGCCCCGATTTCCACCAACTTGATCTTGTCGTACGTAGCCGAGCACTTGCTCGAACTGCCTCGCAGTTTTTAAGGGAGTCAGCCCATGAGCCATACACAACAATTAGCCAATTTTCTCGCTGATCTTAATTACTCCCACATCCCCGACAACGTGTTGAACCGCACAGAGGAACTGTTTCTTGACTGGCTCGGCAGTGCATTTGCGAGCCAGGGCGCGCACCCGATCCCGCTGTTTGAACGTTACGCAGAAACAATGGGACCGACGCAAGGCAAGGCCATAATCGTCGTCAACGGTCGCAGCACTTCCGCGTACTTTGCGGCGTTGGTCAATGGCGCTTCGTCGCATCTGGTTGAGCAGGACGATTTACACAACAGTTCGGTACTGCACCCTGCAACCGTCGTATTTCCGGCGGTGTTAGCCGCCGCGCAAGAGCATGGGAAGTCGGGCCGTGACTTGCTTTTAGCGTCGATTGCGGGCTATGAGGCAGGCATCCGCATTGGTGAGTTTCTAGGGCGTTCGCATTATCGTATTTTCCACACTACAGCGACTGTCGGGACCTTGGCGTCGGCGGTTGGGGTGGGCAAGTTGCTTGGATTCGACCAGGAGCAATTTATAAATCTTCTGGGTACCGCCGGCACTCAAGCGGCCGGGCTTTGGGAGTTTTTGCGCGATGCCGCCGACTCCAAGCAATTACACACGGCTAAGGCTGCCGCAGATGGTTTGCTCGCGGCCTATTTAACTCAAGACGGGCTTACTGGAGCGCGCAATATTCTGGAAGGCGATCAAGGCTTGGCTGCTGGAATGTCCAGTGATGCCGATCCAGGCAAATTGTCGAACGGCCTTGGTAGCCGATGGGCATTGCTTGAGACCTCTTTCAAATTCCACGCCTCATGTCGGCACACCCATCCTGCTGCTGACGCACTGCAGAACGTGATGCGCGAACACGAGCTTACCCATAAAAACATTGCCAAGGTGGTCACCCACGTCCATCAGGCGGCCATTGATGTGCTGGGGCGCGTAGTAGTGCCCAAGACTGTCCATCAGGCGAAATTTTCCATGGGAACGGTCTTGGGTTTAATCGCCGTTCACGCAAAGGCAGGGTTAACTGAGTTCGATCGTCTAGCGCTGACCGATCTGGATGTCGCGAGTTTTGCAAATAACGTCAGCATGGAACTGGATCTGGAAGTCGATCGCGCTTACCCGCAGCAGTGGCTCGGTCGAGTACAAGTCACCACAACAGATGGCCGGGTGTTTCTCAGCAAATGCGATGAGCCTAAAGGTGATCCGGGAAACACGCTGTCTCGCCTCGAACTGGAAGAAAAATTCCGTAGATTGCTGAGCTTTTCTGAAGCACGAACACCCGACCAGATCAATCAGCTGATCGAACGTATCTGGGCGCTGCAGTACACCGACAACCTGTCGACACTGTTGGAGTAGTCGTTAATGAATCAAAACAATAACGCAACGTGTCCGTTGGACGGGATCACGGTTGTCAGCCTTGAACACGCTATTGCAGCGCCATTCTGTACGCGCCAACTGGCGGATATGGGCGCGCGAGTGATCAAAATTGAAAGACCCGATGTTGGCGATTTTGCTCGCGGGTATGACACTCGAACCAACGGTTTGGCATCACATTTTGTGTGGAGCAATCGCTCGAAGGAAAGCCTCGCGTTGGACGTCAAGGCAGAAGCGGCGGACCGTGTACTCGACGCTTTACTTGCCAAGGCCGACGTCCTGGTGCAAAACCTGGCACCAGGTGCGGCTGCGCGAATGGGGTTGTCGTTTGAAGCGCTGCGCGACAGGTATCCGCGGCTTATCGTCTGCGACATCTCGGGGTACGGGGAGGGCGGGCCTTACTCGGACAAGAAAGCGTATGACTTGTTGATTCAAAGCGAGAGCGGCTTCTTGTCAGTCACAGGGGGGGCAGGCGAGGATGAGATGGCCAAGGCCGGGTGTTCGATCGCCGACATCGCGGCCGGTATGTATGCCTACAGCGGCATATTGTCCGCGTTGCTGTTGCGCGGGCGCACCGGGCTTGGCAGTCGGGTCGATGTCAGCATGCTTGAAAGTCTTGCTGAATGGATGGGCTTTCCAATGTATTACGCCTACGACGGTGCTCAGCCGCCACCGCGTGCCGGCGCCTCTCACGCCACCATTTACCCCTACGGACCGTTCCCGGCTGGCGACGGGGGAGCGGTGATGCTCGGTCTGCAAAATGAGCGCGAATGGGCAACTTTCTGCGACCAGGTGTTGCTGATGCCTTACCTGAAACTCGACGAGCGTTTTTCCGCCAACGTTCAGCGATCCACCAATCGCAAGGTTTTACGGCAGATCATCGTAGATACCTTTGCCGATCTGAAGGCAGCGGAAATTGTCGAGAGGCTGGACCGCGCGCAGATTGCCAGCGCCAACGTCAACGATATGGCCGGATTGTGGAACCATCCACAACTAAAAGCGCGCAAACGCTGGGTACAGATTGACAGCCCCGCAGGGTTGCTTCCAGCAATGCTGCCTCCAGGCATCAACAGTGCGTTCGCTCCTCGCATGGACCCTGTCCCCGCGCTGGGCGAGCACAGTGAAGCCATTCTTGAAGAGCTCGGTTATACGGCCGAATCTATTGCGCAAATGAAGCGGGGGGCAGTGATATGAGTGGACGAAACTTACCGTCGGTGATCACTGCGTTGTTTGTTCCAGGGAGTCGACCGGACCGGTTTTCAAAGGCGCTGGCTTATGGCGCAGACCGGGTAATTGTCGATTTTGAAGACGCCGTTGAGGAGTCTCTCAAACAACAGGCTCGCCACAATCTGGCAGCGTTTCTGCGTAGTCATCCGCAAGCGCAAGTGATGGTGCGCATTAATGCGCCCGATCATTGTGAGCACGCCGCCGATATTGACTTCTGCGCGGCGCACCCTGGTGTTATCGGTGTGATCTTGCCCAAAGCCGAGTCGGATGCTCAGGTCGAGGCACTCCTGCGTTGTAGCAAACCCGTGTGGCCGCTGATTGAAAGTGCCAGAGGCCTGCTTGCGTTGCAGAGCATCGCAATGGCCAAAGGCGTTGAGCGCTTGAGTTTCGGGGGCCTGGACCTGGCTCTGGACTTGGGTATGAAGGGCGCTGAAGAAAGCGCAACGATCATGGATCAGGCTCGTTTTCAACTGCTGTTGCACAGCGTGAGCGCGGGCCTGGCGCCGCCGATCGACACCGTGTTTGCCAATATCAGTGATTTGCACGGGTTGTCTCTGGCAGCACATCGCGCACGGGGTATGGGGTTTGATGGTTTGCTGTGCATACATCCTGCTCAGCTGACAGTGGTCGCAACGGTGTACGCCCCTGCGGCGCGTGAGGTGGAGTGGGCACGTAACGTCCTTGCTGCGGCTGAAAAGGAAGGGGGAGCGTTTCGCTTCGATGGACAGATGGTTGACGCGCCAGTGCTACAGCGCGCTCGTCAGGTACTGGCTCATGCAAATTAACCGGAAATTTTGCTTCAGATGCCGAAGGCTCTTGCGCAAGGTGCTTTTTGGATTGAGCAAGTTGCCTGCCTATGCATAGCGAGTGGGCATGGGCGGTGTGACGAATGAATTCGCTCCTTAAAGAACGGCCGGTGTTGTGCGACTCGGCAATCGTGCGAGTCGCCACCCAATTGATGCTCGAACAAGGCTACAGCGCCATGTCCATGCGCACATTGGCCAGAACGCTCGGGGTGCATGCAGGTAGTCTTTACTACCATTTCCCCGGAAAGCGGGAGTTGCTTGAACAGGTGCTGACGTCGGTGTTGCAGGAGCGGCTCGACGCCTGGCAAGCCTTCAAACCTGCACTTGGAGGCGTTCTGGACCAGTTCGATGCATTTGTGCTGTTTCATCTGCGCCGCAGTATTGAGTTCGGATGTGAAGAGCGTTTGGTTGAGCGGGAAATGCGCCATATCGATGAAGCATCACAGTGCCAACTGATCAAGCTTCACGCACGTTATGTGGGCGAACTCAGTGAGATTATTGCTCACGGCATTGAGCAGGAACTGTTTCAAGTGTGCAATATCGACCTGATCGCGCAGTGCATGCTGTCGATGCTTTCAGGGGTCATCATTGCGATGGGTAGTGAGGCGGTGACGGATCGATCCCTCACCGATCCCGTGGCGATGCTCTGTCGAAAACTGGTTCAGGTTAGGCATTAGCCTTGGCTGCGGCAAAACACTCGCTAGAGGCAGTCGCGCGTCTTGCTCGCGTGAGCCGCAGTAGGCTGGATCGCGATCAATGTACCCCTTGCGTCACGTCCCTGATTTTTTTCACCTGTTCAGCCGTCACGCTCGAACCCTCCTTGTGCCACGCGGTGCGCAGATAAGTCACCACGTCGGCCACGTCTTGATTGTTCAGCGCGGCGTGGAAACCGGGCATGGGGAAGGGGTAGGGGATGCCATGGAGCACGATGAAGGGGGTGCCATTAAGGGTGACGTTGATCAACGATGATGGATCCGGCTCCAGCACATTGGGGTTCCCCGCTAACGGTGCCAGCCAAGGCGCTCGACCTTGGCCGTTGCTACCGTGACATTGAAGACAATGGTTAGCGTAGAGCAGGCTGCCACGATTGCCACTGAGGCTGGTTGCCAGGCCCGCTCCCGGTTGAAAGGGTGCTCCATCATCGTCACGGGCTCCGGGCAGGGATTTCAGGTACACCGCGACGGCACGCAAATCCTGTTCAGTCAGGTGTTGGCTGCTATTGTTGACCACCTCGGTCATTGAGCCGAACGAGGTCGCGTGCCGATTAGCGCCGCTGCGCAGGAAGTTTTCAATGTCCTGGATGTCCCAGCGACCTAGCCCCGTGTTGTGATTGCCGGTCAGATTGGAAGCGAACCAATGGTCGACCTGTGCACCGCTCAGGTAGCGAGGGCTGTTTTGATCCAGCCCCAGTTCCTGAAAACCGATTCCTCTCGGCGTGTGACAGGCACCGCAATGCCCTAGGGACTGGACCAGATAAGCGCCGCGGTTCCATTCTGAAGACTGCTGCGGGACGGCGGTGTAGCGTTCATCCTCTAGAAACGTCCAACTCCAGAACATCAATGGCCAGCGAATGCTAAGCGGCCAGGGAATGTCCGACGCTGTATTGGCCTGGGCGACGGGGGGGACTTCCTGCATGAACCAGGTATAGAGCGTATGCATGTCCTCGTCGCTGATTTTCGCATAGGAAGGAAATGGCATGGCCGGATAAAGGCGATGGCCGTCCTGGGCTACGCCTTCGCGAACCGCTCGTATGAATTCGGCCTCGCTGTAGCGACCAATGCCGGATTCACGATCAGGGGTAATGTTGGTGGAGTAAATGGCGCCCATGGGCGTCACCATTTTCAGCCCGCCGGCAAATGGCTTGCCTCCGGGAACAGTGTGGCAGGCGGCGCAATCTCCGGCTCTCGCCAGGTATTCACCGGTACTGACGAGCGTACTGTCGTTGGCTGCGTATGCAGGCGCAAGTACAGCACTCAGCCAGACAAGGCAAAGGGCAGGAATCAGGTTCTTTATCATGATCAGGTTCCTTATCTGGCGTTGACAAGGTCTATCTTGCGGAGGTGCGCTTTGCCTGGGAATTCGGCACGATTGCTTATCACCTCAGCAAAAATTCCCAATGAGGTTTTGCCTTACCCTATGGCCGCAGGGTGTTTGCACAACGGTGTTATGTCGAGCGCCATGAAGGGGAACAGCGGCAGATCGCTCAGGATTGCGTGAAGCTCGTCGATACTGTCGACATCGAAAACACTGACGTTTGCCCATTTCCCAGCGACCCGCCATAGATGTAGCCACTTCCCTTGATGCTGAAGCTCTTGCGCCTGCTTGACCTCCTGGGCGCTGAGGTTTCGAATTTTTTCCTGGTCCGCGTCATGTGGAATGTTGATCTGGATGTATACGTGAAACAGCATGGGAATCTCCTGTCTGTCTGAGGGCGATTAAGCGACCTCCGTTCTTACAAACGGATAATCACTGATTTCAATTGAGTGTAATGAGACAGGGCATCAACACCCTGTTCGCGCCCATATCCGCTTTGTTTGAAACCACCACAGGGCGTCTGCACGAAGCCGCCGCTGTACTCGTTGACCACGATTCGCCCGGCTTCCAGTCTGCCTGCCACGCGATGGATGCGCCCGATGTCCCGACTCCAGATCCCGGCCCCCAATCCAAACTCACTATCATTGGCAATGCGCAAGGCGTCGGCTTCATCCTTGAACGGTATGACACACACGATCGGTCCGAAGATCTCTTCCCGAGCCAGCGTCATATCGTTAGTGACGTGGGTGTAGACCGTAGGTTCGATGTACCACCCCTCATCCAGTCCTGGCCGGGATAGCACCTTGCCCCCGATAGCAAGCGTCATACCTTCGCGTTCGGCGATGGCGAAATAGCTTTTGATTTTTTCGAATTGCGCCTGAGTTGTGATGGGGCCTGAAGTGGCGTCATCTTCCGGGCCGACGCGCAGCACTGCGACTTCGGCGACTAGCTTTTCCACAAAACGATCGTAGATATTTTCCTGTACCAGCAGGCGCGTGCCGGCCGCGCACCATTGACCACTGTTCCATGTGAAGGCAGTGGTCGAACCCCTTGCCGCAGCATCGAGGTCAGCATCGTCAAAGACAATATTGGCTGACTTGCCGCCCAATTCCAGGGTCAGTGGAAGAATGCGCTCTGCGGCGATATGCCCCAGTTCCTGACCTGCTCGCAACCCACCGGTGAAGGAGATCTTGCGAATATCAGGATGACGGGCCATGACCGGCCCTATGACGCTGCCTTTTCCAACGATGACGTTGAAAACGCCAGCGGGTATTCCAGCTTCTTCCACGGCAATGCGCGCCAACTCTACCAATGATGCGGAGGTATGCTCGGAGGGTTTCGCAACGACGACATTGCCGGTGGCCAACGCTGGCGCGATTGCTCGTGCAGCTTGGTGGAGCGGGGCATTCCACGGCAGAATTACGCCGATAACGCCGAATGGATCGCGCCGAGTGTAAACATGGTAATTCGGGCCTTGGTTGATCACTTCGCCATCCATCACATTCACGATGCCGCCATAGAACTCGAAGTATTGGGCGGTGAGATCCATTAGCGTTGACATCTCACTGCGCGGCTTGCCAGTGTCTGCACTCTCCAGCGCGCCCAAGGTGCTTTCACTGCGCCGAATGATGCGAGCCAGGTCGTTGAGTAGACGACCACGGTCAGCTGGGCGCATATCGCGCCATGCCTGCAATGCGCTGGATGCGGATTCGATAGCGAGCTCGACATCGCGTGCGTCACTGTTGGCGACTTCACTGCGTTTGAGCCCGCTGCGCGGATCGATTTTGTCCACATACGCGCCTTCCACCGGCTCCGCATATCTCCCGTGGACGTAACTCTTCACTTTTTCAAACATGGTCGTTTCTCTCTGAATGAAATCTCGCAATTCGAGGCGACAAGCGAGCAGTGTCGGGTCAACCTTTATCGTCGTTACGCGGCAGACGATGCAGGCAGGGTGAATTTCATTACAGAAGCAAGCAGAGGTTTGTTCAACTGATTTTATGGCGTTGGAAGATTGAGAAAAAACCAATCGTCAGTGGATTACGGAACGAAAAAGAGCCTGGAAAAGGGCGGGGATAAGCATCTGAAACCACAACCGCGACATTATTGCCGGGGTTTTTCTTTGGGAAATCATTTAGTAGATCCCACTCGCTTGGCCTCGCTGAGGTTCGTTATCAACACTCAACACTCACGCTTGTGAAAATTTGCACATGAACTCCGCGCGCGTGGGCATATGTAAGTCAAAGAGCACTGTTTATGCTCCCTCCACTACGGGAATTTATGCGGAGTGTTAACGATGAATATCGAAGTGAAAGCTGACAACACACTGGGCGTCATGCGGGCCGCCTGGGTAATCACGGCAATATTTATACTTTCCAATGCTGCAACACCGTTATATGGAATTTGGCAGGATGAATTAGGATTTGCTTCGGGAATACTGACTGTTATTTTCGGATGTTACATTCTCGGGTTGTTAATGACGTTAATTGTTGCTGGACAACTTTCGGATCACTATGGGCGCAAAGCAATGTTGCTGCCATGCATTGTGATAGCCATCGCAGCCGCAGTGTTATTTGAGGCGGCTCAAAGCGTCTTCGTCCTGATGCTTGCGCGCTTCCTGACAGGCGTATCAGTAGGAATCGTCGTCTCTGCGGGTATGGCCAATGTAGTTGAACAGACCTCGTCCCACCGTAAGCATTTCGCGTCGTTAATGGCGTCTGTTGCCATGGTCGCGGGTGCGGGCTCGGGACCTTTGTTAGCGGGGGTAATAGCCCACTACTGCGCGGATCCGATTCGCCTGGTCTTCAGCACTGAAATCCTGCTGTTGTTGCTCGCGCTGGTCGCCGTTCTTCGCCAACCCCATCGCAAGTTGGGTACAGGAACGTTCCGTCCCAAGCTTCCCTCTATACCAAAGCAGAGCATCGGCGTTGTCTTGCTGGGAGTGACCTTTTTCGGGCCTGGGATCACAGCTACGTCTTTTGTGCTTTCGTTGGGACCGAAGATGCTCGCGACATTTTTACATACCAATCAACCCCTCCTGAGTGGTGTGATGGCGTTTTTCATGTTTCTTACCGCGGTGCTCGTGCAATTTGCGATGAAGCCATTCAGCGTTAAAAAAATGTTTTTGCTCAGCGGCCTCTCGACGATTTTAAGCATGCTGAGTCTGTGGTTTGCGCTGCACTTTGGCTCTGCTGCATGGCTTCTGGTAGGCGCTTTGTTTGCCGGTGCGGGTCAAGGTCTGGGGCAATTAGGCGGGTTGACACTGATTGCCGATAATGTGTCGGCCAATCGCCGAGCTGAAGCGAATGCGATATTCAATATCGGCGGTTACATACCAGCCGGCATCATTCCAGTGGCCACGGGTTATCTCATTGAATTTTTTGGTTTGGAAATGGGAGTGACTGCCTTGGCCTGTTTTATTGCCAGTAGTGCTCTGCTGGCGCTGGGCGGCTTGGCAATGTCTGCGAGGGTCGCTTGATCGAGTGATGTTCATTCCCACAAAAAAAGGCGCGAGGCAACTCCTGCCTTTTTTCATCCGCCTCAGTATTGAGTTGATATTTTGTCAACTGACTCCTTTCTTCATATCGTTTGAGCGGTCACGCTTGATGTTCGACCATTCCTGAAACGATCTGCTGCTGGCGGATACAACAGGAGGTCAAATGAACAAATCATCGCAACTTAATCGGTTTCAGCTGAAACACAAGTTGTGAACAGCTGGGTGGGTGAGGCGTATATTGAGCGCACGTCACCAGGCATTTTCTTGCAGAGAGGCGAGCACCATGAGTCAGTCACTATCGCTGGTTGTGAATCAAAAAACAGTTACAGTCGAAGTTGATGATCCAAATATGCCACTCCTATATGCTCTTCGCGATGAGCTTGGATTTCATGGCCCCAAGTTCGGCTGTGGCTTGGGCCAGTGTGGTGCTTGTACGGTATTGCTCAATGGAGAGGCGTTGCGGTCTTGCCTGATGCCTGTATCCGCCGTCGTAGGTTCCAGCGTCACTACGCTTGAAGGTTTGGCCGAAGGCGACGCCTTGCATCCTCTGCAACAAGCGTTCATCGATGAACAAGCAGTGCAGTGCGGCTACTGCATCAACGGCATGATCATGCAGTCGGCGGCGTTGCTGCGTCGTAACCCGACACCGAGCGACGAACAAATCCGCCAGGAACTGGCCAATAACTTATGCAAGTGCGGCACTCATGTGCGGATCTTGCGCGCGGTAAAACGCGCCTCCGAATCGATGCAGGGAGGCCAACATGTTTGATATCTCAAGCAGTCGACGAGGGTTTCTCAAGGGTGGGGCGGTTGTGGTCGGCTTTAGCCTGCTACCTCAAGCCGCTCAGTTGCTTGCTCAAACAGGTACTCAGGAAAAAAGCGTTAACCTCGATCAGGTCGACGGATTTTTAGCCATCGATAAAACCGGTCAGGTCACAGTCTTCTCCGGCAAAGTCGATCTGGGTACCGGCGTTGAAACCGCGCTGGCACAAATGGCCGCCGAAGAACTCGATGTAGCGATTGAACGGATCACGATCATCCAGGGTGATACAGCATTGACCCCGGATCAAGGCACCACATATGGCAGCATGTCGATCACCAATGGCGGGTTGCAGATTCGCCAGGCTGCGGCGACTGCCCGTCAGGCATTGATAGCTAAAGCTGCCGTGCGCTTGAAGGTCGGCATTGATCACTTGCAAGTCACCAACGGCGTGATCTCCACCGCACCTGGGGCACCTGGCCTCAGCTATGGCGAACTGGTTGGCGGCGATCAGTTGAACTTGCCCATCGCGACGAACGTGGTGCTCAAAGATGCCATGCAATACCGGAGCATCGGTAAGTCCGCGGCGCGTCGTGATATTCCACCAAAAGTCACCGGTGACTTTACCTACATGCAGGATTTCAAGGTGCCGGAGATGCTCCATGCCCGGGTCATTCGGCCACCAGCGATGGGGGCAACGCTAATCAGCGTTGATGAGGCGTCGGTCAAGGACATTCCTGGTCAATTGAAAGTCGTGCGCGAAGGAAATTTCCTGGCAGTGGTGGGCAAGACGGAATGGTCAGCGATACAGGCGACTAAAACCCTCAGCGCTTCGTGGACGAACTGGACTGGACTGCCCGAGCAGGAAAAGCTTTGGGAGCATGTGCGTGCTACACCCGTGACGAATACCGAAGTCTCCAGCAAGTTGGGCGACACCGGTGCGGCTTTGCGCAGCGCACATCGCACGCTGAAATCCACCTATGATTTCGCCATTCATACCCATGGCTCCATCGGCCCTTCGTGTGCCATCGCCCAGTTCAAGGACGGTGATCTGACTTGCTGGACTGCATCACAGGGTACCCATGCCTTGCGCCGGCAATTGGCGGTGATGTTCAAGCTTGATCCAAAAAACGTGCGTGCAATTTACCTGGAGGGTGCCGGTTGTTATGGCCGCAACGGTCATGAGGACGCCGCGGCAGATGCAGCTTTGTTGGCGAAGATCATGAACAAGCCGGTGCGCGTGCAGTGGATGCGTGCCGATGAACACGGGTGGGACCCGAAGGGGCCTCCGACGCTCATCGATATGCAGGCCGGTTTCGACGCTGACAACCATTTGACCGCGTGGCAAAGCGACTTCTTCGTGCCGGACGGCAAACCGGGTACGGTGGCGCTAATCGCTGCCGACCTGAGCGACATGCCCCATGAAGACTTCATCTCACCGGGCGGCGTGATGGGAAACTCAGGCATTCCTTACCGGTTCGCCAATATCCTCACTCAAGGTCACCGCTTGGCCAATACGCCGTTTCGTCCTGCATGGATTCGCTCCCCGGGACGGATGCAGAACACTTTTGCCAACGAAAGTTTTCTCGACGAAATTGCAGCAGTTGAAGGAATTGATCCGATGACGATCCGTCTCAAAAGCATCGATCCCACCGACTTGCGTGGTGCCGAGGTGTTGCAACGTTTGGCAACGATATCGAAGTGGCAGGCAGGGGCTTATCCTCGCCCGGCCGGTACCGACGAGACGGTAAGGGGGAGGGGACTGGCCTACGTCAAATACGACTTGTCGAAAACCTACGTGGCCATGGTGGCGGACGTTGAGGTAAACCGAAAAACCGGCAAGATCCTTGCGCGCAAGTTCTACGTCACTCATGACTGTGGGCTGGTGATCAATCCCGACGGGACCCGCAACCAGATCGAAGGCTGCATCGTGCAAACCCTCAGCCGGACCTTGCGAGAGGAACTCAAGTTCGATCAGTCGACCGTGACCAGCCGCGACTGGGCGTCCTATCCGATCCTCACATTCCCGGAAGTTCCGGAGATCGAAATTGAGTTGATCGAACGTCCCACGGAACCTCCGCTGGGCGTAGGTGAAATTGCCGCGGCCGTGGTGTGTGCGGCAGTCGGTAACGCGGTATTCGACGCCACGGGAGTGCGTCTGCGGTCAATACCTTTCACCGAGGCCAAAGTGCTGGCCGCGTTGGGGCATACCGCAAGCACTAGTGTTTGACTGCCCGCAATAGCGGCAAAACTACCCGCTGCTGTGATGCAGCAGCGAGTGTTTTTTCTGGGTGCTCAGCGCGGGCTTTCAGCCACATTCCCACCCTGAATTAAGTCTCTATCTTTCAAGTATGTCCGGAGGCCCCATGGACAGCGTCGATCTCAACGTCTTGAAAAACGTCCTGCAATGGCGGCGCGACGGACATCTTGTCTGGCTCTATACGGTCATCCAGACATGGGGAAGTGCACCCCGTCCACCAGGCGCGATGTTAGCCTTGCGCGAAGATGGCATGGTGATCGGGTCAGTGTCGGGAGGGTGCATTGAAGATGATTTGATCGCGCGTCGTCAGTCAGAACGGGATCATGAAGTGCTCAATGTTCCCGTACAACTGATCACCTACGGATTGAGCAGGGAAGAAGCGGCCCGTTTTGGACTGCCCTGCGGAGGCACGTTACGGTTAACCGAAGAACGGATAACTGATCCGTCCTGGGTCGAAGAACTGTTGGCGTGCTGCGAAAACCACGAAATTGTGAGTCGTGAACTGTCGCTAAGCACAGGTCAGTCGAAGTTGGGTGCTGCGACGCGCGATGATTTCCTTGAATTCGACGGAAAACGACTGAAAACTGTTTATGGGCCGCGCTGGCGTCTGCTATTGATTGGCGCTGGACAACTGTCCCGCTATGTGGCGTCTATGGCTCGAATGCTGGATTTCGACGTCCTTATCTGCGATCCGCGAGAAGAGTTCGCCTATGGCTGGGAGGACGAAGGAGCCCGCTTTGTTCCGGGAATGCCTGACGATGCCGTGCAAGCTATCGTCCCTGATGCACATACTGCCATCGTCGCGCTCACCCATGATCCAAGGTTGGATGACATGGCACTATTGACAGCACTGAAGTCCGATGCTTTCTATATCGGCGCGCTTGGCTCTCGAGTTAACACACTCAAACGTCGAGAAAACCTACTGTTGCTTGGGTTGACGGAGGATGAAATTGCTCGATTGCATGGGCCTGTTGGTTTACATATTGGTAGTCATACTCCGCCGGAAATAGCCTTGTCGCTGATGGCCGAAATCGTCTCGATCAAGAATGGAGTCCAAGCAGTGCAGAAGAAGTCATTTATTGAGCCACGCCTGTTATCGCTGATCGCAAGTGCCTGAACCTCTGTGATTTAACGCCGACTGAACCAAAGCAGTGATTTATAATTTTGCTCGTTACCTTGCTCAAGCTCCCTAGAATCATCTTGGGATGCAAAAGCTGTGGTTCCTGCCTGCTTTGAGTGCAAAGAGGACACCATTTCTAGCCTTTTCAAGCGGGCGCTTATGCGACAAGAACGCCTTCATCTCGCTCAAGGCATCTCTATCATGCCAATGGATAGTCGGTAAGTGGCTGCTGGGATCACTGATGCGGCCCCAACAGCTCTTTGAACCATACTTTCTACTACCGACTTCGCAGCCAAGGTGTGATTTGGCGGACGCGTAACGACTTATTCGAAATATGGAAAGTCGGTATAGCCCTTCTCACCGTCGCGCGTATAGAAGGTGGAATGAGGAGCCTCGGCAAGCGGCCAATTGTTTCTCAAACGATCCACCAAGTCAGGATTGGCAATGAAAGGTCTGCCGAAAGCTATCAGGTCTGCCCAACCGTCATCCATTGCCGCCTGAGCCGCTTGTTGGTCAAATCCTCCACACCAGATCAATGTTCCCTTAAAGGCTTTGCGCACCTCGCGCACCAAGTCGTCACTGAGATTAATTTCGTTGAACTCGCTGTCCACAGTGTTGCCTGCAGGTAACGGTTGGTAGACGACATGCAGATAGGCAATTTCACGGCGATTCAACTCGCTGCTCAGGTAAAGCAAAGTTTCTTCTGCGAATGGATCAGAGGGCATGCTATTGAACTTTCCAAATGGGGAGACACGAACGCCAACCTTATCGGCCCCTAGTTCCCGAATCGCAATGTCGACCACATCCAGCAGCAGACGCGTTCGCGTTTGAGGTGTCTGCCCCCCGAATTGATCAGTACGCGTGTTTAGGGTCGAGTTCATGAACTGATCGAAGAGATAACCATTGGCGCCGTGAATTTCCACACCATCAAACTCGGCAGCCTTCGCGTTTCTGAAGGCGAGCGTAAACTCATTGAGCAGTCCTGCGACCTCGTCGGTCTCAATCTTGCGCGGAGTATCCGCGGGAACGAAAACCGCCGCACCTGTGCTGTCGTAGATGAATACATCGGATTGTGCTGCCCGCTCATCGGTCGCACCACGCGGCGCCTCTCCGTTAGGCAGCATTGTGTGGTGGGCCATTCTGCCGACGTGCCAGATTTGCAGAAAGATCGTACCGCCATGGAGATGGACTCGGTCGGTAACTAGGCGCCAACCTTGAGTCTGCTCAGCTGTATAAATGCCGGGAGTGCAAGCGTAGCCCTTGCTATACGCCGAGACATCGGTAGCTTCCGTAATGATCAGGCCAGCACTCACTCGTTGCGCATAATAGGCCGCCATAAGCGCATTGGGGACGTCCCCGGTGGAGGTGCGTGATCTGGTCATCGGGGCCATGACGATGCGGTTTTGCAGCTTGCGGGTACCTAGTGCATAGGCCTTGAACAAGGAGGACATCTGAATTATCTCCAAAGTGGACTGGAGAACCAGATTAGTTAGAGCTTATTCTCCTATCTACACACCCTTTGGTATGCAAGATTAAATCGCCCTATGACCCTTACAAAAATGCTTCCCCGCCTACCCATCGAGCGAACCCTTGGCATCATTTCAGGACGCTGGAAAGCAGTCATCATCCATGTATTGCTGGAGGGTCCCAAGCGAACGTGCGAGATAGAGACTCAAATTACCGGCATCTCGCAGAAAGTCCTTATCCAGCAGCTCAAGGCGCTCGAACAACACGGCATTGTTTGGCGAAAAACCTCTCTTGAAGAGCCGCAACGCGTTGATTACTCGTTGACGCCATTGGGATTGAGTCTTGAACCTCTGATTTCGTCGCTCCAGGATTGGGGCCAGCAACATGCGCAAGAGCAGGGGGACGCCCATCGACTGATATCGTGCGACGCGGTCGTGCGCTCACTTGATGGCCAACGCTAGTGTGAGTCAAACACCATTCTAAAGCGATAAAGCAACTAGCCACCTACCGTTCATCAAACCTGAGGAGAGCATCATGCTGTTCCATGTGAAAATGACCGTGAATTTGCCATTCGACATGAACCCAGACCTCGCCGCCCAGCTCAAGGCCGATGAGATGACCTTGGCGCAGCGCCTGCAGCAGCAAGGGAAGTGGCGCCACCATCAACGCCTTGGGGCGCAAGGCGATCGCCTTGCAACTCGATACCGGGAAAATTGCTGGTTTCGCGCCATTCGCTGGGCAGCTTCAGAAGGCATTACGCGAGATCTGGCAGCGCGAAACATTCGATTATTTGGTGAATAACGCCGGTCAAGGTGATTACGCTCTGATCGAACAGACCACCGAGGAGCAGTTCGACGGGCTGGTCAATGTCCATTTCAAGGGCGTTTTCTTTTTGACTCAGGCGCTGCTGCCAATGATCGCCAATGGCGGCCGTATCATTAACCTATCCTCCGGGTTGACGCGGGTTTCCTTTCCCGGCTACGCCGCTTATGCAGCCGTCAAGGGCGCGGTCGAGGTACTTTCCGTGTACATGGCCAAGGAACTGGGTGGCCGAGGTATTGCGGTCAACACTGTGGCGCCAGGCGCAATCGAAACTGACTTTGGCGGCGGCGCCGTCCGCGACAATTCTGAGGTCAACAAATTGTTCGCGGATATGACCGCGCTCGGCCGCACCGGGCTACCGGACGATATTGGACCGATGATCGCGAGTTTGTTGTCTGAGGAGAATCGCTGGGTCAACGCTCAGCGGATTGAAGTGTCCGGAGGCCAAGGTATATAAGCGGGATGATGATCGCGCTTCCCATGAGTGGGCCATCAAGGTTCATGGGGTTGCGAAGCTGACAACCCCATGGACCACGTCATCCGTCAATCAGGCGCTGGTTTCGTTCGGCTTCGGCGCTTTGCGAACCTCAATCAACAACATCAGCACGAGAACGACATTGATTAGCGCGAGGCCACCGAGGACCATCATGGTCACCGTTGCGCCGTAGCGCTCCTGCAAGTACCCCCCAGCCAAAGGTGTCAATGCTTGCGCAATCAATGTGGGACGAGCAATTCGGCCCAGTATGATCGGGTAGATACGTGTACCGAACAGCGCCAGGGGCAAGGTGCCGCGAACGATGGAACGAATGCCACTGCCAGCGCCGTAAAGCACGATACCCAATGCTGCCATCCTGGGTGACAGGATCACGCACCCCAGACCAAGCGCGACGAGAACCGAAGAGCCTAACGCGCTCCAGATCGGGTGAGTTTGCCTGCCGATGAATATATCGATAGCGCGGGCACCCACTTGGCTGGGTCCGAGCAGTGCGGCAATACCCAGGGCTGCAGCGAGCGAGATGCCTTGCGCTTGTAGCACGGCGATCAGTTGTACCGAAATCGCGGTCATGATCACGGAGGCCAGGATGAAACCCGCCGTCAGTAGCTTGAACATCTTTTCTTGCGCTACGTTCGATAGAGCTTGTTCGATGCGTGGGTGAGCCGTTGTTGTTTGTATTGCGGGGACGTGTTTGGGAAACACACACAGGTAGATCGGCAGTACCAGCAGCGCAAGTCCGGTGCTGTACACCAAACAGGTTTCACGCCAGCCGAAGCGCTCGATGAGGATGGCAATCAGCGGCCAGACTATGGTGGTACAGAACCCCGAAATCAGCGTGATCCGGGTGATCGCGCTGCGCGCGTTGTCTCCATAGAGTTGTCCCAGAGCGGCAAACAAAGGGTCGTAGAGTCCGGCAGCCATTCCGACACCGATCACCACCCAGGCCAGAAAAAAACAGGGCAGGTTGGGTGCGCTGGCGAGCAAGACCAGGCCCAGCGCGATGATGAGGCCACTGCTTGCGAGAATCAGTCGGCCACCGGTCCTGGCGACCCCGCGGCCGACCATCGGCGCCAGCAGCCCTGAGATCAGAATCCCTAGCGAAAGTGAACCGTACACCCATTGCTGCGACCAGCCCGTGTCCTTGACCACCGGCCCTGCCAGCATCGCCATTAAAAAGAATGAACCACCCCAGACCATAATCTGTGCGATGGCCAATAAAACGGAAACACCCACTGCTGGTTTTCGGTGCGGGCCTGTCACTGACATACTCGAAGGGCATAAAAAGAGTGATCGGGCATTCGATACCCCATTTTTGTCGCAAGACGGGCCCGCTCGCCAGCCTGGAAAAGTGCGGACGCCGTCCGTAAAAATGCACATCCTTTACTGTGTACTGACTCAGTTTTCAACGCATGACACGAGGAAACTCATCACCGCCTGGACGGCCGGGGATTACGAATTTTCGTATATCTACGGGAGTGCACGGTTCATTGATGGCATTAGAAATGCAATTCAAAGCCATCTCATATTGATTTGAGTATTGGAGGGGGATGTGGCGGTTGCTCCGCGTCAAAACAGACACAGCAATCTTTAAAGAAAACGATATCAGATATGCCACGAGTACCGGATGGATTGCGCCAGATCTGATCCGGTTTTTTATGCATAATCTGCTTCTGTTATGAATATCAGCGCAAGCGCATATTGGCCCCATCGAAGTTGCCCCGTGTGAGAGGGCAAACACTGATGAGGACCCGAGCATGTATCAATACGACGACTACGACCGTGCACTGGTGCTGGAGCGCGTAGAGCAGTTTCGCGATCAGGTCGAACGCTATCAGGCGGGCGAGTTGAGCGAAGACGAGTTTCTGCCGCTGCGTCTGCAGAACGGTCTGTATATGCAGAAGCATGCCTATATGCTGCGGGTCGCAATTCCCTACGGCACTCTGTCGGCGCGGCAGTTGCGCACCCTGGCGCGAATCGCTCGCGACTATGATCGCGGCTATGGGCATTTCACCACCCGGCAAAACCTGCAGTACAACTGGATCGAGCTGCATCAGGTACCCGAGATTCTGCAGCATCTGGCAGAAGTAGACATGCATGCGATCCAGACCTCGGGAAATTGCGTGCGCAATATCACCACCGAAGCCTTTGCCGGCGTCGCGGCCGATGAACTGATGGATCCGCGACCTTTGGCCGAAATCCTGCGGCAGTGGTCGACGATCAACCCGGAGTTTCTGTACCTGCCGCGCAAGTTCAAGATTGCCATCTGTTCCGCAAAACAGGATCGTGCGGCGATCATGATGCACGACATCGGCCTGTACCTGTATGCCGACGAAGCAGGCCATATGCGTTTGCGGGTGATGGTCGGCGGTGGATTGGGGCGCACTCCGATCTTGTCGCAGCAGATCCGCGAGGACCTGCCCTGGGAGCATTTGCTGTCTTATGTCGAAGCGGTGCTACGGGTCTACAACCGCCACGGACGACGTGACAACAAGTACAAGGCGCGAATCAAGATCCTGGTCAAGTCACTGGGCATCGAAGCCTTTGCTGCTGAAGTCGAACAGGAGTGGCAGCAGATCAAGGATGGTCCCGCGCAACTGACTGAAGTCGAATACCAGCGCGTCGCCCGTGCCTTTGTCGTCCCAGCGTATCAATCGCGGAGTGATACCGAACTGAGTTTTGGCAGTGATCTGATGGCTTTTCCGGACTTTGCACGCTGGGTATCGCGTAATACCCAAGCGCATAAAGTCCCCGGCTACGTGAGTGTCGTGCTGTCGACAAAACCCGGGGCGGACACACCACCTGGCGACTTGACGGCAGTGCAGATGGAGGCGGTGGCCGACTGGTCGGAGCTGTTCGGTTTCGGTGAGATACGTATCTCTCATGAGCAGAACCTGATTTTACCGGACGTGCGCAAGAGCGATTTGCTCGCGCTGTGGACGCTGGCCTGCGAGCAGGGATTGGGGGTCGCCAATGCCGGCTTGTTGACTGACATCATTGCCTGCCCCGGTGGCGATTTTTGCGCCTTGGCCAATGCTCGTTCGCTACCCATTACCGCTGCGATCCAGGCGCGTTTCAACAATCTGGACTTCCTGCATGACCTGGGTGATTTCAGCTTGAACATTTCCGGCTGCATGAATGCCTGCGGTCATCACCACATTGGCAATATAGGCATCCTTGGGGTCGATAAAAACGGCATGGAGTGGTACCAGATCACCCTGGGTGGCGCCCAGGGCAAAGCCGCGGCATTGGGCAAAGTGATCGGTCCGTCGTTCAGCGCCGAGCAAATACCGGATGTTATCGAGCGCATCGTCGACACCTTCGTCGACTATCGCGAAGTCGATGAAAACTTCATCGATACCTTCTCCCGCATCGGTATCGAGCCGTTCAAGGAGCGGGTCTACCCCAAGCATGCGGAGGCCGTGGCATGAACAACTTGCTGATGTTGTGCGAAGGCGGTGCGCGCCATGTTCTGGATGACCAGTGGACCTTGATCCGCGACATCGAGGGCGAACTCCCGGCCGGCCCGCTGATCCTGCCACTGGCGCGTTGGCGCCAGATACAGGAGAAGGACACGCTGCAGGACATCAGTGTGGATGGCGTGTGGCTCGGCCCCGATGACGATTTGGAAAGCCTTGAAATGTGGCTGGATGTATTGCCACTTATCGCCCTGGATTTTCCCAGCTTTCGCGACGGACGCGGCTACAGCCAGGCGTATCTGCTGCGCACGAGGCTGGGCTGGGAGGGCGAGTTGCGCGCAATCGGCGATGTGCTGCGCGATCAGCTCAGCCACATGCGCCAGTGCGGTTTCACCAGCTTTGCCGTGCGTGAAGACAAATCCTCTGAAGATGCCCTTAAAGGACTGGCTGGTATGAGCGTGCTGTATGGGCGTTCGGTGATTGAGCCGCGGCCGTTGTTTCGGCGTCGCTGAACCTTTCCGCATTCGGTTCGCTGGCTTGAACTGATTGTTGCTCGACAAGGCTCATCAACTGTTAGGCAGCACATCGACCCCTGGACCGAAGACGGCACTGACACCCTGCTTGGTGAGTGAGGCGATGTCCCGATTGCGCAATGATCCCGCCCAGCACCACGGGGACGTCGATGCGCCGCCGACACAGATGTTCGAGTAGGTCGTAGAGTATTTCGTTGTGCACGCCCGCCAGGCTGGAAAACCCGATCAGGTCGATCGGCCCGGCGCCGTCCTTGGACGCCAGCAATTCAGTGGGGCTCTGAAACAGTGGCAGCATCGTGACCCGAAATCCTGCTTCGACGAGTACTTAGTTGATCAAGCGGATCCCGCGATCATGGCCATCCAGGCCCAGCTTTCCGAGCAGTACTTGTGGCGGTCGGCCATGATGCATCGTAAACCGTGAAGAAGCCCGTGACATGTGCAGCGAGTTTCAATAACGGAGTGTTTTGCAGAAAAGAAAAAACCCGGGCCCTTTCAGCGCATCGCGAAGAAAGGGCCCGGGGTTTAGCCACTGGCGATCAGAGGGGTTCGCTACAGTGCAACGCCTGCGATGCCTCCAGCGCGGCGATCTGCGCTTCGGAAAACGCAAAGTCGCGCAGCACCGAGCGAGAATGTTCACCGTTTTGCGGGGCTGGCGCATAGGGCGTTTGCGCAGCCTGCACGCTGTTGATGGGAAACCCCGGGACGCGCACGGCGCCATGTACAGGATGGTTGAGCTCAACCAGCATGCCATTGCTGGCGAGCTGCGGATGCTTCATCAGATCGCTGTAGTCGGCCACCTTCGAGCAGAGAATGTCCGCTTCATGCAATACCTGCAGCCAATGAGCCGTTGGCTTGCTCATGAACACGTCCGTCAGTGCTGCGCACATTTCGGCGCGGTGGATGACCCGTTGCGCGGAGCTGACGAAGCGTGGGTCGGTAATCCATTCTTCGTGGTTCAGCACCTTGCACAATGTCGGCCAGCGGTTGCCGTTGTAGGCCGCAACCATCAGCCAGCCATCCTCGGTCTGGAAGGCTTCGTTGGGAGCCGAGTAGGGTGCGCCGCTGCCGATGCGAGTCGGCAACTTACCATCGCTCAGATAACTGGTGATGGACGACTGTTGCAGTGCCAGCGCCGAGTTCATCAGGCTGACATCCAGATGGCCGCCCAGCCCATCGTGCTGACGGGCGTGTAGCTTGGCCAATACGGCCATGCAGGCCATGTAACCGGTGACTACGTCCACCACTGGAGCCTGCACTTTGCAGGGGGCCGAGCCTGGCGTGCCAATCAGGCTCATCAGTCCGGAATCCGCTTGTAGAATCCCGTCGACACCCGCCCGGTCCGAATAGGGACCTTCCTGGCCGTAGGCCGAGATTGAGCAATAGATCAGGTCAGGCTTGAGCGCGGCCAGGGTTTCATAACCCAGGCCCAGCCGGGTCATCACGCCCGGGCGCATGCTTTCGATCAGCACGTCGGCTTGCAGTACCAGCCGTTTGATGACCTCGATGCTGTCGGGATGCTTTAGGTCCAGGCCGATGCATTGCTTGCCACGGTTGAAAGCGTGGTAAAGCGCGCTGTCTTCGCCCACCCAGGCCGGCCCTAGGGTGCGCCCCAACTCTCCTTCGCGGGGTTCGACCTTGATCACCCGCGCCCCCATGTCGGCCAGCAGCATGGTCGCCGTAGGGCCTGCGGCGATCTGGGTGAAATCGAGGACGGTGAGGCCGTCCAGTGCGTTACGTAACATGATTACCTCCGCGGATCGACGCCCGGGGTTTCTTGAAGGTCCCTTGGGCGGTGGCCAGAAGTACGCCGGTGTCGGACAGCAGCTCGGCTTCGGCGAAGTAGAGGCTCCTGCCGGCGCGGCGAACCCGGCCCAATGCGCTAACGCTCCCCTCGAATGCCGGTTGCAGGTAGGCAATGTTCAACATCGCGGTGAGTCCATGAATCTCTGCTTCGCCTTCGCCAGTGTGCAGGCCGGCATAGCCGCAAGCCGCGTCCATCAACGTGGCGATCATCCCGCCGTGCAAGGCGCCCTGGCGGTTGAGATGTTGCTCGGAGATGTGCAGCTGGAATTCAGCCTCTCCCGGCACCCAGCGGACCAACGTGACGCCCAGACCCTGAAGAAAGGGATTGTGCAATTGCATGATCGCTCCTTGGGCCATCTAGCGGCCCTTGTAGTGAGGTACACGTTTCTCGGCAAAGGCTTGACGCCCCTCGATACGATCTTCGGTATCGCGCAGTACCCCCCAATACAACTCGGTCAAACGCTGGGCATCGCGGTCGCTGAGGTGCGCTGTGCTGCGTGACAGGGTTTGCAGTGCCTGTATGGCCAGGGGCGCCTGCTGTGCAATACGTTCGGCGAGCTCCATGGCGCGCGCCAGCAATGCCTGGTGGCTGTCCAGCCGCTCGGAGATCAGGCCGATAGTCAGTGCCTGATGGGCATCGATACGTTGCCCGGTCAAGGCCATCTGCATGGCAGGGGCCGCCGGTATCGCCCGCATCAGCCGGTGCAAACCACTTACTGCAGGGATAGAGCCCACGGCAGCCTCGGGCAGCCCGAAGGAGGCGCTGCTGCTGGAGATGCGCAGGTCGCATTGCAATGCCAGCTCCAGTCCACCGCCCAGGCAGTGACCGTTGACAGCGGCAATCAGTGGCTTGTGCAGATCAAGGTCGGTGAGGTCCATCAAGCGGATGTAAAGACCGGCATCGGCAGCAGGCTCATTGGCCAGGAACAGCGCCTGGGCATATGAGGCGGACGAAGAGCGGGTACTTTTAAGGTCTGCACCGACGCAGAACGCCCGCTCGCCGGCGCCGGTGATAACGGCGACACGCAGCGCAGGGTTGTCGCGCACATGCTCCAGGTGCTCGCGAAGGGCCTGGAGCGAGTCCAGGTCCAGGGCATTCAAGGCCTGCGGGCGATCAAGGGTGATCAGCGCAATCGCTCCCTGTATTTGCATTGAAACTGACATGGCGCTCACCTCAGACACTGGCCGACGACAGACTGCGTCCGCCGCAGACATACAAGGTTTGTCCGGTCACATAGGAACTGGCTGGGTCGAGGAAAAACTCCACGGCGTTGGCGATGTCATCGGGGGTGCCAATGCGCTTTACCGGCACGGTTTCCTTGAGTTTTGCCTGAACCTCAGGGGCGAAGCTCTGGAACAGCGGGGTATCGACAATGCCGGGCGCGATGGCGTTGACAGTAATGCCCTTGGCGGCGAACTCGATGGCCAGGCTGCGGGTTAAGCTCACCACGCCGCCCTTGGCTGCCGAGTAGTTGGCCTGGCCGAAACCGCCGAGCCAGGCCCTGGAGGACATGTTGACGATACGGCCGAAGCCTTTTTCCAGCATCAACGGCAGGGCGGCCTTGCAGCACAGAAATTGGGCACGCAGGTTGGTATCGACGACCAGGTCCCAGTCCTGCTCGGTCATGCTCAGGAAACGCTTGTCCCTGACCACACCGGCGTTATTGACCAGAAAGTCGAGCGACCCGTGGGCTTCGTGGATCCGTGCAAACGCCGCAGTGACAGCCTCACCTTCGGTCAAGTCCAGCGCAATGCCAGCGACCTTCAAACCATGCCCCGTCAAGGCCTCAACGCTTGCGGCGAGTGCTGCTTCGTCGCGGTCCAACAGATAGACAAATACGCCTTGACGCGCCAGTCGTTCGGCGATAGCCAGGCCGATGCCGCGAGCGGCGCCGGTGATCGCGGCGACCTGTGTGGCAGTGAAATTTCGAGTGCTCATCTCAAACTCCCAGAATGTGGACGGCAGAAGCGGCGTGATCGACGCCAGCAATACCGCCACCGGTGCATTGCGCCAGGCCCAACTTCGGTGTGCCAGCCTGACGACTGCCGGCGCGCCCTTGCAATTGCCAGGTCAGCTCGACCATTTGCGCGACGCCGGTAGCGCCCAGCGGATGCCCCTTGGCAAGCAGACCGCCACTTGGGTTAACTGGTACGCGGCCGCCAAGCGCCGTAGCCCCCGAGTGCAACAGCGACACGGCTTCGCCCGGCGCCGCTAGGCCGAGGGCTTCGTAATAGAGCAATTCGGCGATAGTGAAGGCGTCATGCAGTTCGACCACGCCGATGTCAGCGGGCGCCACACCGGCTTGCTCATAGGCCATGCGTGCCGCCCGCGCGGTGATTTCGGCATCGAGAATGTCGTCATCGCCGGTTTCGCGCATGCCCGAGACAACGATCGACCCCAGCACTTTGACGGCTTTGGCCTGTGGTCCAGGCTGCGTTCCGAGCACCATTGCGGCAGCGCCATCGACTTGCGACGGGCAGCACTGCAACAGGGTCAGCGGGTCGGCGATCATCCGCGAACTCAGCACCTGTTCCAGGGTGACTTCGGTACGCTGCTGCGCATATTCATTGAGCGAACCATGGTGGCGGTTTTTCACGGCGATAGCCGCGAGGTCGGCTGGTTTGGCATCGCGCTCATGGATAAAACGGGTGGCACGCATGGCGTACACCGCAGGCAGCACCATACCGGCGGTGGCGTACAGGTCGGTCATGCGATCGTTGCGCTGCATGGGGATGGTGCCGCCGCCCAGCGCGGTCAATTGCTCGATGCCAAACACCAGAACCCGCTCGTATTGCCCGGCCAGCAGTGCATGCCGAGCCAGGTGGACCGCCGTGGCGCCGCTGGCGCAGGCGTTTTCGATGTTGTAGACCGGAATGCCCTTGAGGCCCAGGTCACGCAGGATCACCTGGCCGAGAATCATCCCGCCCAACACATTGGCGCAATAAACCGCCTGGATGTCGGCCAGGGCAATGCCGGCGTCGGCCACCGCGTCAAGAATCGCTCGCTGGGCAAGCTCCGGAGCCATCACACCCACGTGGCGGCCAAATGGCGTCATTGCGGCGCCCATTACATGCATCTGGGTCATGGACGTACCTCCAGGGATTCGAATACGTAGCCAAAAGTCTCGTCGGCAATCACACGGCATTTTTCGCCAATGAACGGACGGCCGCTGCTGCCATTGAGGCGGCCGAACAGGCGGACCGGACCGGGCAGGTCGACGTAGGCCAGAACGAAGGGGTTGAGCCCACTCTTGGGGCTGGGGTGCATGATGGTGAAGCTGTACACGCGGCCTTCCACGCTCAGGGTGGTGTCCTGGAACTGATCGGCCAGGGGCGAATCGGCAGGTACCGCGGGAAAGAAGATTTCGTCAGTGCCAAGATGTCGCGAGGCAGCAAGACCGGGCGGTGTGGTGGATGCCCAGATAGGTGACGGACTGTTCATGTGACCTCCTGTTTTTATTGACGCTCGATAGCGAACGTCTGGAGGTATGTTCGGGCACGCCTCAATGGGCGACAAACGATATAAAAACGCGGTTGAATTGAGAAAAAATCAAACCAGGAGCGGCAGAGGGACGCATTGAGAGACGCCCACGCAGGCGGCCTTACCGCTCCGCCTGGTTTATTTTACGCCTTGAAACCAGTCAGCGAAGACAGCTTTCCTTCATCCAGAAAAGGAGGAGGGTGAGGCTATGATGAGGTATGCCCGTCGATGGTGGCGCCGGCCATTTTTTCGAGCACTTTGACTACGTGGGTCATGTCGCGGGCCGGGTCACCTTCGCTCATGGCCTGATCGAAGAACTGCTTGACCACTGCGCAGGTGAAGGCCGGTGTGCCGACGTTTTCCGACTCGGCGAGGAACAGCCGTATATCCTTGCGCATCAGGTCCAGGCGAAAGCCGAAATCGAATTCTCGCTGCATCACGGTACCGGCCAGTATCTGTTCGCTGCTGAAGCTGCGGGCGGTGCTTGCGTTGAGCATCTCCAGCATCTGCCCAGGTTCGAGCCCGGACTTGATACCGAACAGCAGTGCTTCGCTGGTGGCCACCAGAGTGGCACCAACGATCATGTTGTTGACCAGTTTCAAGGTCTGGCCCAGGCCTGGCGTTGTGCCGATATGTTCGACTTTTTTGCCGAAACAGGCGAACACCGGCTCGCACTGTTGGTAAGCGGTCTTGTCACCCCCGACCATCACCGACAGGGTCCCATTGACTGCGCCTGTCACGCCACCGGCCAAGGGCGCGTCCAATGCCTGGATACCGCGTTCACGCAGCGCCTGCTCCACGCGCCTGGCCATACTCGGACCGGTGGTGGAGTGGTCCACCAGGATTTTCATCTGTTCACCGTGGATGACCCCGTTGTCGCCCAGCACCACGTGCTCGACGATATCCGGGGTCGGCACGCAAATCAGTACGATCTGGGCGTGATCGGCGACTTCGCGGGGGCTGGCGTGGTTGCGCGCTCCGCGTGCGAGCAAGGGTGCCAATACTTGCGGGTTGGGATCGAAGAGGCTTAGGCCATAGCCATTGTCTAGCAGGTGGTGGGCCATTTTCTGACCCATTGCGCCCAACCCGATAAAACCGATGGTTTCGTTCGATGCAGAGTCGCAATGCTTAGGAAGATTGCTCATGGCGTGTCGACCTTATTATTGGGAAGACACCATACTAGGTGCGCCGATTTCCCTGCGACAAAGGAGTTATTGGCCTGTTTTGGTTGAAAAAAAGTCAAGCGCCTTCGCGGGTCAAACGTGCCTGTTCGAGGATCCACTCGCGAAAAACCCGCGTGTCATCGCTTTCTTCGCGGTGCTTTGGCGTGAGCAGATAATAGGTGTACACGCCCATGTCGACAATTTGCTCGAAAGGCCTGATCAGGGTGCCGTCCCGCAGTTCTTTCTCGACCAGGAACAACTGCGCCATGGCAATGCCCTGGCCACCGGCGGCAGCGGCATAGACCATCGAAGAGCTCTGATATGACATGCCGGCAAGCGCATCCACGCCTCGGCTAACACCGCATGCCTCCAGCCAGTAGCGCCAGTCCTCGGGTCTGGCGATCGAATGCAGCATGGTGTATTGCGCGATGTCGGCGGGTGTGTTCAGGCCCGGGCCGTGTTGCAAAAGCAAAGGGCTGCAGACTGGTGCAAGGCGGTTGTCGCTCAACACGTAACAATTGCAATTGGGCCATTCGCCGGAACCAAGACGGATAGCGGCATCGATGTCTTCCTTGTAAAAGTCGACCGGATCGAGCGATGCGGTCAACAACACCTCGATCTTGGGATGTTCGGCGTGAAAGCTGGCCAGCCTGGGTATCAACCATTGCATGGCAAACGTGGTGTAGGCACGCACCTTGATTTGACGACGCAAGGGCGGAGACATGAGTTTCTTCGTGGCACCCCGCAAGTCTTCGATCATCCTGGCCACCGCACGGAAATATTGTTCGCCGGAGGGGGTCAAGGTGATTTGCCGGTGCCCCCGGACAAACAGGTCGAGTCCGAGAAACTCCTCGAGCGCGCGGATCTGCCGACTGACCGCACCCGGCGTGACATTCAACTCATCGGCGGCATGGGTGATGCTCAAATGACGCGCTACGGACTCAAACGCGCGGATGGCATTCAGTGGCGGCAGTCGGTCCATGGAAGTCATCTCTTGTTGTTGGAAGTTACTGTATTGGAAAAAACGAGGACGCGGAGTGTATTTAATTGTCCGGCGCATCCCAACAATAAAGTGAACGTTTGATAAAAGCTCAAGGCAGGCGCCCGTTTTAATCGATTGTCGTCGCGGGGCTGCGATTTCTACGATCGGCGCGCACGCGCCATCTGGTCGTGTTGCGGCTTCCGACAACAATAAGAGATCCATTTATGAAGATCGCTAAAACGCGCCATCGCAAGCATTTTAACCGAGCCTCAGGACTGGCATTGTGCGGCGCAGTCAGCACTGTGCATTCGCCGGCTTATGCGGACTTCATCACCGACAGCAAAGCCAGCATGGATTTACGCAACTACTACTTCAATCGCGACTTTCGCCAATCAGGTGCGGTGCAAAGCAAGGCAGAAGAGTGGGCCCAGGGTTTTGTCCTGCGTTATGAATCCGGCTTTACGCCCGGAGCGATCGGCGTTGGCTTGGATGCATTGGGCATGCTCGGCATCAAGTTGGACTCGGGCCCATCACGGACCGGCACGGGTCTGCTCGTTACCGACCGCGATGGTCGCGCTCAGGATGAATACAGCAAGCTGGGGCTGACTGCCAAGGTACGCATGGCGCAAAGCACGCTGAAAGCCGGCACCCTGATGCCCAAACTGCCTGTGGCGATGTACAACGACACGCGTTTGTTGCCGCAGACTTTTCGTGGTGCCTGGCTCAACAGTGCCGACCTGAGCAATACGACCGTCGATCTCGGGCGATTCGACCGTATCAACCTGCGCAACTCAAGCGACAATGAGCCCATGACGGTGTTCAACGGCGCTGCACGCAATATCCGGCCAGGCCGGAAGACAAGTAGTGAGCGCTTCGATTTCGCAGGGGTGACCTATCGCTGGACGCCGGCATTGAGTACTGCCTACCACTACGGCGTTCTGGATGGCATCTACCAGCAGCATTACCTGACGTTAAACCACAAGCTGACGCTTACCGAGCGACAATCGCTCACGTCCGATATCCGCTGGGCGCGTAGCCTCGAGGAGGGCGGCAGTAACGTCGAAAACTCCGCACTTGGCGCGATGTTCACCTACAGCGCGATCGGACATTCAGTGGGACTGGGGTATCAACGTATGAGCGGCGCTACCGGTTTCGCCAACCTCAATGGCACCGATGCTTATCTGATCAACCTGGTGCAAGTCAATGATTTTGGCAATCAGGATGAGCGTTCCTGGCAGCTGCGCTACGACTACAACTTCACAGCGCTTGGCATTCCTGGCCTGACCTTCATGACCCGCTATCTGTCGGGCGACGAGGTGAGTGTGCGCAACCGGGCTCAGGCTGGAAAGGAGTGGGAACGGGACACAGAACTGGCGTACGTCATTCAGAGTGGTGCGTTGAAAAACCTTGCCGTGAAATGGAAGAACGCCAGCACACGCAGCAACTTTGCCAGCGATATCGACGAGAACAGGTTGATTCTCAGCTACTCCCTGCCGATCTGGTAAACAGTTAACGAAAAGGGCACAGCCAATGGTTGCGCCCTTTTGTTTTTTGTTTGGAAGGGATTTAAAGGCGAATGATCACAGATTTGAGCTGGGTATAGTGGGAGAGGGCGTCGATGCCTTGCTCGCGACCGTAGCCACTTTGCTTGAATCCACCACAAGGCGTCTGGACGAAACCTCCGCTGTACTCGTTGACGACAATTCGGCCTGCCTCCAGCTGCGCCGCAACCCGATGCACCCGGCCGATGTCACGGCTCCAGATGCCGGCACCGAGGCCGAATTCGCTGTCGTTGGCGATCCGTAGCGCATCGGCTTCATCCTTGAAGGGAATGACACAGACGATAGGCCCAAAAATCTCCTCGCGCGCCAGGGTCATATTGTTGGTTACACCGGTGTAGACCGTCGGTTCGATATACCAGCCGTTTTCATAGCCCGCTCGCGTGGCCACCTTGCCGCCGATTGCCGGCTTCAGCCCCTCGCGCTCGGCGATGGCGAAGTAGCTCTGGATCTTCTCGAACTGCGCGTGAGTGGTAATCGGCCCGGACGTCGAGTCATCCTCCGGTCCGACGCGCAGGGCACCCACCTCGGCAACCAGCTTGTCGACGAAGCGGTCATGGATATTCTCCTGGACCAGCAACCGCGTGCCTGCCGCGCACCATTGGCCGCTGTTCCAGGTAAATGCCTTGGTCGAGCCTTTGGCGGCCGCATCGAGGTCGGCGTCGTCGAACACGATGTTGGCAGATTTGCCGCCCAGTTCGAGGGTCAGCGGCAGGATGCGTTCGGCGGCGATGTGTCCCAATTCCTGGCCAGCGCGCAGGCCGCCAGTAAAAGAGATCTTGCGGATGTGTGGGTTATGCGCCATGGCTGGGCCGATCACGCTGCCTTTACCCACGATGACGTTGAAGACACCGGCAGGCACTCCGGCTTGCACGGCAATGCGCGCCAGTTCCACCAGCGAGGCAGAGGTGTGTTCGGAGGGTTTGGCCACCACGGTATTGCCGGTAGCGAGGGCGGGCGCGATAGCGCGCGCTGCCTGGTGGAGCGGGGCATTCCAAGGCAGGATGACGCCAATCACGCCAAAGGGATCACGGCGTGTATAGATGTGATAGTCGGGGCCTTGGTTGATCACATCCCCGTCCATGACGTTGACGATGCCACCATAAAACTCGAAGTACTGGGCGGTCAGGTCCATCAGCGCCGCCATCTCACTTCCGGGTTTGCCGGTATCGGCCTTTTCCAGCACGCCCAGCGTATTTTCGCTTTGACGGATGATGCGCCCGAATTCATTGAGGATGCGCCCTCGTTCGGCGGGGCGCATGTCGCGCCAGCTTTGCAGCGCCGAGGCTGCCGACTCGATTGCCAGCGCCACATCCTTCGGCCCGCTGCTGGCGACTTCACTGATCTTGGCACCTGTGCGCGGATCGATCTTGTCGACATACTGCCCGTCAGTCGGCGCCAGGGAACGGCCGTCGACGAAGCTGTTAACTTTTACAAACATTGTGTGTCTCCTCTGAAACTGCAGTGAGGCTCGTCTTTATTGTTTAAAACTCCATTACGAATACCTATTACATCAGCGGCCGCATATTGCTCAACTGAGTTTTGTGGCGTTGGCGGTTGAGCAAAGGTCAATCGACTTAAATACAGTCTGAAATATTGAATAGACGCCTATGCATTGAGAATTAGTCAACGATACAGGGCGTAAATCTCGATTCACTTGGAGAGGTGTAAATAGCAGTATTAATCCGTAACAAGGCCGCGACTAAAGGTCAATAATAATAGCGCCCACGGGAGCCATAGAAATGAATAACGACAATAGTTTAATGAGTGCACTGACGCCACAGCCAGCATCAGGCGCCACTGCAAACGCTCAGGGCCGACAACTAACCTATGGCGAAAAAAAGGCCATTGTCGCCGCAACGCTTGGCACCATCGTCGAATACACCGACTGGGTTATTTACGCCACGTTTTCTTCCATCCTTGCCCGCCAGTTCTTCCCGGCCGGAGATGGTCTTACCAGCTTGCTGTCGGTGTTGGCGATCTTTGCCGTCGGCTTCATTATGCGGCCTATCGGTGGTGCGGTTCTCGGCCAAGTAGCCGACCGCTACGGTCGCAAGAAAGGTTTGACGCTTTCTATTCTGCTGATGTCGCTGGCCTCGCTGGTCATCGGCCTTTGCCCCAACTATGACAGCATCGGAATTGCCGCACCGATCATTCTGGTCTTCGCGCGCCTGGTCCAGGGGTTTTCTGCTGGCGGTGAATTCGGTTCCGCTTCGGCGTTCCTCATCGAGTCGGCACCTGCACACCGCCGCGCATTCGCCGGTTCCTGGCAATGGTTCGCGATCAATGCAGGGACCATGGTCTCGTTCCTCTTGGGCTTTGGTCTGGCATCACTGGGCAGTGACGCTGCGTTAAACGACTGGGGCTGGCGCGTTGCGTTTATCATTGCCGCCCTGATGGGACTGATCGCGCTGTGGATCCGTCTGTCGGTGCGCGAGACTGAAATCTTTAAGGCACGCGCCGCGAGCAACGTCAAGAAACGACCTTTGCGTGAACTGTTTTTCAGCCACAGGAAAGATGCGATGCGGGTGATCGGCATCGCCATGGCTGGCAATTTGCTGAACTATGTATGGATGGTGAGCTATCCCTCGCAAGTCCACCTAATCACCGGTATGTCGATCCGTGACACATTGCTTGCAGGCGTGATCTCGGTAGGGGTGTCACTGGTGCTGTTGCCGTTTGCCGGGAAACTTGCTGACCGAGTCGGTCGCCGACCGGTTCTGATCGCATTCGCCGTCGCTTCGGTAATCTGGGCGTGGCCAAGTTTCGGTCTGTTGCATGTCGGCATCAGCCTGACGGAAGTGACCATCCTGCAAACCATCTCCATGGTCATCATGACAGGCTTCGGCGCAGCCTCTGCAGTAACCATGGCGGAACAATTTCCGGCTGAAGTTCGCGTGACCGGTATCGCTTTGCCGTACGCGTTGTCTGTGACGTTGTTTGGTGGAACCGCGCCATATCTCATGGCCGCGATGGCCGGTTGGGGCTATGGGCACCTGTTCTGGATTTACCTAGCGGTGATCAGCGCCATCAGTGCTATGGTCTATCTGCGCATGCCAGAAACCAAGGGACTGCCGCTGCGCTGATTATTTAGTGTTACATCGGTTTAAACCAAACGCCCGATGCACCGCATCGGGCGTTTGGTATTTCAGTGATGGATATGGAGGGTGAGGGCGGTTTTGGGTGTTGCACAATGCTTTAATGCGATTAAAGCCAATCCAAACTTAGCTCAACTAAATAGATGTTTAGTTGAGTTGGTTAATGTTCCCCATATAAAGACTGTTAAAGTGCCTCTGGCGGTTGGTAGTGCATAGACTATCCTCAATAGCACAAAATACTCGTCAGACATAACATTTCATGACGTTCTGATGAGCTCCAACCTAATCTAACAGGGTGCCATGCAATGGAAAAGCCTGTTGAAATTTGCACGTTTGAGCTCGACGTTATATTGGTAGATAAGGCGAGAAAACGCCTACCGAATCCGATGATTACGGTCGTTGTTGACAGTGAAACACAAGTGATAATAGGGGTATACATTTCGACTGGCAAACCCCGGAGTTCGAACAGCATTACGGAGCTTTGAATTTCCAGGCGCGCCAGGAGAATCAAGGGCTAACACGCAGGTTCAGTATTACTCTGTAAACTTGTTTTTTGACTTGTTAACCACCGTAGTTAACAAGTCAAAATTGTAGTTAACAATGGTACCGGACTAGCATTTTACTGAGCTTTTCTTCCAGCCAAATTCTGGCGAACTTCCAGGGTATTTGGTGGGAGGAAAGCTCCACAGGCTTCAATCGCAAGGTGGCACCACCTAACCTGCAGCATCTGCATGTAAATCAACCGGCGTTTGTCTTTACGACGCATGGCAGCCCTTGAAATCTGTGCCCAACTCCACGCTGAACGCTGCAGATTTCACACAGCGACGTGCTTGCAGGCTTGCATGTGGACCTGTGGCGTAAGCAATGCCGTAAACGAACAAGCTGTTACCAAAAAGACCTTTTATATCAAACGAACAGACGAATTCGCATACGGTGCACGATCACGCGAATCTAGGGCAATTTCACGCGATTTCTTCCGAGATCTGCGGGCTCCGACGACATGCATGCTCACGTGAGGCCGCGAAGAGCTAAAATGTCAGATGGGACTCATCGATGTAGTGCATGGGTTAAGTCCAATGTACTGAGTGGGACAGCACCGATTACTTCATATGCTGAAACCACGAAGAATCATTTTCGTGACTTCCTAGGTCCATGAATTTTCGAGAATATTTTTTTAAGATGATTTTTCTGATTTTTAAGTGACGACGACAACCGGGCTAATCTTGAAATATCTTGTTACGTGTAATGTATATTATGTTAAATCATGTATTGCTCTATAGCTGCGTATAGGTCCTGTCCGCTTTCCTCTTGGCATTACATCTCCCGCAATCGATGACAGGCACCCAGATCAAAGCGTCAGCCCGCGACCGCTGTGGCGCATCGAAGGACTCTATAGATCTCAGAAATCACCTGCATCGTTGCGTCTTCGATCGTTCCTTCATTTCGGCATAAAACCCAGTCGTGATCTGCAATCGCTTGCTCGAACGCTTGGGTACATGCGACATGTTCTTCCAGCTTATGGATCACCGTACTGCTCAACCCACGCCGTCGTGCCGCTGCCCTTGCCCATGAAATTTCAGGATTAGTGACAACCCCGACATGCAGGTCTGGCACTCGCACGTTCCGATCAATGTTCAACTGTAGAATCTCAGTAAACGGGACTATCCGGCGAAACGCGGCATCAGACGGGTACCAGCGATCGATCAGGATGATGCTGCCTGGTGGCTGTTTAGCCAGCACGTGCTGGGAAATCCAGGTACGGCTATCAGCAAAACGCTCACAAACCTCCAACTCCAAATCCCGGGTGGGATTTCTGACGAGTTTGTTAACGAGGGTCATTGTTTCCCCCCTGTAGGGATCGCTTTTTCTCTCGCAAAGTCGGATCACCTTTTTGTTGTCTGCCCTCAGTGCTTTCGTAACGGCCTCCAACAGTGTGGTTTTGCCGGCTCCCTTGGGCCCATCTAGAGAAATAAACAGCGGAGGATTCATTCTTCACATAACGATTGATATACGGTTTTTTTTGCCCGGTACGTTCGCTGAAACCGCTTGGCGCGACTATGCGAATCGAGTGGAGGGCCCTTCTGAACAGACATTGATGAACACTCTAACGTATCTTGCCGGCTGATTGCTCCACCGAACCTTCCCAGTCAGGCAAAAGGCGAATGAGTCAGTTTGACTAACGGGATTAGGAGCGGCCTCGCTAGAGCGTCGCTCCTCTGAAAACTCCGCCACGGCGTTACACAGGCCAGCGAAGCTGGACCCCTGTCCTGCAGCATGTGCCCATTGACGTGCTGCGTTAACCCGCGATCTTTTTTGCAAGCTCAGCGACGTGTTTGCCTTGGAAACGCGCAATATCCAGTTCATTTTGTGACGGTTGCCGTTTACCGTCGGCGCCTGCCAGGGTGGTCGCGCCATAGGGCGTACCGCCGGTGATCTCGCTCATGTTGGTCAGCCCTGCGCAGGTATAAGGCACACCCACGATGACCATCCCCTGATGCAGAAGTGTGCTGTGGAACGACGTAATAGTGGTTTCCTGACCACCGTGCTGGGTGCCGGTCGACGCAAAGACACTGCCGATTTTCCCGACCAGCGCGCCGCTCATCCACAGTCCGCCGGTCTGGTCGAGAAACGTGCGCATCTGTCCCGCCATATTGCCAAAGCGCGTCGGTGTACCAAAGATGATGGCATCGTAATTGCCCAGCTCGTCAGGTGTCGCCACCGGAGCCTTCTGGTCAAGTTTGACGCCAATGGCTGCTGCCTGTTGGGCCGGGATGGTTTCGGCGACACGCTTGAGCGTCACGTCGGTGCCGGGGACGGATCGTGCGCCTTCGGCCACTGCGCCAGCCATCGTTTCGAGGTGACCGTACATTGAGTAATAGAGAACCAGTACCTTCGCCATGATTTTTTCCTCGATTAAGTGCCATTCGATGGATCAGGTAGATCTTGGATTACACCGCTGCCAACGACCAACAGCGGCAGGGCTTGGTCACGAACAAAACTGCGGCTCACGCCTACCCGACTGCAGAGACTTTGACGGCATGCGGACTTAACACTAGCAGCCCCATATGCTGCCTGCCGGCAGGCTGAGATGCTTTTATTGCCCTTCCCCACCCCAGAGCAGGACCAGACTTGCTTGCGCATCCTCCGGTGGTTGGGAATACCCAATCTACCCTTGCGCCGAGGTAACCGGCATCCTCGCCCCGGCGCCACATGCGCAATCCCGGTACAAAATGCCTGCCTCAAAGATCCCCTTCTTCGAGTTATCTGCCTGACCAATATAGGCGCAGGGCTTATCAATAATTGAAGGCAGAGGAAAAGTTCATTTATTAGTCCGAAATAACACTTATTGCATCATGACAATATACAGGCGTCAGTTCAGTGACTATCATAACCCTCACGCTAGAAAGCCAGATCGCAAGCGCATTGATCGCGACCGTTATAATGAATGAATAATTCATTAAAGTTGACGAACGGGGATAAAATAAATAATAGTCATAGAAAACAATGAGTTAAATGAATAGTAATAATCAGAAAAAACCTTCTTGAAATCATGGAAAAACTAAACAAGACCGATCACAAACATAAAAGTTTCAACCGTTAATCATTAAAACTAATTGCACATATAACGCTTTGAAAGATTCGCTATCAATGCTAATAATCCGGCCGGTTCCGGGTTCTTGGGCAGCGCACCACCTCACATGAAGTGAACATCAGATCTCACGCTGATTATCCCGGTCTTTACTCAATTCAAATAACGATGGCGCGCTAAAGTTCAATAAAACTTGGGCCGTTGTTGTGCTGCGCACTAAAACTGCGCAAGGAAGACATCATCGCTCGCCATCATTCAAGGATTAAAATCCTTTCGATCTTTGGTACCCGTCCAGAAGCCATCAAGATGGCGCCTTTAGTCAAAGCCCTCGCTGCGGAACCAGGCATTCATTCGCAGATATGCATCACCGGTCAACATCAAAGCATGCTTAAGCAGGTGCTGGATCTGTTCGACCTCAAGGCCGATTACACCCTCGATGTGATGACGCCGCACCAATCGCTCAACTCGTTGACCGCGGCGCTTTACGGGGCGATTGACCCCGTGCTGGAAATGACCCGCCCGGACCGGGTGCTGGTGCACGGCGACACCACTTCGGCCATGGTTGCCTCAATGGCTGCGTTCCATCGACGCATCCCGGTTGGTCACGTCGAAGCTGGACTGCGAACCGGCGATATCTACAGCCCATGGCCGGAAGAAATGAACCGCCGCTGCATCGACCTCAGTGCGGACATGCTGTTTGCACCGACCCACGAATCACGCCAGAACCTGCTCGACGAACGTCTTCAAGGTCGCGCTTTCGTGACCGGCAATACGGTGATTGACGCTTTGCAGATGACGGCGCGGCGCATTGAGCAAGACGCTGACCTGCGGGCAAGCCTGGACCAACAGTTCTCGTTCCTGCAAGCCGGCCGCAAGGTTCTGCTGGTGACCGGGCATCGCCGGGAAAACTTCGGCGAAGGCTTCCTGGATATCTGCAAGGCCCTGAGCCATCTGGCCCGGCGCACGGATATCCAGATCGTCTATCCGGTGCACTTGAACCCCAATGTCATGGGCCCGGTCACCGAGCAGCTGGGCGATTTGCCCAACGTGCACCTGATCAAGCCGCTGGACTACCTGGCCTTCGTGCGCCTGATGCAACGTGCGCATGTGATCCTCACCGACTCCGGTGGCGTGCAGGAAGAAGCGCCGTCGTTGGGCAAACCGGTGCTGGTCATGCGCGATGTGACTGAACGCCCCGAAGCTGTCGCCGCGGGCACCGTTCGGCTGGTCGGCACCTCGCCGGACTCGATCATTGCTGGCGTCAATGCACTGTTCGATGACGACCTGCTGTGGCGCCGATGCTCCCAGGCGGCCAACCCTTACGGCGATGGCAAGGCGAGTGCGCGCATCGTCGATGCCCTGATGGGGCGCTCGGTCGATGATTTCGTCGTCACTGGGGTGCGATTGCCCAAGTTCCAGCACCACCCGTCAGGGCTAGCTGTACCCGAGAAAAGTCTCCCGGCTTTCACATCTTTATAAACCAAACCGCTCCTCCCCTTATCAGCTCGAGATCTACCTGAATGAAGTCTTCCGTTGCCATCCATACGGGCACGCTCAGCGCCCTTGCCTGTGGCGTGAGCCTGCTCGCGCTCATGCCGACTTTCGCCCTGGCCGCGGACAGCCCGCTCACCCAGGCGATCAACCGACTCAACGCCGACACGCGACAAGAGCGTGAGATCCGCTTGAGCGATCTGGGGATCGATGCACCGATCATCCTCGGCTCCACCGACGCCCGACGCGAGCTGTATCTGCCCGTGCCGGCGGGCGTGCCGCTGACGGATGCCACACTGAATTTCGACGCCAGCTACCTCAATGGCGAGGGCGGTCGCAACACGCTGCTGTTGTCGCTGGACGGTTATCCGGTGCGCGCGCAAGGGCTCAGCGAACCCCAGGGTGACGCCAGCGTCACGCTCGGCGTGGATAAGAAAGCACGCGAAAACGGCTCGTTGCGCCTCGGAGTTGCCTGGTCGTCAATCGTGTCCCGTGTGCTGTGCGAAGACGAACGCGCGATCGGCAATGTATTGCGTATCGAACCGGACACCCGCCTCAATTACAGCTACGACGCCAGCCAGTTACAGGACGTCGGCGCCGCCTGGACGGCATTGCCCGGCAAGCCGGGAATCATGGTCGCGCCGGGCACCTTGTCCGCCGACAGCTACGATGCGGCCTGGCGTCTCGGTGTCGCGCTGGAGCGGATTGGCAAGCACAGCCGCGTTCTGCCCTTCCCCGCCGTACAGGACACAGTCGACCTGACCAGCCTGCGCATCCCGGCCGAACTGCTGGCTATTCCAGCGTTCGCCAGCCTCAATGGCAAAGGCCCGCTCGTGCTGGCCAACCCGGCGCAAATCGGTGCGCTGTTGATGTTGGGGCAAACGCCGAGCGTCCAGGCGGATCTGGCAATCAACGACCCGCAACTGCTCAAAGCCGTCAACGAATCGCTGGACGCGCTGCAGAGCCAGGTTCAAGGCCTCGACGCCACAGCCGCCAAAGCCTTCACGCAATGGCGTGAGCGGCATATCAATGCAGGTCTGGCCGCCACCGGCACTGACAACGTGCGCCTGGCATTGCTGGGCACCCGCCCGGTGCTAATGATCGCGCCGCAAGCAACCGGTAAGGCGCTGGCCCTGTTCAGCACGGCCTGGAACGCACTGGCACGCAGCCGCCAATTGACCGTCAGCGAAGCACAAATGCCCTTGAGCGCCGACGGTCGTGTGGCCTTGTCGCGCCTGGGTGGTAACCCCGGCGCCATTGACGTGCTGGCCAAATCCGACTGGAGCACTTCGTTCCCTCTAGGCAGCGTGGCTTACGACGGTCGTCTGCCGGTGAAGGCGGTAGTCGATGTGTCTGCCGCACCCGGTGCCTCGGACACCGCGCCGGTGGCCTCGCTGTTTCTCAACGATTACCTGATTGGCGCGCAACAGCTCGTGGCCAACGGTGAACAGCAACGCATCGAAGCACGAATCCCTCGTTACGCCCTGGGTTCGAAGAACGTTTTGCGCGTGTCGTTCCAGCGTCAGCCGGTCAGTGATCGTTGCCTGGAAACGCCACAGGCCTTCCCGGTCTCGGTGCTGCCGACCAGCCACATCGTGTTGGATAAAACGGCCCTGGGTGATGACTTCTCCGGCATGGCCGCGCGCTTTGCCATGGACGCGCAAATTCTCGTGCCACAGGCCTACCTCGATCATCCAGCGAGCAGCTTGCCACACGTAATTTCGGTGGCTGACGCCGCTGGTATTTCGCCGCTGCGGGCGCAACTGAACGTCAGTGCCGACCCGAAAGCCTTGGTCGCACCGGACAAAGCCTTCCTCGCCTTCGAGCTGCCGGTCAAGGACAGCAAAGAGTCGGTGCAGGTCGATGAGCAGGGTCGCCTGCGCATCAATCACAAGGATCAGGTGCTGCTGGACGTGCATCCCCTCAACCACCTGGCCTCGTTGCAAGTGGTGGATGCCGGCGGCCAGCACGGTCTGGTCTATCGCGCCCTGGGCAATGACGCGCCCCGTTTTGCCAGGCAGATTCTGCTGACCCGCGGCGACGTGGCCATCCTCGGTGACAACGGTGCACTGACCACCTTCGACACTCAGGACCCAAGTGGCAGCCAACTGATCGACAACGAAGAACCCAAGGGCCTGGACGCCTGGCGCAAGCCGTCGCTGTTGTGGCTGATCCCGGGTGGAATCCTGTTGGCCCTCATCCTGTTGCTGGCCGGCCGTAACGCCCGTCGCAATCGCCAGTAACGGAACCTTCCGATGACGTCGCTTTATTGGCCCTATTGGCTGGCCCACTACTACAGCTTCCTGGAAATCTCGACCATCGTGATCGCGGTGCTGATCCTGATCTCCAGCCTGGACGATTTGTTCATTGACCTGTGGTACTGGTCTCGCCGCCTGTTTCGCAAGTTCACCGTGGATCGCAAATACCGGCCGCTGACCGCCGAGCAACTGATGGCCCGGGATGAACAGCCGTTGGCGATCATGGTCCCGGCCTGGCTGGAATATGACGTCATCGCACCGATGATCGAGAACATGGTGTCGACCCTGGATTACCAGAACTATGTGGTCTTCGTCGGCACCTACATCAATGACCAGCGCACCATCGATGAAGTGGAACGCATGCGTCGGCGCTACAAGCAGCTGCATCGCGTGGAAGTCCCGCATGCTGGGCCGACCTGCAAGGCCGACTGCCTGAACTGGGTGATCCAGGCGATCTTCCTGCACGAGAAAACCCACGGCATGACCTTCGCCGGCGTCGTATTGCACGACAGCGAGGACGTACTGCACCCGCTGGAATTGCGGTTGTTCAATTACTTGCTGCCGCGCAAGGACATGATTCAGCTGCCCGTGGTTTCGCTGGAACGCAACTGGTACGAATGGGTGGCGGGCACCTACATGGACGAATTCGCCGAATGGCATGGCAAGGACTTGGTCGTGCGTGAAAGCATGACCGACACGGTGCCGTCTGCCGGGGTTGGCACCTGTTTTTCCCACCGAGCCCTGCGAGTGCTGGCCGGGGAAACCCAGAACCAGCCGTTCAACACGGACAGCCTCACCGAGGACTATGACGTCGGCGCACGCCTGGCCAAGGTCGGCATGAACGCGATCTTCGTGCGCTTCCCGGTGCAGTTTCGCGTGCTGCGTAAATCCTGGTTTCGCAAACCTTACGAATCGACCCTGAAGATGCCGTTGTGCGTGCGGGAATTCTTTCCCGATACTTTCCGTACCGCATTCCGCCAGAAAGCCCGCTGGACGCTGGGCATCGGCCTGCAAGGCTGGGAGCAAATGGGCTGGAACGGCTCGCTGGCCAACCGTTATCTGCTGTTTCGTGACCGCAAGGGCGTGGTGACGGCGTTCGTCAGCATCATCGCCTACGTGATTCTGGTGCAGCTGCTGGGCCTGGTTATCCTGCGCCAGAGTGGCCTGTGGGATGTGAGCTTCCCGACGCCGTTTGAAACCAACGGCTTCATCAAATACCTGCTGCTGGCGAACGGTATCGCGCTGGCCTGGCGTATCGCGCACCGCTGCTATTTCACCACCGTGTTGTACGGCTGGCAGCATGGATTGCTGTCCATCCCGCGCATGGTGGTGGGCAACTTTGTCAACTTCATGGCTGCATCACGCGCCTGGCGCATGTTCATCGTCGGCAAGGTAATGAACCGCAAACTGGTGTGGGACAAAACCATGCACGACTTCCCGTCGACCGACCTGGTTGCCTTCGCACCGCGCAAGTTGGGCAGCGTGTTGCTGTCCTGGCAGGCGATCAACGAAACCGACCTGCAAAGCGCTCTTCACGAACAGAAAACCCGGCACATGCCATTGGGACGGATCTTGCTCAGCAATGGCTGGCTGGACGACGAGACACTGGCGGAAGCCATCGCCTTCCAGAACGATCTGCCGCGGGTGTTCGATGTGGCCAACAAGGCACAGGCGTCGCCCCCTACCCTGGACGATGAATTCGCTCTGCGCTGGCGCGTAGTGCCGGTCGGCTTGAATGCCGACGGCCGAGCACAACTTGCCGTGGCCAGCCCGCTGCCGGCCGAAGGTCTGCAACAAGTCAGCGAGGTACTGGGCAGCGAACCGGTGCAGCTGATTGCCCGGGAAAGCGAAATCGTCGCGCAGTTACGTCAACTGAACGTGCGCGAAGGCCAGTCCGTGCCGGATGCCCGCGCGCCACTGCTGGGTGACTTGTTGATCGAAATGGGCCTGCTGGATCGCGACGTATTCAATCGCACCATGTTGCAGTACCGCCCGCAGCGTCACGGACGCATCGGCGACTATCTGGTCGACAGCGGCGTGCTGCCCCGCGCCACCATCGAAAAGGCCGTGGCGCGTCAGCACAGCCACTACCCTGCGGAGCTTCCGGCATGAAACGCCCCTTCCTGACCCTCATGGCCACGGGGCTAAGCCTGTTACCTGGGCTTGCTCTTGCCGAGACGTTGCCGCTGCCATTGACTGGCCCGGCCTATGTCACTGCCAACGAGGCCTACAGCGCCTACGCGCGCAAAGATTACGACCTGGCCATCGCCAAGGCCCGCGAGGCCTTGCGTCAGCGGGCTGACATCACCCGTTTGAACACCTTGATTGTGCTGGCTCAGCGCGACAAGGAACTGCGTGATCATCCCAAACGCTACCCACAGTCGCGTCAGGCCCCCGGCTTCGGCGCCGCGGCCCAGGCGTTCAAGGCCTACGATCGCGATGACTTCGGCACGGCTGCCCAGGCATCACGCAAAGCCATCGCCCAAGCGCCCAAACGCATGGATTACCGATTGCTGCTGATCGAGTCCTTGCAACGCCAGCAGCACTTGCAGGAAGCGGATCAAGCCACCACCCAGGCGCTTGTGGTGTTCCCGGATGACGATACCTTGCTGATGCGTCGCGAAGCGATTCGTCGTCAATTGTCCGCTCCGCTGGCGGTTGAGGGTTATCGTGCCCTGGAGCAAGGCCAGGTGTCCCTGGCCGTGGACCAGGCCAGAAAAACCGTCGCCTGGGCTCCGGAAATCGGCGCCAATCAGCAACTGCTGATCAGTGCCCTGCTCGCGGCCAAGGATTATCCTGGGGCCGAACAGGCCGCGTCAGGCGCTTTGGCGCAAGACGATGGGGAAATCGCTCCGTGGATTCTGCGCAGCTACGCCCGTGATCGTCAGGGTAAAACCCAAGCGGCCGAGGCTGACCTGAAGCATGCCCTGGCCATCGATGGTTTGCTGGAAGCGGAAAACCGCGACATTCGCTTCTTCGCCGCCGATGCCGCACTGGCCCACGGCGAGCCTCAGCAAGCGCTCGATCATCTGCAGCCATTGGCCGACGATGAAGGCGGTGAAGTGGCCCGCCGACGCACCAATGCCCGCTTGGCGTTGCGGCAGCAAAACAACGGCGCGAACGTTATTGCCCACTTCCCTGCTCCGGCCTTGAACTGTCAGGAAACGGCTTTCGGCCTGGTCTGTGATATCTGGCCGGGCAACCAGCGTGATGGCGGAACCGACATGGCCGGCCAAGCCTACGCGGCCCTGGCCCGCAAAGACGCCGCTTCGGCGGTGGTTCTGGCCAACCAAGCCATTGTCCGCGCACCACAGAATCCGGCGTACCGCCGACTGCTGGTCAGCGCCCTGAGTGATCAGAAACGTGTGCCCGAAGCCATCGCGGCAGCCAGCGAAGGTCTCAAGTTCACGGGCGATGACGCTCGTCTGCTCGCCCAGCGCGGCCGTCTGCGTCAGCAATCGGGTGACGATGCCGGGGCGCGCAAGGACTTTACCCAGGCACTGGCACTCGCCAGCCTTCCCGCCTACGAAGAAGCCAGTCTGTATGCCGCCATCGGCCAGCGCCGAACCGCGCGCGAACGGTTGCAACAAGCGCGGGACACGGGCGAGCTGGAATCGATGAGCGACCTGCAAATCGCTTATTTGTCGGTCCAGGCCGGCGACGATGACGGTGCCCACACGTCCTTCCGCAAGGCCGATGCCGACACCCGACTCACGCCGATAGCAACGCAGGATGCGGCGTACACCGCCATGCGGGTCAATGACGACGAGCAAGCCGTCACCTACTTCAAACGAGTCATCGACGCAAAAAATGCCGGTGAACTCGACATGTCCCCGCAGCAGCTGTTCGACACCCGTCGCGCGGTGGCCGATGTGTCGCGCACCTGGGGATTGACCAACACCACCAGTTATCGCGGCAACAGTTCGAGCAGTGGCCTGAGCTCAGCCCCGAGTGGCGGCAGCAACAGCAATGACAGCCTGCAAAACAGCACCGAGCTTTCCTGGCGTCCCTTGGGCTATCGCAACGCACGTTTTGTCGAACTCTACGGACGCATCACCGACACGCTGTGGAGCAAGAACGGCGATTCGGATACCGGTTTCGATGCGCTGCAAGGCGCCGTGGGTGTCCGGATCAAACCCTTCACATCGCTGAACGTGATGGCCGCCGTCGAGCGTACATTCCCCTTGGGGTCGTCGGACGTCGACGGTGACTGGCTGGTGCGTCTGGGCTACGGCTCAAGCATCGGCACCGATCTGCGGGTGGATGCCTCCAGCTGGTGGACCTCGCAGTTGTTCGCTGAAGCCGGTCATTATGTCAACGACTCGCGTGACTACTTCAACAGCGAATGGCAGGTGGGTCGCAGCTACGCCATCGGCGGCGCAGGCTCGCGCTGGGTGAGTTTCCCCCACGTCGTGGCCGCGTTCGACTACGACTCCAAGATGAACAGCAAGACGGACACCGACGGCAGCACGGACTCATCATCGGGCAAGGCCGGCGGCGTTGGTATCGGCAACAACGTCCGATACTGGTTCCGCGAAGATGCGTACAACGCCCCCCGCTCCTATGTGGACTTTTCTTTGCAGTACCGCGTGAAGGTGCTGGGCGATGATCGCGCTGAAGGCGTGTTCGCTCGCCTCACTTATTCCTATTGAGGACTTGCATGAACGTTCGAATGTGTTTGTGGCTAGGTCTTGGCCTGGTCCCTATGTGGGCACAGGCCGCCCCTGAAATCGCCCAGCTGTATGCGCCAAAACTGCCCGAGGGTTCCGCCTGGGTGCGAGTGGTCAATCCCGGTGATACCGCCATGCAGGTCCAGGTGGGCCAAGGCCCGGGTTTTGCCCTTGCCGCACAGACCGCAGTGGCCAGTCCCTTTCAGGTCGTGGACTCGCGACAGCCATTGCACGTGACCGTCAATGGTCGCGAGATAAAAGGCCTCAGCGCACCAAAAAATGCGTGGGTCACGCTGATTCTCGACAGCGACCCGGCACGGGCGCCACGCCTGGTCATCGACCCGCCGCTGCGCGGTAAAGACCTGCGCGCCGAACTGAATGTCTACAACCTGGCCAACGGTTGCGACAAGGCCGAGGTCAAACTCGCCAACGGTGCTCCTGTGTTCAACCAGCTGCCGTTCAACGGACAAGCCCAGCGCACGATCAACCCGGTGCAGGCGACGCTGGTCGCCAGCTGCAATGAAAATGCGAGCCTGCCGTTGAAGCTGGCGCCCTTCAAGGCCGGGGATCGTTATAGCCTGTTCCTGATCGGCTCCCGCCAGGCTCCAAGGCTAATTGGCCTTGTCGACCAGACCGCCCCATGAACCTTCAATCCAGACCCGAACGTTTTATCCGTCGATTGTCGATGCCCACCATGATCGCTGGCCTGCTGTCGAGCCTGTCAGGCACCGGCGTTCAAGCAGCCTCGGCGGTGATCACCGGCAACGATGGCTGGTTATTCCCGGCCTGGGAAAGCCTGAGCAAGGTCGACAACACCGGTACTGCCCGCAGCATTGCCCTGGTCAGGGAACTCCAGCAGCAACTTCAACGCGAACACATTGGGCTGGTCGTGCTGGTGGTGCCGATGAAAGCGCCGTTTTATGCTCAGCGCCTGCCCGTCGATCAACCCTTGAGCGTGGCCGTGATGCAGCGTTATGACCACCTGCAAAACGACTTGACCCAAGCAGGCCTGACCACGCTGAACATCAAGCCAATCCTGCACCGGACCGAGCAAGGCAAACAGACCGCGTTTTACCGCGCCGACTACCACTGGACAGCCTGGAGCGCCGAAAACACCGCAGACGCCACGGCGCAACTGATTACCGAGCGCTATCGCCTGCAAGGTGACCCCGGTGGTGGCGCGGCGCTGGGCCAATGGTTCGACAGACGCGCGTTCGGCGATCTGGCCAGTAATTTTCTGCCCGCAATCAAGCGCAAGGCGATTGGTCGCGACATCTACACCGTTCGCCATCAGGCCGAAAACGACTTGCTGATCGACGATGCGCCGGCACCGGTCCAAGTGATCGGCAACAGCTTTGTCCAGCCTTACCTGGGGTTTACGCAGAAGCTCTCAAATGCCTTGGACCGTCCCGTCGCACTGACCTGGAACCCCGGCGACGTCGGTCCGTGGGCTACGCTGCTGCAATACTTGGAGTCGGCGGATTTTGCCGAACACAAGCCGCAAGTGATCGTCTGGCAATTCAACGAGGGCCAGTTCCACCTGGGCCCTGATGCAGCAGCCAACTGGAACGCCAAAGGCGTCACCTCGCTGAGCCAATGGCATCAACGTCTCCAAAAGGCACTTCCGTGAACATTTTCGGCTACACCGCCAGTCGTGCGACCGTTGCGGCCCTGTTGTTTGCCGTCACCGTCGGCGCAGGCACCAGCATGCTCTACGTGACGAAGACCAAGGCCCTGGCCCCGGGGCTTGTCGGCATCGTCTGGCAGCCGGACAACAAGACCGTCGGTATCAGCGGACACTGGGAAAAACTGGGAGCGCGTGAGCTGCTGGTGCAATGGACAGTTGTCGACGATCAGGCCTTCGTTCCCGGTACTGGCCTGCCCGCCGTACCGGTGCTGCCCGATTGGGCGCGCATCGCCAAGGCACCCTGGGCGCAGGATGTGATCCTGGGACTGGCGGGTTATTTCAGCGAGAACCGCTCACGGGACAACATCGAACAGCTGGCCGCCGTCTCGGAACGGATCGCCAAATTGCCTACGCCGTTACACGTGACCGGCTGGTATTTCCCGGCTGAAGTCGACCCCAGCTGGACCCGTGCCAAAGAACTGCCCGCGCTGCTGGCCAAGCTGCCGCGACCGTTGTGGATCAGCGTTTATGACGGTGCCAATATCGGCCCCGTCGCCACCGCCGAATGGCTCAAGCAATGGCTGCCGGATGACATCGGCGTGTTCTTCCAGGACGGTGTCGGCGTGTACGCCCGCACGGCACCGGTCGCGCGAACCTACGCCGACGCGCTGAGCCAGCGCCTGGGCAAAGATCGTGTGCGGATCATCGTTGAAGCCTTCCGCCCCAACTTTGGTGGCGGCTTCCGCTCTGCGACCGCTGCCGAGCTCAAGCCGCAACTGGCGGCCTATGACGGATATCCGCTCTACCTGTTCGACGGGCCGCACTACGTGACGCCAGAGTTGGTCGAGCAACTGGTGCAGTAAAGCGTGCGCCGCTGACGTGTCAACTTTCAGCGAAAGCGCTTTCGGCCAGCGTTCGCAGCCCTGAATGCTTCGCGTGGACGCCAATCAAGTGTCCAATCGCCTGCGCATCCATAGGCCGGCTCAAGAAATACCCTTGAACCTCATCGCACCGGGCATCCTGCAAGGCCTGAAGTTGCTCGATCGTTTCCACCCCCTCCGCCGTGACTGTCAGCGACAGTGCCCTGCCCAGCCCGACGATGGCCTCGATAATCGACTGATCGTCACCGCTGGCGGCCAGCCCGGAGATAAAGCTGCGATCGATCTTCAACCCGTCGAAAGGAAATGAACGCAGGTAGCTCAATGACGAGTACCCAGTGCCGAAATCGTCCATTGCCAGGCGCACACCCAAGGCTTTCAAGTCGTGCATGATCTGCAGTGCGCCCTTGGCGTCGTCGAGCATGACATTCTCCGTCAGTTCCAATTCCAGCCGGGCTGGATTCAAACCGGTCTGCGTTAACACCGCCTGAACCCTGGACACCAACTGCCCACGCTGAAACTCTGTCGGCGACAGGTTCACCGAGACAAAGAGCTCTTCGGGCCAGGTCGACGCGGCCCTGCAAGCGGTGTCCAGTACCCAGTTGCTCAGCGGCAGAATCAACCCGGTTTCTTCCGCAATGGGAATGAAAACGTCGGGCGACAACAGCCCTCTCACCGGGTGCTCCCAGCGTACCAGCGCTTCGGCACCGGCCATGACCCTGCCGGCAATCTGATAGCGCGGCTGAAAGTGCAGACGCAACTCATCATGTTTGATCGCGTGACGCAGATCGCTTTCCAACTGACGCCGATCGAGAATTCGAGCATTCATGTCGCCCGCGTAAAAACGCCAGGTGTTGCGTCCAGCATCCTTGGCTTCATACAGCGCGATGTCGGCATAGCGCAGCAACTCGTCGGCCAGGGTGGCGTCAGCCGGTGCCATGGCAATGCCGATGCTGGCACTGATAAACACCTCATGCTCATCAATCTGGAACGGCTGTTCGATGCAATCGATCAAGCGCTGGCACAGGTGCTCTACCTCATCCTGAGAAACCATATTCGCCACCACCAGCACAAACTCATCGCCACCGATTCGCGCGACCAGGTCGTCGGAGCGCAAGCACTGCCCTAGTCTTTTGGAGACCTCGTTGAGCACCTGATCGCCTGCGGCATGCCCGAGCAAATCATTCACCGGTTTGAAGCGATCCAGGTCGACGCTGAGCATGACCAACGGATCACTCAGGGTCGGCGCAGCCTTGAGTTTGCCATCGAGGAATTCCTGCATACGGGCGCGATTCGCCAGGCCCGTCAGCGCATCGTGTTGCGACAGGTATTCGATCCGTCGGCGGGCCGCCACTTCTTCGGTGATATCGCTGGCCGTGCCGCGATAGCCCAGCCCCTCCATTTCTCGCACGGAAAGACGGAAAATCCTGGCTTGCCCGTCCCCTGACAGATAACTGCATTGCAAGATGGCGTTGGCCCGTCGCGAGTGGTTTTTCAACCACTGGGAAAGTGGGCCCTGATCAGACACCAGCAAGTCATCGATAGGACGACCAAGGCACTCGGCCCTGCGCAGTCCCGTCACGGTTTCGAAACGCTCTGACAGGTAGGTGAAGCGCAACCCGGTATCGATTTCCCAAATCCAGTCGGAGGACGCCTCGGCGACATCACGAAACCGCGCCTCACTGGCCGCCAACGCCGTTCGACTGACCTGCAGGGAGGTGTAACTGGCATCCATCACTTGCGCAGCTGCCGTGGTACGGCGCTGAAAAAGCCAGGTCATCAGTCCGATAATCAACCCCGCGATACCGATCAGCGGCAACACCACGATCATCAACCGATGCCCCGGTTGCGCCGGTGTCCACTGCAGGGTGCCCGCCGTACCGCTTTCCCCCAGGCGCAAAAACGATGTGCCGAGCGCTGCACTATCACCTGGGGCCACGCGCAATTGAGCAATCCCGAAATCACTGGCCATGGTGCTCAATCGGGCAGCATCGAGCCTGGAGACGAACAACAGTATTGAGGCTGGCCTGTCATCCGTTTCGACCTGGAGGTTGGTGCCAGGCGTCAGGGGCGCGGCAGCGACCAACACCGGGGTGCCGTCAACATCGAGAAACGCCTTGATGGGTGTTTCGCCTTCGACATCAATGCGTGCACGTTCGATGAGCGCGGTGATGGGTTGTTTCAGCCAGTCTTCAGCGGTGACCGATACCAGCTGCCCATTGATGACCGAGTACACCGTACGATCGGTCGGATCGATCACAAACACACCCTCAAACCCGAAGTCCTTAAACAGCGACGAGCCGGCATTCTGGCGGACAAATGCCCAGTCGATATCCACCTTCCTGTGCAGGTGCTCATAGGCATCGCCCCAGAATGCGTAGTCCTTGATCGTCAAAAGAACCGACTTCTCCAGGGACTGCACGGTCTTTTCCGCATAGAAGCGACTGCGGCGCTCGGCGTCCTGGTTTTGCTCGAAGGCGATGTAAACAATCAAGGTGCTGGCCAACAGGAAGATCGATAACAACAGACAAGAGAAGGCCATCAAAGACATGCGGGTCAGGGAAAGATTGGAGGTTTGCTTCTGCGGCAGACGGGCAAGTGGCTTGCTTTTCATAGGGCTTCCAGGCGGTACAACGACTACAGGCCTTATCGGCCCGACTGTCGATGCCTTGACCCGCTATCGCCTTCAACCGCTCAACGGTCGGGTCTTGCGAGACAAGCCAACCCTGAAGCTTCAGTCCACTTTTTCTGACTCTGTTTGCGGCGGCCGGGCTTTCGAGCGCGACGCCAGTAATCGCGGAACCTGTGGGAGCGGGATTGTTCGCTAGCTGAATGAGCGTCAACAGAACGTTGTTTTCTCGAAATACCGCATAACCACTGATCAGTTTGTTCGGTTTTTTGACACCTCCCCGATGTGCGGTCACAACTTTTGCGCTCCGCTAGGTCATAACACGGTGGCTGTCGATGGAATATTGGCATCTTTCGAGGTTTTAGGCTGATACGGAGATAAGCTCATGATTTTTAACGTACAAAATTTTGGCGCCAAAGGAGATGGCATCACCGACGACACGGCGGCGATACAAAGTGCCATTGATGCAGCGGCAGCCGCAGGTGGGGGGCAGGTGTATATGCCGACCGGAACTTATATCGTTTCGGGAGGTGTGGAACCCTCCGACGGCTGCCTGATGCTCAAGAGCAACGTCTACCTGTACGGCGATGGCATGGGCGCAACCACTGTCAAAGTGGCTGACGGCTCCGACACCAAGATCACGGGGGTCATCCGCTCCGCCTATGGCGAGGAAACCCATGACTTTGGCGTCAGCAACCTCACCATCGACGGCAACCGTGATCACACTACGGGCAAGATCGACGGTTGGTTCAACGGCTACATTCCCGGCCAGGCAGGCTACGACTCCAACGTCACTCTCGACAGCGTCGAGATCAAGGATTGCTCCGGGTACGGTTTCGACCCCCACGAGCAGACCGTCAACATGGTCATCAAGAACAGCGTGTCCCACGGCAATGGCCTGGACGGCTTCGTTGCTGACTTCCTCAGCGACAGCACCTTCGAAAACAACGTCGCCTACGACAATGACCGCCACGGTTTCAACGTCGTTACCAGCACCCACGACTTCACCATGACCAACAACGTCGCCTACGACAACGGCGGCAATGGCATCGTGGTGCAGCGCGGCAGCGAGGATATTCCCTCCCCCAGCAACATCACCATCACCGGTGGCGAGGTGTACGGCAACGGCGCCGAAGGGGTGCTGATCAAAATGTCCAGTGAGGTGACGGTCAGCGGCGTCGATATCCACGACAACACCAGCGCCGGGATCCGCATCTATGGCAGCAACCACGTCGAGATCATCGACAACACGCTCAGCAACAACTCCCTGGGCAACCCCGTACCGGAAATCATCATCCAGTCCTACAACGACACCCTGGGCGTGTCCGGCAAGTACTTCAACGGCAGCGATAACACGATCCAGGGCAACATCATCACCGGCAGCAATCTGTCGACCTACGGTGTTGCGGAGCGCAATGAAGACGGCACCGATCGCAACGCCATCATCGGCAACACCATCAGCCACACCAGCAACGGTGCCACGCTGGTCTATGGCGACGGCAGCTACGTCAGTGCCACGGTGCCGATGACCACCGTGCAAGGTACGGCTGGCAACGACACCCTGCTGGGCGGTGCCGCCAGCGAGATTTTCTATGGCGTTGGCGGCAACGACACCATCAATGGCGGTGCTGGTGGCGACATTCTGGTGGGCGGCGCGGGCATCGACAAACTCACCGGCGGTACCGGTGCCGATACGTTCCGGTTCGTCGCTCAGTCCGACAGTTACCGCAACGCAACCGCAAGCTTCGATGACACCATCACCGACTTCGACGTCACCCAGGACAAGATCGACCTCGCCGGCCTCGGTTTCACCGGCCTGGGCAATGGCCGTGGCGGCACCCTGCAGGTCAGCTACAGCGCCAGCAACGACCGCACCTACATCAAGGACTACGATGCCGACGCCAGCGGCAATCGCTTCGAGTTGATTCTCTCGGGCAACCTGGCCAGCACCCTGACCGCCAGCAATTTCATCTTCAATCGTGTGATCACCGGCACCACCGGCAGCGACTCGCTTTTGGGTAGCGACTCGGCCGACACCCTGCTCGGCCTGGCGGGCAACGACAGCCTCAATGGCGGCGCGGGTGACGACAAGCTCGACGGCGGTGCCGGCATGGACTCCCTCACCGGCGGCACTGGCGCGGACATCTTTGCGTTCTCCAATCGCCTGGACAGTTACCGCAACTACAACACCGGCGGTGCCAATCTTAGCGACGTGATCACCGATTTCGATATCACCGCCGACAAGATCGACCTCTCGGCCATTGGATTCACCGGCCTGGGGGATGGTAAGAACAACACCGTGTACGTGGTGCTCAACAGTACCGGCACCAAGACTTACATCAAGTCCCTGACCGCCGACGCCAATGGCAACCGCTTCGAAGTGACACTGGACGGCAACTACCTCAACAAGCTGACCAGTGCCAATTTCGTCTTCGCCACGTCGCCAACGGTCAACCATGCGCCGGTGGTGGCAACGGCGTTGCTGGATCAGAACGCGACCGAAAACACCCCGTTCAACTACGCGGTGCCGGCCACCAGTTTTACCGATCCGGATAACGACAGCCTCAGCTACACCGCGACCCTGGCCGATGGCAGCGCCCTGCCCGCCTGGCTGAGCTTCAATGCCACCAACCTGACCTTCACCGGTACGCCGACCAGCACCGCCTCCGGCAATTACAACGTGCTGGTCAAAGCCACGGACCCGGCCGGTGCATCGGTCAGTGACAGCTTCGCCCTGGCGGTGGCCGATGCGCCCGCCAACACCATCACCGGCACTAACAACGCCGAAACCCTCAATGGCACAGCGGGTGCAGACCTGATCCTCGGCCTCGGTGGCAACGACACCATCAAGGCCGGCACCGGCGCGGACATCGTCGATGGCGGCGCCGGACGTGATTCGATGTACGGTGGCGACGGTGCCGACACCTTCCGCTACACCAACGTACTCGACAGCTACCGCGACTACGACACCGGCGGTGTCACGGCCACCGACACGATTTATGATTTCACCGTTGGCGTCGACAAGATCGATGTCTCGGGCCTTGGCATTCTCGGCCTCGGCGATGGCAGCAATGGCACGTTGTACATGACCCTCAACGCGGCCGGCGACAAGACTTACATCAAATCCGCCGAGACCGACGCCGATGGCAATCGCTTCGAAATCGCCCTCAGCGGCAACTACCTCAATACCCTGACCGCCAGTGATTTCGTGTTCGGCGAGCGCGCCCAGCAGGACATCCTCTACCTGCCCACCCTAGGCCAATCCAACGCACGCCTGCTGCGCATGACGGAGGACGACAATCAGTCCGGCACCTCCATGCTGGTCAACGACCTGGACCGCTACACCACCTATGACGTGCGCAGCCAGTTCAACGACGCCGATGGCAACGGCATCGACATCGCGGTGGGCGGCAGCACGGTCACTGGCCTGTCGACACTCAGCGCCGAGGAACTCAAGTTGTGCTGGTGGCTGACCGACACCAACCAACCCGGGCCTGCGCTGTTGCGCGCCGTGACGCTGCTGCGGGACCAGCTCACCGAACTGCAATCCATAGACAACGTCACCATGGGCATCATTTGGGGCCAGGGCGAGGAAGCTGCCCAGGAGATCGGCCGCGCCACGGACAAAGCAGCGGCAGCAGCGGCCTACAAGGCCGCGACCCTGAAGGTGTTTGATTACCTGCATACCCAGTTCGGCAGCTTCAGCGTGTACCTGATGGAAACCGGTCACTACGAGCAGGACGCGGCGCGTATCCGTGGTTATTCGGAGGAGAAGATTGCCTCCATCGTCGAGGGGGTTGGCTATGTCCGCGCCGTCCAGGAAGCCATCGCTGCCGAGCGTGCCGACGTCAAGCTGGCGGTGGACTACACCGACCTCCCCTTGCGCCACGAAGTCGATCCGCAGGCGTATCCCGACGACGTCTGGCACCTGCACGAGGAGTCAGCGGAGATCGTCGGCCAGCGCCTGGCCGACTACATTGCCGGTGATCTCGGCTTCCAGGGCAACCCTAACGACAACAACAGCGTGCAGGACATTTTCGACAACGCTCATAACATGATTTCCGGCACCGACCAGGCCGATACCCTGGTGGGCACTTTGGGCAACGACACGATCGATGGTCACCTGGGCGCCGACACCATGACCGGTGGCGATGGCAACGACATCTATGTGGTCGATAACGCGTCCGACCGCGTCGTGGAAACCAACACCTCGACCTCGCAGATCGATACGGTGCAGGCCTCGGTCAGCTGGACCCTGGGTGCCAATCTCGAGAACCTGGTGCTCACCGGCACGTCGGACATCAACGGTACCGGCAATGAGCGGCAAAATTTCATCACCGGCAATGCCGCCAATAACGTGCTCAATGGTGCTGCAGGGGCCGACAGCATGAGCGGCGGCGATGGCAACGACACCTACTATGTCGACAACGCCGACGACATCGTGATCGAGACCAACAGCAATGCAGTGCCTGGAGGGATCGACAGCGTGCACAGCAGCCTGGCGGCCCATACTCTCGCCAACAACGTCGAGCGTCTGTATATCGATAGCACGGGCGCCGCCAATGGCACGGGCAACGCGCTGGACAACACGCTGTTCGCCGGAGCCGGCAACAACGTGCTGGACGGACGCGATGGCAACGACACAGTGTCTTTTGAACGCGCCCTGTCCGGGGTTACCGTAAACCTCTCGACGTCAGCGCAACAAAACACCGTGGGCTCCGGGCTCGACACCTTGAAATTTTTCGAAAACCTGACGGGAAGCGCCTACGCCGACAGTCTGTCGGGCAACAGCGCCGCGAACGTTCTGAACGGTGGTGCGGGCAACGATACGTTGGTGGGTGGTTCGGGCGATGACCGGCTGATCGGCGGTGCAGGCACCGACAACCTCACCGGCGGCACTGGCGCGGACACTTACGCGTTTGGTGCGTTGTCGGACATGGGCGTCGGGGCTTTGCGCGATGTGGTCAACGGTTTCAAGACCACCGAGGGTGATCATCTGGACTTCACCGGCCTGGACGCCAACCCGCTGACCGCCAATATCGACGCCTTCACGTTCATCGGCAGCAACGCCTTCGACCCCGCCAACGCCACCGGCCAACTGCGCTTTGCCGATGGCATTCTCTCCGGCAGTGTCAACGCCGACGCCACCCCCGAGTTCGAATTCGAACTGGTGGGCGTCAAGGAGCTGCACGCCAGCGACTTTACAGCCTGACGTTGTGGGAGCGAGCCTGCTCGCGATGACGGCGGCACATTCAGCATTGATGCAAGCTGATCCACCGCTATCGCGAGCAGGCTCACTCCCACAAGGGACTTGCAGTGCCACAAAAATCCAAGACAACCGCAGATCAAATGTGGGAGCGAGCCTGCTCGCGATGACGGCGGCACATTCAGCATTGCTGCAGGCTGACCCACCGCTATCGCGAGCAGGCTCACTCCCACAGGGGACTGGCAGTGCCACAAAAATCGAGGACAACCACAGATCAAATGTGTGTGGGCCTGCTCGCCACATAGGCATCAGTCTTGAACCTGGTCGCGACCCCGCGGCTCAGAACAGGTTCTGCACCTGCTCCAGGACGCCGCGGCTCATCTGGCCGGTGTGGGTGTGCAGGCTGACATAGCTTTGCAGCATGTCGAGTTTGGTGTTGAGCAGGTCGCGGCGGGCCTGGAACACCCGCTGCTGTGCATCAAGAATATCCACCGTGGAACGCACTCCACCCTGAAAGCCTTTTTCCGTCGAGGTCAGGGCCCGCTGATTGGACTCCACCGCCCGCTGCATCGCCTTGCTCTTGGTGAACCCGGCCACGACGCCCAGATAATCGGCTTCGATGTCCTCGGCCAACTGTTGACGCTGCACATCGTAGTCGGACTGGGCACCGGCCAATTGCGCTTCGGCCTTCGCCACCGAGGCGCGTACCGCCCCGCCGCGATACAACGGAATATCCAGCTGCACCCCCACGTAATAGCTGTCCTGGCGCGGATCGAGTTCCTGGTACTGACGGGTTTCCCGGCGGGTTAGCTGGGTGGTCAGCGACAAGGTCGGATAATGCCCGGCGCGCTGACTGTCGGCTTGCGCCTCGGCAACTTTCACCGCTGCCAGCCGGGCTGCCAGCTCGGGGCTGGCGTCACGGGCAACCGCCGTCCAGTACGGCAAATCCTGCTCCGGCGGGATCGGGCTACCGGCGGCGAGTTCTTCGCGCATCGGCTGGATGTCATCGATGGGCACGCTGGCGCGACCGGACAATGCCCGCAACGCGGCCACGCGGCGGGCCTGGGCTTCAGTCTCCTGGGCTTCGACGAGATCGAGCCGCGCCTGGGCCTCATCAATATCGGTGATCGCACCTTGGCCGCCCTGATAAAGCTTTTTGCTCTGCGTCACCAATCCACTGATGGCAGCCTTTTGCTGGTTGATCAACTTGATCTCGTTTTCAGCCCGAGCGACGTCGAAGTAGCCTTTGGCGACCCGGTCGTACAGGGTCTGGCCGGCAACGTCGAATAGCTGGTTACCCAACTGCCCCCGCGCCTTGCCTTCCTGATACGCCGCCCAGCGTCCCTTGTCATAGAGCGGTTGTTGCGCCGCCAGAGTGACGTTGTTTGCCTGGTAATCATTACTGTTGACGTAGCTGCGGTCGTCGCCGCCATCGATACGCCCACCGTAGCCGTAGCGCGACGTCAACGACACTTGCGGATAGAGGCCCCCGCGGCCAATCGCCTCCTCCTGCTTCGAAGCATCAAAGGCATGGGTCGCTGATTGCACGGTCGGGTCATTGGCGCGCGAGGCGTCGTACGCCGCGGTCAGGCTCAGGCCTTTTTCGGCGGCCCATACGGGATTGATCGCGGCCCAACTGATATACAAACCCAGCAACGCACGGGAGCGATAGCGACAACGGTCGGTCATGCTCATTCCTCTTTGAAGGCTGCAAGCAAGCGTTCACGCAAAGGTTTCATCAGGTAATTCATCAAGGTGCGCTCCCCCGTCACCACCGTGACATCGGCGAGCATGCCGGGGCGCACTAGCAGGCCGGCGGCCTGGAGCGAGGCGACGGTGTCAGCGGGGATTTCGACCTTGGCGGAAAAGTACGGCTGGTGCGTCTGTTCATTGATCAACTGGTCCGCCGACACCGTAGTCACCGTACCGGTGACCGTCGGCGTATCCACCCGTTGCAGCGCGGTGAAATGCACATGCACCGGCAGCCCCGGGCGCAACTTATTGGCCATCAGCGGCTCGAAACGCGCGGTGATCGCCATCGGCGCATCCAGTGGCACCACCTGCATCAGGGTTTGGCCGGCCTGCGCAACGCCCCCGACCGTATGAAGGCTCACGTCCATGACCTGCCCGGACACCGGCGCACGGATCGCACCGTTGTCGACTTCAAACTGCAAGGCACGAATCTGATCGGCATAACCTGCCGCCTCGGCAGAAACCTCGCTGAGCTGGGTTTCGGCATCGCGGCGAAATTCCTGCTGCGCCTGCAAGGCCTTGAGGCGACTTTCGTTGATCGCCTGGCGGGTCCTGCCCACATCGCCCACCCCGGAAGCAATCTGCCCGGCCAATTGCGCTGCGTTGCGTTCGGCCTCGAAAAGTTTATTGCGCGGAACGTAGCCTTCACGGGCCAAATCACGCAGGCCTTCCAGCTCCTGCTGCTGGAAGCGCATCTGCGTGTCGTAGTTGCGCTTGACGCCTTCGTAGCCGAGCAATTGCTGCTGCAATGCCACGGCTTCGTGTTCGATGATCTGCAAGCGGCTGCCCAGCTCTGCGCGGCGAGTCAGAAACAACTGGCTCTGCAAGGCCATGGCGGCCTTGACCCGCGGCTCATCGGCATGTTCCAGCAGTTCAGCGGGCCATTGGATCTCGGCCGAGCCCAGGCGCTCGGCAATCAACCGCGCTTCGACGCTGCGATCGTTGAGCAACTTGCCCAGGGTCACGTCCCGTTGCGATTGCGCCTGCACCGTATTGAGCTGCACCAGCAACTGCCCCTGGCTGACGCGGTCGCCATCGCTGACCAGCAGCTTTTCCACCACCCCACCGACCAACGACTGCACAGCCTTGCGTTCGCCCGCCACCACCACGGTGCCGCTGCCCACGACCCCTTGGTCGAGCGGCGCCAGGCAGGCCCAGAGCAGGAAGCCGCCCAGCGTCAGGACCAGGAAACCCACACCATAGCGTGCCGCGCCTCCGGCGTCGGTACTGGCGCAGGGCAATGTTGTGGCGCTGCGCACGCTCAGCCTCTGCTCAGGGGTCAGATCATGCATCTTCGCCAGTCTCCTTGACCGCGGCCGGTCTTGGCCCCGGCATCAATGCCTTGAGCACCTGGTCCCGTGAACCGAATGCTTGTTGAGTGCCGTCCTTGAGCACCAGGATGTAATCGACCACGGCCAGCACATTAGGCCGGTGGGTAATCAGCACCACGGTGCTGCCAGCAGCCTTGATCGCACTGATGGCCTGCACCAGTGCCAGCTCTCCGGCTTCATCGAGGTTTGAGTTGGGCTCATCGAGCACAATCAGCGACGGGCGCCCATAGAGTGCACGAGCCAGCCCGAGGCGTTGCTTTTGTCCACCGGACAAGCCAAGCCCGCCGGGGCCCAGAGGTGTGTCGTAACCCTTGGGGAACCTCAGGATCATCTCGTGAATGCCGGCGTGACGCCCGGCGGCGATGATCTTGTCGGCATCCTGCTCGCCGAAGCGGGCAATGTTGTCGGCCACACTGCCGTCGAACAGCTCGATGTCCTGGGGCAGGTATCCAAGGTGCGGGCCCAGGGCGTCGTGGGACCATTGACTGATCTCGGCGTCGTCCAGGCGCACCGAACCGCCCAACGCCGGCCATACCCCGACCATCGCCCTGGCCAGGGTTGATTTACCACTGGCGCTGGGGCCGACGACGGCGAGCACATCACCTTTGGCCAGGCTGAAATTGATGCCACGCAGGATCGGTTGCGAGGCGCCGGGCGGGCCGACATACAACTGCTCCAAACGCACTGCGCCGGTGGGCGGTGGCAAAGGCATTCGCAGACGCTCGCGCGGATGCTCGGCCAGCAGTTGGCTCAGGCGCTGGTAGCTCTGGCGGCCGGAGTTGAATTGCTTCCACGAGCCAATGGCGATTTCCACGGGTGCCAGGGCACGCCCCAGCAGCAGCGACATCGCAATCATCATGCCCGCCGACAATTGGCCTTCAAGCACCAGCAACGCCCCCAGGCCCAGAGCCAGAGACTGTCCGGAGATGCGCACGAAACGGGTCATCGAAGTGATACGCGCGCCGCGGTCGCTGGCATGGGCCTGGGCAGCAATGATGCGTTGCTGCAGCAGGCTCCAACGCTGGCGCAACGGCCCGAGCATGCCCAGGGCCTGGATGACTTCGGCATTGTGTAACGTGCTGTTTACATAGATCGACGACTGCACGCCCAGGCGATTGGCTTCGCCCAAACGCGTGCGAGTCGCCAACTCGCCCCACAGCGCCAGACCGATCAGCACCAGGGCCAGAACCAGCGTCAGCACGCCGAACCAAGGATGAAAGATGAACGCCACCAGCAGGAAAATTGGCAACCACGGCGCATCGAGCAAGGCGATCAGGCCCTGGCCGGTGATCAACTGCCGCAACGTCGCCAGATCGGTGAGCACCTGCGCCGGGTTGGCGTTGTGCTCGCGCAGACTGCGGGCGAAGGCGGCGTCGAAAATCCGCTCGCCCAAGGCATCGTCCAGACCCGCGCTCATGCGAATCATCACCTCACCGCGTACCCACTCGATCAGGGCGCTGAACATGAACAGTCCCAAGGCGATCAAGGTGAGCATGAACAAGGTGGTTTCGTTGCGACTGGTGAGGACCCGGTCGTACACCTGCATCATGTAGAGCGACGGCACCAGCACCAGCAGGTTGATCACCCCACTGAACAGGGCCAGCGACCAGAACACCCGGCGATAGCTTAATAAAGCGGCATCAATGTCATGACGCGGATCGAGAAGCAAACCCATAGAGTGTCGCCCGCAAAAGAAATAGTCGGTCCAAGACGCAATCCATCGCTGGTTTTTTGCCCTAAGGCTTTAGAGAAAACACTAAACGCAACCTGATGTGCCGCTATCAGAGACGATCCTCGTCGCTACAGGCGCCATTTACTGACCGCGCAACCACGGGTTAGTGCCGGTTCGACGGGCGGGGTTTGCATGTGGGTGACGGGCGGGAATGTTGCACAGCAAATGGACGAGCGCTTCGGCAAGCAGGACGTCGTGTACCTCCGTCAAAAAAAGCTGCCCCCGACCCGGCCGCCTCAGCCGGCTCAAATTCTGCTGGACGCACTGGAGGTTAAAGCCCGGGCGGTTTTGAGCACCGGTAGTACGTCCTCATCCCGTTGCTCCTCTTCCAAGTAGTCTGAAACTCCCACCCCGCTTGGGAGTATCGGCCGATGCGCAATCCCCGGCGCTTACACATAGTTGCAAGCCATAGCAGTACAAAGTCTACGGTCAGGCCTCGATGGCCCTACTAGTTGCTCTGGAGAAAATCATGGCTAATCAAAAGAAAAACTCATCGCTAACAAGTAACCAGGCCGATAACACCGGTGCCGTTCCGTTACCCATCAGCCATGACGTCAACGCAAGCGACGCCCCCCCATATACTCCGACCGTCACCACCAACCTGAGCGACTACGCGCCTGGTAGCACCGCCACCATTACCACTAGCGGCTTCGCCGCCGGCAGCACAGTGAAGCTCGAAGTGGAGCACGCCACCGGCGCCGGCGCGGATAACCTATGGGGTACGCCCGACGACGTGCTCGATACCGACACCGGCGAGGGACACGAGCCCTGGTATGTGACCGACGGCGGTGCCGGCGATCTTGACGGCCAAGTCAACGGCAGCGTCACGACCTCGTGGTACGTGAATCCAGACGACTCGGCTGGTGCGACGTTTCTGCTCACCGCAACCTCTTCGGGTGACGATCGTGTGTTCGGTACGAGTGACGACACAGTGGCGACAACGTCATTTACGGACAGCGGTCTAAGCGTCGTGGCCACCAGCGCGAACGTTACGCTGGACGAAACGGCCGGGTTGCAGAACGCCGCCGCCACGCCAAGCCCTGCGGGAGACGCTGACGACAACGACATTCTGGTGACCTCCCTGCCCTCGACCTTCTCTACCCGTTTGACTGCACTGGGTGCCGGTACCGCAACGGGTGCAGCGTTGAGTGGCTATACCGGTGCCGTGGGCAACACGGGCAGCAATGCGTTCACCGTCACCGCTGACCCCGGAGCCAGCATTACCAATATCAGCTTCGTCGACAGCACTGGTGCACCGCTCAATGGCCTGGACAGTGGACTGGATACCCTCAATGGCACCAGCATCTTTCTCTATACGGATGCGGACAACGACAACATCGTTCTGGGCCGAGCCGGTGGCTCGACCGGCGCGATCGTGTTCGCGGCCTATATCGAAGAAACCGGATCGCCGGTTTCGGGCGGCAAGATCTGGACCGTGGAGTATCAACCGCTTAAGCATCCAGATACTACGAACGCCGATGACTCGCTCAATCTGCTGAATAAGGTGTTCATCGGAGCCAGTCAGGACCTGGAGTTCAGTCTGGCCGGTGTGCCCTCCGGTGCGAACCTGTTCCTGATGTTCACGAAGGCGAACCCGACAGTGGTCGATGTCGCGGGTGTCTTGCGGATCACGGATCCCACCATCATAGCCACCGGTAAGGACCCCGCAGACGAGTCAAGCGGCGCCAATATCAACACTGGCGACACGATCATCACCAGCCAGGCGGCCAACCCGACCACCTTCGGCACCAACAACCAGATGATTACGGAACAGGAAGGCATCCGTTTTTCATTCGTCACGGGTGCCAGGCAGGATGTGACCATTCCCAACCTGAGTCCGACCGAAGCAGATGTTGAGTCCAACATCGACTTTACCGACGTCTTCAATGCGAAGATGGCCAGTTTCGACGTCGTGCAGTTGCAAAGCGGCAAGAGTGCCGTGGTAAAAGTCAGTGCATTCACTACCGCTGCTGAACCTGGCGTGAACTTCATCAACGGCTATGCGGGTGATACGTCAATTGCCATCACCAATGTTCGCGTCTTCAATAGCGCCGGGGTGGTGATCGAGAATTCAAACGGATCGGTGAATGATCCGGCCATTGGTATCACCTTATCCGGTGGGGTTGCTACCATCACCGGCGTTTTGGCCGGGTACCAGATTGAATACACCACAGCGTCGGATCACAACCGCGTGCTCGTCGAGAACGGGGCAGCCCTCGACGCCAAGGGTAATAACCACGCCGATTTTGATGTGGGTGGCTTCACATTGGTCCAAGCCTCTATTTCGAAAACTGAAATCGGCTCCAAGATGCTGTTCGAGGACGACGGGCCGAGCATCAGCACCACCGGCACCGAGCCGACGCTGACAGTGGACGAGACAGTCCTGGCGACCAATGCCACGCAGAACTTTGCCGCCAACTTCACCTCGGCGTTTGGCGCCGATGGCGCGGGCACGCTGACCTATGCGCTCGGCGTGGTGGCGGGAGCCTCCGGGCTGGTGGACACGGCCACGAATGAGGCAGTGAACCTGTCGCTCAACGGCACAGTGGTGGAAGGACGTACGGCCACGACCAACCTGTTGGTGTTCACGGTCAGCGTGGCCGCCAATGGCGACGTCACGCTCGACCAGATACGCGCGGTGGTGCATCCCGATGCCAGCAATCCCGATGATTCGAAGAGCCTGACGGCGGACAACCTAGTGACGCTGACGGCGACCAAGACCGATGGGGATGGCGACAGCGCCCAGGCGGCCCTCAACATCGGCCAGAACCTGGTGTTCAAGGACGACGGACCGAGCGTCAGCACCACCGGTACCGAGCCGACACTGACGGTGGACGAGACCGTCCTGGCGACCAACGCCACGCAGAACTTTGCCGCCAACTTCAACTCATCGTTTGGCGCCGATGGGGCCGGCACGCTGACCTATGCACTGGGCGTGGTGGCGGGTGCCTCCGGACTGGTGGACACGGCCACGAATGAGGCAGTGAACCTGTCGCTCAACGGCACAGTGGTGGAAGGCCGTACGGCCACGACCAACCTGTTGGTGTTCACGGTCAGCGTGGCCGCCAATGGCGATGTCACGCTCGATCAGCTCCGCGCGGTGGTGCATCCCAACACCACCAATCCCGATGATTCGAAGAGCCTGACGGCGGACAATCTGGTGACGCTGACAGCGACCATAACCGACAAGGACGGCGACAGTGCCCAGACGACGCTCAACATCGGGTCGAACCTGGTGTTCAAGGACGACGGGCCAAGCATCAGCACCACTGGCACCGAGCCAACGCTGACGGTGGACGAGACCGTCCTGGCGACCAACGACACCAAGAACTTTGCCGCCAACTTCAGCTCGGCGTTTGGCGCTGATGGTGCCGGCACGCTGACCTATGCACTGGGCGTGGTGGCGGGTGCCTCCGGGCTGGTGGACACGGCCTCGGGCCAGGCAGTGAACCTGTCACTCAACGGTGGCGTGGTGGAAGGCCGCACGGCCACCTCCAACCTGCTGGTGTTCACGGCCACCGTGGCCGCCAATGGCGACGTCACGCTCGACCAGCTCCGCGCGGTGGTGCATCCCGACGCCAGCAATCCCGATGATTCGAAGACTCTGTCGGCGGACAATCTGATAACGCTGACGGCAACCAAGACCGATAGAGACGGTGACAGCGCCCAGGCGACGCTCAACATCGGCCAGAACCTGGTGTTCGAGGACGATGGCCCATCACTTGCGTTCGGCAACCTGATCGGCACCGGTAGCGTCCTGCCGCAATACGGGTTCTGGGATAATTCGGCCGGCGCCGACGGGTTGGGTGCGGCTGGTCTGGATATCTCGGTGAATAGCCAGTTCACCCTCGTAAGGCCAGACAACACGACCACCACCGGGACCGCCACGCTCACCGAGCAGTCGCCCTCTCCGGATGGCAACGGCGCGTACCACTTCGCAGGGCAGTTGACCGGCGATTTCGACAACAATACCTCCACGGCGAATACCAGCGTCGACTACACGCTGACAGCCTATGCCAATGGCAGCTATACGCTGGATTTGGTGCAAGGCTTCAGTTCGACGATCGTCCAAAGCACTAACGACGGCTCGCTCGGTGCCGGCGGCCCGGATCCCGTGCGCACATTGTTAATCCCGGCGCAGGATCCGCCGACTATCCCTTCGCCATCTGAGGAGATTGTCTTTTTTGGTGTTAACGCGACCACTAGCTCAAGTGACATATTTTCCGCCATCGGACTGGGAGCGCACGACCTCACCGAAACGCAAATAGAAGCCGGCGGGTTTGCATTCATCGGCACCGCGAACATGAACGTCAGCACCTCCGGCATCGGCATTGCCAACAACAACCTGGATGGCAACGGGACGGCAGGCATCAATGCCGGTGACGAGAGTTTCGTCATCAATCCCGAGACCTTGTTGACGGGCATGAAAGTCTTCATCGACAACTCGGTGCAGGGGTACAACCCGGCAACGGAGGAGCTGTACTACAAGATCTTCTACGATGACGGCACGACTTCGGCTCAGACGAAGGTGCTTGCCGCTGATCTGACCTCGGAGGCTGGAGGAAAGACGTCCTTCGTCATCGATACAGCGGACCCGAAACTCATTGATGCGGTTCAACTCACGATGGGCCTGGGGGTGATCAAGATCCCGACGATCGAGTTTATTCAGGAAACCGAGAACCTGGCCAGCGATGTCAAGCTGACGTTCAACGCGACGCTGACGGACAAGGATGGGGACTCGGCATCAAGTTCGTTTGACGCCAACCTGTTCGCCAATGACGCGGCCAACGCCCTCTTCGACTACACGCTGGTAGGCACGGGCGGTGAACGTGATGCCTTCAACGTCGATTTGTCATTCGCTGAGAACCAATACCAGGTTACCGGCTTCGATGCGGGCGCCAACCTGCGAGACACCCTGGTGCTCAACGGCGATCAGAACTCCGTTGTCCAATCGATCGACATCTCCGGCGCAGACAGCATCGTGACGATTGCCGAAACTGGCGGACAAATCACGACCATCACCTTGGTCGGGGTCGATCTTCTGAGTACCGACATTGTTCATGGCAGTGCCTGATACAGCGAGCGCGTGAAAGGATGCGAGGGTGGCGCAAACCACCCTCGCTTTTTTTGCACTTCCAATAGGCGATCCGCACGGATCGCTTCAACCTGCTCACCCTGCGGCAGGCCATCGACAGGGACGACTAGGCTGAAACTCCCATCCCGTTTGGGAGAATCGGCCGATGCGCAATCTCCAGCGCTTATCCATAGTTGCGGGCAATGGTCAACGGTCAGGCCTCGATGACCGCAGTTGCCCTGGAGAAAGATCATGGCTATTGGAATCACCGGCGTGAACGTTTCGCTGGACGAAACGGCCGGATTGCAGAACGCCACCGCCACGCCAACCCCACCGGGAGACGCTGACGACAACGACATTCTGGTGGTGTCCCTGCCCTCGGACTTCTCTACCCGTTTGACCGCACTTGCGGCAGGTACCGCAACGGGTGCGGCCTTGAGTGGCTACACCGGCGCCGTGGGCGACACTGGCAGCAATGCATTCACTCTCACCGACGCGTCCGGCATTACCGATATCAGCTTCGTCGACAGCGCTGGCGCACCGCTTGATGGCGCGGACAGTGGACTGTTTACCCTTGATGGCACCAGCATCCTTCTCTATACCGATACAGAGAACAACAATATCGTTCTGGGCCGAGCCGGGAGCGCAACTGGCGCGATCGTGTTCGCGGCCTACATTGAAGAAACCGGATCGCCGGTTTCGGGCGGCAAGATCTGGACCGTGGAGTACCAACCGCTCCAGCATCCAGATGCTACGAACCCCGATGATTCGCTCAATCTGCTGGATAAGGTATTCGTCGGAACCAGTCAGAACCTGGAGTTCAGTCTGGCCGGTGCGCCCTCCGGTCAGAACCTGTTCCTGATGTTCACGACGGAGAACCCGACAGTTGTCGATGTCGGTGGTGTTTTGCGGATCACGGATCCCACCATCATCGCCACCGGCAAGGATCCGGCGAATCAGTCAAACGGCGTCAATATAAACACTGGCGACACGATCAACACCAGCCAGGCAGGTGGCCCGACCACCTTCGGCACCAACAGCCAGATGATTACGGAACAGGAAGGCATTCGTTATTCGTTCGTCACCGGCGCCAGGCAGGATGTGACCATTCCCAACCTGGATCAAACCGAAGCAGATGTTGAAGCCAACATCGACTTTACCGACGTCGTCAATGCGAAGAAGGCCAATTTCGACATCGTACAGTTGCAAAGCGGCAAGAGTGCGGTGGTAAAAATCAGCGCATTCAGCACTACTGCTGAATCTGGCGTGAATTTCATCGACGGCTATACGAACGATACGTCGGTTGCTATTACCAATGTGGTCGTCACCAACATCAGCACTGGGCTGGTGGTCGAGAATTCAGACGGATCAGTGAATGATCCCGCTATTACCATCAGTTTTGATGTTAATGGGGTTGCAACCATCACCGGCGTTAAAGCCGGCTACCAGATTGAATACACCACAACGGCTGACCACAACCGCGTGCTCATCGAGAACGGAGCGGCCCTCGATGCCAAGGGCAATACCCACGCCGATTTTGACATCGGTGGTTTCACACTGCTCCAAACCGCTGTTACGACCGCCGAAATCGGCTCCAAGATGATCTTCGAAGATGACGGCCCTGCACTCGCCTTTGGCAACCTGATCGGCACCGGTAGCGTTCTGCCACAAACCGGGTACTGGAGTCATTCGGCCGGCGCCGACGGACTGGATGCGAACGGTCTGGATATCTCGTTGGTGAATGACCAGTTCACCCTCGTCAGGCCAGACAACACGACCACCACCGGGACCGGCACGCTCACCGAGCAGTCACCCTCACCGGACGGCAATGGCGCGTACCATTTTGCAGGGACGTTGACCGGTGATTTCGACAACAACGCCGCAACCGCGGATACCAGCGTCGACTACACGCTGACCGCCTATGCCAATGGCAGCTATACACTGGATCTGGTGCAAGGCTTCAGTTCGACGGTCGTGCTCAGCACTGCCGATGGCTCTCTCGCTGCCGGCGGTCCGGACCCAGTGCGCACCTTGTTAATTCCGAAGACGAATGACCCGACTATTCCTTCGGCTTCCGAGGAGGTTGTGTTCTTTTCCGCGAAGGCGCTTGCGTCGACTTCGGACATCCTGACCGGTATTGGGCTTGGAGCATCCGACCCCACCGAAGCCCAGCTACAAACCAACCCCCTGCCCTCGTACATCGACCCCAGGGCCATGAACGTCAGCACGTCCGGTATCGGCGTCGCCAATAACGTCCTCCAGGGAGACAATCTGGTGGCAATCGGCGCTACCGATGAAAGTTTCGTCATCAATCCCGAGACCCTGCTGACGGGAATGAAGGTTTTCATCGACAACTCCGTGGCGGGTTACAACACAGCGACCGAGGACCTGTACTACAGGATCTACTACGAGGACGGCTCGACTTCGAACCTCACCGAGGTGAATACCCTGACTCCAGAGGCAGGCGGACAGGTGTCCTTCCTCATTGAGCAAGAAGGCTCGCTGCTGATCGACGCTGTTCAGCTCACGATGGGCCGAGGCGACATCAAGATCCCGGTGATCCAGTTCATTCAGGAGACCGAGAGCCTGGCCAGCGATATCCAGCTGTCGTTCAACGCGACGGTAACGGACAGGGATGGGGACTCGGCGACGAGTACGTTCGACGCCAACCTGTTCGCCAACGACTTGACCGGCACCTTCGACTACACGCTGGTAGGCACGGGCGGTGAGCGGGATGCCTTCAACGTCGACTTGTCATTCACCGAGAACCAGTACCAGGTCACCGGCTTCGATGCAGATGCAAATCTGCGAGACACGCTGGTGCTCAACGGCGATCAGAACGCCGGTGTCCAGATCGACACAAGCGGCGCAGACAGCATCGTGACGGTTACCGAAACGGGCGGACAGGTCACGACCATCACCTTGGTGGGGGTCGATCTTCTGACTAGCGACATCGTTATTGGCAGCGTCTGAGGCGTCGCGCGTGTGAAAGGATGCGAGGGTGGCACAAACCACCCTCGCATTTTTGCAGTTCCAATAGGACATCCCCACGCTCGCATCAACCTGGGCACCCTGCGACAAACTACCGACGAGGACACTAGGCCGAAACTCCCACCCCGTTTGGGAGTATCGGCCAATGTGCAATTCCGGGCGCTTGGTCATAGTTGTAGAGGTCAATGATCAGACCTCAATGACCGCAATTGCTCGGGAGAACAATCATGGCTATTGCAATCACCGGCGAGGACGTTGTACTGGACGAGACGGCCGGGTTACAGAACGCCACCGCCACGCCAACCCCTGCAGGAGACGCTGACGACAACGACATTCTGGTGGCATCCCTGCCCGCATCCTTTTCTACCCGCTTGACCGCACTTGGAGCCGGTACCGCAACGGGTGCGGCCCTGAGTGGCTATACCGGTGCCGCGGGCAACACGGGCACCAATGCGTTCACCTTCACCGGCGGAGGAAGCATTACCGATATCCGCTTCGTCGACAGCGCTGGCGCCCCCCTCAATGGCGTGGACAGCGGACTGGACACCCTTGATGGCACCAGCATCTTTCTCTATACGGACACAAACAACAACATCCTTCTGGGCCGAGCCGGGGGCGCAGATGGCGCGATCGTGTTCGCTGCCTACATTGAAGAAACCGGATCGCCGGTCACCGGCGGCAAGATCTGGACAGTGGAATACCAACCGCTCAAGCATCCAGATGCTACTAACCCCGATGATTCGCTCAATCTGCTGGATAAGGTTTTCATCGGCGCCACTCAGGACCTGGATTTCAGTCTGGCCAATGCCCCTTCCGGTCAGAACCTGTTCCTGATGTTCACGAAATTGAACCCGGCAACTGAAACTGTCGGTGGTGTCGTGCGGATCACGGATCCCACCATCATCGCCACCGGGAAAGACCCCGCAGACCAGTCAAGCGGTGCCAATATAAATACTGGCGACACAATCAATACCAGCCAGGGAGGTGGCCCGACCACCATCGGCACCAACAACCAGATGATTACGGAACAGGAAGGCATCCGCTTTTCGTTCGTCACAGGCGCCAGGCAGGATGTGACCGTTCCCAACCTTAGTCAGACCGAAGCAGATGTTGAGTCCAACATCGACTTTACCGCCGTCTACAATACGACCTCGGCCAATTTCGACGTCGTGCAACTGCAAAGCGGCAAGAGTGCTGTGGTAAAAATCAGCGCATTCAGCACTGCTGCTGAACCTGGCGTGAATTTCATCAACGGCTATGCGAACGATACGCCGGTTGCCATCACCAACGTTCGTGTCATCAACAACAGCACCGGGCTGGTGATCGAGAATTCAGACGGAACAGTGAATGATCCGGCGATTACCATCAGCTTTTCTGCCGCCGGGGTTGCAACCATCACAGGCGTCTTGGCCGGTTACCAGATTGAATACACCACAACCTCGGATCACAACCGCGTACTCATCGAGAACGGGGCGGCCCTCGACGCCAGGGGCAATAACCACGCCGATTTTGATATCGGCGGCTTCACGCTGACCAAGGCTTCTACTTCGATCGCCGAAATCGGCTCCAAGATGGTATTCGAGGACGACGGCCCGAGCATCAGCGCCACCGGCACGGAGCCAATACTGACGGTAGACGAAACGGTGTTGACGACCGACGCCACCCAGAGCTTTACCGCCAACTTCAGCTCGGCGTTTGGCGCTGATGGTGCCGGCACCCTGACCTATGCACTGGGCATGACGGCCGGTGCTTCGGGACTGACCGACACGGCCACCGGCGAAGCGGTCAACCTGTCGCTCAACGGCGGTGTAGTCGAAGGCCGTACGGCCACCACCAACCTGCTGGTGTTCACGGTCAGCGTCGCCGCCAACGGTGACGTCACCCTCGATCAGCTGCGCGCCGTGGTGCATCCCGATGCCACCAATCCCGATGATGCGACGAGCCTGAGCTCGGACGATCTGGTCACCCTGACAGCAACCATCACCGACAAGGACGGCGACAGTGCCCAGGCGACCCTCAACATCGGCCAGAACCTGGTGTTCGAGGACGATGGACCGAGCATCAGCACCACCGGCACCGAGCCCATACTGACGGTAGACGAAACGGTACTGGCGACCGACGCCACCCAGAGCTTTACCGCCAACTTCAGCTCGGCGTTTGGCGCTGATGGCGCCGGCACGTTGACCTATGCGCTGGGCATGACGGCCGGTGCTTCGGGGCTGACCGACACGGCCACCGGCGAGGCAGTCAACCTGTCGCTCAACGGCGGTGTAGTCGAAGGCCGTACGGCCACCACCAACCTGCTGGTGTTCACGGTCAGCGTCGCCGCCAACGGTGACGTCACCCTCGACCAGCTGCGCGCCGTGGTGCATCCCGATGCCACCAATCCCGATGACGCGAC
>NZ_JACVBJ010000042.1:0-217 GCF_014852295.1 Pseudomonas sp. PDM10 | reverse complement strand
GCTGCTGTCAACACCTCTTTTACACCGCTGTCGACCGAGAAGATCGAATCGTCAATTAGGCAAAAACAGACTGCCTGATCAACTCCTTCTGGGCTTCGATGACCTGAAGCAACTCGCTGTCGAAAACCGTATAACTCATTGTTTACCAAGGAGTTTTCCGTTTCGACTGCGCCGGAAGTGGGGCGAATTATAGACTTCCAGAATCTGCCGTCAACCC
>NZ_JACVBJ010000041.1:0-219 GCF_014852295.1 Pseudomonas sp. PDM10 | reverse complement strand
AGGTTGGGTGTGTAAGCGCTGTGAGGCGTTGAGCTAACCAATACTAATTGCCCGTGAGGCTTGACCATATAACACCCAAGCAATTTGACTACTCGAAAGAGCATCAGATTGCGGTGTGTGAAGACGAAATGAACCGAAAGTTCGAATCTCACAAAACACCGAAAGCTGTCACATACCCAATTTGCTGAAGCGAAGCCAACTGGCTACGACTCAGTACCC
>NZ_JACVBJ010000040.1:0-231 GCF_014852295.1 Pseudomonas sp. PDM10 | reverse complement strand
AGGTTGGGTGTGTAAGCGCTGTGAGGCGTTGAGCTAACCAATACTAATTGCCCGTGAGGCTTGACCATATAACACCCAAGCAATTTGACTACTCGAAAGAGCATCAGATTGCGGTGTGTGAAGACGACACCAGTCGAAAATTCGAAACGAAGCACACAAATCTATCACCTACCCATTCGCTGGAGCGTGAACCGAAAGGTAAACGACCTGGCTACCGAATTTCTTGACGAC
>NZ_JACVBJ010000003.1:0-773387 GCF_014852295.1 Pseudomonas sp. PDM10 | reverse complement strand
CTAATTCGAGCTTTACTCGGATTTGAGCGTAATACGCGCAAATGCCTTCTTCCCAGCCTGGCAGACATGGGTCGCGCCCAGCGTGTATATAAAGGTGCGATCGACCACCTCACCATCTATACGCACACCACCAGAACCTAGAAGGTCCCGCGCGACAGCCGAGTTCTTGACCAGACCTGCCTTATTAAGGACAGCAGCAATCGGCATGTCTTCAGTAGCAGTCAACTCGATCTCCGGCAGATCGTCCGGCAGCTCGCCTTCCTTCATACGGTTACCCGCCCCACGGTGCGCATTGGCCGCTGCCTCTTCACCATGGAAACGCGCAACGATCTCTTCAGCTAGCTTGATCTTGATATCACGCGGATTGGCACCCGCCTCGACATCGGCACGGAACGCATTGATCTCATCCATGGAGCGGAAACTGAGTAATTCGAAGTAGCGCCACATCAGCGCATCCGGAATGGAAACCAGTTTGCCGTACATCACACCCGGCGCTTCCTGAATACCCACGTAGTTGCCCAAGGACTTGGACATCTTTTTCACGCCATCCAGACCTTCGAGCAGCGGCATGGTCAGAATGCACTGAGCCTCTTGACCATATCCACGCTGCAGTTCACGCCCCATCAACAGGTTGAACTTCTGATCAGTACCACCCAGCTCGACATCCGCGCGCAAAGCAACCGAGTCATAACCCTGAACCAGTGGGTAGAGGAACTCATGAATGGCGATCGGTTGATTGGTGGTGTAGCGCTTGTCGAAGTCGTCGCGCTCAAGCATGCGAGCCACGGTGTACTGAGAAGTCAGGCGAATGAAGTCGGCCGGCCCCATCTGATCCATCCAGGTGGAGTTGAACGCAACTTCGGTTTTCGCCGGATCAAGAATCTTGAAAACCTGGGTCTTGTAGGTCTCGGCATTCTCGAGAACCTGCTCGCGGGTAAGAGGAGGACGTGTCGCACTCTTGCCACTCGGATCGCCGATCATCCCGGTGAAGTCACCTATAAGGAAGATCACCTGATGCCCCAGTTCCTGGAACTGGCGCAGCTTATTAATAAGCACGGTATGCCCCAGGTGCAAATCCGGCGCGGTCGGATCGAAGCCTGCCTTAATACGTAGCGGCTGGCCACGCTTGAGCTTTTCGATCAGCTCGGACTCGACCAACAGTTCTTCCGCACCACGTTTAATCAGCGCTAGCTGCTCTTCAACCGACTTCATAACAGACCCGCAAGGCTCGAATTCAAAGGGAACCAACCATACAAGATCGCGCGTCAAATACAAGTTTTGCCCGGCGCACGGACACTAATCCACAGACTCAGCGTTCGCGGACTTGCTTCAGGGATGATTTGGTTATATTTTATACAGTTATTTCATCTTCATCATGTCATTCATCTTTTCCAATTCATCTTTTTCAAAGTCAAAAATTATCTATGACCAAAGAATCGTCTAAAGCGCCGCCGCTTTACCCGAAGACCCACCTGCTCGCAGCAAGTGGCATCGCAGCCCTTCTGAGCCTGGCGCTTCTGGTATTTCCTTCCAGTGATGTTGAAGCCAAAAAGACGACCCTGAGTCTTGAACTGGAAAGCCCTGCTGAACAACTGACACAAGATCAAGACGCTGCCGAGGCCGTCCAGGCCACAAATGAGCCAGCCGCTTCCCCTTTTGCGCAGATCGAAAACAGCGCCGAAGAACCCCAGGAAACCGCTCAGGCCGCGCCAGTGCCGGCGCCAGCGCCAGCGCCAGTGATCGAAGAAAAAAAGTCTCCAAACCACAGGGAAGTGATCGTTTCTAAAGGCGATACCCTCTCCACCCTGTTTGAAAAAGTCGGTCTTCCAGCAGCTTTGGTGCATGAAGTGCTGGCCAGTGACAAGCAGGCCAAGCAGTTCAGCCAACTCAAACATGGCCAGAAACTCGAATTCGAACTGGGCCCCAACGGCCAACTGACCAACCTTCACAGCAAGGTCAGCGACGTCGAAAGCATCACCTTGACCAAGAATGACAAGGGTTATGCATTCAACCGCATTACCGCAAAGCCTACCGTGCGCTCGGCCTATGTTCATGGTGTGATCAACAGCTCGTTGTCGCAGTCCGCTGCACGCGCCGGTTTGTCCCACAGCCTGACCATGGACATGGCCAGCGTGTTCGGCTATGACGTCGACTTCGCCCAGGATATTCGCCAGGGTGACGAGTTCGATGTCATCTACGAGCAGAAAGTCGTCAACGGCAAGGCTGTCGGCAATGGCCCGATCCTTTCCGCTCGCTTCACTAACCGCGGCAAGACCTACACCGCCGTGCGTTACACCAATAAACAAGGTAACAGCAGCTACTACACTGCTGACGGCAACAGCATGCGCAAGGCGTTTATCCGTACCCCGGTGGACTTCGCCCGCATCAGCTCGAAATTCTCGATGGGCCGCAAGCACCCGATCCTGAACAAGATCCGCGCTCACAAAGGCGTCGACTATGCAGCGCCGCGTGGCACTCCGATCAAGGCAGCCGGTGATGGCAAAGTGTTGCTGGCCGGTCGCCGTGGCGGCTACGGCAACACCGTCATTATCCAGCACGGCAATACCTACCGTACGCTGTACGGCCACATGCAGGGCTTTGCCAAAGGCGTGCAGACTGGCAGTAGCGTCAAGCAAGGCCAAGTGATCGGCTACATCGGCACCACCGGACTTTCCACCGGACCGCATTTGCATTACGAGTTCCAGGTCAATGGCGTGCACGTCGACCCACTAGGCCAGAAAGTGGCGATGGCCGATCCGATCTCCAAAGCCGAGCGCGCACGTTTCCTCGCGCAGAGCCAACCGCTGATGGCGCGCATGGATCAAGAGAAATCCACGCAGCTGGCTTCGAGCAAGCGCTAAGCCATGACGCTCTATATAGGTGTGATGTCCGGGACCAGCCTAGATGGCCTGGACATAGCGCTGGTCGAGCTGGCTCCGGCAATCAAACTGATCGCCACGCACTACATTCCCATGCCTGACTCACTGCGCACCGAGCTGCTTGGTTTGTGCGCCAGCGGCCCGGACGAGATTGCCCGCTCCGCCATCGCCCAGCAGAACTGGGTGAAACTGGCGGCACAGGGTATTCACACCCTGATCGACCAACAAAAACTGAAACCCGAAGACATTCGCGCGATTGGCAGCCACGGCCAGACCATTCGCCACGAACCGGCGCGCGGCTTCACCGTGCAGATTGGCAACCCTGCCCTTCTGACCGAGTTGACCGGCATCACCGTGGTCAGCGACTTTCGCAGCCGCGATGTGGCGGCTGGCGGACAAGGCGCCCCGCTGGTTCCAGCCTTTCACGAAGCGTTGTTTGAAGAACGCGCAGGCAATCGCGCGGTATTGAACGTTGGCGGATTCAGTAACCTCAGCCTGATCGAGCCCGGCAAACCGGTAGCCGGTTTCGACTGTGGCCCGGGCAATGTTCTGCTGGATGCCTGGATTCACCAGCAACGCGGCGACAACTTTGATCGCGATGGCCAATGGGCTGCCAGCGGCAAGGTCGAACCGGTTCTGCTGAACGAGCTGCTCAGTGATCCATTTTTCGTGACCAAAGGTCCCAAAAGTACCGGCCGTGAAGTGTTCAACCTGCCATGGCTGACACAACATCTATCGAAACTGCCGACTTTCGCCGCCGAAGATGTGCAAGCAACACTGCTTGAGCTGACCGCACTGATCATTATCGAGTCATTGCAGAACGCCCAATCAGATACCCGGGAACTGTTGGTCTGCGGTGGCGGCGCCCACAACGCCACGCTGATGAACCGCTTGGCCAGCTTGCTGCCGAACACCAAGGTCAGTAGCACCGCGGCTTACGGTGTAGACCCGGACTGGGTCGAAGCCATGGCCTTCGCCTGGCTGGCCCATTGCTGCCTTGAAGGCATCGCTGCCAATCGCCCGAGCGTCACCGGCGCAAGTGGTCTGCGCGTACTCGGCGCCATCTACCCCGCTTAATCTGCACACAGCAAAACGCCGCAGAGCCCTGAGGCCATGCGGCGCTTGGTGATGCGATGATTGCGATCAGATCGAGAACGAAGAGCCGCAGCCACACGTGGTGCTGGCGTTCGGATTCTTGATTACGAAGCGTGAACCTTCCAGACCTTCCTGATAATCCACCTCGGCACCTGCCAGGTACTGGAAGCTCATCGGATCAACGACCAGACTCACTCCTTCGCGCTCGACAATGGTGTCGTCATCGGCCACTTCCTCATCGAAGGTGAAGCCGTACTGAAAACCTGAACAACCGCCGCCCGTAACGAATACGCGCAGCTTCAAGCGATCATTCCCCTCTTCATCGACCAGGCTCTTCACCTTGTGTGCGGCACCGTGGGTGAATTGCAAAGCAGTGGGGGTGAAGGATTCGACGCTCATGCTAACTATCTCCCGGCGTTACGCCGCCATAATGCGTGATGACGCGCATTATCCGCTTCTCCTAGAAAATCGGTCAACTATTGTTACGGTATATCAATCAACCCAATCGTAAGCCAGGAATGCAAAAAGGCCCGTCAGACGGGCCTTTTTGCTGAGCGGGCTAAAGCCTTACGGCAACATGCCAGCGTGAGACAAGCCCAGGCGCTCATCCAGCCCGAACAGGATGTTCATATTCTGCACCGCCTGACCCGACGCACCTTTGACCAGGTTGTCGATCACCGACAACACCACCACCAGGTCACCATCCTGCGGACGATGCACCGCAATACGGCAAACGTTGGCACCGCGCACGCTGCGGGTTTCTGGATGGCTGCCGGCCGGCATGACATCGACGAACGGTTCGTTGGCATAACGCTTTTCAAACAGTGCCTGCAGATCCACCGAGCGATCCACGACGGTCGCGTAGAGCGTCGAGTGGATGCCTCGAATCATTGGCGTCAGGTGCGGAACGAACGTCAGACCGACGTCCTTGCCCGCTGCACGACGCAGACCCTGGCGGATTTCCGGCAGGTGACGGTGACCTTTGACGGCGTAAGCCTTCATGCTTTCCGACGTCTCGGAGTACAGCGAACCGACAGACGCGCCACGACCGGCACCACTGACGCCGGATTTGCAGTCAGCAATCAGGCGGGTGGTATCGGCCAGACCTGCTTCAAGCAATGGCAGGAAACCCAATTGCGTAGCAGTCGGGTAGCAACCCGGAACGGCGATCAGGCGAGCCTGCTTGATCTGCTCGCGATTGACTTCCGGCAAGCCGTAAACCGCCTCTTCCAGCAGTTCCGGCGCGCCGTGCGGCTGACCGTACCACTTGGCCCACTCATCGGCGTCTTGCAGACGGAAGTCCGCCGACAGGTCGATGACTTTGGTCCCGGCCGCCAACAGTTCGCCAGCCAGCGCATGGGCAACACCGTGAGGCGTGGCGAAGAACACCACGTCGCAAGCGCCCAGCGTCTTGATGTCCGGAACGCTGAACGCCAGGCCGTCGTAATGACCGCGCAGGTTCGGATACATATCAGCCACGGCCAGACCGGCCTCGGATCGGGAAGTGATGACGACCACTTCTGCTTGCGGATGCTGCGCCAACAGACGCAGCAGTTCGACACCGGTGTAACCCGTGCCGCCGACGATACCGACCTTGACCATAAACCTGCCCTCAACGAACCCACTGGAAAGCCGTCGATAATAGGGGCCGCGCGGCTCTGCGACAACCGCCAAGGTGACGTGCGGGCGCTCTACCCTCTACTATCTTCGCTACCGTGAACCTGGGAATAACTAAAAATGCTTTATCTGTGGCTCAAAGCGCTTCACATCGTCAGCATGGTCTGCTGGTTTGCCGGCCTGTTCTACCTGCCGCGCCTGTTCGTTTATCACGCCCAAAGCGAAGACACCGTCAGCAAAGAACGTTTCAGCATCATGGAGCGCAAACTCTACCGCGGCATCATGGGCCCGGCGATGATCGCCACCCTGATTTTCGGCATCGCACTGATCGCCTTGAACCCCAGCATATTTAGTCAAGGTGCCTGGATTCACGCGAAGTTGACCCTGGTGGTGATCCTCATCGGCTACCACCACATGTGCGGCGCCCAGGTGAAGCGTTTTGCCCGTGGCGAGAACACCCGCAGTCATGTCTTTTATCGCTGGTTCAATGAAGTGCCGGTTCTGATATTGCTGGCCATTGTAATTCTGGTCGTCGTCCGGCCGTTCTAACGCCAATAAGCACAACTCTTCGGGGTACTTCCAATGTCGCTGCCCGCTCTGCTCGAACAACGCTTGCGTCTGCCAGTGGTGGCAGCACCAATGTTCCTGATTTCCAACCCGCAACTGGTGCTCGCCTGCTGCCGTAATGGCGTGGTGGGCAGCTTTCCTGCGCTGAACCAGCGCGAGAGCAGCGGCTTCAAGTCCTGGCTGGAAGAGATCGAAGCAGGGTTGGCGACACTGGAGAATCCGGCGCCTTATGCGGTGAACCTGATCGTCCACCACAGCAATCCGCGGCTGCAAGCGGACCTGGCGATCTGCATCGAACACAAAGTGCCGATTGTGATCACCAGTCTCGGCGCCGTGAAAGAACTGGTCGATGCAGTGCACAGCTATGGCGGTCTGGTGTTCCATGACGTGACGACTCGTCGCCATGCAGAGAAAGCCGCCGAGGCCGGGGTAGACGGTTTGATCGCCGTGGCAGCGGGCGCCGGTGGACACGCCGGAACCTGGAGCCCGTTCTCGCTGATTGCCGAGATTCGCCAATTCTTCGACAAGACCCTGCTGCTGGCCGGCTGCCTGAACCACGGCCACGAGATTCTCGCGGCACAATTGCTCGGTGCGGATCTGGCCTACTTCGGCACACGATTTATCGGCACCACCGAAAGTCATGCGCCTGACGCCTATAAAGAGATGCTGTTGACTGCCAGAGCCGCAGACATCGTCCATACTCCAGCGGTGTCGGGAGTACCGGCGAGCTTTATGCGTCAGAGCCTTGAGGCTGCAGGTTTCGACATGGCCGCGCTGCAAGGCAAGGGCGAGGTGGACTTCGGCTCCAAACTCAAGCCCATGAGCGATGAAGCCAAAGCCTGGAAAACTGTCTGGTCCGCAGGCCAGGGTGTCGGCGAGATCGATGATTTGCCGAGTGTCGATCAATTGGTCGCTCGCCTTGATGCCGAGTACCGCAAAGCGTTGGAGCTGGCGGCAGCGCTGCCCAAGCGCTGGCCACGCTGACAGGAAAACCTGGCCAGTCCATTCCGGCTGGCTTCACACGACAAGGATGCCTCGTAATGAGCGAAAACCGTTTCAAGATCGTGTTCGACGGCGCTCTGCTGCCAGGTGTCGACGTCACCACCGCCAAGCTCAATCTCGCCGAGTTGTTCAAAAGCGATGTGGCTGCCATCGAGCGGCTGTTCAGTGGCAAGCCGGTTGCGCTCAAACGCGACCTGTCGCAGGGCGATGCGCAGACTTATCTCCAGGCGCTGACCAAAACCGGTATCGATGCCCGAATCGAATCCGAACCCTCGATCGAGCTGAACCTGGCTGACGTTCATGAACACGCCCCCGCTGTCGCGGCAGATCCCGAATCCCCTTACGCACCACCCCGGGCTACCGTTGGCGAAGCCTTGCCTGCGTTTTCCACACTCAAGCCGTTCAGCTTCGTGGGTCGGATCGGTCGCTTGCGTTATCTGGCCTGGACGATGTCGCTGACGCTGGTAACCCTTGGTGTTGGCGCTGTGCTTGCTGTTTTCGGCTTGGCCCTTATCTCTACGGACACTACCGCCGGCCTGATTCTCGGTGGTTTGCTGGCCTTTATTCTCTTCGTGGCGCTGGCGTTCGTCAGCATCCAGTTCAGTGTCCAGCGTCTGCACGATATCGGCTGGTCTGGCTGGCTCTGGCTGCTGACCCTCGTACCGTTCGTGGGCAGCATCTTTCCGTTCGTGATGATGATTGCGCCGGGTAATAACACCGCCAATCGATACGGTGCGCCACCACCGCCCAACAGCGCCGCGGTCAAGGTCCTGTCGTCACTGTGGCTGGTATTTATCGCGATCCTGTTCATCGGCGGACTGACCGGCGGCCTTACTACCCTCCAGAGCGAATACGAAAGCGCCACCCAGAGCGGCTATGAAAGTGACTCAGTGACCACCGAAGAGATCGAAGATCAAACCGCTGTGGAAGCAGAGCCCGCGCCAAATTCAGCCGACGATGCAGCCGAAGAAGCCCAGCCCCCTGTAGACTCTGCGAAAGAATGAACAGCGCTCCCCGTCCGTGACACCTGCGTCGCCGGCGCGGAGCTGTTGCGATGGAGAAATGCATGACCCGTTACGCACTGATCACTGGCGCTTCCAGCGGCATCGGCCTAGCGATGGCCGAAGCACTGGCCCGGCGCGGCCGCAGCCTGATTCTGGTGGCCCGTCAGCGTGATCAGCTGGAAAGTATTGCGATTGAACTGACCCAACGTTTTGGCGTGGAAGTGTTGTTCCGAGCCTGTGACCTCGGCGAGCCGCTACGGCTGTCCGGTTTTCTGCTGGAGCTGGAGGAAGGTGACCGACAGATCGATTTGCTGGTCAACTGCGCCGGCATCGGCACCTGCGGCCCTTTTCTGGCTCAGGACTGGATGACCGAGCAGGACCTGATCGAAGTGAACATCCTCGCACTCACTCGACTGTGTCACGCGATCGGCAACAGCATGGCGCTGCAGGGCGGCGGACAGATTTTGAATGTCGCCTCGGTGGCGGCGTTCCATCCCGGCCCGTGGATGAGTACTTATTACGCCAGCAAGGCTTATGTACTGCACTTTTCCGAAGGGTTGCGCGTCGAACTGAAAAAATGCGCGGTCAAGGTCTCGGTACTCTGCCCCGGCCCTACCCGCACGGCGTTTTTCCGCACCGCGCAATTGGACGCTGGCAAACTGATCGACAGCAAAATGCTGATGAGCCCCGAGGAAGTCGCGCTCTACACCGTCCGGGCTCTGGAGAAAAATCGCGCCATCATTATTCCGGGTCGACGCAACCGCTGGCGTGCCTTCCTGCCGCGACTCGGCTCGCGCTGGCTGACCCGGACAATCGCTGGCATGGTCAACAAGGCTTACTGCCCGCGCTGATCGCACCCTCAAGGTAAAAGGCTGGGCTCAGGCATCACCCATGGTTACACTCAGGCCAGCCCAAACAACGGAGAAAGTAGCTGTGGATACTCTGTTCACCAAGATCATCAACCGGGAAATCCCGGCAAAGATCATTTACGAGGACGACCAGGTACTGGCCTTCCACGACATAGCCCCACAGGCACCCGTGCATTTTCTGGTGATCCCGAAAAAAGCGGTGCGCACGCTTAACGACCTGACCGAGGACGACAAGGCATTGGCTGGGCATATTCTGTTCACCGCCCAGCGTCTGGCCCTGGAACTGGGTTGCGAAGAGGGCTTTCGCGTGGTCATGAATTGCAATCCATTGGGTGGGCAGACCGTCTATCACATACATATGCATGTATTGGGTCAGCGCCAGATGCATTGGCCGCCGGGCTGATTGCAGCAAGCCCTGTGGGGGTGGGCAATTCCGCTCCCACAAGCACCTGCGTCGCAATGACTCAGCGCAAACCTTCCCCGGCCGATTGGGTTAAACTGGCCGCCGAGATTCTTCCCGGAGGTCAGCATGACAACCCAACGTCACTACTCGCCGATTGACCGCCTTCTGCTGCAAGCCGATGCCGCGATGCGTACCTTGCTGCCCTTCAGTGGTCAGCCGTACCGCCCTTCGCCCGCTATCGTGCAGCCGGATGCGCAAATGAGCGACGAAGACACCCGGCACGTCGCCGGTCTAATGCGCATCAACCATACCGGCGAAGTCTGTGCCCAGGCGCTGTATCAAGGTCAGGCCCTGACCGCCAAGCTGCCGCAAGTACGCGCCGCCATGGAACATGCCGCCGAAGAAGAAATCGACCACCTGGTCTGGTGCGAACAACGCATAAAACAGTTGGGCAGCCACACCAGCATTCTCAATCCGCTGTTCTACGGCATGTCGTTCGGGATTGGCGCGGTAGCCGGGCTGATCAGCGATAAAGTCAGCCTGGGTTTCGTTGCCGCGACCGAGCATCAGGTGTGCAAACACCTCAACGAACACCTTGAGCAACTGCCAGCCGAGGACGAAAAGTCCCGGGCGATCCTCGAGCAGATGCGCATTGATGAAGAACACCACGCCGAAAGCGCGCTGGAGGCTGGGGGTTTCCGCTTCCCGGCACCGGTGAAGTTCGGCATGAGCCTGATGGCCAAGGTCATGACCAAGAGTACTTATCGGATCTGACTCAATGGCTTTCGTAGGAGCAAGGCTTGCCCGCGATTGCATCCTTGAGATCGCCATCGCGGGCAAGCCTTGCTCCTACAAGGGCAATCGAAAATCTTAGTTCGGCATGTTGCGCGCGTAGAAGATTTCCAGCATTTCGTGTTTCACACGGTCTGTCACCTGGGCACGCTGCTCCGCGGACAGGCTGCTGGTGGCGTCGCCGAACAGGTAGTTATCCAGTTCGAAGTTCTTCAGCAGCATTTTGGTGTGGAACAGGTTTTCCTGGTACACGTTCACGTCGGTCATCTGGTACGCGCCCCGGGTGTCTTCGGAAAGGTAGTTCTGGATCGAGTTGATCTCGTGGTCGATGAAGTGCTTGTTGCCTTCCACGTCACGGGTGAAACCGCGCACACGATAATCCACGGTCACGATGTCCGAATCGAACTGGTGGATCAGGAAGTTGAGCGCCTTGAGCGGTGAAATGACGCCACAGGTCGACACGTCAATGTCCACACGGAATGTCGCGATGCCATCGTCCGGATGGATTTCCGGGTAGGTGTGCACCGTGATGTGGCTCTTGTCGAGGTGGGCCAGGATAATTTCAGGCAACGGGCCTGGAGACTCTTCGATCTGGCTGTCGGTAGGCGTCACCGGCTCTTCAGAGATCAGAATCGTGACACTGGCGCCCTGGGGTTCATAGTCCTGACTGGCGATGTTCAGGATGTTGGCACCAATGATATCGACAACTTCTGTGAGGATCTGCGTCAGGCGCTTGGCGTTGTACTCTTTATTGATGTACTCGACGTAAGCCTGTTGGTCTTGCGGGGTTTGCGCGTAGCAGATGTCATAGATGTTGAAGCTCAAGGTCTTTGTCAGGTTATTGAACCCGTGGAGCTTGAGTTTGCTTTTCACCGTTAAGACTCTCTATGTATTGCGGCCCGGCCGCATGATCAAGCAAGCCCGTCAGAAGCGCACGACGCACCTGCGCAGGACGGTTAACACCTCTTCACAATGGCGATTTTGGTTATATGTTCGGGTGCGCGGCCTGTCGGCGGACGGGCTACTACCCTGAAAAAAGTGGCGCGTTGTGCAGACGTCAGTCTTGGGATCGCCACAGTCTGCACTGCCTTTATGATAGTTGAATGTCGATTCAACCGAGCTCGATGATCTCGTAGTCATGGGTAATTGCCACGCCAGCCGCACCCAGCATGATCGACGCCGAGCAATACTTCTCGGCAGACAGCTCGATGGCGCGTTTGACCTGGGCTTCTTTCAAGCCGCGGCCCTTGACCACGAAGTGCATGTGAATCTTGGTGAAAACCTTCGGATCTTCGGTGGCTCGCTCGGCTTCGAGGAAGGCTTCGCAGCTTTCAACGGCCTGACGGGACTTCTTGAGGATGCTGACCACGTCGAAATTGCTGCAACCGCCAACACCCAGCAGGAGCATTTCCATCGGCCGGACACCCAGGTTGCGACCGCCGGCATCGGGCGGACCGTCCATGACCACGACATGACCGCTGCCGGATTCGCCGAGGAACATGGCTTCGCCAGCCCATTGGATGCGTGCCTTCATCGCCAAGACTCCACTGTATAAAAAAGGGTCGCCAGCTTAGCACAGGGGCCTTGATTGACGACGTCTCGCCTTCCTACGACGCAAGCCGCTGTGCTGTAGGTAAATTCTCGAATATTGCAGGAAGTGTCTGTTAAGCTGGCGCCAATTCACTGGCGCATTGCCAGCTTTATAGCAACCTCAGCGACTCATAAGAAAATCAAACACACCGTGAAGTCTTTTCGGGATACAACCATGGTTGCTATTACCCCAACACCCAAAATCAAGAACCTCGACAAGCTGTTGATGCACTGCCAGCGCCGTCGTTATGCGGCCAAAAGCAACATCATTTGTGCCGGCGACCGCTCGGAAACCCTGTTCTTCATCATCAAGGGTTCGGTCACCATCCTGATCGAGGATGACGACGGCCGCGAAATGATCATCGCCTACCTGAACTCCGGAGACTTCTTCGGCGAGTTGGGCCTGTTCGAACAGGCCGGCCTGGAACAGGAACGCAGCGCCTGGGTGCGCGCCAAGATCGAATGCGAAGTCGCGGAGATCAGCTACGCAAAATTCCGCGAACTGTCCCAACAGGATCCAGACATTCTTTACGTGCTCAGCGGACAAATCGCACAGCGCCTGCGCAACACCACCCGCAAAGTGGGTGATCTTGCATTCTTCGACGTTACCGGCCGCGTCGCGCGCTGCCTTCTGGAACTGTGCAAGCAGCCAGATGCAATGACCCATCCCGATGGCATGCAGATCAAGGTGACCCGTCAGGAAATCGGGCGGATTGTCGGTTGTTCACGTGAGATGGTCGGTCGCGTACTCAAGGACCTGGAAGAACGCAACCTGGTGGACGTCAAAGGCAAGACCATGGTGGTCTTCGGTACGCGCTAAACCCTGAACATGTCTGCCAGCAACTCGCGGTACAACGTGTCGAGTCGCCCCATCGCATCAGGTGCTGCATATTTTTCATGAAGAGCAATGTGGCTCTCGGCGCGAACTCGCTGCTCCAGGCCACAGGCTTCATTGAAACGGTTAACCGCCGCAACCATCGACTCTCGCTCGTTATCGAGCAACAAAGCACCGTGCACCAACCCTACCGGACGCGTACCGCCCTTGCTCTGGCGCCAGCGTTGAGCCGTGCCGACCATCTTGCGCCCATCAAGGTTGACGTTGAAACGCCCATCACAGAACGCACCCTCTATTTCGCCCAAAGACGAAACGCCGCCCAGCTCATCGAGTAACTGACAAATCGGATCGCACAGCCGGCGATAACCGGTTTCGATGCGGTTCTGGTCACCCTCGCTACGCGGTGGCGCGTAGACCAATGCGATGTTGATCGTCGAGGCCGATTGCGGCACCGGTTCACCGCCGGTTTCACGCAACAACACCGGCCAACCTGCCGCAGCCGACACTTCGCACGCAGCCTCGAACCCAGGCAGACGATTCAACCGTCGCGGCATGACCAGCGCCCGGTCACTGGGCTGCCAGAACAGCAGGCCAAACTCCGAATCGCCGGTGCACACATGGGCCAACAGATCCTGTTCGGCGAGCAGGCCGGCTTCGACGGTCATGGCGATGGGCTGGGTCATGGCAGTAGACATCCTTTGTTTGGGGTATAAAAAAGCCGGCATCGCCGGCTTCTTCATTAAGTCACGTTCAGTCGAGTGTAGAACCGCTCACCGCGATGCCACGCTCAGGAAAGAACAGACGCTGCAGCTCGGTGCCCGGGCTTTCGGCGCGCATGAACGCTTCGCCCACCAGGAACGCGTACACATCGCTGATTTCCATCAGCTCGACATCGGCCCGGTTGAGAATGCCACTTTCGGTGATCACCAGACGATCACGCGGAATACGCGGCAACAGATCGAGGGTGGTTTCCAGATTGACTTCGAAGGTGTGCAGGTTGCGGTTGTTGACGCCGATCAACGGAGTGTCGAGGGTTTTCAAGGCCCGCTCCAGCTCGTCGCCATCGTGAACTTCCACCAGCACATCGAGGCCGACACTTTTGGCGACGGCCGCCAACTCGGCCATTTTCACGTCATCCAGAGCGGAGACGATCAGCAGCACGCAGTCGGCGCCCAACGCTCGGGCTTCAATGATCTGGTACGGATCAATCATGAAGTCCTTGCGGATCACCGGCAGTTTGCACGCCGCCCGCGCCTGTTGCAGATACGCATCGGCGCCCTGGAAGTAATCGATATCGGTCAGCACTGACAGACAGGTCGCGCCGCCCTTCTCGTAACTCTTGGCGATGTCGGCGGGAACGAAGTTCTCGCGAATCACGCCTTTGCTCGGTGAAGCTTTCTTGATTTCTGCAATGACCGCTGGCTGCTTGAGCTTGGCCTGAGCCAACAATGCCTTGGCAAAACCACGGGGTGCATCGGCCGCCTTGGCCAGACTTTCCAGCTCCGCCAGGCTTACGCGAGCGCTTCGCTCGGCGACTTCCTGGACTTTGCGGGCCAGAATGTTTTCCAGAACCGTCGGTACACTCATCCCTCATTCTCCACTTTGAATACCGCGGTAAATGCACCCAACTCCTCCAGTTTTTCCCGAGCGAGGCCTGTGTGCAGCGCATCGTGCGCCAGGGCAACGCCTTCTTTCAAACTGCTGGCATGGTCAGCGGCGTACAACGCGGCACCGGCATTGAGCATAATCATTTCCGCGGCTTTCTGACCGTTCTCGGTCTTGCGCTTGCCCAAGGCATCGCGAATCAGCTCCAGGGAAGCCGCCGGGCTATCCACTGCCAGGCCGTGCAGGCTCTGGCTTTTCATGCCCAGGTCTTCTGGCTCGACCCAATACTCAGTGATCTGGTCATCCTTCAATTCCGCCACAAAGGTTGGCGCCGCCAGACTGAACTCGTCCAGGCCATCCTTCGAGTGCACCACCAGCACGTGCTTGCTGCCCATACGCTGCAAGACTTCGGCCAGCGGCCGGCACAACGCCTGATTGAACACGCCCACCACCTGATGCTTCACGCCGGCCGGATTCGTAAGCGGGCCGAGCATGTTGAACAGCGTGCGCAAGCCCAGCTCCCGGCGCGGGCCGGCGGCGTGCTTCATGGCGCTGTGATGGGTCTGGGCGAACATGAAGCCGATGCCGACGTTGTCGATGCAACGTGCGACCTGAACCGGCGTCAGGTTCAGGTAGATACCCGCCGCTTCCAGCAAATCGGCGCTGCCGCTTTTGCCCGAGACCGCACGGTTACCGTGCTTGGCCACGGTGCAACCGGCCGCCGCGACCACGAACGAGGAAGCGGTCGAGACGTTAAAAATGTTCGCGCCATCGCCACCGGTACCGACCACATCGACGACGCCGTCGAGGGTCTTGAGTTCGACCTTGTCCGCCAGCTCGCGCATGACCGACACGGCGCCGACGATCTCGTCGATGCTTTCACTCTTCATGCGCATGGCCATCATGAACGCGCCGATCTGCGCATCCGTGCATTGACCGGTCATGATTTCGCGCATGACATCGCGCATCTCATCGGTGCTGAGGTCGAGCTGTTCGACGATACGGCTCAGGGCTGTCTTGATATTCATGAAAAGTCCTTAGCGCGTGCCGCCGGTTTGTTTGAGGAAATTAGCGAACAGCTCGTGGCCCTGCTCGGTGAGGATCGACTCAGGGTGAAACTGAACGCCCTCGATGTTCAGTGTCTTGTGGCGCAGGCCCATGATCTCGTCGACCGAACCGTCTTCAAGCTGGGTCCAGGCGGTCAGCTCCAGGCAATCGGGCAGGGTTTCGCGTTTGACGATCAGTGAATGATAGCGGGTGACTGTCAGCGGATGGTTCAGGCCTTCAAATACGCCTTTGTCCTCGTGGAACACTGGGCTGGTTTTGCCGTGCATGACTTGACGGGCGCGCACCACATCGCCGCCAAAGGCCTGGCCGATGGACTGATGGCCCAGGCACACGCCCAGAATCGGCAGTTTTCCGCCAAAATGTTTGATTACGTCAATCGACACGCCGGCTTCGTTCGGCGTGCAAGGGCCGGGCGAAACGACGATCCGCTCTGGGTTGAGCGCTTCGATTTCGGCAATGGTGAGCTCATCGTTGCGCACGACTTTGACCTGGGAGCCGAGCTCGCCGAGGTATTGCACAACGTTGTAAGTAAAAGAGTCGTAGTTATCGATCATCAGCAACATGGCGTTAAGAACCTCTTGAATTTACTGACTTTGAATACAGCCTTCGAATGATTTACCCGCAGCGTCCTGCGCTTTGTCAGTCGCTGGAGTCGCGCTGCAAAGCGGTTTGTCTTGCGGGTAAAGAAGGCAAAGCGGTAAAGATCCGGCCGGGCCGGCAGAAGGATTCAGGCGCGCCAACGCCAACGGGCGTGTGCCTTGATGACTTGATCCAGAAGTTTGCTGACGATCAACACGGGGAAGGTCTCATTTATACGTCTCGGCACAGTAACTTAGCTGGGCAGAGCGTGCAATATGGGGCGATCGAAGCGCTTGAAACAATTGACGGGTTCGCGCCGAACGGCAACAGGCTCTATAGTTTTTGGCACTATCGTTTCGCTCACTACAACAATAACAAACGGACTTGCTCATGATCAGACAGACGTTGACTGTACCGCTTGCCGGCTGCTTGCTCGCCATGGCCTGCACCCAGGCGATCGCGGCGCCCAACCCTTATTCGAGTTTCATCGTCTTCGGCGATAGCCTCAACGATGCAGGGCAGTTTACCGACACGGGTGGCCCTCCCGGTTCGACCCTGCGCTTCACCAACCGGACCGGCCCGATTTACCGGGACGGCAGCGGCGAAGTCTACTCCGCCAACTCGACCCAATTGCTGGGTGACCGGCTCGGGTTTTCACCGGACCAGACGGCCGCTTCAACCTCGGCGGCGCGTGCGAACCAGGGCCTGTCGGACGGGAATAACTGGGCCGTTGGCGGTTACCGCACGGACCAGATCCTCACCTCGATCACCAGCGTATCCGCCACGGGCGAACGCACGCGCCCGGGCTATCTGCCGACAAACAACTTCAGCGCCGATCCGAATGCGCTGTATTACATTTCCGGCGGTGGTAACGATTTTCTTCAGGGACGTGTACAAAGTGGCGCTCAGGCGAATGCCGCTGCGGATCGACTGGCTAACAGCGTCCAGGTTCTGCAGACCGCCGGCGCCCGGTACATCGTGGTCTGGCTGCTACCCGACCTGGGTTTGACGCCCGCCATCAATGGCACGCCTCTGCAGACACCCACCTCACTACTGAGCTCTGCCTTCAACCGGCAACTGGTCACGCGACTCGCAGGGATCGATGCCGAAATCATCCCGTTGAACATTCCGCTGCTGTTGCAGGAAACCTTCGCCGATCCGGCGCGATTCGGTTTTGCTACAGGCCAGAACCTGACGGCGACTTGCTTCAGCGGTAACAGCTGCACCGAAAACCCTGCGTATGGCATCAACAGTGCCACCCCGGACCCCAGCAAGCTGATTTACAACGATGGGGTTCATCCGACCGAAGCCGGGCAGAAACTGATTTCCGACTACGCCTATTCCTTACTGGCTGCGCCGTGGGAGCTGACGTTGTTGCCGGAAATGGCCCACGCCACCTTGCGTGCGCACCAGGATGAACTGCGCAGCCAATGGCAATCGGACTGGGAGAACTGGCAGGCGGTCGGCCAATGGCGCGCGATTGTCGCCGGTGGCGGTCAGCATCTGGATGTCGATAGCCAAAGCAGCGGCGCCAGCGCCGACGGCGACGGTTACAACCTGAACATCGGCGGCAGCTATCGCCTCAATGACGCCTGGCGCGTCGGTGTGGCGGCGGGTTTCTATCGTCAGAACCTGGAAGCAGGCAATGACGATTCGGACTACAAACTCAACAGCTACCTGGCCACCGCCTTCGCCCAGTTCCAGCAGAATCACTGGTGGGCCGATGCCGCGTTGACCGGCGGCAAGCTGGATTACGACAACCTCAAACGCAAATTCGACCTGGGCGCCAGCGAAGGCGCGGAGAAAGGCGATACCGATGGCTATCTGTGGGCCTTCAGCACACGGGTTGGCTACGACATTGCGCAACCGGGCAGCGAGTGGCACCTGTCGCCGTTCATCAGCGCCGATTACGCAAAAGTGGAAGTCGACGGCTACTCGGAAAACAGCTCCCGCTCCACAGCGTTGACCTTTGATGATCAGACTCGCGATTCAAAACGTCTGGGCGCCGGTCTGCAGGGTAAGTATCAGATCACCCCGCAGACTCAAGCGTTCGGCGAATACGCGTATGAGCATGAATACGAGGATGACACTCAGAAGGTAAACATCGCGCTCAACAGCCTGCCGTCCCTGGACTTCAAGCTGGACGGCTATACACCGCAAAGCCACTTGAATCGCGTGAGCCTGGGGGTCAGCCACAAGTTGACGGCCGATCTGGCGTTGCGCGGTGGGTACACGTTCCGCAAGGATGATGACTTTACCCAGCAAGGGCTTACCGTTGGGGTTGCACTGGACTTCTGATCCGGCAAACAGCAGGCACAAAAAACGCGGAGCCCTCACGGGTGCCGCGTTTTTTTATGCTGGTAAGCCCTTGTGGGAGCGAGCCTGCTCGCGAAAGCGGTGGGTCAGGCAACAGAGATGTTGAATGTCAGTCCGTCATCGCGAGCAGGCTCGCTCCCACAGGTTTTGCGTGAACTCAGGCGTCCGGGGTTTGCTCGGCCAGGGCTACGGCGCGGAACATCGCTCGGCGCTTGTTCAGGGTTTCTTCCCATTCCAGCGCCGGTACCGAATCGGCAACGATGCCGCCGCCGGCCTGCACATGCAGTTCGCCATTCTTGATCACCGCGGTGCGGATCGCGATCGCGGTGTCCATGTTGCCGTTCCAGGCGAAATAGCCGACCGCGCCGCCGTAGACTCCCCGCTTGACCGGCTCCAGTTCGTCGATGATTTCCATCGCACGAATCTTCGGTGCGCCAGACAAGGTGCCCGCCGGCAGAATCGCCCGCAGTGCGTCCATCGCCGTCAGGCCGGCCTTCAATTGACCGGTGACGTTGGACACGATGTGCATCACGTTGGAATAACGCTCGATCACCATCTTTTCGGTGAGTTTCACCGAACCGATTTCCGAGACCCGACCGGTGTCGTTACGGCCCAGATCGATCAGCATCAAGTGCTCGGCAATTTCCTTGTCGTCAGACAGCAGGTCTTTTTCCAGCGCCAGGTCCGCCTCTTCGTTGGCCCCGCGTGGGCGAGTGCCGGCGATCGGGCGTACGGTGATCAGGTTGTCTTCGACCCGCACCAGTACTTCCGGCGAACTGCCGACGACGTGGAAGTCGCCGAAGTTGAAGAAATACATATAAGGCGTCGGGTTGAAGCAGCGCAGCGCCCGGTACAGATCGATCGGCGCAGCCTTGAAGTCAATCGACATGCGCTGGGACGGCACGACCTGCATGCAGTCACCGGCCAGGATGTATTCCTTGATGGTGTCGACGGCTTTTTCGTAATCGTCCTGGGTGAAGCTCGAACGAAATACCGGATCAGCAGACTGTTGCTTGCTGAAATCCAGGCCACGGCGCGGGGTAATCGGCTGACGGAGTTTTTCCAGCAGCTCTTCCAGGCGCGCCTGACCTTGCTCGAAAGCATCGTCTTGCGAGGGGTCGGCCAGCACAATGGCGTGCATCTTGCCGGCGAGGTTGTCGAATACCACCACCGCGTCGGAAACCATCAGCAGAATGTCCGGCACGCCCAACGGATCCGGGTTCGGGCACTTGCCCAGACGCTTCTCCACATAGCGCACGCAGTCGTAACCGAAGTAACCCACCAGACCGCCATTGAAGCGCGGCAGGCCAGGGATGGTCGGCACGTTGTAGCGAGCTTTGAATGCTTCGACGAAGGCCAGTGGATCTTCGGCTTCGTGGCTTTCGATCTCGATGCCGTCGTGGGTCACGCTGACGTGATGGTCGTGAACCCGCAGCACGGTGCGGCACGGCAGACCGATGATCGAGTAACGGCCCCACTTCTCCCCGCCCTGCACCGATTCCAGCAGGTAGGAGTTGGGCTCGTCGGCCAGTTTCAGGTAGATCGACAGCGGTGTGTCGAAGTCGGCCAGGGTTTCGCAGGCAAGCGGGATGCGGTTGTAGCCGGCAGCGGCCAAACGCAGGAATTCTTCGCGGATCATGGGGTAGCCTCGTGGCTTGAGGGTCTAACAGTCAGGTATGCAAACGCGCCGGTAGGCCGGCCAGGAACAAGTCAGGCGCGCCAACGCCAGCGGGCCAGGGCCTTGATGACTTTCATCCAGAGTTTGCGAGTGACCACCACGATGGCGTTTCCAGAAGGGGGTTGAACAGCGTCGGGCAACGTTATCTCAGCGGCTGGATCCAGGCAACCGGGAATTAACTTGCGCAGATCGTCGATCACCAGTGCCGGCGACTCTTCGGCAATCGGCCGGCCATGGTTATAGCCATAACTGAGCGCCACGCATTTGACCCCCGCCGCTTTCGCCGCCAGCACATCGCTGCGCGAATCGCCGACGAACAAGGATTGCGACGCCGGGATGTTGGTCATTTTCATCACGAAAAACAACGCTGCCGGGTCCGGCTTTTTCTGTGGCAGGGTGTCGCCGCCGATGATCAAACGGAAATAACGACCGATTTTCATCTGGTCCAGCAGCGGCGCGACGAAACGCTCCGGCTTGTTGGTGATCAGCGCCATCTCGACACCCTGCTTGTGCAGCCATTTCAGGGTGTCGCGCACGCCAGGGTAAACCACCGTCAGCTCGTGACCGTCTTCGTAAAAACCGTTGAACAGCTCCAGGGCATGCTCGGCCTCGACCTCATCGACACCCTCGGCGTCGATGTGGTTGGCCAAGGCCCGGCGTACCAGCGTGTGCACGCCGTTGCCCACCCACTCACGCACCGATTCGATGCCGGCAGGTTTTCGCCCGAGTTTGAGCAGCATGTTATCCACAGCCGCTGCGAGGTCGGGGACCGAATCGATCAACGTGCCATCCAGATCGAACATCACCAACCGTGGCAGAGCCCCCGGGAACAACTGCTCAAAGCCACTCATGGGCGGGCCAGCGCCAGTTCGGAACGCATCTTTTCAATCACCTCTTGGTAGTTCGGCGCATTGAAGATCGCCGAGCCGGCGACGAAGGTGTCGGCGCCAGCAGCGGCGATTTCACGAATGTTGTTCACGTTCACGCCGCCGTCGATTTCCAGGCGGATGTCACGGCCGGAGGCATCGATCAGCGCCCGCGCTTCACGCAGCTTGTCGAGGGTGCCGGGGATGAACTTCTGCCCGCCGAAGCCCGGGTTGACGCTCATCAGCAGGATCATGTCGACCTTGTCCATCACGTACTTGAGCACGTCCAGCGGGGTCGCCGGGTTGAACACCAGGCCCGACTTGCAGCCGCCCTCGCGGATCAGTTGCAGGGAACGGTCGACGTGCTGCGTGGCTTCCGGGTGAAAAGTGATGTAGGTCGCGCCGGCTTCGATGAAGTCACCGACGATGCGGTCCACCGGGCTGACCATCAGGTGCGCGTCGATCGGCGCGGTCACGCCGTACTTGCGCAGTGCAGCGCACACCATCGGGCCGATCGTCAGGTTCGGCACGTAGTGGTTGTCCATGACATCGAAGTGCACAAAGTCGGCGCCAGCGGCCAGGACGTTGTCCACTTCTTCACCCAGGCGGGCGAAGTCGGCGGAGAGAATCGACGGAGCAATTACGAAGGGCTGCATGACGCACCTTTTTTGAGCAGAATCACGATGGCGCGCATTGTATACCTCATGCTTTGACGCGCGCGACGTGGCTGCGATGATCAGTAAGCCGCTCGGTAGATCTTCTCGATATCGACTGCACTCAATTTGCGCGGATTGTTGCGCATCAGGCGCTCAATTCCCGCCGCTTCCACGGCCATGGCCGGGATGGCGTCTTCGGGAACGCCGAAGCTGCGCAGTCCCGGCGGGATTTCCACCGCAGCGCATAACTCGGTCATCGCCTCTACGGCCTTGTCCGCCGCGTCGTTGGCGCTCAGATGAGCGGTCTTCACCCCCATGGCCTCGGCGATATCCTGCATGCGCTCCACGCAGGCCATTTTGTTCCAGGTCATGACATACGGCAGCAGCAAGGCGTTGCTGACGCCATGGGCAATGTTGAAGCGGCCGCCCAGCGGATACGCCAGCGCGTGCACCGCGCCGACCCCGGCATTGCCGAACGCCATACCGGCCATCAGGCTGGCGGTGGCCATGTCTTCGCGGGCCTGGAGATTGGACGGATTGGCGTAAGCCTTGGGCAGCGCCCTGGCGATGAGCTTGATGGCGCCGATGGCCAGCGCGTCGGTAATCGGTGAGGCGTTCAACGACAGATAGGATTCGATAGCGTGCACCAGTGCATCGACGCCACTGGCAGCCGTGACACTGCGCGGACAGGTCAGGGTCATTTGTGGACTGACCAGCGCCACGTCCGGTAATAGATAGTCGCTGACGATGCCTTTTTTCAGCTGCGCGACCTTGTCGGAGAGGATCGCCACGTTGGTGACTTCCGAGCCGGTACCGGCGGTGGTCGGAATGGCGATCAGCGGCGGGCCTTTGCGCGGCACCTGATCGATGCCGAACAGATCCTCCAGCGCCCCGTGATAACCAGCGTAGGCCGCGACACTTTTAGCGATGTCGATGGCACTGCCGCCGCCCAGGCCGATCAGTCCGTCGTGCCCGCCTTCGCGGTAGACCCGCATGCAGTCTTCGACGATGGCGATTTCCGGGTCAGGCAATACACGGTCGAAAATTTCGTAGGTTCGGTCGCCCAGCTGCGCCAGCGCCAGCTCGACCGTGCCGGACTTGACCAGTGCGGCATCGGTGACGATCAGCGGGTTGTCGATGTCCAGGCGTGTCAGTTCAGCCGCCAGTTGCTCGATGGCAGATGCGCCGGTGATCAGTTTGTGGGCGATTTTGAAAGAGGAAAGACTCATGTGCGCAGCCTCTTATAGATAGGGGAGCTGGGCACAAGAGTAGCTGGGGATTGGGGTTTGTCTGCAATTCAGGGGGTGAATGATCGATGGGTTTGTGGCGCAGGACAGAAATGGGGTGGGTCCGTTGGATCGCCCCCTCACCCTAACCCTCTCCCCAGAGGGTAGAGGGGACAGACCGAGGTGCTTGTACTGAATACGTCGACCTGAAAATTCCGAGTCGAACTCCGCTTCTGAAAACACCGGAGATCGGCTCCCTTTCCCCTCTCCCCCCTGGGGAGAGGGTTGGGGTGAGGGGTGGTTCCTTAGCTCGCCACTAAACCTGGGCGGTACGCAGTTTTTCGCTACGGCCGCGCAGCCATTCCAGGGTCAGCAGCAGGATCACCGAGAAGGCAATCAGCAACGTCGCCGCCGCCGCGATGGTCGGGCTGAGGTTTTCGCGGATACCGCTGAACATCTGCCGTGGCAATGTCGCTTGTTCAGGACCGGCGAGGAACAGCGTCACCACCACTTCATCGAACGAAGTGGCGAAGGCAAACAGCGCACCGGAGATCACGCCAGGCGCAATCAGCGGCAAGGTCACCCGACGGAATGCCGTCAGTGGCGAAGCACCCAGGCTCGCAGCGGCGCGCACCAGGTTTTGGTTAAACCCCTGCAAGGTCGCCGACACCGTGATGATCACAAACGGCACACCCAACACCGCATGCACAACAATCAGCGAGGTATAGCTGTTACCAAATCCCAGTGGAGCAAAGGTCAGGTAACTGGCCACACCGATGATCACCACCGGTACCACCATCGGCGAAATCACCAGCGCCATCACCAGCGGCTTGCCGGGGAAGTCGCCTCGCGTCAGGCCGATGGCCGCCAGCGTACCGAAGATCATCGCCAACACAGTCGCCGCCGGAGCAACGATGATGCTGTTCTTCAGCGAACGCATCCATTCGGCCGAAGCGAAGAAGTCCTGGTACCAGTGCAACGAAAAGCCTTGCAGTGGGTACACCAGAAAACTCCCAGAGTTGAACGACAGCGGAATGATCACCAGTACCGGCAGAATCAGGAACAACAGGACCAGCCCGCAGAGAATGCGCAAGCTGTAGAACCACACCCGCTCAATGGGCGACATATAAGGACTCAGCATTTCGTTCTCCCCTTAGCTCAGGCGCAGGCGACTGGCGCCCACCAGCCAGCTGTAAATCAGATAAAGCACCACTGTCGCCAACAGCAGCAGCCCACCGAGTGCGGTCGCCATGCCCCAGTTGATGCTGGTGTTGGTGTAGAAGGCGACGAAGTAACTGACCATCTGATCGTTCGGACTGCCCAGCAAGGCCGGGGTGATGTAGTAGCCGATGGCGAGGATGAACACCAACAGGCAACCGGCGCCGACACCGGCATAGGTCTGCGGGAAGTACACCCGCCAGAAACTGGCGAACGGGTGGCAGCCGAGGGAAATCGCGGCGCGCATGTAGGTCGGCGAAATGCCTTTCATCACGCTGTAGATCGGCAGAATCATGAACGGCAGCAGGATGTGCACCATGGAGATGTAAACCCCGGTGCGGTTGAACACCAGCTCCAGCGGTTTATCGATGATGCCCATCGCCATCAGGCCGCTGTTGATCAAACCACCCGATTGCAGCAACACGATCCACGCGGCGACCCGCACCAGGATCGAAGTCCAGAACGGCAGCAGCACCAGAATCATCAGCAAATTGCTTTGCCGTGACGGCAGGTTCGCCAACAGGTAGGCCAACGGATACGCCAGCAGCAGGCAGATCACGGTGATGATCAGCCCCATCCAGAAGGTCCGGGCGAAGATGTCGAGGTAGATCGCCTGATCGGGTGTGGCCGGGGCGATTTCGCCGAGGTCGTCGATACGGTGATCGACTGCCGCCAGCAAGTAATAAGGGGTGATGTTGCTGGTGTTGCGGCGCACGGCTTGCCAGTAGGCCGGGTCGCCCCAGCGCTCGTCGAGACCTTCCAGCGCTTCTTTATAGGAGGTCGGTTCGGTGGCGAACGGTAAGGCACGTGCGGTTTTGGTCAGCAGGCTGCGGTAGCCGGCCAGCTCCATGTTCAAGCGCTTGGACAGGTCGCCCAGGGTCTGATTCTTGCGGGCTTCAGCGAGGTCTTCGCTGGCGGCCTTGTAAACCGGTTCAGCGGGCAGGCCTCGGCCATCCCAACTGGCGATAGCCGCCACAGTGCGCGGCATGCCGCCGACCACTTCCGGGTTACCGACACTTTTGTAGAGCAGCGCCACGATGGGCACCAGGAACACCAGCAACAGAAACAGCACCAACGGCGCGATCAAGGCTTGTGCTTTCCAGCGGTTGACCCGCTCGGCGTGCTTGAGCCGCTGCTTCAAGGTGGGGTCGGTGCCCGCGTTCAGGGGAATGGCGGTGGCCATGGCGTACTCCGGAAATCTTTGATCGTTACAGAGGCGACAAACGCCGCCTCGAACTTTTGGTACTGATCGTTCCCACGCTCTGCGTGGGAACGCATCCAGTGACGCTCTGCGTCACAGGGACGCTGAGCGCCCCGGGCGGCATTCCCACGCAGAGCGTGGGAACGATCATCCGGTGAACCGTCGTCCCGTGTGACTTGCTTACTTCGCAGCCCAGGAATTGAAGCGCTGTTCCAGTTGCTCACCGTTGTCAGCCCAGAAGCTGACGTCGATCTGCACCTGGTTGGCGATGTTTTCCGGGGTGGTCGGCATGTCTTTGAGGACATCCTTGGCCAGCAACGGTACGGCTTGAATGTTGGCCGGGCCGTAAGCGATGTTTTCCGAGTAGGTCTTCTGCTGCTGCGGCGCCACGGAGAACGCGATGAATTTCTTCGCCGCTTCAGCGCGTGCTTTATCCAGACCTTTCGGGATGGCCCATGCGTCGAAGTCGTAGATACCGCCGTTCCACACGACTTTCAGGTTGCTTTCTTTCTGCACGGCAGCGATCCGGCCGTTGTAGGCCGAGCTCATGACCACGTCGCCGGAAGCGAGGTACTGCGGCGGTTGCGCGCCGGCTTCCCACCACTGGATGCTTGGTTTGAGCTCATCGAGCTTCTTGAACGCGCGGTCCTGACCGTCCTTGCCGGCCAGTACTTTGTAGACGTCTTTCGGCGCAACGCCGTCGGCCATCAGAGCGAATTCCAGGGTGTACTTGGCGCCTTTACGCAGGCCACGTTTGCCCGGGAATTTCTTGGTGTCCCAGAAATCCACCCAGCTGGTCGGTGCAGATTTCAGCTTGTCGGCGTTGTAGGCCAGCACGGTCGACCACACGAAGAAGCCCACGCCGCATGGCTGGATGGCGCCTTTGACGTAGTCTTCGGACTTGCCGAACAACTTCGGATCAAGCTGCTCGAACATGTCTTCGTCGCAACCACGGGACAGTTCTGGCGATTCAACTTCTACCAGGTCCCAGGACACGCTCTTGGTGTCGACCATGGCTTTGACCTTGGCCATTTCGCCGTTGTACTCGCCCGCCACGATCTTGCCGTTACCTGCCGCTTCCCACGGTGCGTAGAAGGCTTTGACCTGCGCCGCCTTGTTCGCCCCGCCAAAGGACACCACGGTCAGGTCCGGGCCCGCCGCCATTGCGTGTGCCGCGCCGATCATGCCCATGACCAAAGCGGTGAATTTCAGGGATCTCAACATTTATTGTTCTCTCCACGTGCAGGGTTGGTGTTGTTGAAGCAGGGGGCGATCAATGCGCCTCTAGAAGTGGGTCGAGCGCGCGAACGTGTTCGACCTGCCAGCCAAGCGGTACTACGTCGCCGACGGCGAGCGCGGGATCGAGCTCGGCAATCGGCTGTTTCACAAAGAAATCGGTCTTGCCGCAGACTTCCAGGCGAACCCGGACGTGGTCGCCCAGGTAGATGAATTCCTCCACCCGCCCTGAGAAGCGGTTGACGCATTGATCGCTTGCGCCGTTGAGGCTAATGCGCTCGGGACGAATCGACAGCGTGACCGGTTCACCGGTCTTGCCGACGTTGACCGCCAGGGCTTCAACCTTTTCACCGCGTCCCAACTCAACCACGCAGCGGTCGCCGGTGTGGCTGTGCAAGCGGCCGTTGAGGCGGTTGTTCTCGCCGATGAAGTTGGCGACGAAGGTGTTTTTCGGCTCTTCATAGAGGGTGCGCGGCGGCGCGATCTGCTGGATTTCGCCCTGGTGGAACACGGCCACGCGATCGGACATGGTCAGGGCTTCGCCCTGGTCGTGGGTCACGTAGACCACGGTCACGCCGAGGCGCTGGTGCAGGTGCTTGATTTCCATCTGCATGTGTTCGCGCAGTTGTTTGTCCAGTGCGCCGAGGGGTTCGTCCATCAGCACCAGTTGCGGTTCGAACACCAAGGCGCGGGCCAGAGCCACACGCTGTTGCTGACCGCCGGACAGTTGCCCCGGATAACGCTGGGCGAAGGTGTCGAGCTGGACCATGCTCAGGACTTTTTTGACCTTGTCGCTAACGTCGCTCTTGTTCAAGCCGCGCACGGTCAACGGGAACGCCAGGTTCTCGGCGACCGTCATGTGCGGGAACAACGCGTAGTTCTGGAACACCATGCCGATGTCGCGTTTGTGCGGCGGCACGTTGTTGATGGAACGCCCGGCCAGCTGGATTTCGCCTGCGGTCGGTGTTTCGAAACCGGCGAGCATCATCAGGCTGGTGGTCTTGCCGGAGCCGGACGGCCCGAGCAAGGTGAGGAATTCGCCTTTGCGAATCTCCAGGTTGAGGTCTTTGACGATCAGGTTCTCGCCGTCGTAGCTTTTTTGCACTCCACGAAAGCTGACCAGAATATCGCTGCCCCCTGCGTTTGAATCGACCTGGCTCATACCCACACCTTTGTTGTGATGACTGCTGTGGACTAAGCCTAGTGGACGCTGCTGACCACGCAAATCGGGGCGCAGGAGAGAATGGCCTCAGCAGGATGGAAGGTTGAGTGTAGGGATTGCCCTACAAGGATGGCGGGGATGGATAGGGGCAACCGCAATGTTGAAGCTGCGAGCCGCAAGAACGGGCAAAAGCGGCTTTGCAGGATGTCGTAAATGGGCATGTGACCACTATCCCTGTGGGAGCGAGCCTGCTCGCGATTGCGGTCTGACATTCAACATTAATGTCGACTGATAGTCCGCTATCGCGAGCAGGCTCGCTCCCACCGGGGACAGCGGTGTTCTTAGAGAAGTTTGTGCTCCATGGCGTACTTCACCAGTTCCGCCAGGGAGGTGATGTTGAGTTTCTGCATCAGCCGCGCCTTGTGGGTGCTGATGGTTTTGCTGCTCAAGGCCAGTTGCTGGGCGATGTCATTGACGTTGGCGCCCTGGGCCAGGCGTTCGAACACCGAGAATTCGCGCTCGGACAACAACGAGTGCAACGGCCGCGAATCGGTCAGGCCGACTTCGAAGACCATGCGGTCGGCCAGGTCCGGGTCGATGTAGCGGCCGCCCGCCGCGACCTTGCGGATCGCCGTCAGCAGCAGCGCCGGATCGCTGTCCTTGGTCGCATAACCCGCAGCGCCGACCTTCAACGCACGGGCGGCCATTTGCGCTTCGTCATGCATCGACAACACCAGAATCGCCGGAGGATTGTTCAGCGCACGAATCCGCGGAATCGCCTCCAGGCCGTTAACCCCAGGCATGGAGATGTCCAGCAAGACCACTTCACAGGGAACATGGCGCAACGTCTCGAGCAACTGCTCGCCATTGCTCGCCTCCCCTACCACCAGCAAATCCTTGGCCAGGCCGATCAATTGCTTGATGCCTTCGCGGACGATGGTGTGGTCTTCGGCTACCAGTACACGGATCACGTTCTTCTCCAGATTCAAGATCATTCGCGAGCAAGCCCGCTCCCACAGTGATTGGGGAGAGCCAAAGATTTCTGCACTTACACAACTCCCTGTGGGAGCGGGCTTGCTCGCGAAGGCGTCTGCCCAAACAACTCAAAACCCTCAGGCCTCATCCAGCGGCACTCGCACGCTCAGGGTCGTGCCTTCACCCGGTTCACTCTCAAGCGACAATTGCCCGCCCATGATCAACACTCGCTCACGCATGCCGACCACCCCGAAGGAGGTTGACCTACCGGTGGCGGGGACAAATCCTACGCCATCATCGCTGACGGTCAGACACAACTCGTCGCCTTCCAGCGCCAATGTCAGTTCGACAGTATGCGCCTGGGCATGGCGCATGACATTGGTCAGCGCTTCCTGAAGGATCCGGAACAGGCCAATCGCCTTGGCATCACTGAGCACCGGCAGGTTCTCCGGCACCTGCACCAGACACGGAATCTGCGTGCGCGCCTCGAATCGGCGAGCCTGCCACTCGATGGCCGAGGCGATCCCGGCGTCGAGAATCGGTGGCCGCAGTGCCGTGGCTACATCGCGAACCAGTTGGAACAGCTGCGCTATCAGTCGCTTCATGCTGTTCAAGCGTTCGTTCAAACCGGGATCGAGCTGCGCGTAGGCCAGTTCGCACATGGAGGTTTCCAGTTTGAGCACGGTCAACATCTGACCGAGTTCGTCGTGTACTTCCCGGGCGATGCGGGCTTTTTCCTCTTCCCGCACACTCTCCAGGTGCGCGGACAATTCACGCAACTGTTCGCGAGAACTGGCCAGTTCCAGTTCGATGCGCTTGCTCTCGCTGATGTCCCAGACGATCCCGTCCCAGACATAGGCGCCGTCTTCGAGTCGGCGGGTGATGGCCTTGATTTCGGCCCAGCGCTGTTCGCCCGAACGGGTGAGAATCCGTCCCTGCCACGACCAGTCACTGTCGGTGTCCAGCGCATGGTCCTGGGTTTGGTGATAACTGGCCTTGTCGTCCGGGTGCACCAGGCTGCGCAGGCCTTTGTCGCGATGGGCCAGGGTAGCCGGTGAGTAACCGACCAGGCTCTCGCTGCCTTCACTGATGTAGGCAAAATCGATCTGCCCCGTCACCGGCGCCCGTTCCAGACGAAAGACCAGTCCTGGAACGTTGGCGGCGATCCCTTGCAGACGCGCCTCGCTTTCCTGCAACGCAGCCAATGCACGACGGCGCTCGGTGACGTCATTGAGGTAAACCACCAGGTATTCACTGTCGCGAAACCGCAAAAAGCTCAGCGAAACGTCCACCGGCAGGTTGCTGCCATCCGCCCGTATGCAGTTGGTTTCAAAACTTTGCGGGCCGTCCTCACTGGCCCGGGCGCGTTTCCACAGGTTCAGCCAGCGATCCATGTGCAAGCCGGGCTCGAAGTCGATCAGCGGCCGATCAATGATCCCGCCCGCCGGATAACCCAGCATGGTTTCGGCCGCGCGATTGGCGTAGCGCACATGGCTGTCCCAGTTGACCCAAAGGATGCCGACAGTGCTCTGGTCGATGGAAAACTGAGTGAGGCGCAAGGCTTCTTCACTGGCGGCACGCAGGGCAATGTCTTCGCGCGCGGCCCGCAAACGATGCTCAAGACTGTGCTGTTGCCGACGCTGCCAGAACACGATGGCCATACTGCTCAGCATCAGCACCGCCAACAACAGACAGAGGTTTTGCCAGAAACCCGGGGACTCGGTCAGGCGCGGGTATTTGGGTTGCAGCCATTGGTTGTGCAGCTGCTCCAGGTCCTTGGCCGGGATCGCCCGCAGCGCGCTTTCAACAATGCCGGCCAGTTCCGGCCAATCCCGGCGCGTGGCCACCCGCAACAGTTGCGGCAAGCCGATATCACCGACCACCACCAGCCCGGCGAACTCAGGCTCGGCAGACAAACGCCCCAACTGCGCTTCGTCGACCACGGCGTAACTGGCCTGCTGACTCAATAACAGTTGCAGTGCCTGGCGTTCGATCGGTACGCCTTGAAGATTCAGGTGCGGGTAATTGCTGCGCAGGTAATCGGCGGTGGCGCCGGGCATGCGCACGGCCACGCGGGTCTGGCTGTCGAGTTTTTCCAGCTCGACCACGCCAGTGCTTTTCTGGTCGCTGACCACCAGTTGCGGCACCCGCATATACGGGTCGGAAAACTGCCAGAGCCGCAGGCCACCGGGGGTTTGGGTCAGCCCCGGAGCGATGTCGATGTCACCCTCGCGCGCGGCGGCTTCCAGTTGCTCCAGGTCGGGAAAGTTGCGCCAGCTCAGCTCGACTTTGAGCGCCTTTGCCAGCCACTTCATCAGCTCGACATTGACCCCAGACAAACGCTGCAAGCGGCGATCGTATTGGGCGTAAGGCACCTGCAACACCAGCCCCACGCGCAATTCGCCATGCTGCGCCAGCCATTGCTGCTGGCCCGCGGACAATTGCGCGACGTGCACCGGTGGCGCGGGAGCCGCCCAGCCCATCAAGGGAAACCACAAACAGCCGATAACCCACAGGCAGCGAAAACGCATCATCGAAATCTCACACACTGACAAATACTGACCAACCCATTAGGCTGCCGGAATAACTTCTGGCCTGGAATATCCGATGCCCCCTGTCTACCGCCTGGCACTGCCAGCATTGTGCCTGTCGCTGATCCTGCCTTGCGCCTTTTCTGTCGAGGCCGCTGACCCGGCGCCTGCCACTACGGAAACACCCGCCGAAGAAAAACCGGTCGAGCGCCAGCCGCTGCTTGAGCGTAGTCAGGAAGAAGCGTCTGCACTTGAGCGACAGATCCCGGCTCAGGAACAGCAGCAACTGCAAGCGGGCAGCGACACGTTTCTGGCCTTGTGGAAACCGGCCAATACCGCCGACCCCAAAGGCGCGGTGATTATCATCCCTGGCGCCGGCGAAACCGTTGACTGGCCGCAAGCAATCGGTCCATTGCGACGTAAATTGCCGGACGCCGAGTGGAGCAGCCTGAGTATCACCTTGCCGGACCTGCAAAGCGACGCCATTGCGCCGCGTATCGTAGAAATCGCACCTACACCAAAAGCCGCTGACACCGGCAGCAAAAACTCGACCACTGCCGCGCCCATCGAACAAGCGGCGGGCGGTGAAGCGGAGGTGGCGGACAAGGCGATCGCCGAAACTACCGAAGAACAGGCCAAAGCCGACGCCGAACGAATCTTCGCCCGCATCGACGCCGCGATTGCCTACGCCGAACAGCAAAGCGCTCGCCGCATTGTCGTGCTGGGGCATGGCACTGGCGCTTACTGGGCCGCGCGCTATCTGAGCGAGAAGCAGCCCTCGCAAGTCGAGAAGTTTGTGATGGTCGCCGCTCAGATGCCGGTGAAAGCCAAACCGGAGCTGGCCGAGCTGACAACGACCCTGAAGCTGCCCACCGCAGACATCTTCTATATAGACAAGCCGCTGGATCGCAACCTGGCACTGGAGCGTTTGCAAGCCAGCAAACGCTTGAAGACTTCGGGGTTCAGTCAGGTCTCGCTCAAGGCTTTGCCGGGTAATTCCAAGGCTGAGCAAGAACAGCTGTTCCGGCGGGTGCGAGGCTGGTTGAATCCACAGAACGCGGTCAACTGATAGACCGCGTCGCCCCCTTCGCGAGCAAGCCCGCTCCCACATTTGACCGGTATACACAGGACAAATGTGGGAGCGGGCTTGCTCGCGAAGGGGGCGTACAAACACTACAAATCTGTTGCCCTAACGAAAACCCCGCCGCGCGCGAATCAATGTGTAGGCGCTATGCAGTTCGCGAGTCTTGTCAGTGGCTTCGCGCACCTGCAGCGCCGTCGCACCGCTGCCGGCGATCTTGTCCGGGTGATGGCGACTCAGCAGGCGTCGATAAGCACGCTTGATCTGCGCCGGCTCGGTGGTCGCCGAAACGCCCAAAAGCCGCAGAGCATCTTGATAGGTCAGCGCGGTGCTGGCCTGTGCAAACTTGTGCTGCTCGTAATCGGCTGCCAGAGCCTGCACCTGTTGTGACGTCCAGCCCAGCCATTTACCCCACTGCCTGATCAGCTCTCGTTCAGCACTGCCGGCGCGGCCATCCGCCCAGATCATCCGCCAACAGGCGCGCAAGACGCCTTCGGCCGCATGAGGCTGAGCGCTCAAGCGGCGCAAATACCCACGCAACCGGTCATTTCCCGACTTGCCGCGATTGAACGCGGCAATGGCCCGGAGCTGGGCCGACTCGGTCATGTCCAGAGAACGCATTTCCTGACGGGCCTGCTGGATATGGCCCTCGACCACCCTTCCATCGCTCTTGGCCAGGCGTCCCAACAACACAAACAGCAATTCATCGTTGCGCAGCACCGGGCGGCCACCGAGTTTTTCTCGCAAGTGCGCCCAGCTCTGTATGTGCAAATGCCGATCCAGCACCTGCCCCAACAAGGCGCCAAGCATGGCCCCCGGAATGCTGGCGATATAAAAGCCCGCTCCGGCTCCAATCAGAGTCCCTGGCCACAACATGTCAGCGTCTCGCTTCTAACAGGGTTTCGACTTCAGCCAGACGCTCGTGAGTGCCAACATCCACCCAATGTCCCTTCAAGTGCTCGCCGGTGACTTGTCCATCGGCCATGGCCTTGCGCAGCAGCGGTGCAAGCTTGAAGGCGCCGGCGGAGCAACCGTCGAACAGCTGCGGGTGCAGGACCGCGATGCCGCTGTAGGTCAGGGTTGCAATGCCCGGTTGAGCGTCGCGTACTTGCCCGTCGATCAGGCTGAAATCGCCAGTCGGATGATGGGCAGGGTTGTCCGCCAACACCAGATGCGCCAGCCCGGTGATGGGGTGGTGCAACATGCTGAAGTCGTAGTCGGTCCAGATGTCACCGTTGACCACCATAAAGGCCTCGTCACCCAGCAACGGCAGCGCGCGGAAAATCCCGCCTCCGGTTTCCAGTGGCTCACCTTCCGGCGAGTACTGAATACGTACGCCGTATTGCGAGCCATCACCCAGGTAGTTTTCGATCAACTGGCCGAGCCAGGCATGGTTGATCACCACCTCGGTAAACCCCGCCACCGCCAAGGCTTTCAAGTGATACTCGATCAACGGTATACCGCCAGCGCGAACCAGCGGTTTCGGCGTGGTCAGGGTCAGCGGGCGCATGCGCTCGCCTTTCCCTGCGGCCAGAATCATTGCCTTCATGCATTCACTCCAGCACGTAGACTCAGCAGCAACACATCCAGCTCGGCCAGTTCAGGACGGCGGGCGATCACGGCGTCTATATAAGCAAAGAAGCGTGGCACATCGCCGAGATAGCGAGGCTTGCCGTCACGGTGGCAGATGCGGGCAAAGATGCCGATCACTTTCAAGTGCCGCTGCACGCCCATCAGGTCACTGGCACGCAGGAAATCTTCGAAGTCGGGCTGAACCGGGATTCCGAGATCGCCCGCTTGCTGCCAGTAAGCTTGCAGCCAGCCGCGCACACGCTCCTCGGGCCAGCTGAGGAACGCATCCTTGAACAGGCAGGTCACGTCGTAGGTCACGGGACCATAGACTGCGTCCTGGAAATCCAGCACGCCAGGATTTGGCTCGCTGAGCATCAGGTTGCGTGGCATGTAATCGCGGTGCACCAGCACTTTGGGCTGGGCCAGCGCGCTGTCGATCAATAGCTCAGTTACGTTCTGCCAGAGTATTTGCTGCGCCGAGTCGAACTCGATGCCCAACTCGCGCTTCACGTACCACTCAGGGAACAACTCCAGCTCACGGCGCAGCAGCGCCACGTCATAACTTGGCAGCGGCGCAACCATCGGCAACTGCTGAAAAGCCAGCAGTGCTTGCAGGGCATCCTCGAACAAATCGTCAGCATTTTCGCTGTCGATCACGTCAAGGTAAGTCTTGTTGCCCAGGTCATTGAGCAAAAGAAAACCACGTTCGAGGTCTTCAGCATAAATTTTCGGAACATTTATTCCGGATTTCGCCAGCAAAAAAGCGATATCCACGAAGGGTTTACAGTTTTCCTGGGGCGGTGGCGCGTCCATCACGACGAAGCTTCTGCCCTCGCCTTCCCAGCGAAAATAACGTCGAAAACTCGCATCGCTACTGGCCGCGGTCAACGTGGCCGGGGGTACGACACCCCAATTCTGCTCTGCAAAGAGGACAGCCAATTGCTCATCGAGCCAAACTTTCAGGTGTTGCAAACGTACATCTTGGTCAGGCATTGCAAGGGTCTCCGACGGCGCTAGCCGTCAAGCGGGTCATGCTTTATTATCCAGCATCTTTTTCAGACCATCGAGAGGCGTGCGGCCCACACCGCGGGCAGATGGCACGCAGGAAGCCCGGACTAATAAGATGGCATTGAAATCCCCCGCGTTTCGTAAAAAATTTCCGTTGTTGGTTACCGGCAGTCTGCTGGCCCTGCAACCTCTAGCCACTTCGTTCGTGGTCGCCGCGGAACAGTATGACTGCTCAGTCTCTGCTTCGGGTGCCTGGAACTGTGCGCCAAAATCTCCAGCAGCTGCGCTGCCACCTCGCCCCGTCCATGACGGCAGTGCGGCGGCAAGCACCAGCGGCGAGACTCCGGCTGACAGCGGTTTAAGTCAAGACACCGGTGCCAAGCCTGTGCTGGTGACCGAATCCAAGGGCCGTGGCCTGAAGTCGCGTAGCGAAGACTACAGTCACCTCGACTGGGTTCCGCGCGAGAAGCTCACTGCAGCGCAATTGGCCGAAACAGGTCCTTACTGCTCTGGTTCCTATATCGAACCCATTCGTCCTGGCATGAATGACAAGACGAATAAAAGTGACGCTCCGACCTTTCTCGGCGCCAAAGCCTCTCGCTATAAGCAGGATGAGCAGGTCGCGACCCTCGCGGGCGACGTGGTCATGCGCCAGGGCAGCATGCAGGTCGAAGCCGACGAAGCGAACCTGTACCAGGCCGAGAGCCGTGGCGAACTGAGCGGCAACGTCCGTGTTCGCGACAACGGCGCACTGATCGTTGGCGACCACGCCGACGTACAGCTCGACACCGGTGAAGCCAAGGTCGACAACGCCGAATACGTGATGCATAAATCCCGTATCCGCGGTAATGCGCTGTACGCCAAACGTGCCGAGAACGCGATCATCCGCCTCAAGGATGGTACGTACACCACGTGCGAACCGAACAGCAACGCCTGGCAGCTCAAGGGCAACAACATCACCTTGAACCCGGCCACCGGTTTCGGTACCGCGACCAACGTGACACTGCGGGTCAAGGACATTCCGGTTCTGTACACGCCGTACATCTATTTCCCGATCGACGACCGTCGCCAGTCCGGCTTCCTGCCGCCGACCATTGGCACCGGCAGCGATACCGGCTTCATGCTGGTCACACCGTATTACTTCAACCTGGCACCGAACTACGATGCCACGTTGTACCCGCGCTACATGAGCAAGCACGGGCTGTTGATGGAAGGCGAATTCCGTTACCTGACCCCGTCCAGCGAAGGTCAGTTCGGCGCTGCGTACCTCAACGACGAAGACACCGATCGCAGTGGTCAGACCGATTACCAAAAAAACCGCTACATGTATAACTGGCAACACAAGGGCGGTCTCGACTCGCGCGTTCTGACTCAAGTCGATTACACCAAGCTCAGTGATCCGTATTACTTCCAGGATCTGCAAACCGACCAGATCGGGGTTAAAAGCTCTGATTATGTGAACCAGCAGGGGTCTGTCACCTATCGTGGCGACAGCTACACCGCTCGTGTGAACGCCCAGGCTTATCAGCTCGCAACCGTTTCGGACATCACGCCGTATGACCGCTTGCCGCAGATCACTTTCGTGGGTCAGTTGCCGACTCACCCTGGTGGCCTGAATTTTGACTACGAGACAGAAGTCGTACGCTTCGACCGTGATTTGAAAAACGGTAACTTCGTAAACGAAGATGGCACTGTTGAACCGCGCCTTGATAACAACGTTACGGGACTGGCACGTGCCAACGGCGACCGCTTGAATCTCAAGCCAGGTGTCAGCCTGCCGCTGGACTGGACTTATGGCTTCCTGAAGCCATCGCTCAAGTACCAGTACACCCAGTACCAACTGGACCTGGACGGTACCGGCAAAAGCCAGATTGACGCGCAAACCGCGGAGCAGCAAAAGCTCAATGGTACCTTCAGCAGCAATCAGAACCGTGGCGTACCGATTGCAAGCATCGACAGCGGCCTGTACTTCGATCGCAACACCCAATGGTTCGGCAAGAATTATCGCCAGACCCTCGAACCGCGCCTGTTCTACCTGTACGTCCCTGAAACGGATCAGGAAGACATTCCGGTGTTCGACACCAGCGAATACACCTTCAACTACGCGTCGCTATTCCGTGACAACCGCTTCTCCGGCTCCGACCGCGTCGGTGACGAGAACAAACTGTCTCTGGGCATAACCAACCGCTGGATCGAAGACAATGGCTTTGAACGTCAACGCATCAGCGTCGGCCAGGCCATGTATTTCAAGGATCGTGAAGTTCAGTTGCCGGGTATCGATGCAAAAACCCGCCAGGACGCGCAAGCTAATGTCTCGCCGTATGCGCTGGAATACGAATACCGCTGGAACCGTGATTGGCGCACCACGGCCGATTACAACTGGGACCCGGACAGCCGCAGCCCTCGCTCGGGCAGCGCGATGTTCCATTACCAGCCTGAAGACAACCCGAACAAGGTCATCAACGCCGGCTATCGCTATCGTAATGACCAGGTCCGTTACGACCAGAACACCGGTAAATGGCAAGTGGGCGGTGGTGACTACGGCACCCCGGGCCAACCTGGCTACGTGAAGGACTACTACAAGATCGAGCAGCACGATTTCTCGGTGATCTGGCCGATCGTGCCGCAATGGAACGCCATCAGCCGCTGGCAGTATGACTACAACCGTAACCGTACCCTGGAAGCTTTCGGTGGTTTCGAGTACGACAACTGCTGCTGGAAACTGCGCCTGATCAACCGTTACTGGGTTTCGTATGACGAGTTCAGTCAGAACGCCCCGGAAAACGAAAAAGGCGACCACGGCGTCTTCCTACAAATCGTTCTGAAAGGTCTCGGCGGCCTCACCGGCGCCAAAGTAGAGAGCTTCCTCGACAAAGGCATCCAAGGTTATCGTGAACGTGAAGACCAAGCTTTCTGATTGTCTGCGCCCGCTAGTGTTGGGCGCGCTGTTCCTGGGTACCGCGGCGAACGCCGCGGTGCAGTCCATCGATAAAGTGGTGGCCATTGTCGATAACGACGTGGTCATGCAGAGCCAACTGGACCAACGCGTTCATGAAGTTCAGCAAACCATCGCCAAGCGCGGTGCTGCCGTACCGCCGGCCAACGTGCTGGATCAGCAGGTACTTGAACGTCTGATCGTCGAAAACCTGCAACTGCAGATCGGCGAACGTTCGGGTATCCGCATTACCGATGAAGAACTGAACCAGGCTGTCGGCACCATTGCCCAGCGCAACAACATGTCCGTGGATCAATTCCGCGCGGCCCTGACTCGCGACGGTCTGTCTTACGACGACGCCCGTGACCAGATTCGCCGCGAAATGGTCATCAGCCGTGTGCGTCAGCGTCGTGTGGCCGAGCGAATCCAGGTTTCCGAACAGGAAGTGAAGAACTTCCTCGCTTCCGACCTTGGCAAAATGCAACTGTCCGAAGAATTCCGCTTGGCCAACATCCTGATTCCTACGCCGGAAAGCGCCAACTCCGACGCGATTCAGAATGCAGCCAAACAGGCCGACGCGGTTTACCAGCAGCTCAAGCAAGGCGCTGACTTCGGTCAGTTGGCAATCGCCAAATCCGCCAGCGAAACCGCACTGGAAGGTGGCGACATGGGCTGGCGTAAAGCCGGTCAACTGCCACCTCCGTTCGATCGCATGCTGAGCACCATGGCTGTCGGCGACATTACCCAGCCAATGCGCACACCGGGCGGCTTCATCATCCTGAAGATCCTCGACAAGCGTGGCGGTGAGACCCAGACACGAGATGAAGTGCACGTGCGTCATATCCTGGTCAAACCGAGTCCGATCCGCGACGAAGCAAAAACCAAAGCCCTGGCTCAGTCCCTCTACACCCGAATCGAAGCGGGCGAAGATTTCGGCGAACTGGCGAAAAGCTTCTCGGAAGATCCGGGTTCCGCCCTCAACGGTGGCGACCTGAACTGGGTCGACCCGAATGCACTGGTTCCCGAGTTCCGCGAAGTGATGGCCAAGACCCCACAAGGTCAGCTGTCCAAGCCGTTCCAGACCCAATATGGCTGGCATGTTCTGGAAGTCCTTGGCCGTCGCGCCACTGACAGCACCACCCAGGCCCGCGAGCAGCAAGCAATGACCGTATTGCGTAACCGCAAATATGACGAAGAGCTGCAAACCTGGCTGCGTCAGATCCGTGACGAAGCGTACGTAGAGATCAAACTCCCTGGTGCAGACCAGGCAGCGCAGTGAAACCCAAACGTTTCGCGCTGACACCCGGCGAACCGGCCGGTATAGGTCCCGACCTGTGCCTGCTGCTCGCCTCGCAAGCCCAGCCACATCCCCTGATTGCCATTACCAGCCTCGACCTGCTCCTTGAGCGGGCCGTGCAGCTGGGTGTGGTTGTCGATTTGCTGCCGGTAACCCCGGACAACTGGCCGGATGTACCCGCACCAGCCAACAGCCTGTATGTCTGGGATACACCGCTCAACGCCAAGGTCACTGCCGGGCAACTGGACAAGGCCAACGCGGCTTTCGTTCTCGAAACCCTGACCCGAGCTGGCCAAGGCTGCCTGGACGGGCATTTTTCCGGCATGATCACAGCCCCTGTGCACAAGGGCGTGATCAATGAATCCGGGATCGCCTTTTCCGGGCACACAGAATTTCTCGCCGACCTGACCCATACCGCACAAGTGGTGATGATGCTCGCCACTCGCGGATTGCGCGTGGCGCTGGTCACCACTCACCTGCCTCTTCGCGAGATTGCCGATGCGATCACGCCGGAGCGTCTGGAACGGGTCACGCGAATTCTGTACGCCGATCTGCAAGAAAAATTCGGCATTGCCCAGCCACGCATCCTTGTGTGTGGGCTCAACCCCCATGCCGGCGAAGGCGGACACCTGGGCCATGAAGAAATCGACATCATCGAACCTACATTAGAGCGCCTGCGCGGCGAAGGAATGGACCTTCGTGGCCCCCTGCCCGCCGACACTCTGTTTACCCCCAAGTATCTGGAGCACTGCGATGCAGTGCTGGCGATGTACCACGACCAGGGCTTGCCTGTGCTGAAGTACAAAGGCTTCGGTGCGGCAGTCAACGTGACCCTCGGCTTGCCGATCATCCGCACATCGGTCGACCACGGCACTGCCCTGGACCTGGCCGGCAGCGGAAAAATCGATACCGGCAGCCTGCAAGTCGCCCTGGAAACCGCCTACCAGATGGCCGAGACCCGTTTATGACCGAGCATTACCAACACAAGGCGCGCAAACGCTTTGGCCAGAACTTCCTGCACGATGCCGGCGTTATCGACCGCATCCTGCGCGCCATCCGCGCCAAGCCCGAAGACCGTCTGCTGGAAATCGGCCCTGGCCAGGGTGCGCTGACTCAAGGCCTGCTCAACAGCGGCGCCCAGCTGGACGTGGTGGAGCTGGACAAGGATCTGATCCCGATCCTCAACCAGCTATTTGCCAGCAAGAGCAATTTCAACCTGCATCAGGGCGACGCGCTGAAGTTCGACTTCACCAGCCTGAATGCCGCGCCGAACAGCCTGCGGGTGGTCGGCAACCTGCCGTACAACATCTCTACGCCGCTGATTTTTCACCTGCTGCATAACGCCAGTCTGATTCGCGACATGCATTTCATGCTGCAAAAGGAAGTGGTCGAGCGCCTGGCAGCAGGCCCTGGTGGTGGTGACTGGGGTCGCTTGTCGATCATGGTTCAGTATCACTGCCGGGTTGAACACCTGTTCAACGTTGGTCCGGGCGCGTTCAATCCGCCGCCCAAAGTCGATTCGGCTATCGTGCGCCTGGTGCCTCACGCGGTGCTGCCGCACCCGGCCAAGGATCACAAGCTGTTGGAACGTGTCGTGCGCGAAGCCTTTAACCAGCGCCGCAAGACTCTGCGTAACACCCTCAAGCTGCTGCTGAGCAACGCTGAAATCGAAGCCGCCGGCGTTGATGGCAGCCTGCGCCCCGAACAGCTCGATCTGGCCGCCTTCGTGCGCCTGGCCGACAAGCTCAGCGAACAAGTCCTACAGACGCCCGCCGCCGACTGACAGGCTATGAGCGTTATCGGGTAGGACACCAGCCTTCATGTCTGGTTTACTACCCGATACTTGGCCTAGACTGATCTCCATCAGCTACGCCCCGCGTTCCGCTTCGTTTAAGGCCTCTTGCATGTCCGATCCTCGTTACCAGGTCGACGTCAGCGTCGTCACCCGCTATCTGGCAGAACAATCGCAACCCGAGCAAAACCGCTTTGCCTTCGCCTATACCATCACCGTGCACAACAATGGCGAGCTACCGGCCAAACTGTTGTCGCGGCACTGGGTGATCACCGACGGTGACGGGCATGTCGAAGAGGTTCGCGGAGCCGGTGTTGTTGGCCAGCAACCGTTGATCGACGTCGGCGAAAGCCACACCTACAGCAGCGGCACCGTCATGACCTCCAAGGTCGGCACGATGCAGGGCACTTATGAAATGGTTGCCGACGACGGCAAACACTTCGACGCCATCATCGCCCCATTCCGCCTGGCGGTGCCCGGAGCCCTGCACTGATGGCAACGTACGCCGTCGGCGATCTGCAAGGCTGCCTTCAAGCACTGCAATGCCTGCTCAAGCAAGTCGCCTTCGACCCGACACGGGATCGTCTGTGGCTGGTCGGCGATCTGGTCAACCGTGGCCCGCAGTCCCTGGACACCTTGCGCTTCCTCTATAGCATCCGCGAATCGCTGGTATGCGTGCTCGGCAACCACGACCTGCACTTGCTGGCTGCCGGAAAAAACATCGAACGCCTGAAGAAGTCCGACACCCTGCTCGAGATTCTCGCCGCGCCCGATTGCGCGGAACTGCTGGAGTGGCTGCGCCAGCAAAAGCTCATGCACTACGACGAACAACGCAATGTCGCCCTGGTACATGCCGGCATTCCGCCCCAGTGGTCGCTGCGCAAGGCCTTGAAGTATGCCGCCGAAGTCGAGACGGCATTGCGCGATGACAACCTGTTGCCGCCCTACCTCGATGGCATGTACGGCAACGATCCGGCGAAATGGGACAACGACCTCAAAGGCGTGACACGCCTACGGGTGATCACCAACTATTTCACCCGCATGCGGTTTTGTACTGCCGAGGGCAAGCTTGACCTCAAAAGCAAGGAAGGCCTCGACAATGCGCCACCGGGTTACAAACCCTGGTTTGAGCACAAAGAGCGCAAGACCAGGGGCCTGAAGATCATCTTCGGCCACTGGGCCGCTCTGGAAGGCCGCTGCAATGAGCCAGGCATCTCGGCCCTCGACACCGGTTGTGTCTGGGGTGGCGCCCTGACCCTCATGAATGTCGACAGCGGTGAACGCCTGTCTTGCAAATGCGACGAGCATGGCCTTGCCCTGCCGCCAGTCGCCACACTTATCCCCGAACCATCGTCAGCAAGCGCCCCGCGCTAGACTGCGCTTTCAGCCGAGCCACAGGAGCCCGCCATGAGCGAATTCAAACGTATCCCCCCGGAACAGGCCCAGGCCCTGCGCGAACAAGGCGCGGTGGTGGTCGATGTTCGCGACCCAACAACCTTTGCCGCACTGCACATCGCCGGCTCGAAGCATCTGGATAACCACTCCATCTCGGATTTCATCCGCGCTGCCGACCTCGACGCACCGACAGTGGTGGTCTGCTACCACGGCAATTCCAGTCAGAGCGCCGCTGCGTACCTCATTAGCCAGGGCTTCTCCGACGTCTACAGCATGGATGGTGGCTTTGAGCTGTGGCGTACGACTTATCCTTCGGAAACGGCGCAAGGCACTTCCGAATAATTTTTTTGTAACGCGCAAGCCCCGGTCCCCGTGGGCTCGCGCGGTGGCAGACGAACGGTCTGCCACAACTAATTACGTATCTCGCCTTTACCTGTCGAATAAGCAACTATCCTTAAGCGCAGGCCATCCAAAACAGGGGAGAGCCGGTACACCGGCGCGCGGGTCATCGGGAGTAGCTTTCGGGGTAGTCAGCTTCGAAAGAGTTCTGGGGGGTAAACAGCGACTGCATATTCGGTCGCTGCCAGCATCGACTGAATGATCCGGCGTCGGCTCCACGTATCGAGCGAGGTGACGTCATGAGTATCTTTAGCCACTTCCAACAACGCTTCGAGTCCACACGCCAGGAAGAACTCTCGCTGCAAGAGTATCTTGAACTGTGCAAAAGCGACCGTAGCGCCTACGCCTCCGCCGCCGAGCGTCTGTTACTGGCCATCGGCGAACCGGAGCTCCTCGACACCTCGGCCAACTCGAGGCTGTCGCGAATCTTTTCCAACAAGGTAATCCGCCGCTATCCGGCCTTTGAAGACTTCCACGGGATGGAAGAATGCATTGACCAGATCGTGTCGTATTTCCGCCATGCCGCTCAGGGCCTGGAAGAGAAGAAACAGATTCTCTATCTGCTCGGCCCTGTGGGTGGCGGTAAATCATCCCTGGCCGAGAAGCTGAAACAGCTGATCGAAAAAGTGCCCTTCTATGCGATCAAGGGCTCGCCGGTATTCGAATCGCCTCTGGGTCTGTTCAACGCCACTGAAGATGGCGCGATCCTCGAGGAAGACTTCGGCATTCCACGGCGCTATCTCAACACCATCATGTCGCCGTGGGCGACCAAACGCCTCGCCGAATTCGGCGGCGACATCAGCCAGTTCCGTGTGGTGAAGCTGTATCCGTCGATCCTCAACCAGATCGCAGTGGCCAAAACCGAGCCGGGAGATGAAAACAACCAGGACATCTCGGCACTGGTGGGCAAGGTCGATATCCGCAAACTGGAAGAGTTCCCGCAGAACGATGCCGACGCCTACAGCTACTCGGGCGCACTGTGCCGGGCAAACCAGGGCCTGATGGAATTCGTCGAAATGTTCAAGGCACCGATCAAGGTGCTGCACCCACTGCTGACCGCCACACAGGAAGGCAACTACAACAGTACCGAAGGTCTGGGAGCCATTCCGTTTACCGGGATCCTGCTGGCCCACTCCAACGAATCTGAATGGCACACCTTCCGCAACAACAAAAACAACGAAGCCTTCATCGACCGGATCTACATCGTCAAAGTGCCGTATTGCCTGCGGGTCAGCGACGAAGTGAAGATCTACGACAAGCTCTTGTTCAACAGTTCCCTGGCCAAGGCTCACTGCGCGCCTGACACCCTGAAGATGCTTGCCCAGTTCACCGTACTCTCGCGACTGAAAGAGCCTGAGAACTCCAACATCTACTCCAAGATGCGCGTGTATGACGGCGAAAACCTCAAGGACACCGATCCGAAGGCCAAGTCGATCCAGGAATACCGCGATAACGCGGGTGTCGACGAAGGCATGAACGGCCTGTCGACCCGCTTCGCGTTCAAGATCCTGTCGAAAGTGTTCAACTTTGATCCGCACGAAATCGCCGCCAACCCGGTGCACTTGCTGTACGTGCTGGAACAACAGATCGAACAGGAACAATTCCAGGCGGAAACCCGCGAACGCTATCTGCGCTTCCTCAAGGAGTACCTGGCACCGCGTTATATCGAATTCATCGGCAAGGAGATCCAGACCGCCTACCTCGAGTCTTACAGCGAGTATGGTCAGAACATCTTCGATCGCTATGTGCTGTACGCCGACTTCTGGATCCAGGACCAGGAATACCGCGACCCGGAAACCGGCGAGATCCTCAACCGCGTAGCGCTGAACGAAGAACTGGAGAAAATCGAAAAACCGGCCGGCATCAGCAATCCGAAGGATTTCCGCAACGAAATCGTCAACTTCGTACTGCGCGCCCGGGCCAATAACAACGGCAAGAATCCGACCTGGCTCAGCTACGAAAAACTGCGGGTGGTCATCGAGAAGAAAATGTTCTCCAACACCGAGGACCTCCTGCCAGTCATCAGCTTCAACGCCAAGGCCAGCAAAGAGGACCAGCAGAAGCACAACGACTTCGTCACACGGATGGTCGAGCGGGGCTACACCGACAAACAGGTACGACTGCTGTCCGAGTGGTACCTGCGGGTCAGAAAATCACAATAACCCGCTGCCGGTCAGACCGGTTGTCGTCAGCCAGAGGCCTGTGTACGCATTTTCTGTTACACAGACCTCTGGGAGGTGTTCGAAAGTCGGTAGCGAGGTTCAGTCAGCGTCCAAAAGCGCTTGGGGGAGCGTGAACATCCCTTGGCACCGTCGATGCTGCATAACCGCTCGCCCCTTTCAGGACAGCTTCTAAGGAGCAGTCATGAGCTATGTGATCGACCGACGTCTCAATGGCAAGAACAAGAGCACGGTGAACCGTCAGCGGTTTCTGCGGCGTTACCGTGATCACATCAAAAAGGCTGTCGAAGAGGCGGTCAGCCGGCGCTCCATTACCGATATGGAACACGGCGAACAGATCAGCATCCCCGGCCGCGACATTGATGAGCCGGTGCTTCACCACGGTCGCGGTGGCAAGCAGACCGTCGTACACCCGGGCAACAAGGAATTCACCAGTGGAGAACACATCGCCCGCCCGCCCGGAGGTGGCGGTGGCAGAGGCCCCGGCAAGGCCGGCAACTCGGGTGAAGGGATGGACGAGTTTGTCTTCCAGATCACCCAGGAGGAATTCCTCGAATTCATGTTCGAGGACCTTGAACTACCGAACCTGGTCAAGCGCAACCTGACCGGCACCGACACCTTCAAGACCGTTCGTGCCGGGATCAGTAACGAGGGCAATCCGTCGCGGATCAACATCATCCGCACCTTGCGCTCGGCCCATGCACGGCGAATCGCCCTGTCCGGCAGCAGCCGGGCAAAACTGCGCGAAGCCAAAGAAGAACTGCTGCGACTCAAGCGTGATGAGCCAGACAATTTCGGCGATATTCAGAAAGTTGAAGCAGAAATCGAAAAACTCAGTGCGCGCATTCATCGCGTACCGTTCCTCGATACCTTCGACCTCAAGTACAACCTGCTCATCAAGCAACCCAACCCCAGTTCCAAGGCGGTAATGTTCTGCCTGATGGACGTGTCCGGCTCCATGACCCAAGCGACCAAGGACATCGCCAAGCGTTTCTTTATCCTGCTGTACCTGTTCCTCAAGCGTAACTACGACAAGATCGACGTCGTGTTCATCCGCCACCACACCAGTGCCCGGGAAGTGGACGAAGAGGAGTTTTTCTATTCTCGCGAAACCGGCGGCACCATCGTTTCCAGCGCCTTGAAGCTGATGCAGGAGATCATGGCCGAACGCTATCCGAGCAATGAGTGGAATATCTATGCCGCCCAGGCCTCCGACGGCGATAACTGGAACGACGACTCGCCAATCTGCCGCGACATTCTGATCAACCAGATCATGCCGTTCGTGCAGTACTACACTTACGTTGAGATCACCCCGCGCGAACATCAGGCCCTTTGGTTCGAGTACGAACGCATCGCCGAAGCCTTCTCTGACACTTTTGCCCAGCAACAACTGGTCTCGGCCGGGGATATCTATCCGGTCTTCCGTGAACTCTTCCAGCGCAGGTTAGTGACATGACCGCCAAAGAGCAGAAGCGCCAACCCATTTCCACCGGCTCCGAATGGACGTTCGAGCTGATTCAGGCCTACGACAAAGAAATCAGTCGTCTGGCAGCTCGCTACGCGCTCGATACTTACCCTAACCAGATTGAAGTGATCACCGCCGAGCAAATGATGGACGCCTACGCCTCCGTCGGCATGCCGCTGGGTTATCACCATTGGTCCTACGGCAAACACTTCCTCAGCACCGAGAAATCCTACAGTCGCGGCCAGATGGGGCTGGCGTACGAAATCGTGATCAACTCGGACCCGTGCATCGCCTATTTGATGGAAGAAAACACCATCTGCATGCAGGCTTTGGTCGTCGCCCATGCCTGCTACGGGCATAACAGCTTTTTCAAAGGCAACTACCTGTTCCGCACCTGGACTGATGCCAGTTCGATCATCGATTACCTGGTCTTCGCCAAGCAATACATCATGCAGTGCGAAGAGCGCCACGGTATCGACGCAGTCGAGGACCTGCTGGATTCCTGCCACGCCCTGATGAACTACGGGGTCGATCGCTACAAACGCCCCTATCCGATTTCCGCCGAAGAAGAACGTCGTCGGCAAAAGGACCGTGAAGAGCATTTGCAGAAACAGATCAACGATCTGTGGCGGACCATTCCAAAAGGTGCAGACAAGTACAGCGACAAGGACAACGCGCGCTTCCCCGCCGAACCTCAGGAAAATATCCTCTACTTCATCGAAAAACACGCACCATTGCTGGAGCCATGGCAGCGGGAAATCGTGCGGATCGTGCGTAAGATCGCTCAGTATTTCTACCCGCAACGTCAGACTCAGGTGATGAACGAGGGCTGGGCCACGTTCTGGCATTACACCCTGATGAATGACTTGTATGACGAAGGCCTGGTGACCGACGGCTTCATGATGGAGTTTTTGACGTCCCACACCAGCGTGGTCTACCAACCCGGCTTCGACAGCCCCTACTACAACGGCATCAACCCCTACACCCTGGGTTTTGCCATGTACCGGGATATTCGCCGCATGTGTGAACACCCTACCGAAGAGGACTACCGCTGGTTCCCTGAGATTGCCGGCACCGACTGGCTGTCGAGCATCAAGTTCGCCATGAGCAGCTTCAAAGATGAAAGCTTCATTCTGCAGTACCTGTCACCCCAGGTGATTCGTGACCTGAAGTTGTTCAGCATTCTTGATGACGACCAGAAGGAGGATCTGCTGGTCCCGGCCATTCATGACGAAGGTGGCTACCGCATCATCCGTGAAACCCTGGCGGCACAGTACAACCTCGGCAATCGGGAACCCAACGTGCAGATTTACAGCATCGACCGGCGTGGTGACCGCTCGCTGACCTTGCGTCACCAGCAACACGACCGCAAACCGCTGGGCGAGTCCACCGAGGAAGTGCTCAAACACCTGCACCGTCTCTGGGGCTTCGATATTCATCTGGAAACCCTGCAAGGCGACCAGGTGATGAAAACCCACCACGTTCCGCCCAGAGGCGAGCACGCTGAAGGTGATTACGGGCGACTTGACCTGGCCGTTATCCATCTTTGATCCCGTTTCGGCCTCCGGAAGTTCGACGCAAAGGTTATTCTGTCGAGCTAACGGAGGTTTTTTATGCAGATTTATAAAGTCGGCGGTGCGGTACGCGATCGCCTGCTGGGCAAGCCTGTCACCGACATCGACTGGGTTGTGGTTGGCGCCACCACTGAAGAAATGCTCGCCAAGGGCTTTCGCCCGGTGGGTGCGGATTTCCCGGTGTTTCTTCATCCAAAAAGCGGTGAGGAATACGCCCTCGCCCGGACCGAGCGTAAAAGCGGACGCGGTTACGGCGGCTTTACCTTTCACGCCAGCCCCGAAGTCACCCTCGAAGAAGACCTGATCCGTCGTGACCTGACCATCAATGCCATGGCCGAAGACGATCAACAGAACCTGACCGATCCTTACCACGGTCAGCGCGATCTTGAGGCGCGCTTGCTTCGTCACGTTTCCCCCGCGTTTGCCGAAGATCCGCTCAGGGTTCTGCGCGTTGCCCGCTTCGCAGCTCGTTACGCGGGGCTCGGTTTCACCGTGGCGCCGGAGACACTGGAACTGATGCGCCAACTCAGCGAGTCAGGCGAACTGGAAGCCTTGACCGCCGAACGCAGCTGGAAGGAAATCTCCCGCGCCCTGATGGAAGATCAGCCACGGGTGTTCATCGAAGTGCTGCGCGAGTGTGGCGCTCTCAAGGTATTGATGCCGGAAGTCGATGCCCTGTTCGGCGTACCGCAACCGGAAGCCCACCACCCGGAAATCGACACAGGCGTGCACACTTTGAGCGTGCTGGAGCAAGCGGCGCGGCACAAACAACCACTCACCGTGCGTTGGGCCTGCCTGCTGCACGACCTCGGCAAGGGACTGACACCCGAGGAAGAGTGGCCGCGACACATTGCTCATGAGCACAAGGGCTTGAAGCTGATCAAAGCGGTCAACGAACGCTTCAAGGCGCCGAAGGACTGTCAGGAACTGGCTCTGCTGGTGGGCGAATATCACACCCACGGCCATCGCGCCCTGGAGCTGAAGCCGTCGACTTTGCTGGAGTTGCTGCAGAGCTTTGACGTTTACCGTCGGCCGCAGCGGTTCGAGGAATTTATCGCGGCGTGCGAGATGGACGCCCGAGGACGTAAAGGGCTGGAGCAGCGAAGTTATCCACAGGCTGATTATTTGCGCGGCGCGGCAAATGCTGCTCGGACCGTGGCGGTTCAGCCGTTGCTGGAGAAGGGATTCAAAGGACCGGAATTGGGTGAGGCGATCAAGCGAGAGCGGCTCAAGGCGTTGAAGGCTTACAAAGACGCGGCGTCCGCCTGAAAAGCTTCACGAGCAAGCCCGCTCCCACAGGCTCTATGTAATCCCTGTGGGAGCGGGCTTGCTCGCGAAGGCTTCTTTCGCCTCACAACAAATTCGATGGGGTCAGCTGCTCGCCGCGCCACTCAAACGCTACCGGCGCCAACACCTGATCAATCTGCGCCTCACGCCACAACGTCGCAAAGCTCTTGCCTACCCCCGGATGCACGCGATCTGGCGCAATCAGCGACAACGGCCACAGCACAAAGGCATTTTTCAGAATTTCTGCCCGCGGCAGGATCAAGCCATCAAAGTTGCCCACCAGATCGCCGAACAGCAGCACGTCGATATCCAGCGGCAAACCCTTGCGATCCGGCGCATAACGGCCGTTGTCCGCCTCGATGAATTTCAGCCGGCGATCCAGCTCCATCAGCGGCAAATCGGTAAAAGCCGACACCACAAAATTGAAGAATGGCCCGCTCTTGATCCCCACCGGCTGGCTTTCAAACACCGCCGAGCAGCGTATATCCACCAGGAAACCGGCCAAGGCTTCCAGGCCAGCCTGCAAATGGGATTCGCGCTCGATATTGCTACCGAGCCCGAGAAACACCTGAGTCAGCGACATCCGCGCTCGATCTCCACGCCCACACCACCCGTGGCAGCCGGGATGGCGCCTGGCTTGGTCAGCTTGAGGCGCATCCAGGTGATGTTGAATTCGCTCATCAGGACTTCTGTCAGACGCTCGGCGAACGTCTCGACCAGCTGGAACTGCGCCTGCTCGGCAAAGGCCTGGATACGCGACGACACACTGGCGTAATCGAGCGCCAGCGTCAGGTCATCGCCGGCGGCGGCCGGGCGATTATCCCAGGCGAAACTCAGGTCAAGACGCAAGCACTGTCGGATGCCTCGCTCCCAGTCGTAGGCACCAATCACGGTGTCGACTTCCAGGCCCTCGATAAACACTCTGTCCAAGCACTTTTCTCCGCTGCACGACAAGGGCGCAATGCGCCGTTAGAATCAGGGCGTCCTCGCCCGGAATAGTTAGCATGTTTTGGTTACTGGCGACCCTCGCCTACCTGCTCGGCTCTCTGTCCTTCGCCATTTTGCTCAGCCGCCTGACCGGTAACCCCGATCCGCGAATGAGTGGCTCGGGCAATGCCGGCGCCACCAACATGTTGCGCCTGGCCGGAAAAAAACTCGCCGTCCTGACCTTGATCGGTGACCTCTTCAAAGGTCTGCTACCCGTACTGATCGCCGGCGTTGCGGGCCTTTCGCTTCAAGAACAGGCCTGGATCGGCGTCTGTGCCGTCATCGGTCACCTGTTCCCGTTGTACTTTCGCTTCCGCGGCGGCAAGGGTGTCGCCACCTCTGCCGGCATGCTGCTGGGCCTCTACCCGCCCGCCGCACTGCTGGCGGTCTGCGCCTGGCTGCTGACGTTCTACCTGACTCGCACCAGCTCACTGGCGGCCTTGATCGCTACACCGCTGACCCTGCCGCTACTGGCCTGGCAAGAACCGGCGGCACTGCTGCCCATGAGCGCACTCACGGGACTGATCGTCTGGCGTCATCGGGGCAATCTACGCGACCTGTTTGCCGGGCGCGAACGGCATTTTTAAATACCGGGCATGAGCGCTGCTCATCACAGCGCCGACAATTGCTCCATCGGCCAACGCGCCTGCACGCTGATCGCCAGGCTTTCGTGCTGCCCGGCCTGCAAGCGCTGGCAGCCGGCAAAGGCAATCATCGCGCCGTTATCGGTGCAGAACTCCGGACGCGCATAAAAAACATCGCCCTTCATGTCGCCAAGCATCTTCTCCAGCGAGGCACGCAGCGCCTTGTTGGCGCTAACGCCGCCAGCGATCACCAGACGCTTCATACCGGCCTGCTTCAGGGCACGCTTGCACTTGATAGTCAAAGTCTCCACCACGGCCTGCTGGAACGCCAGCGAGATGTCGCAACGGGCTTGCTCGCTGTCGTCCCCGGCGCTGACGCTCTGCTGCCAGGTGTTCAGGGCGAAGGTTTTCAAGCCACTGAAACTGAAAGCCAGGCCCGGGCGGTCGCACATCGGACGCGGGAAAGTGAAACGTCCTGCAACCCCTTGCTCCGCCAGCCGAGCGATTTCCGGGCCACCCGGATAATTGAGGCCCATCATCTTCGCGGTCTTGTCGAAAGCTTCACCGGCGGCATCGTCGAGGGTCTCGCCCAACAGCGTGTATTGACCGATCCCGTCGACCTGAACCAGCTGCGTATGACCGCCAGACACCAACAAAGCGACGAACGGGAATTGCGGCGGTTGTGACTCCAGCATCGGCGCCAGCAGGTGACCCTCCATGTGGTGCACACCCAGCGCCGGAATACCCCAGGCGAAGGCCAGTGCCTGAGCGCAGGAAGCGCCCACCAACAAGGCACCGACCAGGCCAGGACCCGCGGTATAAGCGATGGCGTCGATCTCGGTCGGCACACAGTCAGCTTCGGCCAACACCTGACGAATCAAGGGCAGCATGCGTTTAACGTGGTCACGCGAGGCCAGCTCCGGCACGACCCCGCCATAGGCGCGGTGCAGGTCGATCTGGCTGAACAGCGCGTCGGCCAGCAGGCCGCGTTCACTGTCATATAATGCGACACCAGTTTCGTCGCAGGAGGTTTCTAATCCCAGTACTAGCATGGGTTTGCGCCTTGTTTAGGCTGAATTCGAAGGCGCGCATAATAGTCGCCATGTGATGCCCCGACTAGCGGTTTTCGATCAGAGGCTTTGCATTCCGAGCGATGAGGGGTTAACATCCGCAACCCTTAAAAACCGACGTCTTCAAGTGCTCTTTTGCCACGAGGATGTTGACCCCGGTAATGAATGAAGGTAGCTCTGGATGCCAGCCGTCAAAGTAAAAGAGAACGAACCCTTCGACGTAGCTCTGCGTCGTTTCAAGCGCTCCTGCGAAAAAGCCGGTGTACTGGCTGAAGTTCGTAGCCGCGAATTCTACGAGAAGCCTACTTCTGAGCGTAAGCGTAAAGCAGCAGCCGCTGTTAAGCGTCACGCCAAGAAAGTTCAGCGCGAACAGCGCCGCGCCGTTCGTCTGTACTAATACACAGACGTTCGTAGCAAGCTTCTGCCAAGCCCGGCCCTCAGCCGGGCTAATGGCATTTGCGGATAACGCTTGATGCTTCACCGTCAAAGCCGCACACGCGACCGAGACAAATCTGCTTCACAGCGTCAGACCTGGCTCTTTTGCCAGCGGTGCACGTCTTTTCTGACGAGCCTTCCAAGGCTACTGACGAGCACACCCACTGATTCCTCTCACGACGATCAGCCCAAGGCACCTTCTTGCGTGCCAGCTTATGAGCTATCCGAGGCCATCGACAGGCCGCAGCGGATTTCAGCGCAACACTTTCAAATAGTCGAATACTGATTGGTATTAACGTCAGTGGATTTTCGGCAGATACACTTCCCGACAGCGATTACGCAGACGACACTGGTCGAGCCGCACATTTTGCGCGCCTCAAACAACGACCCGCGCTCAACCGCTCTTCGTTTCGGATCCATTGCAGCGCAGATGACGAGAACGCCATGGCCGGGCTAATTCCCCAGAGCTTCATTGACGACCTTCTGAACCGCACCGACATCGTCGATGTGGTCAGCTCGCGCCTGCAAATGAAAAAGGCTGGCAAGAACTACACCGCCTGCTGCCCGTTTCACAAAGAGAAAACCCCCTCCTTCAGCGTCAGTCCCGACAAGCAGTTTTATTATTGCTTTGGCTGCGGCGCTGGCGGCAACGCCCTCGGCTTCATGATGGACCACGACAATCTGGATTTCGTCCAGGCTGTCGAAGAACTGGCCAAAGCCGCCGGCATGGAAATCCCCCGCGAAGAAAGCGGACGGCCGCACAAACCGCGGCAGCCGACCGATTCGCCGCTCTACCCGCTACTCACCGCCGCCGCCGACTTTTACCGTCAGGCACTGAAAAGCCATCCATCGCGAAAAGCAGCTGTGGATTACTTGAAAGGCCGCGGACTGACCGGCGAAATCGCCCGAGACTTCGGCCTCGGCTTTGCCCCGCCTGGCTGGGACAATCTGTTCAAGCACTTGAGCAGCGACACCCTGCAACAGAAAGCCATGATCGATGCTGGCCTGCTGATCGAGAACGCCGAAACCGGCAAACGCTATGACCGCTTCCGCGATCGCGTGATGTTCCCGATCCGCGACAGCCGCGGGCGAATCATCGCCTTCGGCGGCCGGGTATTGGGCGACGACAAGCCGAAATACCTGAACTCACCGGAAACCCCGGTATTCCATAAGGGCCAGGAACTCTACGGCCTTTATGAAGCACGCAAGAACAACCGCAACCTCGACGAAATCATCGTCGTCGAAGGCTACATGGATGTTATCGCCCTCGCCCAGCAAGGCCTGCGCAATGCTGTCGCGACCCTGGGCACCGCCACCAGCGAAGAGCACTTGAAACGCCTGTTTCGCGTCGTGCCCAACGTGCTGTTCTGTTTCGACGGCGACCAGGCAGGTCGAAATGCCGCCTGGCGGGCATTGGAGGCAGCGCTGCCGAGCCTGCAGGACGGGCGGCGCGCACGCTTTCTGTTTCTGCCCGAAGGCGAAGACCCGGACACGCTGGTCCGCTCCGAAGGCACTGATGCCTTCCGCGCACGGATCAATCAGCATGCCCAACCATTAGCGGATTATTTTTTTCAACAGCTGACCGAGGAATCGGACCCACGCTCGCTCGAAGGCAAGGCCCACATGGCCACCCTCGCCGCGCCGTTGATCGACAAAGTCCCGGGGGCGAACCTGCGCATCCTGATGCGTCAGCGCCTGACCGAAATTACCGGGCTTAGCGGTGAAGCCGTGAGCCAACTGGTACAAAGCGCCCCCCAGGAAGCACCACCGGCGTACGACCCGGGCATCGATTACGACGCCATGCCGGACTACAGCGACTACCATCAGCCGCAGACACAAGAGATGTATGTGCCGCAGCAGGAATGGACGCCGAAGAAACCCGGCGCCGGCGGCAAAAAATGGGACAAAAAACCGTGGGACAAAAACGGCAAACGCGGCGGTGATCACGATCAACCCCGCGCGCCACGGGTGCCGGCCGCTGTAGAGCCGCCGACCCTGGCCGCCTTGCGCACGCTATTGCATCACCCGCAACTGGCCGAGAAAGTCGAGGATGCCGGGCACTTTGCTGCCGAGGATCACACCAACACGCAATTACTGGTGGCCCTACTCGAAGCCGTGCAGAAGAATCCCAAGCTAAACTCATTTCAGTTGATTGCACGCTGGCACGGAACGGAGCAAGGACGTTTGCTCAAGGCACTGGCGGAAAAGGAATGGCTGATTGACGGAGATAACCTTGAACAACAGTTTTTCGACACCATTACTAGCTTGTCAGCCCGCCAACGCGAGCGAAACCTGGAACAACTTCTCAGGAAAGCACGTCAAAGTGAACTGAGTGCCGAAGAGAAAAATCAACTGCGCGACCTATTAAGTCGCAATGTTTCCGCAACAAGCCCGACCTCAACTGGCGCGTGAGGTCATAGCTCAGGTATAATCCTCGGCTTGTTTTTTGCCCGCCAAGACCTTCAGTGGATAGGGTGTTATGTCCGGAAAAGCGCAACAGCAGTCTCGTATCAAAGAGTTGATCACACTTGGTCGTGAGCAGGGTTACCTGACTTACGCGGAGGTCAACGACCACCTGCCGGAGGATATTTCAGATCCGGAACAGGTGGAAGACATCATCCGCATGATCAATGACATGGGGATCAACGTATTCGAGGTTGCGCCAGATAAGGATTCCCTTATGCTGGCCGACGCCGATACCGACGAAGCCGCGGCCGAAGAGGCAGCAGCTGCGTTGGCAGCGGTCGAGACCGACATTGGTCGCACCACCGACCCAGTGCGCATGTACATGCGTGAAATGGGTACGGTAGAGCTCCTCACACGTGAAGGCGAAATCGAAATCGCCAAACGTATTGAAGAGGGCATCCGCGAAGTGATGGGCGCAATTGCGCACTTCCCTGGCACGGTTGACCATATTCTCTCCGAATACACTCGCGTCACCACCGAAGGTGGCCGCCTGTCCGACGTCCTGAGCGGTTATATCGACCCGGACGACGGCATTGCGCCGCCTGCTGCAGAAGTGCCGCCGCCTGTCGACCCGAAAGCCGTGAAAGCGGACGACGACACCGACGACGACGAAGCCGAAGCCAGCACCGACGACGAAGAAGAAGCCGAAAGCGGTCCGGATCCGGTCATCGCAGCTCAGCGCTTTGGCGCTGTCTCCGATCAGATGGAAATCACCCGCAAGGCGCTGAAAAAGCACGGTCGTGGCAACAAGCTGGCAATTGCCGAGCTGGTGCTTCTGGCTGAGCTGTTCATGCCGATCAAACTGGTTCCGAAGCAATTCGAAGGCCTGGTCGAGCGTGTTCGCAGTGCCCTGGATCGTCTGCGTCAGCAAGAGCGCGCGATCATGCAACTTTGCGTTCGTGATGCCCGCATGCCGCGTGCCGACTTCCTGCGCCAGTTCCCGGGCAACGAAGTCGACGAAAGCTGGACCGACGCACTGGCCAAAGGCAAAAGCAAATACGCTGAAGCCATTGGTCGTCTGCAACCGGACATCATTCGTTGCCAGCAGAAGCTGACCGCGCTGCAAACCGAAACCGGTTTGACGATCGCCGAGATCAAGGACATCAACCGTCGCATGTCGATCGGTGAGGCCAAGGCCCGCCGCGCGAAGAAAGAGATGGTTGAAGCGAACTTGCGTCTGGTGATCTCCATCGCCAAGAAGTACACCAACCGTGGCCTGCAATTCCTCGATCTGATCCAGGAAGGCAACATCGGCTTGATGAAAGCGGTAGATAAATTCGAATACCGCCGCGGCTACAAATTCTCGACTTATGCCACCTGGTGGATCCGTCAGGCGATCACTCGCTCGATCGCCGACCAGGCCCGCACCATCCGTATTCCGGTGCACATGATCGAGACGATCAACAAGCTCAACCGCATTTCCCGCCAGATGTTGCAGGAAATGGGTCGCGAACCGACCCCGGAAGAGCTGGGCGAACGCATGGAAATGCCTGAGGACAAGATCCGCAAGGTATTGAAGATCGCTAAAGAGCCGATCTCCATGGAAACCCCGATCGGTGATGACGAAGACTCCCATTTGGGTGACTTCATCGAAGACTCGACCATGCAGTCGCCAATCGATGTCGCCACTGTTGAGAGCCTTAAAGAAGCGACTCGCGAAGTTCTGTCCGGCCTCACTGCCCGTGAAGCCAAGGTTCTACGCATGCGCTTCGGTATCGACATGAATACCGACCACACCCTCGAGGAGGTTGGTAAGCAGTTCGACGTGACCCGTGAACGGATTCGTCAGATCGAAGCCAAGGCGCTGCGCAAGCTGCGCCACCCGACGAGAAGCGAGCATTTGCGCTCCTTCCTCGACGAGTAATAACAAAACCCCCGGCGCAGGCCGGGGGTTTTGCTTTTATACAGATTAAATCCCCCGCACCTCCCCCCCTCCGAATTGCCCGTCTACACTCGAAACATTCCCCGAGCCATAACGAGACCGTTATGCCCAGACTGCCGACCGTGCTTTTTTTGCTGTCGCTGTTGACCTGGACCGCAACGGCTGGCGCGCTGACTCTGACCGACGAAGAACGTAGCTGGCTGGCGGCTCACCCGAACTTGCGTCTGGGTGTCGATGCGTCATGGCCCCCCTTCGAGTTTCGCGACGATCAGGGCCGCTATCAGGGCCTTGCAGCAGACTATATCGACCGGATCCGTCAAACCCTGGCCATCAAGCTCACGCCCATCGAACCCGTCAGCTGGACCGCCGTCCTGGAGCAGGCCAAACAAGCCAAGCTGGACCTGTTGCCCGGCATCATGTCGACCCCGGAGCGCCAGACTTACCTCTCATTCACCCGACCCTACCTGGACTTTCCGATTGTCATCCTTGCCCATATCGGAGGCCCCCAGCCACGCAAACTCAAAGATTTGTACGGCCTGAAAGTCGCCGTGGTGGAAAACTACGCACCCCACGAGCTGTTGCGCACCCACAATCCCGACCTCAATCTGGTAGCGATGCCCAACGTCAGCTCAGCGCTGCAAGCGTTGGCTACCGATGAAGTGGATGCGGTGGTCGGCGATCTCGCCTCCAGCGTCTGGAGCCTGCGTCAGCTCAAGCTCGACGGGCTCTACGTCAGCGGTGAAACCCCCTATCGCTATCAATTGGCGATGGGCGTGCCCAGGAACAACAAGGTACTGGTCGGCATTCTGGATAAAGTCCTGGCGGACATGTCCCCGAACGAAATCAATGAAATTCAGGAGCACTGGGTCGGCAACGTCCTCGATCATCGAACATTCTGGAACGATCTGCTGGTTTACGGTCTACCGGGAATGCTGCTGCTGATCATCGTGCTGGCGATGGTTATCCGGATCAACCGCCGGCTGAGTTCAGAAATTGCCCGCCGGGTCGACCTGGAACAAGAACTGCGCAGCAGTGAATACCATTACCGCGGGCTGGTGGAGAGCCTTTCGGCCATCGCCTGGGAAGCGCGGATCAGCGATTTCACCTACAGCTATGTGTCCCCCCATGCCGAGGATCTGCTCGGTTACCCCTTGTCTCATTGGCTGATTCCGGGCTTCTGGCGCAACATTATTCACCCGGCCGACCTGACTCGCGCCCAGACCTTCTGTGATCACGAAGTACTGGCCGGGCGCGATCACAGCCACGATTACCGGGTCATCACCGCCGATGGCCGCTGCATTTGGGTGCGAGATATCGTCAGCCTGATCGAGCACGGCCATGAACCGGTGATGCGCGGGCTGATGATCGACATCAGCGACGCCAAGCGCACCGAAGAGGCGTTGCGTCTGTCAGAACAGAAGTTCGCCTCAGTGTTCCAGCAATGCCCGGACATACTAGTCATCGCACGACTCTCCGACGGCTGCCTGCTGGAGGTCAACGAAGCGTTCGAGGAACAGATCGGTCTCAAGGCCGAAGACGTCATCGGCCAGACAGCCACCGACCTGAACATCTGGGGCATACCCGGCGTCGGGCCGGGCTTGTTGCAACGGTTGCAGGCCGGCAGCATCCGCAACCTGGAGATGCCCTTTCGCCGCAACAATGGCCAAGTGTTTACCGGACTGATTTCCGCCGAGCCTTTCGACCTCGATACGACCGCGGCCTTGGTGGTCGTCGTACGGGACATCAGCCAGCTCAAGGAAACCCAGCAACAACTGCAAACCTCCGAAGAGAAATTCGCCAAGGCCTTCCATGCCTCACCCGACGGCTTGCTGTTGTCACGGCAGAGCGACGGTTTACTGATTGAGGTCAACGAGGGTTTCAGTCGCATTACCGGTTTCAACAGCGCGATGTCCGTGGATCGCTCCGTCCTCGAGCTGGGCATCTGGGTCAATCTTAACGAGCGCAAACAGATGCTCGATTTGCTGCACCGGGACGGTTTCGTCCGCGACTTCAGTTGCCATATACGCCGCAGCGACGGACAGATCCGCCTCTGCGAGGTGTCCAGCCGTCCGCTACCGATCGGCGATGAAGATTGCATGCTGACCATCGCCCGGGACATCACCGAGCGACACCTGATGCAGGAGAAGCTGCAACAGGCCGCCACGGTATTCGAGAGCACCGCCGAAGGTGTATTGATCACCGACACTCAACAACACATCAGCGCGGTCAACCGTGCGTTTACCGAAATCACCGGCTACAGCGAGAGCGAAGCATTGGGCCATACCCCTCGTCTGCTCGCCTCGGGCCTGCACGACAGCGCGTTCTATGCCGCCATGTGGCATCAACTGACCGCCGAAGGTCATTGGCAGGGCGAAATTTCCAACCGGCGCAAGAATGGCGAGCTCTATCCGAGCTGGCTGACCATCAGTGCGGTGCGCAACCGAGACAAATTCGTCACCCATTTTGTCGCGGTGTTCGCGGACATTTCCAGCCTCAAACACGCCCAGGCCAAGCTCGATTACCAGGCACACCACGACCCGCTGACCGGGCTGCCAAATCGCACGTTGTTCGAGAGCCGATTGCTGACTGCGCTCAACAACCAACAGGAAAACGGCGGCCAGGGCGCGGTGTTGTTCCTGGACCTGGACCGTTTCAAACACATCAACGACAGCCTGGGTCACCCGGTCGGTGACCTGCTGCTCAAGGGCATTGCCGTGCGCCTCAAGGAGCAGTTGCGCGACATCGACACCGTGGCGCGCCTGGGCGGCGACGAATTCATCATCCTGCTGCCCGGACTGCAACAATCCAGTGACGCCGACAACATCGCGACCAAATTGCTCAATTGCTTCGGCGCGCCGTTCCAGGCTGGCGAACATGAGTTTTTTATCAGCGCCAGTATCGGCACCAGCCTGTATCCCAAGGATGGCTGCGACGTCGCCACGCTGGTCAAGAACGCCGACGCGGCGATGTACCGTTCAAAGGCCAAGGGTCGCAACCGGGTCGAAAGCTACACCCGTGACCTCACCGCTCAAGCCAGCGAGCGAGTGGCACTGGAACATGAACTGCGACGCGCTATCGAGCGCAACGAACTGCACCTCCATTATCAACCGAAGATCAGCCTGGTCGACCATCGCCTGGTCGGCGCAGAAGCGCTCATTCGCTGGCGCCACCCGACCTTCGGCGATGTGCCACCGGAGCACTTCATTCCGCTGGCCGAAGAAAACGGCATGATCCTGCAAATCGGCGATTGGGTTCTCGAAACCGCCTGCCGGCAGATGTTCGAGTGGAATCAGGTTTACGAACCCGTCGGCCCGCTGTCGGTCAACCTCGCGGGCGCTCAATTGCGCCAGCCGAACCTGCTCGGCCGGATCGAACAATTGCTCAAGGACAACCACCTCAAACCCGATTTCCTGCAACTGGAAATTACTGAAAACTTCATCATGAGCCAGGCTGAAGAGGCGTTGGCAGTGCTGCATCAACTCAAACACCTGGGTGTGCAACTGGCGATCGACGACTTCGGCACCGGTTACTCGTCCCTGAGTTACCTCAAACGTCTGCCACTGGACATTCTCAAGATCGACCAGTCTTTCGTCCGCGGCCTGCCGGATGATCCCCACGACGCAGCCATCGTTCGCGCCATTATCGCCTTGGGCCGCAGCATGCAATTCACCATCATCGCCGAGGGCGTCGAAACCCTCGCGCAGCAGCAATTCCTCGCTACCGAAGGCTGTGAACAGATCCAGGGCTACATCGTCAGCCTGCCCTTGCCACCGGAAGAATTTGCCGCGACGTTTCTTCGTATAGCCATTTCAGACTTTTCGGATAGCACAGCCGAGAAACCGTCGCTATAATCCGCGGCCTACTGAGGGCCTATAGCTCAGTTGGTTAGAGCAGGGGACTCATAATCCCTTGGTCGTAGGTTCGAGTCCTACTGGGCCCACCAAACAAGAAAGCCGCGCAATGCGCGGCTTTTTCGTGTCTGCTGGAATAACTCAATCGCGACGAGCGCCTGCCGAAACATCACTCAGTTGGCAAAATTCTCGATCCTGACCTGGCCCTCAGGAAAGGTCGCGATAATTTCCAGTTCGCCGCCCATGGCGCGGATGTAGTTTCGCAGGGTGCTGATGTACATGTCTGTGCGCCGCTCCATTCTGGAGATCGCTGCCTGGTTGACGTGCAACGTCTTGGCCAGCGTTTCCTGGCTCAGCTCTTGAGCCTTACGCAGCTCGTGCAGGGGCATTTCTTTCAAGTGCTGCTGGAACAACCGCTCTGCGTTAGCGCGAGACTCCGGCGTCATGCGAGCTTGCAGTTCAGCAAATTTTTTAGCCATCGTTGCGGCCCTCTTTACGCAATGTTTCCAAATGGTCGTCATACAATGTTTCCGCCTGCGGGACATGCTCGTCATACCAACGGTTTCGACCGGTTTTGTCCCCTCCGATTAAAAGTAACGCGCATCGGCGTGGATCAAACGCATAGAGCACACGATAAGGCCGACCCGCATGCTGCACCCTCAACTCTCGGAGATTGCCCAGTCGTGAGCCTTTAATATCGCTGCTATGCGGGTAACGCAGACCCGGCCCGAAAAACCCCAGCAGATCGACGCTGGCTGAAACCGAGGCTTGCTCCTTTGCATCCAACCCCTCCCACCAACCTTCAAATTCATCGGTGTATTCAATCTCCCAGCCCATACCAATATGCCACCCAAGAAATATGATCTCAAGGGAATAACTCTAGGTTTTAATGGCCGTGCGACCACCTTGGTTGCCAATGAAATTGTTAACGGTGGTTTCTGCTTGGATCTGGGTGTTCGGGGCTTCCAATCTTCATACGTGCAGATCACTCTCAACTTAGGAAGCAACCGTTAACGCGGGAATAGCCTGCACCAGCCGCAGCCGCTCAAGCATTTCACCCGTCCATACGACTTCATACGTATCCGCCGCCCTACCCCACTGCTCCACGATGACCATGCCGTCTACCAGCGCCCCTCCCAATCCGGTAATCGTCTCGGACAATTGCTCTACGATCGTTTGAGTCCGAAACCACACACGATCAGTAATCTCTTTCAGCTCAGCCGTGATGCGGTCAGACGACGCCGGACCCGTATCGGGGTAGGCGATGTTGCGCAGCAAGTGCCGTAACTCCCTTATTTTTGCGTAATCCTGTTCCGCCCCGAGCTCTCCTTTGAGGATGGCTGTCGCTTTCGATTTATCGACGCGTTTGTCGAGCGAAGGCTTTGAAACCAATGCCTGCCCCATAGCGCCAGCAAAGAGGACCATCATCCGGGCTTCCAGGTGTTCCCTCATGGCGTCCATCGACGAAATTGACCGCACCAAGCTAATGGACGCCCCGCCTTGATGCCGCAAGTCCATGGTCACTGTCAGGGTCACACCACCCGTTTCAAACCCCAAGGCTCGGGCAATCACGTAGTGAGCCATTTCGTGATTGGCAATCTGCAACGCACGTTCCCGTACAGCGGGCGGCATTTTCTTTGTCATTTCCATTGCCTCGCATCCCTCGATTTCGCATTCGACTACGACTGACTGTTGGTGTCCATCCTGTCGATCGCGCCTTGTTCAAGCCAAAGAAAAACCCGACATGTGGAAAACGCTATGAACGGTGCTTAGGAGAGATCAACCCTCCGCAGTGCGAGATGTGCCTGTAACATGCCAACCCATTGATCTGTGCTGCTGGAGACGACCCTTGCCTGACACCCGCCCGCCCGTTCTTGACGAAATCGACCGCCAATTGATTGCAGCCCTGCAGATCAATGCCCGCGAAAGCGTAGCCATGCTCGCCCGCCAATTGGGCATCGCTCGCACCACCGTCACTTCGCGGTTGGCCCGGCTGGAAAAAGCCAAGGTGATCACCGGTTACGGCGTGCGTTTGGGTCAACGTGTCGTGGATGGCGGCTTGCAGGCGTACGTCGGGATCACGGTGCAACCGCGCTCGGGCAAGGAGGTGTTGCGGCGTCTCAGCGCGATGGCTCAGGTGCAGCAGTTGTGCGCGGTCAGTGGCGAATTTGATTACGTGGCTTGGTTGCGCACCGATTCACCTGAGCAGCTGGATCAGTTGCTGGATCAGATCGGCAGTGTGGATGGGGTGGAGAAGACCACGACCTCGATCATTCTCAGCAGCAAGATTGACCGCGGCCAGCCGGTTTGACCACATTCCCATGTGGGAGCGAGCCTGCTCGCGAAGAGGGCGTGTCAGTCGGCATGGATGCTGACTGACGCACCGCATTCGCGAGCAGGCTCGCTCCCACATTGAACAGTGTGTATCGAAACATCGTCACTTTGATCATAAAACTGGCAAAACGACGACACATTGCGTCTTATTAACGTGTTCTACGCTCTCTAGAATGGCTGGCATCTTTTCCTATACTCAGACGCGCATGCCGCGTCCGGTCGCCAGCAAGGTCAGCCATGAACAAGAACAATCGCCATCCTGCAGACGGTAAAAAACCAGTCACCATTTTCGGTCCGGACTTTCCCTTCGCTTTCGACGACTGGATCGAGCATCCGGCCGGCCTGGGCAGCATCCCTGCGCACAACCATGGCACCGAGGTAGCGATCGTCGGTGCCGGCATCGCTGGTCTGGTGGCCGCCTACGAATTGATGAAACTGGGCCTCAAACCCGTCGTCTACGAAGCCTCGAAAATGGGCGGCCGTCTGCGCTCCCAGGCATTCAACGGCGCTGAAGGCATCATCGCCGAGCTCGGCGGCATGCGCTTCCCGGTGTCGTCCACCGCGTTTTATCACTACGTCGACAAGCTCGGCCTCGAAACCAAACCGTTCCCGAACCCGCTGACACCGGCCTCGGGCAGCACGGTGATCGACCTCGAAGGCCAGACCCATTACGCACAGAAACTGGCGGATCTTCCTGCACTGTTCCAGGAAGTCGCCGACGCTTGGGCCGACGCGCTGGAAGCCGGTTCGCAGTTCTCTGACATCCAGCAAGCGATCCGCGACCGCGATGTGCCGCGCCTCAAAGAGCTGTGGAACACCCTCGTTCCGCTATGGGACGACCGCACCTTCTACGACTTCGTGGCCACTTCCAAAGCCTTCGCCAAACTCTCGTTCCATCACCGCGAAGTGTTTGGTCAGGTCGGTTTCGGTACCGGCGGCTGGGACTCGGACTTCCCGAACTCGATGCTGGAAATCTTCCGCGTGGTCATGACCAACTGCGACGATCACCAGCATTTGGTGGTCGGCGGCGTGGAGCAAGTGCCATTGGGGATCTGGCGTCATGTGCCGGAACGTTGCGTGCACTGGCCGGAAGGCACCAGCCTCAGCTCCCTGCACAACGGCGCGCCACGTACCGGCGTGAAAAAAATTGCCCACGCGGCAGACGGGCGCTTTGCCGTCACCGACAACTGGGGCGACACCCGCGAATACGCGGCGGTGCTGACCACGTGCCAGAGCTGGCTGCTGACTACCCAGATCGAATGCGACGAAACCCTGTTCTCGCAAAAGATGTGGATGGCCCTCGACCGCACCCGCTACATGCAATCGTCGAAAACCTTCGTGATGGTCGACCGGCCATTCTGGAAGGACAAGGATCCGGAAACCGGCCGCGACCTGATGAGCATGACCCTCACCGATCGCCTGACCCGCGGCACTTATCTGTTCGACAACGGCGACGACAAGCCGGGCGTGATTTGCCTGTCGTACTCGTGGATGAGCGACGCGCTGAAAATGCTCCCGCAACCGGTGGAAAAACGCGTGAAACTGGCGCTGGATGCGTTGAAGAAGATCTACCCGAAAGTCGACATCGCGGCGCGGATCATTGGTGATCCGATCACTGTGTCCTGGGAAGCTGACCCGCATTTCCTCGGCGCTTTCAAAGGCGCCCTGCCCGGCCACTACCGCTACAACCAGCGCATGTACGCGCACTTCATGCAGGCCGATATGCCGGCCGAGCAGCGCGGGATTTTCATCGCTGGCGACGATGTTTCGTGGACGCCAGCCTGGGTCGAAGGCGCGGTGCAGACCTCGCTTAATGCGGTGTGGGGCATCATGAAACACTTCGGCGGTGAAACTCACGCCGAGAACCCGGGTCCAGGAGATGTGTTCAACGAGATCGGTCCGATCGCCCTGCCCGAGTAAGAGGAATCCGAAATGCGCGTAGCCCTTTACCAATGTCCACCGCTGCCCCTGGATGTCGCAGGCAATCTGCAACGTCTGCATCAATTGGCGCTGGAGGCCAAGGGCGCGGATTTGCTGGTGCTGCCGGAGATGTTTTTGACCGGTTACAACATCGGCATCGATGCCGTCAGCGTGCTGGCGGAGGTGCACAACGGTGAGTCGGCGCAACAGATCGCGCGCATCGCCAAGACGGCCGGGATCGCCATTTTGTATGGTTATCCCGAGCGCACCGAGGACGGGCAGATCTACAACGCCGTGCAGTTGATCGACGCCAATGGCGAGCGGTTGTGCAACTACCGCAAGACTCACCTGTTCGGCGACCTCGATCACTCAATGTTCAGCGCCGGGCCGGATGAGTTTCCGCTGGTTGAACTCAATGGCTGGAAGCTCGGCTTCCTGATCTGCTACGACCTGGAGTTCCCGGAAAACGCCCGACGCCTGGCCCTGGCCGGCGCCGAGCTGATCCTGGTGCCGACGGCGAACATGATTCCCTACGACTTCATCGCCGACGTCACCGTCCGTGCCCGGGCCTTCGAAAACCAGTGTTATGTGGCTTACGCCAACTATTGCGGCAACGAAGGCGAGATCCAGTATTGCGGCCAGAGCAGCATTGCTGCGCCGGATGGCAGCCGCATCGCCCAGGCCGGGCTCGATGAAGCTCTGATTGTCGGTGAGCTGGATCGTCAGTTGATGGTCGACTCCCGCGCCGCCAATCGCTACTTCCTCGATCGTCGCCCCGAGCTTTACAGCGAGCTTAACAAGCGCTGATCCATCGTTATCCGCTAGCATTGGCACTTCTCTGCTCTGGAAGTGCTCATGCCTGCGCTGAACCACCCCCACCCTCACACTGAAACCCTGGCCAACGGTCTGCGGGTGACGCTGCGTCATGCTCCTGATTTAAAGCGCAGTGCTGCTGCGTTGCGGGTCGCGGCGGGCAGCCATGACGTGCCGCTGGCCTGGCCCGGACTGGCGCACTTTCTTGAACACCTGCTGTTTCTCGGCACAGAGCGTTTTCCCGCAAGCCAAGCACTGATGGCCTACGTCCAGGGCCATGGTGGTCAGGTGAATGCGCGGACCAGTGAACGCACCACGGACTACTTTTTCGAGTTACCGCCTCAGTCATTTGCCGGGGGACTGGAACGCCTGTCGGACATGCTCGCTCATCCGCGTATGAATCCTGACGATCAGCGACGGGAACGGGAAGTACTGCACGCAGAATTTGTCGCCTGGTCTCGGGATACGACCGCTCAGCAGCAATTCGCGCTGTTCGATGGTCTTTCAGCGGCGCATCCGCTGCGGGCGTTTCATGCCGGCAACCGCTACAGCCTGCCGGTGCCGCAACCTGAGTTCCAGCACGCCTTGCAGGGTTTCTATCAGCGGTTTTATCAGACCGGGCAGATGACGTTGAGCCTGACTGGGCCGCAGAGTCTCGATGAGTTGAGGGCAATGGCTCAGCGCTTTAGCGCTGCGATTCCCGTAGGGGAAAAGGTGCTGCAACAAGCGCCTACATCGCTGATGGATTCTTCGGACAAAAGTTATCAACAGGCTGGAGCGCGGCGACTGGATCTGCTGTTTGCCTTCGAAGCATTGCCCGATTCATCGCCCGAGGCGCTGGCGTTCCTGTGCCATTGGCTGAACGCCGCGAAACCCGGTGGTCTGCTGGCGGAACTGCGCGAGCGCGGGCTGGCTGACAGCCTGAAAGCTGCGCCGTTGTATCAGTTCGCCGGCCAGGCTTTGTTGCACATCGAGTTCACGTTGCATGCCAACGCGACGCCCAACGGGATCCGCGAACAGCTACAGGATTGGCTTGGATTCTTTGCCTCACAGCAACCCTGGGCCGGCTTGCGTGAAGAATACGCCGCCCTGCTGCAACGTCAGCAGCAAGTCAGCGGCGCCCTGCAACTGGCCCGACTGGACAGCGAACAGCGTGAAACCGGGTTATCCGAATCGGGTGTTGCAGCCCTCAAGGACGTCCTGAAACAAATCGGCGCTGTGGATAACTTCACCGGCCAATGGCAACTGCCAACACCTAATCCGTTTTTACGCGCAGAGGCTCCGGCCCCAAGTGCCGGACTGATCCGCGGCCAGACCAGCAAACACCGAGGCCTGCGGACCTTTGCCCAGGATCGCTCGCGCGGTCGTCGCGAACGTTCGCCCATGCAGTTCAGTCAGGCGTTGCCGGATAACAGTGCCGAAGGTGCCGTTTACCTGCGCTGGCGTCTGGACTCGGCACCTCGCAGCAACGTTCAGACGAGCCTGGAAAACCGCCTTCAGCCGTTGCGTGAAGACGCGCGTCAGGCAGGTGTCGACTTTTCCTTTAGCGCATCAAGCAATGAATGGCTGCTGAAAATGATCGGGCTACAGGAGCCGATGCCGACCGTCCTTGAACATGTGCTGAAAGAACTGACAACAGCCGATGCCGGTTTCTCGCAAGAAGAGCCGCCGAGTGTTGCGTTAATGCCGATTCGACAGTTGCTAAAAGCGCTGCCTGATCACTGCCTTGAGCGCACCGCTGACTCGGACGATTTGATGCAGCTTTGGTCAAGCGCACGCTGGGATGGTCTGGCGACCGGCCTGTCCGCCCAGACACAAGCGGCGATGGGCCTTGCCTTGAGTCGTTTGCCTGGCACTGCGGACAATCAACTGACACCGCCCTCGCCGATAAACGCGCAGCATCTGTGGAGCGCGGTCGATACCGGGTCCAGCGAACATGCGCTGCTGCTCTTCTGTCCGACCGCAACGGCAAACATCGCTGACGAAGCCGCCTGGCGCTTGCTGGCTCATGTCTGCCAGACGCCGTTTTACCAACGCCTGCGGGTAGAACTGCAACTCGGTTATGCGGTGTTCAGCGCCCTGCGGCAGATCCATGGGCAGACAGGGCTGTTGTTCGGCGTGCAATCACCCAGCGTCGCCCCTCTGGATCTGCTGGAACACATCGAACACTTCCTGAGCGGATTGGCCGGGATGATCGACGACATCGATGACGAGGCTTTCATCGACCAGCGCCAGGCACTGGCCGATCAATTCGATAGCGCGGCGCTGCCCAATGCGCAGGCCGCCGAACTGCTCTGGCAGGGCAAACTGGCCGGCCACTCGTCGGATTATCTGGAGTTTCTACCTCAGACGATTCTGATGATCGACCGTGAAACCTTACTGGCCGCAGCACAACGACTGAATCAGGCCGAAGGCGGTTGGCGCTGTCTGGCCAGCGGACCGTGCCCGGGCTTGCCTTGGCAAGCGGCAAAATGATCATTACCGGTGCTGCAATTAGCTTTCTCAAAGATTCCCGGTCAATCACCCTGTAATTTTGAGTAACATAGCCACCTAACTATCTGAACATCTCCGGCTGGAGGTGGACTATATGTATAGATCTCAACTGTCCCATCACCTGAAGGAGCGCTCTATGTCCTGGTCCAAACCTGCTTACACCGACCTGCGTATCGGCTTTGAAGTCACCATGTACTTCGCAAGCCGCTAATCTTTTTGTAGCGCAGTGCAACGCCTCGGCTCGCCGGGGCGTTTTTATTTTCAGTTTTCAAAATGATGGAGCGGCCATGTTTGTCCAGATTCTAGGTTCCGCCGCCGGCGGTGGTTTCCCCCAGTGGAACTGCAACTGCGTGAACTGCGCCGGTTTTCGCGATGGCAGCCTGAACGCCAAGGCGCGGACCCAGTCGTCCATCGCCATTTCCGATAACGGCGTGAATTGGGTGTTGTGCAACGCATCGCCGGACATCCGCGCCCAACTCCAGAGCTTCGCCCCGATGCAACCGGGCCGCGCCCTGCGCGATACCGGCATCAACGCGATCATCCTGATGGACAGCCAGATCGACCACACCACCGGCCTGCTCAGCCTGCGCGAAGGTTGCCCGCACCAGGTCTGGTGCACCGACATGGTCCACGAAGACCTGAGCACCGGTTTCCCGCTGTTCACCATGCTGACCCACTGGAACGGCGGGCTGACCTGGAACCCGATCGAGCTCGACCGCAGCTTCACCATCCCGGCCTGCCCAAGCCTGCGCTTCACCCCGTTTCCACTGCGCAGCGCCGCCCCGCCGTACTCGCCGCACCGTTTCGACCCGCACCCCGGCGACAACATCGGCCTGATCGTTGAAGACCTCAACACCGGCGGCAAACTGTTCTACGCACCGGGCCTGGGCAAGGTCGACGCACCGCTGCTCGAGATCATGGCCGGCAGCGATTGCCTGCTGGTGGATGGCACGATGTGGGATGACGACGAAATGCAGCGCCGTGGCGTCGGCACCCGCACTGGCCGGGAAATGGGCCACCTGGCGCAGAACGGCCCCGGCGGCATGCTGGAAGTGCTGGAACAGCTGCCCAAGCAGCGCAAAGTGCTTATCCACATCAACAACACCAACCCGATTCTTGATGAGGATTCGCCGGAGCGTGCAGAACTGGCTCGGCGCGATGTTGAAGTGGCGTATGACGGCATGAGTATTGTGCTGTAGGACATCGAGACCGCTGCGCGATCTATCGCCAGCAGGCTGGCTCCCACAGTTGGTCGCATTCCAATGTGGGAGCCAGCCTGCTGGCGATAAGGCCCGACCAGACACCACATAATCCGATGGTTGTTCCCGGAGAACCGAAATGACTGACACAGCAATGTCCCCCGCCGAGTTCGAAGCGGCCCTGCGCGCCAAAGGCGCCTATTACCACATCCATCACCCGTACCACGTGGCGATGTACGAAGGCCGGGCAACGCGCGAACAGATCCAGGGCTGGGTCGCCAACCGTTTCTACTATCAGGTGAACATCCCGCTCAAGGACGCCGCGATCCTCGCCAACTGCCCGGATCGCGAGATTCGTCGTGAGTGGATTCAGCGCCTGCTCGACCATGACGGCGCCCCCGGCGAAGACGGCGGCATCGAAGCCTGGCTGCGCCTGGGTCAGGCCGTCGGCCTCGACCCGGATCAACTGCGCTCGCAGGAATTGGTACTGCCCGGTGTACGTTTTGCCGTCGATGCCTATGTCAACTTCGCCCGCCGTGCCAGTTGGCAGGAAGCCGCCAGCAGCTCGCTGACCGAACTGTTTGCGCCACAAATCCACCAGTCGCGCCTCGACAGCTGGCCGCAGCATTACCCGTGGATCGACCCGACGGGTTACGAGTATTTCCGCACCCGCCTGGGTCAGGCACGTCGCGACGTGGAACATGGCTTGGCGATCACTTTGCAGCACTACACGACGCGGGCCGGCCAAGAGCGCATGTTGGAAATTCTCCAGTTCAAACTGGACATTCTTTGGAGCATGCTCGATGCCATGAGCATGGCCTACGAACTGAAACGCCCGCCGTATCACAGCGTGACCGAGCAGCGGGTCTGGCATAAAGGAATCACCTTATGAGTTTTGATCGCAGCAAGACCCCGACCTGGCGCACCGGCTACCGCTTCCAGTACGAACCGGCGCAGAAAGGTCATGTGCTGCTCTACCCGGAAGGCATGATCAAACTCAACGAAAGTGCCGCGATGATCGGCGGTTTGATCGACGGCGAGCGTGACGTCGCGGCGATCATCGCCGAACTGGACGCGCAGTTCCCCGGCGTGCCCGAGCTCGGTGACGACATCGAACAATTCATGGAGGTCGCCCGTGCTCAGCACTGGATCGAACTGGCCTGAATCCGCGTCAGACAAGTTACCGCGCAAACCGGAAATCGGCCTGCCGCTGTGGTTGCTGGCCGAGCTGACCTATCGCTGCCCGCTGCAATGCCCGTACTGTTCCAATCCGCTGGACTTCGCCGAGCAAGGCAAAGAACTGAGCACCGAACAGTGGATCAAGGTTTTTCGCGAAGCGCGGGAGATGGGCGCAGCACAATTGGGCTTCTCCGGCGGCGAACCGCTGGTGCGCCAGGACCTCGCCGAGCTGATTGCCGAGGCGCGCCAGTTGGGGTTCTACACCAACCTGATCACCTCCGGCATCGGCCTGACCGAGCAAAAAATCAGCGACTTCAAGAAGGCCGGCCTGGACCATATCCAGATCAGCTTTCAGGCCAGCGACGAGCAAGTGAACAACTTGCTGGCCGGCTCGAAAAAAGCCTTCGCCCAGAAGCTGGAAATGGCCCGCGCCGTGAAAGCCCACGGTTATCCGATGGTGCTGAACTTCGTGACCCATCGGCACAACATCGACAAGATCGACCGGATCATCGAGCTGTGCATCGCCCTTGAAGCGGACTTTGTGGAACTCGCCACATGCCAGTTCTACGGTTGGGCGCAGCTCAACCGGGTCGGTCTGTTGCCGACCAAGGAACAACTGGTCCGCGCCGAACGCATCACCAACGAATACCGCGCCAAACTGGAAGCCGAAGGGCATCCGTGCAAGCTGATTTTCGTCACCCCTGACTATTACGAAGAACGCCCGAAAGCCTGCATGAATGGCTGGGGCAGTATCTTTCTGACGGTCACGCCGGACGGAACCGCCCTGCCCTGTCACGGTGCCCGACAGATGCCGGTGCAGTTTCCCAACGTGCGCGACCACAGCATGCAGCACATCTGGTACGACTCGTTCGGCTTCAATCGCTTCCGCGGTTACGACTGGATGCCCGAGCCGTGCCGTTCCTGCGACGAGAAAGAAAAAGACTTCGGCGGCTGTCGCTGCCAGGCCTTCATGCTCACAGGGGACGCGAGCAACGCCGACCCGGTGTGCAGCAAATCGGAACATCACGGCGTGATCCTCAAGGCTCGCGAAGAAGCCGAACACACGACCCAGACCATTGAACAACTGGCCTTTCGTAATGAACGAAATTCACGACTCATCGCTAAAAGCTGAACCCTTCAGCGCTGCCAGGGCCGTCGCGGCCGGCATCGACTTCGCCGAGTTACAGGTCGGCCCACATGGCCTGTTCTGGAACGAATACCGACCCGAGGATGCCGCCTGCCGGATCTGGCATTGGCGCGACGGCCAGGCGCATTGCCTGACGCCAGCGGGCTTCAGTGTGCGCAGTCGGGTGTACGAATACGGCGGCGGCGCGTTCTGTCTGACCGATGACGGGATCGTGTTCGTCAACGAGGCGGACCAACAGCTGTATCGACAGTCGCTGGCCGGCGAGACACCTGAGTTACTGAGCTCAGGCGAATGTCGATATGGCGATCTGCAGTTCGCTGACGGGCAGGTATTGGCGGTTGAAGAAAACCGCGATCGGCATCGTCTGGTGGCTATCGACCTGGCTGACGGAGTACGTCATCTGCTGGCCGAAGGCGCTGATTTCTATGCCGCGCCGACGTTGAGTCCCGACGCGCAACGACTGGCGTGGATCGAGTGGAGCCGCCCGGATCAGCCATGGACCGCGACTCGCCTGATGGTTGCCGAACGCCAGAACGATGGTCGTTTTGCTCTGCCACGTTGCGTGGCGGGCGAAGACGCTGAGGAATCGCTGCAACAACCGAGATTCGATACAAGCGGCCGTCTGTTTTGCCTGACTGATCGCGGCGGCTACTGGCAGCCTTGGGTGGAATCGGCGGACGGTCTGAGCCCGCTGCCGAGTGCCGCAGCGGATCATGGGCCTGCGCCGTGGCAGCTGGGTGGTTGCACTTGGTTGCCGCTGAACGAAGGTCGTTATCTGGCGAGCTGGACCGAAGACGGCTTTGGCAGACTGGGGCTTTGTGGTGATGCCGGTGAAGATTTCACCGGCGATTACAGCCGCTTCCGCTCTCTCGCACTGGATGAGCAGTTCATTTACTGCATCGCCGCTTCGCCAGTCAGTTCGTCCGCAGTCATTGCCATCGACCGCCACACCCGGCAGGTCAAAACATTGGCTGGCGGTATTGCACCGTTGCCCGCCGAGCAGATCAGCGTCCCGCAAACCCTGCGTTACCCCAGCGGTTCGCGCGAGGCCCACGGCTTCTTCTATCCAGCGATGACCGGTGATGCGAAACCGCCTCTGGTGGTGTTCATCCACGGCGGCCCGACATCGGCCTGCTACCCCATGCTCGATCCGCGTATCCAGTACTGGGCGCAACGCGGCTTCGCCGTGGCCGACCTCAACTACCGCGGCAGCAGTGGCTATGGTCGGGCTTATCGGCAAGCGCTGCATTTGAGCTGGGGCGAAGTGGACGTGGAGGACGCCTGCGCCGTCGTCGCTCATCTTGCCGAGAGCGGATTGATCGACTGCAACAAGGCCTTTATTCGCGGCGGCAGTGCCGGCGGCTACACCACTCTGTGTGCGCTGGCCTTTCACACAGTCTTCCGCGCCGGTGCCAGCCTGTATGGCGTCAGTGACCCTGTGGCGCTGGGCCGGACGACTCACAAGTTCGAAAGCGATTATCTGGACTGGCTGATCGGCGACCCGGAGCAGGATGCCGAACGCTACGCCGCACGAACGCCGTTGCTGCATGCGGGCAACATCAGCGTTCCGGTGATTTTCTTTCAGGGTGAACTGGACGCTGTGGTGGTGCCGCAACAGACCCGCGACATGGTCACGGCGCTACAGGACAACGGCATTCTGGTTGAAGCGCATTACTACGCCGACGAACGCCATGGCTTTCGCAAGGCCGGCAATCAGGCCCATGCGCTGGAGCAGGAGTGGTTGTTTTATCGAAGGGTGATGGCGTTGGCGGACTGAAACCTGCGGCCCGTGCAGGAATGGTGTTGCCCCATTCGCGAGCAGGCTCGCTCCCACAATGGATCTGTGGTGTACAGAAATCCTTGTGGGAGCGAGCCTGCTCGCGAAAGCGATCTAACGGGCGCCGCTAAACTCAGCGCTTGGCAATGATGTACACCGCATGCACGATCCCGGGGATGTAACCGCACAGCGTCAGCAAAATATTCAGCCAGAACGCCCCGGCGAAACCGACTTGCAGAAACACACCCAGTGGCGGCAACAGAATGGCGATGATGATGCGAATAAAGTCCATGGGGTTAGCTCCTGATGGAAGTTGGCTCGTGCGAGCCTACAGCTAATCGACCTTTACCGTTCGTCAGGGTTCAGTGCGGTTCTTCAGGCCAGTATCTCAAGACCGTGTTTCTGAACGATGCTCAACAACTTCAGCGCCATGCCGCTGGGGTGCTTGTCTCCCGCTTCCCATTGTTTAACCGTCGAGGCGCTGGTGTTCAGATAACGCGCAAACACTGGCTGGCTTACGTTGTTGCGTTCGCGTAACGCTTTGATCTGCTCAGCGGGGATCGCATCTGGAACTGTTGCAAGACATGATTCATCGAATTTGCGCATGGTTGCCTTGCTGATTGCACCGATGGCAAACAAGGCACTGGCTGACTCGTGTATCGATTCCGAAATTTCATTTTTGAATTTTTTACTCATGAGGTATCTCCACAAACTCCTTCATATCCAGCAAGCGCTGGATTTCCATCTCGGTCAGCCCTCCATACGTCTTGGCTAACTCGCGCAAGTCGGCCAACTGCCTCGGACTGATATTGCTCTGGTCTTTCTTGGCATACAGAAACTGATAAACCCAGTAACGGCCACCTTTGGCCAAAACAATTGACCGATGACGGTTGGCATTCAACCGTTTTTTCCAGACCCCGCCGCCGAGATTGTCCGCCTGGCCGTTGAGCATTTCGGCGAATGCTTCACGAAGCTCGTCATCATCGATCCAGGCCTTCCCGACTTGCATCGAAAAACGTTTCGTTTTGAATAACCTTGGTGACATCGGCTTCCCTTCCAAAACATACCACCCAGTGGTATAGAATTCAAAGCCAGTTCCACGACAATATTGTTTCACTGGCACCGACACTCCTTGCCGATACGCTCTAAAAAGCCATTGATCCCACTACCGCTCAAGCACTGAATGGCATTTGGCAAAACGCAGAGACAAAAAAACGCCCCACGCCAAAATAATCAGACATGGGGCGATGCGTTATACCGCGAGACGGTTCGGGAATTCGTGTAGGGCGGGTCTGATCAGACGGCAATCCCTTTGCGGCACTGCAGTTGCGCAGTGCGCACGCGGGAGAAGGCGCGGGCCAGGCGCAGGAGCATTTCGTCGATGTTGGCTTTGCTGACGGTCAGGGCCGGGGTAAAGCGCAGGCAATCGGGCTGCGGAGCGTTGAGCAGCAGGCCTTCGTTCAACGCCGCCTTGACGACGGCGTCAGCCGATTCGTCGGACAAGGTAAGCCCCCAGAACAGTCCTTGCCCGCGCAACTCGCCGTGACCATAGCGATGGGATAAACGCTGCAGACCTTCGCTCAGGTGCTGACCGATTTCCCCGACATGATCGAGAAACCCCTTGTCCTGAACGCTGTCGAGGACGGCAAGACCGGCCGCCGTCATCAGTGCATTGCCATGATGAGTACCTGTCACTTCGCCGACGTCGAAACAGCAGGCTTTGCCCCGCGCCAACAACGCCGCCAATGGCACGCCGCCACCCAGCCCTTTGCCGAGAACGACGATATCTGCCCGCACGCCGTAGGATTGTTCGGCGAGTAAAGTGCCGCAACGACCGATGCCGGTTTGCACTTCGTCGAAGATCAGCAGAATGCCCAGCTCACGGCACAGGCGCTCGACGCCCTTGAGGTAATGCTCGGTGGCCGGTATCACCCCGGCTTCGCTCTGGATCGGCTCGAGCATGATCGCCACGGTCTGGGCGTCGACGGCCGCATGCAAGGCCGCAAGATCATTGAACGGCACGTGACTGAAGCCCGGAAGCAGCGGCTCGAATCGGTTAGTCAGATTCGAACTGTCCGACGCCGACATCGCCCCCAGACTACGACCATGGCAGCCGTTGTTGGCAACAATGATCCGCGAAGCCCCGCCGCGATGTCGTTGGCCCCATTTACGCGCCAGTTTGATCGCTGCTTCACAGGCTTCGCTGCCACTGTTGAGTAGGTAGGCCTGATCACTGCCGGTGCTGGAGCACAGTCGCTCAGCAAGATTGAGCATGCCGCGGTTATGCAGGCCGAAGCCGGGGTTGATCAGCGACTGAGCCTGCGCCGCGATGGCGTTGACCAGAACCGAAGGACTGTGTCCGAGGCTATTGGCCCCGCCACCCTGTGAGAAATCCAGATACGCGCGGTCATCGCTGTCCCACAACCATGAGCCCTGGCCGCGCACGAATATCTGTTTCGGTCGCTCGACACTGGGCATCAGGCACTCGCTGGAAAGATTGTCGCCTTGGGACGGCAAGAAGGCGTCCACGGCCAAGTCATCAAGACTCGGAAGATTGCGCCGCAAGCTGAACAAGTTCATCTGATCAAACCTCGTGCGAGGTTTTTTGCCTTACCTATGTAAACACCATTGAAGCAAACGGTATTCATCGCGCTCTGTGGCCCTGTAAGCCTTGTGAATGCGGTTAGACTAGGCTCACGCGAGGCCTTGAGCCATTTCGTTTTCCCAGCATTTTCGATAAGCATACCTTATGGATTTCAAGCAACTGCGTTATTTCGTCGCGGTCTACGAAGAAGGTCATGTGGGCCGGGCTGCCGAGCGGCTTTCAATCTCCCAACCGGCACTGTCCCAGCAGATCCGCCACCTCGAACAAAACCTCGATGTGAGCTTGTTCGAACGCAGCAGCAAACGCCTGCTGCCCACCCTGGCGGCTCATACGTTGTACAACCATGCCCTGCCTTTGCTGGATGGATTGCAGCGGGCACGGGAAGCTTTGGGCAACTTCAAGGGCCAGGCACTACGCACGCTCGCCATCGGTGTATTGCAGACGGTTCATAGCAGCCTGGTGCCGCAGATGCTCGAACGCGTGCGCAAGGCGCAGCCGCATTTGGTGGTGCAAATCTATGAACTGACAGGGCTGGAAATCGAGCGGCGCTTGCTCAATGGCTCGCTGGACATCGGCATCGGCTATCTGCCACCTCGTCAGCCGGGGTTGCACGGCGTGATGCTGTACGAAGACGAGCTGACCCTGGTCATCCCGGCGGATCACCCGTTGCGCGAATTCAAGAAAGTCTCGATGAGTCAGGCTGCCGAATTGCCGATGTTGCTGCTGGGCGAAGAGTTTCAAGTGCGGCAGATCTGGCAAGCGCAACTGGCCAATCTGGGACGACGCCCACAGGTACAGGCAGAACTGAACAACATGGCGGGGATTCTCGACAGTTTGCCGCACACGCGACTGGCGACGGTACTGCCCGGACGCTCACAACAGGCACACGGCAACAAGGAACTGTTGTGGAAACCACTGAGCGAGCCGAGGGTGCCGCTGAAAGTCGGATTGGTGTGTCGGGATGTGCAGCGACAACAGGCCTCGCTGACCTTGTTGCGTACGCTGCTGGAAGAAGTGATGAATGGCGCGGATGGGCGTTTGATCAGCCCGGCAACACTGGATGAGATGAGCTAAGCACTTTTTTGCAGGCAAAAGAAAACCCCGCCGAAGCGGGGCTTTGCAGACTGTTTCCCTGACATCCATTTCACTCCGCCGTCCTGGCAGAATCCTACGTGTCCGTGTTGTTGCTTTGCGCTTCCTGCGCGACGTCCATGTGAAGTAGATTAGCTGTGGATCCAATCTTCATCTATGGGAGAAGAGCAGCACGTCATGTAAGAGAATGCTTACATGACGTTACATTGTCAGAACTGTCCTGCGTCCAGCAGGAACAACGACTCGCTGCCGGCCTTCACCGACGCGCTCAACGAGTGAATACGCGGCAGCAGGCGTGCGAAATAGAACCGCGCCGTGCCCAACTTGCTCGCGTAGAAATCGTCCTGCGCTTCTTTGCCAAAAGCGGCCTTGGCCATCAGTGCCCACATGTACGCATACGCCGTGTAACCGAATGCTTGCAGATACTCGACCGAAGCAGCACCGATTTCGTTCGGGTTGTTTTTCGCCCGATCCAGCAACCAGGCGGTCAGTTCGTCGAGGGTAGTCACCGCATCGTTCAGCGGTTTGGTGAACTCCACCAGATCAGCGCTGGCGGTCGCAGTGAAATGACGGATCTCGTCGGCAAACAGATTGTAGAACGCCCCACCGGTGCCGACGATCTTGCGGCCTACCAGGTCCAACGCCTGAATGCCGTTGGTGCCTTCGTAGATCTGGGTGATGCGCACGTCACGCACCAGTTGCTCCTGGCCCCACTCACGGATGTAACCGTGGCCGCCGAAAACCTGCTGGCCGTGAATGGTGGTTTCCAGACCCAGGTCGGTCAGGAACGCCTTGGCCACCGGAGTCAGCAAGGCCACCAAATCTTCCGCGCGTTTGCGGGTGGTGGCGTCTTCGCTGAACTTGGCGGTGTCCAGTTGCATGGCCACGTAAGTCGAAAAGGCGCGACCGCCTTCGTTCGAGGCTTTCATGGTCAGCAACATGCGACGCACGTCTGGGTGGACGATGATCGGGTCAGCGACCTTGTCCTTGTTCTGCGCACCGGTCGGCGAACGGCTTTGCAGGCGGTCGCGGGCGTACTCGACGGCGTTCTGGTAAGAGCGCTCGCCAGAGGCCAGGCCCTGGATACCGACGCCCAGACGTTCGTAGTTCATCATGGTGAACATCGCGGCCAGGCCTTTGTTTGGCTCGCCGACCAGATAACCCACGGCCTCGTCGAAGTTCATCACGCAGGTCGCGGAGGCCTGGATGCCCATCTTGTGTTCGATTGAACCGCAGGTCGCCGGGTTCCGCGCGCCCAGGGTGCCATCGGCATTGACCATGAACTTCGGCACCAGGAACAGCGAAATACCCTTCGGCCCCGCCGGTGCGTCCGGTAGCTTGGCCAGCACCAGGTGAATGATGTTCTCGGTCAGGTCGTGCTCACCGCCAGTGATGAAGATCTTGGTGCCGCTGACTTTGTAGGACCCGTCGGCCTGAGGCTCGGCCTTGGTGCGAATGATCCCCAGGTCCGTGCCGGCGTGTGGCTCGGTCAGGCACATGGAGCCAGCCCAGACACCGGCGTACATGTTCGGCAGGTACGCGGCTTTCAGCGCTTCGCTGGCGTGGGCGTTGATCGACAGGCAGGCGCCCGCGGTCAGCATCGGGTACAGGCCGAACGACAGGCTGGCGGAGTTGACCATTTCTTCGACTTGCGCCGAAACGGCCTTGGGCATGCCCATGCCGCCGTAGGTCGGATCGCCGCCGACACCGACCCAACCGCCTTCAGCATAAGTCTGATAAGCCTGCTGGAAACCTGCCGGCGTGGTGACGGCACCGTCCGCCCAATGGCAACCTTCTTCGTCAGCCGCACGGCTCAGGGGCGCGATGCTTTTGCTGGTGACCTTGCCGGCTTCTTCAAGAATGGCTTCGACCGTTTCAGCATCGACAGTCTCGGCCAGCGCAGGCAGCTCGGCCCAGAGTTTGGCGACCTCGAAAACTTCATTGAGGACGAAGCGCATATCGCGCAGGGGCGCTTTGTAGTCAGCCATGGCAAACCTCGCAAGATCTAAACAGGTGATTCGTAGGAGTGGTACTTTCGTTGGGTTTGAGTGTAACCCAACAACTTTTACGACACATAGGGTCAGCTCATGACCGTTTTGTTATTTTTAGTCACTTGAAAGCAAGCCATTAAAGAAGCCCGCAACTAGGCGGGCTCTTTTACGTCGGTTTGAAACACTATAGTGCGAATAACTCCGCTGGCAGGTTCATCAGACAATCGCTGCCCGCCTCGATGGCCGCACGATGAGCCGCCGTGCGTGGTAACAATCGCTTGAAGTAAAACTCGCTGGTCGCCAGTTTTGCCTGGCAGTAATCGGCATCGCCACTGCCCGAATCGAGCTGTGCCTGAGCGACCAGCGCCATGCGCAGCCACAGATAGCCGAGGATGATGTAACCGCTGTACATCAGGTAATCCACCGACGCCGCGCCGACTTCATCCGGATTTTTCATCGCCGCCATGCCGACTTTTGTGGTCACCTCTCCCCACTGCTGATTCAGCTCGTTGAGCTGCGCAACGTAGCTGGCGAGTTGCGGGTGTCCGGCGTTTGCCGCACAGAACTTGTGGACGATTCTGGTGAACCCGCGCAGCAGTTTCCCCTGGCTGCCGAGGACTTTTCTGCCAAGCAAGTCCAGCGCCTGAATGCCGTTGGTGCCTTCGTAGATCGGTGCAATCCGGCAGTCGCGTACCAACTGTTCCATGCCCCACTCGCGGATGAAACCGTGACCACCGAACACCTGCACGCCGTGGTTGGTCACTTCCAGCCCGGTATCGGTCATGAAGGCTTTGCAGATCGGCGTGAGGAACGCCAGCAGGTCTTCGGCCTCCTGACGCGCCGTTTCATCCGCGCTCAGGTGCGCCACGTCGAGCAATTGCGCGGTGAAATAAGTCAGTGCCCGATTGCCTTCGTTGAAGGCCTTCATGGTCAATAACATCCTGCGCACATCAGGATGAACGATGATCGGATCGGCGGCTTTTTCCGGCGCTTTCGGGCCGGTCAGCGCGCGCATTTGCAGACGATCATTGGCGTACTTGATCGCGCCTTGAAAGCTCGCCTCCCCGAGACATAAACCCTGCATGCCGGTGCCCAGCCGAGCATGGTTCATCATGGTGAACATGCAATTCAGGCCCTTGTTCGGCTCACCGATCAAGAAGCCCTTGGCATCATCGAAGTTCAGCACGCAGGTAGCCGAGGCCTTGATGCCCATTTTGTGTTCGATCGAGCCGCAGGAAACGCCGTTGCGCTCCCCCGCCTCACCTTCGTCGTTGGGTAGGAATTTAGGAACGATGAACAGTGAAATGCCCTTGGTCCCGGCCGGGGCGTCTGGCAGTTTCGCCAGCACCAGGTGAATGATGTTTTCACTCATGTCGTGCTCGCCGGCGGAGATGAAGATCTTGCTGCCGGAAATCGCATAGCTGCCGTCGGTCGCAGGCACGGCGCGGGTTTTGATGATGCCCAGGTCTGTGCCGCAATGGGCTTCGGTCAGGCACATGGTGCCGGTCCATTGGCCGGCGGTGAGCTTGCTCAGGTATGTCTGTTTCTGTTCTTCAGTGCCATGGGCGTGGATTGCTGACATCGCGCCGTGAGTCAGGCCGGGGTACATGCCCCAGGAGGTGTTGCTGGAGCCGACCATTTCGCTAATGACCAGCCCCAGCGAACTCGGCAAACCCTGGCCACCGTAAACCGGATCAGCCGCAAGACCGTGCCAGCCTCCTTCAACGTATTGTGCGAAGGCCTGCTTGAAGCCTGTAGGCGTAGTCACCACACCATTGTCGAAATGGCAGCCTTCTTCGTCGCCGCTGCGGTTCAGCGGTGCGAGAACGTTCTCACAGAATTTCGCACCTTCTTCGAGGATCGCATTGACCATGTCCGGGCTGGCATCGGTGGCACCCAGCGCGGCGTAGTTGCTGTGAAAATCGAAGACGTGGTCGATCAGAAAGCGCATGTCGCGCAGGGGAGCTTTGTACTCAGGCATGGTCATTTCTCCGGCAGCAGATTCCCCAAACCTACTGCCGCACACCCGACCTCACAATCACAGTCCAGACGCTGAATGCGCCATCATCACTCAATCAGTAGCAGCGTCCATGCGCACCGCACCACGACGGCTCTGACCGAACGCCACCACACAGTTTCGCCCCGCGCCCTTGGCACTGTAGAGCGCCTCGTCAGCGGACTTGAGCACTTTCTCGGGAGTGCGTTGCTCCAGTCGTTCGGCCACGCCGATGCTGACGGTGACCGACACACTTGAGGCGCCCGAGCCTGCGCGACGTTGACGACCCTGCTGGTCGTCCTGAGGGCGGCTGTCCTGATTGCGCAGTTGAATGTTGTAGGTGGCGATGGACTCGCGGATGACTTCCAGGTGCGGCATGCACTCTTCGAGGGTCTTGCCTGCGAACACTAGGGCGAATTCCTCACCGCCGTAGCGATACGCCCTACCGCCACCACCGATTTTCGACAGTTTGCTGGCGACTAGTCGCAGCACCTGATCGCCGACATCGTGACCGTGGGTGTCATTGAATTTCTTGAAGTGATCGACATCGCTCATCGCCAACACGTAATTGCGCCCCAACCGCTGCATCCGCTCGTTCAAGGCGCGGCGGCCCGGCAGGCCGGTGAGTTCGTCGCGGAAGGCCATTTGGTAGGCCTCGTGGGCGACCGCTGCGGCAATCATCAACATCACCTGACTGCACATGATGTTCAGGGTAAACGGCAGGATGAAGGTTTTCGGCAACATCCAGAACAACCCGAGCAGGCCCACCAATTGGGCAGCATGCAAGGGTCTCGGGTTGCGCCAGTATTGCCAGGCCAGCAATACAAACGAGGCGATGAACACGGGATAAGACAACTGGATCAGACTCATCCAGGCGCCATGCAACGCTGGCCAGCGGATCTCCGACAGCCACATCAACAGCGCCTGTGGGTAACTTTGTTCCAGTCCCAACGCCACGCTACCAAAAGCCAGCAACACGGCGAATCGCGCCACCATGTCCTGGAACAGGTGGGTGCGCTCCTGCCAGGCGGCGAACACACCAAATAGCAGCGGCAGCAACAGGCAGCACAGATGGAAGACCACAGCGGCGTCTTCACGAACCTTGCCGTTGTCGCGGTAATAATCGGTCTGGGTGTCGAGCAGGAAGTAGGCGATGTACACCGTGACCATCAGAAACAGCTCACGCTGACGTCGGTAAACCGCGCAGTAAGCACCGCCGAGCAACAACACCAAGGTTGGCAGTACGTTGAACAGCGAGGTGAAAAAGACGTTCAGATCCTTCACGTACGCAGCCGCCAGCCCCGCGAGCAAAAGCAGTAATGACGGCAGGAAATGGCTGAAACGTACAGCGGAAGAACGCGGCAAGGGTAAAGCTCCAACCCGGCAAACAAGGATGGCATTGTGCCTCCTCTTCGGGCGACATGTCACATCGCCACCCTCTTTAACGGCAGCATTTGCATTCTTCTTAGCGTTTTGGTCAGGAATATTTACACGCAGATAACGCGCACAAAAAAGCCGCTGCTTCCGAGGAAGCAGCGGCTTTATGAAGAGACAACGTGGGGCTTAGTAACCCAGCGCGAAGTCTTCTTCTTTCATGTCCATCAGGTTGTTGGCGCCCGACAGCATGGTGACAACGTGAGTGCGGGTACGCGGCAGGATGCGCTGGAAGTAGAAGCGCGCAGTCTGCAGCTTGGCGGTGTAGAACGCCGTTTCGGTGGTGCCGGCAGCCAGTTTTTCGGCAGCCAGACGCGCCATGTCCGCCCAGAAGTAAGCCAGGCAGGCGTAACCGGAGTACATCAGGTAATCCACCGACGCCGCGCCGACTTCTTCGCGATCCTTCATGGCCGCCATGCCGACCTTCATGGTCAGCTCGCCCCACTCTTTGTTCAGCGCAGCCAATGGCTCGACGAACTCTTTGACCGCTTCGTTGCCTTCGTTGGTCTGGCAGAACTTGTGGACGATCTTGGTGAAGCTTTTCAGGGCTTCGCCTTGAGTCATCAGCACTTTACGGCCCAGCAAGTCGAGTGCCTGGATACCGGTGGTGCCTTCGTACAGCATCGAAATGCGGCTGTCGCGAACGTTCTGCTCCATGCCCCACTCGGCGATGAAGCCGTGGCCGCCGTAGATTTGCACGCCGTGGTTGGCGGATTCGAAGCCGACTTCAGTCATGAAGGCTTTGGCGATTGGCGTCATGAACGCCAGCAGTGCGTCGGCCTTCTTCTTCTCTTCTTCGTCCACGCCGTACTTGACGATGTCGACTTGCTTGGCAGTGAAGTAAACCATCGCACGGTTGCCTTCGGCGAAGGCTTTCATGGTCAACAGCATACGACGTACGTCAGGGTGAACGATGATCGGGTCAGCGGCTTTTTCCGGCGCTTTCGGGCCAGTCAGGGAGCGCATTTGCAGACGATCACGAGCGTATTTCAGACCGCCCTGGAAGCCGATCTCGGCGTGAGCCAGACCTTGCAGCGCGGTGCCCAGACGTGCGGTGTTCATGAAGGTGAACATGCAGTTCAGGCCTTTGTTCGCCGGGCCGATCAGGTAACCGGTGGCCGCGTCGAAGTTCATCACGCAGGTGGCGTTACCGTGGATGCCCATCTTGTGTTCCAGGGAACCACAGGTCACTGCGTTGCGTGCGCCGACCGAACCGTCTTCATTCGGCATGAACTTGGGAACGATGAACAGCGAAATGCCTTTGGTGCCAGCTGGCGCATCCGGCAGACGTGCCAGCACGATGTGGACAATGTTGTCGGCCATGTCGTGCTCACCGGCCGAGATGAAGATCTTTGTGCCGGAGACTTTGTAAGAACCGTCGGCCTGAGGTTCAGCCTTGGTGCGCAGCATGCCCAGGTCGGTGCCGCAATGCGGTTCGGTCAGGCACATGGTGCCGGTCCATTCGCCGGAAACCAGCTTGGTCAGGTAAGCCTCTTGCTGCTCAGGCGTGCCGTGCTCGGAAATGGTGTTCATCGCGCCATGGGACAGGCCTGGGTACATGCCCCACGACCAGTTGGCTTCGCCAACCATTTCGCTGACGGCCAGACCCAGAGATTCCGGCAGGCCTTGGCCGCCGTGCTCTACGTCGTGGGCCAGGCTTGGCCAGCCGCCTTCGACGAATTGTTTGTAAGCTTCTTTGAAACCGGTCGGGGTTTTAACGCCGGACTCGCTCCAGGTGCAGCCTTCGGTGTCACCCACGCGGTTCAGCGGAGCCAGCACCTGCTCACAAAACTTGGCGCCTTCTTCGAGAATGGCGTCAACCATGTCTGGAGTAGCGTCCTGGCAAGCCGGAAGGCTCTGATAGTGCGCTTCGTAGCCGAGCAGTTCGTCACGAACGAAGCGAATATCACGCAAGGGGGCCTTGTAGTCAGGCATAGCGATAAACCTCTGCTGATGTAACCGGGAATGAACGACCGCGTTGATTTGTTGTGACGGTCAAACAGTTGTTTGAAACATACGTTTACGCCTAAATCTTGTCAAGCGCCGATCTTTTGCCGTTCGTCATTACCCGGGGTAAATACCAGACCCACAGCCACGCAACACCGTCGCCTGAGCAATACGCAGTGGAGGAAAGATTAGTTGAGGGAGAAGGATTTACGCAGAAAAACGCCGCGAATATTCGCGGCGTGGAAGGTGCGGGTTCAGCGAGGATTCAAGCGTAGGTATCAATCAGCGTACCGAGCATTTCATCGGATGCCTTGGCAACTTTGACACCCAGTTCAACCTGAAATTTGCCTTGGGACATCTCGACCATGTTACTGGCCAGGTCCGACTGCTGACTGCGATCCACCGAGCGCAGACGATCAACCTGAGCCTCGGAAGACTGGCTGGTCACCGAACGCTCAATCGTCGTGTTGGCAATCTGGCCAGAGGCCTGATCGACACGGTTCTGCCCTGTCTGAATAGTGCTCAGACCGGCATAAAAAGCGGTGTTTCCTGAGATTTCCATGGGAGAACTCGTCCTACAAAGGATCAACAGCGGCCATTGAACCAGACCCACTGACAAAAGGCCCGACAAAAACACTAATAGCACAGTGCCTTGTCATAGTTAAAACCCTGCCAGAAAACTCAGTCCAGTAAATCCAGTTGCAGATGCTCCGCCACTGCTTCAGCGGTCATCAACTTGAGTTTCGGCACACGCCCAAGGCACGGCGCCGGGATCCGCTCAGCGAGTGTCGCAAGGTTTTCTTCCAGACGCGAAGTCTTCGGATCGATGATATTGGCCACCCACCCTGCCAACTGCAAACCGTCCTGAGCAATCGCCTCGGCCGTCAGTAGCGCATGGTTGATGCAACCCAGGCGCACGCCCACCACCAAAATCACCGGCAGGCCCAGCGCCATCGCCAGGTCCGACAGATTGTCCTGATCCGCCAAAGGCACTCGCCAGCCTCCAGCGCCTTCGATCAAGGTGAAGTCCGCCTGCATATCGAGAATTTCCCGCATGGGCGTCAACAGTGATTGCACCGTCAATGCCACGCCGGCCTCCCGCGCGGCCAAGTGCGGCGCGATCGGCGGCTCGAACGCCATAGGGTTGACCTGTGCATAAGTCAAAGGCACTGAGCACTCCGCCAGCAACGCTAACGCATCGGCATTGCGCAAGCCCTTGGGCGTCACATCGCATCCAGAGGCGACCGGTTTGCCCGCCGCCGTACTCAAACCGGCCGACCGCGCGGCATACAGCAAAGCTGCGGCAATGGTGGTCTTGCCGACATCAGTGTCAGTACCGGTGATGAAATAGGCGGCGCTCATAAGGGTTTCTCCAACACGGCGTAGACCACTTGATAAGTCGCCGGCAATCCTTTGGCCTGACGAAACCGCTCATAAGCCTCGATCAAACCGAGGATCCGCGCCCTGCCGGTCAAACCACCCGGCCGACCGGGGTTCAGGTTGTGGGCACCCAGCGCCTTCAGTTCATGGGTCAAGCTGCGCACATCCGGGTAATGCAACACGTGCGGTCGGGTTTCCAGACTCGCGACGCTCAACCCACTGTCCGCGCAAAGCTGTTGATAAACCCCGAACTCGCGAAAGCGGTTGACGTGCACCATGCCATCCACCTGTCGCCAGCTGTCACGCAGCTCGAACAGTGTGCCTACGCATAGACTAGCAAACGCGAAAATTCCGCCTGGTTTCAGCACCCGATTGGCTTCACTGAGCACCGAAGCGAAGTCCGCACACCACTGCACCGCCAGGCTGGAGAAGATCAGATCGCAGGTCGAATCCTGCAACGGTAACCGCTCGGCATCGCCTGCGATGAAATGCGTTGCGCCACCCAACGGCCGGGCGTGATTGAGCATACCTTCGGCGATGTCCAATGCCAGTCCGTGACTGGCAGGAAATCGCTCACCCAATGCACGGCTGAAATGCCCGGTGCCGCAGCCCAGGTCCAGCCAGACACCCGGCACAAAGTCCTCAGGCAAACGACTCGACAATTCACTGCCAACATCGCGCTGAAATTCGGCCACGCTGTCGTAGCTTGCCGCCGCACGGGAAAAAGAGGCCGCCACCTGGCGTTTGTCGGGCAAACCGCCGGGCAGGTTGGGAAGGGATAAATCAGTCATCACCGCACTCATGCAAAAAGGCCTGAATCGCCCCCGCCACACCGTGAGGGTCTTCCAGAAGAAACGCGTGACTGGCCTGCTCGATCAGACCGATTTCAACATCCGGCAGCAATGTCAGCAGATCACTCGCCGCTTCGGCTGGAACCAGTCCGTCGAGGCCGGCGAACAAGTGCAGTTGCGGGCCGCGGAACGCCTGCAAAGCCTGGCGGGTATCCAGTTGTGCGAGCAACTCCAGGCCGCTCATCAGCACCTCTGCCGAAGTGTGTGGCGCGCCACCGAGCAACAGCCGAGACAAGCCACGCGGGTCTTCGGCCCCCTGAGCGCAGAGCAGCGAGAAACGTTTCAACGTCATGCGCGGATCAGCCTTGCAACCGGCCAGAAACGCATCGAACGTTTCGGCAGGCATTGCACTCGGCCATTGCTCATGGGCGACAAAAGAAGGATTGCTCGCCAGGGTCAGCAAGCCGCAGCAGCGATCGCCGCGCCGGGCTGCCAACTCTGAAGCGAGCATGCCGCCCAGCGACCAGCCGCCGAGCCAGGCGTCCTGAGGCACCGTCGAATCCAGCTCATCGAGCCACTCCTCAAGATCGCTCGATTGCAGTTCCGGCAACGGTTCGATCTCGACCCGCAAGCGTTCATCCAGTCCTTGCAACGCTGCCGCCAAGGGCTCCAGGGGAGAAATGCCGAGCCCCCAGCCGGGCAGCAGAATCAGGCGATCACGCATGGCTTGGCTCCGGTCCCAGTTGTTGAAAACAATCGGCCAGTCCATTTAACAATAGCTGTACCTGCGCCTCGCTGTGGGCGGCGGTCAGGGTCACTCGCAGTCGGGCGCTGCCGGCGGGCACGGTCGGAGGACGGATCGCAGTGACCATCAGACCGCGTTCACGCAGCATCTGCGACAGTCGAACCGCACGCCCGGCATCGCCGATCATGATCGGCTGGATCGGCGTGAAGCTGTCCATCAACTCCAGGCCGATCTGTTCGGCACCGTGGCGGAACTGGCGGATCAACGTTTTCAGATGTTCACGTCGCCAGTGCTCAGTGCGCAGCAACTCAAGGCTTTTCAGCGTCGCGCAGGCCAGCGCCGGCGGCTGGCTGGTGGTGTAAATGTAGGGACGGGCGAACTGGATCAGGCTCTCGATCAGCTCTTCGCTGCCAGCCACAAAAGCCCCGGCGGTCCCGAACGCCTTACCGAGGGTGCCGACAAGCACCGGCACGTCTTCCTGACTCAAGCCGAAATGCTCGACGATCCCGCCACCATTGGCACCCAGCGGACCAAAGCCGTGAGCGTCATCAACCATCAACCAGGCGCCTTTAGCCTTGGCTTCCCGCGCCAACGCCGGCAGGTCGGCGATGTCGCCGTCCATGCTGAACACGCCGTCGGTGACCACCAGGGTATTGCCGGTCGCCTTCTCGAGACGCTTGGCCATACTCGCCGCGTCGTTGTGCAGATAGCGATTGAAGCGAGCTCCGGACAACAGACCCGCATCCAGCAGGGACGCGTGATTGAGCCGGTCTTCCAGCACCGTATCGCCCTGCCCGACCAGCGCAGTGACCGCGCCGAGGTTGGCCATGTAACCGGTGGTGAACAACAGCGCGCGCGGACGACCGGTGAACTCGGCCAGGGCTTCTTCGAGTGCGTGATGTGGGCCGCTGTGGCCGATCACCAGATGCGAAGCACCACCGCCAACGCCCCAACGAGCGGCACCAGCGCGCCAGGCTTCGATCACTTGCGGGTGATTGGCCAGGCCCAGGTAATCGTTGTTACAGAACGCCAGCAACGGCCGACCATCGACCACCACTTCCGGGCCTTGAGGGCTTTCGAGCAATGGGCGTTGGCGGTAGAGATTTTCGGCACGACGGGCAGCAAGGCGCGCGCTGAGATCGAAAGACATGCAGACCTCGCGATGAGAAAAGAGGTACAGCCCCTGTAGGAGCAAAGCTTGCTCGCGATAGGATCGCCGCAGTTATTCAGACAGACCGAGGCGTATCAATCGCGGGCAAGCCTTGCTCCTACAAAGCAGGATGGTCAGACGGCAGCGTTATAGAACTGCTCGCTGCTCTTCTGCTCAACCAGCGCCTGTTCAATCGCGGCCTGATGGACTTCGTCAGCGTGCTCTTCACGCGCTTCCGGCAGGATGCCCAGGCGTGAAAACAGTTGCATGTCCTTGTCGGCCTGCGGGTTGGCGGTGGTCAGCAGTTTTTCGCCGTAGAAAATCGAATTCGCGCCAGCAAAGAACGCCAGGGCCTGCATCTGCTCGTTCATCGCTTCGCGGCCGGCGGACAGGCGCACGTGGGATTGCGGCATCAGGATGCGTGCGACAGCCAGCATGCGGATGAAGTCGAACGGGTCGATATCGTCAGCATTTTCCAGCGGCGTACCGGCGACTTTCACCAACATGTTGATCGGCACCGACTCTGGGTGTTCCGGCAGGTTGGCCAGCTGGATCAGCAGATTGGCGCGATCATCAAGCGACTCACCCATGCCGAGAATGCCGCCGGAGCAGATCTTCATCCCAGACTCACGCACGTAGGCCAGGGTTTGCAGGCGCTCGCTGTAAGTGCGGGTGGTGATGATGCTGCCGTAGAACTCAGGCGAGGTATCGAGGTTGTGGTTGTAGTAGTCGAGGCCGGCGTCAGCCAGAGCGACGGTCTGGTCCTGATCAAGGCGACCGAGGGTCATGCAGGTTTCCAGGCCCATGGCTTTCACGCCTTTGACCATTTCCAGCACGTAAGGCATGTCTTTGGCCGACGGATGTTTCCACGCCGCGCCCATGCAGAAACGGGTCGAACCGATGGCCTTGGCGCGAGCGGCCTCTTCGAGGACCTTCTGCACTTCCATCAGCTTTTCTTTTTCCAGGCCGGTGTTGTAGTGACCGGACTGCGGACAATATTTGCAATCTTCCGGGCAGGCACCGGTTTTGATCGACAGCAGCGTCGACACCTGGACCCGATTGGCGTCGAAATGCGCGCGGTGCACCGTCTGCGCCTGGAACAACAGGTCGTTGAATGGCTGAACGAAGAGTGCTTTGACTTCGGCCAAAGACCAGTCATGACGCAGGGTTGCAGTGGTGCTGGCGCTCATGGGCGTTTCCTTTGTTTTATGCTTGGCAAGCGGCTGGGGGAATGGAATACCCACAGACGCGACACGGATGTTCGGCATATTTAAGGAAGACTCATGCGCTGTCAACCACGATACGAAGGACCGGTTTACATCTGGTTAAAAAACGATCAATCTTGTTTGCTCTGTTCAGAACCCGCCGATGAACGCACACCCATCTGCATGGCCTGTGAAACGGAGTTGCCTTGGCTGGGCGATCAATGCCAAACCTGCGCCCTGCCGTTGCCCACCGCTGGCCTCACCTGCGGCCAATGCCTGAAACAACCGCCCGCCTTTGAGCGGGTCGCCACGCCCTGGACTTACAGCTTTCCGGTGGACACGCTGATCACACGCTTCAAACACGCTGCGAAGTGGCCGTTTGGTCGCCTGCTCGCCGAACTTCTCACTCAGTTCCTGCAACATCGCTTTGATGAAGACCTGAATCGACCCGATGCGCTCATCCCGGTTCCGCTGGCCTCCAAACGACTGCGCCAACGGGGTTTCAACCAGGCCGCGATGCTCGCCCGCTGGCTCAGCACCAGCCTCGACATTCCGTGCGATGAAACGCTGTTGCTGAGAACTCAGGACACCAGCGCCCAACAGGACCTGAATGCCGAGGCCCGCAAAAAGAACCTGCGCAACGCCTTCGCCCTGGCACCTGATGCATGCATCAAGGGTCGTCATTTAGCATTGGTGGACGATGTGTTGACCACCGGCGCCACGGCGCAAGCCCTGGCTCGTCTGTTGATGGACGCCGGCGCCGCTCGGGTCGATGTCTACTGCCTGGCCCGCACCCCAAAACCTGGCGATACCCCCTGATTTAGTGGCATTCAGGGTGGGAGCGAGCCTGCTCGCGATGACGGTCTATCCGTCACATCTATGGTGAAATTGATGACCCCATCGCGAGCAGGCTCACTCCTACAAGGATATGACCTGACTTGACTCCCGGGCTCCCAGCAGCCAACGTCCTTCCCATCGTCACAGCCCAAAGCGTCTTGCCATGTCCTTGCCTACGTTGTTGTCGCAGCACATTGTCCGTCGTCCGCAGCGCATCGCGTTGCTGCAACACATTGCCGAACAAGGCTCGATCACCCGCGCCGCGAAAAGTGCGGGGCTGAGTTACAAAGCGGCCTGGGACGCCATCGATGAGCTGAACAACCTCGCGCAAAAGCCGTTGGTGGAGCGCAGTGTCGGCGGCAAGGGCGGCGGTGGCGCCAAACTCTCCAGCGAAGGCGAGCGCGTATTGCGCCTGTATCAAAAGCTGCAAGCCTTGCAGGCTCAGGTGCTGGAAGCCGCCGAAGAGGCCAGCGATCTCGACCTGCTCGGCCGACTGATGCTCAGAACCAGCGCGCGCAATCAACTGCATGGCAAGGTCGTGGCGATTGATACCCAAGGGCACAACGACCGTATTCGTCTTGAATTGGCCGAAGGTTTGAGCATTGATGCGCAGATCACTCACGACAGCACCACGCGTCTGGAACTGGAAACCGGCACCGTAGTGGTCGCGCTGATCAAGGCCGGTTGGCTGGAGTTGCTGGGCATCGATCAAGTGGCAACACCTGGCAATAATTGCCTGAAGGGCATCATCGAAGAAATTCTCGACGCCGAGGACGGCCCCAGCGAAGTGCGCATCGGCCTGCCCAATGGCCAGACACTCTGCGCGCTGGCCGAACCGCTGCACTTGAGAACCCTCGGTCTGGCCGCCAATAAACCGGTGCGGGTGCAGTTCGCGCCCTCCAACGTTTTGCTCGGTACACCGCTTTGAAACACAAGTGTCATTAACGCTCATTAAGGTGACTGCAAAAACCCGCAGGGAGCCTGATGTGAGCCTATTAGAAGACAACCAATCCACCGACCTCGAGAACATGGTCGGCCTCAGCCGTCGAGGTTTCATCAGCGCTGGCGCCCTTTGCGGTGCAGCCATGTTCCTGGGCGGCAGCCTGCTGAGCCGCAGCGTGCTGGCCGCCAGCGTCAGCGCCGGCTCCAGCAAACTGTTGGGTTTTGACAGTATTCCCGCCGCCACCAGCGACGCCATCACCCTGCCGCCAGGCTACAAATCTTCGGTATTGATCAGTTGGGGCCAACCCCTGCAGAAGAACGGCCCGGCGTTCGACCCGAGCGGCAACGGCACCGCCGAACATCAGGAAGTCCAGTTCGGCGACAACAACGACGGCATGAGCCTGTTTGAATTTCCCGGTGACAATAACCGGGCGCTGATGGCGATCAACAACGAATACACCAACTATCGCTACCTCTACGCCCACGGCGGCATGCCGCAATCGGCTGCTGACGTGCGCAAGGCACTGGCCTGTGAAGGCGTGTCGTTGATCGAAGTGCAGCGCAAGAACGGCCAATGGCATTTCGTCCAGGGCTCGCGCTACAACCGGCGGATTCACGGCAACGCGCCGATCAGTCTGAGCGGTCCGGCCGCCGGCCACGAACTGCTGAAAACCAGTGCAGACCCACACGGCAAGAACGTCCTCGGCACCTTCCAGAACTGCGCCAACGGCAAGACGCCGTGGGGCACGTATCTGACCTGCGAAGAGAACTTCACTGACTGCTTCGGCAGCAGCAATGCCGAACAAAAATTCGACGCCGCGCAAAAACGCTACGGCGCCGTAGCGACCAGCAAAGAGATCAACTGGCACCCACACGACGAGCGTTTCGACCTGGCGAAGAATCCGAACGAACTCAACCGTCACGGTTGGGTCGTGGAAATCGACCCGTTCGACCCGAAATCGACGCCCGTCAAACGCACCGCGCTGGGCCGCTTCAAACATGAAAACGCCGCACTGGCCGAAACCAGTGACGGTCACGCCGTGGTGTACATGGGCGACGATGAACGCGGCGAGTTCATCTACAAATTTGTCAGCCGCGACAGGATCAACCACAAAAACCCCAAGGCCAACCGCGACCTGCTGGACCACGGCACCTTGTACGTGGCGCGCTTCGATGCGGGCGACGGCAATGCCGATCACCCGAAAGGCCAGGGCGAGTGGATCGAACTGACCCACGGCAAAAACGGCATCGACGCCAGCAGCGGTTTCGCCGATCAAGCCGAAGTGTTGATTCACGCCCGCCTCGCGGCCAGCGTGGTGAAAGCTACGCGCATGGACCGCCCGGAGTGGATCGTCGTCAGCCCCAAGGATGGCCAGGTCTACTGCACGCTGACCAACAACGCCAAGCGTGGCGAGGACGGGCAACCGGTGGGCGGGCCGAACCCGCGCGAGAAGAACGTCTACGGGCAGATTCTGCGCTGGCGCACTGACCGTGACGATCACGGCTCGAAAAGCTTTGCCTGGGACCTGTTTGTGGTCGCCGGCAACCCGGGCGTCCACGCCGGCACGCCGAAGGGCGGTTCATCGAACATCACACCGCAGAACATGTTCAACAGCCCGGACGGCTTGGGTTTCGACAAGGCTGGGCGGTTGTGGATTCTGACCGATGGCGATTCGAGCAACGCAGGCGACTTCGCGGGCATGGGCAATAACCAGATGCTCTGCGCTGACCCGGTCACCGGGGAGATCCGCCGCTTCATGGTCGGGCCAGTGGGCTGCGAGGTGACGGGGATCAGCTTCTCGCCGGATCAGAAGACTTTGTTTGTCGGGATTCAGCATCCGGGGGAAAACGGCGGGTCGACGTTCCCTGAGCATCTGCCGAATGGCAAGCCGCGGTCTTCGGTGATGGCGATTTCCCGGGAAGATGGCGGCATCGTCGGCGCCTGATAAAAGTCCCACCCTGGTGATCGTTCCCACGCTCCGCGTGGGAATGCAGCCCGGGACGCTCTGCGTCCCAGAAACGGACGCGGAGCGTCCGGTGAGGCATTCCCACGCAGAGCGTGGGAACGATCCCCCTAAAGACACCCCGTCTGCGCTACCATGTTTGGCCGGACGCGGCAGCCTGCTGCGCGCAGGAGTCAGCATGGCCCACCCGTTTGCAACCCTCACCCCAGACCTCGTGCTCGATGCCGTCGAAAGCATCGGCTTTCTCAGCGACGCGCGCATTCTGGCGCTCAACAGCTACGAGAACCGTGTCTATCAGGTCGGTATCGAAGACTCCGAGCCGCTGATCGCCAAGTTCTACCGTCCGCAGCGCTGGACCAACGAAGCGATTCTCGAAGAACACCAATTCACTTTCGAACTTGCCGAATGCGACGTACCGGTGGTCGCGCCGATGATTCACAACGGTGCCAGCCTGCACGAACACAACGGTTTCCGTTTCACCCTGTTCCCCCGCCGTGGTGGCCGTGCGCCGGAGCCGGGCAATCTCGATCAGCTGTATCGCCTGGGGCAACTGCTCGGTCGCCTGCACGCCGTCGGCTCTACCAAACCGTTCGAACACCGCGAAGCGCTGGGTGTGAAAAATTTCGGTCATGACTCGCTGACGACATTGCTCGAAGGCAATTTCGTACCCAAAAGTCTGCTGCCCGCCTACGAGTCCGTGGCCCGTGACCTGCTCAAGCGGGTGGAAGAGGTCTACAAGGCCACGCCGCACAAGAACATCCGCATGCACGGCGACTGCCACCCCGGCAACATGATGTGCCGCGACGAGATGTTCCACATCGTCGACCTCGACGACTGCCGCATGGGCCCTGCGGTGCAGGACATCTGGATGATGCTGGCGGGTGATCGTCAGGAATGTCTCGGTCAGTTGTCGGAATTGATGGACGGCTACAGTGAGTTCCACGACTTCGATCCGCGGGAACTGGCGTTGATCGAACCGCTGCGCGCCTTGCGCCTGATGCACTACAGCGCCTGGCTCGCCCGCCGCTGGGACGACCCGGCATTCCCGCACAGTTTTCCGTGGTTCGGCAGTGAACGGTATTGGGGCGACCAGGTGTTGGCCTTGCGCGAACAACTGGCTGCGCTCAATGAAGAGCCCCTAAAACTCTTTTAAACACCGCGTCTCCTTGTAGGAGCAAGGCTTGCCCGCGATGAACGATAACGCGGTCCGCCAGACAGACCGCATCGATCCAATCGCGGGCAAGCCATGCTCTACAAAAAAAAAAGCGACACGACACGTCTATACAACCGCCTTACAATCCCCTCTTTGTTAGCTGCCTAAGCAAGGATTCTGCATGCAAGCCGCCAACCCGCGTCGCGGGTACATTCTGGGCCTGAGTGCCTACATCATCTGGGGACTTTTCCCGCTCTACTTCAAAGCCATCGCCAGCGTGCCCGCCGTGGAGATCATCATCCACCGAGTGCTCTGGTCCGCGCTGTTCGGCACCTTGCTGCTGATGGTGTGGAAACATCCGGGCTGGTGGCGCGAGTTGCGTGACAACCCGAAACGCCTGGCGATCCTGGCCCTGAGCGGCACGCTGATCGCGGCCAACTGGCTGACCTACGTCTGGTCGGTGAACAACGGGCGCATGCTCGAAGCCAGTCTCGGTTACTACATCAACCCGCTGGTGAACGTGCTGTTGGGCATGCTGATCCTTGGCGAACGGCTGCGACGCATGCAATGGCTGGCGGTTGGCCTCGCGGCGGTCGGCGTCGCGCAACAGGTCTGGCAAGTCGGCAGTCTGCCGTGGGTGTCGTTGGTGCTGGCGCTGACCTTCGGTTTCTACGGACTGATCCGCAAACAGGCACCGGTCAAGGCGTTACCGGGTCTGGTGGTGGAAACCTGGATGCTGGTGCCGATTGCGATTGCCTGGCTGCTATTCAATCAGACGGCCACCAGCGCTCAGCCCGAATTCTGGACCACGTCCGAAGCCTGGTGGCTGGTGGCCGCCGGTCCGGTGACGCTGGTGCCGCTGGTGTGTTTCAACGCCGCTGCACGGCATTTGCCCTACACGACGTTGGGATTCCTCCAATACCTGGCACCGACCCTGGTGCTGTTGCAGGCCGTTCTGTTGTTTGGCGAACAATTGTCGTCGAGCACACTGGTAGCGTTCATCTTTATCTGGGCGGGCCTGGCGGTTTACAGCATCGACGCGTGGATAAGTCTGCGCCGCCGCCGCTGATCAAAAAACGCACAAACCTCTGCAAGCCACGGCTCCCGTGGCCTGCATCGATCCTTCCCAAGGTTATCCACAGCGTGATCCCCGGCGTTTGTGTGCAAGTCTCTGAAACTGCTGGTTTTTTGATCAGCTCCTCAAGAGTCCCGGACGACGTGGCCTAGAGGACAGTCTCTACAGGTTATCCACAGGCAGGTGCACGTATAACTTGGATAACCTGTTCAGGGTTCACTGCGCAGCACCAATTCGACCATCAAATCATCCGCCAGGGTTTCCAGGCGCGATTGCAGCACGTCCAGGGACAGCGTCAACGGCACTGCGAGAATCGCTTCAGCGTGGAATAAAGGCTCGCTGCTCATCGGCGCCGGACGTACTTCAGTCACCAGACGCTCCAGGTTCACCCCCTGCTCACTCAGCAGACGCGTGATGTCGCGTACGATCCCGGGGCGGTCGTTGCCCACCAACTCCATGGCTATCGGTTTCCAGGTGCAGGATTGCTCGATGCCGCTTTCGGCAATCAGCACGCGAATGCCATGGGCGGACAACGCCTGTAGGGCATCGACCAATTCATCGTAGGCCTCGGCCGGCACGCCCACGCGAAGAATCCCAGCGAACTGCCCGGCCATGCGCGACATGCGACTCTCCAGCCAGTTACCGCCGTGCTCGGCGATGCATTGGGCAATGCGCTCGACCTGCCCAGGCTTGTCCGGAGCGAATACAGTGAGTACGAGGTGGTCCATGGCGCAGCCCTCTTTTGTTATAGAAAAAGAAGTATAGGCAAAGGTGGTTGCTGCGCTGAATCGGCTGACGCCTTCGCGAGCAGGCTCGCTCCCACAGGATTCGCGCAGGCCTTTGTGGGAGCGAGCCTACTCGCGAATGGGGCACCGCCGATCTAGTTGGAAAAACAAATCGTGTACAAGTTTTTATATTTAACTGGAACAATCCAATGGTTTTTTGAGAACATCCTGTTCCCCGACGTGACCGCAATGCGTCATGGCGTCGCAGAACGACGTAATTAGTCTAATTTTCACAAGCGCAATTCATCATGTAGTATGCCGCAGCGCGCACTACATAACGCTGGATCGATGTCTGCCGCAGGTGCAGCCACAACCCTGAAAGCCCCGTCAGCAAGGCCTCAACGCCGTTGATTGGTCAAAACCCAGCCGCCCGCAATGGCATGTACTGGTCAACAGGTTTGTGGTTTAAATGCCAGAGGCTTCATTGTTAAATTGAAGAGCTGAAAAGCGAAATAGCTGAGCAGAGTGAGGCAAGCAATGACTGAACACGTTCAAGTCGGTGGCCTGCAGGTCGCCAAAGTCCTGTTCGACTTCGTGAACAACGAAGCCATTCCCGGTACCGGCCTCACCGCCGATAAGTTCTGGGCCGGTGCCGATAAGGTCATTCATGACCTGGCGCCGAAGAACAAAGCCCTACTCGCCAAACGCGATGATTTCCAGGCTCGTATCGATGGCTGGCACCAATCCCGTGCCGGTCAACCACACGACGCCGTGGCCTATAAAGCCTTCTTGCAAGACATCGGTTATCTGCTGCCAGAAGCGGCTGATTTCCAGGCAACGACGCAAAACGTCGATGACGAAATCGCCCGCATGGCCGGTCCACAGCTTGTGGTTCCGGTGATGAACGCCCGTTTCGCGCTCAATGCCTCGAACGCCCGTTGGGGTTCGCTGTATGACGCGCTCTACGGCACCGATGCCATCAGCGAAGCTGACGGCGCGGAAAAAGGCAAAGGCTACAACAAGGTTCGCGGCGACAAGGTCATCGCCTTCGCCCGTGCCTTCCTCGACGAAGCGGCGCCATTGGCTGCCGGCACTCACGTCGATTCCACCGGCTACAAGATTGTTGACGGCAAACTGGTGGTCGCCCTTAAAGGCGGCAGCAACACCGGTCTGCGCGATGATGCGCAACTGATCGGTTTCCACGGCGATACAGCGGCTCCAACCGCGATCCTGCTGAAAAACAACGGCCTGCACTTCGAAATCCAGATCGATGCCAGCACCCCGGTCGGCCAGACCGATGCTGCCGGCCTCAAAGACATCCTGATGGAAGCCGCGCTGACCACCATCATGGACTGCGAAGACTCCGTCGCCGCCGTCGATGCCGATGACAAAGTGGTGATCTACCGCAACTGGCTCGGCCTGATGAAGGGCGATCTGTCGGAACAAGTCTCCAAGGGCGATCAGACTTTTACCCGCACCATGAACGCCGACCGCACTTACACCGGTGTCGATGGTAAAGAACTGAGCCTGCATGGTCGTTCGCTGCTGTTCGTGCGCAACGTCGGTCACCTGATGACCATCGACGCAATCCTCGATAAAGACGGCAACGAAGTGCCGGAAGGCATCCTCGACGGCCTGATCACCAGCCTCGCGGCCATCCACAGCCTCAACGGCAACAACTCGCGCAAGAACAGCCGCACCGGCTCGGTCTACATCGTGAAACCGAAGATGCACGGCCCGGAAGAAGCAGCGTTCACCAACGAGCTGTTCGGTCGCATCGAAGAAGTACTCGGTTTGCCACGTAATACGCTGAAAGTCGGGATCATGGACGAGGAACGCCGTACCACGGTCAACCTCAAGGCCTGCATCAAGGCGGCCAGCGAGCGTGTAGTGTTCATCAACACCGGTTTCCTCGACCGTACCGGCGATGAAATCCACACCTCCATGGAAGCCGGCCCGATGGTACGCAAGGCGGACATGAAGGCTGAGAAGTGGATCGGCGCCTACGAGAACTGGAACGTCGATATCGGTTTGAGCACCGGCCTGCAAGGTCGCGCGCAGATCGGTAAAGGCATGTGGGCGATGCCCGACCTGATGGCTGCGATGCTCGAACAGAAAATCGCTCACCCGCTGGCCGGTGCCAACACTGCCTGGGTTCCATCGCCGACCGCTGCTGCGCTGCATGCGCTGCATTACCACAAGGTCGATGTGTTCGCCCGTCAGGCCGAGTTGGCCAAACGTGCGCGCGCTTCGGTGGATGACATCCTGACTATCCCGCTGGCCGTCAAACCGGACTGGACTGCAGAGCAGATCAAGAACGAACTGGACAACAACGCCCAGGGCATTCTCGGTTATGTGGTGCGCTGGATCGACCAGGGCGTGGGCTGTTCGAAAGTGCCGGACATCAATGACGTCGGCCTGATGGAAGACCGTGCGACGCTGCGCATTTCCAGCCAGCACATCGCCAACTGGCTGCGTCACGGCATCGTCACCGAAGATCAGGTCATGGAAAGCCTCAAGCGCATGGCACCAGTGGTTGACCGTCAGAACGCCAATGACCCGCTGTATCGTCCGCTGGCACCTGACTTCGACAGCAACATCGCCTTCCAGGCGGCGGTCGAACTGGTGGTCGAAGGCACGAAGCAGCCGAATGGCTACACCGAGCCGGTCCTGCACCGTCGCCGTCGCGAGTTCAAGGCTGCCAATGGCCTTTGACTGAGCGCTGACGCCGGACAAAAAAAGCCCTGATCGAAAGATCAGGGCTTTTTTGTTTCAAATCGGTTACTACACATCCATTCCCAACTCATGCTTGACCAGCGCCAACAGCTTGCCGGTATCGACAGGCTTGAGCAGGAAGTCGACCACGCTTAAATGCATCGCGGCGATCGCGTCTTCCACGTCGGCGTCACCGGAAACGATGATGATCGGCATTGCCGCCCGAACCGACTCACGAACCTGACGAATCAGGTCCAGACCATCGACATTTCCCATCCGCAGATCGGTAATCACCAGGCCAATCGATGGCGTCGTCTCCAACATTTTGAGTGCGCTTTCGCCACTGGCGGCGGTCACGCAGCGCACTCCGTCCAGGGCCAGAATCTCCGACAGCAACTCGCGCGCATCTTTATCGTCATCGACGATCAGCACCCGCTGCGGCGGCAGGTCGGGTTCCAGCATGACGTCACTCAGCGCCTTGCGCTCAGCGTCACTCAAAATATCGTGGTCGGACATGGCTTACTCTACGTTTTCATTTCTATTCCCTAGCACATCGGTCAGACATCGCTAAGCAGACCTTCAATGTGCACTTCGTCGGAAAAGTTTCCTATAGCCAATGTAGGAGGTTTTTCCCACAGTTGCGTCAGACATTTCCCAAATATCGACAGCCTCACTGCCTACCTAGACTTACGTCCAATGGGCACCCCGCGCGCAGGGGCCGACCATGGCTCAGTCATCCGACAACAACAATTCAAAAAAGACTGCGGTAATGGTTATGAGTAAAGCGGACGCCTTCACACAGGCAGGGAAAACCGCGGTGTTGCAAAACATCCAGGGCACTTTGCAATTCCTTCAGCGCTTCCCGCCCTTCAATCAGATGGAACACGCCCACCTGGCGTACCTGGTCGAGCAGTGTCAGCTGCGTTTTTATGCACCCGGCGAGAGCATCCTCAAGCCCGCCGACGGCCCGGTCGAGCATTTCTACATCGTCAAGCAAGGCCGGGTCGTGGGTGAACGCCCCCATACGGCCAAGGGCGGCACCGAAACCACCTTCGAAATCACCACCGGCGAGTGTTTCCCCCTCGCCGCGCTGCTGGGTGAGCGCGCGACGCGTACCGAACATCTGGCCTCCGAAGACACTTTTTGCCTACAGCTGAACAAGCTGGCGTTCATCAAACTGTTCGCACTTTCCAACGCGTTTCGCGACTTTGCCCTACGCGGCGTGAGCAGCCTGCTGGATCAGGTCAACCAGCAAGTCCAGCAAAAAGCCGTGGAAACTCTCGGCACGCAGTACTCGCTCAATACCCGCCTGGGTGAATTGGCCATGCGCCATCCGGTCACCTGCAACCCGACCACGCCACTGCGTGAAGCCGTGACCCTGATGCATGAGCAGCAGGTCGGCAGCATTGTGGTGGTCGACGAACATAAAGCGCCGCTGGGGATTTTCACCCTGCGCGACCTGCGCCATGTGGTGGCCGACGGCACTAACGATTTCAACGAAGCCATCGAGCGCCACATGACCCAGGCGCCGTTTTTCCTGTCGCCGGACCACAGCGCCTTCGATGCGGCGATTGCCATGACCGAGCGGCACATCGCCCACGTCTGCCTGGTGAAGGATCATCGCCTGTGCGGCGTGGTCTCGGAACGTGATCTGTTTTCCCTGCAACGGGTCGATCTGGTGCATCTGGCGCGGACTATCCGTAGCGCCCAGAAGGTGGAAAACCTGGTCGCGATGCGCGGCGAGATTGGCCAACTGGTGGAGCGCATGCTGGCCCACGGCGCCTCTTCAACCCAGATCACGCACATCATCACCCTGCTCAACGACCACACAGTGTGCCGGGTGATCGAACTGACCCTCGCCGAGAAAGGCGACCCCGGCATTGCGTTCAGCTGGCTGTGCTTCGGTAGCGAAGGCCGTCGCGAACAGACGCTGCACACCGATCAGGACAACGGCATTCTCTTCGAAGCCCGGGATGCGGCCCACGCCGCCGAGATTCGCGGCAAATTGCTGCCCATCGCCCAGCAGATCAACCAAAGCCTGGCGCTTTGCGGTTTCACCCTGTGCAAAGGCAACATCATGGCCGGCAACCCCGAGCTGTGTCTGTCCCGGGCCGAATGGTCACGACGTTTTGCCGCGTTTATCCGCGAGGCCACGCCGGAGAACCTGTTGGGTTCGAGCATTTATTTCGACTTGCGGGTGGTCTGGGGTGACGAGCAAGGCTGCGAGCAGCTGCGTCAGGGTATTCTCGATCAGGTGAATGACAACCGACTGTTCCAACGGATGATGGCCGAGAACGCCCTGCGCAACCGTCCGCCCGTGGGACGTTTCCGTGAGTTCGTACTGGCTCGCAAGAATGGCGAGAAAGCCACTCTGGACTTGAAAATCCAGGGGCTGACGCCGTTTGTCGACGGTGCCCGACTGCTCGCCTTGGCCCATGGGGTCGAGGCGAACAACACGTTGGAGCGCTTTCGCCAACTGGTGGACAAAGAAGTCATCGAACGGCTGGACGGTGCGGCGTACGAAGAGGCCTACCACTTCATTCAGCAAACCCGCATGCAGCAACATCAGCTACAGACCCGGGAGAATTTGCCCTACTCCAACCGGGTCGATCCGGACAGCCTCAATCATCTGGATCGACGGATCCTGCGTGAATCCCTGCGCCAGGCCCAACGCCTGCAAAGCAGCCTGGCCCTGAGGTATCAGCTATGAGCCTGTTTTCATGGCTGCGTCCGGCAGGTCCCAGCCTTCCCTGCGACCTTCAACAACGCCTGCAACGCTTGCCCCCGGCGGCAGAGCTGGGCGAATGCAGCCTGCGCGAACAACGCTGGGTGGTGCTCGACCTGGAAACCACCGGGCTGAACCTGAACAAGGATCGGGTGTTGTCCATCGGCGCGGTAGTGATCGAGGACGGGGCGATCGACTTCAGCCAGCAGTTCGAACGCACGTTGCAATGCGCCGACATGAAATTGGCTCCCAGCGTGTTGATCCATGGCCTGGGGCCGAGTGCGATTGCTGCGGGCAGCGATCCGGCTCAGGCCCTGGTCGAGTTCATGGAGTTCCTCGGCGACAGCCCGGTGCTGGCATTTCATGCGCCGTTCGATCAGCACATGCTCGGGCGCGCGCTGAAAGATCATCTGGGCTACAAGTTGCAGCATCCGTTTCTGGATGTGGCAGACATCGCGCCGCTGCTTTGCCCTCAGGCGCACATTCGCGATGCCGGGCTGGATCAGTGGATCGACTGGTTCAAACTGGAAGTGTTCGAGCGCCACAATGCCAGTGCCGATGCGTTGGCCACTGCTGAGCTGGCGTTGATTCTGTTCAGCCGGGCGCGGCAGTTGCAGATTCATAGCCCGTTGAATCTGCAGCAGCGGTTGAGTCAGTGGAAGCGCAGACAGCGAGCGCCTTCCTTCTAAATCTCTGGCGTTTGTTCTGCCGCCATCGCGGGCAAGCCATGCTCCTACAGGTTTTGTGTTGTTCACAAAATTGGGGAACGACATAAAACCTGTAGGAGCATGGCTTGCCCGCGATGAACGATGACTCGGTCCACCTGACCAGTGGCCAATTGCTTACCTCCCCCGCCTCTGCCACAATCGCGAACAATTCTCGTTAGTTAATATTTCCCAATCGGTGATGCTGCGTGTCGTCAGTCCAAAGCCCTCAAAGTGAGCTCGTTGGTGCGTTGTATCGCGACCATCGCGGTTGGCTATTGGCTTGGCTTCGACGCAATGTGGCCTGTCCGCAACGGGCCGAAGACCTGAGTCAGGACACTTTCGTGCGTTTGCTGGGTCGTGAAGAACTGAAGGAGCCGCGTGAACCGCGCGCGTTTCTGGTGGCGATTGCCAAGGGTCTGCTGTTCGACTATTTCCGCCGCGCCGCGCTGGAACAGGCCTACCTCACCGAACTGATGCTGATCCCCGCCGTTGAACAACCGTCGGTGGAGGAACAGCAACTGATCCTTGAAGACCTCAAAGCCATCGACCGCCTGCTCGGCAAACTCTCAAGCAAGGCCCGGGCGGCGTTTCTGTATAACCGTCTCGACGGCCTCGGCCACGCCGAAATCGCCCAGCGCCTGGGCGTGTCAGTGCCGCGGGTGCGTCAGTATCTGGCCCAAGGCATTCGTCAGTGCTACATCGCGTTGTACGGTGAGCCGCTATGAGCCCGGTCAGTTCCAAACCCGTCTCGGCGCAGGTGCTGGATGCCGCGATTGCCTGGCAATTGTCCCTGGATTCCGGCAACCCGGTGGAGCGCGAAGAGTTCGCCAAATGGCACGCCGCCCACGAAGAGCATGCGCGGGCCTGGCGCCAACTAGGCATGCTCGACCAACGCTTCAGCGTCGCCAGTGGCCCGGCACGCACCGCGTTACTGCAATCGCGCGAAAGCATTCGCCGGCGTGTGCGCAAACTCGGCAGCGGCGTGGCCAGCATCGTCGCGGTGATCGGGTTGGCGTTGTTCGCCGGCGATCGTTATCTGCCAATCGACTATTGGCTGGCCGACCAGCGCACCGCCACCGGCGAGCAACGCACCCTGCGCCTGACTGACGGCACACGGATCAACCTCAACACCCACAGTGCCGTGGATGTGCGTTTCGATGAAAAACAACGGCTGATCATCCTCCAGGAAGGGGAAATTCTCGTCGAAACCGGTCATGGCGACACCCGGCCGTTTATCGTCGAAACCCGCGAAGGCAGCATGCGCGCACTGGGAACAAGGTTCCTGGTCAAGCGTGAAGAAGAAGGTACGCGCCTGAGCGTGCTGAAATCGGCGGTGGCCGCCAATCCCGGGGCGAGCGCTGAAGAGCAGATTCTGCGTGAAGGCCAGCAAGTCCTGATGCGCAGCAATGGCCTCGGGCCGATCGTCGCGCTCACCCTCGGCGCCGATGCCTGGACCCGCGGCATGCTGGTGGTGGACAACACACGGCTGGAAGACCTGGTGCATGAACTTGGTCGTTATCGACGCGGGTATCTTGGCGTTGCGCCAGAAATCGCCGACCTGCGAATCACCGGCAGCTTCCCGCTGCACGACACCGATCTGGCCCTGAGCGCCCTGCTGCCGACCCTGCCGGTGCAGATCGAACAGCACACGCCGTGGTGGGTGACGGTGGCGGCAAAAACTGACGCTAAATGATCGTTCCCACGCTCTGCGTGGGAATGCAGCCCGTGACGCTCCGCGTCACATGCCGAAGCGGACGCAGAGCGTCCATTGAGGCATTCCCACGCAGAGCGTGGGAACGATCCCCTACGATCCCCTTAGCGACTGATTTGCTGAATCGAAATTATTTTCATCTAGCCCCTATCACTTTTGAATTCTCGTCCGGCACCTAGGCAATTGAGAAATATTTCCATTCAGGAGCCGCTGTATGTCCCGTTCGCTAGACACCGTGTTGCGCCCCAGTTTGCTGGCGATTGCCATTGCCCTTTGTGCCCCTCTGGCCAGCAGTCAGCTGATGGCCGCTGAACAGGCGTCCAGCGTTCGCGCCTACAACCTGCCGACCGCGCCATTGGCCAGCACCCTGAACCAGATTGCCAGCCAGGCCGGCCTCGCGTTGTCGTTGAATCCATCGCTGGCGGCAGGCAAGACCTCGGCGCCGGTCAAAGGCCAGTTCGACGCAGCCGGCGCCCTGCGCGAAGCCTTGCGCGGCACCGGTCTGCAACTGGAACAGAGCAGCACTGGCACCTTCAGCCTGGTGGCCGTTCCCGAGGGCGTGATGGCCCTGCCGGAAACCGCCGTCATTGGCGTGGAAAACACCGAAAGTGCCTGGGGACCGGTGCAAGGTTACCTGGCGACCCGCACCGCCGCCGGCACCAAGACCGATACCGCGCTGGTCGAAGCACCGCGTTCTATTTCGATCGCTACCCGGGAGCAAATGGACGACCGCAATGTGCACAGCCTCGATGACGCGGTGCGCTACATGCCCGGCATCACCGCCAGCAGCTACGGCAGCGACACCCGTGCCGACTGGCTGCGCGTGCGCGGTTTCGAGCCGACGCAATTCCTCGATGGCCTGCCACTGCCAAAAGGCGTGTACGCCAACCCGAAACAGGAAACCTGGAACCTCGAGCGCCTTGCCCTACTGCGCGGCCCGGCCTCGTCGGTTTACGGCCAGACCCCGCCAGGCGGCTTGCTGGACATGGTCAGCCGTCGTCCCAGCGCCGAGTCGAGCAGCGAAATCCAGGTGCAATACGGTAGTGACAATCATCGCCAGATCAACTTCGCCAGCACCGGCAAGATCGATGACGAAGGCCAGTTCCTCTACGGTTTGAGCGGTGTGGTGCGCGACAGCGGCACGCAGATCGACCACGTCGACAACAAGCGCTACAACATCGCGCCGAGCCTGACCTGGAACATTGACGAAGACACCAAGTTCACCCTGCTGACGCAATTCACCCGCGACGATACCGGCATCACCAGCCAATTTCTGCCGGTGCAAGGCACCAAGATCCATTCGCCCCTCGGCAAGATTTCCCATCACAAAAACCTGGGCGACCCGGACTGGGAATTCTACGACCGCACTTACTACGCACTGGGCTACGCCTTTGAACATCGTTTGAACGATGTCTGGCAGTTCAAGCAGAACCTGCGTTACACCAAATCGGACCTGTCCTTCCAGGCCCTCACCCCCGGCGCCTACCCGTTCACCCAGGTGGATGCCGAAGGCAACGTTGGCCGCTCAAGCACCAGTGTCGACGAGGACATCAGCCAGTTCGCCGTGGACAACAACTTCCAGGGTGACTTCGCGACCGGCGACATCCGTCACACGCTGCTGATCGGCCTCGATCATCAGCGCACCAACACCAACTACACCTCGATTTTCGGTGACGGTCTGACCACCAACGTCAACAACCCGATCTATGGCCAGCCCATTGTTCGTCCGCCACGTTCGGCGGCGTTCTATGACTACGACCAGAAAACTTACCAGACTGGCCTGTACGTTCAGGACCAGATGGCCCTCGACCAATGGCGTCTGACGCTGGGGGGGCGTGAAGACTGGGTCCACACCGGTACCAGGTTCTTCAACAAAGGCGATGCCACCAACACCGAGCGCGATAAGAACTTCAGCGGCAACGCGGCGATCAGCTACGTGTTCGACAACGGCATCGTGCCGTACCTGTCGTACGCCGAGTCGTTCCAGCCGACCAGCAACGCCACCGCATCGCCGACCGATTCGTTCAAGCCGACTGAAGGCAAACAGTGGGAACTGGGCATCAAGTACCAACCGCCTGGCAGCAGCACCCTGTTGACCGCAGCGGTCTATGACCTGACCCAGAAAAACGTCTCCGTCACCACGACCAACTCGGACAACGTTTCGGTCACCAGCCAGACCGGTGAAGTGAAAGTCAAAGGCCTGGAACTGGAAGCCGTCTCCGACGTGACCGAGAACCTCAAGGTCATCGCCGCTTACACCCTGGCCAAATCCGAAGTGCAGAACGGCGATTTCAAAGGCAATCGTCTGCAACTGATGCCTAACCAGCAGGCATCCCTGTGGACCGATTACACCTGGCACAACGGCGTGCTGGACGGTTTCGGCATCGGCGCCGGCGCTCGCTACACCGGCAACACCTACGGCGACCAGGGCAATACCTCGCTCGGCAAGGCGGACGCCTACACCGTGTTCGACGCCGCGGTTCATTACGACCTGGGGCGTCTGGACAACAGCCTCAAAGGCGCCTCCCTGGCACTGAACGCCACCAACCTGTTCGACAAGGACTACATCTCCACGTGCGACAGCTTCTACTGCTACTACGGCGACCAACGCAGCGTCGTCGCCAGTGCTACTTACAAGTGGTAATGGCCTGACCCGGCACGCCCAAGACCCGAGCCGTCCGACAGGGGCGGCTTTGGTATTTCTGAAGGCTATGAAATGAAAAGCAAAACAATTCGCCGCTGGTCCTTCGTCCACACCTGGACCAGCCTGATCTGCACCGTGTTCCTGCTGATGCTCGCACTGACCGGCCTGCCATTGATCTTTCACCACGAGATCGACCACTTGCTGGGCGATGCCGCTGAATTGAAGACGATGCCGGCGAACACCCCACAGCTGAATTTGCAGCAATTGGTGCAGGCGGCTGAAAAGCATCGGCCCGGCGAGGTCATGCAGTATTTCGGCTTTGACGAAGAAGAGCCCAACGCCGCGATCACGATCATGGCGGCCACAGCCGGCACCGAGCCGAACTCGTCTCACACCTTCATGCTCGACGCCCGCACCGGTGAAGCGCTGGGGATGCCGTCGGCCAACGGCGGCTTCATGATGATCATGTTGCGCCTGCACGTGGACATGTTCGCCGGTCTGCCGGGCAAGTTGCTGCTGGCGTTCATGGGCATTCTGTTCGTGGTGGCGATTGTCTCCGGGACGGTGCTGTACCTGCCGTTCATGCGCCGTTTGAAATTCGCCACCGTGCGCCAGGACAAATCCACTCGCCTGCGCTGGCTTGATTTGCATAACCTGATCGGCGTGGTGACCTTGACCTGGGCCTTGGTGGTCGGCGTCACCGGCGTCATCAGTGCCTGCGCCGACCTGCTGATCGCCGCGTGGCGCAACGACAGCCTGAGCGCGATGGTCGCGCCGTACCGCGAGGCACCGCCACTGACACAACTGGCGCCCGCGACCCGCTTGCTCGACATCGCCAAGGAAGTCGCACCGGGCATGCAGCCGGACTTCATCGCCTTCCCCGGCACACGCTTCTCCAGCGAACACCATTACGCGGTGTTCATGAAAGGCAGCACTCACCTGACCTCGCACCTGCTGACACCAGTGCTGATCGACGCCAACACCCTGCAAGTCACCGCCGTGGCCGAACGCCCGTGGTACATGGACGCCATGGGCATGTCCCAGCCGTTGCACTTCGGTGATTACGGCGGCATGCCGATGAAGATCCTCTGGGCCACGCTGGATGGGCTGACCATCGTCGTGCTCGGCAGCGGGGTTTACCTGTGGGTGGTGCGGCGCAAGGCTGCGAAACCGGTGCTCGATAACGCGGAGAGTCCAGCATGAGGCCGCGGCAGTCGAATTTCTGGAAGGTGTTCTCCACCCCCACGGTTATCGCCCTGCTCAGCGCGGCGGGGTTGTTTGCCGCGTTGCTGGGGGATGGTGTGTGGGACGCATTGAGTTGGCTTGGCCTGGGCATTCCCGCCGTCCTTGCCCTGCGCGGCCTGCTGCAACGCCGCTAAAAACACCAAACCTGTAGGAGCAAAGCTTGCTCGCGATGGGATCGACTCGGTCATTCAGTCAGACCGCGGTGATCCCATCGCGAGCAAGCTTTGCTCCTACAAGTTGCGTGATCCACGCGCTATGCTGCCCAGCACTGCCCATACCGAGACGCCGCCATGTCCGCCGCCAGCATGACCCTGTTCCACAACCCTTTATCGCCCTTCGTTCGCAAAGTCATGGTGCTGCTGCACGAAACCGGTCAACAGGACCGCGTGACGCTGCAAGACTGCGTGCTCACACCGGTCAGCCCGGACCTGATGCTCAACGAAGACAACCCGCTGGGTAAAATCCCGGCCTTGCGCCTGGCCGATGGCAACGTCATCCATGACAGTCGGGTGATCCTCGATTACCTCGACCACCAGCACGTCGGCAACCCGCTGATCCCGCGTGACGGCTCAGCCCGCTGGCGGCGCCTGACCTTGGCCTCCCTGGCCGACGGGATCATGGACGCTGCGGTGCTGATTCGTTATGAAGTCGCCCTGCGTGCCCCGGAAAAACACTGGGATGAGTGGCTCGATGGCCAGCGCGAGAAGATTCGTCGCGCCCTGGCACTGCTGGAAGCGGACGCGATTGCCGAGCTGACCAGCCATTTCGATGTGGCGGCGATCAGTGTTGCCTGTGCGTTGGGTTACCTGGATTTGCGCCATCCGGATCTGGAATGGCGCACGGTGAATCCGAAGCTGGCGAACTGGTATTTTGAGGTGAGTCAGCGGGCTTCGATGCTGGCGACTATGCCGAAGGTTTAGAACTTCGCTCGCTGTCCGGGCCTCATCGCGAGCAGGCTCGCTCCCACAGTTGATCGGTTGTGTGCACGAATTTTGTGTTCACTGGAGATCCCTTGTGGGAGCGAGCCTGCTCGCGATGGCACCACAGCGGATCCACTGGAAACAACCCGAATATCAGCGTCGCCAACACCTCGCCCTCACGCTGATCCTCGCGCAACCCCAACGACCGGCTCATTCCACCGCTCCAATATCAAACACCAACGGCTTGGCCGGCTTCTGCCCGATCCCATACCAATCCAGCTTGCGGGTCAGCACCATGAACACGCCCAACAACCCGAACAACAGCAGCGAACCCATCAACAACGCGTAATCCTCGGCACTGAGCAAGCCATAGAGCAAGCCATACAACGCCGCCAGCCCTGCCGAAAAACTTAAGCCGTGACGCACGCTACGCAGCACATGGCAGACATAAAACCCGATCAACAATACACAGCTGCCCGCCGACAACAGATACGCCAGGGCAAAGCCGATATGCTCGGACAGCGACAGCAACAGCAGGTAGAAAAACGCCAGCGCCACACCCACCAACGCGTACTGGATTGGATGCACGGCCATGCTTTTGAGCACTTCGAACAGGAAGAATCCGGCGAAGGTCAGGGCAATGAACAGCAGCGCGTATTTGATCGCCCGATCACTCTTGAGGTACTGATCCACCGGATCGATGAAACTCACCCCGAAGTTGCGGCTCTTGAACTCGTCACAACGGTCGCTGGTCAGGCAGTTGGTCAAGGCTTCTTCCAGGTTGGTGGAAAAGAACGAAGTCTGCCAATTCGCGGTAAAACCTGTCCCGGTGACTTCACGCTGAGCCGGCAAGTAGTTGCCAATAAAGCTCGGGTGAGGCCAGTTGGCTGCCAGTTGCACCTTGCTGGTTTTGCCGACCGGAGTGATCTGCAACTGGCCGGTGCCCTGCAGGCGCAGGTCAAAGGCGAACGCCAGTTCCGCGCCTTTGTGCCTGTCCAGCGCGGGCAACTTGACGTGTGCCCCCTCGCCTAGCCAGCCCAGCTGCGTGCCCGGTTCAAAGTCCAGACTCTGACCATTGAGGTCCAGTTTCAGGGCATTTTCGATCCCGCGGATATCGCTGATGCCTATCGTCAGAAACGCTTGATCAAACTGATAGTCGGCGAAATCTTCCTTGATGCCCATTTGCGCGGGAATCGAAAACAGGCCGCTGATGTGGTTGTCGGCGTGGTACAGCCGCGCCTCGTAAATCCCCCGCGAGCGCAACTCGGTCTGCACCTTGCCGTCGAGCTCGAAACGCTCCGGCAGAAAATACAGTTGGCCGCGTTCTTCGCCGGTTTCCTGGTAGCGCTTGTTGGTTTTCTCATTGGTCTTCCAGATCCGCACCACTTTGCGATACGGCACCACCATGATCGGACCGCTCACTTGCTGGCTGTAGCTGGAGCTGCGGGCGATGTCTTCGAGCACGCCGTCGCGCAGTCGCTGGCGGTCCTGGATTACGCCGTTAATCATCAGGAGTGGAATCAGCAACGACAGAATCAGAAGGGCAATGGCCCCGAGTTTTATGGTCAGGCTGCGGTTCATGGGACTCTCCCTGTTTGGATGGGGAGAGTTTGGGATCGATGTGTGAGGGATTTGTGGGGGGAATGTGGAGACTTTGTGGAGAGTGTTTTCGGCAAGGAAAACCACCCCTCACCCTAACCCTCCCGAAACGTCGGACCGCCCCAGGGGGTAGAGGGGACTGACCGAGGTGTTCTTGAGAAATTTTGCGACCGGGGAAATAGAGTCGAACTCAGGTTTTGAAAAGCTTGAAGATCTGCTCCCTTTCCCCCTCTCCCCCGTGGGGAGAGGGCTGGGGTGAGGGGTGGATCTAAGCAGGCATACGCAATATGACTTGAACACCACCATCGACATTACCGATGCTCACCGCGCCACCATGCAACTTAACCACCTCTTCAACGAAGTTGAGCCCCAACCCCGTACTCTTGCGCCCGCTGTCCGGCCGCGGCAGGGAATAAAAACGTTCGCTCAACCGCGGTAACGCATAGTCGGGAATCGCCTCGGCCTGGTTAAAAAGTTTGAATTCGATTTGCTCGCGGACCTTTGCGGCACTGAATCGCAACACGCCCGTTGCAGGCGTGAAATCCAACGCATTCTCCAGCAAATTACCCAGCGCCTGACGCAACAGGAACGGTTCACCGGTCAGCACCAGATCCGCTGCAATGGTTTGTTCCACGCGCAATTGCTTGCCTTCAATGCGCGCAGCCTGAGCGCTCAGCAACTCATCTACCAACTTCGCCAGCGGCACCGCCACCCGTTCCTCCAGCCCTTGGCGTTGTTCGACCAGGGCCAGGTTCAACAGACGCTCGATCAACTGCTGCATCCGCGCGCTTTCGCTGTCGATGTTGCTGACAAAACGCTGTTGCTGGGCCAGCGGCATCTCGCTTTGCAGCAATTCCGCCGCACCACGAATCGCCGCCAGCGGGCTTTTCAGTTCGTGGGTCAAGGTGTGCACGTAACGTTCGACGTAGGCTTTGCCTTCGAGCTGCGTGCGCATCTGCTCCACCGCCGTCGCCAGTTGTTCCAGTTCGCCGCCACGGTAGTGCGGAACCTCGACCCGCCGGCCTTCACTGACGGCCTGAGCGTAAGCAGTCAGCCGCCGCAGCGCCGCGCTCAACCACCACGACAATAGCGCGCCAAACAGCAGACCGAGGCCGATCAACCCGGCCCCCCAGGCAAGCAATCGCCGTTCGGTGCGATCAACGTATGGCTGCAGCGAGCTATTGGGTTTGGCGACGGTGACCACACCGATGATCTGGCCGTTGTCGCGAATCGGGGCGCCGACGTGCATCACTGAGGAGTTCGGATCGTTCGGGTCGCTGCGGCTGGAACGAGCGCCGTATTCGCCTCGCAGGGTCAGTAAAACGTCGTTCCAGCGCGAGTAATCCTGCCCCACTGCCACTCCGCTGGAGTCCAGTACCACAACGCCCTTGGCATCGGTGACGTAGATGCGGTGGTTGACCTGATTTTTCGGCAAGCCCCAGATGCTCGCCTTCGGCTGCCGTTCGCCATAAGCCTTGAGCAGTTCGGGCCAGCGGTTCTGGTTCAAGGTGCCGGCCTTGAAGTCATCGCGCAGAATCTCGGCCATCAGGTTGGCGGTGTCGACCAGCGTTTCTTCGGTTGACTGGCGCACGCCGGGACGGATTTCTTCCATCACGGTGTTCAGCACGAAGTAACCGGTCAGGCCGATAAACAGCACGTAGACCAGAAAAATCCGGATCCCCAGAGGCATCAGCTACGCCCCGGGCTGTAGCTGTAGCCGAGGCCGCGATGGGTCTGGATCGGCTCCGCGTCGGCCCTCACCTGGCGCAATTTGGCGCGCACGCTCTTGATGTGGCTGTCGATGCTGCGCTCGTACCCGGCATCTGCAGTGACGCCCAGCGCATCGAGCAATTGCTCGCGGCTGAAGACGCGTTCGGGTTGGTCCAGCAGGCATCGCAGCAGACGGAATTCATGGCGGGTCAGGGATAGAAGCTGACCGCGATAGCTGATCTGCACCCGTTCGCTGTCGATTCGAAACAGCGTCGATGCCACCTCGGCGGTCGCTCGCGGCGCCATGCGCTTCAGAATCACCCGGACCCGCGCCGCCACTTCCCTTGGGCTGAACGGCTTGACCACGTAATCGTCGGCACCGATTTCCAGGCCCACGACACGATCGATTTCGGAATCCCGGGCGCTGAGGAAGATCACCGGCACTTCGCTGAAACGCCGCAATTGCTTGCAGGTCTCGAAGCCGCTGATGTCCGGCAGACCGATGTCGAGAATGATCAGGTCGGCCGGAGTCTGGCGCTGATGCTCAAGCGCAGCGGCGCCAAGGCTCAGCCAGGTGGTGGTGAAACCCTCGCCCTGCAAGGCGAAAATCAGGGTGTCGGCTATCGCCGCTTCGTCTTCGACTATCAGGATATGAGGCATGGCGTCCGAGCCCGGGAGTTAAGTGGGCGAACGGTGCCCCAAGGCTCACGTCACGTCAATGAGACCACTTGAAATCAGCAGTCGGGTTTGTCCGCCGTAAAGCGCCGTGCCGGGTTCACCGCCGCGCCGAACTCACGCAAGGCTTTGGCACCGATCAACAAAGGGTAGTTGAAGCTGCTGCGGTCAGTGAGGTTGACCTCCACGGTGCGCTTGACGTTGCCCAGGCACAGTTCCAGATCAACCACCGGACGCTTGGTGGGTGCGACCGCTTCTTTGTCGTCCTCGTCTTCTTCGGAGCGGGTCTTGATCTTGCTGATCCGCGCGACCTTGTGTTCGTAGACCTTGTTGCTCGCGCCTTTGGTAGCGAGGCGGAAACGCACCCACTCGTCGCCATCGCGGGTGAAGGTTTCGATGTCTTTGGCCGACAGCGACGCGGTCAGGGCGCCAGTGTCCATCTTGGCCTTGAGGACTTCGCCACCGATTTCCGGCAGCGCGATGTATTCATAGCGCCCGTACAGGGTCGGCTCAGCAGCCAGGACCGGCAGGGCCACGAGGGAAAGCAGTGCAAGGATAGATTTCACGTAATGGGCTTCCTTGGGCAATTGGGGCGTAGAACGCGGAATTTTAGACCGCCCGTAGGGAATTCGTTCGTTCTTCAGATCTTTCGCGAGCAGGCTCGCTCCCACAGGGATCTCTGTTGTTCACAGTTCATGTGTTCAACACACAAATCCTGTGGGAGTGAGCCTGCTCGCGATGGGGCCGGAATGATCACGAAAGGACCAGCATAACCACGTAAAGGTGAAACATTTGTCGTCACCGATTTGGCCTGCCGTCCGAAGCTGCTTATCATTGCGCGCCCAAAGGCTTTCAAGAGTTACTTATGCGCCGCCTGCTCACCGGCTGTTTCGTTACCCTGCTGCTGTTGCTCAACACCCTGGTCCTGTTCGGGCCGCTGATGGTGTTCGCCTTGCTCAAACTGGTCCTGCCCGGGCGCTTGCGTGATTACGCCTCATGGACGGTGATGGGGATCGCCGAGACCTGGGCCGAAATCGACAAGCTGGTTTTCCGCCTGTGCATCCCCACGCAATGGGACATCCGTGGCGGCGATGATCTGCGGGTCGACACGTCGTATCTGGTGATCAGCAACCATCAATCCTGGGTCGATATCCCGGCGCTGATCCAAACGCTGAACCGGCGCACGCCGTTCTTCAAGTTCTTCCTCAAGAAAGAGCTGATCTGGGTGCCGTTTCTCGGGTTAGCGTGGTGGGCGCTGGATTACCCGTTCATGAAACGCTACACCAAGGCATTCCTGGCGAAGCACCCTGAGTTGGCCGGCAAGGACCTGGAGATCACTAAAGCGGCGTGCGAGTTGTACAAGCGTCAACCGGTGACAGTGGTCAATTACCTGGAAGGCACTCGCTATACCGCGGCGAAAAGTGCCCAGCAGCAATCACCCTTCACCCACCTGCTCAGGCCCAAGGCTGGCGGCGTGGCGTTTGTACTGGCGGCAATGGGCGAACAGCTGGACGCCGTCCTTGATGTGACGGTGGTGTATCCGCAGCAGACGATTCCGGGGTTTTGGGATTTGCTCAGCGGCAACGTGCCGAGGGTCATCATCGACATCAAGACCCGCGAACTCGACCCGGCGCTGTGGCAGGGCGATTACGAAAACAATCCGCAGTTTCGCGAAACCATCCAGAACTGGGTCAACCAGCTCTGGATCGAGAAGGACCTGCGCATCGACGCGTTGCGCGCCGAGCGCCGCTGAATCAGGTACCGGTGCCTGCGCCCCAGATCCCGCCCAGGTTTGTCAGCAGTGAGCCGCCGACGCCCTGCTGACCGAAAAATTTCAGAAGCACGGGGGCAAACACGCCGATCATGCCAGTGTCCATGCCCAATGCGTTGAAGGCACTGTTCAGGTCGTTGGTGTTACTCACGTTGCCCAAGAGGTTGTCCAGACCTGCCGCTTTACCGGAAGAGCCAAGCAAGCCGCTGAGGACGCCCAGTTCACCGCCACCGGACAGCAAGTCGATTCCGGGCACGCTTTTGGCCAATTCTGAGTAGTCGGTCGAACTCAATTGATTCTTCGCCAGACCGAGCATCGCCCCGGCACCGCCAATGGCTTGTTCTGTCGTCACGTCCAATTGGCTGAGCGCACTCAGCAGATCAGCCGTCTGCGCGGTTGGCGCGGCTGCGGCGGCGTCATCGTCCTGCGTGCCGGAGAGGGCATTGGCCGCATCGAACAGGCTGAACTGAGCAAAGACCGGACTGGCCGCCAGACACATCAGCGAAGCCAGTGCAAAACCGCGTGAAATCTTCATCCAGACATCCTCATGTGCCATGAAAACCGCCCGGCAATGGGCGGCGGAAAATCGTGGTTTGGACTGGCATCCCGGGGGATTGTTCCCAGGTTTGGCAAGCTCCTGACGAACAGTCGAAAAAGAATTGACCGAGCGTGAGAACGATCATTCCAGCCATAAAAAACGGCGACCCGAGGGTCGCCGTTTTTGTTTTGCGTGAAGCCTTACGCTGCGCTGAACAGTTTGTGCGGATCGATCACAAACTTCTTCGGCACGCCCGCATCGAACTCGCCATAACCACGTGGCGCGTCGTCTAGGTTGATCACCTCAACACCCACGATGTCGGCAATGTGGATACGGTCCCACATGATCGCCTGCATCAGTTGGCGGTTGTACTTCATCACTGGCGTTTGCCCCGTGTGGAAGCTGTGGGATTTGGCCCAGCCCAGACCGAAGCGGATGCTCAGGCTGCCCATCTTCGCGGCGGCGTCGACTGCTCCCGGATCTTCAGTCACGTACAGGCCCGGGATACCGATTTTGCCAGCCACCCGAACCACGCCCATCAGCGAGTTGAGCACGGTGGCCGGAGCTTCGTGTTTCACCCCGTCATGGCCGTGACCACGCGCTTCGAAGCCCACGGCGTCGACGGCGCAATCCACTTCAGGCTCGCCCAGCAACGCAGCGATCTGTTCGTGCAGCGGGGTGTCCAGGGACAGGTCGGCGATTTCAAAACCTTGAGCCTTGGCATGCGCCAGGCGGACGGTGTTGACGTCACCGATGATCACCACGGCCGCGCCCAACAGGCGAGCGGAAGCGGCAGCGGCCAGACCGACAGGACCGGCACCAGCGATGTACACAGTGCTGCCCGGGCCAACGCCCGCCGTCACTGCGCCGTGGTAACCGGTCGGCAGAATGTCGGAGAGGCAGGTCAGGTCGCGGATTTTTTCCATGGCCTTGTCGCGGTCGGGCAGCTTGAGCAGGTTGAAGTCGGCATACGGCACCATCGCGTATTCAGCCTGACCGCCGGTCCAGTCGCCCATGTCGACATAACCGTAAGCACCGCCCGGACGCGCCGGGTTAACACTCAGACAGACACCGGTGTGCATCTCTTTGCAGGAACGGCAGCGCCCGCAAGCGACGTTGAACGGGACGGACACCAGGTCGCCGATCTGCAGGTTCTCGACGTCGCTGCCCTTCTCGATCACTTCACCGGTGATTTCGTGACCCAGTACCAGGCCGGTTTGAGCGGTTGTACGACCGCGCACCATGTGCTGGTCGGAACCACAGATGTTGGTGGACACGACACGCAGGATGACAGCGTGATTAATCTTCCTGCCGCGCGGGTCCTGCATTTTCGGATAGTCGATTTTTTGTACTTCGACTTTGCCATTGCCGAGATACACCACACCACGATTGCCAGACATGCTTTCACCTCGCTGTTGTTTTTATGTAACGGGCGCGTCGCCATGGATCGGCGGCGCGTTGATTGCTCGGGTTATTGCCTGTGTGTCTTGTGTTGTTTGTTATGGCCTCATCGCTGGCAGGCCAGCTCCCACAGTGATTCGGGTGAGCACAGGATTTGTGAACAACCCAAAACCCTCTGGGAGCTAGCCTGCTAGCGATGGCGATCTAAAGAACGACGGTGCGATTGGCGTTCAAAAACACCCGTCGTTCAATGTGATAACCAACGGCCCGCGCCAGGGTCAGCCCTTCGATATCCCGCCCCTTGGCGATCAGATCTTCCGGGTAATGACTGTGGTCTACGGCCTCTACGCCCTGGGCGATGATCGGGCCTTCGTCCAGGTCGTTGTTGATGTAGTGCGCCGTGGCGCCGACCAGTTTCACGCCCTTGTTGTAAGCCTGGTGATAGGGCTTGGCGCCCTTGAAACCCGGCAGCAGGGAGTGATGGATGTTGATCGCCTTGCCGTCGAGTTTGCGGCACAGCTCTGGCGACAGGACTTGCATGTAGCGGGCAAGGATCACCAGTTCGGCGCCGGACTCTTCGATCACCTGCCAGACCTGACGCTCCTGGGACGGTTTGTCGTTCGGGTCCAGCGGGAAGTGGTAGTACGGAATCTGATGCCAGTCCGCCAACGGCTTGAGGTCCGGGTGGTTGGAGACCACGGCGGCCACGTCCATCGGGAGTTGGCCGATGCGCTGGCGGTAGAGCAAATCGTTGAGGCAGTGATCGGCTTTGGAAACCATGATCACCACTTTCGGGCGGTAGTTCGGCGGCGTCAGTTCGAAGATCATGCCGAAGGCTTTACCACGTTCTTCGAGACCGGCGCGGAAGGCTTGCTCGTCGAAACCGTCGGGCTGGCGAAATTCAACGCGAATGAAGAAACGGCCCGAAAGCCGATCATCGAAGGAATGGTGCTCAGTGACGTAGCAGCCCTGCTCGAACAGAAAGCGGGTCACCGCATCCACGGTGCCGAGGACGCTTGGGCAGTCGGCGGTCAGAATCCATGTGTCTGGGGCGCGGCTCATAGTGCGGTGACTCCTGTTCATTGTGCTGGGTGTCAGGGAAATCCACCCCTCACCCTAACCCTCTCCCCAAAGGGGCGAGGGGACTGACCGAGTTGTTCTTGGAGCTACATCGACCTGAAACATCGAGATGAACTCAGGTTCTATAAAAGCGCTTCCAAGTCGAACCTAAACATCGAAAACACTGGAGATCTGCCCCCCTTTCCCCCTCTCCCCTCTGGGGCGGTCCGACGTTTCGGGAGGGTTGGGGTGAGGGGTCGATCTCAGGTCAACCCCAAATATCAGGGCCAACCCGGCTCATTCCTAAGCCTGGACGCTCAGGCCATATTCGGCGGCCGCATCCTGCAACCACAACCACCAGTAATCCGAGAAACTGCGACGAATCAGCAGTTCCCAGGTGTCTTCGGCGGTATGGCGGATCACCAGTTGCGATTTGGCAAACACGGTGCCCACAGCCTTGCCCACCGGGAAGTTGTTGGGGTGCACGTCGTAGCTGGTGGACTTCATCAGCACCTGGCGCACGTTCGGGCCGCTCAGTTCGAGGAGCTGCTGGCCGCCACTGACGTTGGTGATCGCGATGTGCAGGTCGCCCAGCGCTTCACGCAGTTTCTTCTCGGCGGCGAATTCTTGACCGGTCGGCACGATCAGCAGCCATTCATCCGGCCCCATCCATTGCAGGCTGGTTTCGCCTTTGACGACGACGGTCAGCGCACCCGGCAATTCGATACCGAGGGCTTTGTGCACACCGGCAGCGAACGCAGCATCGTGGCCATCGCCACGAATGGTCAGGTGGCCGAGGAGTTTTTTCTCACGCACGATCACGCCGGCGCTTTTGCGGCCCTTGCCCACCAGGCTGGCGAGGTCGGCGTGATGCAGCGACGACTCGGCCTTGGCCCCAGTGGTTGGGCGTTGTTGGTAAACATTGGCTGCGGTCATAAAGCACCTTTCCTAAATTCTGTTGGTCCTGTGGAGGCTGTTCTGCCGCCATCGCGAGCAGGCTCGCTCCCACATTTGACCGCGATCTCCTGTGGGAGCGAGCCTGCTCGCGATGTCGGTAGCAGGCACCCCACAGGACCCGAAGCCATTAGATGTTCTGGCGATCGCCTTTCGGATCGAAGAACACCGAAGAAACGATTTCCGCCTCGATCACGCTGCCATCGGCCAGCGGTGCGAACACACGCTCACCCATGCGCTTCAAGCCGCCCTTGACCACACCCATGGCAAACGAATAGCCCAGGGAGTTGTGCAAGTAGCTGGAGGTCACGTGACCGACCATGGTCATCGGGATCGCCTGCTTGGTGTTGAACACCAGTTGCGCCCCTTCCGGCAGCCATTTGGTCGGATCGATCGGCTTCAGACCGACCAGCTGTTTGCGTTGATCACGCACGCAGTCTTCGCGGTTCATGCCACGCTGGCCAATCCACGAGAACGGTTTGGTGCGACCGACACACCAGCCCATGTTCAGGTCATCCGGGGTCATCGAGCTGTCAGTGTCCTGACCGACGATGATGAAGCCCTTCTCGGCCCGCAGCACGTGCATGGTTTCGGTGCCGTACGGGGTCAGGTTGTACTTCTTCCCGGCCTCGACGATTTTTTCCAGAACGCCCATGGCGTAGTCGGCCTGAACGTTGACTTCGTACGACAGTTCACCGGTAAACGAAATCCGGAACACCCGCGCCGGCACACCGCCGACCAGACCTTCTTTCCAGGTCATGAACGGGAAGGCTTCGTTGCTCAGGTCGATGTCGGTGACTTCGCTGAGCAGCTTGCGGCTGTTCGGCCCGGACAGGGTCATGGTTGCCCAGTGATCCGTCACGGACGTGAAGTACACCTTCAGGTCTGGCCATTCGGTCTGGTGGTAGATTTCCAGCCATTGCAGCACACGTGCAGCGCCGCCGGTGGTGGTGGTCATCACGAAATGGTTGTCGGCCAGGCATGCAGTCACGCCGTCGTCGAACACCATGCCGTCTTCTTTGCACATCAGGCCGTAGCGAGCCTTGCCCACGTCGAGCTTGGTCCAGGCGTTGGTGTAGATGCGGTTGAGGAACTCACGGGAATCCGGGCCCTGGATGTCGATTTTGCCCAGGGTCGAAGCGTCCAGCAGGCCGACGCTGTCGCGCACGGCTTTGCATTCGCGCTTCACGGCGGTGTGCAGGTCTTCACCGTTTTTCGGGAAGTACCATGGACGCTTCCATTGACCGACGTCTTCGAACTCGGCGCCATTCTTCACGTGCCAATGATGCAGCGCAGTGAAACGCACCGGCTCGAAGATGTGCCCACAGTGACGGCCGGCCACGGCGCCAAATGTTACCGGCGTGTAGTTCGGACGGAACATGGTGGTGCCCATCTGCGGGATGGTCACGTTCAGCGAACGGGCGGCGATGGCCAGACCGTTGACGTTGCCGAGCTTGCCCTGGTCAGTGCCGAAGCCCAGCGCGGTGTAGCGCTTGACGTGCTCGACCGACTCGAAGCCTTCACGGGTCGCCAGTTCGATGGCGGCAGCGGTGACGTCGTTCTGCAGGTCGACGAATTGCTTCGGCGCACGGGCAGTGGCTTTTTCGTGAGGCACCTGGAACAGCGCCAGCGTCGGCTCTTCCAGACGGCTCAGGGCTTTGGGCAGTACGCCTTCGACCTTGCCGAAACCGGCTTCGCTGGCGGCGCGAGCGCCACCTTCAAAACCATCGGCCAGGGAATCGCCGAGGCCGTAGACGCCATTGATGCCACCGACGCACACGCGTTTCTGCGGTGCTTCACCCGGTACGAAACCGAGGATGTCTTCACGCCAGATCGGCTTGCCGCCCAAGTGCGATGCCAGGTGAACCACCGGGCTGTAACCGCCAGAGCTGGCGACCAGGTCGCAATCGAGCCACTCGCCCGGGCTGGTCACGGTGTGTGCTTTGACATCGATCGCGGCAACGCGAGCGGCGGTCACGTGCTTACTGCCACGGGCCTCGATCACGGCGCTGCCGGTCAAGATGCGAATGCCTTTGGCGCGTGCTTCTTCCACCAGCGCACCGCGCGGATTGCTGCGGGCATCGGCGATGGCGACGACTTGCAGACTGGCGTCGAGCCAATCCAGTGCAACACGGTAGGCGTGATCGTTGTTGGTCGAGAGCACCAGTTTCTTGCCCGGTGCCACGCCGTAACGACGCACGTAAGTCGACACAGCGCCGGCGAGCATGTTGCCCGGCACGTCGTTGTTGCCGTAAACCAGTGGACGTTCGTGAGCGCCGGTCGCCAGCACTACACGCTTGGCGCGAACGCGGTGGATGCGCTGACGGACCTGGCCAATCGGAGCGCGGTCGCCGAGGTGATCGGTCAGGCGCTCGTGAATGGTCAGGAAGTTATGGTCGTGGTAACCGTTGACCGTGGCGCGCGGCAACAGCAGCACGTCCGGGGTGTTTTTCAGCTCGGCGATGACGCTGGCGACCCACTCGGTGGCAGGCTTGCCGTCGAGGCTTTCACGGGAATCGAGCAGGCTGCCGCCGAACTCTTCCTGCTCATCGGCGAGGATCACACGGGCACCGCTGCGAGCAGCCGCCAGTGCAGCGGCCAGGCCAGCCGGGCCACCGCCGACGATCAGCACGTCGCAGTGCTGGTTCATGTAGTCGTAGGTGTCCGGATCGTTCTCGGTCGGCGAACGGCCAAGACCGGCGGCCTTACGAATGTACTTCTCGTAAGTCATCCAGAACGATTGCGGGTACATGAAGGTCTTGTAGTAGAAGCCCGGCGGCATCAGCTTGCCGCCGACCTTGCCGAGAATCCCCATCATGTCGTTGTTCACGCTCGGCCAGCCGTTGGTGCTGGTGGCGACCAAACCTTGATACAGCGCTTGTTGCGTGGCGCGTACGTTCGGGATCTGCGTGGCTTCAGTCGCGCCGATCTGCAGCACAGCGTTCGGCTCTTCGGCACCGGCGGCGAAGATGCCGCGCGGACGGGAATACTTGAAGCTGCGACCGATGATGTCGACACCGTTGGCCAGCAAGGCCGCGGCCAGGGAATCGCCTTCAAAGCCTTTGTAGGTCTGGCCGTTGAAGGTGAAGCTCAGCACTTTGTTGCGGTCGATCCGTCCACCGTTGGACAGGCGATTGATCTGGCTCATACCTTCTCTCCCAGAGCCGTGGCGGCCGCTTTCGGGCTATCGGTCTTGTCGGTGAATTGTGGCTTGGTGCCGATCTTGTAAGTTTCGAGAATCTCGTAGGTCACGGTGTCACGGGTGGCGTTGAAGTACTGACGGCAACCGGCGACGTGATCCCACAGCTCGTGGTGCAGACCGCGAGGGTTGTCGCGGAAGAACATGTAGTCGCCCCACTCCTCGTCGGTGCAGCTGTTCGGATCCAGTGGACGCGGGATGTGCGCCTGGCCGGATGCGTGGAATTCCTCTTCGGAGCGCAGTTCGCCGCAGTGAGGACAGAAGATATGCAACATGGGGATTTCTCCTGTTAGTGGGCAACCGCAGCAGCGCCGTGTTCATCGATCAACGCACCGTTGTGGAAACGGTCGATGGAGAAAGGTGCAGCCAATGGGTGCATTTCACCCTTGGCCAGACTCGCGGCAAACACGTTGCCCGAGCCAGGTGTTGCCTTGAAGCCACCGGTGCCCCAACCGCAGTTGAAGAACATGTTCGGGACCGGGGTTTTCGAGATGATCGGGCAGGCGTCCGGCGTGGTGTCGACGATGCCGCCCCACTGACGGTTCATGCGTACGCGGGACAACACCGGGAACATCTCGACGATGGCCTGAATGGTGTGCTCGATCACCGGGTACGAACCACGCTGGCCGTAGCCGTTGTAGCCGTCGATACCGGCGCCGATCACCAGGTCGCCCTTGTCGGACTGGCTGATGTAACCGTGTACGGCGTTGGACATGATCACGCTGTCGATAATCGGCTTGATCGGCTCGGACACCAGCGCTTGCAGCGGGTGCGATTCGATCGGCAGACGGAAACCGGCGAGTTTGGCCATGTGGCCGGAGTTACCAGCAGTCACCACACCGACGCGCTTGGCGCCGATGAAGCCTTTGTTGGTTTCAACACCGATGCACACACCGTTTTCCTTGCGGAAACCGATCACTTCGGTCTGCTGGATCAAGTCCACGCCCAAGGCGTCGGCCGCACGGGCAAAGCCCCAGGCCACGGCATCGTGACGGGCCACGCCGCCACGGCGCTGGACGGTGGCGCCCATTACCGGGTAGCGAGTGTTTTTTGAGCAGTCGAGGTACGGAATCTCGTCAGCCACTTGTTTGGCATCGAGCAGTTCGCCGTCCACGCCGTTGAGGCGGTTGGCGCTGACCCGACGCTCGGAATCACGGATGTCTTGAAGCGTGTGGCACAGGTTGTAAACGCCGCGCTGGGAGAACATCACGTTGTAGTTCAGGTCCTGGGACAGGCCTTCCCACAATTTCATCGCGTGTTCGTACAGGTGCGCCGACTCGTCCCACAGGTAGTTGGAGCGAACGATGGTGGTGTTGCGCGCGGTGTTACCGCCGCCCAGCCAGCCTTTCTCGACCACGGCCACGTTGGTGATGCCGTGTTCCTTGGCCAGGTAGTAGGCGGTCGCCAGACCATGCCCGCCACCGCCGACGATGACCACGTCATAGACCTTTTTAGGGGTCGGCGTGCGCCACATTTTCTGCCAGTTTTCGTGATGGCTGAGGGAGTGTTTGAAGAGGCCGAAGCCCGAGTAGCGTTGCATAGTCATTTACTCCAAAACCGCGCTCAGCGATAAACCGGGAAGTCCGCGCACAAGGCCGAAACATGCTGCGCAACATTGGCTTCGACGTCGGCGTCGCCGAGGTTGTCGAGGATGTCGCAGATCCAGCCGGCCAACTCAACGCACTGGGTAACCTTGAAGCCGCGAGTGGTCACCGCCGGGGTGCCGATGCGCAGGCCGGAGGTCACGAACGGCGACTGTGGATCGTTCGGGACAGCGTTCTTGTTCACGGTGATGTGGGCGCGACCGAGTGCTGCATCCGCGTCTTTGCCGGTGAGGCCCTGACGGATCAGGCTGACCAGGAACAGGTGGTTATCGGTACCGCCGGACACTACATCGTAGCCGCGTTTGATAAATACGCCGGCCATGGCCTGGGCGTTGTCGATAACTTGTTGCTGATAGGCCTTGAAACCAGGCTCCAGTGCTTCCTTGAAGCACACCGCTTTGCCAGCAATGACATGCATCAGCGGGCCGCCCTGTGCGCCGGGGAATACCGCAGCGTTGAGCTTTTTCTCGATCTCTTCGTTGGACTTGGCCAGGATCAACCCGCCACGTGGACCGCGCAGGGTCTTGTGGGTGGTGGTGGTGACCACGTCAGCGTACGGCAGCGGATTCGGGTACAGACCAGCGGCGACCAGACCGGCCACGTGAGCCATGTCGACGAACAGCAGCGCACCGACCTTGTCGGCAATCTGCCGGAAACGCGGGAAGTCGAGGGTCTTGGAGTAAGCCGAGAACCCGGCGACGATCATTTTCGGCTTGCACTCGACGGCCAGACGTTCAACTTCGTCGTAGTCGATCAACCCGGTCTTGGTGTCGATGCCGTACTGCACGGCGTTGTAGAGCTTGCCGGAGGACGACACTTTCGCGCCGTGGGTCAGGTGGCCGCCGTGAGCAAGGCTCATGCCGAGAATGGTGTCGCCCGGCTGGATCAGGGCCAGGTAAACGGCGCTGTTGGCGGAAGAACCGGAGTGCGGCTGCACGTTGGCGTAGTCGGCGCCGAACAGTTGCTTGGCGCGTTCGATGGCCAGTGCTTCAACTTTATCGACGTGCTCACAGCCACCGTAGTAGCGCTTGCCCGGATAGCCTTCGGCGTACTTGTTGGTCAGGCCGCTGCCTTGCGCTTCCATCACGCGCTTGCTGGTGTAGTTCTCGGACGCGATCAGCTCGATGTGATCTTCCTGGCGTTGCTCCTCGGCATTCATCGCCGCCAGCAGTGCATCGTCGTAACCCTGGATCTGGTCTTGCTTGCTGAACATCGCGTCTCTCCCAGCGGCATCTATGCGCCATTCGTCTCGGTAAGGCACTGGTGTTTCGACAGTGCCCTTTGAATGCGATGGTATGACCGGCGCAGACAGGCCAAATGCCTACGGACGCCACGCAAAGGTGCGTTTACGACATGGATCGAAATGGCTGGCCGGACACAACCTTCGAACCAACGAAGATCCCCTGTGGGAGCGAGCCTGCTCGCGATAGCGGTCTCACATTCAACATTGATGTTGCCTGAGCTGCCGCCATCGCGAGCAGGCTCGCTCCCACAGGGGTCAGGCGATGACCTGTCGCACTGCCAGCAACAGCAGGAAATGCGCGGGATAGAGCGCATACGCCCAGCGGCGCATCGGTGGTGGCTGGATGCCTTTTGCATGTCGCAACAGGAGCAGCCCCAGCAATGGAGCAATCAGACAAGCGGCGATGCCGAGGATGGCTTCAATATTGTGAAACTGCGCGGAGGAATACAGCACTGGCCACTGATTGGCCGCCAGGCACACCAGCCCCGGCAACAGGCTGAAATACCAGGGACGCCCGATCACCAGCAACATCGCCAGCGGCAACAGTACCCCGAAGAAGCCGAACATCAGTCGCGGCGCAAACAGCGCCGCCAGCAGCAAGGCGCCTGCCGCCAACAGTCGCGTTTGCAGGGCTCGGTCCTGCCAGCCACGGGCCACCAGCAATCCCAGCGCCAACGTGGGCAGCACGTTCAAGGTGTCGGGATCAGGAATGTACATCCTGTAGGGAATTTCGCTGATGGCGCTAAACAGCAGCAACCACCCCAGATAACGCCACTGGCCCTCGGTCGTCACCACGCGGGCCCGCGCCAGGTTTGCGGCCATCGCCAGACAGAACCACGGGAACGCCAACCGTCCCGGTATATACAGCAGATCGACGGAATACCCGACATATCGCAGGTGATCGAGCACCATGCAGAGCAGCGCCAGCCACTTGAGCAGATCCAGTGCCCCATCCCTTTGCGTCATGTGCATAATTGCCCGTCGTCTTTGGATTTTTCTGTCAGACGCATCGCGTGTGCTCCCCGGATGATCTTCGGTAAAGTGCGCACCATCATTGACCACGAGGCTCTTCACCATAAGCGTCTCGACCACGGAAAGCAGGGCCATGACCGATAAGAGCCAACAATTCGCCAGCGACAACTATTCCGGTATCTGCCCTGAAGCCTGGGCTGCCATGGAACAGGCCAACCACGGCCACCAACGCGCCTATGGCGACGACGAATGGACCGCACGTGCGTCCGACGATTTCCGCAAACTGTTCGAAACCGACTGCGAAGTGTTCTTCGCCTTCAACGGCACCGCGGCCAACTCCCTGGCCCTGTCGTCGCTATGCCAGAGTTACCACAGCGTGATCTGCTCGGAAACCGCCCACGTCGAAACCGACGAATGCGGCGCGCCGGAATTCTTTTCCAATGGTTCCAAGCTCCTCATCGCCCGCACTGAAAACGGCAAACTGACCCCGGAATCGATCCGCGAAATCGCGCTCAAGCGCCAGGACATCCACTACCCGAAACCGCGCGTAGTCACCCTGACCCAGGCGACCGAAGTCGGCAGCGTCTACACCCCGGAAGAAATCCGCGCCATCAGCGCCACCTGCAAAGAACTCGGCTTGAACTTGCACATGGACGGCGCGCGCTTCTCCAACGCTTGCGCTTTCCTTGGCTGCACGCCGGCTGATTTGACCTGGAAGGCCGGCGTCGACGTGTTGTGCTTCGGCGGCACGAAAAACGGCATGGCGGTGGGGGAAGCGATTCTGTTCTTCAACCACAAACTGGCTGAAGACTTCGATTACCGCTGCAAACAGGCCGGTCAACTGGCCTCGAAGATGCGTTTCCTGTCGGCGCCGTGGGTCGGGATTCTGGAAAACGACGCCTGGCTCAAATACGCCAAACACGCCAACCACTGCGCGCAGCTGCTGGCTGAACTGGTCAGCGATATTCCTGGCGTGGAACTGATGTTCCCGGTGCAGGCTAACGGTGTGTTCCTGCAACTCTCGGAACCGGCCATCGCCGCACTGACGGCCAAGGGCTGGCGCTTCTACACCTTCATCGGCAACGGCGGCGCACGCTTCATGTGCTCGTGGGACACCGAAGAAGAACGCGTACGCGAATTGGCGGCGGATATTCGCGAAGTCATGTCCCGCTAACTCCCCTCATGATCGTTCCCACGCTCCGCGTGGGAATGCCTCTCGGGACGCTCCGCGTTCCTCAAACACCGTTGTGACGCAGAGCGTCACGGGCTGCATTCCCACGCAGAGCGTGGGAACGATCATTACGGGCGTGTCACAATTTCCCACTCGCTCCGCGTCGCTGTCTGCTAGACCCATCACACTACGGCGCCCATCCTGATCATTCCCGCGCAAAGGAATGCACCCATGGGCCGAAGTCGCTACACCATCACCGAACCCGACAAACCGCACTTCCTCACCTGCACCCTCATGGAATGGCTCCCGCTGTTCATCCGTCCCTACATCGTCGATCACCTGCTCAATTGCTGGCGCTATCAGCAAACCCATCGAGATCTAAAGCTGTATGGCTATGTGGTCCTGGAAAACCATCTGCACTTTGTCGCAGAAGCTCCAGACCTCAACAAATGCCTCAGCCAATTCAAATCCTTCACCGCCCGACAAATCATCGACGACCTGCAAAGCAAAGGCGCCGGCCGCGCGTTGCAGCGCCTGCGCTTCAGCAAACGTGCGCACAAGCAGGACCGGGTGTATCAGCTGTGGCAGGAAGGTTCGCACGCGGAAATGGTGTACAGCGAAACGGTGATGCGCCAGAAGCTGGATTACATTCATTACAACCCGGTGAAGCGTGGGTATGTGGATTTTCCGGAGCACTGGCGTTACTCCAGCGCGAGGAATTATGCGGGGATGGAGGGGTTGATCGAGATTCAGCGCTGGTATTGAGGCGTACCGCCCCCACCTGATCGTCCCCACGCTCCGCGTGGGAATGCAGCCGTGACGCTCTGCTTCACAACGGTGTTCGACATTGCATCAGCGGTGAGGCAGGAACGCGGAGCGTCCCGAGAGGCATTCCCACGCGGAGCGTGGGAACGATCATTGTGGCGCGCGCCTTGGTCTACATTAATCCGGTCAGATAACAATAATCAGGAGCGCACGCATGTCATTGAAAGGCAAAACTCTGTTCATTACCGGCGCCAGCCGCGGGATTGGTCGTGAGATCGCGCTGCGGGCTGCGCACGACGGCGCCAACATTGTGATTGCCGCGAAAAGCGCCGAGCCGCACCCCAAGTTGCCTGGCACGATTTTCAGCGTGGCCAAGGAAGTTGAAGCTGCCGGTGGTCAAGCGTTGGCCTTGCAGGTGGATGTGCGTGATGAAGTCGCGGTGCGTGAGGCACTGGCCAAGGCCAACGAGCATTTCGGCGGCATTGATGCGCTGATCAACAATGCCGGGGCGATCAAGCTGACCGGGGTTCAACACATCGAACTCAAGCGCTTCGACCTGATGCACCAGATCAACACCCGCGCCGTGCTCCTGTGCAGTCAGGCTGCCCTGCCCTATCTGAAAAAAACCAATGGTCACATTCTTAACCTGTCGCCACCGTTGAACCTGGCGACGAAATGGTTTGCCCAGTACAGCCCCTACACGGTGACCAAGTACGGCATGAGCATGCTGACCCTGGGCATGAGTGAGGAATTTTCCAGTTACGGAATCAGCGTCAATTCCCTGTGGCCGCAGACGATGATTGCCACCGCTGCCATCGAATTTCAGCTCGGGTCACGCGAGTCGTTCAAGCATGCGCGCACGCCGGCGATTATGGCGGACGCTGCTTACGCGATTCTGAGCAGCAGTGGTCGCCGCATCACCGGTCGGTTGCTGATTGATGAGGAGATTTTGCGGGAGCATGGCGTGACCGAATTCGATCACTACCGCTTTGAGCCCGGCACCAACGACAAGCTGATGCCAGACCTGTTTGTGGACTGAAATAGAAACCCTTGTGGGAGCGGGCTTGCTCGCGAAAGCGGTGTGTCAGGCGACATCAATGTTGACTGTGCCGCCGTCTTCGCGAGCAAGCCCGCTCCCACAGGTTCAGAACTCGATGCGCACGTCGCCCTTCGGCACGCTGCAGCACGAAAGGATGAACCCTTCCGCTTCGTCTTCCTCGGTGATCCCGCCGTTGTGGTCCATTTCGACCTCGCCACCCAGCTTCATCACCTTGCACGTCCCGCAGATCCCCATCCCGCAAGCCTTCGGAATCAACAAACCAAGCTTGGCAGCCGCCGCATGCACGGTTTCACCCGGTGCAACACGAATGCTCTTGCCGGACGCGGTGAATTCCACCTGGTGCAGGTCTGCGATGTCGATGTCCGGTGCATCCGCGGCGATTTCGGCTTGCTCCACCGCATCGGCACGGGCTTCCGCTGGCGTAGCGCCGAAGGATTCCTCGTGATAACGCGCCATGTCAAAGCCGACCGCTTCGAGCATGCGCTTGACCGCATTCATATACGGCGTCGGGCCGCAGCAGAAGACTTCGCGCTCCATGAAGTCCGGCGCCATCAGCTCGAGCATCTTGTGGTTCAGGTACCCGCGATAACCGGCCCACGGCTCGCCCAGACCATGCTTCTCGCAGATCAGGTGCAGGCTGAAGTTATCGATCCGCGACGCCATATGTTCCAGCTCGCGGTGGTAAATGATGTCTTTGGGCGAACGGGCGCTGTGGATAAACACCATGTCGACGTTGCCGTTGGTGTCGTAGAACCAGCGCGCCATCGACATGACCGGTGTGATACCGACGCCACCGCTGAGGTACAGCACCTTCGGCGCGGGGAAGTCCATGGCATTGAACAACCCGACCGGCCCGTGCACCGCCAGCTCCTGGCCTTCGTGCAGGGTGTCGTGCAGCCAGTTCGACACTTTGCCGCCCGGCACACGCTTGATGGTCACCGAAAAGCTGTACGGCACCGACGGCGAGCTGGAAATGGTGTAGGAGCGCATGATCGGCACCCCTTCGATTTCCAGCTCCAGGGTGACAAACTGCCCCGGTTTAAAGAAGAACAGGATTGGCTGATCAGCCATAAAGCAGAAGGTGCGCACATCCCAGGTTTCCTGGATGACTTTGACGCAACGGACGATGTGTCGACCATTGGCCCAGGTCTGGGTGGTTACCGGATTCAGGAAGCTGTTGGACATGCTGTTCTCCACCGCCGATGGTCGGCCTTATGTTGGCGATTCTGCGTAACGTGCGAACCACCCATTTACCTATCTGCGACATTCACATACTTATCGCGACCAGCCCACATCTACCGGGGGTTGCGCGTCGGGAACAGATTGGGCCATGTCGCCCATGGATAAGGTTCTGGCTAGCGCCGGCCCCACACTCGCTCCATACCAAGACACAACCTTTACACCTTGCGTAGCAAACCGGTGGCCGGTGTAGCGGGGTTGGGTGGAGCAGGTTCGGATGCGTGAAGTTCTGAGCCAAGGCGCCGCGACGACTCATAGCTAGCTATGGGGAGGAGCGGCAACGCAGGATCAGGACTTCATGCGCCGGACCTGCCCGCCCAACCCCGCTACACCGGCTACATAGCCACTTTCGCCGGCCACACAGAATGGCCTTGAGGATTAAATGATGGACGTCACCACTACCCTGAGCCTGGGCGATCCGCTGGAACCCGCACGCAAGGCCACCGCACAGATGCTGCAAGAGCGCGAGCGCACTTTCTCGCTGCCGCAGCCGTTTTACTCTGACGAGCGGCTGTTTGATATCGACATGCAGGAAATCTTTCAGAAAGAGTGGTTGATCGCCGGCATGACCTGCGAAATCCCGACCAAGGGCAACTACCTGACCCTGCAAGTCGGCAAGAACCCGATCATCGTGATTCGCGGCGCAGACGGCATAGTCCATGCGTTCCACAACGTTTGCCGTCACCGCGGTTCACGGCTGTGCACCAGTGAAAAAGGCAAGGTCGCCAAACTGGTCTGCCACTACCACCAGTGGACCTACGAGCTGGACGGCCGCCTGCTGTTCGCCGGTACCGAAATGGGCGCCGACTTCGACATGAAGCAGTACGGCCTCAAACCGGTAAACGTGAAAACCGCTGGCGGCTACATCTTCATCAGCCTGTCGGAGAACCCGCCAGCCATTGATGACTTCCTGTCGACGCTGAACCATTACATGGAACCGTACGACATGGAGAACACCAAGGTGGCGATTACCACCACCTTGATGGAAAAGGCCAACTGGAAACTGGTGCTGGAAAACAACCGCGAGTGCTACCACTGCAACGCGTCGCACCCGGAACTGCTGAAAACCCTGCTGGAATGGGACGACGTCACCGACCCGCGTGCCGACCAGGCCTTCAAGGACCATGTCGCGGCCTCCGCCGCTGCCTGGGAAGCCGAGAAGATCCCTTACGCCCACGCCAGCTTCGGCCTGCGTAACCGCATCGTGCGCATGCCGCTGCTCAAGGGCACCGTGTCGATGACCCTGGACGGCAAACAAGGCTGCGCCAAACTCATGGGCCGGATCAAAAACCCGGACCTGGGCTCGATGCGTATCCTGCACCTGCCGCACTCCTGGAACCACTGCATGGGCGACCACATCATCGTGTTCACCGTGTGGCCGATCAGCGCGCAGGAAACCATGGTCACCACCAAGTGGATCGTCCACAAGGACGCGGTCGAAGGCGTGGACTACGACGTGGAGCGCATGCGCCAGGTCTGGGATGCGACCAACGACCAGGACCGTCGCCTGGCCGAAGAGAACCAGCGCGGGATCAACTCCACGGCTTACCAGCCAGGCCCTTACTCCAAGACCTATGAGTTTGGCGTGGTGAACTTTGTGGATTGGTACAGCGAGCGTTTGCTGAACAACCTCGGGGCCGAGCCTGCGCCTTACCTCAAAGGCGTTCCGGTTAGCGGCTAATCGAGATCAAAAGCATCGCGAGCAGGCTCACTCCTACAGGGGATTTGTGAACGACACAGATCCAATGTGGGAGTGAGCCTGCTCGCGATGGCGCCCTCCTCAACTAAATACCTTTCACTGATATATCCCTCACTCTAGAACTGTACGAAATATGACCTATTCCGTTCAGCGCTATACCCTCCGCACCTCTCAGCCTTCCACGAACAAGTTATCCACACCTCAACCCACAGCTATTGGGGACAAGTGTGGATTTCGTGGAAACTTTCTCCACAGAAACTGAAGAAAATCCGTGACTTATCCAGAAGCAGGGTTTTGAACAACGATTGGTTGTTTTTTGATCTAAAGCTTGAAAGGCACGTTATACGTGGCTTGCAGAGGATGGCGAACACCTTATCCACAGAAGCGCCAACAGACTTTGGGGGCAACTTGGGCGGATCTGTGGAAAACCGCTGGAAGCCGCGATAAATCGGGGTTTGCGCGAGGTTTACCGGCTTAAAACGATGATTTGATCGCTTTTTGATCAGCCGCCTGACAGGCCCGTTTTATATGGCCTGTAGAGGACAGCAAACATCTTATCCACAGATGCGCTAACAGAGATTGGGGGCAAGTATTGGCGTGCGTACAAAGTTATCCTCTGAAAAAAGCCTGAAAAAACCGCAAGTTAGGCTGGTTGTTTTTTGTACGAAGGGTTGCAGGGCCTGGTTTGTATGGGGTGTAGCGATGGGCGAACACGTTATCCACAGAAGCACTAACAGGGATTGTGGGTAACCACGATTCAGGTCCTGTTGAAACACGACCATCCCGAGTCGATATCCAGATTCAACTCATAATCATTGAATGCCCCCCACCCAAGCAAAAGCGAAGGCACGTACTGACCCCGCAATAACGACGCAGGAATCGTAAAGTCCGGGTAGTAGTTGTAGGTGATCGATTGGATATGGCCCGCCAGGCTCAATTCACCCTTGAAGGTTTGGGAACGAGGTTCATCGGTGACATGAACGGATGAGTTGCCCGGCGAGGACGACGTCAGGTAATCAACATTGCCCGTGTCGATAATCACCGGCGTGGCCCGACGATCCAGGCGTGCGGCAATGGTCAGTCGTTGATTAATGTCCATGCGCGCGTAGCTAATTGGCGAATCGCATCGCGTGGGAGGTTCGGCGTTAATCTCCAGTGTCTTTTTGGTGACCTTCAAACGCCCCAACTTACCGATCAGATCAAGCCCCAGTAAGTTTTCCCGGTCGCTGACAAACACCAGGACGTTTCTGAACTCGCTTGTACCTATCTTTAAAGACTCAAAGATCCCGAGTTGGGCAGACAGGTCACGTTCGCCATAAAACGTGCTGTAGCCATAGTGAGAGTCGGTTAACAACCTGATGCCCATCAGCTTCGCGGTGTCGCGGTTGACCCGGGTTTGCGGTGCGCCGGTGTCCAGAATGAAGCGCGACGAGACACCATTGGCCGCTTTGACATCGAGGTAGGGCAGCACCTCGTCAGTGACGTGACTGTCGCTGGCATAAGGATGAATCGCCAGTACCTCGTGTCGCTTGGTTCTTGTCACCGAAAAATCGCCGAGCCTGCGCAGGGTCGCGAGGGATTCGCTGCCGAACATGGAGAACATCGCGTTGAGCTCAGGGTCATTCGCGATTGCCTGAGCATGACGACGCTTGATCGCCAGATAGTACTCGGGGATCAGGTTTGCGGTTTTGGCCTCGAACATTCGGGAGAAAACGGACACTGAACAATTCAGGTTCTTTTCAGTATCCAGCACCTTGTCGCATTGCTGTTTCATCTGCGCCAGGGAGGCTTTTTGCCCCTGTTCAGACTCCAGCCATTTGTAAAAATCCGGATCTTCCTTTCTGGTATCCGCTATCGAACGCGTGGTTACCACCAGAAAAAACACAACAAGCATCACGCCACAGATCAGACAGGTCTCACGTCGACTGACCGCTCCCATGTTCAACCCATTCTTGAAAACGAGTGTGAGGAATTAGCGCTGCTGCCACCCCGCCCTGCTCATGGAAAGCCAGCTCATAGAAAAATGTAGCTCATCAGGGCCGATACATCAGATAGGCCTCACCCGTGACCCGAATCATCGGATGGGGCGTGATCTGGCAGGTATCGACGATACGAAAGCCATGTCGCTCGTAAAACCGGCGGGCGCCGGTGTTCACCGCGTAGTCGATCAGGCTCAAGCCATTGAGCCCTAGCTGGTTGGCACGGTCGTAAGCGTAGGCGAGGAATTGCTTGCCCAGGCCCTGGTTTCGCCAGCCTTCATGCAGCGCCAGGCTGGAGATGTAGAGGGTGTCGGGGATTTCCATTTTGGCGTACGGCGCCAGGACTGGGTCGGTCACTGGAGGCGCCAGTGGGTCGTGACGCATCACGTAGCTGTGCATCATGCCGATGACTTCACCCTCGGCCTGCGCAATCACGCAGTTTTGGTAAGAGAAATCGACGTCTTCACGGGCGTAGCGACTGGCCCCGACATCCAGCAAATCCTGACCGGGTTGTGCCAGTTGGCTCCAGATGTAATCTGCAGCGCCCTCTGAAGAAATCTGAAACAAGCGAGCAATCTCCCGCGCATCCGCGCGCAGGGCCGAACGAAATTCAACGGTCATTATTTCCCCATAAATGTCGGTGACACGAGCCCCCTGTGGGAGCGAGCCTGCTCGCGAAAGGGGTGGGTCAGTTGCTGGAAATGTTGACTGACCCACCCCTTTCGCGAGCAGGCTCGCTCCCACATTAGATCTTCACTGGATGTCCGTTAGCGGACTACGCCTTCTTCGATCAGCAACTTGAGGATCGCCTCGGCACCTGCTTGCGCAGTCACGCCTTTAAGCACCTGCCCGCCGCCACCGCTGGCCTTGGCCGTCGCGGCTTTCATCCGGTCCGCGCCGCTCTTGGCCTTGATCACCTTCAAGCGTTTAGGCCGTGGCTTGGCCGGTTGCAGCGTGGCGACCGCCAGCAGTGCGTCGTCGATCACTTCGACCTCATCCGCCTGCAACACCCCGCGTCGAGCCGGGCCGTAGGCGCTCTGCCGAGGTTTCGGCGCAGCGTTATCCACAGTTGCAAGGAACGGCAGCCGCACTTTCAACCGACGGCGCTGACCGCGCGGCAAGGCTTGCAGCACCAGCGCTGAATTGCCGTCGATGGATTCAACTTGAGCCAGCCCGACTACCAATGGCCAGCCCAGGCTTTCCGCCAGCAGGAACGGCAACATGCCCGAGCCTTCACCGGTTTCCGCCTGGCTGCCGGTCAGCACGACCTGCGCCCCGGCATCACGCAAATACGTAGTCAATGCCGGCAGCGCATCGGCGCCTTCCGGTTGCTCCAGCACATGCAGCTGTTCCAGGCCCATGCCCAAATAGGCACGCAATGCGGGTTCCGCGACGTCACCGGCATGCAGCACTTGCAGGTTATCCCCAGCCAATTGCAGGCCCAGCTCCACCGCCCGCGCATCCTGCTCCGCGCGACGTGGCCGGCCGGAGGTCGGGTGGGCGCCGATGGACACCAGGCTGATGATTTTCGTGCTCATAACCCTTTCCTTCCCTTAAGCCGCATCGCGCTTGGCTTCGTTGCGGTAAGCCGCTACCGCATCGATCAAGGCTTGAAGAATCTCGGCGCTCTCGCCGATCACCGACAAGTCGGCCCGTTTGATCATGTCGCAGCCAGGGTCGAGGTTGATCGCCACCACCTTGTCGCAGGCACCGATGCCTTGCAGGTGCTGGATCGCCCCGGAAATCCCCACCGCCACGTAAACCCGCGCGGTGACCCAGGTGCCGGACGCGCCGACCTGACGGTCGCGCGCCATGAAGCCATCGTCCACCGCCACGCGGGACGCGCCTTCGGTAGCACCCAGTGCTTCGGCGGTCCTGTGGAAAAGTCCCCAGTCCTTGACCCCGTTGCCGCCGGAGAAGATGAACTCGGCTTCGGCCATCGGAATCGCCGCCGGGTCCACCGCCACCGCGCCCAAATCCTCGATGCGCGACAAGCTGCGCGCCACGGCTGTGGATAACTCCACCGGCAAGGCTTCGTGACGGGTTTCGCTGACCGGTTCGGCGCATTCGACGGCAGCCAGAATCAAGCGTGCCACCGGGCGCGCAAGGTCTTGCAAACCGGCACCGGCGCGGCCGATGCATTCCTGATCCTTGACCTGCCAGACCCGGGTGGCCGGGCGTTCGCCCAGCGCGGCGGCAAAGCGTCGACCCAATTCACCACCACCGCTGCGACTGTCCGGCAGCAACCAGTGACGCGGGTTGAACTGGTTATCCACAGCCCGTAGCCCCTGGACCCGTTGTTCCGGTGCATAACCGCTGAATTCTTCGCCATCGAGCACCAGCAAGCGATCGACGCCAGCAGTGGCGAAAGCGTTTTCTTTATGTTCGCCAAAGACCACGGCCAATACCGCGCCGTCCTTGCCGGCCAACTGATGAGCCAGGCCGAGCAAGTCGCGGTCGTGGCTGCTCAAGCGGCCGCCGACCATGTCCGGCACCACGTTGATGTAGAACGCCGGTTGCGGCACTTGATGCAGCGGCAATTGCACTTCAACCGCGGCCGAGCGTTTAGTCGCCCCACCCTGTTGAGCGCCGCTGCGGTCGATTCGCTTGATCCCGTTGGGACCGATAAAACCGATGCCATGGGGATTCTTGCGGATGACGCCGTTAGGCCCCATCCAGCTGTGTTGCGCCGGTTGCATGGCCGCGTGCAGCGGGTGCAGACGGTTACGGGCGATCCATTCGGCGCGTGGGTCGCGGCGGATAATGTCGCTCATCAGTGGGCCTCCGCAGGTTCACGTTGGGCCGGTTTGGTCGGCTTGCTCGGGGACGCGTCTTCGAGCAACGCGTCCGCCACCAGTTCGGCGATGTCCTTGATCAGCGGCCGAGGTTCGACCACGCCTTCGAGCATCGCGGTGCACTGTGGACAACCCACGGCCACCAGTTCGGCGCCGGTTTCGCGGATGTCTTCCATGCGCATGTCGGGGATCCGTTGCTTGCCCGGGATGTCGGTGATCGGCGCACCGCCACCACCGCCGCAGCAGCGCGAGCGGAAACCGGAGCGTTGCATTTCCTTGATCTCGATCCCCAGGGCGCGCAGCACTTCACGCGGCGCCTCGTATTCGCCGTTGTAGCGGCCGAGGTAGCACGGGTCGTGATAGGTCACGCTGCTGCCTTTGTGCTGACCAAGGTTCAGGGCGCCAGCGCCGATGATTTCCGCCATGTAGGTGCTGTGGTGCTGCACGAGGTAGTTGCCGTCGAAGGCGCCGTACTCGTTTTTCAGCACGTGGAAGCTGTGCGGGTCGCAGGTGACGATGCGGTTGAAGTTGTATTTGGCCAGGGTCTGGATGTTGCGTTTGGCCAACAGCTGGAAGGTCGCTTCGTCGCCCAGACGTCGGGCCACGTCACCGCTGTCGCGCTCTTCGAGACCCAGTACCGCGAAGTCGACCTTGGCCGCTTTCAGCACTTTGACGAAGGCGCGCAGGGTGCGCTGGTTGCGCATGTCGAAGGCACCGTCGCCGACCCAGAACAGCACGTCGACCGACTTCTTCTCGCTCATCAGATTGAGGTTCAAGTCCGCCGCCCAGTTCATCCGCCCACCCGGGGCGAAGCCGCCAGGGTTATCGGTGGCGATCAGGTTTTCGAGGACTTCGGCGCCCTTGTTCGGGGTCGCGCCTTTTTCCAGGGTCAGGTGACGGCGCATGTCGACGATGGCGTCGACGTGCTCGATCATCATCGGGCATTCCTCGACGCAGGCGCGGCAAGTGGTGCAGGACCACAAGGTTTCAGCGTCCACCAGGCCGTTGACGATCGGTTGATGCGGGTTACCGGCGTGCTCGCCGATCGCCTTGCCTGGATAAGGGCTGCCGGCGAACTTGGCATCGGTGCCACCGGCCAGGCCAACGACCATGTCCTGAATCAGCTTTTTCGGGTTCAGCGGCTGGCCGGCGGCGAACGCCGGGCACGCGGCTTCGCACTTACCGCACTGCACGCAGGCGTCGAAGCCGAGCAGTTGGTTCCAGGTGAAATCCTTGGGTTTTTCCACACCCAGTGGCGCGGTTGGGTCGCTCAGGTCCAGCGGTTTCAAACCGGTGGAGCGGCCGCCACCAAAGCGTTCGGCGCGACGGTGCCAGGCCAGGTGCAAGGCACCGGCAAAGGCGTGCTTCATCGGCCCGCCCCAGGTCATGCCGAAGAACAGTTCGCTAACGCCCCACAGCACACCGACGCCGAGGATCGCAGCGACCACCCAACCACCGAAGTTTTCCGGGAGGATGCCGGCGACCGGCAGGGTCAACAGGAAGAAGCTCGCAGAGAACGCCAACAGGCTTTTCGGCAGACGCATCCATGGCCCTTTGGAAAGGCGAGCCGGTGGGTTGCGACGACGCAGGAACATGAAAATCGCACCGACGAACATCACCGCCGAGGCAATTAGCAGGGCAATACCGAGAATGCGATTGTGCAGGCCGAAACCGTGAACCAGGATCGCCAGCACAATGGACGCCACCGCACCGCCAGCCGTGGCGACGTGAGTGTTGGCGATGTATTTGTCCCGCGCTACGACATGGTGCAAATCGACCATATAGCGCTTGGGCATGGCGAACAGGCCGCCGATCAGGTCGACTTTCGAAGCCCGGCCTCGGCGCCACATAGCCACCCGCCGCAACGCGCCGAGGACGGCAAGGCCCAGGGCTGCGAACAACAGGATTGGAAGAAGGGTGTTCAACATGGTGGAGCTCCCAAAGACCTCGGGGTCTTGCACGGGTTCATGTGCGTGCCGGTGAAGGCTTGGCACCTACCTGTGGCGAGGGGGCTTGCCCCCGTTGGGCTGCGAAGCGGCCCTAAAGTCAGCCAATGCGGTCTATCAGTAAAAATGCATTGGCCGGTTTACGACTGCTTCGCAGCCGAACGGGGGCAAGCCCCCTCGCCACAGTGATAGTGGTTATCCCTTAGAAATCCTTGCACAACCGCAGCGCGTCATAGATCGCCGCGTGGGTGTTGCGCTGCGCCACGCAGTCGCCGATGCGGAACAGCAAGTAGCCGTCGCCCGCCTGGCTCAGCGAAGGTTGTGGCTTGATCGCGAACAGGGCTTCGATGTCCATCTGGCCTTTGTTGCGCGAGCCTTCCTTCAAGGCGTAGTAGATCTCTTCGTCCGGACGCACGCCGTTTTCGACGACGACCTGGTCCACCACCCGCTCCTCTTTGGCGCCGGTGTATTCGTTTTCCAGCACCGCCACCAGCTTGTCGCCTTCGCGGTAGACCTTCTCCAGCATCATGTCCCCGGTCATGATCACTTCTTTGGGGTACATGCTGCGGTAGTACGTCGGGAACGAGGTGCCGCCGATGGCCACGCCCGGTTTGATGTCGTCGGTGACGATCTCGACCTGGCTGCCTTTGTCGGCGAGGAAGTCGGCGGTCGACATCCCGGTGAACTCGCAGATGGTGTCGTAGACCAGCACGTTCTTGCCCGGTGCAACCTTGCCATCGAGGATGTCCCAGCTGCTGACCACCAAGCCTTCAGCCGCGCCCCAGTGCTCGTTCTGCTCCAGGAATGGATGGCCGCCGACGGCGAGTACCACCACGTCCGGACGCAGGTCGAGAATGGTTGCCGCATCGGCGGCCACACCCAGGCGCAGGTCGACTTTCAAACGCGCCAATTCCAGCTGGAACCAGCGGGTGATACCGGCGATCTGGTCGCGCTGCGGAGCTTTCGAAGCGGTAGTGATCTGGCCGCCGATGAATTCTTTCTTCTCGAACAGGGTCACGTCGTGGCCACGTTCGGCCGACACACGCGCCGCTTCCATCCCGGCAGGACCGGCACCGACCACCACGACTTTGCGCTTCACACCGGTCGATTTCTCGATGATGTGCGGTACGCCCATGTATTCACGGGAGGTCGCGGCGTTCTGGATGCACAACACGTCCAGGCCCTGGTACTGACGGTCGATGCAGTAGTTGGCGCCGACGCATTGTTTGATCTGGTCGACCTGACCCATTTTGATCTTGGCAATCAGGTGCGGGTCGGCGATATGGGCGCGGGTCATGCCGACCATGTCCACGTAGCCGCCTTCCAGAATACGGGTCGCCTGGTTCGGGTCCTTGATGTTCTGCGCGTGCAGCACCGGGGCCTTCACCACTTCCTTGATACCGGCCGCCAAGTGCAGGAACGGCTCCGGTGGATAACTCATGTTCGGGATAACGTTGGCCAGGGTGTTGTGGGTGTCGCAACCCGAACCCACCACGCCGATGAAGTCGATCATGCCGGTGTCGTCGTAGTACTTGGCGATCTGCTTCATGTCCTCGTGGGACAAGCCGTCCGGGTGGAACTCGTCACCGCACAGACGGATGCCGACGCAGAAATCCGGGCCGACTTCCTTGCGCACAGCCTTGATCACTTCCAGGCCGAAACGCATGCGGTTTTCGAAGCTGCCGCCCCATTCGTCGGTACGTTTGTTGACGCGTGGGCTCCAGAACTGGTCGATCATGTGCTGGTGCACGGCGGACAGCTCGACGCCGTCCAGGCCACCGGCCTTCGCCCGCGCCGCGGCGCTGGCGTAGTTGCCGATCACCCGCCAGATTTCTTCCGGCTCGATGGTTTTGCAGGTCGCACGGTGCACCGGCTCACGGATGCCCGACGGCGACAGCAGGGTTGGCCAATGCTCACCGTCCCAGCGGGAACGACGCCCCATGTGGGTAATCTGGATCATGATCTTGGCGCCATGCTTGTGCATGGCATCGGCCAGGTTCTGAAAGTGTGGAATGATCCGGTCGTCGGCCAGGTTGACCGACTTCCACCAGCCTTGCGGGCTGTCGATGGCCACACTGGAGGAACCACCACAAATCGCCAGGCCGATCCCGCCCTTGGCTTTCTCTTCGTAATACTTGACGTACCGGTCGGTGGTCATGCCGCCGTCGGTGGCATAAACCTCGGCGTGCGCGGTGCTGAGCACGCGGTTGCGGATGGTCAGTTTGCCGATCTGGATCGGCTGGAACATTGCTTCGAAAGCCATGGCGGGTTCCTCGACTTACAACGGCTTGACGGTGAACAGGCCGTCGTCGTGGCCTTCTTCGGAGCCACCGTAAACCTGTTCGGCAACGGTGCGGATCTTGCTGCCGCGGGCTTGCAGAATCTGATCCATGGCACCGGCAAACCAACCGGTGAACATGTAGTCGACCTTGCGCCCGACCTTGCCGTACACGTAGACGAACGCCGAGTGTTCGAGCTTGACGCTGGCAGTGCCTTTGTCGAGGTCGATGTCCTGGATCTTGAACAGGCCCCAGCCGCGCTGCGACAGGCGCTTCATGTAGTGTTCGAACACCGCAACGCCTTCCAGGCCGTGGCATTCAGCTTCTTTTTCACACCAGTGCCAGGCGGACTTGTAGCCGGCCTTGTAGAGGATTTCGGCGTAGGCGTCGGCGCCCAGCACTTCCTCGATGCCCATGTGGTTGTTGACGAAGAAGTGACGCGGTACGTACAGCATTGGCAGGGCGTCGGAGGTCCAGACACCGGTTTCGCTGTCGACTTCGATTGGCAATTGCGGGGCGATCTTGGCCATGGAAACTTAACTCCAGAAAATTTTGGTGTTGCCCCCGGCGCGGACGGCCGGGGGAAAGGATTCAGAGGTGCTGTGGCTTACTCGCCCCAGACGTCCTTCAAGACGTTGACCCAGTTCTCGCCCATGATCTTGCGCACCACGCGCTCGGAATGGCCGCGCTTGAGCAGGGTTTCGGTCAGGTTCGGGAATTCGCCGACGGTGCGGATGCCCAGCGGGTTGATGATCTTGCCGAAGCTGGTCAGGCGGCGGGCGTAGCCCTTGTCATGGGTCAGGTATTCGAAGAAGTCCTGGCCATGGCCCTGGGTGAAGTCGGTGCCGATACCGATGGCGTCTTCACCGACGATGTTCATGGTGTATTCGATGGCTTCGGCGTAATCGTCGATGGTCGAATCGATGCCCTTGGCCAGGAATGGCGCAAACATGGTCACGCCGACGAAACCGCCGTGATCGGCGATGAACTTCAGTTCTTCATCGGACTTGTTGCGCGGGTGGACTTTCAGGCCCGACGGCAGGCAATGGGAGTAGCAGACCGGCTTCTTCGATTCGAGGATGACTTCTTCGGAGGTCTTCGAGCCGACGTGGGACAGGTCGCACATGACGCCTACGCGGTTCATCTCGGCGACGATTTCACGACCGAAACCCGACAGGCCGCCATCGCGCTCGTAGCAACCGGTGCCAACCAGGTTCTGGGTGTTGTAGCACATCTGCACGATACCGACGCCCAGCTGCTTGAACACCTCTACATAACCGATCTGGTCTTCAAAGGCGTGAGCATTCTGGAAGCCGAACAGGATGCCGGTCTTGCCTTGCTCTTTAGCCTTGCGGATATCGGCGGTGGTGCGCACTGGAATCACCAGGTCGCTGTTTTCGCGGATCAGCTTCTGGCTGGCGGCGATATTGTTGACGGTGGCCTGGAAGCCCTCCCACACCGACACGGTGCAGTTGGCCGCGGTCAGACCGCCCTTGCGCATGTCTTCGAACAGCTCACGGTTCCACTTGGCAATAATCAGACCGTCGATAACGATGCTGTCGGCGTGCAATTCGGCTGGGCTCATCAGGCTGTCCCCTATTAGCGATTCATGCGCCGAATCGTGTGCCGGCGCTTTGGGGCCAGCATATGCCTGAGGGAGGGGGCAGCCGGGTGCAAAAACGACAGGGGGTTTGCCGAAAGCGTCAATCCGCGACAAAGGGTCGTCGCCGGACGTCATGGGGCACCTGTTCAAGGGCCTGCGCATGGGCCAGAATTCGCGCCATTACTGGATGCTTTACTGGAAAAACGGGCGGCGGCGCAATGAAATCGATCTTCCTGGCTTTGGCACTGATAGCGACCGGCGTACACGCGGCTGAAGAAGCCGACGATAACCCCTGCGACAAAGTCGAAAACGAGGTTCAAACCCTGGAATGCTCGGTCTACAGCAGAACCACCGCGGAAGACCTGCTGAGCGAAAACTACAAAAGCCTGAACGAGCGCATGCAGACGCTCTACGGCAAGAGCCCGGCGCAACTGACCGACATCACCGCCAAGCTCAAGGTTGCTCAACAGCAGTGGCTGAAGACTCGGGATGCGGATTGCGCGGTTGAAGCGTTCCCGGCGACAGCCGGTAGCAAGGCGTTCACGATTGCGCAGAATGATTGCGTGGCGCGGATGAGTGACGAGCGGTCGGAGTTTTTGGAGTCGATTGGGCAGGAGTAAGCACAAACTCCAGCCAACCAGACCTGTAAGCTGAACATCTTCAGCCAGTAAAGGGATTCAAATGAAAATCTGCGGCATCGAAATCAAAGGCAGCGAAGCAATCATTGCCGTGGCCTCCCTCCACGATCAGGTCCTGAGCCACATCCCGCTGAACACCAAGAAAATCGCCCTAGACGATGACGACGAAGCCGCGAACGTCAAAGTCTTTGCCGCTCAGGTGGCGTCGTTTGTGCGCGAGAACTCTATCGATCGGATTGCGATCAAGAAACGCAGCAAGAAGGGTGAGTTTGCCGGTGGGCCGACCACGTTCAAGATCGAGGGTGTTTTCCAGTTGCTGGAAAATTGCGAGGTCACGTTGCTGTCGCCACAAACGATTAATGCGCAGAACAAGAAATTCGATTTCGAACTGCCGGCCACGCTGAACAAGTATCAGCATGAAGCGTTTAAAGCGGCCTGCTCGGCGTTGATGAAGAAGTAACACCCACAGCAGATCAAAACTGTGGGGGCGAGCCTGCTCCGGGCGGCGTTCCGACGATAGCGGTGGATCAGTCGACATCAACTTGAATGACAGACCGCCATCGCGAGCAGGCTCACTCCCACAGGGTTCTCGGGTGTTGTCAAAACTTAAGTTCAGACCAGTTCCCGGCCATCCCCCAACCGTCGCCGATCCTCTCGCGGACATCGCTCAAACTTCGCCCGATAGCTGCGGGTGAAATACGACGGTGATTCAAACCCGCACGCGATACTCACTTCCAGCACGCTCATATCGGTCTGGCGCAGCAACTGCCGGGCCTTTTCCAGCCGCAAGCGCAGGTAGAAGTTGCTCGGTGTGTCATTGAGGTGCAACCGAAACAATCGCTCCAGTTGCCGTCGCGTCACCTTGATCGATTCGGCCAATTCCAGCGTGCTCAGCGGCGGTTCGCTGTGCTGCTCCATCTCCCCAATCACCTGCACCAGTTTCTTGTTGCTGATGCCATAACGCGTGGCGACTTCCATGCGCTGGTGGTCTTTGCGCGGGCGGATACGGCCGAGTACGAATTGTTCGCTGACCTGGATCGCCAGTTCCGGGCCGTGGGCCTGGGCGATAAGGTCGAGCATCAGGTCGATGGAAGCGGTACCGCCGGCGGAGGTAATGCGCCGGCGGTCGATCTCGAATAGCTCCTGGGTGACGCTCAGCTGCGGATAGGACTCCTTGAAGGCGTCGATGGCTTCCCAGTGCAGGGTCAGGCGATGGCCGTCGAGCAGCCCGGCTTCGGCGAGGATGAAACTGCCGGTGTCGATGGCGCCGAGGGTCACGCCTTCGTTATCCAGGCGGCGTAACCAGTGCTCCAGGGCCGGAGTGGTGAACTTCAGCGGTTCGAATCCGGCGACCACCAGCAAGGTAGCGCCTTTCTTCAGCGGCTCCAGCGCCGCATCGGCGTTGACCGACATGCCATTGCTGGCCAGTACCGCCCCGCCGTCCGCGCTGAGCACATGCCAGCGATAGAGCTCGCCACGAAAGCGATTGGCGACCCGCAGCGGCTCGATGGCCGAGATAAATCCAATTGCCGAGAAGCCCGGCATCAACAAGAAGTAGAAATCCTGGGACATGGAGCGCACTCGACTGGCAGGTAACGAGAGGGCGGGAAGCGTGTGGACGTTGATACGCCACTTGCGCGCGGCATTCAAGAGCGCAGGTCGCCGCAGTGCAAGAGCTGGTCGCCGCAGTGCGTTTTCACAGGGCCTTAGCTGCGTAACTTGGGCATCACCGGCGCACGAAGACGCCCGGACCCACAATAACGAACTGCCGAGGAAACCTGAGATGAAACGACTGATCAGCAGCTGTGTTCTTGCACTCAGCGGTACCGCTTTCTTGAGCGCCAGCGTCATGGCGGCCGAACCTGCTTCATGCCAGAACGTACGCATGGGCGTTGTGAACTGGACCGACGTGATCGCCACCAGTGCCATGACCCAAGTCCTGCTCGATGGCCTCGGCTACAACACCAAACAAACCAGCGCGTCCCAGCAAATCATCTTCGCCGGGATCCGCGACCAGCGCCTGGACTTGTTCCTGGGTTACTGGAACCCGCTGATGACCCAGACCATCACCCCGTTCGTCACGGCCAATCAGGTCAAGGTGCTTGAGGCGCCAAGCCTGAAAGACGCTCGCGCCACTCTCGCCGTACCGACGTATCTCGCCGACAAGGGTCTGAAAACCTTCGCCGACATCGCCAAGTTTGAAAAGGAACTGGGCGGCAAGATCTACGGCATCGAGCCAGGTTCGGGTGCCAACACCCAAATCAAGGCGATGATCGCCAAGAACCAGTTTGGCCTCGGCAAGTTCCAGTTGGTCGAGTCCAGTGAGGCCGGCATGCTCGCGGCGGTGGATCGCGCCGTGCGACGCAAAGAGGCCGTGGTGTTCTTCGGCTGGGCGCCGCACCCGATGAACGTCAACGTGAAGATGACCTACCTCACCGGCAGCGACGACGCCCTGGGCCCGAATGAAGGCATGGCCACGGTCTGGACCGTCACCGCGCCGAAATACGCCGAGCAATGCCCGAACATCGGTCGCTTGCTGAGCAACCTGACCTACACCGCCGAAGACGAGAGCCGGATGATGCAGCCGCTGCTGGATCACAAGGACGCCTTCGAATCGGCCAAGCAATGGCTGAAAGATCACCCGCAAGACAAGCAACGCTGGCTCGAAGGCGTGACCACCTTCGATGGCAAACCGGCAGCTGACAACCTGAAACTGACCATCAAATAAACCCGATTGAACCACCGACTCGCAGCCCGACAGGGCTGCGAATCGATTAATCACGCCCGCCATTCCCATAAAGAACAGGAACCGCCCATGAACCACGACGTCATCATCACCTGCGCACTCACCGGTGCTGGCGACACGACCAGCAAGAGCCCACACGTGCCGGTCACCCCGAAACAAATCGCTGCAGCCGCTGTGGAAGCCGCCAAGGCCGGCGCCACTGTCGTTCACTGCCACGTTCGTAACCCCGAAACCGGCAAATTCAGCCGTGATGTAGCGCTGTATCGCGAAGTGATGGAGCGCATCCGCGAGGCGGACGTCGACATCATCGTCAACCTCACCGCCGGCATGGGCGGCGACCTGGAAATCGGCGCGGGCGAGAACCCGATGGAGTTCGGCCCGAACACCGACCTGGTCGGCCCGCTGACCCGTCTGGCTCACGTTGAAGCACTGCTGCCGGAAATCTGCACCCTCGATTGCGGCACCCTGAACTTCGGCGATGGCGACACCATTTACGTGTCCACCCCGGCCCAGCTACGCGCTGGCGCCAAACGCATTCAAGAGCTGGGCGTGAAGGCCGAGCTGGAAATTTTCGACACCGGTCACCTGTGGTTCGCCAAGCAGTTGATCAAGGAAGGCTTGCTCGACGACCCGCTGTTCCAGCTCTGCCTGGGCATCCCATGGGGCGCGCCGGCTGATACCACCACCATGAAAGCCATGGTCGACAACTTGCCAGCCAATGCGGTGTGGGCCGGTTTCGGCATCGGTCGCATGCAGATGCCGATGGCGGCGCAAGCGGTGCTGCTGGGCGGCAACGTGCGGGTCGGCCTGGAAGACAACATCTGGCTGGACAAGGGCGTACTGGCGACCAACGGCCAACTGGTCGAGCGCGCCAGCGAAATCCTCAGCCGCCTCGGCGCCCGTGTTCTGACCCCGGCAGAAGGCCGGGCAAAAATGGGCCTGACCAAGCGCGGTTGAGCCTTACACACTTTCCCCCTGTGGGAGTGAGCCTGCTCGCGATAGCGGTTTACCTGCCTCAATTGATGCATTGGATGTACCGACGCCATCGCGAGCAGGCTCGCTCCCACAGTTTTTTCCGAGCCAAATTCAGGAAGTAACCATGAGCTTTATCACTGAAATCAAAACCTTCGCCGCCCTGGGCAGCGGTGTCATCGGCAGCGGTTGGGTGTCCCGCGCCCTCGCCCACGGCCTCGACGTGGTGGCCTGGGACCCGGCGCCCGGTGCCGAAGCCGCGCTGCGCAAACGCGTCGCCAATGCCTGGGGCGCTTTGGAGAAACAGGGCCTTGCGCCAGGTGCATCGCAGGATCGGCTACGCTTTGTCGCCACGATTGAAGAATGCGTTCGCGATGCGGATTTCATTCAGGAAAGCGCCCCTGAGCGTCTGGACCTGAAACTGGAACTGCACGCCAAAATCAGCGCGGCGGCCAAGCCCAATGCCTTGATCGGTTCCAGTACTTCCGGCCTGTTGCCGAGCGAGTTCTACGAGAGCTCGACGCACCCGGAACGCTGCGTCGTCGGCCACCCGTTCAACCCGGTTTACCTGCTGCCACTGGTGGAAGTGGTGGGCGGCAAAAACACCACGCCGGAAGCGGTTCAAGCGGCAATGAAAGTCTATGAATCCTTGGGCATGCGTCCGCTGCATGTGCGCAAGGAAGTACCCGGTTTTATCGCCGACCGCTTGCTCGAAGCGCTGTGGCGTGAGGCGCTGCACCTGGTCAACGACGGTGTGGCGACCACCGGCGAAATCGATGATGCGATCCGCTTTGGCGCGGGTCTGCGCTGGTCGTTCATGGGCACATTCTTGACGTACACCTTGGCGGGTGGCGATGCGGGCATGCGGCACTTCATGGCGCAATTCGGGCCGGCGTTGCAGTTGCCGTGGACGTATCTGCCGGCGCCGGAGCTGACCGACAAGTTGATTGATGATGTGGTGGATGGCACCAGCGATCAGTTGGGCACGCACAGCATTTCCGCGCTGGAGCGCTATCGTGATGATTGCTTGCTGGCGGTGCTGGAAGCGGTGAAGACCACCAAAGAGAAGCATGGGATGGCCTTCAGCGAGTAATGAGTCAACAGGGCCGGCCCCATCGCGAGCAGGCTCGCTCCCACACTAGATCTGCGTTGTTCACAGAACCAATGTGGGAGCGAGCCTGCTCGCGATGACGGCAGCCCAGTCACCCCACATTCTGGATCCCTCATCATGCCCACCCTCACCACCTACCAAACCAAAATCATCCCCGACTGGGTCGACTACAACGGCCACCTGCGCGATGCCTTCTACCTGCTGATTTTCAGTTACGCCACCGACGCGCTGATGGATCGTCTGGGCATGGACAGCAACAACCGCGAAGCCAGCGGCAACTCGTTGTTCACCCTCGAACTGCACCTCAATTACCTGCACGAAGTGAAGCTCGACACCGACGTCGAAGTGCACACCCAAATCATCGGCCACGACAGCAAACGCCTGCACCTCTATCACAGCCTGCATCGGGTGGGCGACGACAAGGAGCTGGCAGGCAACGAGCAAATGCTGTTGCACGTCGACCTTGCCGGGCCGCGCTCCGCACCGTTCAGCGAAGACACCTTGAGCAAGCTGCAAGCCATCGTCGCCGAGCAAACCGACCTTCCCGCCCCCGACTACATTGGCCGAGTGATCGCGTTACCCCCTAAAAAATAACAAGGAGATCGCCATTGAACACCGCCGCCGCTTTTGCCGACTTCCGTACCTACCCGTTGATCAGCGCGTTGACCGCCGTACACACCCTGGCGGACCGAATTCAAGTGAAGTGGGCCGATGACCGTGTCAGCCCGTTTCATCATCAGTGGCTGCGGGACAACTGCCCGTGCCCGCTGTGCGTCTACACCGTAACCCGCGAGCAAGTGCTGGAAATCGTCGACGTCGCCGAAAACCTGAAACCCTCGGACGTCAGCGTTGATGCTGAAGGCTGCCTGCGTGTCGATTGGCAGGACGGCCATCTCAGCCGCTTCGATCCTGGCTGGCTACGGGCCCACGCCTACGATGATGAGTCCCGTGCCGAACGCCGGGCATCCAAGCCAAAAAGCCAGCTTTGGAACAGCAACCTGACGCTGCCGGTGTTCGACTACCAAGCGTTGATGAACGACAACGACGCCTTGCTGCAATGGCTGCTCGCCGTGCGCGATACCGGCCTGACTCAGGTCCGCGGTGTGCCCACCGAGCCGGGCTCGTTGAAGTTGATTGCCCAGCGGATTTCCTTCATTCGCGAGAGCAACTTTGGCGTGCTGTTCAACGTGCAATCCAAGGCCGATGCCGACAGCAATGCCTACACCGCTTTCAACCTGCCGTTGCACAGCGACCTGCCGACCCGGGAGTTACAACCGGGGCTGCAATTTCTGCATTGCCTGGTGAATGATGCCGAGGGTGGCGAGAGTATTTTCGTCGACGGTTTTGCCATTGCCGAAGCCTTGCGCGATGAAGATCCCGAAGCGTTCAAAAGCCTCTGCGAAATCCCTGTGGAGTTCCGCAACAAAGACCGCCACAGCGACTACCGTTGCCTGGCGCCGATCATCGCGCTGGATGCCTTTGGGCAGGTTTCAGAAATCCGCATGGCGAATTTTCTGCGCGGTCCGTTCGATGCGTCGGTCGAGCAGATGCCGGCGCTCTATCACGCCTACCGCCGCTTTATTGCGATGACCCGGGAAGCGCGATTCCGCGTGATGACGCGGTTAAATCCTGGCGAAATGTGGTGCTTCGACAACCGCCGCACCCTCCACGCCCGCAACGCCTTCGACCCCGCCACCGGCGCACGGCATTTTCAGGGTTGCTATGTCGACCGTGATGAATTGTTGTCGCGGATTTTGGTGTTGCAACGCTAGACCGCGTCATCGTTCTTCGCGAGCAAGCCCGCTCCCACATTCGACCGCATTCTCCTGTTAGAACTCGGTCAACTGTGGGAGTGAGCCTGCTCGCGATGGCGTCAGCCCAGACACCCCATCCTTCCCTGATTCACAGGCAAAAAAAACCCCGATCAAGCCGTGACAGGATCGGGGCAGAGGTGGGTACTGTTGAGGAGCCGTTGCGCGAGGGTGACCAAACCATCGTGAAACCAGCTGATCCCAGTGTGCCCACTCCCATCTGTAGCAAGTTAGCCGAAAACGACCTGTTCATAGGTATTGCGGCCATTGCGACAAATCGTCCTTGCCGCCACTCCGTACCCCTATGAGAATCGAACCACGACACCGTTCCCTGAAGAAGGATTGCGTCATGATGTACACCGATTTGATTGACCAGGAAGACCTGTTGGGCCAGCTCAAGGCATTAGGATTTGCAGTCCCCCCAGGTGCAACCGCTGAGCAGGCCTGCGAATGCGCGGTACGGGGTTTGAACAACGAACGGGCAACGGAACTGCGGACAATGGTCAAGCAGATGTACACCAGCAGTGCGACCATCCTGCCGGCTGTGCGCCAGGCCATCGACAAGCAATTACTGCCCGCGTTGGCGGAGTATCAGCAAAGCCGTAGCGCCTAAGTACCGCCTCGCCATGATCGTTCCCACGCTCTGCGTGGGAATGCAGCCCGGGACGCTCCGCGTCCCTGCCGAAGCGATTGCTGCGCGTCCATTGAGGCATTCCCACGCAGAGCGTGGGAACGATCAGAGCATTAGAGCCTTACGCTCGCAAACGTCGACTCATTGCGCGCCTGGCTCAACGCCGACAGCGGCCCGGACAACGGTGACAACACCAGCGCTTGCGGCAGCGGCATCATCGCCACTTGTTGGGTGGTGTTGGAACCTACGCGTTCGTCACGCGGCGGAATGCCGAAGTATTCGCGGTAGCACTTGGAGAAGTGCGGCGTAGACACGAAACCACACACCGACGCCACTTCGATGATCGACATCGGCGTTTGCTTGAGCAACTGCCGGGCGCGGATCAAGCGCAGTTTCAGGTAGTAACGCGATGGCGAGCAGTGCAGGTATTTCTGGAACAGCCGCTCCAGCTGACGACGCGACACGGCGACGTACACCGCCAGCTCGTCGAGGTCGATCGGCTCTTCCAGGTTGGCTTCCATCAGCGCGACGATTTCCTGCAACTTCGGCTGGTTGGTGCCAAGCATGTGCTTGAGCGGCACACGCTGGTGATCCTGCTCGTTGCGGATGCGTTCGTAGACAAACATCTCCGAGATCGCGGCGGACAGTTCACGACCATGATCGCGGCTGATCAGGTGCAGCATCATGTCCAGCGGCGCGGTGCCGCCGGAACTGGTGAAACGGTTACGGTCGAGGGTGAACAGACGCGTACTCATGGCCACACGTGGAAACGCTTCCTGCATAGCGGCCAGGCATTCCCAGTGCACGCTGCAATCGAAACCGTCCAGCAAACCGGCACAGGCCAGGGCCCAGCTGCCGGTGCAGACCGCGCCCAGACGCTTGGACTGACGCGCCTGGCTTTGCAGCCATGACACGTGTTCACGGGTAACAGTGCGCTGGATGCCGATACCGCCGCAGACAATGATGGTGTCCAGGGCCGGTGCTTTGTGCATGGAGCAGTCGGGGGTGATCTGCAGACCGTCACTGGCCCAGACCTGACCACCGTCGACAGTCATTGTGGTCCAGCGATACAGCTCGCGGCCGGACAGTTGGTTAGCCATGCGCAGGGGTTCTACTGCAGAGGCCAGAGAAATAAGCGTGAAATTGTCCAGCAGCAGAAAGCCGATGGATTGAGGCGCACGGTTCTGGGGTTGGGCCCCGGAGTTGAACGTCGTCATCGCGGTATCTCCTCACACAAAGCGGATGATGGCCTCAGGCGGAGGCTCTTGTTATTGCCATCGTTCTCGCGTGGGAGACGGGCTTTGTAATGACAGAGCAAATGCCATGCCTAAAGTTGAATGGCTGTTCAATAACTCCTGAAAACGACGTCGCGCCGCGTCTAAATAAGCCGCGCCGGGAGTGGGGGTTATAAGTGCCATTATCGGCGGGAGGCGCTCTGCCCCGTTGGGCTTGAGCAAATCGGTAGCACTTGTGGGAACAGGGCTACAGCGACCTGGTGAAGAGTGTCACCGCAAGCACAGGTGACAGGCGGTAATGGCCAACCTGGATCCCGGATCTGGGGCAAGGGGCTTATCTGTAAGCGACGCGCCAAAACGTGGCGCGTTTTGATTCCGGTGTTCACTTTGTGCGCAGTTTTGACTGGTCCGGCGTGGTGCTATGTGGCCTGTTGTGGCGAGGGGATTTAGCGAAACGTCGCACCGCCCCGTTCGGCTGCGCAGCAGTCGTAGAGATCTTAGGGCCGCTTCGCGCCCCAACGGGGATAAATCCCCTCGCCACAAAAGCCCCTCACCACAAAAGCCCCTCACCACAGGTCAACTCGGTCTCAGCACTCAACCGCGCTAACCGCCAACCCACCGCGCGATGTCTCTTTATATTTGTCATGCATATCGGCACCGGTATCACGCATCGTGCGGATCACCCGATCCAGCGAGATAAAGTGCTGACCGTCGCCACGCAGTGCCATCTGCGCTGCGTTGATGGCTTTCACCGCAGCAATCGCATTGCGCTCGATGCACGGTACTTGCACCAGCCCACCCACCGGGTCGCAGGTCAGGCCGAGGTTGTGTTCCAGGCCGATTTCCGCCGCGTTACACAGCTGCTCCGGTGTCGCCCCCAGAATCTCCGCCAGCCCGGCCGCCGCCATGGCGCAGGCCGAACCGACTTCGCCCTGGCAACCGACTTCGGCACCGGAAATCGAAGCGTTCTTCTTGCACAGAATCCCGACCGCCGCCGCACTGAGGAAATAGTCGACTACGTTGGCTTCAGTCACCACTTCGCTGAACTTCATAAAGTAGTGCAGCACCGCCGGAATGATCCCCGCCGCACCATTGGTCGGCGCCGTGACCATGCGTCCGCCAGCGGCGTTTTCTTCATTGACCGCCAGGGCGAACAGGTTGACCCATTCCATGGCGCTCAAGGTCGAGCCGATCACATTGGGCTTGTTCAATTCTTGCAGGCTGCGGTGCAATTTGGCCGCGCGACGGCGCACATTCAGGCCGCCGGGCAAGATGCCTTCGTGCTTGAGGCCTTGCTCCACGCAATCCTGCATGGCGCGCCAGAGTGTCATCAGGCCAGCGCGGATTTCCTCTTCGCTGCGCCAGACCTTCTCGTTGGCCAACATCAATTCGGCAACGCGCAGGTTGTGCTGCTTGCAGAGGCTGAGCAACTCGACGGCACTGGAGAAATCGTACGGCAACACGGTGCGATCCAGATCGACCACGCCGCTGGAAGCCTGTGCCTCATCGACGACAAAACCGCCACCAATGGAATAGTAGGTATCGCGATGCAGCTCACCGTCATCACCTTCGACAATCAGCGTCATGGCGTTGGGGTGGAACGGCAGGTTCTCGTCGATCAGGCGCATGTCCCGAGCCCAGATGAACGGGACCGACAAGCGACCGTCGAGCAATAGTGTGTGGGTTTCGCGCAGGGTTTCAATGCGGATGCCGATTTGCGACGGATCGATCGCGTCCGGCCACTCGCCCATCAGGCCCATGATCACCGCGTTGTCGCTGCCGTGACCGATGCCGGTGGCCGACAACGAACCATAAAGCTGAACTTCGACGCGCCGTACTTGCTCCAAAAGACCCTGCTCACGCAAACCTTGCACGAACAACGCCGCAGCGCGCATCGGCCCCACGGTGTGCGAACTGGAAGGACCGATGCCGATTTTGAACAGGTCGAAAACACTGATAGCCATTACTGCCGAACTCCTGGATGTGCCAACTCCAGACGCAAAAGCGCCCAGTGACGGAGCTGCTACGCTCAAGCTGCAATCCGCCGAGATGGCCGCATCATCAGGCTTTTGTCATGTCGTTCGACGTCTCACACCGACGCACTCATGCCCACCAACGCCGCGAGGCTTTGACGCTGCGTTTTCGCCGTTTTTTTGCAGATCAGAGGGGCAAAAGGGCCTGAAAAAAGCTGTAAACGACGTCACCGACACTGGATGCGACCATCCCTGTACTGGTTACGACGCACCCTGTAGGCGTCAGATTTTCACTGGTACATGATCGTATCGACTCGATTGCAAGGCGCCGTGGTAGAGATGTCTCCAAAACGCCATCCAACCGCAACCTATAAGTGCGGTGGTCCAGTCGGAACACTGCCAAAAAAAACACCAAGGAGTCCATCCATGAAAGGTTCCCCGTCGTTGTTGTTGGCCGCCATGCTGAGTCTGCCGTTTCTGGCTCAAGCCGCAGAACCGGCTCAGTGCAACACCGTAAACTTCTCCGATGTCGGCTGGACTGACATTACCGTCACTACAGCCACCACCAGCGTCGTTCTCGATGCCCTCGGCTACAAGACCAAAACCACGATGATTTCCGTGCCGGTGACCTACAAGTCCCTGGCCGACGGCAAGAACATGGACGTATTCCTCGGTAACTGGATGCCGACCATGGAAAACGACATCAAGGCTTATCGCGATGCCGGCACCGTGGACGTCGTGCGCACCAACCTCACCGGCGCCAAGTACACCCTCGCCGTACCTCAAGCGCTGTATGACAAAGGTCTTCACGACTTCTCCGATATTCCGAAATTCAAGAAAGAGCTCGACGGCAAGATCTACGGCATCGAGCCGGGTAACGATGGCAACCGTCTGATTCAGAGTATGATCGACAAGAACGCCTTCGGCTTGAAAGACGCCGGATTCAAGATCGTCGAGTCCAGCGAAGCGGGCATGTTGTCGCAAGTCGACCGCGCCCAGAAACGCGACACCGCCGTGGTGTTCCTCGGTTGGGCGCCGCACCCGATGAACAAGCGCTTCAAGATCCAATATCTCACCGGTGGTGACGATTTCTTCGGCCCGGACTTCGGTGCCGCCACCGTGGCGACCAACACCCGCAAGGGTTATGTCCAGGAATGCAGCAACGTCGGTCAGTTGCTGAAAAACCTGGAGTTCACCGTCGACATGGAAAGCACCCTGATGGGCAACGTCCTGGACGACAAAATGAAGCCTGACGCGGCCGCCAAGGCCTGGCTGAAAAAGAATCCACAGGTCCTCGATACCTGGCTCGCTGGCGTGACCACCATTGACGGTAAACCAGGCCTGGAGGCCGTGAAAGCCAAGCTCGCGCAGTAATCGCTTACGCCGGGCGAGTTCGCTCGCCCGGGCTGTTTATTTCCTTGCATGCGGACGTTCACTACCATGCTGATTGATCAGAAAATACCCTTAGGCCAGTACATCGCGGGCTTCGTTGAATGGTTGACGCAACACGGCGCCAGCACCTTCGACGCAATCGCCGTGTCACTGGAAACGATGATCCACGGTGTGACTTTTGCGCTGACCTGGTTCAACCCGCTGGCATTGATCGGCCTCATCGCACTACTGGCACACTTCATTCAACGAAAATGGGGCCTGACCGTTTTTGTCATCGCCTCCTTCCTGCTGATCCTCAATCTGGGGTACTGGCAGGAAACCATGGAAACCCTTGCCCAGGTGTTGTTCGCCACCCTGGTCTGCGTGGTCATCGGCGTGCCGTTGGGCATCGTCGCCGCGCATAAACCGATGTTTTACACACTGATGCGTCCGGTGCTCGATCTGATGCAGACCGTACCGACCTTCGTGTACCTCATTCCTACCCTGACCCTCTTCGGTCTGGGTGTGGTCCCGGGTCTGATTTCTACGGTGGTGTTCGCGATTGCCGCACCTATCCGCCTGACTTACCTGGGTATTCGCGATGTCCCGGAAGAATTGATGGACGCTGGCAAGGCCTTTGGCTGCTCGCGACGTCAGCTGCTCTCGCGAATCGAACTGCCCCACGCCATGCCAAGCATCGCGGCCGGTATCACCCAGTGCATCATGCTGTCGCTGTCGATGGTGGTGATCGCGGCACTGGTGGGCGCCGATGGCCTGGGCAAACCCGTGGTCAACGCACTGAACACTGCTGATATCGCCCTGGGCTTCGAAGCAGGCCTGGCGATCGTACTGCTGGCGATCATGCTCGACCGTATCTGCAAACAACCCGAAGCTAAAGTAGGGGGTGACGCATGAGCATTATTCGCTTCGAAGACGTCGACGTAATCTTCTCCAAGGATCCACGCGAGGCACTCAAGCTGCTGGATCAAGGCATGACCCGTAACGAGATCCTGAAAAAGACCGGGCAGATCGTTGGGGTCGAAAAGGCCAGCCTGGACGTCGAAAAAGGTGAAATCTGCGTACTGATGGGCCTTTCCGGCTCCGGCAAGTCCAGTCTGCTGCGCTGCATCAACGGCCTTAACACAGTCAGCCGCGGCAAGCTGTTCGTCGAGCACGAAGGCAAGCAGATCGACATCGCCTCCTGCACTCCGGCAGAACTGAAAATGATGCGCACCAAGCGCATTGCGATGGTGTTCCAGAAGTTCGCCCTGATGCCTTGGTTGACGGTGCGCGAGAACATCAGTTTCGGTCTGGAAATGCAGGGTCGCCCTGAGAAAGAACGCCGCAAACTGGTGGATGAAAAGCTTGAGCTGGTGGGCCTGACCCAATGGCGCAACAAGAAACCCAACGAGCTGTCCGGTGGTATGCAACAACGCGTGGGCCTGGCCCGTGCCCTGGCGATGGACGCCGACATCCTGCTGATGGACGAACCGTTCTCGGCACTCGACCCACTGATCCGCCAAGGCCTGCAAGACGAACTGCTGGAACTGCAACGCAAGCTGAGCAAGACCATCGTTTTCGTGAGCCACGACCTCGATGAAGCCCTGAAGCTCGGCAGCCGTATTGCAATCATGAAAGACGGTCGGATCATTCAGTACAGCGTGCCGGAAGAGATCGTGCTGAACCCTGCGGACGATTACGTGCGGACCTTCGTCGCCCACACCAATCCGCTGAACGTGCTGTGCGGTCGCAGCCTGATGCGCACCCTGGACAACTGCAAACGCATCAACGGTTCGGTATGCCTCGATCCGGGCGGTGATTCCTGGCTGGACCTGGCCGAAGGCAACACTATCAAAGGCGCACGCCAGAACGGCGCGAGCCTGGACCTGCAGAACTGGATTCCTGGGCAAGCAGTTGAAGGTTTGGGTCGTCGGCCGACGCTGGTCGACTCGAACATCGGCATGCGCGACGCGCTGCAGATTCGATATCAGACAGGCAACAAGCTGGTATTGCACGACAACAACAAGGTGGTCGGGATTCTGGGTGACAGCGAGCTGTATCACGCACTGCTCGGCAAGAACCTGGGGTAAGGCAACACACACAAAAACGCCGCGAGAGATCGCGGCGTTTTTGTTAGTGCAGATATTCAGCTGTAAATGCGGACTACTGTGGTTATGGGATTTCTGTGGCGAGGGGATTTATCCCCGTTCGGCTGCGCAGCAGTCGTAAACCTGCCAACCCGATCTCCCGAAATACCGCAATGTCTGGTTTTGGGGCCGCTTCGCGACCCAACGGGGATAAATCCCCTCACCACAGAAATCCCTCTCCACAATGAGAGCTGCGGTGCATTCACTGCACCGCAGACCTCAAGTTTTAGCTATAGACGCGGCCAAGGAGCTGCCGATGGCTTTCAAACTGATCGAGCACGTCACGGGTGATCTGATCCTGAGTGAAGCCCATCAAATCGTAGTCCTGGCTGCCGTTGTGCAGGTACACCTCGGCGCGGTAATAACGTGCACGCGGTTCATCAGCACTTTCAGCCGACACCGTGTCGCTCGCCGCTGCCAGATAGCCGTCCAGGCTTACTTCGTAGACAAAAGGGTTGCCCTCTTCCATCTCGATCCGCAGGCCCATGCAGCGTTTCGATTTGCCCAGCAACGTCTGCACATCCAGACCCTGAGCGCGCAATTGCACAGCCGCATCTTCCAGCGCCGGGCTGACTTGCTTGTCCATGAAGCGCTGAACAATCGACTGATTCGGCTGCAAGTCCAGCTGCGTCAAACGCTCGCTGAAACCACGACGACCACGGGCTGCGAGCTCCGCTTGCTCCTGTTCGATCTGCACGTCCTGGCGCATCGCCTTGTGCAAGCCGAACATGAAGAACACCAGCACCACCGAGAACGGCAGACCGGCCAGCACCACCATGGTTTGCATGGCTTCGAAGTTACCGGCGAACAGCAGGCCGATGGTCACCAGCGTGATCACCGCCGACCAGAAGATCCGCAGCCAGTGCGGGGCGTCTTCGTCGACGTTACCGCCCTTGCAGGAAAGGTTGGCCATCATCACCGCGCCGGAGTCCGCCGGGGTCAGGAACAGCACGAAACCAACAAAGATCGACACGCCGATCACGATTTTCGACGCCGGGTAGTGCTCAAGCAGTTGGTAAATCGCCATCGACGGCTGTTCCAGCGCCGTCTTGCCGAGTTCCACCGCCCCATGGTTCATCACCAGGTCCAGGGCCGAGTTACCGAAGATCGACAACCATGCCAGGGTGAAACCCAGTGGAATCAGCAGCACGCCAGCGACCAGTTCACGCACCGTGCGGCCACGGGAAATACGCGCGATGAACATGCCGACGAATGGGGCCCAGGAAATCCACCAGGCCCAGTAGAACAGGGTCCACAGGCCCAACCAGCGGTCAGACTTCTCGCTGTCGCCTTCGTACACATAGAGGTCGAAGGTCTTCAGCACCACGCCGTTCAGGTAGTCGCCGATGTTTTGCACGAAGCCGTTGAGCAGGTGCAGGGTCGGGCCGAACAGCAGCACGAAAATCAGCAGGCCACTGAACAGCACGATGTTCAGGTTGGACAGACGGCGGATACCGTTTTCCACACCCGACACAGCCGCGATGGTCGCCACGGTGCTCATCACGATGATCACGATCAGCAGGTTGGTGTTGCTGTGTTCCATGCCGAACAGGTTTTCAAGCCCCGACGACACTTGCAGCGAACCAATCCCCAGGTTCGTCACCAGACCCAGCAGGGTCACGAACATGCCGAAGCCGTCCACCGCGTGACCGGCCGCGCCTTTGACCCAACGCTCGCCGACCAGCGGATACAGCGCAGAACGCAACGCCAGCGGCTGGTTATGACGGTAAGCAAAGTAAGCAACGGCCAGGCCGACCAAGGCGTAGATCGCCCAGCCGTGCAGGCCCCAGTGCAGGAATGTCAGCTGCACAGCCTGACGGGCGGCCATGTTGCTGGCGGCCACGCCTTCCGGCGGATTGAAGTAGTGGTCCAGCGGTTCGGAAGCACCAAAGTACAACAGCGAGATGCCGATACCCGACGAGAACAGCATCCCCGCCCAGGCGCCGTAGCTGAAGTCCGGGGTGTCGTCCTTGCTGCCCAGTTTGAGCTTGCCGTAGGACGAAAACGCCAGGCCGACCACGAACACCAGGTAAGCGGCGATCACCACCATGTAGTACCAGCCGAAGCTGCGGGACAACCACGCCTGGGCAATACCGAGCAATCTGCCGGCCTCTTGCGGGGCGACGATCAGAATGGCGGTCAACAACAGGATCAACGCGGTAGAGGTGTAAAACACCCAACCGTTGACCGTCACCTTCTCGGGTGGGGTCTTTATTAGAGAGGCAGAACTCATGGCACAGATGCTCCAGGCAGTGCGAGAGAAAAAAACAAGGCAACGCGTTACCCGACCATTCGGTTAGTTGGCAGCCGACCAGCGGGTGATATAAAGACAGCCCGAAAAAAGCCCGAAACCCCTGAACGCCTGAGCGTGTGGGTTTCGAGCATTTTCAGATGTCGTTTTTCCGCCAACTACATGTAGGAAAAACCTGTAGGTAGCGACGAATTGTCGCAGATCTTATTCTTTGTTGATTGAACGTTCAATCAAAACAAAATAGACTGGCCCTCAATCCGCTAGACGTTTTACGTCCGCCGGAAGGCCTAAGGAGATATGCACGATGCCCAAGGTCGGTATGCAACCCATCCGCCGCCAGCAGTTGATCGAAGCCACATTGCAGGCGGTAGATCAGGTCGGAATGGGGGACGCCAGCATTGCGCTGATCGCCCGTTTGGCCGGTGTCTCGAATGGCATCATCAGTCACTATTTTCAGGACAAGAATGGCCTGATCGCCGCCACGATGCGGTATCTGATGAGCGTCCTCAGCGAGAACGTCACCGCGCGCCGTCAGGCGATGGCAGATGACAGCCCACGGGCGCATCTGCAGGTGATTATCGAAGGCAACTTCGACGCCAGCCAGGTCAATGGCCCGGCAATGAAAACCTGGTTGGCCTTCTGGGCCACCAGCATGCACCAGCCGTCTTTGCACAGGTTGCAGCGGATCAACGATCACCGTCTGTATTCCAACCTGTGCTGCCAGTTCCGCCGTGCGTTGCCGCTTGATCAAGCGCGCAGCGCCGCCCGTGGCCTGGCAGCCCTCATTGACGGTTTGTGGTTGCGCGGCGCGCTGTCGGGAGATGCTTTCGACACCGAGCAGGCGCAACGAATCGCTTACGAATACATGGATATCCAACTGGCCAAGCAGGTGAGTTAGAGCACACAGAACCGCTCAGCACCTGAACCGCCACTGACCAGCGTTGCCAAGGCTTTACGGCACGCCCGGTGGTTAACGCCAACTAACTTATGCACTTGCGAGGACTTTATGGCCCGTTTCGAACTGCAAAAACTCTACATCGACGGCGGTTACACCGACGCCAGCAGCGACGCCACCTTCGAAGCCATCAACCCGGCTAACGGTGAAGTCCTCGCAACCGTACAACGTGCGACCAAGGAAGACGTCGAGCGCGCTGTAGTCAGCGCCGAAAAGGGCCAGAAAATCTGGGCTGCGATGACCGCCATGGAGCGTTCGCGCATCCTGCGTCGTGCCGTCGACATCCTGCGCGAGCGCAACGATGAACTGGCCGCCCTGGAAACCCTGGACACCGGTAAGTCGTTCTCCGAAACCAAGTACGTCGACATCGTCACCGGCGCTGATGTGCTGGAGTACTACGCAGGCCTGGTGCCGGCCATTGAAGGCGAGCAGATTCCACTGCGTACCACTTCCTTCGTCTACACCCGTCGCGAGCCGCTGGGCGTCGTGGCCGGTATCGGCGCGTGGAACTACCCGATCCAGATCGCCCTGTGGAAATCCGCACCAGCCCTGGCGGCCGGTAACGCGATGATCTTCAAGCCAAGCGAAGTCACTTCCCTGACCACGCTGAAACTGGCCGAGATCTACACCGAAGCCGGTGTTCCGGCTGGCGTGTTCAACGTGCTGACCGGCAGCGGCCGTGAAGTCGGTACCTGGCTGACCGAGCACCCTCGCATCGAAAAAATCTCCTTCACCGGCGGCACCGACACCGGCAAGAAAGTCATGGCCAGCGCTTCCGCCTCGTCGCTGAAAGACGTGACCATGGAACTGGGCGGCAAATCCCCGCTGATCATTTTCGACGACGCCGACCTCGACCGCGCCGCCGACACCGCCATGATGGCCAACTTCTACAGCTCCGGTCAGGTCTGCACCAACGGCACTCGCGTGTTCGTACCGAGCCACCTGAAAGCCGCTTTCGAAGCCAAGATCGTTGAACGCGTTGCGCGCATCCGCGTCGGCAACCCGCAAGACGAGAACACCAACTTCGGCCCGCTGGTCAGCTTCGCCCACATGGAAAGCGTGCTGGGTTACATCGCCAAAGGTAAGGAAGAAGGCGCTCGCGTTCTGTGCGGCGGCAGCCGTCTGACCGAAGGCGAATTCGCCAAAGGCGCGTTCGTGGCACCGACCGTGTTCACCGACTGCACCGACGAGATGACCATCGTTCGCGAAGAAATCTTCGGCCCGGTGATGAGCATCCTGACCTACGAAACCGAAGAAGAAGTGATCCGTCGTGCCAACGACACCGAGTTCGGCCTGGCCGCTGGCGTTGTCACCAAGGACCTGAACCGCGCTCACCGCGTGATTCATCAACTGGAAGCCGGTATCTGCTGGATCAACGCCTGGGGCGAGTCCGACGCCAAGATGCCGGTCGGCGGCTACAAGCAATCGGGCGTGGGCCGTGAGAACGGCATCAGCTCGCTGAACAACTTCACACGCATCAAATCGGTACAGGTCGAACTGGGCGATTACGCCTCGGTTTTCTGATCTGACGCGGTTCTGGAGTGAATGCAGATGTGGTGAGGGGTTTATCTGTGGCGAGGGGATTTATCCCCGTTGGGTCGCGCAGCGGCCCCCATCCAGACACCGCGCTTCTTCAGATAGAACCAGTCGCTGATTTTACGACTGCTGCGCAGCCGGACGGGGATAAATCCCCTCGCCACAGGTTGCGCGGCGTCGAGGCGACCTGAGACCTGACCAACTTCAAAGAGGGTGCATTCAATGTCCCAAGAATTCGATTACATCATCATCGGTGCCGGCTCGGCCGGTAACACCCTGGCGACCCGTCTGACTGAAGACGAAGGCGTCACCGTCCTGCTGCTCGAAGCAGGCGGCCCGGACTACCGTTTAGACTTCCGTACGCAAATGCCGGCCGCTTTGGCGTTCCCGCTGCAAGGCCGTCGCTACAACTGGGCCTACGAAACCGATCCAGAACCACACATGAACGGTCGCCGGATGGAATGCGGTCGCGGCAAGGGCCTGGGTGGTTCTTCGCTGATCAACGGCATGTGCTACATCCGCGGCAACGCGATGGACTACGACAACTGGGCCAAACTGCCAGGTCTGGAAGACTGGGACTACCTGAACTGCCTGCCGTATTTCCGCAAGGCTGAAACCCGTGACATCGGCCCGAACGACTACCACGGTGGCGACGGTCCGGTCAGCGTGACCACGCCAAAAGCCGGCAATAACCCGCTGTTCAACGCGATGGTTGAAGCCGGTGTGCAAGCCGGTTACCCGCGCACCGAAGACCTGAACGGCTACCAGCAAGAAGGCTTCGGTCCGATGGACCGCACCGTGACGCCGAACGGCCGTCGCGCCAGCACCGCTCGCGGTTACCTGGACATCGCCAAGAAGCGCTCGACCCTGACCATCGTCACCCACGCCCTGACCGATAAGATTCTGTTTGAAGGCAAGCGTGCGGTCGGCGTGCGTTACTTGATCGGCGCTGCTGAAGAGCGCGTTGAAGTCCGCGCCCGCAAAGAAGTGCTGCTGTGCTCCGGCGCCATCGCTTCGCCGCAGATTCTGCAACGCTCCGGCGTCGGCCCGGCCGAACTGCTGAAAAAACTCGACATCCCGGTGGTCCACGACCTTCCGGGCGTGGGTGAAAACCTGCAAGATCACCTCGAGTTGTACCTGCAATACGCGTGCACCCAACCGGTCTCGCTGTACCCGTCGCTGCTGCTGCACAACCAGCCGGCCATCGGTGCCGAGTGGCTGTTCAAAGGCACCGGCATCGGCGCCAGCAACCAGTTCGAAGCCGGCGGTTTCATCCGTACCCGTCCGGAATTCGATTGGCCGAACATCCAGTACCACTTCCTGCCGGTCGCGATTAACTACAACGGCAGCAACGGTGTGAAAGAGCACGGTTTCCAGGCGCACATGGGTTCCATGCGTTCGCCGAGCCGTGGTCGGGTCCAGGCCAAGTCCAAAGACCCGCGCGAGTACCCGAGCATCCTGTTCAACTACATGGCCACCGAGCAGGACTGGCAGGAATTCCGCGACGGCATCCGCCTGACCCGTGAAATCATGCAACAGCCTGCACTGGACGCTTTCCGTGGCCGCGAAATCAGCCCGGGCATCGACGTGCAAACCGATGAGCAGCTCGACAAGTTCATCCGCGAACACGCCGAAACCGCGTTCCACCCGTCCTGCTCGTGCAAGATGGGCACCGACGAAATGGCCGTGGTTGACGCTGAAGGTCGTGTGCACGGCATGCAGAGCCTGCGTGTGGTCGATGCCTCGATCATGCCGATCATCACCACCGGCAACCTGAACGCGCCGACGATCATGATCGCCGAGAAAATCGCCGACAAGATCCGTGGTCGCAAGCCGCTGCCGCGTAGCAAGGCTGCCTACTTCGTGGCCGGCGATGCGCCGGTGCGTGGCAAGCCGTTGCGGGATGTGAGCCTGACCGCGCAGTAAGACATTTAGACGGCGGCGCGGCCAATCGCGAGCAGGCTCGCTCCCACAGGTTTCGGGTTGGATTGCATATGTGCGATCAAACCAAAAACCCATGTGGGAGCGAGCCTGCTCGCGATGGGGCCCTGACAAACACCACACATCTCTCGGTAATCCTTTCCTACACCTCTCCAAGCTTGATCCTACCCCCCGCACCGGCCTAATCTAGCGCCACGCAAACGTTTCACCCCCCTCGCGACATCGATACACCGCCACTCCATACCAAGGAGGTTCCCGAATGTTCGATTTCCATCCCCAGCTCAAGCAGCGTTTTGCTGCCTTGCGCACGGGCGCTGAATTCTTTTCGCTGCGTTATGTACGCGAGTCCGGCCAGTACCTGTCAGTGCGCAAAAATGTCGCCGAACCTCCGAGCCTGAGCCGTGACGAAGGCGCGATGCTGACCGTTCGGGTCAACGGCGTCGAAGCCTACGCCGCGACCAACGACCTGTCGCAACAAGGCCTGCAAGCCGCACTGGAGAAGGCCGAGCAACAAGCCCGCCGACTCAAGCCCCACGCCCTGCTCGACCTGAGCGCGCAAGGGGTCTCCAGCGACCGCGCCGACTACTTTTCGCCGAACCTCGACCAGCCCTTCCCGTCCCTGAGCGATTGCTACCAACTGCTCGGCGCCGAATCCGCCGCCGTGCCCAAGGACGAGCGACTGGTGAACTGGGAAGTGAGCATCGGCATCACTAACGTCGAACAGATCTACCTCAGCAACGCTGGCGCTGAACTGCGCCAGGCCCAGCGGTTCGTCTACCCGAGCCTGGAAGTCACCGCCTACGACGGCAACGACAGCCAGACCCGAACCCTGGGCCGCGAGAACTTCGGTCAACAGGGCGGTTTTGATGTGATCAGCCGCTGCGGCCTGGTCGGCGCTGGTCCGAAAATCGCCGATCAGGCGCTGCAATTGCTGCTGGCGCCGAACACCCCGAAAGGCCCGCGTGACCTGCTGTTGATGCCGGACCAGATGATGCTGCAGATCCACGAGTCCATCGGTCACCCGCTGGAACTGGACCGCATCCTCGGTGACGAGCGCAATTACGCCGGCACCAGTTTCGTCAAGGCCGAAGACTTTGGCAGCCTGCAATACGGCTCCAAACTGCTCAACGTGACCTTCGACCCGGACATCCCCGAGCAGCTCGCCAGCTATGGCCATGACGACGACGGTACTGCCGCTAGCAAACAATTCCTGATTAAAGAAGGCTTGCTGCTGCGCCCATTGGGCGGCGCGCTGTCGCAGTTTCGCGCGGGCATGGAGGGCGTGGCCAACAGCCGCGCCTGCAGCTGGAACCGTCCGCCGATCGATCGCATGGCCAATCTGAACATCGAGGCCGGCGATCAACCGCTGGAGCAGATGATCGGCAACATCGAGCACGGCATCTTGATGAGCACCAACCGGTCCTGGTCCATCGACGATGCCCGCAACAAGTTCCAGTTCGGCTGTGAATGGGGCCAGTTGATCGAAAACGGCGAACTCAAAGGCGTGGTCAAGAACCCGAACTACCGGGCGATTTCCGCGCAGTTCTGGAAAAGCCTCAGCGCCGTCGGCGATGCCAACTCCGTCAAGGTCCTGGGCACGCCGAACTGCGGCAAAGGCGAACCGAACCAGGTGATCCGCGTCGGCCATGCCTCGCCGGCCTGTGTATTCAGCAACGTTGATGTGTTTGGGGGAGATGCCTGATGAGTACGTCGAAAAATCAGGCCGAGTCATTCAAAGTCTTGGTCAACTGGGTGCGCGATGCTATTCGCGAGCCGGAACAATTCACCCTCAGCTACGCCGCCGAATCCTCGGCCTTCGTGCGCTTCAACCACGCCAAGGTCCGTCAGGCCGGGCAAGTGCAACAGGCGAGCGTCGGTTTCAAACTGATCAACGAGGGGCGCCACGCCGACCTGAACATCACGCTGTCGGGTGATGCCGCCGTCGATGTGCAGCGCCTGGCCGAAGGTCTGCAACAGCTGCGCGAAACCTTGCCGTTGCTGCCGCAGGATCCGTACCTGCTGCTCAACCACAACGGCTGGCAGAGCAAGAATGTGCAGGAGCATCCGCTGCCGGACACCGAGCAAGTGGTCGCCGAAATCACCCAGGCCGCCGAAGGGCTGGACCTGGTGGGTTTCTACGCCGCCGGCCCGATCAGTCGCGGTTTCGCCAGTTCTTCGGGCGCGTTCGGCTGGCACCAGGCCAACAGCTTCAACTTTGATTTCAGTCTGGTCCATGAGAACGGCCAGGCGGTGAAAGCCAGTTACGCCGGGCACGACTGGAACAGCGAAGGGTTTGCCAAGCGCTTTGCGCAGGCACGCGAGCAGTTGGCGTTTCTGGGCAGACCGCAACACACCCTGGCGCCGGGTCAGTATCGCGCCTATCTGGCACCGGCAGCCCTGGGAGAAATCATGGACATGCTGGGCTGGGGCGGTTTCTCGGCGCAGTCGATTGCCAGCAAAAACAGCCCGTTGCAGAAGCTTTACGCCGGCGACAGTGCGTTCAGCCCGTTGGTATCGGTGGATGAAAAGGTCAGTGGTTCGTTGAGCCCGGCATTCTCCGGCGAAGGTTATCCGCGCAGCGATCTGGGGTTGATCGTCAACGGCAAGGCTGGCGCGCAGATGGTCAGCTCACGCAGTGCGGCCGAGTACGGCCTGACCGCCAACGGCGCCAGCGGTGGTGAAATGCCAAGCGCCGTGAACATGGCCGCCGGTACATTGCCTGACGCAGAGATTCTCAAGCAATTGGGCACGGGCTTGTACATCAGCAACCTGTGGTACCTGAACTATTCCGATCAGCCGGCGGCACGCCTGACCGGCATGACGCGGTTTGCGACCTTCTGGGTCGAGAACGGCGAGATTCAGGCGCCGGTGAGCACCATGCGGTTTGATGACAGTGCCTACAGTTTGTTGGGATCGCAGCTGGAAGCATTGACCGAGGAGCGCGAGTTGCTACTGTCGGCGAGCACTTACAGCCAGCGGGCCACAGCGTCAGCGTTGTTGCCGGGGGCGCTGGTCAGCCGACTAACCCTTACGTTGTAAACACAAAACCCCTGTACACAGGGGATCCTGTGGCGAGGGGATTTATCCCCGTTCGGCTGCGAAGCAGTCGTAAATCCGGCAAATGCGGTCTGTCTGGCAAACCGCGTTTACCAATTTGGGGCCGCTGCGCAGCCCAACGGGGATAAATCCCCTCGCCACAGGTCAGTGCCAGCCATACCCTTGCATTAACTTCGACCCACAAGAGGTCCCATGCCCAACCGCCCGCCTCTCGACGCTGTCACCGCCCGCTGGGTGCCGTGGGTTGTCGCCATCGCGTTCTTCATGCAATCCCTCGACGGGACCATCCTCAACACCGCCCTGCCCGCCATGGCCCGAGACCTGGCCGAAGACCCCTTGCGCATGCAGGGCGTGATCATCGCCTACATGCTCACCGTCGCCTTGCTGATCCCTGCCTCAGGCTGGATCGCCGACCGTTTCGGTACCAGGAAAATCTTCTTCAGCGCGATCCTGCTGTTCAGCCTCGGCTCGTTGCTCTGTGCACTGTCGAACACCCTGAGCCTGCTGATTGGCGCACGGGTGATTCAAGGCCTGGGCGGTGCGCTGATGTTGCCGGTCGGGCGACTTGTGGTGTTGCGCGCCTACCCGCGTTCGGAGCTGGTGCGAATCATGGGTTTCATTACCATTCCCGGCCTGCTCGGCCCGTTGATCGGCCCGACCATGGGCGGCTGGATGGTGGAATACCTGACCTGGCACTGGATCTTCCTGATCAACCTGCCGGTCGGCGCCGTCGGTTGTTACGCCGTGTGGAAATTCATCCCCGACCTACGCGGCACTGAACGCACCCGCTTCGACAGCCTGGGCTTTTTACTGTTCGGCGCGGCGATGGTGCTGATCACGATCGCCATGGAAGGCCTCGGCGAACTGCACCTGCCGCACTTGCGGGTGATGTTACTGCTGTTCGCCGGCATGGCCTGTCTGGCGGCGTACTGGCTGCGGGCCGGACACATTGATAATCCGCTGTTCGCGCCGTCATTGTTCAAGACCCGGACGTTTGCCGTGGGCATCCTCGGCAACCTGTTCGCCCGTCTGGGCAGCGGCGCCCTGCCGTTTCTCGTGCCGTTGCTGCTGCAAGTGGCGCTGGGTTATTCGCCGTCCCAGGCCGGGATGAGCATGCTGCCGCTGGCGGCGGCAGCGATGGTCGCCAAGTCGGTGGCGCGACCGCTGATCGAACGTTTGGGCTATCGCATCGTGCTCACCGGCAATACGTTAGCGCTGGGGCTGATGTTGGCGAGCATGGGGCTGGTCAGCGAGCAAACGCCGTACTGGTTGCTGTTGGTGATGCTATCGATTCTGGGGGCGATCAACTCCTTGCAGTTCACCGCAATGAACACCGTCACCCTGATTGACCTCGACGACGCCAGCGCCAGTAGCGGCAACAGTCTGCTGTCGGTGGTCGCGCAATTGTCCCTGAGCCTTGGTGTTGCCTGTGCCGGCGCCTTGCTCGGCGGGTTCACCGCGGAGATCGGCAACGATGGCGTGGACACGGTTTTGGGCGCGTTCCAGCTGACCTTTGTGACGGTCGGGATCATGGCAATGCTGGCCGCAACGATCTTTTCTCAGCTCTCAAAGGAAGACGGACGGCGCGTCAAGCGTCCGGAAGAGCACATAGAGCCTTAGGGCGAATGGCCACCGGGCTGGTACACTGCGCGACATTTTGTTTTGCAGGCCAGTCCCGTGACCACCATCGCCACCGCTTTTAATACTTTGCCGCTGTCCGCCGCCATGCTGGCTAACCTCGACTCTTTGGGTTATGCCGAGATGACGCCGATCCAGGCGCAAAGCTTGCCGGTGATCCTCAAGGGGATGGACCTGATCGCCCAGGCCAAGACCGGCAGCGGCAAGACCGCCGCCTTCGGTATCGGCCTGCTGAACCCGATCAATCCGCGCTTCTTCGGTTGCCAGGCGCTGGTCATCTGCCCGACTCGCGAACTGGCCGACCAGGTTGCCAAGGAAATCCGTCGCCTCGCCCGTGCCGAAGACAACATCAAGGTCCTGACCCTGTGTGGCGGCGTGTCCTTCGGCCCGCAGATCGGTTCTCTGGAGCATGGCGCGCACATCATCGTCGGCACCCCGGGCCGCCTTCAGCAGCATTTGCGCAAAGGTTCGCTGGTGCTCCATGGCCTGAACACGCTGATCCTCGACGAAGCCGACCGCATGCTCGACATGGGTTTCTACGACTCCATCGAAGAAATCATTGCCCAGACCCCAGCGCGTCGCCAGACCCTGCTGTTCTCCGCCACGTACCCGACGGGTATCAAGCAGTTGGCGGCGAAATTCATGCGCACGCCTCAGATCGTGAAGGCCGAGGCGTTCCACGACGACACGCAGATCGAGCAGCGCTTCTACGAGATTTCCCCGGAAGAGCGCATGGACGCCGTGGTCAAAGTCCTCGCGCATCATCGTCCGGCATCGTGTGTCGCCTTCTGCTTCACCAAGCAGCAGGTTCAGGAAACCGTCGATCACCTGACCTCCAAAGGTATCTCCGCCGTCGGCCTGCACGGCGATCTGGAACAGCGTGACCGCGACCAGGTGCTCGCCATGTTCGCCAACCGCAGTACCTCGGTGCTGGTGGCTACCGACGTCGCCGCTCGCGGTCTGGACATCGATGCGCTGGACATGGTGATCAACGTCGAACTGGCCCGTGATTCGGAAATCCACATCCACCGTGTTGGCCGTACGGGTCGCGCCGGTGAGAAAGGGATTGCGATCAGCCTGGTCGCACCGTCCGAAGCGCACCGCGCCCAAGCCATCGAGCTACTGCAGAAGTCGCCGTTGAGCTGGGATCAGCTGGACAACCTCAAATCCCAGGGCGGCGCACCGCTGCTGCCGGTGATGAGCACGCTGGTCATTGGCGCTGGCCGTAAAGACAAGGTGCGTCCGGGTGACATTCTGGGCGCGCTGACTGGCGATGCAGGTATTCCGGGCGCTCAGGTTGGCAAGATCGCGATTTTCGACTTCCAGGCCTATGTGGCGGTGGAACGCGGGATCGCCAAGCAAGCCTTGCAGCGCCTGAATGACGGCAAGATCAAAGGCCGTTCGCTGCGCGTTCGTATCCTCTGATCATGATCGTTCCCACGCTCTGCGTGGGAATGCATCCCGTGACGCTCCGCGTCACATAACGGCGGACGCAGAGCGTCCATGGCGGCATTCCCACGCAGAGCGTGGGAACGATCATTGTGTGAGGACACCGTTTTGCGCTCTACCGAAGTCGTGATCATTGGCGCTGGCGCCGCAGGTTTGATGTGTGCGCTGACCGCCGCCGGGCGCGGGCGCAAAGTGATGTTGCTCGACCACGCGAACAAGGCCGGCAAGAAAATCCTGATGTCGGGCGGTGGCCGCTGTAATTTCACCAACATGTACACCGAACCGAGCAATTTCCTCTCGCAGAACGAACACTTCTGCAAATCCGCCCTGGCGCGCTACACCCAGTGGGATTTCATCGGCATGGTCGCCAAACACGGCGTGCCGTACCACGAGAAGAAACTCGGCCAGTTGTTCTGCGATAACAAATCCAGCGACATCCTTGAGATGCTGCTCGAGGAGTGCAATCAAGTCGGCGTCAGCCTGCACCTGGACACCTCGATCCAGCACATCGAGAAAATGGAAAGCGGCTACCTGCTGCAAACCACCCTCGATCAGATCACCTGCGAATCCCTGGTGATCGCCACGGGCGGCTTGTCGATCCCGACGCTGGGCGCCACCGGTTTCGGCTATCAGGTGGCCAAGCAGTTCGGCCACGACTTGCTGCCGACCCGCGCCGGGCTGGTGCCGTTCACCATCACCGATCAGCTCAAAGAGCTATGCACCGAGCTGTCCGGTACGTCGGTGGATTGCCTGGTGAGCTGCAACGACCAGAGTTTCCGCGAGAACATCCTGTTCACTCACCGCGGCCTCAGTGGTCCGGCGATTTTGCAGATTTCTTCGTTCTGGGAATCCGGCGATACGGTTGAGATCAATCTGATGCCGGACCACGACGTGCCGAGCTGGCTGCAACAGCAGCAAGCCGAACGTCCGAACAGCGAGCTGAAAACCCTGCTGGGGGAAATCTTCACCAAGAAGATGGCCAACCTGCTGGCGGACAACTGGTTCGTCTCCAAACCAATGAAGCAGTACACCCACGCGGAAATCGCCGACATCGCCGAAAAACTGGCGAGCTGGAAAGTGGTGCCGGCCGGCACTGAAGGCTATCGCACCGCTGAAGTGACATTGGGCGGCGTCGATACCAACGAGGTGTCATCCAAGACCATGGAATCGCTGAAAAGCCCCGGCCTGTATTTCATCGGCGAAGTGCTCGACGTCACCGGGCATCTGGGTGGTTTCAACTTCCAGTGGGCCTGGGCCTCCGGCTACGCTGCTGCGCAATACGCCTGACCCGCATCAATATGGGATGGGGCTTTTGTGGCGAGGGGATTTATCCCCGTTGGGCTGCGAAGCGGCCCCAAATCGGCAAACGCGTTACGTCAGGCAGACCTCGCTCGCAGATTTACGACTGCTTCGCAGCCGAACGGGGCGGTGCGACGTTTCGCTAAATCCCCTCGCCACAGGTTAAAAGCAGACCTGACACCTCCAGCAGTAAGGAACAGATTTTGCTGTCAGATGTGATCGGCGCCATTGCGCCGGCGTCATTACTGGCTCAATTTAGCGTCATCGCCTCGGAAGGCCCTCGCATTTCATGTCATCGACCCCCTTTAGTCAGTCTCTGCGTCGCCTCTGGGCGCTGGATAAATTCAGCTACAGCGTACGGGTGTTCATCGCCCTGACCGGCAGCATGGCGCTGTGTTGGTACAAGGATGAAATGGGGCTGCTGATCCCGCTGTTCCTCGGGATCATCGCCAGCGCCCTGGCCGAGACCGACGACAGTTGGCAAGGCCGCCTTAACGCACTGGCCGTGACGCTCGTGTGCTTCAGCGTCGCCGCCCTCTCCGTCGAACTGCTCTTCCCCTACCCCGTCGTTTTTGTCATCGCCCTGGCCCTGGCCAGTTTCGGCCTGACCATGCTCGGCGCCTTGGGTGAACGCTATGGCGCGATTGCCTCGGCGACGTTGATTCTGTCGGTCTACACCATGATCGGTGTGGACCAGCGCGGCGGCGAAGTCATCGATTTCTGGCACGAGCCGGTGCTGCTGGTGGCCGGTGCCGCGTGGTACGGTTTGCTCTCGGTGCTGTGGCAGGCGATGTTTTCCAATCAGCCGGTGCAACAAAGCCTGGCGCGATTGTTCCGCGAACTGGGTTTTTACCTGAAGCTGAAATCGTCGCTGTTCGAGCCGATCCGCCAGATGGACGTGGAAGCGCGTCGACTGGAACTGGCGCAGCAAAACGGCCGTGTCGTGGCCGCACTGAACGCCGCCAAGGAAATCATCCTGCATCGGGTCGGCAACGGTCGGCCGGGCTCGAAACTCAGCCGTTACCTGAAGCTGTACTTCCTCGCTCAGGACATTCACGAGCGCGCCAGTTCCTCGCACTACCCTTACAACGCCCTCGCCGATGCCTTCTTTCACAGCGACGTGATGTTCCGCTGCCAGCGCCTGCTGCGCCAGCAAGGCAAGGCCTGCCGGGCGCTGGCCGAGTCGATCCAGATGCGCCAGCCGTTCATCTATGACGCCAGCTTCGCTGAAGCCCTGAGCGACCTGCACGCCTCCCTCGAACACCTGCGCATCCAGAGCAACCCGGCGTGGCGCGGACTGTTGCGTTCGTTGCGGGCACTGGCGGCCAACCTCGGCACGCTCGATCGTTTGCTCAGCGATGCCAGTAACCCCGATGCACTGGCGGACGCCACCGACAGCAGCCTGCTCGACCGTTCGCCCCGTAACCTCAAAGATGTGTGGATTCGGTTACGCACGCAGCTGACACCAACGTCATTGCTGTTCCGTCACGCACTGCGTTTGCCCCTGGCCTTGAGCATCGGCTACGGGATGGTGCATTTGATCCACCCGTCTCAGGGTTACTGGATCATCCTCACCACGCTGTTTGTCTGCCAACCGAACTACGGCGCCACCCGCCGCAAACTCGGCCAGCGGATCATCGGCACCGCCATCGGCCTGACCTTGGCCTGGGCGCTGTTCGATCTGTTTCCGAACCCCTTGATCCAATCCTGCTTCGCGATCGCCGCCGGGGTGGTGTTCTTTATCAACCGCACCACCCGCTACACCCTGGCGACGGCCGCGATCACCTTGATGGTGTTGTTCTGCTTCAACCAGGTCGGGGATGGTTACGGGCTGTTCCTGCCACGGCTGTTCGATACCTTGCTGGGCAGCCTGATCGCCGGACTCGCCGTGTTCCTGTTCCTGCCGGACTGGCAGGGCCGACGCCTGAACAAAGTGCTGGCCAACACCCTCACGTGCAACAGCATTTACCTGCGCCAGATCATGCAGCAATACGCCGCCGGCAAAAGCGACGACCTGGCGTATCGCCTGGCCCGACGCAATGCGCACAACGCCGACGCGGCACTGTCGACGACGCTCGCCAACATGCTGATGGAACCGGGGCATTTCCGTAAGGAAGCGGATGTCGGGTTCCGCTTCCTGGTGCTGTCACACACCTTGCTCAGTTATTTGTCCGGACTGGGCGCACACCGGGAAACCCAGCTACCGCCCGACGTGCGCGAGCATTTGATCGACGGTGCCGGGGTGAGACTGGCCGCCAGCATCGATGAAATTGCCCAAGGGTTGGCGAGCAAACTGCCGATTGCGATTCAGAGCGATGAGGAAGAAGCACTGGCCAATGACCTTGAGCAGATGCCGGATGAAATCGATGAAGGGCAGCGGTTGGTGCAGACGCAGTTGGCGTTGATCTGCCGTCAGCTTGGGCCATTGCGCACGTTGGCGGCGCACCTCATCAAGGAAACGAGCGAGGATTGAGATCTGCGGTGGCTGAGCCGGCCTCATCGCGAGCAGGCTCGCTCCCACATTTGATCTGCTGTGGGTACAGATTTTGTGTACGACAGAGATCTAATGTGGGAGCGGGCTTGCTCGCGAAGGGGCCATCACCCACACCACAAAACTCACATCCCATGCTGCTTCATCAACCGCTGATAACTCCCATCCACTTTCATCGCCGCGATCTCGCGGTCGAAACCGGCGACGATCTGTTCATGCCTGGGGTTCTTCAGGCTGACCAGGATGTGCAGGCTGTTCTCGCTCAATGCCTTGGGCAAAAACTCCACGGCATTGCGCACCTTGGTTGATTCCCGGGCCAGGAAGTAACGCGCGACGTATTCGTCTTCCAGCGTCAACTTGACCCGGTCGGCGGCGACCATGCGCACAGCCATGGAGAAGTTGTGCACCGGGACTTTCTGCAGCGATACGTCGTCATCGAACGCTGGCGAGTAGGCGTAACCACGAACCACCGCTATTGGGTAGGTATGCAGTTGTTGCAGGTTGTCGTATTCGATTGGTGTGTCTTTGCGCTTGAGAAAGCGCACCCGGTTGAGCAGGTATTCGCCAGAAAACTGGCCAAGCTTCGTACGATCGTCGGTGTACCAGGCGTTGACCAGCACGTCGTATCGACCCTCGCCAACCCCCAACAAGGCCCGCGCCCATGGCACTTGTTCAAAGTCACTGGCATAACCGGCCCGGGCCAGAGCTGTGCTGACGATGTCCGTGGCCAACCCACCGTTGACCAGCGTGGAGTCAGTAAAGGGCGGCCAGGCATCGGCTACCAAGCGCAGCTTTTCCGCTGCCGCGCTTTGAGTCAGCAACAGCAACAGCAATCCAATCAAAGCAAAAGCTCGATGCAATCGCGGCATGCTAGAAAATCCTTAGCGGGCGAGACGCCCGACGTGTTTTCAGCCAAAACTCCAAGGCCCCCATACTGCCAAACCCAGGTACTCACATTAGCTCATCGAAGCCACTGCACAGCGCTTCATCCCAGATTACACAAACAAGACAAGGCCGCGCGAAATGAATGATGGCATTTTGGCCCTTATCACAGATTTCTCTGCCATAAAGACATCTTTCGCCTGGGCGCTTAGTATCGGAGCGACGATGTTCAAGGAGTGTGAAGATGACAATCGATTGGGTCTGCAAACACCACAGCGATCTGGGTAAAGAACAGCTGTACGCCATTCTGCAGCTGCGTGCAGAGGTGTTTGTCGTTGAGCAGAAATGCGTCTATCAGGACGTCGACGGCCAGGATCTGGAAGGTGACACCTGCCATTTAATGGCGTGGGACGGGGATCGGCTGGTGGCGTACCTGCGGTTGCTCGACCCGGAGTTACAGGGTGGTGACGTGGTCATCGGGCGGGTGATCATTGCCCCTCAAGCGCGCGGCATCGGGCTTGGGCATGAGTTGATGGCACAGGCGTTGAAACAGGCTGAAAAGCGCTGGCCTGAAGTACCGATCTATCTCTCGGCACAGGCGCATTTGCAGGGGTATTACGGACGGTACGGTTTTGTAGTGGCGGGCGAGGAATTTCTTGAGGATGACATTCCGCATATCGGGATGCGCCGTCCGTAATGATCGTTCCCACGCTCTGCGTGGGAATGCAGCCCGGGACGCTCCGCGTCCCTGCCGTAGCGGACGCAGAGCGTCCATTGAAGCATTCCCACGCAGAGCGTGGGAACGATCAGAGTCGAGGGTTCAGGGATATTCCAGCACCGCTTTGATCTGCCGAAGATTGCGCTCGATCCACCCCCGATCTATCGCCCCCCACTCGCGAATCCGATAACGCCCGGCATGATTGCGCGCGCCTTCTTCCTGCTGGAACTCGCACACAATGTCCAGATCCGCCAATGCCGCGATAGTGTCCTGAGCCGTGCGCCGGGGCATGCCGGTCACTTCGGTCAGCGCCGGGACGCTACTGGCCAACCCGCTATCAATCAGGTACGCCACGTACAACCGACGATAGAAGCTGCTCTTGGTCTTGCTTACATCCATCTAAACACTCCCGGCTGCGATATTTTGATTTCTACTGCATATCCCGCCACGTCAGGTACACCCGCACATCGAACTCCACCTGGTGATACCCCGGCAACATATGTTCGCAAAGCTTGTAGAACGCCTTGTTGTGATCCGACTCTTTGAAGTGTGCCAGTTCATGCACCACGATCATTTTCAGAAACTCGGCAGGTGCATCCTTGAACAATGAAGCGACACGAATTTCTTTCTTGGCCTTGAGCTTGCCGCCTTGCACCCGGGATATCGCGGTGTGCAATCCGAGGGCGCGGTGGGTCAGGTCCAGGCGGTTGTCGAACAACACCTTATCGATGGCCGGGGCGTTACGCAGGTATTCCTGCTTGAGGTCCAGCGTATAGGTGTACAACGCCTTGTCGCTCTGTACCCGGTGTTTTTCCGGGTAACGCTGGCTCAGGTAGTCGCCCAGCCGACCGTCGGCGATCAGCTGGCGCACTTGGTCCTGCAGTGCTGCAGGATAGGCCTGGAGGTATTTCAACGCGGTCATTGGGGCGGCAACACGATTCACGAAAAGGTCGCCAGTGTAGCGAATTCAGCCGGTCAGCGTGTTCCAGTCGAACGGCCGCACAAAGTCGCCGACATCCTCGGCCATCATCGGACGTGCGACCAGAAACCCTTGCACGTACTCGCAACCATTGGCTTGCAGCCACCGATACTGCGCAGCGGTTTCCACCCCCTCGGCAATCACCAGCATCCCGTACTCCTTGCACAGCTCGATCACATTGCGCACCAGCGCCGCATCGCGTGAAGACTCCAAAAGCCGGGCAATCAAATGCCGGTCGAACTTGAGCGTGTCCAACTCCAGATCCCGCAGGTGAGACAGCGAACACGGCCCGGAACCAAAGTCATCCAGGGCCACTCGCACACCCAGGTTACGCAGCAGGCGCAGCTGTTTACGGGTTTCCTCGGGGTTTTGCATCAGGGCCTCTTCAGTGACCTCGACTTCCAGATGGTGCGCCTGTAAACCATGGCGCTCCAGTAACTGGCGCAACTCGGTGACCAGATTGGGCATGCCGAATTGTGTATTGCTCAAACTGACGCCCAGCACCAGGTCGTCGGCAAACAAGGTTTCCCAGGCTTTTCGCTGGCTCGCCCCTTGTTGATAGATCCAGCTGCCCAGGCGGCTGATCAACCGCGCCTCTTCCAGCAATGGCAAAAACAGTCCCGGTGGTACATCGCCGACGCTCGGGTGCTGCCAGCGGATCAGCGCTTCGAACCCGCGAATCTGCCCGCTGGCAATGGCCACCTGAGGTTGATACACCAAATTGAAATCACGGTTCTCGATCGCCGCGTGCACACTTTCTTCGAGCATCAGCCGCGAGCGTGCCCGGCCGTTCATTTCGTGATCGTAGAAACGATATTGCTGACGACCGGCGCGCTTGGCTTCGTACATGGCGATGTCCGACGCACGCAGCAAGCCGTCGAGATTGGAACCGCAATCGGGGTACGTCGCAATGCCGATGCTGGCGCCCAACGCGATATCCAGACCATCGATCTGCTGACAGATCGACACCCGCTCAATCAGCTTCTCGGCAATCTTTGCCGCTTGCTCGGGGAATTCCAGATCCAGCAACGCCGTGAACTCATCACCACCCATGCGCGCCAGAATGTCGAAGGGCCGCAAACAGGCCTTCAACTGCTCGGACACCCACCGCAGCACCCGGTCGCCGGCATCGTGACCGAGGGAATCATTAACCCGTTTGAAGCCGTCGAGGTCCAGATACAGCAGCACCCAGGCACTCTCGGAGCGTTCGCCACGCAACAGCAGGTTTTCCGCCGTCTGGTAAAAACCGCGACGATTGAGCAGCCCGGTCAAGGGGTCAGTTACGGCCTGGAACTCCAGTTGCTGATGCAGATGGCGCACCACCGACATGTCCAGCACTGTCACCACCATCGCCTGTTGTTCGCTGGGCAACGGTGCACAGGACAGCGCCACGGGCACCTGCTGACCGGGCGCCGTACGCAGCAATGCATCGTGCAGGCGCAGGGTTTCACCGCGTTTGTAACCGGCGAACAACTCGGAGTCGGCCCAGATCGGAATGTGCGGCTTTTGCAGGAAATCCAGAAACTCTTTGCCTTGCAGGTCTTGCACCGTGGCATTGAGCAGTCGCGACATCGCCGGATTGGCAAAGCGGATCAGACCGTCCTCACCGACCACCAGGATGCCTTCGGCGGCATTGTCGAGCACCGAGGCATTAAATGCGCGTGCGACCTCCAGATCGTGGCTCAGGCGCTGCAACGCACGGCGATTGCGCTGATGCTCGAGCAGGGCCTGGACTTTGGGCTTGAGAATTTGCGGGTCGAACGGTTTGAACAGGTAATCCACCGCACCGCTGGCATAGCCCTTGATCACGGCGTCCTGGGACTGTTCGTTGGCGGTAAGGAAAATGATCGGCGTGAGGCGGGTTCGTTGGCTGCCGCGCATCAGGCGTGCCACTTCAAAACCGTCCATGCCCGGCATCTGCACATCCAGCAGCACCAGGTCGACATCGTGCTCGAGTAACAGACTGAGCGCCTCGAAGCCCGAGGCGGCGGTCATGACCTGCCAGTCCTGGCGCTGCAACAACGCGCGCATGCTGATCAGGTTTTCAGGGTAATCATCGACGATTAAAAGAATTGAGTTGCCTTCAGCTGGCGTGGGTTGCGCGCATTCCATGCTGCTTCTCTTATGCGGGACGTCAGGCCGGTTTCTCGTGAAAACCGGACAAATACTAAGCCCTCACTCTAGACCGGGTTCCGCAAAAGCAGAAGCTATCAGTACGCCATCATTTAACTAAAGCGTCCATTTGCCGACTAACGGTCGGCGCCACAGCCCCCTGAAACCGGGAAAGATGGCCTTTTAACAGGATTTTGACGCCACCCGTTTGTCATTTACGCATTAACAAATTGAACTTCTGCGATTATAAGGATTGCCCCCAAGGCGCGTGCCAGAGCTTCTGGAACGTACGTGCAGTAAAAAAACCGTGGAAGCTTTTGTCTATGATCGATCTCGCAACCTGGAACCTCAGCGTTCCCGTCGGCAGTCCGCCGTACACCGTTGAAACGTCAAAACTGGTGGATGGCTTCAAGGACCAATACTTCCACTCCGACACCGGCACGCTGTTTTTCTGGTCCCCGGTGACCGGTTCTACAACTGATAACGCAAAGTATCCCCGCACCGAACTTCGCGAAACCTACAGCAATGGCACGCTGAAAAACTGGCTCTACCCGGACGCCGACAACACCCTGCGCGCCACCCTGGCGGTGAATCAGGTACCGAGTTCGGGGAAGATCGTCATCGGCCAGATCCACGCCTATGAAAGCCAGAAACCGATGGTGAAGCTCGAGTATCAGTACTCGACCAGCACCCAGTCGGGCAACCTCGTCGCCAAGGTTCGTATGCACCCTGATGACGATACTGCCCGGATAATCACCATCGCTACCGGAGTGAAACTGGATCGGGAGTTTTCCTACCTCATCCACCTGAGCCCGGGCGGCGCGCTGGGCATCAGTGCGGCGGGCTACCAGTGGGACACCGACATCAGCAAGACCTGGAGCGTCAAGCCGCTGTACTTCAAGGCCGGGGTTTATGTGCAGGACAACACCGGGTACACCAGCGAAGGCGGGCAAGTGACGTTCAGCAAGCTGGATATTGATCACGATAGGTAATCCCCCTCACCCTGATCGTTTCCCACGCGCAGCAAAGGAATGCAGCTCGGGACGCTCCGAAGAACAACTCCATCTCGGCAGCGGCTACAAACCCCAGCGTCTGCAAAATTCGTAGGACTCCTCCGACCGTGGCGAGGGAGCTTGCTCCCGCCGGGATGCGAAGAGCCCCAAACCCTGCTATGCAATTTCCTCAGACACACCGTAGTGCTCGGTTTTACGACAGCTACGCTGCCGAACGGGAGCAAGCTCCCTCGCCACAATGCCCGTGCGCGCTCCTACACCCCGGTTGCAGCCACCAAAGTCGCCGCTTATAGTTCGCCCCGTCGCTGACAGCAGTCGGCGATAGGGTTTCGCAGCCCTACCGAGTTAGAACCACAACCGTCAAAATACGACACGGGCAGCGTTTGCCCGTACTCGTTCTTTATGGCGGCTGTGCGTGGGAGACTTTCGGGTCTGCCGGGTCTTAACTCCTCGGTCTGCGAACCCGCGCACAGCTGCCACCCAATTTGTTTCGCAGCAAACAGTGGCGAATTCTTTCTTGAGTTAAGGATTTTCCATGAGCAATCAACAACCGCCTCGCCGCTTCACCCCCATGTCCCAATTCGCCACCGACTACCCCGTCCTGCTCATCGACAGTGACGCTCCACTCCGCGAACTCCACAACTGCGTCAGCGAACGCCTCAACGCCGTTCTCAAATACCTCAACCTTATGGCCTGCACCAGCCTGCCGGACTACGCCGAGAACGACATCAACACCGTCACCAACATCGCCCGGATCATGGTCCAGGATGTAAGCGATGTGTTTCGGGTGATTGAGCAACGCGGGTTCGATAACCCGTAAATAGCTGAGCATCAGGCTTTTTAAGGATAAGGGGACGATTAAATAAATCTGCCCCTTTCCCCTCACTTTTTCCGCAAAAAAATCTGACTTTCTATAGCAAAAAGATATTAAGAACTGTCACTTATTACAGGTGACCGTGCACCCTCACAGAACTAACCTTATGTACGAAACACAAAAAAAAAGAACAAGGCAAATAAGTAAATCCGGCCCTGTTCCTTTTTCATTTTTGCGATCTCCAACATCATAAGGATATAAAGTATGGGCGCTTTAGTAGGAACTTTTTATGGTGCGCTTGCCGAAAATCACGTCTATTTGACAGTCCATAGCAGTGATGATTATGCAGGTCCGGTTAACGCGACCGCCAATGTTAATGGAAAAACCGGAACAATCAACGGGACGCAGAGCATCTGGGCAAACTACACAACTATTACGCTCAGCGGGATGGTGGGTGGAAACACAGAAAACTGGACACTTACAACTTCCGACTTTAACACTCTGAATGGGACCCGAAGTTTCACTGAAGCTACCGGCATTTCGTACTCTCAACAAGTAGGGCTTGGTCGGATTGGGTGAGCGCAAAACATATAAAACAGAGAATGTCAGCCATAAATATTCAGGATAAAAATGTTACCTGTCGGCGCATCTTATGCAAAACGTTCCGCCCATAAAAAACCCGCATCGCTGCGGGTTTTTTAATACCGGTAATAACGCTTACGGCTTAGTTAACCTTAGCGTTCAACTCACCCTTCAAATAACGCTGATACATCCCTTCCAACGAGATCGGCTTGATCTTCGAAGCATTACCCGCCGTACCAAACGCTTCATAACGTGCGATACACACATCACGCATGGCAGTCACAGTCGCGCCGAAGAATTTACGCGGATCAAACTCGCTCGGGTTGGTGGCCATCAGGCGACGCATCGCACCGGTGGACGCCAGGCGCAGGTCGGTGTCGATGTTGACCTTGCGCACGCCGTGCTTGATGCCTTCGACGATTTCTTCAACCGGCACGCCGTAGGTTTCTTTGATGTCGCCGCCGTACTGGTTGATGATCGCCAACCAGTCTTGCGGAACCGAAGACGAACCGTGCATCACCAAGTGGGTGTTCGGGATGCGCTTGTGGATTTCTTTGATGCGGTCGATGGCCAGCACGTCGCCGGTAGGCGGCTTGGTGAACTTGTACGCGCCGTGGCTGGTGCCGATGGCGATGGCCAGGGCGTCGACCTGGGTGCGTTTGACGAAGTCAGCGGCTTCTTCCGGGTCGGTCAGCATTTGGCTGTGATCCAGAACGCCTTCGGCGCCAATGCCGTCTTCTTCACCGGCCATGCCGGTTTCCAGCGAACCCAGGCAGCCCAACTCGCCTTCTACCGATACGCCGCAGGCGTGAGCCATGGCCACGGTTTGTTGGGTAACACGGATGTTGTAGTCGTAGTCGGTCGGGGTCTTGCCGTCTTCGCCCAGGGAACCGTCCATCATCACCGAGCTGAAGCCCAGCTGGATGGAGCGCTGGCAGACGTCAGGGCTGGTGCCGTGGTCCTGGTGCATGCACACCGGGATGTGCGGGAATTCTTCGATGGCGGCGAGGATCAAGTGACGCAGGAACGGTGCGCCGGCGTATTTGCGAGCACCGGCCGAAGCCTGGACGATCACCGGGGAGTCAGTCTTGTCAGCGGCTTCCATGATGGCGCGCATCTGCTCAAGGTTGTTGACGTTGAAGGCTGGAACGCCGTAGCCGAACTCGGCTGCGTGGTCCAGCATCTGGCGCATGCTGATAAGTGCCATTGTGTGTGTATCTCCCGGTTGAGGGTCGTTAATCGTGCCAGCCTGCCGTAGCGGCGGCGGCTATTCAAGTTATTGCAGATCGGGGGTTGCCCCGGCCTGCCAATTCGGTATTACAAAAATCCTGAGAGCCGTCGATTTCCTGTAGGAGCCGAGCTTGCTCGCGATGGCGGTTTAACTGCCAACACAGGTGTTGAATGTGCTGGCCTCATCGCGAGCAAGCTCGGCTCCTACAGGTTTAGCGTCGGCCCCGCGTATTACTGCGCTTTACAACCGCGGCCGATCAAATCATTGGTGGCGACCCAGTACACCAGGCCTTCCTCACCTTTTATGTGAAACGCCAGCATGTCGTTGCTGTACAGCGAACCTTCGGCGCCCGGCTCATGCTTCAAGCGGTAGACCTGATCAGCACCGCCCAGGCGAACGTCGACTTCCTTGCGGCTGTCGTCGGTGTAACGCCAGAGCACTTTGGCCTGACTGTCGCAGGTCCAGGTGGTCCAGCTGTCCGTCGATTCGGCAGGCTTGAACAGGTTCAAATTAGCGCAACCTGCCAGCAGAGCCAGCGCCGTAACGGCGATAAAACCTTTCATCCATGTTCCTCGACTGACGGCGCACGCCGCCAGCCCTGAGTAAAGTGTCAGACCCTTCAAGGGCAACCATGTTCCTTGGCCGGGGTCTGTGTCTCGTATTTGTCCAGGCCATCAGGCCCGGAACGCTTGTTGATCACCGGGTTGGTTTCGGCCTGCCAGTCGGCCTGGTAGCAGCCTTTGTCCTGTTCAGGCGTCTCGGGCACCTTGGGGGCTTTCGGGTTACTCCCGCAAGCCGCCAGCGACCCCGCGATAATCAACAGCGCTAATGTTTTGACCATCTGAACACTCCTTTGCCTGGTCAAATGGGCGGCCTCAGGCCTTCGCCCGGCTTTCCAGGACTTCAACGGCCGGCAGCACCTTGCCTTCGACGAACTCGAGAAACGCGCCGCCACCGGTAGAAATGTAGGAGATCTGATCGGCAACGCCATATTTATCGATGGCGGCCAGGGTGTCGCCGCCGCCAGCGATGGAGAATGCCGAGCTTTCTGCGATGGCTTGGGCCAGGACTTTGGTGCCGTTACCGAACTGGTCGAATTCGAACACGCCCACCGGGCCGTTCCACAGAATGGTTTTGGACGACTTCAACAGCTCGGCGAAATTCGCCGCGGTCTGTGGGCCGATGTCCAGAATCATGTCGTCTGCAGCCACATCAGCGATCAGCTTGACGGTAGCGGTGGCGCTTTCAGCGAACTCCTTGGCAACCACGACGTCGACCGGCAGCGGCACGCTGACCTTGGCGGCGATGGCGCGAGCGGTGTCCAGCAAGTCTGGCTCGTACAGGGACTTGCCGACCGGGTGACCGGCAGCAGCCAGGAAGGTGTTGGCAATGCCGCCGCCGACGATCAGCTGGTTGCAGATCTGGCTCAGGCTGTTCAGCACGTCGAGTTTGGTCGAGACCTTGGAGCCAGCAACAATCGCCGCCATTGGCTGGGCCGGGGCACCAAGGGCTTTGCCCAGTGCATCCAGTTCAGCGGCCAGCAACGGGCCAGCGGCGGCGACTTTGGCGAACTTGGCCACGCCATGGGTCGAACCCTCGGCACGGTGAGCGGTGCCGAAGGCGTCCATCACGAACACGTCGCACAAGGCGGCGTATTGCTGGGCCAGTTCGTCAGCGTTCTTTTTCTCGCCTTTGTTGAAGCGCACGTTTTCGAACAGCACGATGTCGCCGGCCTTCACGTCAACGCCGCCCAGGTAATCGGCCACCAGCGGCACTTCACGCCCCAGAGCCTTGCTCAGGTAGTCAGCGACTGGCTTGAGGCTGTTCTCGGCCGAGAACTCGCCTTCGGTCGGACGGCCAAGGTGCGAGCAGACCATCACGGCCGCGCCTTTTTCCAGGGCCAGCTTGATGGTCGGCAGCGAGGCCAGGATTCGCGCATCGCTGGTGACTACACCGTCCTTGACTGGGACGTTGAGGTCTTCGCGGATCAGTACGCGCTTACCTTGCAGATCGAGGTCGGTCATCTTCAACACGGTCATGGGTCGCATTTCCTGGATAGCTGTTTTAGAGAGCAGGTTTTGGTTGTGGTGCAGCTGTTTGCAAATAGTGTTCAGCAACGTCCAGCATTCGATTGGCAAAACCCCATTCGTTATCGAACCAGGCCAGGATGTTCACCAGCCGTGGGCCGGAAACTCGAGTCTGACTGGCATCGACGATGGCCGAATGTGGGTCATGGTTGAAATCACAACTGGCGTGAGGCAACTCGGTGTAGGCCAGAAGGCCTTTGAGCGGGCCATGGGTGGCGGCCTCGCGCAGAATCCGGTTGACCTCGGTGGCGTCGGTATCGCTCACGGTCTGCATCGTAATGTCGAGGCAGGACACGTTAACCGTCGGCACCCGCACGGCTTTGGCCTGAATTCTCCCGGCAAGTTCCGGCAGCAGGCGCTCAATGCCTCGCGCCAGACCAGTGGACACCGGAATCACCGACTGAAACGCCGAACGGGTGCGGCGCAAGTCTTCGTGATGATAGGCGTCGATCACCGGCTGATCGTTCATCGCCGAGTGAATGGTGGTGATCGACACGTATTCCAGACCAATGGCCTGATCCAGCAGGCGCAATAGCGGCACGCCGCAGTTGGTGGTGCAGGACGCGTTGGATACCAGCAGCTCATCACCGGTCAGGCAATCCTGGTTCACGCCGTAGACGATGGTGGCGTCGACATCCGCTTCGCTGGCCATCGGCTGGGAAAACAGCACGCGCGGCGCACCGGCGTCGAGGAAACGCTGGCCGTCTTCACGAGTGTGGTAAGCGCCGGAGCACTCCAGCACCAGATCGACGCCCAGCGACGCCCAATCGATGCCTTCGGGGGTGGCACTGCGCAGGACCTTCACGCAGTCGCCATTAATATGCAGACAATCGCCCTCGACCCTCACTTCTCCGGGAAACCGCCCGTGAGTGGAGTCGAAACGTGTCAGGTATTCGATGCTGGCCATGTCCGCCAGATCGTTGATCGCAACAATTTCAAACCCGGCCTTATCGCCTCGCTCAAACAACGCACGCAAGACGCAACGACCAATCCGGCCGTAGCCGTTGAGTGCAACTTTGTAAGGACGCGGTTGAGGCATGGGGTTCTCGATTACCGTGGTGAATCCGTCATTGCAGCGTTGAATGTTCCATCGTCATCGCGAGCAGGCTCGCTCCCACATGGACGGTGTAGATCCCTGTGGGAGCGAGCCTGCTCGCGATAGCGTCAGATCAGACGATACATTTTCTGGATCAGTCTTCCAGCAGCTCTTCAGCCTGACCCAGGATGTTTTCCAGGGTGAAGCCGAACTCTTCGAACAAGGCTGGCGCAGGCGCCGACTCGCCATAGGTGGTCATGCCGATCACGCGGCCTTCCAGACCCACGTACTTGTACCAGTAGTCCGCGTGGGCGGCTTCGATGGCGATACGGGCGCTGACCTGCAATGGCAGAACTGCTTGCTTGTAACCGGCGTCCTGGGCATCGAACACGCTGGTGCAAGGCATCGAAACAACCCGCACTTTGCGACCTTGTTCGGTCAGCTTGTCGTAGGCCTGAACGGCCAGACCGACTTCCGAACCGGTGGAGATCAGGATCAGCTCAGGCTCGCCGTCGCAATCCTTCAACACGTAACCGCCACGGGCGATGTCGGCGATCTGGAACGCATTGCGGGTTTGGTGCTGCAGGTTCTGACGCGAGAAGATCAGTGCCGAAGGGCCGTCCTTGCGTTCCAGAGCCATTTTCCAGCACACCGCCGATTCAACGGCATCGGCTGGGCGCCAGGTGTCGAGGTTCGGCGTGCTGCGCAGGCTGGTCAGTTGCTCGATCGGCTGGTGAGTCGGGCCATCTTCGCCCAGACCGATGGAGTCGTGGGTGTAGACGAACACGACACGCTGCTTCATCAGCGAGGCCATGCGCACGGCGTTGCGGGCGTATTCCATGAACATCAGGAAGGTCGCGCCGTAAGGCACCAGGCCGCCGTGCAGGGTCACGCCGTTCATGATCGCGCTCATGCCGAACTCGCGAACGCCGTAGTACATGTAGTTGCCGCTGGCGTCTTCAGCCGTAACACCTTTGCAACCTTTCCACAGGGTCAGGTTGGAACCGGCCAGGTCAGCGGAGCCGCCCAGCAGTTCAGGCAACAGCGGGCCGTAGGCATTCAATGCGTTCTGGCTGGCTTTACGGCTGGCGATGGTTTCGCCCTTGGCGGCGACTTCAGCAATATAAGCATCGGCTTTTTCAGCGAAGTCTTCCGGCAGTTCGCCGCTCAGGCGACGAATCAGCTCGTTGGCCAACTCTGGGAAGGCAGCGGAGTAGGCAGCGAAACGCTGATCCCATTCGGCTTCGGCCGCGCGACCGGTTTCCTTGGCGTCCCACTCGGCGTAGATGTCGGCCGGGATTTCAAACGGACCGTGATTCCATTTCAGCGCAGCACGGGTCAGAGCGATTTCCGCGTCACCCAGTGGGGCGCCGTGGCAGTCTTCCTTGCCTTGCTTGTTCGGCGAACCGAAACCGATGGTGGTCTTGCAGCAGATCAGGGTTGGCTGATCGCTTTTGCGCGCCGTTTCGATCGCGATCTTGATCTCTTCAGGATCGTGACCGTCGACGTTGCGGATCACCAGCCAGTTATAGGCTTCGAAACGCTTGGGCGTGTCATCGGTGAACCAGCCTTCGACTTCGCCGTCGATGGAGATGCCGTTGTCATCGTAGAAGGCAATCAGTTTGCTCAGGCCCAAAGTACCGGCCAGGGAGCCGACTTCGTGGGAAATGCCTTCCATCATGCAGCCATCACCCAGGAACACATAGGTGTGGTGGTCGACAATGTTATGACCTGGACGGTTGAACTGCGCCGCCAGGACTTTTTCTGCCAGGGCAAAACCAACGGCGTTGGCCAGGCCTTGGCCCAGTGGACCGGTGGTGGTTTCAACGCCTGGGGTGTAGCCGAATTCCGGGTGACCCGGGGTACGGCTGTGCAGCTGGCGGAAGTTCTTCAGGTCTTCGATCGACAGATCGTAGCCGGTCAGGTGCAGCAGCGAGTAGATCAACATCGAGCCGTGACCGTTGGACAGCACGAAGCGGTCACGGTCGGCGAACGATGGATTGCTCGGGTTGTGCTTCAGGTAGTCACGCCAAAGTACTTCGGCGATATCCGCCATACCCATAGGGGCACCGGGATGGCCGCTGTTGGCTTTTTGCACGGCATCCATGCTGAGGGCACGAATGGCGTTGGCACGCTCACGACGGCTGGGCATCGCTGTTCTCCTGCGGATATTGAATCGAGAGTGAATAAAACGAAACGGAAAAAAGGCGAGCATTTTCCCTCACCCACCCGCCTCGGGGCAATGACAGATAGTCATCTGAAGGCGTTTTTCCGGTGGATAAAGTCGCATTCGCCTGGTGAAACCTTTCCGCTGACGATTTGTAGAGTGACCCTTTCCCCGAGAAGTGCCATCTATCGAGCAATATCAAAACTTTTTGATATTGCTCTTGCGGTGTTTTCTGACCGTCACTAGACTGCTGGCCTTATGAATTTACGTGCGCCTTCCATTCGACCTGACGATTGCGATGAGCTGGCGGCCCTGTGCAAGGCCGGCGGCGATCCTCTGCGACTGAATGTATTGCGCGCGCTGGCCAACGATTCGTTTGGCGTACTGGAGCTGGCGCAGATCTTTGGCATCGGCCAGTCCGGCATGAGTCATCACCTCAAGGTATTGGCCCAGGCCGATCTGGTGGCGACGCGCCGTGAAGGCAATGCGATTTTCTACCGTCGCGCCCTGCCCCACACCGACCTGCTGGGCGGCAAGTTGCATGCAGCCTTGCTGGAAGAAGTGGACAACCTGACCCTGCCTGCCGAGGTGCAGTCGCGAATCGGTCAGGTCCATGGGCAACGGGCGGCGGCCAGCCAGGACTTTTTTTCACGGGTCGCGGAGAAGTTTCGCGCCCAGCAAGACTTGATCGCCGGCCTGCCGCAGTACCGCGAAAGCGTGGTGGCATTGCTCGACAAGCTGAGTTTCAGCGAAGGCGCCACGGCCATCGAAGTCGGCCCCGGAGATGGCGCATTTCTGCCGGAACTGGCGCGCCGTTTCACCCAGGTCACGGCGCTGGACAACAGCCCGGCGATGCTCGAACTGGCGCGCCAGGTTTGCGAACGTGAAACGCTGGCTAACGTCAGCCTGCAACTGGCCGATGCATTGAACGGTGTCCGCCTCAAGGCTGACTGCGTTGTACTGAACATGGTGCTGCACCATTTCGCCGCGCCGGCCGAAGCACTCAAGCAAATGGCCGACTTGCTGCAACCGGGCGGCAGCCTGCTCGTGACAGAGTTATGTAGCCACAACCAGAGTTGGGCCAGGGAGGCCTGCGGTGATCTATGGTTGGGGTTTGAACAGGACGATTTGGCCCGTTGGGCCACCGCTGCGGGACTCGTTCCCGGGGAAAGCCTCTATGTAGGCTTACGTAATGGTTTCCAGATCCAGGTCCGCCATTTTCAGCGACCGGCTGGCGACACTCACCATCGGTAAATTCAGGAAAAAATCGAGATGAGCGAATACTCCCTCTTCACCTCCGAGTCCGTGTCCGAAGGGCATCCGGACAAAATCGCCGACCAGATTTCCGATGCGGTGCTGGACGCCATCATTGCTGAAGACAAGTTCGCCCGTGTAGCGGTCGAGACCCTGGTAAAAACCGGCGTTGCCATCATCGCAGGTGAAGTCACCACGTCGGCCTGGGTCGACCTGGAAGAGATCGTGCGTAACGTGATTCTGGACATCGGCTACAACAGCTCCGATGTCGGCTTCGACGGCGCCACTTGCGGCGTGATGAACATCATTGGCAAGCAGTCTCCTGACATCAACCAGGGTGTCGACCGTGCCAAGCCTGAAGATCAAGGCGCCGGCGATCAGGGCCTGATGTTCGGCTACGCCAGCAACGAAACCGACGTGCTGATGCCAGCACCGATCACCTTCTCGCACCAGCTGGTTCAGCGTCAGGCCGAAGCCCGTAAATCCGGCCTGCTGCCTTGGCTGCGCCCGGACGCCAAGTCGCAAGTGACTTGCCGTTACGAAGGCGGCAAGGTTGTCGGTATCGACGCCGTTGTACTGTCGACTCAGCACAACCCTGACGTGTCCTACAAAGACCTGCGCGAAGGCGTGATGGAGCTGATCGTCAAGCACGTACTGCCTGCCGAGCTGCTGTCCAAGGACACCCAGTTCCACATCAACCCGACTGGCCAGTTCATCATCGGTGGCCCGGTTGGCGATTGCGGCCTGACCGGTCGCAAGATCATCGTTGACAGCTACGGCGGCATGGCCCGTCACGGCGGCGGTGCGTTCTCCGGTAAAGATCCATCGAAGGTTGACCGTTCGGCCGCCTACGCCGGTCGTTACGTGGCCAAGAACATCGTGGCGGCCGGCCTGGCCGAGCGTTGCGAGATTCAGGTTTCCTACGCGATCGGTGTTGCTCAGCCGACATCGATCTCGTTGAACACTTTCGGCACCGGCAAAATCAGCGACGACAAAATCGTCAAACTGGTTCGCGAAGTGTTCGACCTGCGTCCATACGCAATCACCACCATGCTCGACCTGCTGCACCCGATGTACCAGGAAACCGCTGCGTACGGCCACTTCGGTCGCACTCCGACTACCAAGACTGTGGGCGATGACACTTTCACCACCTTCACCTGGGAAAAGACCGACCGCGCCGATTCCTTGCGCGCTGCTGCCGGCCTGTAAGACTTCCCCGGCGGTACCAAAAGCCCTGCACGGTTTGCCGTGCGGGGCTTTTTATTGCGCGAAAATCGAAAGATCTTCCCGCCTCTCGAAACACACCGAAAAACATCCTCGCTAACGACGCCTGAAAGCTGACTAACCTTGATAGCATTCTCCCCGAGCAAGGACGCTCACGATGCTTCTGCGCCTGTTTTTCTGTTTTCTCCTGACCTTTGTTGGCCTGAGCTCAAACGCTACCGAGTGCCCCGACTGGCCACCCGCACGCGCCCTGGACGAAATCACGTCACTGCAGAAACAAATCGACCTCTGGGACGACAGCTATCACCGGCGCGGCCGCTCATTGGTCGCCGATGAACTCTACGATCAGTCCCGTTCACGACTGACCGAATGGCGCACGTGTTTCGACCTGGCCCCATCCGCGGAACCGCTACGTACCGCGGGCGGCACGATGCCTCATCCCATCGCCCACACTGGCCTGGAAAAACTTCACGATGGTCGCGCCGTTGAAGCCTGGCTAAAAGGACGGAGCGATGTCTGGATTCAGCCCAAGATCGACGGCGTGGCGGTGACGCTGATCTACCGCAAAGGCCTGCTGACTCAGGCAATCAGCCGCGGTGACGGAGTAAATGGCCAGGACTGGACGGCTTCGGCGCGCCAGATCGCCGCTATCCCACAACAATTGCCAGAGCCGCTGGACCTGCTGCTGCAAGGCGAGCTCTATTGGCGCCTGACCGACCACTTACAGGCCCGGGCCGGCAGCCTCAACGCACGCGCTACAGTGGCTGGCTTGATGGCCCGCAAAAAGTTAAGCACTGAGCAAGCCGCGGGGATCGGCCTGTTTGTCTGGGACTGGCCCCAAGGTCCGGCCAGTTTGCCCGCGCGCGTCGCAGCCCTGGATAAGTTGGGCTTTCCGAGCACCGCACCTTACAGTCACTCGGTCGAAGTATTTGCCGACGCTGAACGCTGGCGCGATCACTGGTATCGCTCGCCCCTGCCCTTCGCCAGTGATGGCATCGTCTTGCGCCAGAATCAGCGCCCACCCGCCGAGCGCTGGCAGGCTAAACCGCCTTATTGGAGCGTCGCCTGGAAATACCCTTTTGCCCAGGCCCTGGCCGAGGTGCGCAAGGTCCACTTCAAGATTGGACGGACCGGACGGATCACCCCGGTACTGGAACTGACACCGGTCATGCTCGATGACCGGCAGATCAAGCGAGTCAGTGTGAGTTCACTGCAACGCTGGGAAACACTGGATATCCGCCCCGGAGATCAGGTCGCCATCAGTCTGGCGGGCCTGACCATTCCCCGGCTTGACGGGGTCATGCTGCGCAGCACCCAACGCACTGAATTGAGCGTACCGCTGGCGGAGGACTTTCATCATTTGAGCTGCTGGCAGCCGACACCGGGGTGCGAAAGCCAATTCCTCGCCCGACTGTCCTGGCTCAGCGGCAAGCAGGGCCTGGCGTTGCCGCATGTCGGTCCTGGCACATGGGAGAAACTTTTAGAAACAGGCCGTCTGAATGGCCTGCTGGATTGGTTGACCCTCGATGCTCAAGAGCTTGCTAACATTGACGGCTTCGGCGAACGCAGCAGCGCTCGTCTTTTGAACAGTTTCAACAGTGCCCGACAGCGCCCTTTCGCTCGTTGGCTCAAAGCCCTGGGTTTACCGCCGACCGGCCAGGCGCGGCTTGCCGATTCATGGCAGGAACTGGCACAACGAAATATCGAACAATGGCAGGCAGAAGCCGGCATCGGCCCGGGACGCGCAGCGCAATTGAGCGCATTTTTTCGCGATCCGCAGGTCCAGGCCTTGAGTGAAACATTACGTGTTGCGGGAATTGACGGTTTTTAGCGGCCGGCGATGCCGGCCAATCCGGGAACCCAATGGTGCCGCGCGGGCTCAAACACCCCATCGCCACCTCGACCCCATCGCTTTTTCACATGGAGCTTTTATGAAACTTCTTTCACCGCTCGCCCTGTTGACCCTTTGCAGCGTGCTGGCCGCTCCACTGATGGCCGCCGAAGAAGCTCCAGGCCTGACCGGCTGCGCCGCAAAGAAGCAGGGCATCATCAATCAGATTGAACTGGCCAAGTCTCACGGTAACGCCGATCTGCAAGCAGGCCTTGAAACGGCCCTGAGCGAAGTCACTGCTCATTGCACCGATGCTTCCCTGAAAAAAGAACGGGAAAACAAGGTGCTCGACGCCAAGCACGAAGTCAGTCAGCGTCAGGCCGATCTCGACAAGGCCATGAAGAAAGGCGACGCCGAGAAGATCAACAAGCGCAAAGACAAACTCGCCGAGTCCCGCAAGGAATTGCAGGACGCACTCGATGAGCTGGATAAGTAAGGATCAGTTCAGTACTGATCGTTCCCACGCAGAGCGTGGGAACGATCAACAGGTGAGGATCAGTGATCCCGAAACTCTTTATGGCAAGCACTGCAGGCATCTTCGACCTTTTGCACCGCTGGCCCGAGGTTACTGGCCTTGTAAGGCTGAACTTTGCTGGCAATCACCAATTCACCAGTGGCGGCTTCAAGGGTGCGTGCCATGTCCTGGAAGTGTTCCTGTTTCTGCCAGACATCGCTCTTGGCGCTGGTGTGATCTTCTTCGCGCACCTGCGGAAAATGTTTCCAGGGTTCACGGGACAACGCATCGAGCTTCACGGCACCGTCAGCGAATGTCGGACCGTCAAACGGGATGCGACCACGCAACATGCCGCCCAGGTCTTCGCCGGTCTTGAGCATTTGCTTGAAGATCGCCTTGCGCTGGCCCAGCGGTGAATTGGGGTCGACACCACCGCAGGCGGACAACGTCAGGCAGGCCAGCAATACAACAGAAAGTCTTTTAAGAGTCATGGTGGCTTCAGGTCACGGGAACGGCGGCCAGTATCCTCGCGTCAACGGCAAAGACCAATAGCCCTATTATCAATACGGGTTGTTTGAGCGCATGGAGCACTCAGGCAACCGACAAAGGAATTACTCCATGAACAGCCGTTTCAAGGCATGGCGTCACAACCTCGCCTGGACCCTTCCGATGGTGGCCGTGCTTGCGGGCTGCACCGGTGGCGACAACAACACACCGAAAACCCACGCCCTGGCGACCTACTCCAGCGCCACGTGGGAAGCACTTCCAACGGTCTCCGACAACGACCTGGTCGCCGGCTTCGGTTCGTGGCGCAGCGCCTGCACCCGACTCAAAGCCGACCCGGTATGGGGCTCGACGTGTGCGGCTGCCGCCAACGTGCCGCAAACCGCCAGCGACATTCGTGGCTTCCTCAAGCAGAACCTCGACGTCTACGGCCTGCGTGCAGCCAATGACAATCCCAACGGCCTGATCACCGGTTATTACGAGCCGGTCTACCCCGGCAGCCTGACCCAGACCGAAGTGGCAAGCATCCCGGTGTACGGTGTGCCCGAGGACATGATCATCGTCTCTCTGGACAGCATTTATCCGGAACTCAAGGGCAAACGCCTGCGCGGACGACTCGAAGGTCGCGTGCTCAAGCCTTACGACGATGCGGCCACGATTGAAACCAAAGGGGTCAAGGCTCCGGTTGTTGCCTGGCTGACCGATCCGATGAACCTGCAATTCCTGCAAATCCAGGGTTCGGGTCGTATCCAGCTCGATGATGGCCGCCAGTTGCGCATTGCGTATGCCGACCAGAACGGTCACCCGTATCGGCCGATTGGCCGCTGGCTGGTGGACCAGGGCGAGCTGAAAAAAGAAGAAGTGACCATGGGCGCCATCAGCCAATGGGCCAAGGCCAATCCCACGCGCATTCCGGAACTGCTGGGCAGCAATCCCAGCTACGTATTCTTCACCCGCAATCCGGACAGCAACGAAGGACCTCGCGGCTCGTTGAACGTACCGCTGACCGCCGGCTACAGCGCGGCGGTGGATCGCAAAGTGATTCCGCTGGGCAGTCTGTTGTGGTTATCGACCACTAAACCGGACGGCACCGCACTGGTACGCCCGGTTGCCGCTCAGGACACCGGCGGCGCAATTGCCGGCGAAGTCCGTGCAGACCTGTTCTGGGGCACCGGCGAGGCGGCCGGGCAATTGGCTGGCGACATGAAACAGCAGGGGCAGATCTGGATGCTCTGGCCTAAAGGCGCAGCGTTGCCGCAAGTGCCGCAGGTGGCTGATGCGGTGAAGACCAGCCCCTGATATCTGTATCGGCGGTTAAATAGCAATCGCGAGCAGGCTCGCTCCCACATTTTGATCTCCAGTGAACACAGCATACGTGTACGACCGAGATTCAATGTGGGAACGAGCCTGCTCGCGATGAGGCCCTCACGAACACCAATGTATTTTCAGACAGAAACCACAAAGAAACTGACGATCAACCCCAGCCCCACCAACCACATCAGCGACCGCAAAATCGCCCAGTCCGCCAAGTAGCAAATGATGTACAGCAGCCGACTGGTGATGAACAACACCGCCAGCACATTGATCGTCACCAGTTCGGCATTGCCGGCCAGGTGCGCAACGATCACCGCCGCCGCGAACGCGGGAGTCACTTCAAAACTGTTCAGGTGCGCCGCATACGCGCGTCGGCCCAAACCATTCAGCGACTCGAGAAAGTCACGGGGATCATGGTTGTCTTTCAGCCGGAACCCGCCACAGGCCCTGGCGATGCCCGTGCAGATATAGGGCAGGATAATCGCGATCAAAATGCACCACAGAGCAACCGTCATAACGCAATCCCTTCTTCAGGTTTCAAGAGTCGAACTCCAGTCAAAACTTCATCACCAGCATGCCGATCAGCACCAGCCCACAGGCTAAGAGCCGGGGCCTGCCGAAAGGTTCTTTCAGGTAACGCATGCCGAACAGCACCACCAGAATCACGCTGATCTCGCGCAATGCCGCCGCTTCGGCAATCGAGCCCAGCTGCATGGCCCACAGCACCAGAGCGTAGCTGAACAACACGCAAAACCCGACCGCCAACCCCAGTCGCCACTGTTCACGCCAGAACAACATGAAGGCCGGTCGTTTACGCACCAGCGCCAGCAACGGGAACGGCCAGGCGCTGAGCAACGTGACCCACACCAGGTAATCCAGCGGATGCGACCAACGCCGCAACGCCTGGCCATCGATAAAGGTGTAGCAACCGATGCATAGGCCGATCAATGCCACCACCGGCAGCATCGACCACGGCAATCGCGCACCGCCGCCGCCCTGCCAGAGCAGGCAAAGCATGCCGAACGGGATCAGCAGAATCCCGAAGATCTGCTGGTTCGTCAGCACTTCTCCGGCAAAAATCAGCGTCAGTGCCAGCACCACCAGCGGCGACAAGCCACGCATCAGTGGGTAGACCAATCCCAGATCGCCGACCCGATAGGCCTGGATCAGCAAATAGCGATAGAGCAATTCAAACGCCGCCGACGCCAGAATCCATGGCCAGATGTCCAGGGGCGGCAACGCCACGAACGGCAGCATCAGTGCGACAAACAGCATTGCCACGCTGTCCATGCAGGCCACCACCAGCAGCCGTTCCGCACTGAATTTGATCAGGGTATTCCACGCCGCGTGCAACAGCGCCGCTACTAACACCAGTGCTGTTGCAAGCACGGCACACTCCTTTTTTGACCGCCCCCTCCCCTGTAGGAGCACGGCTTGCCGGCGATGGCGTTCTTGAGATCGCCATCGCCGGCAAGCCGTGCTCCTACGGGAAGCGGGGGAGATAATTGATTCGCCATATGTCAGCAGCTGTTTATACTGCAAGCGACCACGCCGCACTCAGTTGCGCACAGACTAATTCCAATAAATTTTTGCCACCGCCCGCTCTCGTCGAGAACGGGCGTCGGTATGCGTATGCCTGATCACAGCGTCAAGACTACCGACAGAGACCTTGCGCATGCCCCTCGCCTTGCTTGCCCTCGCTGTTGCCGCGTTCGGCATCGGCACCACTGAATTCGTCATCATGGGTTTGTTGCCCGACGTCGCCCGCGACCTCGCCGTGAGCATCCCCCACGCAGGCCTGCTGATCACCGGCTACGCCCTCGGCGTGGTGTTCGGTGCGCCGATCCTCGCAGTCGGCACCGCCAACATGCCGCGCAAAGCCACGCTGCTGGGCATGACCCTGATGTTCATCCTCGGCAACATTCTCTGCGCCCTGGCACCGAACTACGCCACGCTGATGGCCGCACGCGTGGTCACCGCGCTCTGCCACGGTGCGTTCTTCGGCATCGGTTCGGTGGTTGCCGCCGGTTTGGTGGCACCGAACAAACGCGCCCAGGCGATTGCGATGATGTTCACCGGCCTGACCCTGGCCAACGTGCTGGGCGTGCCTTTGGGCACCGCGCTCGGGCAATACGCCGGCTGGCGCTCGACGTTCTGGGCGGTGTCGGTGATCGGCGTGATCGCGGCTATCGCGCAATGGGTCTGGTTGCCGAAGGACATTGCGATGGACAAGGCCAACCTCGCCAGCGAGTTCAAAGTGCTGGGCAAAGTCAACGTGTTGCTGGCGCTGGGCATGAGCGTGCTGGCGTCGACCAGCCTGTTCAGCGTCTTCACTTACATTGCCCCCATCCTGCAAGACATCACCGGCGTCAGCCCGCATGGCGTGACCATCATGTTGTTGTTATTTGGTGTGGGTTTGACCGCAGGCAGCATGCTCGGTGGTCGCCTGGCTGACAGTCGATTGCTGCCATCGCTGGTGGGTATGGCGCTGGCCGTGCTGGTCGTGCTGGCCGCGTTCACACAGACCAGCCACTCGGTGATTCCAGCCGCAATCACCCTGGTGTTGTGGGGCATCTTCGCCTTTGCCCTGTGCCCGATCCTGCAGTTGCTGATCATCGATCAGGCACACGAAGCACCCAACCTCGGCTCGACGCTGAATCAGAGCGCGTTCAACCTCGGCAACGCAGCGGGCGCGTGGATTGGCGGGCTGGTGGTTGCCAGCGGCGCCGATCTGGCGGACTTGCCATGGACCGGTGCACTGGTCAGCGGTCTGACGGTACTGACCGCGTTGTTCTTTATTTACCTGCAGCGTCGCAGTTCAGCTGAAGTCAATGTGTCCGGTTGAATAGCTGCATCGCCCATGACATTGCTTTCGCGAGCAGGCTCCCACATGAACCGCGCCCCTCACTGTAGGAGTGAGCCTGCTCGCGATGAAGTTGACACGGTGCACCTGTCTTTACTTCTCTTCGCGCTTGCGTGAATCCGACGCCTGATCCGCACTCTTCTTCGGCGGGCCACTCTCGCTGCGAATTTGTGCATGGCTGATCAGCGCAAAGATGAAACTGCCGCCGACGATGTTCCCCGCCAGCGTCGGCCCGGCGAACACCAGCCAGAAATCCTTCCACGGCAACTCGCCGGCAAACACCAGATAAGAGACCTCGGCGGACCCGACCACGATGTGGGTGAAATCCCCCAGCGCCATGAGGTAGGTGATAAGGATGATGATCCACATCTTCGCGCTCTCCATGGACGGAATCATCCAGACCATGGTGGCGATCATCCAGCCCGACACAATGCCTTTGGCGAACATCTGGCTGGCGTCGTTCTCCATGATTTTGCGCCCGATATCAAGGAAGGCCAGGTCGGTCTTGCTGTCGAAAATCGGCAGATTCAGCATCACATACGCCACCAGCAACGTGCCGCAGAGGTTGCCCACCAGCACCACCGACCACAGGCGTAGCAATCGACCGAAATTGCTCAGCGTGGGTTTGGTCATGATCGGCAGCACCGCCGTCAGGGTGTTCTCGGTGAACAATTGCTGACGGGCGAGGATCACCGCGAGAAAGCCTGCGCAGTAACCGAAACTGGCGATCACCTTGAAGCCTTCGCCGTCCGGCAGACGGGAATTGAGCAGCCCCATGGCCATCAGCGACAGGCCCATGGTCAGGCCGGCGGCCAGTGCCGACCACCACAAGGCGGCGACACTGCGCTCGAGTTCCTGATCGCCCTGGGTGCGGATGATTTCGTGCAGCACCGCCGCCCGCGGCGGCTGGCTCTTGTCGACGTCGTGCTGTTCTTCAGGGGAGAGGTTCGGGGTCTTGCCGTCTTTTTGCGTGTCCATAAAGCTCCGGAACCCGTGGTGTGTGATGTAGGTACGACACGCGCGGTTCGGAGCTGTTCACTGATCGTACAAACGAAACCACCCCTGTAGGAGCATGGCTTGCCCGCGATGGGTTCACCTCGGCTTCGACGGCAACGCAAATGACGCCATCGCGAGCAAGCTTTGCTCCTACGGAGCGATGTCATCCTTGAACTGGTCTTTGACGTACGTGATCTCGGTCCGGCCGTGCGGCGCGGGCAAGCCGTCTTCGCCCAGATTGACGAAAACAATCTTCTCCACCGTCAGGATGCTTTTGCGGGTGATCTTGTTACGCACTTCGCACTTGAGGGTGATCGAGGTGCGACCGAATTCGGTGGCGGTGATGCCCAGTTCAATGATGTCGCCCTGGCGTGAGGCGCTGACGAAGTTGATCTCGGAAATGTACTTGGTGACCACACGCTGATTGCCCAGCTGGACGATGGCGTAGATTGCCGCTTCTTCGTCGAGCCAGCGCAACAGGCTGCCACCGAACAGCGTGCCGTTGGGGTTGAGGTCTTCGGGTTTTACCCATTTGCGGGTGTGGAAATTCATATTCACTCCTGAGCGTCTTGCCGAATGATGGTGGGCATCATGGCAGAGCCCGACCTGGAGCTCTATCAAGCATCGACTATGGTCTCGATTACCGTTCAGACATTGACCAACAGAAACGCTTTGGAAGTATCGCTCACACGGCTATAATCGCCACCGTTTCAAAACGGTAACGTTCCATTGATACCGTTTTCCCGCCACCTGTCCGAGGGGCGCTGCAGCAGGTTCGACCTGTCAGGCTCGGATGGGGCGTTGCTTGACCGTTATCGGTCAGACACTAAACGCACAACGGCGCCCATTCGCATACATTACGAATGGAGGCTCATCATGAGCGCTGTTATCACGCCTGCCGATTTTAACGATTACAAAGTTGCCGACATGTCCCTGGCTGCCTGGGGTCGTCGCGAAACCATCATCGCCGAATCCGAAATGCCTGCCCTGATGGGTCTGCGCCGCAAGTACGCCGGTGAGCAGCCGCTCAAAGGCGCGAAAATCCTCGGCTGCATCCACATGACCATTCAGACTGCCGTGCTGATCGAAACCCTGGTTGCCCTGGGTGCCGAAGTACGCTGGTCGTCCTGCAACATTTTCTCGACTCAAGACCAGGCCGCTGCCGCTATCGCTGCTGCCGGTATCCCGGTTTTCGCCTGGAAAGGCGAAACTGAAGAAGAGTACGAGTGGTGCCTGGAGCAAACCATCCTTAAAGATGGCGCGCCTTGGGATGCCAACATGATCCTCGACGACGGCGGCGACCTGACCGAGCTGCTGCACAAGAAGTACCCGGCGATCCTGGACCGCGTCCACGGCGTTACCGAAGAAACCACCACTGGCGTTCACCGCCTGCTGGACATGCTGGCCAAGGGCGAGCTGAAAATCCCGGCCATCAACGTCAATGACTCGGTCACCAAGAGCAAGAACGACAACAAGTACGGCTGCCGTCACAGCCTGAACGATGCGATCAAGCGCGGTACCGACCACCTGCTGTCCGGCAAGCAAGCGCTGGTCATCGGTTACGGTGACGTGGGCAAGGGCTCCGCTCAGTCCCTGCGTCAGGAAGGCATGATCGTTAAAGTCTCCGAAGTCGACCCGATCTGCGCCATGCAAGCCTGCATGGACGGTTACGAGCTGGTTTCGCCGTTCATCGACGGTATCAACAACGGTACTGAAGCAAGCATCGACAAAGCGCTGCTGGGCAAGATCGACCTGATCGTGACCACCACCGGTAACGTCAACGTTTGCGACTCGAACATGCTCAAAGCCCTGAAGAAGCGCGCTGTTGTCTGCAACATCGGCCACTTCGACAACGAAATCGACACCGCTTTCATGCGCAAGAACTGGGCATGGGAAGAAGTGAAGCCACAGGTTCACAAGATCCACCGTACCGGCCCTGGCGCATTCGACGCGCAGAACGACGACTACCTGATCCTGCTGGCCGAAGGCCGTCTGGTTAACCTGGGCAACGCCACCGGCCACCCAAGCCGCATCATGGACGGCTCGTTCGCCAACCAGGTTCTGGCTCAGATCTTCCTGTTCGGCCAGAAGTACGCCGACCTGTCGCCAGCCCAGAAAGCCGAGCGCCTGACTGTTGAAGTACTGCCGAAGAAACTCGACGAAGAAGTGGCCCTGGAAATGGTCCGCGGTTTCGGCGGCGTTGTGACTCAACTGACCAAGACTCAGGCCGACTACATCGGCGTGACCGTTGAAGGTCCGTTCAAGCCGCACGCTTACCGCTACTGATTGGTTCCTGCCACTCAGGCAGGAACTACGCTGACCTGTAGGAGCAGAGCTTGCTCGCGATAGCATCACCGCGATGCATTTGAAAAACCGCGGTGCCTGCATCGCGAGCAAGCTTTGCTCCTACAGCGGGTTCTCGTGTTTCCAAGGATATGACCATGTCCCAAGAACGTCGCTACAGCTTCGAGTTCTTCCCTACGAAGACCGACGCTGGGCATGAAAAACTGATCGCCACTGCCCGTCATCTGGCGACCTACAATCCTGACTTCTTCTCCTGCACCTACGGCGCTGGCGGTTCGACCCGTGATCGCACCCTCAACACCGTGTTGCAGCTCGAAAGCGAAGTCAAAGTCCCTGCCGCACCGCATTTGTCCTGCGTTGGCGACAGCAAGGACGACTTGCGCGGCCTGCTGGCCCAATACAAGGCGGCAGGCATCACCCGTATCGTTGCCCTGCGCGGTGACCTGCCTTCCGGCATGGGCATGGCCAGCGGTGAAATGCGCCACGCCAATGACCTGGTTGAATTCATTCGTGAAGAAACCGGCGATCATTTCCACATCGAAGTCGCCGCCTACCCGGAAATGCATCCGCAAGCGCGCAATTTCGAAGACGATCTGAACAACTTCGTGCGCAAGGCCAACGCTGGCGCCAACAGTGCAATCACCCAGTACTTCTTCAACGCCGACAGCTACTTCTACTTCGTCGAGCGTGTACGGGCGAAGGGCGTGAACATCCCGATCGTTCCGGGGATAATGCCGATCACCAACTACAGCAAGCTGGCGCGCTTCTCTGATGCCTGCGGCGCGGAAATCCCGCGCTGGATCCGCAAGCAGCTGGAAGCCTACGGTGATGACACCCAGAGCATTCAAGGCTTTGGTGAGCAAGTCATCACCGAGATGTGCGAACGCCTGCTGCAAGGTGGCGCGCCAGGGCTGCACTTCTACACGCTGAACCAGGCCGAACCGAGCCTGGCGGTGTGGAACAATCTGAAGTTGCCGCGCTAAAAGCCGTCAAAGCAAGATCAAGAGATCGCAGCCTGCGGCAGCTCCTACATCGGGCGTGTTTAATCCCTGTAGGAACTGCCGCAGGCTGCGATCTTTTGCTTTTAACGCCCTTTTTTTGTGCAACAACACTCTGAGTTAGAGCTTCTGGATCCCGTTTCTGGCTCTTTCCGGTTTCTCGTCGTAATCTCAAGCCATGCCTTTGATCGCGCAGTTACTGACCGTGTTTCTTTTTACTTGCCTGAGCTTCGCCGCTCGGGGCGAGAAGCTGCGCATTGTCACCGAACCCTGGGCGCCGTACGTGTACGAAGAAAACGGCAAATCCCTGGGGCTGGACTACGAAACTACCGCCATCGTCTTCAAACGCCTGGGCATCGAAGTGGAATGGCAGTTCCTGCCGTGGAAACGCTGCCTGTCGATGCTCGAAACGGGCCAGGCAGACGGCGCGCTGGACATCTTTCACAGCGATGAGCGCGACGCCACCCTGCTCTACCCCGGCGAGCCGCTCTCGGAAGTGGAGTTCGTGATGTTCTACGCCAATGAGCGGCCCCACCCTTTCCACACCCTGGCCGACCTGAAAGGGCTGACCATCGGCACTTCCCCGGGCTATCTGTACAGCCAGGACTTCAGCGAATCGACCCTGTTCACTCGCGAACCGGCGCCCACCCATGAAGCCAACTTCGGCAAACTGGTGCGCGGGCGGATCGACCTGCTGATCACGGATCGCAGGGTTGGTCAGCACTTGCTCGACCAATTGGGCATCCGCGACAAGATTACCGAGAACCCGACCGTCATCAGTCACCAGAGCCAGTTCCTGGCCGTACGCCGCAACGCCGGCATGGACTTGTTGGTGCAGCGTTTCGGCGCCGAACTCAAGCGCTTCAAGCGCGAGCCTGCGTACGCTGAATTGAGCGCCCGTTATGGCGCAGAACCGGCGGCCGAGGTCAAAGCCACCAGAGCCACCGCCGCCAGCGGAAAAACCGTTGAGCAGCAGGAAAGCGGCGCGCAGTGATTGCTCTGTTATACTCCGGCCTTCCCGCCAGGCTCACGCCCGGACGCTCGGACTTGTTCAAGGCATCTCGATCCCGCTACAGCGCAGCTTTTCAGCCCGCGCGAGCACTCCAGATGAGCCTTCTTGGCCCAGCAGGACCGGACGGGATTGCGTTCCTCTAAACGCCATTCGCGCCAGGCAAGACTCCCATTGGGCCAAGCCCTAACTAAAACAGGATTACTCATGTCCTTTGCTTCCCTCGGTCTCTCCGAGGCTTTAGTCCGCGCCATCGAGGCAGCGGGCTATACCGAGCCTACTCCGGTGCAACAGCGGGCCATTCCCGCCGTGTTGCAAGGTCGTGACCTGATGGTCGCGGCTCAGACAGGTACTGGCAAAACCGGCGGCTTCGCCCTTCCGATTCTGGAGCGGTTGTTCCCCAACGGTCACCCGGACAAATCCCAGCGTCACGGCCCGCGCCAACCGCGCGTACTGGTCCTGACCCCTACCCGCGAACTCGCGGCTCAAGTACACGAGAGCTTTAAGGTCTATGCCCGTGACCTGAAGTTCGTCAGCGCCTGCATCTTCGGCGGCGTCGGCATGAACCCGCAGGTTCAGGCCATGTCCCGCGGTGTTGACGTGCTGGTGGCCTGCCCCGGCCGCCTGCTCGACCTCGCCGGCCAAGGCAGCGTCGATTTGTCCCACGTGGAAATCCTCGTGCTGGACGAAGCCGACCGCATGCTCGACATGGGCTTTGTCCATGACGTGAAAAAGGTCCTGGCCCGTCTGCCGAGCAAACGTCAGAACCTGCTGTTCTCGGCGACCTTCTCCAAAGACATCACCGACCTCGCCGGCAAGCTACTGCACAACCCGGAACGCATCGAAGTCACGCCGCCGAACACCACGGTCGAGCGCATCGAACAGCGTGTTTTCCGTCTGCCAGCCAACCACAAGCGTTCGCTGCTGGCGCACCTGATCACCTCTGGTGCCTGGGAACAGGTGCTGGTGTTCACCCGCACCAAGCACGGCGCCAACCGCCTGGCCGAGTACCTGGACAAACACGGCCTCAGCGCCGTTGCGATCCACGGTAACAAGAGCCAGAACGCTCGCACCAAAGCCCTGGCCGACTTCAAGGCCGGCGAAGTGCGCATCCTGGTCGCCACCGACATCGCCGCTCGCGGCCTGGACATCGACCAGTTGCCACACGTGGTCAACTTCGAACTGCCGAACGTCGACGAAGATTACGTTCACCGTATCGGCCGTACTGGCCGTGCCGGTCGTTCGGGCGAAGCGATCTCGCTGGTCGCTCCGGACGAAGAAAAGCTGCTGAAAAGCATCGAGCGCATGACCAAGCAGAAGATTGCCGACGGCAACCTGATGGGCTTCGATTCCAGCGCTGTAGAAGCCGAGAAACCTGAAGTTCGCGAGCGTCCGGATGTGCGTAACCCGCGCAACCCACGTGGCCCGCGCGGCGACGGTCCGAACGGCACCGGCGGTGGCGGCGGTCGTAAAGACAAAGGCAAGGACAAGGGCGGCAAGGAAAAACCTGCAGCCACTGGCCGCGGCGATCGTCCGGCGCGTGAACACAAGCCACGCGAAGGCACTCCGGCTCGCGAACAACAGCGTCCGGCGCCACGCGCTGCTGCAGACCGTGCTCCGGACGAGTTCCTGGACGACGATATCGATAACTTCGGTAACCGCGTCGACTACGTTCCTCAAGCCAAACCGGCCCAGGGCCGTGGTCGTCGTCCGGGTGCTCCGGCACAAGGCGCCGCAGCTGGCGCAGGTGCAGGTGCTCCGCGCACTGGCGGCAAGCCTCAGGGTCGTCAAAGTGGCCCACGCAGCAGCGACGGTGCGACCACCGGCACGCCGCCGGCCAAGCGCAGCGGCCCACGCAACGGTGCTCCACGTGACGGCCAGGCCCGTCGCGAAGAGTCCCGCAACCGTCGCCCGGCTCGCACCGACGACCAGCCGCGTTCGGAACCGGCCGTGCAAAACCCGCGCGGCCCGGCACCGAAGATCATCCATAAAGAGTCGAAAACCGATCGGTTCCCGACTCCTGAGCAACTGGATCAACTGCCAGGCCGTCCGCGCGGCGAGAAACCAGCCTTGCTGACCCGCAACCGCTGATTTACCGCTGCCATAAAAAATGCCCCTGATCGCGAGATCAGGGGCATTTTTTTATGCATCACCAAACCCTGTAGGAGCAAAGCTTGCTCGCGATAGGTTCACCTCGGTGTGTGGTGTGGCTGATGACGTCATCGCGAGCAAGCTTTGCTCCTACAGGGTTCCGTGTCGTTGTTGCAGATTGCGCCAGGCAATAAAAAACGCCCCCGATCGTGAGATCGGGGGCGTTTTTGTTTTAGCGGCGAAAGTTACTTCGCTTTCACACCTTCAAACGTCACGTACAGCTCGACCGCGTCGGACGCTGGGCCCAGGTCTTTCTGCTTGCCGAAATCGGAACGCTTGATGCTGGTGGTGCCTTCAAAGCCGGCACGGTAGCCGCCCCATGGATCCTTGCCTTCACCCAGGAAAGTGGCCTTGACCACGACTGGCTTGGTCACGCCTGCAATGGTCAGGTCGCCGGTCACATCAGCAGTGTCTTTGCCAGCGGCGTTTTTGCCGGTGGATTTGACGCTGGTGGAAACAAACGTCGCTTTAGCGAATTTGCTCACATTCAGGAAGTCAGCGCTGGCGATGTGCTTGTCGCGCTCGGCATGGTTGGTGAACACGCTGGCGGTGTTCACGTTGAACTCGATCTTGCTGGCTTCAGGCTTGGCAGCGTCGAAGCTGAACTTGCCGTCGATGTCCTTGAAGGTACCGGTGATGTAGCTGTAGCCCAGGTGGCTGATCTTGAAGTCAACGAAGGCGTGCTGGCCTTCCTTGTCGACAACGTAGTCAGCTGCCATCACGTTGGCGGACAGCAAGGCAGAACCGATTGCCAGAGCAGCGAGCGTCTTTTTCAACATACTTTCTATTCCTTTGGAGTCGAGATTGAACATCAGGCTTTGCGTCCCAGCATTCGCGTCAGGGTCGCATCACGATCAATAAAGTGGTGTTTCAGTGCTGCCAACGCATGGAGACCGGAAAAAATGACCAGCGCCCAGGCCAGGTACAAATGAATCACACCGGCTGTATCTGCCTGATCCGGTAGTCCGGATATCAGTGCAGGAACTTCAAACAGGCCAAACACCGGAATCCCGACACCGTCTGCGGTGGAAATCAGGTAACCGGCAATCATCACAGCAAACAGACTGAGGTACAGGAACGAATGGCCGAACGTGGCGCCAATACGCGTCATGCGGCTATAGCTTTGGAGTGCGGGTGGTGGCGGACTGATAAAACGCCACAGCACCCGTAGAACCATAACGGCCAACAACACCAGGCCAATGCTCTTGTGCAAGTCCGGCGCGTCTTTGCGCCAGGTGCTGTAGTAGTCGAGACCTACCATCCACAAGCCCAACGCAAACAGACCGAAGACTGCCAACGCCACGCCCCAGTGCATGAAAATGCTGACCCAACCGTAGCGCGAAGAAGAATTACGTAGCTGCATTGCCCAAATCCTGTGAGAACTGCGACCAAGACTATCGAGTTATCTATCGAGTAAAAGCGGAAAATTTCGCTTTGAAATATCGAGAAATACGATCAAGAGTCTGAAATGGGTGAGTTAAGGAAAGATTAAAGATCCGCATGTAAGAAAAAATGCAGTCCAACTAAAGAACACCTGCGCCCTGATATTTATTCGATTCTTTATGTTGGTTTTCTTCAGGCATAAAAAAACGCGGCATTTCTGCCGCGTTTTTTTAATCCCAAAGCTTACTGCGCTTTGGTATCCGCCACCGGAGTCGCAGCGGGCTTGGCCGCTACTTTCTTCGCCGGTTCAGCTTTTTTCACCGGGGCCTTTTTGGCCTCGGCTTTGGCCGCAGGTTTTTTCGCTGCAGCTTTGGCCGGGGCTTTTTTGGCGGGTTCGGCTTTCACCGGGGCCACTGGTTTCGGCGCTTCGACCGGTGCTGGCGCTGGGGCCGGTGCAGGTGTTGGAGCCGGTGCCGGAGCAACCGGAGCCACTGGCTCTGGCGCCTTGACGGGTGCCGGTTTGTCGTCAGAACCACCGAACAGGTTGGTGAAGAAGTTACCTTTCTTCGCCGCCACCGCGCTGGCCGCCGCAACGGTCGTTGCCGGAACAACTTTCGCCGGTTCAAACGACTTGCCGGCCGCCAGGTCTTCTACCTGACTGGCTGCACGTTGACCGGTGCGAAGTGCGCCTTCCAGAGTGCCCGGGTACAAGGTGTCAGTGTGTTCGCCGGCAAAGGCTACACGCTGAATCGGACGTTCCCACAGGCGCCAGTACTTGCTGATCTGGCCAGGGCCGAAGGCCAGGTAAGCGCCGCCCATCGATGGATCGGTGCTGTAGCGGCGGATTTCGTAACCGGTGAACGAACCGCGTGCCTGTGGATAAAAAGCGTGCAGACGGATCAGCACCTGATCGACCATCTGCTTGTCGCCGAAGACCTGCATGACGCGCGCGTTGTCGCCGGACAGGTTGATCACCACGTTGGCGCCGCCCTTCAGTGCCGGCTCAACCCACAACATGCCCAGACCGGCGTTGCTGTAGATCTCACCGGTCATCCGCGCCTTGCTTTCCCACACGGGCGTCTTGAACTTCAGCATGATCTGGTCGCGCCAACCGTAGTTGGTGCCTTTGATCGCGCCCATGTGCTGGGCATCCAGCGACGGAGTCATCTGGATCTTATTCAGTGCGCGCAATGGCACGGCCACAACGACGTAGTCAGCCTGATAGCCAACGCTGCCGACCTTGACGGTCACGCCGTCCTTGTCCTGGGTGATCGCCGAGACCGGGGAGCTGGTCTTGATGGTTTTCAGTTGTTTGACGAACGCCTGGGCCAGCACCGGGCTACCGCCGGGCAGGCGCGAAGCACGCAGGTCACGGTCGGCAACGCCAAGGTAAACGCGGTTTTGCTGTGCGAAGTACAGCAGCGACAGGCGCGACGGTTCGTCATAACGGGTACGAATCTGCTGATTCACCAACTGACGTGCCGTGGTCGGCAGATTCAGACGGTCGAGCCAGTTGGACACGTTGATCTGGTCCAGGGCGAACAGTGTGCTGTTGGCCGCCGGGTTCTGCGGGTCTTCGATCGAGCGCGCCAGATCGTCCAGGGTCTTTTCGTAGCGCTTGAGCGCGTCGCTGGTGGCCGGCTGCTTGGTGGCCAGATCGGCGGCGGTGAAATACTCACCGTCAATCAGGTAGCCCGGGGTCCGCACGAACTCAGGGGCTGGCGTGGTGCTCAGCTTGAAGGTCGATACGTACTTGTTCAGAACCGGCTGGGTCTTGTCGTTGCCGATCCACTCACTGGTGGCCATGCCCGAGCGACCGCCCAGGCTCGGTTTGGCTTCCAGCAGGGTGACCTGCCAGCCCTTGTTTTGCAGTTCGTAAGCCGCGGTGAGGCCAGACAGCCCTCCGCCGATCACGATCGCCGTTTTATCCTTGGCCAGCGCAGACACGCTGAACAGCCCCAACATCACCAGCGCACAGGCGCGCAGCCAACCAGCAGACATTCAGCGAACTCCGGAAATACACGTAGGAAATAGCGGTTTTACGAGCCAGACGGCTCAAAGAACCGCGAAGAATACGTCAGCCATCAAAAGGCCGCCAGCGACGTCTATCCACCTATACAAAGTAGCTCAATTGAGACAATGGGTTGTCCCCACGTCACGCATTGCATAGGCTTGCGCGATTGTTTGCCCGCGCACGTCGCGAGCCGCCTCGAGGAGACTGAAAATGGGCCTGAATAATCAGTGGATGCAACGCGATCTCGCGGTGTTGTGGCATCCCTGCACCCAGATGAAAGACCACGAACAGCTGCCACTGATCCCGATCAAACGCGGTGAAGGCGTCTGGCTGGAAGACTTCGAAGGCAAACGCTACCTCGATGCCGTCAGCTCCTGGTGGGTCAACGTGTTTGGTCACGCCAACCCACGGATCAACCAACGCATCAAGGATCAGGTCGATCAGCTGGAGCACGTCATCCTTGCCGGTTTCAGTCATCAGCCAGTGATCGAGTTGTCCGAGCGCCTGGTAAAAATGACGCCGGAAGGCCTGACCCGGTGCTTCTACGCCGATAACGGTTCGTCCTGCATCGAAGTCGCGCTGAAAATGAGCTTTCACTATTGGCTCAACCGCGGCCAGCCGAACAAGAAGCGCTTCGTCACCCTGACCAACAGCTACCACGGCGAGACCATGGCGGCGATGTCGGTGGGCGACGTGCCGCTGTTCACCGAAACCTACAAGGCGCTGTTGCTGGACACCATCAAGGTGCCGAGCCCCGATTGCTACCATCGCCCCGAGGGCATGAGCTGGGAAGAACACTCGCGCAACCTGTTCGCTGCCATGGAACAGACCCTGGCCGAGAACCACGACACCGTAGCGGCCGTCATCGTCGAGCCGCTGATCCAGGGCGCCGGCGGCATGCGCATGTACCACCCGGTGTACCTGAAACTGCTGCGCGAAGCCTGCGACCGCTATGGCGTGCACCTGATCCACGACGAAATCGCCGTCGGCTTTGGCCGCACCGGGACGATGTTCGCCTGTGAACAGGCCGGCATCCGCCCGGACTTCCTCTGCCTGTCCAAGGCCCTGACCGGCGGTTACCTGCCGTTGGCGGCCTGCGTGACCACCGAAGATGTCTACAGCGCTTTCTACGACGACTACCCGACCCTGCGCGCCTTCCTGCATTCCCACAGCTACACCGGCAATCCGCTGGCGTGCGCGGCGGCATTGGCGACGCTGGATATCTTCGAAGAAGACAACGTCATCGAGAACAACAAGGCGCTGGCCCAGCGCATGGCGAGCGCCACCGCGCACCTGGCCGATCACCCGAACGTTTCGGAAGTACGCCAGACCGGCATGGTGCTGGCCATCGAGATGGTCAAGGACAAGGCCACCAAGGAAGCTTATCCATGGCAGGAACGTCGCGGCTTGAAAGTGTTCCAGCATGCGTTGGAGCGTGGTGCTTTACTTCGACCGTTGGGCAGCGTGGTGTACTTCCTGCCGCCGTACGTGATCACGCCTGAACAGATCGACTTTCTGGCCGAAGTGGCGAGTGAAGGCATCGACATCGCGACCCGCGATAGCGTCAGTGTTTCGGTGCCGAAAGACTTTCACCCGGGTTTCCGCGATCCGGGCTAAAAGACCGACACAGGTCCCCTGTTGTGAGGAAATTTATCTGTGGTGAAGGGATTTATCCCCTCACCACAATTAATCCCCTCGCCACACATAGTCAGCAGCCACAAAAGCAACTCCGATCCAATTTCCAGAGAACCCGCATGAGACTGTCCCGCTTCTTTATCGACGCCCCCTTGAGCACCGGCGAACACGAGTTGCCCGAGGCCCAGGCCCATTACATCAGCCGCGTGCTGCGCATGGCCGAGGGTGATGCGCTGCAACTGTTCGACGGCTCGGGCCACGAGTTCCGCGCCACGCTGGTGGAGGTCGGCAAGAAGCGCGTTGTCGTGCAGATCGATGAAAGCTTCGCCGGGCAGGTCGAGTCGCCCTTGTCGATCCATCTCGGCCAGGGCTTGTCCCGTGGCGAGCGGATGGATTGGGCGATTCAGAAAGCCACCGAGCTGGGCGTCACGGAAATCACCCCGATTTTTAGCGACCGCTGTGAAGTCCGGTTGAAGGATGAGCGCGCCGACAAACGCCTGATGCACTGGCGCCAGGTTGCGATCAGCGCGTGCGAGCAATGCGGGCGTTCACGGGTGCCGGTGATTCATCCGCCGCTGCTGTTGGCCGATTGGCTGAAGCAGACGCAGGCCGAATTGAAACTGGTCCTGCATCCGGTGGCTGAGTCGTTGGTGAGCCATGCAAAACCGGCGACGCTGGCGTTTTTGATCGGCCCGGAAGGCGGGTTGTCCGATGCGGAAGTCGAGCAGGCCAAGGCTGGCGGTTTTCACGCCGCCCGCCTCGGCCCCCGCGTGTTGCGCACCGAAACCGCGCCCGTCGTGGCATTGGCGGTTGCCCAACAGCTTTGGGGCGACTTTTAGGGCCTCTTCGCGAGCAAGTCGAATCGTCGCACCGCCGCTCCCACAGGAGACCGCGTACTGATTGTTCCCACGCTCTGCGTGGGAATGCAGCCCGTGACGCTCCGCGTCACTGGACGCGGAGCGTCCCTTGAGGCATTCCCACGCAGAGCGTGGGAACGATCTTATTGCACCGGATCACTCACCGGTTTGGCGATGATCGCCTTCAGTTCGCTGGTCATCGGAAATTCCAGGTTCAGGCCTTTGGGTGGAATCGGTTGCTGGAACCAGCGCTGATAGATGCCGTTGATCTCGCCCGAGCTGTACAGATCGGCGAGGGTCGAGTTCACCAATTCGAGAAACTGCGGGTCGTCCTTGCGCACCATGCAGCTGTAGATTTCCCGCGACTGCTCCTCGCCCACCACCACCCAATTATGCGGATCGCGGGCCTTGGCGCGTTCGCCGTAAAGCAACGCGTCATCCATATAGAACGCCGCCGCCCGACCGGACTGCAACATCTGGAAGGCTTCGCCGTGGTCCTTGGCGCTGATCACGAACATATCGATCTTGTGATCGACGTTGTAGCTCTTCAGAAACCGCTCGTTGGTGGTGCCGGCGGTGGTCACGACGTTCTTGCCGCGCAGGTCGGCGAAGCTTTTGATGCCGCTGTCCTTCGCCGTGAGCAACTGCCCCTTCACGTAGATAAACCCGTAGGAAAATGCCACTTGCTGCATGCGCTCGGCAGTCACGCCGGTTGAGCCGCATTCAAGGTCGACCGTGCCGTTCTGCACCAGCGGAATGCGCGTTTGCGAGGTCACCAGGTTGTACTTCACCTGCAGATCCGGCAGCTCGAGCTTTTGCTTGATGCGCTCGACAATCTTGCTCGCCAGGTCCACCGAATAGCCCATCGGCTGCCCCGTGTGATCACCCACGTAAGAGAACGGCACCGACGCGTCGCGATAGCCCAGCGTGATGCTCTTGGCATTGGCGACCTTGTTCAGCGTGCCGGTCAGTGGCGCTTCGTTGGCCTGGACCTGACTGGCGAGCAGCAGGCCGAGGGTGCAGCCGATCAACGTGATTTTTTGCATTGTTATTCTCCGTTGTGGGTTTAAACGATTAGCGGCGGGCGGCGATCACGGTGATTTCCACCAGCACTTCTGGACGTGCCAGTTGCGCCTGCAAAGTAGTGCGGGTCGGCGCCATGCCCGGCGACAACCACTGCGACCAGACCTCGTTCATGGCGGCGAAATCGCGGCCAATGTCGTTCAGGTAAATGGTCGCGTTGAGCAGATGATCCTTGTCGCTGCCAGCCTCGGCCAGCAACGCGTCGATCTTCGCCAGCACCTCGGCGGTTTGGCCGGTGACGTCGGTGCTGTCACCCGAGACTTGTCCCGAGAGAAACACCAGATCGCCAAAGGTCACCGCGCCAGAGAGTCGGCTGTTGCTGTGGATACGGTTGATGCTCATCGGTTTTTCCTTTTCAAGTCAGGCGACGCGGGGGGCGAGGCCCTGCATTTCGATTGAAGGTGCGCGCCGGGCGATCAACTCGCTGAGCAACCGGGCGCTGCCACAGGCCAGGGTAAAACCCAGGGCGCCATGGCCGAGGTTGAGCCACAGGTTGCGGTACGCCGTGGCCCCGATCAACGGCACGCCGCTGGGGGTGGCCGGGCGCATGCCGGCCCATTCGATGGCGGCGTCGTAATCACCGGCATTGGGCAAGGTTTCCTGCGCCTGACGCTTGATCAGCGCCAGGCGTTTGGGGTCGAGCGCCGGGTCGAAGCCGACAATGTCCACCATCGCCGCCACGCGCAGTTGGTCACCGATGCGGGCGTAAACGATCTTGCGGTTGTAATCGGTGATGCTCAGCTCCGGCGCACGATGTTCGGCGCGGATGGGCAAGGTCAGGCTGTAGCCCTTGAGCGGATACAGCGGCAGGTTCATGCCGGGCAGCGCCAGCGCCGGACTGCGATGGCCGGCGGCAATCACCAGTTGCTCGACCGGCAGCACCTGCGAACCCATTTCGACGGCCTGCACCGCGCCGTCCACGTGGCGAATGCCGGTGACCTTGCGTCCGAGCAAAAACTCGCAACGCCCCGACGCCTGGAGCCGAGCCAACAGTTGCTGGCAGAACGCATGGCAATCGGCGACCTCTTCGTCGGGGGTATAAATCGCGCCCACAAACGGCGCCTCGGCCAGTGCTGGCTCCAGTTGGGCGCATTCGGCCCGCGACAGCACGTGCTGCTGTTGCGGATCGGCCAGGCCATGGCGCGCATGCTCAAAACTGGCGGCTTCACGAAACGTCACCAGTTTGCCGTTGCGCCGCCAGTCGAAACCGTCGAGGCGGTCTTCTTCGCGCCAGCCTTGCAGCGTGGACTGGCTCAGCAGCGCCAGACGCAGCAGGTGCGCGCCGTTGCGCTGATTCACCGAACGACGGCAGGCTGCCAGGAAAGACGCCATCCAGCGCCATTGCGCCGGGTCCAGGCGCGGACGCAGCTTCAACGGCGAGTCACCGCGAAGCATCCAGCCAAGCGCCTGAAGCGGTACGCCGGCATCGGCCAGCGGCGCGACGTAACGGTAAGACAACTGGCCGCCGTTGGCGAAACTGGTCTCGCTGCCCAGCGAGTCCCGGGCCTCGATCAACGTCACGTCGATGCCGTCGCGCACCAGTGCGTAAGCCGTCGTCAGCCCGATGACGCCACCACCGATGATGCAAACTCGCTGAGCCATGTCTGTCCTTAACCGTTGTTGAAACAGGCTTCAGATTAGGACCAGGTGACAGGCGTTGAACAATGCATAAAGATGCCTGCCCCATAAACAAAGGTTATGGACTTGCCATGCGACTGCGACACATCGAGATTTTCCAGGCCATTCGCCAGACCGGTTCGGTCAGTGGCGCCGCGCAGTTGCTGCACGTGTCGCAGCCGGCGGTGAGCAAAGTGCTGCAACACGCCGAGCAGCAACTGGGCTTCCCGTTATTCCTGCGGGTACGCGGTAAATTGCAGGCCACCCCCGAAGCGCTGGAGCTCGAGCGCGAAGTCGACAAGGTCACCGAAAGCCTGCAAGGCGTGCGACGCCTGGCCCAGAGCCTGCGTCGCGAGCCGGGTCATAGCGTGCGGATCGGCGCGATTCCGGCGCTGGCCTTGTCGCTGCTGCCGCCGGCCATCAACGAATGGACGCAACGCTACCCGGACATCGTCTGCGAGCTGTCCAGCGCCCACAGCCGTGAGCTGATGCAGAATTTGTTGATGCGCGAAGTGGATGTCGCGCTGACCTTGCAGCCGCCGGATCACCCGGGCCTGAAGGCGCAGGTATTGGCCTGCGGGGTTTTGGTGGCGCTGGCGCCGTTGGGTTATTGGGCCGACGACGCCTTGGGCCAACCGTTGCCATTGATCGAACTGGCCGGTGCGCCGCTGATCGGCCTGTCCAGCGCCGATCCGCTGGCGGCCAGGCTCGACAGCTACCTTGAGGCGGTCGAGCCGCCGCCACGGGTTCGCATCGCCGTGCAGACCTATTCGCTGGCGCGGGCGATGGTTGAATCCGGTGCCGGGCTGGCGGTGATCGACCCGTTTACCGCGCTCGGCGCGTCCCCCGCCACCACAGCGATTCGACCTTTGGCGCCAGCGTTACCGATCACCCTGTACGCGGTGACCCGCGCCGACGAATCGCCGCCCCACACCCTGAGCGACTTGTTGCAGGTGTTCAGCCGACGAGCGCAGGCACAGCTGGATCGCTTGATCCCGTAGAGGTCTCAAAGGACATAAAACATAATCGCCACGAAGTGCAGCAGACTCCCGGCGATCACGAACAGATGCCAGATCCCGTGGGCATGGCGCAGACGATGATCGAGGGCAAAAAAGATAATGCCCACGGTGTACAACACCCCGCCTGATGCCAACCAGGTAAAACCGACAGGGCCCAACGCTGCCAGTAACGGCTTGACCGCCACCAGCACGATCCAGCCCATCACCGCGTAGATCACGATCGACAAAATCCGCGCTTCGGAACGCGGTTTAATCTCTTGCAGGATGCCGATCAGCGCCAATCCCCAGACAATTCCGAACAGGGTCCAGCCCCACGGCCCGCGTAGCGTCACGAGACAGAATGGCGTGTAGCTGCCGGCAATCAACAGGTAGATCGAAAAGTGATCGACCTTCTGCATGATCGCTTTCTTGCGCCCACGCACGCTGTGGTAAACGGTCGACGCGCTGTAAAGCACCAACAAGGTGAACCCGTAGATCGCCACGCTGACAATCTTCCACGGGCTGCCGTCCATACTGGCGATCACCAGCATCCACACCACCCCGACCACCGCTGCCACCGCCCCGACCAGATGCGTCCAGGCGTTCAATCTTTCCCCGTGATACATGTGTTGCTCACCTCAAGATTCGTTGCAACATCGCGCAAGGCTCAGGCCTTGAGGGTAAAAGCGCAATGTTTCAAAACACAAATCCCCCAAGAACTCACATACGTGCACAATCGGGTTATTCGAATAAGAGTCTGCACCATGCTGATCGATGAAGAGTTGACCCTGAAAAAACTCGAGGTGTTCCTGGCCTTCATGCGCACCGGCAACCTGGCCCGCGCCGCTGCCGAGTTGCAAACCAGCAACGTCAGCGTGCACCGCGCCATTCACTCCCTGGAAAACGCCCTGCGTTGCCCGCTATTCAAACACGAAGGTCGCAACCTGACCCCACTCGAAAGCGCTTATGTGCTGGAAGAACGGGCGCAGAAGCTGATTCAGGACGTGGTCGAAACCGTGCGCCTGACCCGCGAAGCCGCCGGGTTCTCCGCTGAACGCTTCAAGCTTGGTTCACTGTATTCGCTGACGGTGAAAACCGTGCCGCAGCTGATCATGGGCCTGAAGATCCGCCGCAGCGAACTCAACATCGACCTGATCCTCGGCTCGAACTTCGACCTGCTGTACAAGCTCAAGAACATGGAAGTCGACGCGATCCTGGTGTCGCTGGACGAGAGCGTCAACGACCCGGACTGCGAGCAGATTCCGCTGTTTTCCGACGACATCTTTCTCGCCACACCGGCGGATTCAAAGTTTGCCCAACGGACAGAAGTCGACCTTGCCGAAGTGCGCGACGAGACATTCATTACGCTGACCCAGGGCTTTGCCACGCACCAGGACGGTAATCGGGTGTTCAAGCAGGCGGGGTTCGAACCGAAGGTGGCGATGCAGGTCAACGACATCTTCACCCTGCTGAGCATGGTCAGCTCGGGCGTGGGGTATGCGTTGCTGCCGGGACGGATTGCGGCGGTGTATGAGAACCGGGTGAAGCTGATTCCGTTGCAGGAAAAGTATCGGTTGCAGCAGCACATTGGCGTGGTGTTCTTGAAGGCCAAGGAGCGCGATCCGAATCTGTTGGCGTTGCTGGCGGAGTGTCGGATGTATGCGAACCGGAATGCTGCGGTGTGACTAAGAACCACCCCTCACCCCAGCCCTCTCCCCAGAGGGGAGAGGGGAAAGGGAGCCGATCTCCATGGTTTTCAAAACCGGAGTTCGACTCGATATTTCAGGTCGCAGTATTTCTAAAGAAATCCCGGATCAGTTCCCTCGCCCCTCTGGGGAGAGGGTTAGGGTGAGGGGTCGATCTTGAGTCCTACCCGACAATCCCGCGAACAATGAAGTACAACAACGAAGGCCCCAGCAAGCACCCAAGCCCGGTGTGGAACGTCGCCGTCAACGCGCCATAAGGCACCAACCGCCGATCCGTCGCCGCCAACCCGGCCGTCACACCGCTCACCGTCCCGGCCAACCCACCAAACACCATCGCCGAGCGCGGGTTATCCAACCCCATCCATTTCGCCGCCATCGGCGTGCCAACCATCACAAAAATCGCCTTGATCAACCCAGTGGCAATCGACAACGCCACCACATCCGAACTCGCGCCAATCGCCGCCCCGGTCACCGGCCCGACGATGTAGGTCACCGCACCCGCGCCGATGGTGGTCATGCTGATCGCATCGCGATAACCGAACACCCAGGCCATGCTTGCGCCAACAATGAATGGCAGGATCGTGCCCAGCAGCAGCGCAATCACACCGATCAAACCGGCCTTTTTCGCTTCGGTGGCTTGCACTTCGAACGCCGTGGCGACGATCGCAAAGTCCCGCAGCATGGCGCCGCCCATCAGACCGATGCCGGAAAACAGCGTCAGGTCCGCCAGGCCTTTTTGCCCGCCCGTCATCGTGCCGCCGACCCAGGCCAGAACAAGCCCGATGACGATGGCAATCGCCGAACCGTGAATCCGTCCGAACGTCAGGCGCTTGGACAGCACCACCGACACCCACATGATCACGCCGACGAACGCGAACGCCGTCACCAGACTGTTATTGGTCAGCCCCTTCTCAATGAGTTCCCACATATCAGCGACCTCCTACTGGCGTGCCGACCGGCGTTACTTGCGCCGGTTCATCGGGCAACGGTTCGCCTTTGTGAGTCCGGCTGATCAGGGCAATGGTGCAACCGCAGATCACCACCGAACCGATCGCCGCCAGCACCGCCACCGGGCCGCCGTGCAGGGCGGTGACGACGTTTTGTTGCGCAGCCATAGCGACCACCACCGGAATGTACATGGCGCCCCAGAAGCCGACGCCCATCTCGCAATCCTTGGTCATGCCGCCGCGTTTTTGCATCCACAACCGCGCGCAGATCAACAGGATCATCGCGATCCCGACGCCGCCAACGTTGGATTTCACGCCCAGCAACACGCCGAGCATGTCGCCTACGATCACCCCTGCCAGCGTACAAATCGCTAACAGCGCCACACCGTAAATAATCATTGTTGTTGTCCTCAAAGTGCATCGTCGAATGTTGTTTTTGTTGTTCGAAGGCCTGAGTCGGTGTTCTAGGGTTGGCGGCTTCCCTCCTCACGCAACAGCGCCTGCAAGGTATCGAGCCGCGCACCGTCGAAGGCAATCACGGTGCCCTGCTCGAACACCCGGCGCGCCAGCCCGGTCAGCACCGCACCGGGCGGCAGTTCGATCTGTAGACGTACGCCGCGCTCGTAGGCGCTTTGTACCGTGCCGCGCCAATCGACGACGCGGCACATGTTGAACGCCAGGTCGTCGCGCAAGGCGTCGGCGTTGATGATGGGCCGGGCGCGACTGCCGCTCAGGTAGCCCAGCGTCGGTGTTTTCAGCCGCACCTTGGCGAAGGCTTCGGCCAGGGTTTTCGCAGGTGTGTCCAGCAGCGGGCAGTGGGACGGCACGCTGACGGCCAGACGTTTGGCCAGACCTGCACCGCGACCTTTGGCCAACTCGGCGACGGCCTTCATCGCGCCATCGCTGCCAGCAATCACCACTTGGTTATCAGCGTTGATGTTGGCCAGGTAAACCGGCGTGTCGACGCTGTGAACCTGCGCCAGCAACTCTTCCACCGTGGCCAGGTCCAGACCGATGATCGCGGTCATGCCATAGCCCTGCGGATAAGCCTGTTGCATCAGTTCACCGCGCAGGCTCACCAGATGCAGCGCATCGCTGAAGCTCAGGGCACCGGCGACCACCGCTGCCGGGTAGGCGCCGATGGACAATCCCGCCACGTAATCCGCCGTCATTAACAACTGGCGGGAAGCCGCGACGCCAGCGATCAACAGGCAGAGCTGAACCGCTCTTGTCGACTTCAGCGCTTCGGCAGAATCCAGAAGAAAAGCGTCTTCCCCGAGGACTTCACTTGCCTCGTTCACTGTTTCCCGAGGCAAACGATGCAGCATGCCCGGCTGCTGCGCGCCCTGGCCAGGGAACACCAGCAAACTGCTCACGCTGCTTGCTCCTGCGGATTCCACGGATTGGTTACCAGACAGGCTTCGCTGGCGTTTTTTAGCAGGACCCGTTGCGACGGACCGGCCCATTCGCGCAAGGCGACTGCACCGAATGGAGTCTGCAACTGCATGTCCACCGGGCAGACAGCAGCATCGAGAACCTTCACCAGTGCCTGCGCCTGCACACGATCCAACGGCTGCGGTGTACGCAGGATCAAGTCGAGATCGCTGCCCTCGTGCAACGCCTGAAAACCGCTGGCCAATTCAAACCCGGCGCTGCCGCTGACACCCCACACCCACTCACAGGAATCGAGCATCGGCCGCAGTTGATTGAGGGCGCGCACTGCCGGTAAATCCCGATCAATCGCGACATGACAAAGCGCTTCCGGCCGGACTTGACGCTGGATTGCATCGACCGACATCACCGTTGCATAACGCTGCTCACGCAAACGTCCACGCACGCCGACCGCGATGTGATCCGCCGCGCTCAACGCACGCCGAACCACCACCGGTTGACCCGCACTGACCGACTCGATCACCCACGAAGGTGCATCCGCAGGCAACTGCTCCGGGGTCAGCCCCCAGAGCAGGTCGTGGGCCAGAAGCGTGTTCACCACTGCGCTCTCAGCAATTGGCGAACCTGGCTCGACGCCGCACGGTTGCTCGCGCCCAAGCGGCTGCTCAGGTCTCGGCCACTGGTGGCGACATCGCCAATCGCCTGATTCAGGCATTCAGTCACCCGGGTCAGATCCGCCGCCGTCGGCTGCTCGATCTGTTCCACCGACAAGGTTTCCCAAAGCAGTCCAAGGCTCGCGTAACTGTCGATATCGTACGCCATCGGCGGCACGCTGGCGGCCAGTGCTTCGAGTTCTTCGACGCTGCGCAACGTCACCCGCGCCGCCGAAGCCTTGCCCATCGCATGCACCATCACCCCCGGATCGCGCAGGGCAATCAGCCGATTGGCCTGATACCCATGCGCCAGAAACGCCCCGGACATCGCCTTGCCCACCAGCAAACCGATCACGGCATGGCCGGCCAGCCGGGCGCGGGCATAGCTGTCTGCGGCACCGGCCAAGGCCTGATGAATACCGAGTGCTTCTTCGCGCCGACCGTAGGCCTGACTCGGCACGTCGACGATGGCGATCAAGGCGCGTTTCTGCGATTTATCCAGATCCGCTGCGATGACGTCATCCACAGCTTTGGCCAGTCCCCAACCTTCCAGCAGACCGACCTCGCCATTGCGGGCGCGGACGAAACGGTTGTCGGGATCAGCCACCACCGCGATAAAGCGAACGGGTTGGTCGCCCAATACACCGTCGGCAACCTTCAACGAAGCGGGCAAACCATCGACCGGTTTGGCGTCCGCACTCAAGGCGTTGAACCAGTTCAAACCTCTCAGGGAATACGAACTCATGAGCGCTCTCCTTGATACAGATCGCGAACCGTCGACGGCTCGATTTGCGGCACGGCGTCCAGACGGGCCAACCGTTGCAGGAACCATTCGGCCTGACGGCTGCGTTGCTGTTCCGGCAAACCTTGCTTGAGCAATTCACTGACCTGCTGTTGAACCTGCGCCACGTCGTCAGCGACAAAGCGATCCACCAAACCACTGGCAAAACGTTGCTCGCCACCGGTCAGGCTCCAGATGAAAGGACGATCACGGGAGTCGTATTCCTCAAGCCCCGCTTCCTGTTCGATCACTTGCGGACCGTTCAGGCCAAGACGCGCTTCCTGGGTCACCAGCAGATAACTGCACAACCCGGCGGCAATCGACATCCCGCCAAAGCAACCGACGCTGCCGGCCACCACACCCACAACAGGCTGGTATTGGCGCAGGTCGACAATCGCCGCATGAATATCGGCAATCGCCGCCAGCCCGAGGTTGGCCTCCTGTAAACGCACGCCACCGGTTTCCAGCAGCAATACGGCGCGAGTGGGAATGCCATTGCGGTTGTCTTCGGCCGCCAGCTCCAGCGCACCGGCAATCTTCGCCCCACCGACTTCACCGAGGCTGCCGCCCTGGAACGCGCCTTCGATGGCAGCGATCACCACCGGCAAACCGCCGATACTGCCCTTGGCGATCACCACGCCGTCATCGGCCTGCGGCACCACGCCCTGGCGCGACAGCCAGGGCGACATGACGCGCTGAAACGGGTCGAGCAATTCGCGGAAGGTACCGGCGTCGAGCAAGGCTTTCGCCCGTTGCCGGGCGCCGAGTTCGACGAAGCTGTGCTTGTGGAGGAGTTCTGCACTGTCACTCATGGCCGATCTCCTCGAAGCCTTGTTCCAGACGCAAGCGCACCACTCCCGGTGTGGCGCCGAAATCGTGGATATCGATCGCCATCGCCGGCGGTGTCTGGCCGTCGAACATCCGCGCAAACAGATGCTGCCAGCGTTGTTCGGCGCCGTTGACCGAGGTCTGCACCTTGATCGTCAGTTTGCCGGCCTGGCCGGGTTCGATCAGCACTTCCAGATCGCCCGAGCCGACACAGCCCACCAGCGTCCGGCCGCGTGGCGGCTGCCCGGCGGGGAATTCAAAAGATAGGGTTTCCATCAGAAAGCTCCGGATTCGATGCGGTCGATGAACAAGCAAGCGGCAAGCAAGTCAGCAGCGCCGCCGGGCGAGGCGTTCAACGCGATCAGTTGTTCATCCAAGTCATGCAAACGACGGCGGCCGGCGAGGCTGGCGCTGCCGCCCGCATCGAGCACGGCCTGGGCGCCGAGTTGCATGGTCTGCAGGCCTTGTTCGCCGGCACGGTAGAGCACGCAGGTGTCGGCCAGATTCGTCATGATCGCCAGCAAGGCATCGAGCCGGGCGCTCTGCTCGCCATGACCGGCGGCGCGGCTGCGTTTGAGTTGCGGCAGCGCCCGTTGAATCACAGCCGGAAAACCGAGCTGCGCTTCTTCACGGGCACCGCGTGCGCCATAACGCTGGGCGACTTGCGCGCCGTGGCTCAGAGGACGCGGCGCGTAACGGTCGTCGAGCAAGGCCAGACGTGCGGCGCGCACAGTCACAGCGCTTGCCTTGGTATTCGTGGAGTCCAACGCGGCAGCAGCGACCAACAGACCCAAGGCCCAAATCGCCCCGCGATGGGTGTTCACGCCGCCCGTGGTGGCGAGCATCACCGCCTCGCCTTCACGACCGATCAGGCCAATCGCTTCGCGCAGCGGCAGACCGACTTCGCCGAACTCGATGGCGGCCTCTGCCATTTCCTTGAACGCAGGCCACAGGGACAGCGCCGAAGCGTGCATCAGCCCGAGGTACAAATCGGTGTGCGCGCCATTGCCGCGACGGTCGACCAGCGCCGGTTTCGGCGACAGGTCCGCTTCGTCGATCAGTGCGTCCACAGCCAGATCCGCCAGCCGCTCAGCCAGGGACAGGGACAGGGACAGGGACAGGGTTTTCGGTTGCAGGTTGAATGCGTGCATTACCAGCTCCTGAACTTGGCGGGCGGGTTGTAGAGGCCACCGGACCACTCGACAAGATCGGCCACGCTTTTGGCGGCGAGCAATTCGCGGGTGGCGTCGGTGCGGCGGATGCCGAGGTCTTCGGGCAAGGCGATCAGGCCTTCGCGGCGCATGCGCGCGGTGTCTTTCGGGTTGTGGCGCAGGCCGATGACGGTGACCCCGGCCACGGCCGCGATCATCGCCTGACGTTCTTCCAGCGAACGCGCCTTGTACAAATAGGCGATGCCTTCTTCGGTCAGCAGGTGGGTGACGTCGTCGCCGTAGATCATGATCGGCGCCAGCGGCATGCCGCTTTTCTTCGCCACTTCCACGGCGTCGAGGGTTTCGACGAAGGTCGGTTTGCCGCCCTCCTGGAAAGTCTCGACCATTTGCACCACGAGTTTTTTGCCGCGTTCGAGCAGCGCTTCGGGCGCATCGTCATGGCGCATGTCGAGCCAGGCCGGGGTGCCGTGACGACGACCGCGTGGGTCATGGCCCATGTTCGGCGCCCCACCGAAACCGGCCAGGCGGCCGCGCGTCACGGTGGAGGAATGGCCGTCGCCATCGACTTGCAGCGTGGCGCCGATGAACAGGTCCACCGCGTATTGCCCGGCCAGTTGGCAGAACATCCGGTTGGAACGCAGGGAGCCGTCGCGGCCGGTAAAGAACACGTCGGGCCGGGCGGCGATGTAGTTTTCCATGCCCAATTCGGTGCCGAAGCAATGCACGCTTTCGACCCAACCACTTTCGATGGCCGGGATCAGGGTTGGGTGCGGATTGAGGGTCCAGTTGCGGCAAATCTTGCCCTTCAGGCCGAGGGATTCGCCGTAGGTCGGCAGGATCAATTCGATGGCAGCGGTGTTGAAACCGATGCCGTGGTTCAGGGACTGGACGTTGTGTTTTTCGTAGATCCCACGGATCGCCATCATCGCCATCAGCACATGCACAGGCTTGATGTGGCGCGGGTCGCGGGTGAACAGCGGTTCGATGTAGAACGGCTTGTCGGCCACCACCACGAAGTCGACCCAGGACGCGGGGATGTCGACGCGAGGCAAGTCGCTGACATCGTCGACCAGTTGATTGACCTGGACGATGACGATGCCGTCGCTGAAAGCGGCCGGTTCGATCAATGCGGGGGTGTCTTCGGTGCTTGGGCCGGTGTAGATGTTGCCGGCGCGGTCGGCCATGAAACCGGCCGAGAGCACGACGTTGGGAATCAGGTCGACCACCAGTCGCGCATAGAGCTCGATATAGGTATGGATCGCGCCGATTTCCAGCAGGCCGTCTTCCAGCAACTGGCTGATGCGCAGGCTCTGGGTGCCGGCGAAAGAGAAGTCGAGCTTGCGGGCGATGCCGCGTTCGAACAGGTCCAGGTGCTCGGAACGCCCGACGCTGGGCATGATCATGTGCAGGTCATGCAGCTTCGCGGGATCAGCCTTGGCCAGGGAGCGGGACAGGAAGTCCGCCTGCTTCTGGTTATTGCCCTCCAGCACCACACGGTCGCCGGGCAGGATCAAAGCCTCCAGCGCCGCAACGATTTTGTCGGTGGGCAGGACCACACCGTCGGCGAGACCCCGTACCAGCTCGAGACGCCGCTGCTTTTCGCTGCGCCGCCGCGTCCATCGCGAGTCGGGGGATATTGTTGTTGTCATGACCACTCCACGGGTTCGCTGTCGTGGGAGTCACCTTAGGAGCGTTGGGTGGGGGGCATCAATCAAGCAGAGTGTTGGATTATTACGGTCAGGGTAATGGTTGGTCTGGTTTTCTTTTATGTCAGTTAAATCCACCCCTCACCCTAACCCTCTCCCCAGAGGGTAGAGGGGACTGACCGAGGTGTTCTTGGAGCTACATTGACCTGAGATATCGAGTTGAACGCAAGTTTTGAAAGGCTTGAAGATCGGCTCCCTTTCCCCCTCTCCCATCTGAGGAGAGGGGACTGACCGAGGTGTTCTTGGAGCTACATCGACCTGAGATATCGAGTTGAACTCAGGTTTTGAACAGCTTGAAGATCGGCTCCCTTTCCCCCTCTCCCCTATGGGGAGAGGGCTGGGGTGAGGGGTGGATTTCGAACACACCTAGTTTTTGTGTTGAAACACCTGTCCTGAGAAAGCTCCACAGCAATCATCGACAAGTCCCCAAAAAGGACCGATCAGTCCCTTTTTGGGACTCTTCAACCTTCGCCAGCCAAATGGGGATTTGTGTTTAAAAGTTTCTCCGCAGGAACGGTGTGAGGCTACACAGCCTGGCGTCGCTGCCTACAGCAATGCCGGAACCCGCTGACTGGTGCGGTTTTGCGTTGGTCTTTATCGTTTGTGTGTCGCTGCCAACCTCAGCGACCGGGATTGGAACCCCGTGGTGTTAACGAGGCAATAGCGCCTTTCATAACGTATGCTTGCGCACCTTTAATGTGTGCACTCCGTTATGGCGGCTGTGCGCGGGAGACCTTAGTGTCTGTCGGGTTTTGTCCGTTTGCCCGGGTTCCAACCCGCGTACAGCTGCCACCCCTTCGATTGGAACCCGATGGAGCAGCTGAAACTCATTAAATGGAGCTTCACTATGTTCAAGCCAACTCCCAATCCCCCGGAAACCGACACCAGTTCCGAAGCATCCCTCGAAGCCGAAAAACTCAAGGAAGCCGCCGACCGCGTCTTCTCCTACTACTTCCCACCCCCTGAAAAACCGGGCAAGCACCGCAAACATCACCTCTTCAGCGTCTCCCCCGATATCGACACCGAAGCCCTCCTGACCAATGCCTCCGAAGACCTGCTGTCCATCAGCGCCATTGCTGCCGATCTGGCGGACGATGTGGACGGCTCACGCCGTTCTGTAGCCTTGGCGCTCAGCCGCATGGCGGAGGGGGTGCAGTTGTTGGTGGAGCGGGCGCTGGATCATCATGAGTCGGCGCAGATGAAGGCTCGGGCCGGGGTTTAGCGCAGAATCCCTTGTCATGATCGTTCCCACGCTCTGCGTTGGAATGCCTCAAGGGACGCTCCGCGTTCCAGCTCTCGAATGGGACGCGGAGCGTCTCGGGCTGCATTCCTTTGCTGCGCGTGGGAACGATCAGGTCCGCGATGAACTGAAGGACGCCATCTGTTCCTGCACTCGAATCAGAAGCTGTTCAGCACTTTCCAACAACTGCGCCAACAACGCCGGATCTTCATCCATATAGCCTTCGTACTCCGCCAGGTTTCGTCGCTCATGACACAGGGCGAATAGCCGGACCTGTACTTTGCCAATATCAGCGGTATGAACCAGGCACTGAAACACCAGATATCGCTTATCTGAACGGTAGCCGCACAAGCGAAGAGCCGTCAGTGCAAGGGCATGGGCAGCGTTGTAAGCCAGGTCGAAACGACTCGCGAAGGAAAGCGAAGACGTTTGCGCGTCTTTCAATCGATCCACAGCTGAACGCATCAATCCTTCGCATTCCTTGCGATCCGGCGGCTCGGCTTTCAGTCCACCGCTACGTAACAGATTCTCCAGGTTCTCGTTGCTGCCCATCCTTGGACTCCAAAGGGTTTCCCCCCATCAGATTGATCTTGTCCTGCTGCGCTACCCGCACGACAAAACTATTTTCAGCCGCCAGTTTCGAGGCCCAGTCGTCGGGGGTGTAGAGCGTCGGGTTGAGGGTGCGGCCCAGTTGTTCTTCCATAGGCATGAGCCGCTCCATCACTTCACTGTAGTGCAGGCCCTCGCCGATCAGCATGAGATCAATGTCACTGGATGCGTTTGCCTGATCCTTGGCGATCGAGCCGTACACAAATGCCCAGGTGATCTGTTCGGCAAAGGGTTGGAGCGCCTGACGCAGAGGCTCGGCAATGCCGAACGTTTTGCGGGCAATGCCCAGCAGTTCGGCATAGATCGGGCAGTCGGGATTGGCTTGATAGTGGGTCTGGTTGCCCTGACGGGTCATGGTCAGCACGCCTGCCCGCTGCAACCGATCCAGCTCGCGCATGAGGCTGCCTTTACCCACTTGAGCCCAGCGGGCGATCTCGTTGGCGTAAAAACTTCGGTCGGGTTTACCGAACAATAGGCCCAGCACTTTTTGCTGGGTGGTGGTGAACAAGGCTTCGCTCAATGACAGGTTTTTCACGGCAACGACCGATAAGTCCCAAAAAGGGAACGATAGGTCCCTTTTTGGGAATCTTCAACCTGAATGCAGAAACCTTTGTGGATAGGAGGCTTGTAGGAAGGTCCGACAGCTTGGGTTTTGTGTTTAAAAGTTTCTCCGCAGGAACGGTGCGAGGCTACGCAGTCTGGCGTCGCTGCCTACAGCAATGCCGGAACCCGCTGACTGGTGCGGTTTTGCGCTGATCTTTATCGTTTCCGGGTCGCTGCCAATTCAGCGACCGGGTCTGGAAAACCCGAAGGACAGGATCAATGCACATGACATAATGCGGCGCTTTTTTTGCTCCGTAGTTCTAAGTTATGGCGGCTGTGCGTGGGAGACCTTCGGGTCTGCCGGGTTTGATCCTTACTCGGTTTTTCCAGTCCGCGTACAGCTGCCACCCTTTTCGTCTGGAAAACGAAAAATGGCAGTTCCATCACTACAAGGATCTTTGCCATGTTCAAACCAACTCCCAATCCCCCGGAAACCGACACCAGTTCCGAAGCCTCCCTCGAAGCCGAAAAACTCAAGGAAGCCGCCGACCGCGTCTTTTCCTACTACTTCCCACCCCCTGAAAAACCGGGCAAGCGCCGTAAACATCACCTCTTCAGCGTCTCCCCCGACATCGACACCGAAGCCCTCCTGACCAATGCCTCCGAAGACCTGCTGTCCATCAGCGCCATTGCTGCCGATCTGGCGGACGATGTGGATGGCTCACGCCGCTCTGTAGCCTTGGCGCTCAGCCGCATGGCGGATGGGGTGCAGTTGTTGGTGGAGCGGGCGCTGGATCATCATGAGTCGGCGCAGATGAAGGCTCAGGCCGGGGTTTAGCGCAGAACCCCTTGCCATGATCGTTCCCACGCTCTGCGTGGGAATGCAGCCCGGGACGCTCTGCGTCCCATCCAGAGCCGAACGCGGAGCGTCCGTTGAGGCATTCCCACGCGGAGCGTGGGAACGATCAGTGGGCTAACCCTGCTGAAACAAGCAACGCCTCCAACGCCAGCAAATTCGGCACCTTGGCCACTTGTTCCCCCACCTGCACCGCCGCCTGTTCCAGCGAGCACAACGGCACATCCACATAGCTCAACTGACTATCAAGCTTGTAAGACCGCGGAATCCCCTGCACCAGCAAGGCGATGAATTTCAGATCGGGCCGCCCACCGAGCGCGTTGAGGATGACAATCCGCGCCCGCTCACCGATGACGATTTTCTGCCCACAGGCCGACTCGAAACTGATCAACGGAATCTGTCGATCCCGCCACTTCACCAACCCCAGGTACCACGGCGGTGTGTCGAGGTCGAAGGCGCTGGGTTGGTAATCGATAAGCTCCGCCACAGCGACGTTGGGCAAGATCAGGTTGCGGTCGGCCAAGGGCAGCAGCAGGCCGGTGAGGTTGCTGGTGCGGTGCTCAAGCATGGGTTTTGCTCCACAGGTGGATGCTGTCGAGCAGCACCGATTCCTGGTACGGCTTGCCGAGGTAGTCGTTGACGCCGATGGCCATGGCGCGGTCGCGGTGTTTCTGCCCGGTGCGGGAGGTGATCATGATGATCGGCAGGTGCTGCAGACGTTCGTCGGCGCGGACCTGGGTCGCGACTTCAAAACCGTCCATGCGCGGCATTTCGATGTCCAGCAGCATCAGGTCAGGCATGTGGTCTTCGAGCAGCAGCATGGCGTCGACCCCGTCCTTGGCGGTCAGCACGTTCATGCCGTGGCGTTCCAGCAGACGGCTGGTGACCTTGCGCACGGTGACCGAGTCATCGACCACCAACACCAGCAGCGGTTTATGCGGCTCGACCTCCGCGTCCTGAGTCACTGGCTGTTGCGGCAAACGGGCCTGCATCGCGCGGATCGGCGCCAGCAAATCAAGAATCAGCACCACCCGCCCATCGCCGAGAATCGTCGCCCCGGATAAACCCTGCACCGCCGCAAATTGCGGGCCGAGACTTTTGACCACGATCTCGCGAGTGCCGGCCATGGAGTCAACTTGCACCGCGATATGCCGTTCGTTGCACTGCACCAGCAACACCGGCAGCGGCAGGCTCTGGCCCAGCAGTTTCGGGCGATGGCTGGTTTTCAGCAGTTCGCCGAGGTAGCACAGTTCATAGTCTTGCCCGGCGTATTGGTAGGTCGGCGGATCGAGCCGGTAATGCCCTTCAAGTTCGTTGGGCAGCACGCGAACGATGCCGTCGATGGTGTTCAGCGGGATCGCGTACTGATCATCAAAACACTGCACCATCAGCGCCCGGTTGACCGATACGGTGAACGGCAAGCGAATCCGGAAGTGCACGCCCTGCCCCGGCACAGAGTCGATGCTCATGCTGCCGCCGAGCTGCCGGACCTCTTCATGCACCACGTCCATGCCGACGCCGCGTCCGGAAATCTGGGTGATTTTCTCGGCGGTGGAGAACCCCGGTTGCAGGATGAATTGCAGGACATCGCGGTCGCTGATGTCGCTGTCCGGGGCCAGCAACCCGCGTTTGATTGCCTTATTCCGCACCGCGTCCAGCGGCACGCCGGCACCGTCGTCGCGGATGTCGAAAATGATGTCGCCGCCCTCTCGCGACAGGTCGAGGGTGATACGGCCCTGAGCCGGTTTACCCGCGGCGATACGCACCTCGGCGGATTCCAGGCCATGATCCACGGCGTTGCGCAGCATGTGTTCCAACGGCGCGGCCATGCGTTCGAGGACGTTGCGGTCCATCTCGCCTTCGGCATTGCCGACGATGAAGTCCACGTCCTTGCCCAGTTCGCTGGAGACCTGACGGACGATCCGCTTCAAACGCGGCAGCATCCGCTCGAACGGCACCATGCGCGTGCGCATCAGGCCTTCCTGCAATTCGGTGTTGATGCGGCCCTGCTGTTGCAGCAGGTTTTCCGCGTCCTGATTGCGTCGGTCGAGGGTTTCCTTGAGGTCGAGCAGGTCGGAGGCGGATTCGAACAGCGCGCGCGACAGTTGCTGCAACTGCGAGTGGCGGTCCATTTCCAGCGGATCGAATTCTTCGTAGCCCAGGCGTTCGGCGTCGACTTGCTGACGGCTGAGAATCCGCCCCTGGGTTTCGGTATCGAGACGACGCAGCTGGTCGCGCATACGCTCAATGGTGGTTTCCATCTCGCTCAGGGTCACGCGCGCATCGTTGACTTGTTGTTCGATCCGCCCACGAAAAATCGAGGTTTCGCCGGCCAGGTTGACCAGATCGTCGAGCAGTTCTGCCGAGACCTTGACCATGTCCGCGCCGGCATCGGGTTGCAGTGCGGGCGTCTCGATTTTCGGCGTTGCAGGCACCAGGACCGGTGCCGGTGTTTCGGGCACCGCCGGATGACTGAAATTCTTGATCTCATCGATCAGTTGATCGGCGGGCGGCAAAGGCTGACCGGCACGGGTCGCGTCGAGCATCTGCGCCAGTCGGTCGTGGCTGCTTTGCAACAAGCCGAACAACGCGGCAGTGGGTTGCAACACGCCAGCGGACAGGCCTTCGTAGAGGAATTCCAGCTCATGGGCAAGGTCGCCGATCGGCGCGATTTCCACCATCCGCGCGCCACCCTTGAGGGTGTGCAAATCACGCAGCAGGGTTTCCACTTCCTGACGATTCGACGGCTCGGCCTGCCAGCGCACCAGCGCCGCGCCGGAGTTTTCGATGATGTCGAAACCTTCCTCGAGGAAGATCTCCAGCAGCTCTGGATCATGGCCCGGTGAATCCTCGGCCCGTGCCGGTTCGACCGTTTCAACAGCGCTGGCGTTGCCCTGGCGAAACTCGCGAATGGCCTCGATCACCTCACCCGGATCACCCAAGGGCCGCTGGTTCTGCAACTGTTCAAGCAGCTGCGCGAGCCGCTCATGACTGTGTTGCAGCAGGTGCGCCAAGGCTTCGCTGTAGGCGTAACGGCGGTCCACCAGACCTTCGTAAAGGTTTTCCAGTTCATGGGCCAGTTCACCGACCGGCTCGACCTCGGCCATCCGCGCACCACCCTTGAGGGTGTGCAAATCTCGCTGCAACGACAGCAACGGCGCGGCGTTGTCCGGGTCGCTCAACCAGCGCTGCAAAGCCTGGCCGGCGCTCTCGAGGATATCCACCGCCTCTTCGAGGAAGATCGAAACGATCTCATCGTCCAGCTCATGATCCTTTGTTGGAGCGAGCCTGCTCGCGATGGATTCATAGGCGCCGCGTTTATCCTGCAACGATGCGTCATCGTTGACGTCCATCGCGAGCAGGCTCGCTCCCACAGGGGGTAGTGTGTTTTCAAGTTCGGCGGTGGCGTCGCCCAATTCCCGGATGCTCAGGGTGCGGCTGCCGTCACTGCGAATCAGCCCCATCGCCGACGGATCCAGGCTCTCATCGAGCAACCTGCGCAAGGCCCGAATGCGTTCCGGTTGCGGGCTGACTTCCTGGCCGGCGGCCAGTTCGTCGAGCATGTTGATCAGCGCTTCATGGGCACTTTGTGCCTCATGGAAAAACGCCTCGCTGACCGCCAGGCTGCTTTCTTCCACCGCACCGTAGAGGTCGAGCAAGGCTTCGCAGAGTTCATCCACCGGATGCAGATCCGCCAGGTGCGCGCCTTCGCCGAGGGTGGTCAATTCATCCAGCAATGCGCTGAGTTCCTGACGCTCGCCGGGATGTTGCTGCCAGCGTTTCAACAGGCTCTCGGCGTCCAGCAGGATGTCCATGCCTTGGGCGAGGAAGTTGTTGATCAGTTGCGGATCACGCTTGATGCGCAACCCGGAATTCGGTGCACTCAGGAGCGTTTCCAAGCGCTCGGCCAGCAACGCCTGGGTTCGTTCGATCAATGAGCGGGCGCCGGGAATCTCCGCCAGCGGATCAGTCTTGAGCTGTCGCAAGCCGAGACGGAACAGTCCTTCGGCTTCGAGCAGCAGTTCGACTTCGTCCAGGTCGAGGGCGAGCAGGTGCGCCTTGTACTCCCGGGTCAGATGATCCAGCGGTTTTGCCAGCTCGGCGATCGGCAATACGCCCGCCATGTAGGCACTGCCCTTGAGGGTGTGCAGCGCCCGCTGCAACTCGTCACTGGCCTGCAATGGCACGTGCTCGGCGGCTTTATCGAGGAAACGGTTGAGGCTGGCGAGATGGGTCTCGGCTTCCTTGCGGAAGATCGCCAGCAACAGCGGATCGAGGGCCGCCACATCCTGGGTATCTTCATCGCTGACAGGCGTATCGCCCTTGGCGAGGGCATGGGCGCGAGCAGCCAATTGGTCAACGTCGTTGCGCTGGCGCTGAGCATGGCTGGCAAACTCGGCCACCAGTTCCGGCAGCAGATTCACTGCATCGCCCAGCAGTTGTTGCACCGCCGGCCCCGGCGCAACGCTGCGTTCCAGCACGCGGTTGAGCAGGTTTTCCACCGCCCAGGCCAGTTCACCCAACACCAACGCGCGGACCATTCGGCCACTGCCTTTCAAGGTGTGGAATGCCCGGCGCAATTCACTCAAGGCAGGTTTATCGTCGGGGTTAGCCGACCAGCGCGGCAGGTACTCCCGGAGGATTTCCAGCACTTCATCGGTTTCTTCGAGGAACACTTCCCGCAGCTCATCGTCCACCGGTTCTTCATCGGTGGGCGGCGGCAACAGGCTTCCCGGAATCGTCAGGGCGGGCGGATTGACGGAGGACACAGGGCTGGCCAATACATCGGCCAGTGACTTGACGGTCTCAGGGTCGTCCAGTTCCTGCAGATCCTGCATAACCTGCGCTTCACTCGGGCTGAGCACATCGTCAAGCACCGGCACCTGCTGCTCGCTGGGGAAAAAGCCGAGTGAAGCCAGGCTTTTTTCCGCAACGTCGAGCAACTTTTCGCTCGGCGCTTCGGGGTCGTCGCTGAGGCGCTCCAGGTAATACTCGATGCTGGTGATGACGTCGGCCAGGCTGTCCAGTTCCTGCCAGCCGGGATGATCCGGATCCAGCAGCAGGTGCTCGCGAATGAAGTGGTTGCACGTTTCGATCAGGCTCGCCGCACGGCTCAACGGAATCATCGCCAGCGCACCGCGCACCTGGGTCAGCAAGGCGGGCAGTGGCTGCAAGTGCTGGCGGTCCCAATCGGCGTCGATGTAGTCGACGATCATGTCCTTGGCCTGTTGCAGGCAGATGCGCGCTTCCTTGATCACGATCTGATGGATCTGGGTCAGGTCGGTGGTCGGCAGGCGGCTGTCTTCCTGGCTTTCCGGCTCGACGGTGCCGACCATGCCGGCCAGCGTCGCTTCGACGTAGAGCAAGGCCCCGGCGACGTCCATCAGGATCGCGTCGTTGGGCTCACGCTGGCCCTGGGCGAGGCTCAGCACCACAGCCAGCTGATCGATAATGACCTTGCGTGGCTGGCCGAAACCGAGCACCGCCAGGGTGTCGGCGATTTGCCGCAAGGGTGCCAGCAGGCTTTCGAGGTCCGAGGTGTGTTGGCGGTCGCTGCGCACGAACAGGTCAAGGCGTTCCTTGACCCGCACCAGCTCTTCACACAAAGCGGCCAACACCGAGCGCATGGCATCGCGGTCGGGACCGGCCAGCCGTGCGCGTTCTTCGTCGACCATTGCGCTGTCAGGCAGCGCGTCGTCCAGTCCGTAGCGATCTTTCATGGTCAGCATCTGCCCGGTGGGATGTTCGGCCTTGGCAATGTAGAACAGCAAACTCTTGAGCAACTCTAGCGGCGCCGGCTGATTGATGCCCGGCATGCCCTGTTCGAGCAGGCGCTTGAGTTCTTTGTCGGCCTCCTTGAACAGGCTGCGCAACGCCGGACTGTTGGCAATCGAGCCGTCGCGCATGCCTTCGACCAGCGCCGAGGCGACTTGCCACAACGGGCTCAAGGGCGCGTTGCCGCACAGCCCTTCGAGGCGCGCAAAAACCTTGGTCAGGTAACCGAGATTGGTTTCGCCGTCCTGTTCACGCAGTAACCCGACCAGGGCCATCTGCAACATCTGCCGCCACTTGCGCAGCATGTTCGGTAAATCCGCCGGCTCCAGCAGCGCCAGCGCTTTTTCGTCCAGGGGCGGCAGGTCCGGCAGTTGCGGGCTGAACAGGCTGGTTTCCGACAACAGGCATTCGCCACGGGCGCTGCGCAGATCGTTGATCAGTGGCAACACCACCAGCGGCAGGTCGCGGCGCGCACCTTGCACCCGGTCGAGGTAAATCGGCAGCTGTCCAAGGGCTTGCAGCAACAGGTGGAGCGTCTCATCGCGATGACTGACGCGGTTCTGTTGCAAGGCGCTGGTCAGATGTTCCATCTCTTCGGCGAGCAGCGCCGCGCCGTAGAATTCGACCATCTGCAAACTGCCGTGAACCTGATGGAGGCACGCCAGGCATTCGCTGAGGGCGTGCGTCGCCTGCGGGTCATCAAGCAACGTTTCAATCGCCTGGTGAGCCACTTTCAGCGTTTCGGCAATCTCGCCTTTGACCCACTCGAGGGCCACATAGTCGTGCCGATCACCCATAACCACTCCAAATCACTGCTCTACTCAAAAAATGCATTCGCTCGCAGGCGTTTCACACTTTATCTGCAGCCTCAGCCTTGGCGGCCGGCAAGGTGAAACCGGACACCGAACGCCGCAGCTGGCTGGCCATTTTCGCCAGGTTGCCAATGCTCTCGGCGGTGGCGGTGGAGCCGGACGAGGTCTGCGTGGTGATCTGCTGGATCACGTTCATCGTCAGGGAAATCTGACCGGCCGAGGACGTCTGTTGCTGCGCGGCGTTGGAAATACTCTGGATCAACGCGGCGAGGGTCTTCGACACGCCTTCGATTTCTTCCAGGGCCACTCCGGCATCCTGCGCCAGACGCGCGCCACGCACCACTTCGGTGGTGGTCTGTTCCATGGAAATCACCGCTTCGTTGGTGTCGGTCTGAATCGCCCGCACCAGGGTTTCGATCTGCCGGGTGGCGGCGGACGAGCGCTCGGCCAGCCGCTGGACTTCATCGGCGACCACCGCAAAACCGCGCCCGGCATCACCGGCCATGGAGGCCTGGATCGCCGCGTTGAGCGCAAGGATGTTGGTCTGATCGGCAATGTCATCGATCAGGCTGACAATGTCGCCGATTTCCTGAGAAGACTCGCCGAGGCGTTTGATGCGCTTGGCGGTGTCTTGAATCTGCTCGCGAATATTGTCCATGCCGTGGATGGTGTTGTGCACCACCTCGTTGCCTTTGTTGGCGATTTCCACCGAGCGTTCGGCCACCGCTGAGGATTCGGCGGCGTTGGCCGAGACCTGATCGATGGACTGGGCCATGTCGTTGATCGCGGTGGAGGCTTCGGCAATCTGCTGCGCCTGATGCTCCGAAGCCTGGGCCAGGTGCATGGCGGTGGCCTGGGTTTCCTGCACGGCGGCAGCGACCTGGCCAGCGGTAAGGTTGATGGTCGCCACCAGATCGCGCAATTGGTCCACGGAGTAGTTGATCGAGTCGGCGATGGTCCCGGTGAAGTCTTCGGTCACCGAGGCGGTCACGGTCAGGTCGCCGTCCGCCAGGTCTTCGATCTCGTCGAGCAGACGCATGATCGCGTTCTGGTTACGCTCGTTCTTCTCGGCCGTTTCGCGCAGCTGACGGTTGGTTTCACGGACCATCACCAGACCAATGAGGATGATCGACATCAGCGCCAACAGGCCCAGCACGTAGCCGCCAATGGTGTCGGTGTTGCGCCCGCCGGCCAGGTTTTCGAAACCGCCGGCCAGGTGCGAGGCTTCCTCGAGCAGGGTCTGCGACAGGGTAAAGATACTGGTGGCCGATTCACGGACCTTGAACAGCTCCGGCGAGGTTTCGAGGATTTCATCCACCGAACCCGATACGAATTCGAACAGCTCGGAAATCTCGATCAACCGCGCGCGAGCATCGCGGTCTTCAACCTGGCTGACTTTCAGTGACGGATTGCCCTGGAGCATGCCGTTGAGTACCTGGCCGAATCGCGCCGCATCGCGACCGAAGGCGTCGGCGGCCTGCTGCGAATTTTCATCACCGGACAGCACGGTGTTCACTGCACCGAGAATCCGCTCAGCCAACAGCGACTGGCGTTGGGCCATGGCCACCTGCGCAGCCGGGGCGCCGCGCTGGAGAAGCGTTTCGACGACTTTTTCGTACTCGACCTGCAACTGCGGCACGGTTTCGGCCAGGGTCGCGGCGACTTGATGCAGCGACAGCACGGTCTGTTCGCTGGAGAGGATCGCGTCGGTGTTTTTCAGCAAGCGTTCCCAGTCCAGTTGCACGGCGCGCATTTCCGGGCGCACGGTGGACGGCGCCGGCGGCAGGCCGGTGGCGGGGTCGCCTTTCTTCAGATAGCCCCAGCGTTGGGCAAAGTCATTGCGCGCATCGCTCAGCAGCTTGAACGCCGCCGCCTTGCCGGCCGCCGCTTCGGTGGCGTTCTTGGCAATGCGCTGGGACAGCACGCGCAGCTCACCAGCGTGGCCGATGTACTGTTTGTCGTACGTGGCCTGGGTGTTGAGGTACGCGAAGTTGGCGAACAGCAGCATGATGAAGACGATCAGCGCGATGAACAGCGCGATGATCTGTGACCGGCTGCGCGACCCTTCTGGCTTGCCTGTTTTTGCTTTTATCATCGGTCCTCGCCTGTTAACCAACGTCTATGAACCTTGCCGAGAACCCTGTGGGAGCGGGCTTATGTGGTGAGGGGATTTATCCCCGTTGGGTCGCGAAGCGACCCCAAGCTTGCAACCCCGTTGTGTCTGACACACCGCATGCAATGGTTTTACGACTGCTGCGCAGCCGAACGGGGCGGTGCGACGTTTCGCTAAATCCCCTCACCACATAAGCCCGCTCCCACATAGGATCGGCGTTGCGCCAGTTACAGCGCTACGTGCATAAAGCTTTGGGACTGCACCAACGCAAACGGGCTGAACACCTGCCAGGTCTGCTCACGCTGAAACCGGCCTTTGATGAACGGTGCAATCGGGCCGCTCAAGGTATCTACCGCCTCAAGGCTGTCCTGGGCAAAGTGCTGGAGGCCGACGACTTCATCGACCATCAACCCGGCAAACACGTCGTTATGCTCCACCACCAATACCCGGCGCTGCTTGCGCACGGCTGACAGCTCATACCCGAAGAAGCCACACAAATCGATGATCGGCAACAAACGCCCACGCAGGTTGGCCACGCCCTTGACCCAGGGTCTGACCCCTGGCAGTTGGGTGAACCGAGGCTCGTGCAACACTTCGCTGACCTCGCCCATCGGCGCGACGTACCAGTGTTCGCCCAGACGGAAGCCGATGCCGCTCCAACTGTCTTGTCGGGTCGGCTGGGACGGCAAGTCCGCCGCCAGCAGACGACAACGCTGGTCGATCTGCAGCAGCAGTTCGAAAGCCGTCAACGACTCGGTCATGGCCGGACGATCAACCGGCCAGCACGTTGTTCAGGGTCTTGATCAGGGTCTCTTCGTCGACCGGTTTGGTCAGGTAGTCCTTGGCGCCCTGGCGCGTGCCCCAGACCTTGTCGGTTTCCTGATCCTTGGTGGTGATGATGATCACTGGAATGTGCCCGGTTTCCGGGTCTTTGGTCAGCTGACGGGTCGCCTGGAAACCGTTAAGGCCAGGCATGACGATGTCCATCAGAACGGCGTCGGGTTTTTCCTGACGGGCCAGGGCCACGCCGTCGGCGCCGTTTTCGGCTTTCAACACTTCATGACCGTGCTTTTCCAGCATGCCGGTCAGTTTGTACATTTCGGTCGGCGAATCATCGACGATCAGAATACGTGCCATGGTTTTCCCCATTCTTGTCGACGCCGGGCCCGCTGGCCGAGCGTCACTGTGCGTGTCCTACTGCGGCAAAACGGCGGCGAAGCCCGGAACATGGGCCTGGATCGCGTTCAGCAGTTCTTCCTTGCTGAAAGGCTTGGTCAAAAACTGGTCGGAGCCGACGATGCGCCCCTTGGCCTTGTCGAACAGCCCGTCCTTGGACGACAGCATAATCACTGGCGTGGACTTGAACGCACTGTTGTTCTTGATTAAAGCGCAGGTCTGATAACCATCCAGACGCGGCATCATGATGTCGACAAAGATGATGCCGGGGTGATTGTCGGCAATCTTGGCCAGGGCATCGAAACCATCGATGGCGGTGATCACTTCACACCCCACGTTCTTCAACAGCGTTTCGGCGGTGCGGCGAATCGTCTTCGAATCGTCGATCACCATGACCTTCAAGGCGCTGGAATGCTGTTCCATAAATGCTCTGCCGTCGCCTTTGCGAATCAAATTGTCCATTTCCGATAACCGGAGGCTCGAAACCCTTGATGTTTAAGGGCCGGAACGATATGGCAGCCTTTTTAGCACAGTCTCCAAATGCAATCTATCGGGGGACCGGCGCGGTGGTTTTTCCTTGACCGGGAACACACTGAGCGCCAATCTGACGCCACTTTTTCGTGTCCAATCGGACCACCCAAATTCGAGGAAAAACCCATGAGCGTTCGCGTCGGGATTGTCATGGATCCTATTGCCAGCATTTCCTATAAAAAGGATAGCTCGCTGGCCATGCTGTTGGCCGCACAGAAGCGCGGCTGGGAACTGTTCTATATGGAACAGGGGGATTTGTACCAGGCCGAAGGCGAAGCGCGGGCGCGGATGCGTCCGTTGAAAGTCTTCGCCAACCCGGAAAAATGGTTCGAGCTCGAAGCCGAGACCGACGCGCTGCTGAGCGATCTGGACGTGATCCTGATGCGCAAGGATCCGCCGTTCGACATGGAGTTCGTCTACTCCACTTACCTGCTGGAGCAAGCCGAACGCGCTGGCGTGCTGGTGGTGAACAAACCGCAAAGCCTGCGCGACTGCAACGAGAAACTGTTCGCCACGCTGTTCCCGCAGTGCACGCCGCCGACCATCGTCAGCCGTCGCCCGGACGTACTGCGTGAATTCGCCGACCACCACGGCGATGTGATCCTCAAGCCGCTGGACGGCATGGGCGGTTCTTCGATCTTCCGTCACACCGCCGGCCACCCGAACCTGTCGGTAATCCTCGAAACCCTGACCCTGCATGGCAAACAGCAGATCATGATTCAGGGTTACCTGCCGGCGATCGTCGATGGCGACAAGCGCATCCTGATGATCGACGGCGAGCCGGTGGATTACTGCCTGGCACGAATTCCGGCCGCTGGCGAAACCCGTGGCAACCTCGCCGCCGGTGGCCGTGGCGAAGCCCGACCGCTGACCGAGAAAGATCGCTGGATCGCCGCCCAAGTCGGCCCGACCCTGCGTGAGAAGGGCCTGCTGTTCGTCGGTCTCGACGTAATCGGCGAGCATCTGACGGAGATCAACGTCACCAGCCCGACCTGCATTCGCGAGATTGATAACGCGTTCGGCACTGACATCGGCGGCCTGTTGATGGATGCCATCGATCAGAAGCTCAAGGCCCGTTGATATAGAACAGCCAAGAAACGACCAACATTGCGTTATCATCCGCGGCCTGTGAAAAACGCGATGTTGGTTTTTTTGTCATGACGCTTCCGTCCGATCTACCTGCTGAACTCGCCCATCGTGGCGTGCGCCCGGCTGATCGCCTCGGTTTTACCCTGTTTCTCGCGGCGCTGATTCACCTGGCCTTGCTGTTGGGCGTCGGTTTTACGATGGTCGAACCCCAGCAAATCAGCAAAACCCTGGAAATCACCCTCGCCACCTTCAAAAGCGAAAAGAAGCCTGAGAAAGCCGACTTCCTCGCTCAAGAGAATCAGGAAGGCAGCGGTACCCTGGATAAAAAGGCAATTCCCAAGACCACCGAGGTCGCGCCTTTCCAGGACAACAAGGTGCAGAAAGTCACGCCACCGCCGGCGGCCAAGCCTGAAGTGAAGGAAGCCGCACCGAAGGCAGCCGTGACCACCATCGCGCCCAAGCCGAAAAAGGCCCCGGCCAAAACCGAAGAACCCAAACCCGTCACCAAACCCGCCGTCGCCGCGCCGACGTTTGACAGTGAACAGCTGTCCACCGACATCGCCAGCCTGGAAGCGGAACTGGCCAACGAACAACAGTTGTATGCCAAGCGGCCGCGTATCCACCGCCTGAGCGCCGCGTCGACCATGCGCGACAAAGGCGCCTGGTATAAGGACGAGTGGCGCAAGAAGGTCGAGCGCATCGGCAACCTGAATTACCCCGACGAAGCGCGACGCAAGCAGATCTACGGCAATTTGCGCCTGATGGTGTCGATCAACCGCGACGGCTCGCTCTTTGAAGTGCTGGTGCTGGAGTCGTCCGGGCAACCGCTGCTGGATCAGGCGGCACAGCGCATCGTGCGGCTGGCGGCGCCGTTTTCACCGTTTACCGGGGATTTGTCGGACATCGATCGCCTGGAAATCATCCGGACCTGGAAGTTTGCCCGCGGGGACAGGCTCTCCAGCAACTGACACCCCACAAATCCCCTGTGGGAGATGTGGTGAGGGGATTTATCCCCGTTCGGCTGCGCAGCAGTCGTAAAACCATTGCATGCGGCGTGTCAGTCATAACGGGGTTGCAAGCTTGGGGTCGCTTCGCAACCCAACGGGGATAAATCCCCTCGCCACAAAGGCTCGCTCCCACATTTGGTCTGTGCCGACTGCCAAATTGCGCCATCCTCGGCTTGTCAGTTTGCGCCACCAACGCCACACTAGCGCTCATGAAGAACGTCAGCCCCAGCTACCTCAAGCATCAGTTCCTGATCGCCATGCCTCACATGGCCGACCCGAACTTTGCGCACACCTTGACCTACATCGTCGAGCACACGGCCAATGGTGCCATGGGCCTGGTGGTCAATCGTCCGCAAGACCTCAACCTGGCCGATATCCTCGAGCAACTGCGCCCCGACATCGAACCGCCGGTGCTCTGCCAGCATGTGCCGATCTTCATCGGCGGCCCGGTGCAGACCGATCGCGGTTTTGTCCTGCACCCCTCGGGGCAGAGTTATCAGGCCACCGTCGAGCTCGATGAGAAACTGGCCCTGTCCACCTCCCAGGACGTGCTGTTCGCCATCGCCGACGGCGTCGGCCCGGCGAAAAGCCTGATCGCCCTCGGCTACGCTGGTTGGGAAGCCGGGCAGCTGGAAGCCGAACTGGCCCAGAACGCCTGGCTGACCTGCCCGTTCGATGCCGAAATTTTGTTCAACACCAGCAGCGAACTGCGCCTGGAAGCAGCGGCCAAGCACCTGGGCGTCAATCTCAGCCTGCTGACCAGCCAGGCGGGACACGCCTGATGGCCCTGCGCCTGATTTTGGGTTTCGACTACGGCACCAAACAGATCGGCGTTGCGGTCGGCCAGGTGATTACCGGCCAGGCCCGCGAGCTGTGCACCCTGAAGGCACAAAACGGTATTCCTGACTGGAATCAGGTCGAAGCCCTGATTAAAGAGTGGAAGCCCGATGCGGTGGTGGTTGGCCTGCCCTTGAACATGGACGGCACGCCAAGCGACATGTGCCTGCGCGCCGAGAAATTCGCCCGCCGTCTCAACGGCCGCTACAACCTGCCCTTCTATACCCACGATGAACGCCTGACCACCTTCGAAGCCAAGGGTGAACGGCGTGATCGTGGCGGACAAAAGGGCAGCTACCGCGACAACCCGGTGGACGCCATCGCCGCGGCCCTGCTGCTGCAAGGCTGGCTCGACGAAAACACCGCATTGTTCGAATCCTGAAGAGCCGCAACACGCGTCTCTACTTAGCGACAACCCGAGCCACCTCTCCAGCAGAACCCGGCTCGGGCCCAAGAAGGAGCAACCATGAGCCTGCCCAATCCCGCCGAACTGATCAGCCAGATGGCGACCCGTCTCAAGGCGCACCTGGAACACCGTGGCATCAGCGAGCCGCGCTACATCGGTATTCGTACCGGTGGTGTCTGGGTCGCCCAGGCGTTGCTCGATGAACTGGGCAGCGATTCGCCCCTCGGCACCCTGGACGTCTCCTTCTACCGCGACGACTTCAGCCAGAACGGCCTGCACCCACAAGTGCGCCCGTCTGCCCTGCCGTTCGAGATCGAAGGCCAACACCTGGTGCTGATCGATGACGTGCTGATGAGCGGCCGGACCATCCGCGCCGCCCTCAATGAGCTGTTCGACTACGGCCGCCCGGCCAGCGTGACATTGGTGTGCCTGCTGGACCTGGACGCCGGCGAGCTGCCGATCCGCCCGAACGTGGTCGGCGCGACCCTGTCGCTGGCCGCCCATGAACGGGTGAAACTTTCCGGCCCGGAACTCAAGCTCGAACTGCAAGACCTCGCCCTTTAATTCGCCCTATTGAGAGTCCCCCTCGCGATGACGCCTCTAGAAACCAAGCGCCCGCTGCAGCTCAATGATCAGGGCCAGCTGCGCCACTTCCTCTCGCTCGACGGTTTGCGCCGCGAGCTGCTGACGGAAATCCTCGACACTGCCGACTCGTTCCTCGAAGTCGGCGCCCGGGCGGTGAAGAAAGTCCCGCTGCTGCGTGGCAAGACCGTGTGCAACGTGTTCTTCGAGAACTCCACCCGCACCCGCACCACCTTCGAACTGGCGGCTCAGCGACTGTCGGCGGACGTGATCACCCTGAACGTGTCCACGTCGTCGGCGAGCAAGGGCGAAACCCTGCTCGACACCCTGCGCAACCTGGAAGCCATGGCCGCCGACATGTTCGTCGTGCGCCACGGTGATTCCGGCGCGGCACACTTCATCGCCGAACACGTGTGCCCACAAGTGGCGATCATCAACGGCGGCGACGGCCGTCACGCCCACCCGACCCAGGGCATGCTCGACATGCTCACCATCCGTCGGCACAAGGGCGGTTTCGAAAATCTCTCGGTGGCTATCGTCGGCGACATCCTGCACTCGCGGGTGGCGCGCTCGAACATGCTGGCGCTGAAAACCCTCGGTTGCCCGGACATCCGCGTGATCGCGCCGAAAACCCTGCTGCCGATCGGCATCGAGCAATACGGCGTGAAGGTTTACACCGACATGACCGAAGGCCTGAAAGACGTCGACGTGGTGATCATGCTGCGCCTGCAGCGTGAACGCATGACTGGCGGCCTGCTGCCGAGCGAAGGTGAGTTCTACCGCCTGTTCGGCCTGACCACCGCGCGTCTGGCCGGAGCCAAACCGGATTGCATCGTCATGCACCCGGGGCCGATCAACCGTGGGGTTGAAATTGAGTCGGCGGTGGCCGACGGCCCGCACTCGGTGATCCTCAACCAGGTCACCTACGGCATCGCAATTCGTATGGCCGTGCTGTCCATGGCCATGAGCGGGCAAACAGCCCAGCGCCAATTCGAGCAGGAGAACGCCCAGTGAAGCTCAGCATTCTCGGCGCACGCGTCATCGATCCGGCCAGCGGCCTGGATCAAGTTACCGATATCCATATTGAAGCCTGCAAGATCATTGCCCTTGGCGCTGCGCCCGCCGGTTTTGTCGCCGTCGATACCCTCGACGCCAAAGGCCTGGTCGCCGCCCCTGGGCTGGTTGACCTGAACGTCGCCCTGCGCGAGCCGGGCTACAGCCGTAAAGGCTCAATCGTCAGCGAAACCCGCGCCGCCGCGGCCGGTGGCGTCACCAGCCTGTGCTGCCCGCCGAAAACCAAACCGGTGCTGGACACCTCGGCCGTGGCCGAACTGATCCTCGACCGCGCCCGGGAGGCCGGCAACACCAAGGTGTTCCCGATCGGCGCCCTGAGCAAAGGCCTGGACGGCGAACAGTTGGCCGAGCTGGTCGCCTTGCGCGATGCCGGTTGCGTGGCCTTCGGCAACGGCCTGGACAGCTTCCGCAACACCCGCACGCTGTGCCGGGCGCTGGAATACGCCGCAACATTCGACCTGACGGTGATTTTCAACTCTCAGGACCATGACTTGGCCGAAGGAGGCCTGGCCCACGAAGGCCCGACCGCCAGCTTCCTCGGTTTGCCGGGCATTCCCGAAACCGCTGAAACCGTGGCGCTGGCCCGGGACCTGCTGCTGGTCGAGCAAAGTGGCGTGCGCGCGCACTTCAGCCAGCTCACCAGCGCCCGTGGCGTGGCCTTGATCGCTCAGGCCCAGGCTCGCGGCCTGCCGGTGACGGCCGATGTCGCCCTGTATCAGCTGATCCTGACCGACGAAGCGTTGATCGACTTCAGCAGCCTCTATCACGTCCAGCCGCCGCTGCGCACCCGCGCCGACCGCGATGGCCTGCGTGAAGCGGTGAAATCCGGTGTCGTCTCGGCGATCTCCAGTCATCACCAACCCCACGAGCGGGACGCCAAACTGGCGCCGTTCGGGGCCACCGAGCCGGGCATCAGCAGCGTTGAACTGCTGCTGCCGTTGGCGATGACGCTGGTGGAGGATGGTTTGCTGGACCTGCCAACGCTGCTGGCGCGCTTGAGCACCGGACCTGCCGAGGCATTGCGCCTGCCGGCGGGCAAACTGGCGGTAGGTGGACCAGCGGACATCGTGCTGTTCGACCCGGCGGCGTCGACCGTGGCCGGCGAAACCTGGCTGTCCAAAGGCGAAAACTGCCCGTTCATTGGCCACAGCCTGCCGGGCGTGGTGCGTTACACCTTGGTGGATGGACGCATCAGCCACCAGGCGTAAGCGCGACCTGATCGTTCCCACGCTCCGCGTGGGAATGCAGCCCGGGACGCTCTGCGTCCCAAGAGCGGACGCGGAGCGTCCATTGAGGCATTCCCACGCAGAGCGTGGGAACGATCATCACTGGAAAGCGCCTCGGTTCTGCGCATTGCGAATCGACACCTGGTCATTCAGCGTCCAGAAGTCATACAGCACCCCCAAAAAGAACAACCCGCCCGTCACCAGGTACAGCAATCCGCTGATCCACTTCCCCTGATACATGCGGTGTACGCCGAATACCCCAAGAAACGTCAGCAGAATCCACGCAACGTTGTACTCAATGGGCCCGGCGGTAAAACGCAGGTCCGCTTCACGATCCATGGCCGGGATCAGAAACACGTCAATCAGCCAACCGATACCCAACAAACCGAGGGTTAGGAACCAAATCGTCCCCGTTACCGGCTTGCCGTAATAGAAGCGGTGAGCGCCGGTAAAACCGAAAATCCACAGCAGGTAACCGATGACCTTGCTGTGCGTGTCTTGATGCGAAACGGGTTGTTGATAGGTGTTCATGAAGGACCTCGATTCACACGATAGATAAATATTCTTTAAATCTTTGTGACTTTTTTACAGGTGGCCGACGTATGGCAAATGCTACCTTGTGTCCCGTCAAACCCTTGTAACACAAGCGTTGTGTCCGACAATCGCGTCTATTTTCCGCTTATTTGGTTCCGTTGACCCCAAGGTTGAATCGACCAACGGCCGCGGAAGGGCCAAAAAAGCTGTTATAAAGTTGCGCGCTAACTTATATGAGCCTTGCCTAATGCGTCCATTTTTCAAGACATGGCTAACCATTTGCCTTTTGATGCCACTGGCCGCCCACGCCACCAATCGTGAGCAACGTCTTCCTAACGTTAATGGTTACACCCCAAAATCCCATATTTCTGCTCCTTCGAGCAAAAACAAACAGACCGTAAAACGCGCTCCTCAACTGAGCAGCAACAGTGGCCTTGTTCCGCCGATGGCGACCAAGGAAAGCAGCAACGTGCTGAGCCGCGCCGTAAACGTCCTCGGTACGCCTTACCGTTGGGGCGGCAGCAGCCCAAGTAAAGGGTTCGACTGCAGTGGCCTGGTGAAATACGCGTTCAATGACGCCACGTTCGACCTGCCGCGCACTTCCAACGCCATGGCCAGCGGCCATGGGGAGAAAGTCGATCGCAAGGATCTGAAGCCTGGCGACCTGATTTTCTTCAACATCAAGAGCCGCCAGGTCAATCACGTCGCCATCTACCTGGGCAACGACCGCTTCATCCACGCACCACGTCGTGGCAAGTCGGTAACCATCGACACGCTGAAGAAACCCTATTGGGAAAGCCACTACGTGGTTGCCAAGCGTGTTATGCCAAAAGAGAAGAACACCCTGCAGGTTGTTCAGCGCTGATTTGTGGCGAGGGGACTTGTCCCCGTTGGGTTGCGAAGCGACCCCAAAATCGGGACTGCTGCGCAGTCCAACGGGGACAAGTCCCCTCGCCACAGGTCCGCTCTCAATCCCTCAAAAACCATCCGGCGTGCGCGCCTTCTCCCGCGCATGCTCGCGGCTGATCAAGCCCTTGCTCACCAGCTCCTTCAAGCACATATCCAGCGTCTGCATCCCCAGGTTGCCCCCGGTCTGAATCGACGAGTACATCTGCGCCACCTTGTCTTCGCGGATCAGGTTACGGATCGCTGACGTGCCGAGCATGATTTCGTGGGCCGCGATCCGCCCGCCGCCGATTTTCTTGACCAACGACTGCGACACCACCGCCAGTAACGACTCGGACAGCATCGAACGAACCATCGATTTCTCGTCCCCCGGAAACACGTCCACCACCCGGTCGATGGTTTTCGCCGCCGATGTCGTGTGCAGCGTGCCAAACACCAGATGACCGGTTTCGGCGGCGGTTAACGCCAGGCGAATGGTCTCGAGATCCCGCATCTCCCCCACCAGAATCACGTCCGGGTCCTCCCGCAGGGCCGAGCGCAGGGCCGTGGCGAAACTGCGCGTATCGCGATGGACTTCACGCTGATTGATCAAACATTTGCGCGACTCGTGGACGAACTCGATCGGGTCTTCGATGGTGAGGATGTGTTGATGACGATGGCTGTTCAGGTGATCGATCATCGCCGCCAGGGTGGTGGATTTGCCGGAACCGGTCGGGCCGGTCACCAGCACCAGCCCCCGCGGCGCTTCGGTAATCTTGCGAAACACCTCCCCCATACCGAGGTCGTCCATGCTCAGGACCTTGGATGGAATGGTCCGGAATACCGCGCCAGCACCGCGATTGTGGTTGAACGCGTTAACCCGAAAACGCGCCACGCCGGGCACCTCAAAGGAGAAGTCGGTCTCCAGGTGCTTCTCGAAGTCCACCCGCTGCGTGTCGTTCATGATGTCGTAGATCAGCGCCTGCACCTGTTTGTGGTCCAGGGCTGGCAGGTTGATGCGCCTCACATCGCCGTCGACCCGAATCATCGGGGGCAGGCCGGCAGACAGATGCAAGTCGGATGCGCCCTGTTTCGCGCTGAAAGCCAGCAGCTCAGTGATATCCATAGCGTTCCTCAATTCCAGTAGAATGCCGCGAACCTTCAGCCGCCGGCGCCTAATCCTCGCCTGATAAAGTCGCCGAGCGATGATCAGGCAAGGCAAAAGTCGGCGAAGAAGCGGAGTTGACGTCAGTCAATGAGCATTCTGAGTCGACTTTTAACGCCGCATGATCGAGTGTAGGCACTTTTCAGGCAGGATTTGATGTCCACGATAGCAGACAACATCGCTCAGGTTAGTTCACGCATCCACGCTGCCGCCGTTGCCGCAAAGCGCGACGCAGACAGCGTCCAGCTGCTGGCCGTGAGCAAGACCAAGCCCGCCGAGGCCCTGCGCGAAGCGTATGCCGCCGGCCTGCGCGACTTTGGCGAGAACTACCTGCAGGAAGCCTTGAGCAAACAGCTCGAATTGGCCGACCTGCCCTTGATCTGGCACTTCATCGGCCCCATTCAATCGAACAAGACTCGCGCTATCGCCGAGCACTTCGCCTGGGTGCATTCCGTGGATCGTTTGAAAATCGCACAACGTCTGTCCGAACAACGTCCTGCCGAGTTGCCCCCACTGAACATCTGCATCCAGGTCAACGTCAGCGGTGAAGCCAGCAAGTCCGGCTGCACCCCGGCCGACCTGCCGGCCTTAGCCAATGCCATCAGCGAACTGCCGCGCATCAAGCTGCGCGGGTTGATGGCAATCCCCGAGCCGACTGAAGATCGCGCCGCCCAGGATGCCGCTTTTGCTGCCGTGCAGCACCTGCAAGCCAGCCTGAACCTGCCGCTCGACACACTTTCCATGGGCATGAGCCACGACCTTGAGTCCGCCATCGCCCAAGGCGCCACGTGGGTCCGTATTGGTACGGCCCTGTTTGGCGCCCGCGACTACGGCCAGCCATAACGTGGCTGACATACCTCTCTATAAGGACCTGACATGAGCAAGACTCGTATTGCCTTTATCGGTGCCGGCAACATGGCGGCCAGCCTGATCGGCGGCCTGCGCGCCAAAGGTCTGGACGCCGCGCAGATCCGCGCCAGCGATCCGGGCGCTGAAACCCGCGCTCGCGTGAACGCTGAACACGGTATCGAGGTGTTCGCCGACAACGCCGACGCCATCCAGGGCGCCGAAGTCATCGTACTGGCGGTCAAACCCCAAGCGATGAAAGCCGTCTGCGAAGCGCTTCGCCCAAGCCTCAAGCCCAATCAACTGGTGGTCTCGATTGCAGCCGGCATCACCTGCGCCAGCATGAACAACTGGCTCGGCGCCCAACCGATCGTGCGTTGCATGCCCAACACTCCGGCGCTGCTGCGTCAGGGGGTGAGTGGTTTGTTCGCCACGGCGCAAGTGAGCACCGAGCAACGCAAACAGGCGCAAGAACTGCTGTCCGCCGTTGGCATTGCACTGTGGCTGGATGAAGAGCAGCAACTGGACGCGGTCACCGCCGTTTCCGGCTCGGGCCCTGCGTACTTCTTCCTGCTGATCGAAGCCATGACCGCCGCCGGCGTGAAGCTCGGCCTGCCAGCAGACATTGCTGCACAACTGACCCTGCAAACCGCTTTGGGCGCTGCTCATATGGCGGTGGCCAGTGACGTCGACGCTGCGGAACTGCGTCGCCGCGTGACGTCGCCTGCGGGCACGACGGAAGCGGCGATCAAGTCGTTCCAGGCCGGCGGCTTCGAAGCCCTGGTAGAAAAAGCACTTGGCGCCGCTGCGCACCGCTCGGCCGAGATGGCCGAACAATTGGGTCAATAAGGAGCCTTACATGATTGGATTGAACACTGCAGCGGTCTACGTGCTGCAAACCCTGGGCAGCCTGTACCTGCTGATCGTGCTGCTGCGCTTCGTACTGCAACTGGTACGCGCAAACTTCTACAACCCGCTCTGCCAGTTCGCCGTGAAAGCCACTCAGCCGCTGCTCAAGCCATTGCGTCGGATCATCCCGAGCATGTTCGGCCTGGACATGTCCTCGCTGGTGCTGGCGATCCTCGTGCAACTGGCGTTGATGGCCCTGACCCTGCTGCTGACGTACGGCACCATCGGTAACCCGCTGCAATTGCTGATTTGGTCGCTGATCGGCGTGACTGCGCTGTTCCTGAAGATTTTCTTCTTTGCCCTGATCATCAGCGTGATCCTGTCCTGGGTCGCACCGGGCAGCCATAACCCTGGCGCCGAACTGGTGAACCAGATTTGCGAGCCGGCCCTGGCGCCGTTCCGCAAGATCCTGCCGAACCTCGGCGGCCTGGATATCTCGCCGATCCTGGCGTTCATGGTGCTCAAGCTGATCGACATGCTGGTGATCAACAACCTCGCCGCCATGACGATGATGCCGGAAATCCTGCGTCTGCTGATCTGACCCGGTGAGCTACTTTCGCTGGGACGGTGACGACCTGATTCTGGAGTGTCACCTGCAACCGGCGGCCCGCAGCGATGATTTCTGCGGGCTGCATGGGGATCGATTGAAGATCCGCCTGACGGCGCCGCCGGTTGAAGGCAAGGCCAATGCGTATTTGATGGCGTTTCTGGCCAAGGCGTTTGGGGTGTCCAAGAGTCAGGTGAGCTTGATAAGCGGCGAGTTGAACCGGCAGAAGCGAGTGCGGATTTGCTCGCCGAAGAAGTTGCCGGATTTGCCGGATCTCACCTTTCCCTGATCGTTCCCACGCTCCGCGTGGGAATGCAGCCCGGGACGCTCCGCGTCCCAGCCGAAGCGGACGCAGAGCGTCCAGTGAGGCATTCCCACGCAGAGCGTGGGAACGATCGGTAGCGGTGGGGAAGTTAGCTTGCTGCTAAAGGCAGCGGTCTTTAGACTTACGCCTCATTTCAACGAGAGCAGGGTCGATGCCAGCTGCCTTTCCCCCCGATTCTGTTGGTCTGGTGACGCCGCAAGTGGCGCACTTCAGCGAACCCCTGGCCTTGGCCTGCGGCCGTTCGCTCCCAGCTTATGACCTGATCTACGAAACCTACGGCACGCTGAATGCCGCGGCGAGCAACGCCGTGCTGATCTGCCACGCCTTGTCCGGTCATCATCACGCTGCCGGCTTCCACAGCACCGACGACCGCAAACCCGGTTGGTGGGACAGCTGCATCGGCCCCGGCAAGCCGATTGATACCAACAAGTTCTTCGTGGTCAGCCTGAACAACCTCGGCGGTTGCAACGGCTCTACCGGCCCGAGCAGCGTCAATCCGGAAACCGGCAAGCCGTTCGGCGCTGACTTCCCGGTACTGACCGTGGAAGACTGGGTTCATAGCCAGGCGCGCCTGGCTGACCTGCTGGGCATCGGCCAATGGGCCGCCGTGATCGGCGGCAGTCTCGGTGGCATGCAGGCGATGCAATGGAGCATCACCTACCCCGATCGCATTCGCCACTGCCTGGCCATCGCCTCGGCCCCCAAGCTGTCGGCGCAGAACATCGCCTTCAACGAAGTGGCGCGCCAGGCGATCCTCACCGACCCCGAGTTCCACGGTGGTTCGTTCCAGGAAGCAGGCGTGATCCCCAAGCGTGGCTTGATGCTGGCGCGGATGGTCGGGCACATCACGTACCTGTCCGATGACTCGATGGGTGAGAAATTCGGTCGGGGCCTGAAGAGCGAAAAGCTCAACTACGACTTCCACAGCGTCGAATTCCAGGTCGAAAGCTACCTGCGTTATCAGGGCGAAGAGTTCTCCGGGCGTTTCGACGCCAACACGTACCTGCTGATGACCAAGGCGCTGGATTACTTCGATCCGGCGGCGAACTTCGACGATGACCTGGCGAAAACCTTCGCCAACGCCCAGGCCAAGTTCTGCGTGATGTCTTTCACCACCGACTGGCGCTTCTCCCCTGCCCGCTCGCGGGAGCTGGTGGACGCGCTGATGGCGGCCAAGAAAGACGTCTGCTACCTCGAGATCGACGCTCCGCAAGGCCACGACGCCTTCCTGATTCCGATCCCGCGCTACTTGCAGGCATTCAGCAATTACATGAACCGCATTACGTTGTGAGAAAGCCATGAGAGCTGATCTGGAAATCATCCAGGAATGGATCCCCGCCGGCAGCCGCGTACTCGACCTCGGTTGCGGCGATGGCGAATTGCTGACCTGGCTGCGCGACAACAAGCAAGTCACCGGCTATGGCCTGGAAAACGACCCGGACAACATCGCCGAGTGCGTGGCCAAGGGCATCAACGTGATTGAGCAGGACCTGGACAAGGGCCTGGGCAACTTTGCCAGCAACAGCTTCGACGTCGTGGTCATGACCCAGGCGCTGCAAGCCGTGCACTACCCGGACAAGATCCTCGACGAAATGCTGCGCGTCGGTCGCCAGTGCATCATCACCTTCCCCAACTTCGGTCACTGGCGTTGCCGCTGGTACCTGGCGAGCAAGGGCCGGATGCCGGTGTCCGATTTTCTGCCGTACACCTGGTACAACACGCCGAACATCCACTTTTGCACCTTCGAAGACTTTGAAGCGTTGTGTCGCGAACGTGAAGCCAGGGTCATTGATCGGCTTGCCGTGGATCAACAACACCGTCACGGGTGGGCCAGTAAGCTATGGCCTAATCTATTAGGTGAAATTGGTATTTACCGCGTCAGCAGCCCCGGGCTGCAAGACCACAAGGTCGCGGTCTGAATCGCGACACTTCGAGGAGAACGAACATGGGTCGTCTAGCGCTGTTTGTACTTACTGCCTGCCTGAGCGTCACCGCCATGGCCGCCGACGTCATCAAAGGCGAGCGCAAGGAAACCTTTGGCGATGTAACGGTGCACTACAACACCTTCAACTCCACCTTCCTGACACCGGACATCGCCAAAGCAGCCGGGCTGACACGCAGCAAGAACCAGGGTGTGATCAACGTCTCCGTGCTCAAGGATGGCAAACCACTGACCGCTGAAGTCAGCGGATCGGTGAAAGACCTGACCAGCCAGACCCTACCGTTGAAGTTCAAACAGATCACCGAACAAGGCGCGATCTACTACATCGCCCAGTTCCCGGTCGATCAGCAGGAAGTCCGGACCTTCGACATCAAGGTGCAGAACGGCGATAAAATCAACACCATCAATTTCAACCAAGAGCTCTTTCCCGGCGAATGATCAACTTCACGCAACTCGTACTGGCCAGCCACAACGCCGGCAAACTCAAGGAACTTCAGGCCATGCTCGGCGAATCGGTGCAACTGCGCTCGATCGGCGAGTTCAGCAGCGTCGAGCCTGAAGAAACCGGCCTGTCGTTCGTCGAGAACGCCATCCTCAAGGCCCGCAATGCCGCGCGCATCTCCGGCCTGCCTGCACTGGCGGACGATTCGGGGTTGGCAGTGGATTTCCTCGGCGGTGCGCCGGGGATCTACTCGGCTCGTTACGCTGATGGCCAGGGCGATGCGGCGAACAACGCCAAACTGCTCGACGTGTTGAAAGACGTGCCGCAAGCCGAACGCGGTGCACAGTTCGTCTGCGTGCTGGCGCTGGTGCGTCACGCTGACGATCCGCTGCCGATTATCTGCGAAGGCTTGTGGCACGGACGCATCCTGCCAGCGGCCAGCGGCGAACACGGTTTTGGTTACGATCCGCTGTTCTGGGTGCCGGAACGCGACTGCTCCAGCGCCGAGTTGAGCCCGAGCGACAAGAACCTCATCAGCCACCGCGCCCGTGCAATGGATCTGCTGCGCCAGCGTCTGGGCCTGAAATGATCCATGACTCATCCGCGTCGCCGCTGATCTTCGGCGGTGCCGCCCAATCGCCTCGGGCCGCCCTCCCCGTGCTGCCGCCCCTGGCGTTGTACATCCACATCCCGTGGTGTGTGCGCAAATGCCCTTATTGCGACTTCAACTCCCACACTGCCAGCCCGGTGCTGCCGGAAGAAGAGTATGTGGACGCGTTGCTCGCCGACCTCGATCAAGACCTGCATGCGGTCTATGGTCGTGAGCTGAGTTCGATCTTCTTTGGGGGCGGCACGCCGAGCCTGTTCAGCGCTGAAGCCTTGGGCCGTTTGCTCAAAGGCGTGGAACAGCGCATCCCCTTCGCCAGCGACATCGAAATCACCCTGGAAGCCAACCCCGGGACGTTCGAACAAGAGAAGTTCGTCGCCTACCGAGCGCTGGGCATCAATCGCCTGTCGATCGGCATCCAGAGTTTTCAGGAAGAGAAACTCAAGGCCCTGGGGCGGATTCACAACGGTGACGAAGCGGTGCGTGCCGCCGGCATGGCCCGTCAGGCCGGGTTCGACAACTTCAATATGGACCTGATGCACGGTTTGCCCGATCAGTCCCTGGACGACGCCCTGAGCGACCTGCGCCAGGCCATCGCCCTGAAGCCGACGCATTTGTCCTGGTATCAACTGACCCTGGAGCCGAACACGGTGTTCTGGAACCAGCCGCCAACGCTGCCGGAAGACGACACGCTGTGGGACATTCAGGAAGCCGGCCAGGCATTACTGGCCGAGCACGGTTACGCGCAATACGAAGTCTCGGCGTATGCCCAGCCTGGCCGTCCCGCGCGACATAACCTCAATTACTGGAGTTTCGGCGACTTCATCGGCATCGGTGCCGGGGCTCACGGCAAGCTCAGCCACCCAGACGGGCGCATCGTCCGCACCTGGAAGACCCGCTTGCCGAAGGACTACCTCAACCCGGCCAAAAGCTTCAAGGCTGGGGAGAAAGCCCTGACCAATGAAGAAATGCCGTTCGAATTCCTGATGAACGCCTTGCGCCTGACCGAGGGCGTGGAATCGCGACTGTATCCGGAACGCACCGGAATGAGCCTGGAAAGCCTCGCCGAAGGCCGCCAGGTCGCCGAACAAAGTGGCTTGTTGCAGGTCGAACCGTCACGTCTGGCGGCCACCGAGCGCGGACAACTCTTCCTCAATGACTTGCTGCAGACATTTCTGAGCTGATTTCAGCCTTAAGGGAAAACGAATGGATTTGATACTCGACCTGCTCGCCACCGCGTCCCGCTGGAGCCGTAGCAACCTGTCTGAAATCGCTCTGGCACTGGTGGGCTGTCTGTTGGTGTTGTTTGGCGCCGATATCAAAGGCTGGGTCGACGCACGTCTGGGCAGCATTGCCGGCGCCTTGCGCGTCCCGCTGATGGCCCTGCTGTGCATGATCGGCAGCGGCGTCGCGCTTATTTACGCCACGCCATGGATCATCAAAGGCCTGAGCCAGTTCAACAACTACAGCCTGGCACCGGTGTTGTTGGTGGTGCTGGTGCTCATCGGTGTCGTCGCAGACCGCCGCTGATTCCCAGGCACAAAACAAAAACTGTAGGAGCTGAGCTTGCTCGCGATGAGGCCATAACATTCAACATCAATGTTGAATGAACATCCGCTTTCGCGAGCAGGTCGCACCGTCACTCCCACAGTTTGTATTGCGAATGCCCGTTATTGCTTTTCAGCGATCTTGACTGCATTGCGCATCATGGCGCTCAGTCCATGGAAATCATTGCAGCCCAGCGCTTCAGCTTCATCCAGATCAGCAATATTTTGACTGTCATGCCGGTCATTCCTGTTTACACGCGTCAGCGCCAAAATGTAGTTGGCCTCGGCCCGATATTGATCTTCTGTCAGGACCAGCGCGACGGCGCGGGCCCGCATGGCCGCCAACGCGCCCTGCTGCGGTAACGGTGCCCCTTCGTCGAAGAAGCACAGGGAATGCTTGGCCGGTAACGGATAGGCGTCACCATGGACATTGGGCTTTTTCAGCAACTGTTCCAGCGACTGCAAGTACTTCAGGTGATCCGCGTTGTGCAGATCAAACCTTTCGTATGCCTTATCGCACAAGTGGTAATAGCCAACCGCAGCCGCAAGCAAGCCTTGATCCATGGCTTTTTGGTAAAGACCACAGGTCTCTTTGCGCGACCGCTCAGAGAACATCGGATTGTCCTGCAGGTTAGCCAGAAAGTACGTGGCAAGTGTATGTCCGCCATCGGACGCTCGCTTCAGATTGTCTACGAGTGCCTCAAGATCACCTTCCGCATTGCGCAGCTGCTCTGGGCTGTACTTGATTTCAGGCTCCCCGGCAGCCTCCAGCCTGATCCTTTCATCGGCTTCACGCTGGATTTTCGCGGCCACTCTCTGGGCGATTGCAAAGTATTCATCGGGAGTTACAACGCGCTCGCAAGCCGCAGAAAACAGCAGACTTAAAAACAGCGTGCAGGCGAAGATGACTTTCAAACTTGTCTTCCTTTACAAGTGGGGACGTAGAGCTTTCGGCGGCCAAGCATCATTCTTGAATCCGGCACAAAACAAATGTGGGAGCGGGCTTGCTCGCGAAAGCGGTGTGTCATTCAACTTTAATGTCGACTGACACGATGCCTTCGCGAGCAAGCCCGCTCCCACAGTTTGTATTGCGTAGGGCTTAAGACTGTTTTTCGAACTTCAGGTCCCACACGCCATGCCCAAGACGTTCGCCGCGGCGTTCGAACTTGGTGATCGGGCGCTCGGTCGGGCGCGGGACGCATTTACCGTCTTCGGCCAGGTTGCGATAACCCGGCGCAACGTTCATCACTTCCAGCATGTACTCGGCGTACGGTTCCCAGTCGGTGGCCATGTGCAGCACACCGCCGACCTTCAACTTGCTGCGCACCAGTTCAGCGAACGACGCCTGAACGATACGACGCTTGTGGTGACGGCTCTTGTGCCATGGGTCCGGGAAAAACAGCATCAGGCGATCGAGGCTGTTGTCGGCCACACAGCGGTTGAGCACTTCGATCGCGTCGCAATCGTAGACCCGCAGGTTGGTCAGGCCCTGAGTAAGCACGCCATTGAGCAGCGCGCCGACACCCGGACGGTGCACTTCCACGCCGATGAAATCCTGCTCCGGCGAGGCCGCGGCCATTTCCAGCAGCGAATGGCCCATGCCGAAACCGATTTCCAGCGAGCGCGGCGCCGAGCGACCAAACACTTGGTCGAAGTCCACCGGCGCGTCGGCCAGAGGCAGCACGAACAGCGGGGTGCCCTGTTCCAGACCGCGTTGCTGGCCTTCGGTCATGCGACCGGCGCGCATCACGAAACTCTTGATGCGGCGGTGTTGGCGCTCGTCGCCTTCTTCCGTCTGGCTAGGCGTGTCGTTTGATTCAGTCATCAATGGCTCTTACTTGATCAGACCATCCAGCGGCGAAGAGGCGCTGGCATAGAGTTTTTTCGGCATGCGGCCGGCGAGGTAGGCCAAGCGACCTGCAACGATGGCGTGTTTCATGGCTTCAGCCATCATGATCGGCTGCTGGGCATGGGCGATGGCCGAGTTCATCAGCACCGCTTCGCAACCCAGTTCCATGGCAATGGTGGCGTCGGAAGCAGTACCGACACCGGCGTCGACCAGCACAGGAATCTTGGCTTCTTCGAGGATGATCTGCAGGTTGTACGGGTTGCAGATCCCCAGGCCTGTACCGATCAGACCGGCCAGTGGCATCACCGCGATAACGCCGATTTCCGCCAATTGACGGGCGATGATCGGGTCATCGCTGGTGTAAACCATCACGTCGAAGCCTTCCTTGACCAGCACTTCGGCGGCCTTGAGGGTTTCGATCACGTTGGGAAACAGGGTTTTCTGGTCCGCCAGCACTTCCAGCTTCACCAGATTGTGACCACCGAGCAGCTCACGGGCCAGACGGCAGGTGCGCACAGCCTCGGTAGCGTCGAAGCAACCGGCGGTGTTAGGCAGGAAGGTGTAGCGATCCGGCGACAGGACTTCGAGCAGGTTCGGTTCGCCCGGGTTCTGGCCGAGGTTGGTCCGGCGCACGGCGAAGGTGACGATCTCGGCACCCGAGGCTTCGATGGCCAGGCGGGTTTCTTCCATGTCGCGGTACTTGCCGGTGCCTACCAGCAAACGCGACTGGTAAGTACGACCGGCCAGGACGAAGGGCTTGTCGCTACGAACGATGCTCATGGGAAATCCTCTGTAGGGGTGAGGTTCTTGCAGAATTCTGTGCCCTTGCGGGCCGGACGACTAGCCGCCGCCGATGGCGTGTACGACTTCGACGCTGTCGCCGTCGTTCAGCGTGGTGTCGGCGTGCTGGCTGCGCGGGACGATATCCAGATTGAGCTCGACCGCCACCCGGCGTCCGGTCAGTTCCAGACGGGTCAGCAGGGCCGCAACGGTTTCACCGTCGGGCAGTTCAAGGGATTCGCCGTTCAACTGAATGCGCATGCCGAATGCCGCCATCATTTTTAGGGGCTGGCATTCTAGCCCGATCAGTCTTGGCGACCCAAGCCATTCGTCATGAAATGGACCACCCGGTCAGCTCAACCGCCAGGCGGCAATCCCCAGGCACAACCAGCCGACCAGAAATGCCAGCCCGCCGAAGGGGGTGATGATCCCGAGCTTGCTCACGCCGGTCATGGTCAACAGGTACAGACTGCCGGAAAACAGCAGGATGCCGACGACGAACGATGCACCCGCCCATGTGATCAGGCGACCGGGAATCTGCGTGGCCAGCAGTGCAACGCCCAGCAACGCCAAGGTGTGCACCAACTGATAGGTCACGCCGGTGTGGAAAATCGCCAGGTACTCGGGTGTCAGGCGGCTTTTCAAGCCGTGGGCGGCGAACGCGCCAAGGGCAACGCCGGTGAAGCCGAAAAAAGCGGCCAGCATCAGAAAGCCACGCAGCATGAAGAACTCCAGTCAGACTCGATCCACAGGGTCTGTATAATGGCCCGCTCAACGGGTTCGGCCAAGCCATCTCTATGCTGCGTTTATTTTTGCGACGATTCACGAAGGCACTGCTCTGGTTCGCGGGTGGCAGCGTATTGCTGGTGCTGATCTTTCGCGTGGTACCGCCACCGGGAACCACGTTGATGGTCGAGCGCAAGGTCGAATCCTGGTTCGACGGCGAGCCCATCGACCTGCAACGCACCTGGAAACCCTGGGATGAAATCTCCGATGAACTGAAAGTCGCGGTGATTGCCGGCGAAGATCAGAAATTCCCGGAACATTGGGGCTTTGACTTTGGCGCGATCCAGGCCGCACTGACCCACAACGAACTCGGCGGAACGATTCGCGGCGCCAGCACCCTGAGCCAGCAGGTCTCGAAGAATCTGTTTCTGTGGTCCGGCCGCAGCTGGCTGCGCAAAGGCCTGGAAGCCTGGTTTACCGGGCTGATCGAAGTGTTCTGGCCCAAGCAGCGAATTCTTGAGGTGTACCTCAACAGTGTCGAGTGGGATGACGGTGTGTTTGGCGCTGAAGCAGCAGCCAGGCATCACTTTGGCGTCGGCGCTCGTTCGCTGTCTCGCCAGCAGGCCAGCTTGCTGGCTGCGGTGCTGCCTAACCCGCGAGTGTGGAGTGCCAGTCATCCGACTAACTACGTCGCACGGCGAGCGGGATGGATTCGACAGCAGATGAGTCAGCTCGGTGGCGACAGCTATCTGGTAGGGATCAATGATTCACGCCGCGCGCCTTGGTCCCAATAACACTGCAAATCCCCTGTGGGAGCGAGCCTGCTCGCGATAGCTATTGATCATTCAATATTTATAGCGACTGACCTGACGCCATCGCGAGCAGGTCGAATCGTCGCACCGTCGCTCCCACATTGGTTTATGGTGATTCAGGAAAAATGGGTACAAATAAAAACGCCCCGATCAATGATCGGGGCGTTTTTTTATGCCTTAGCTGCGGTTAGGCGGCGATCGACAACTTGAGCTTGTTCATCGCGCTCTTCTCGAGCTGACGAATACGCTCGGCCGACACGTTGTACTTCTGCGCCAGGTCATGCAGCGTGGCTTTTTCTTCCGCTAGCCAGCGCTGGTAGAGGATGTCACGGCTGCGGTCGTCCAACACTTCAAGCGCTTCGTGCAGGTTGTGGTTGGAGTTGTCGCTCCAGTCGGCATCTTCCAGCTGACGGGCCGGGTCGTACCGGTGGTCTTCCAGATAGTTGGCCGGCGATTGGAAAGCGCTGTCGTCGTCCGCTTCCGCGGCCGGGTCGAAGGCCATGTCATGGCCGGTCAGGCGACTTTCCATCTCACGCACTTCCCGAGGCTCTACACCGAGGCTTTCCGCCACACGGTGAACTTCCTCGTTGTTCAGCCACGCCAGACGCTTCTTCTGGCTGCGCAGGTTGAAGAACAGCTTGCGCTGGGCCTTGGTGGTCGCGACTTTCACGATCCGCCAGTTGCGCAGGATGAATTCGTGGATTTCCGCCTTGATCCAGTGCACTGCAAAAGACACCAGGCGCACACCCATTTCCGGGTTGAAGCGCTTCACCGCCTTCATCAGGCCGACGTTGCCTTCCTGGATCAGGTCAGCCTGAGCCAGACCGTAGCCGGAATAGCTACGGGCGATATGTACAACAAAACGCAGGTGGGCGAGCACCATCTGCCGAGCCGCCCCCAAATCCTGCTCATAATAGAGACTCTCGGCCAGTTCACGCTCCTGCTCCGGCGTCAGCAATGGAATGCTGTTCACCGTGTGCACATAGGCCTCCAGGTTCGCACCCGGGACCAGAGCATATGCAGGTTGCAAAGAATTGGTCATACGAAAAAACCTCCGACTTACATAACTCGTGCAGTTCAGCACTGCGAAAATTGACCGGAAACCAAAAGACAAGTTCCCATAAACGCTGAAAGGTCAATACGAGCAAAATGATACTACTTAGGCGCAAGCTCCCTCAGGTGGCGAGCGACTGCAATCCATGCACCGATATACCCCAACAGCACCGCGCCAAGCAAGAGAGACAGACCGTCGGCAACTGGCACTCCGGCCAGCGCAAAATCACTGCCGTACAAACCGGCCAGCCCAACCACCGCGTCGTTCAGCCAATCAAGGCCGAACGCCAATACGCCCCAGGAAAGAATCCCCGCACCGAAGCCATAAAGCGCACCCATGTACAGAAAGGGCCTGCGCACATAGCTGTCAGTGCCGCCGACGAGTTTAATCACTTCTATCTCTGTGCGGCGGTTTTCAATATGAAGACGAATGGTATTGCCTATCACCAAAAGTAATGCAGAAACCAGAAGCACGGTCAGACCGAAGACAAAACGGTCACCCAGCTTGAGGATGGCTGCCAGACGCTCGACCCAGACTAGATCAAGTTGCGCCTGTTGTACCTTGGGCAACTCGGAAAGTTTTTGTCGTAATGCTTCAAGGGCTGGCTTATCGACCTCATTCGGCGTCACCAAAACCACGCCCGGCAGCGGGTTTTCCGGCAGTTCCTTGAGCGCCTCGCCCAGACCGGACTGCTGCTGAAACTCTTCCAGCGCTTGATCGCGGCCGACATATTCAGCATCAGCTACGCCAGGCATCCCCTTGATCTGCTCGCGTAACGACTCGCCTTCAGCGGGACTGGCCTCGATTTGCAGGTACAGGGAAATCTGCGCCGCACGCTGCCACGAACCACCGAGACGCTCGACGTTACTTAGCAAAAGTGACAGGCCCATCGGCAAACTCAGGGCCACCGCCATCACCATGCAGGTGAAGAAGCTACCGATGGGCTGCTTGCCCAAACGACGCAAGCTATCGAGCAGGCTGGCGCGATGACTCTCGACCCAGGCACGAAACAGCGTGGCGAAATCCGGACCGTCATCATCGTCGCGTTTTTTCTTCTGCGGCTGCTGGTCGGCGGCCTTCGGGGCCACGCGCTCGGAAACCTTGGGGCTGCGTGTCGCACTCATACGCCGGCCTCCCCGTCACCGATCAATCGACCGCGCTGCAGGGTCAACATGCGGTGGCGCATGCGGGCGATCAGTGCCAGGTCGTGACTGGCAATCAGCACGCTGGTGCCCAAACGGTTGATGTCTTCGAACACACCCATGATTTCTGCCGCCAGACGTGGATCGAGGTTACCGGTCGGTTCGTCCGCCAGCAGCAAGGCCGGGCGGTGAACGATGGCGCGGGCGATGCCGACACGCTGTTGCTGACCGGTGGACAGGTCGCCAGGGTACAAGTCGGTCTTGTCCGACAGCGCCACGCGCTCAAGCGCCGAATCCACGCGTTTGGTGATCTCGGCCTTGGACAACCCAAGGATCTGCAAGGGCAGCGCGATGTTGTTGAACACCGTGCGATCGAACAACAGCTGGTGATTCTGGAACACCACGCCGATCTGCCGACGCAGGTAAGGAATCTGTGCGTTGCTGATGGTGCTCAGGTCTTGCCCGGCCAGCAGCAATTTGCCGGTGGTCGGACGCTCCATCGCCAGCAGCAGGCGCAACAAGGTGCTTTTACCGGCCCCAGAGTGGCCGGTCACAAACAAAAACTCGCCCCGACGGACTCGAAAGCTCAGCTCATGCAAGCCGACGTGGCCGTTCGGGTAGCGTTTACCGACCTGTTCGAAACGAATCATGAACGCTCCCGCTCGGCAAACAGTGCCTGGACAAAGGGTTCTGCTTCAAAAGTACGCAAATCATCGATGCCTTCACCGACGCCGATGTAGCGAATCGGCAAGCCAAACTGCTTGGCGAGGGCGAAAATCACCCCGCCTTTGGCGGTGCCATCGAGCTTGGTCAGCGCCAGGCCGGTCAGTTCGACGGTCTGGTTAAATTGTTTGGCCTGGCTGATCGCGTTCTGCCCCGTACCGGCATCAAGCACCAACAGCACCTCGTGAGGCGCGTCGGCGTCGAGTTTGCTGATGACCCGGCGAACCTTCTTCAGCTCTTCCATCAAATTGTCTTTGGTGTGCAGGCGACCGGCGGTGTCGGCGATCAATACGTCGATGCCACGGGCCTTGGCCGCTTGCACGGCATCGAAGATAACCGAAGCCGAGTCCGCGCCGGTGTGCTGGGCGATGACCGGGATCTTGTTGCGCTCGCCCCAGACTTGCAATTGTTCGACGGCGGCGGCGCGGAAGGTATCGCCGGCCGCGAGCATGACTTTCTTGCCTTCGAGCTGCAGCTTCTTCGCCAGTTTGCCGATGGTGGTGGTCTTGCCGGCACCGTTGACGCCGACGACCAGGATGACGAACGGCTTGGTCTGCGAGGTGATTTTCAGCGGTTGCTCGACAGGCTTGAGCATCGCCGCCAGTTCCGCTTGCAGGGATTTGTACAGCGCATCGGCATCGGCCAGTTCTTTGCGAGCGACCTTCTGGGTCAGGCGCTGAATGATCACCGAAGTCGCCTCGACGCCGACATCGGCGGTCAGCAGGCGGGTTTCGATGTCTTCGAGCAGCTCGTCATCGATGATCTTCTTGCCCAGGAACAGGCTGGCCATGCCTTCGCCGATGCTGGCGCTGGTCTTGGACAAGCCTTGTTTCAGGCGGGCGAAGAAACCGGCTTTGGTTTCTGCGGTACGCGCGGGCTCGGCAGGCGTTTCAACGGGAACGACAGGTGCGGCGGCAACAGGAGCTACGGGAGCGACGACCGGCGCAGGCGCCTGAGCAATCGGAGCAACGAGTGCGGGCACCACAGGCTCCGGAACAACCGGTTCAGGCTCGGCCACCACCACTGGCGCGACAACCGGCTCAACCACTGGCGCTTGAACGGGCTCAGGAGCAAACGCAGTCGGTGCGGGAATCGGCGGCGTAACGTGCGGCGCCAGCTCATCTACGACCAATGACACCGGCTCTTCCGCCACAGGCAACGTCAGCCATGGTTCGGCAACGGGCGTGAGCTGCACCTGGGCCACGACTTCGGCGACGACATCAGGCTCAGGCTCGATAACCGGTTGCAACACCGGCTCGGCGATCGGCGGGACAATCGGCGCCGGCTCTTCTTCTATTACCGGCGCAGGTGTGGGCTCAGGAAGTGGCTGTGGCTGTTCGACGACGGGTTCCTGCGGCTTTTTGCGCAGCCATCCGAACAGGCTTTTCTTCTCACCAGCCGCAGCTGGGGCTTTCTTGTCGTCGTTGGAACCAAACATGGAGGACGGCTATCTCACGGTAGCGACGCGCCAAAGGGCGCCTCGGCAAATAAATATTCGATGCAGAACAGACTGCGATTGACCCAGCTTGTTCACGCGCAACATTTTGTCGAGGTGCAAACGGCACCTCAAAGGTCGACTAATACGAAGGACTGGAACGGCATCGTCGGCGAAAACGCAGAGTTTAGCTGACAAACTCAAAGCTTCCGCCGCAAACCCAAACAACCTGCTGACCGATCAAAGGCCTGATAGGCGTGGCCGCCAGTAAAACGGATCAGTATCCTAGCACCTCCTCGCCCGCCTAGGCTAAGACCAAGCGGGCAGCCCCAAAGGTTTAAAAACGAATGAATGCTCTAGCCCGCCGCGCTGCAGGCCTGCTGCTCAGCACAGTTTGTCTGCCCCTCTCGGCCCTGGCTGCCGATCCACAACCCACCCACGAATTCACCCTCGATAACGGCCTGAAGGTCGTCGTGCGCGAAGACCATCGTGCGCCGGTGGTGGTTTCCCAAGTCTGGTACAAGGTCGGCTCCAGCTACGAGACCCCCGGTCAGACCGGTTTGTCCCACGCCCTGGAACACATGATGTTCAAGGGCAGCGAAAAAGTCGGCCCCGGCGAAGCCTCGCTGATCCTGCGCGACCTCGGCGCCGAAGAGAACGCGTTCACCAGCGATGACTTCACGGCGTATTACCAGGTGCTGGCCCGCGACCGTCTGGGCGTGGCCTTCGAGCTGGAAGCCGACCGCATGGCCAGCCTGCGCCTGCCGGCCGACGAGTTCGCCCGCGAGATCGAAGTCATCAAAGAAGAACGTCGCCTGCGCACCGACGACAAGCCGATGTCCAAGGCCTACGAACGCTTCAAGGCCATGGCTTACCCGGCCAGCGGTTACCACACGCCGACCATCGGCTGGATGGCTGACCTGGACCGCATGAAAGTCGAAGAGCTGCGCCACTGGTACCAATCCTGGTACGTGCCGAACAACGCCACGTTAGTGGTGGTGGGCGACGTGACCCCGGACGAGGTCAAAACCCTGGCCCAGCGCTACTTCGGCCCGATCGCCAAACGTGATGTGCCGCCAGCGAAAATCCCGATGGAGCTGGCCGAGCCCGGTGAGCGCCAGATTACACTGCATGTGCAGACCCAACTGCCAAGCCTGATGCTGGGCTTCAACGTGCCAAGCATCGCCACCGCGCAAGACAAACGCTCGGTCAACGCCTTGCGTCTGATCTCCGCCCTGCTCGACGGCGGCTACAGCGGACGTATCCCGACACAACTGGAGCGCGGCGAAGAGCTGGTCTCTGGCGGTTCGTCGAGTTACGACGCCTATACCCGTGGCGACAGCCTGTTCACCTTGTCGGCAACGCCCAACACCCAGAAAAACAAAACCATGGCTCAGGCTGAAGCTGGCCTGTGGAAGCTGCTCGAACAGCTGAAAACCACCGCGCCGTCCGCTGAAGAACTGGAACGCGTCCGCGCGCAGGTCATCGCCGGCCTGGTTTACGAGCGTGACTCGATCACCAGCCAGGCCACCGCTATTGGCCAACTGGAAACCGTCGGCCTGTCCTGGAAGCTGATGGACACCGAACTCTCCGAGCTGGAAAGCGTGACTCCGGAAGATATCCAGAAAGCCGCCAAGCTGTATTTCACCCGCGAACGTCTCAGCGTCGCCCATGTATTGCCAGAGGAGACGACTCATGAGTGAGCGTAAAAAACCGCGCCTGGCGCTGATTGGCCTGATCGCTGTCGCCTTGATCGGGTCTGCCGCGTTCTACTTCTCGAAGACCGACGATTCCAAGGCCAGCGAAGCCCTCGACAAGGCCAAGGCCAGCCAGAAACTGCAATCACTGGCCGAGCTCGATGGCAAAGCGCCAAGCCACCGCACCCTGGACGTGCAGACCTGGAAAACTGCCGAGGGCGCCAAGGTGCTGTTCGTTGAAGCCCGGGAGCTGCCGATGTTCGACATGCGCCTGATCTTCGCCGCCGGCAGCAGCCAGGACGGCGACGCACCTGGCCTCTCCATGCTGACCAACGCCATGCTCAACGAAGGTGTGGCCGGCAAAGATGTCGGCGCCATTGCTCAGGGCTTCGAAGGCCTGGGCGCAGACTTTAGCAACGGCGCATTCAAAGACATGGCCCTGGCTTCCCTGCGCAGTCTCAGTGCCGCGGACAAACGCGAGCCGGCCCTGAAGTTGTTCTCTGAAGTCATCGGCAAACCGACCTTCCCGGCCGATTCCTTTACGCGCATCAAGAACCAGATGCTCGCCGGTTTCGAGTACCAAAAGCAGAACCCCGGCAAACTCGCGAGCCTGGAGCTGATGAACCGTCTGTACGGCGATCACCCGTACGCGCACTCCAGCGACGGCACGGCGAAAACCGTTCCGGCGATCACCGTGGCGCAACTGCGCGCATTCCATGAGAAAGCCTATGCGGCTGGCAACGTGGTGATTGCGCTGGTGGGCGACCTGTCTCGCACCGAGGCCGAAGCGATTGCCGCACAAGTCTCCAGCGCGTTGCCGAAAGGCCCGGAGCTGGCGAAAATCCCGCAACCGGAAGAACCGAAAGCCAGCATCGGCCACATCGAGTTTCCGTCCAAGCAGACTAACCTGATGCTCGCGCAATTGGGCATCGACCGTGACGACCCGGACTACGCGGCACTGTCCATGGGCAACCAGATCCTCGGTGGCGGCGGTTTCGGTACACGACTGATGAGCGAAGTGCGCGAGAAACGCGGCCTGACCTACGGCGTCTATTCGGGTTTCACCCCGATGCAGGCCCGCGGCCCGTTCATGATCAACCTGCAAACCCGCGCCGAGATGAGCGAAGGTACGTTGAAACTGGTGCAGGATGTGCTCGCCGACTACCTCAAAACCGGCCCGACCCAGAAAGAACTCGACGACGCCAAGCGTGAACTGGCCGGCAGCTTCCCGCTGTCCACCGCCAGCAACGCCGATATCGTCGGCCAACTCGGCGCCATGGGTTTCTACAACCTGCCGCTGAGTTATCTGGATGACTTTATGCGCGAGTCCCAGAGCCTGACAGTCGAGCAGGTCAAAACCGCACTGAACAAACACTTGAGCACGGACAAAATGGTCATCGTCAGCGCTGGCCCGACCGTGCCGCAAAAGCCGTTACCGGCCCCAACTGATAAACCTGCCGAGCAACCGCTCGGGGTTCCGGAGCATTAATGGCCACTCGTCCTAAAAAACCCGTACACAACGTGCATAACGGCGTGAACCAACTGCGCATTATCGGCGGTGAATGGGGCAGCCGGAAGCTGAGCTTCCCGGATGCACCGGGCCTGCGCCCTACCCCGGACCGGGTGCGTGAAACCCTGTTCAACTGGCTCGCGCCTTATGTCGCTGGCGCCAAGGTTCTGGACCCGTTCGCCGGCAGCGGCGCATTGTTCCTCGAAGCCTTGTCCCGTGGCGCGGCCATGGGTCAGGCGCTGGACGCCAGCAACATCGCGGTCGCCAGCATCAAGGAGCATCTGGGCACGCTGCGCTGCACCACCGGCCAGATTCAGACCGCCGATGCCCTGCGCTACCTGGAAACCCAGACAGCGACTGCATACGACCTGGTGTTCCTCGATCCGCCGTTCAACCAGAACCTGTTGCCAGGCGTTTGTGCATTACTTGAAGAACGTCAGTGGCTGGCCGACGAAGCCTGGATCTACACTGAAAGCGAGAATGCGCCATCGAGCCTTGGCTTACCAGGCAACTGGCGCCTGCACCGGGAGCAGAAATCCGGGCGGGTGTATTACGCGCTGTGGCAACGTATGGCAGAGATTGCCGGTTAATCAACCGGCCTGAAAAAGGTGCGCGCCTCAAGCGAGGCTCGCACCGCTGCATCGAGAACCATCGTGCCCCATTTGCCAGAACGTTTCACCCCCGCCTTCGGCCTCGGCAACCCGCACTTGCAAACCTTGTGGGGACCGCTGTGGCGCAAAACCACACACATCGAACGCCAGCGCGAACGCTTGTGGCTTGAGGATGGCGACTTTCTCGATCTCGACTGGCACGGCCCGCACAGCGTCGAGGCGCCACTGGTGCTGGTATTGCACGGGCTGACCGGCTCTTCAAATTCGCCTTACGTGGCCGGCATGCAAAAAGCGTTAGGTGCCCAAGGCTGGGCCAGCGTCGCACTGAACTGGCGCGGCTGTTCGGGCGAACCGAATCTGTTGCCGCGCAGTTACCACTCCGGCGTCAGTGAAGACCTCGCCGAAACCATCAAACACCTGAAAGCCCAACGACCGCTCGCGCCGTTGTATGCGGTCGGCTATTCCCTGGGCGGCAATGTGTTGCTCAAGCACTTGGGCGAATCCGGCAGCAACAGTGGCGTGGTCGGTGCGGTGGCGGTGTCGGTGCCGTTTCGTCTTGATCAATGCGCCGACCGTATCGGCCAGGGTTTTTCGAAGTTCTATCAGGCGCATTTCATGCGGGAGATGGTCGCCTACATCAAGAACAAGCAACGCCAGTTCCAGCATGACGGGCGCGAGGATGGTCTGGCGGCATTGGCCGCGCTGGGTTCACTGGAGAACATGCGCACGTTCTGGGATTTCGATGGCCGGGTCACCGCGCCGCTGAACGGCTTTGCCGATGCCGAGGATTACTATCGCCGCGCTTCGAGTCGCTATTTCCTTGGCGAGATTCGGACGCCGACCCTGATCATTCAAGCGGCCGATGACCCGTTTGTCTTCCCTCATAGCCTGCCGCAAGCCGACGAATTGTCCGCCTGCACTCAATTCGAGCTACAGACCAAGGGTGGGCATGTCGGCTTCGTCGATGGCTCGTTCAGGCAACCGGGTTACTACCTGGAACGCCGCATCCCGCAGTGGCTGACCGCCGTGGGTCGCCAGTAAGGCATGGACGTCGATCAGGGCGAGTCGATCCGATTCTGGCAAACAGCACCGTTGGCCGGCGTCGAGTTATTGTCCGCGCGCTACATCGAACACCGTTTCGCACCCCATGTGCATGACGGCTACGTGATCGGCATGATCATGGCCGGCGCCCAGCGCTATCGCTATCGCGGCGCCGAACACTTGGCCGGTAGCGGCACGCTGGTGCTGATCAATCCGGACGAACTGCACACCGGTCATAAAGGCACCGAGGATGGTTGGTTGTATCGGGCGTTCTATCCGGACAGCGGTCAGATTCTGTCGCTACTCGATGAGTTGGAACTGCCGACCAACAACTTGCCGGCGTTCGGCGCGACGCTGTATCGCGATCCGGATCTGGTGAAGGGTTTCTGCCAACTGCATCGTCTACTGGAAAGTCCGTCCACGGCCCTGCAACAACAAACGGTCTGGCGGGAAATGATGCTGTTGCTGCTGCAACGGCACGCGACCGTGCCGATTGCCGGCAAGCCGGGCAAGGAACATCGGGCGGTGACGCTGGCCAAGGATCTGCTGCAAGCACAATTGGCGACGCCGCCTTCGCTGGAAGAACTGGCCGCGGCGGTCAACCTTTCGCCCTTCCACTTCGCCCGGGTGTTCCGCCGCGCCACGGGCACGCCACCGCACACCTGGCTGATGCAGCAGCGCATCGCTCGGGCGCGGGCGTTATTACAGAACGGTTGTTTGCCGCTGGAAGTGGCGACGCAGCTGGGGTTTGCTGATCAGAGTCATCTGAGTCGGCAGTTCAAGCAGGTTTACGGTGTTGGGCCGGGCGCGTATCGCAGCGCCCGCTTACGGTGATATCTCAACGCATCAATTGCCCCCTGTGGGAGCGAGCCTGCTCGCGATTGCGGTTTAACATTCAACATTGATGTTGACTGGTACACCGCAATCGCGAGCAGGCTCGCTCCCACAGGGGTTAAGCGTTTATTCGCCTATGGCGATGCCGTGCGCTGGATCGTTGATCCACTCACTCCATGAGCCGGCATACAACGAGCCCAGCGGATAGCCGGCCAGGCACAACGCGAACAGGTTGTGACAGGCCGTCACGCCAGAACCGCAGTACGCCACCAAATCGGTCGGCGAGCGATTACCGAGCTTCGCGGCAAACCGCTGCTTGAGCTGATCGGCCGGCAGAAAACGCCCGTCGCTGCCCAGGTTGTCGGTGAACGCCGCGCATTGCGCGCCGGGGATGTGCCCGGCAATCGGGTCGATCGGTTCTACTTCGCCCTTGAAACGCGGCAAGCCGCGGGCATCAAGGAGGGTCAGCGCGGGCTGGCCGAGACGTTTCTGGAGCTGTTCGGCGCTCAAGACCAGCGCGTTGTCCGGCGTCCCCGTGAAGGTGCCCCGCTCAATCTGTGGCGCATCAAGACTCAGGGGCAAACCGGCTGCGTGCCAGGCCTTGAGCCCGCCATCGAGGATGAACACGCCGTCACGTTTGCCCAGCCAGGCCAGCAACCACCAGGCCCGCGCCGCGTAGGCACCCGGGCCGTCATCGTACAAAATCACATCGCTGTCGGCGTTGACGCCCCAGGCTTGCAGTCGCTCGATCAAGTCTTCAGGTTCAGGCAAAGGATGGCGCCCGGTCACACCCTTGACCACTGTCCCGCTCAAATCACGCTCAAGATCGGCAAAGCTCGACTCGGCGATATGCCCTTCGGCATAGCTGCGCTGACCGTAATCCGGGTCTTCGAGGGCAAAACGACAATCCAGAATCACCAGCCCCGGCTGCTCCTTTTTCAAGTCCAACGCTTGCGGGCTGATCAGTTGCGCTATGGGCATAACGGGCTCCTGTGATAGGCGATGTTTGATCCTACTGCACTTTCTATCCCACTTCTTCCAACGCTTGGGCCAACGGCACGTAAAACTCCTCGAACAGCGCATTCACCGCGGCGCGAGACTGATCCGTGACAAAACCTGCCTCAAGCACCAGCACCTGATACACACCACGTTTTATGGCCTGCTCGCTCAGGTGATTGGAATTTTCGCGCGTGGTGCACAGAAAACGTACCCAGGACGTCAGGATGATCCAGGCATTGAGCGTCAGGGACTCGATCTGAACCTTGTCCATTTGCAGGATGCCGGCCTCGACGAAGCCCGCGTAGATATGCGTGCCATAGATCAGACAGCGTTGGGAAAAGCGCCGATAACGGGCGGCCAGCTCCGGATCACTGTCGAGCAAGTGCTCCAGATCACGGTGCAAAAACCGGTAGCGCCACATGGCGGCCAGCAGCTCCTGGAGGTAGAAGCGCTTGTCTTCGACCGTGGCGGCACGCCCCTGGGGCGGGCGCAGGAAGCTGTCCACCAGGCTTTCGTACTCACTGAACAGCACGGCGATGATCGCCTGCTTGTTGGGGAAGTGGTAGTACAGGTTGCCCGGGGAAATTTCCATGTGGGCAGCAATGTGGTTGGTGCTGACGCTGCGCTCACCCTGCTGATTGAACAGCTCCAGGCTGTTCTGCACGATGCGCTCGCTGGTTTTGATCCGAGGGGCCATGGCTTGGGCTTTAATTCAAAAGGCGTTGACGGGCATCTTACGACCTATCCGCGAGTGGATAAAACAAAGCTGCGCCAGGATGTCATTTGACTTTATAGAGCATAGACTCTAAAAAGTCCCTCATTACAATAAATCCGGAGCCGACCATGACTGCTGACATCGCTTACTTGCAGAACCTGCAGCAGCCCCTGGAAGAGCTCCAGACCCTGTTCGACGCCCAGCGCGCGGCGTATGCCGCCAACCCGATGCCACCCGCCGCCCAGCGCCAGCAATGGCTAAAAGCCCTGCGCGATCTGTTGAGCAATGAGCGTCAGGCATTGATCGATGCCATCAGCCAGGATTTCAGCCATCGCAGCGCCGATGAAACCCTGCTCGCCGAACTGATGCCCAGTCTGCACGGCATTCACTACGCCAGTCAGCACCTCAAAGGCTGGATGAAAGCGTCGAAGCGCAAGGTCGGGGTTGCCTTTCAACCCGCGGCGGCCAAAGTCATTTATCAGCCGTTGGGTGTGGTCGGGGTGATCGTGCCCTGGAACTACCCGCTGTATCTGGCCATCGGGCCGTTGGTGGGCGCGTTGTCGGCAGGCAATCGGGTGATGCTCAAGCTCAGCGAATCGACCCCCGCCACCGGCGTGTTGCTCAAGGAACTGCTGGGCCGAATCTTCCCGCAAGACCTGGTTTGCGTGGTGCTGGGCGAAGCCGATATCGGTGTAGCGTTCTCCAGATTGCGTTTCGATCACCTGCTGTTCACCGGCGCCACCAGCATCGGCAAACACGTGATGCGTGCAGCGGCCGAGAACCTGACCCCGGTGACCCTCGAACTCGGCGGCAAATCCCCGGCCATCGTGTCGCGCGACGTACCGCTCAAGGATGCTGCCGAACGCATCGCCTTCGGCAAGACGCTCAACGCCGGGCAGACCTGTGTGGCCCCGGACTATGTGCTGGTGCCGGAAGATCGCGTCGGAGCTTTCGTCGAAGCCTATCGTCAGGCGGTTCGTGGGTTTTATCCGACCTTGACCGACAACCCGGACTACACCGCGATCATCAATGACCGACAATTGGCGCGCCTCAACGGCTACATCAGCGACGCCACCAGCAAGGGCGCGCTGCTGATTCCGTTGTTCGACAAGGGCCAGGGGCGCCGCATGGGCCACAGCCTGCTGCTCAACGTCAGCAACGACATGATGGTGATGCAGGACGAAATCTTCGGCCCGCTGTTGCCGATCGTTCCGTACAAGGATCTGGATCAGGCCTTTGCCTACATCAATGAGCGACCTCGTCCGCTGGCCCTGTATTACTTCGGCTACGACAAGCGTGAGCAACACCGCGTACTTCACGAAACCCATTCCGGCGGCGTGTGCCTGAACGACACCCTGCTGCACGTCGCTCAGGACGACATGCCATTCGGCGGCATCGGCGCCTCGGGCATGGGCCATTACCACGGCCACGAAGGTTTCTTGACCTTCAGCAAAGCCAAAGGTGTGCTGATCAAGCAGCGGTTCAATGCGGCGAAATTGATCTACCCGCCGTACGGCAAATCCATTCAGAAGCTGATCCAGAAGCTGTTTATTCGCTAACGATCATCATCCCCTTCGGGTAATAACAATAATGAGCCCAAGTCTGTCCGACACACCCGCGCTGTCACGGCGCGGCTTGCTTAAATTCAGCCTGGGTGCCAGCGCTTTTCTCGCCACCGCCGGTTTGGGCGCGAGCCTCAGCGGCTGCTCATCGAGCACTCCGGCCAGCGGTTTCGCGATTCTGCGCAGCGGTGACTTGCTGTTTCTGCGGGCACTGATTCCGGTGATGCTCGACGGCGCTGTGGCCGTCGAAAAAATGCCGACGGCCGTCGGTGACACCCTGCACTGCCTGGATAACGGTCTGAATCACCTGTCGCCGGAAATGCTCAAGCTGACCCGGCAGTTATTCGATGTGCTGGGAATGAGCATTACCCGCGGACCGCTCACCGGGATCTGGGGCAGTTGGGAAAACGCCAGTGCCGACGAAATCCGGCATTTTCTCGATCGCTGGGAAAACAGTTCGTTAAGTCTGCTGCGCATGGGCCACAGCTCGCTGCTGCAACTGGTGATGATGGCTTGGTATAGCCGGGCGGAGTCGTGGGCGCATTGCGGGTATCCCGGGCCGCCGACGGTCTGAAACCGTGGCGACCCAATCGCGAGCAGGCTCGCTCCCACAGGGGGGTACGCGATCCAATGTGGGAGCGAGCCTGCTCGCGATGGCGTCAGCCGCCTCACCACCGAACCCAAAACAAGAAGAGAACCTGAAGATGCCCGTACCCGATCCGTTCCGCGAAGGCCTGGCCCGTGGCTGGAAAACCTATAACGGCTCGCAACTGACCCAGGACCTGACCCTCGAAGCGGACGTGGCGATTATCGGCAGCGGCGCGGGCGGCGGCACCACCGCCGAAATCCTCAGCGCCGCGGGCTACAAGGTATTGCTGATCGAGGAAGGCCCGCTCAAGACCAGCAGCGACTTCAAGATGCTCGAAGACCAGGCCTACACCAGCCTCTACCAGGAAGGTATCGGCCGCATGAGCAAGGACGGCGCGATCACCATCCTTCAGGGCCGCGCGGTGGGCGGTACCACGTTAATCAACTGGACCTCAAGTTTTCGCACGCCGGACCCGACCCTCGACCACTGGGCCAAGGAACACGAGGTCAAAGGCCACACGCCGGCCGAGATGGCGCCGTGGTTCGAAAAAATGGAACAACGCCTGGGCGTCGCCCCCCGGATGATCCCGCCCAATGCCAACAACGACGTGATCCGCAAAGGCTGCGAAAAACTCGGCTACGCCTGGCATGTAATCCCGCGCAATGTGCGTGGCTGCTGGAACCTGGGCTACTGCGGCATGGGTTGCCCGACCAACGCCAAGCAATCGATGCTGGTCACGACCATTCCGGCGACTCTGGAAAAAGGCGGCGAGTTGCTCTATCTGGCTCGCGCCGAAAAGCTCTTGATCAGCGGCGGCAAGGTCACAGGCTTGCACTGCGTTGCGATGGACGACCGCTGCGTCGCACCTACCGGACACACGGTCACGGTCAAGGCCCGGCATTACGTGCTGGCCGGTGGCGGGATCAACAGCCCGGCGTTGCTCATGCGCTCCGAGGCACCGGATCCGCACAAACGGCTGGGTAAACGGACTTTTCTACACCTGGTGAACATGTCGGCCGGGCTGTTCGACGAGGTGATCAACCCGTTTTATGGCGCGCCACAGTCCATCTATTCCGACCATTTCCAATGGCAGGACGGCACCACCGGCAAAATGTCTTACAAACTCGAAGTCCCGCCGCTGCACCCGGCACTGGCCACGACCCTGCTCGGCGGTTTCGGCAAGGAAAACGCCCAACACATGGAAAACCTGTCCCACACCCACGCCATGTTGGCCCTGCTGCGGGACGGTTTTCACCCGGACAGCCCCGGCGGCAGCGTCGAGTTGCGCGGTGACGGCACGCCGGTGCTCGACTATCAGGTTTCACCCTATGCGTGGGACGGATTGCGTCGCTCGTTCCACAGCATGGCAGAGATCCAGTTCGCGGGCGGTGCCAAGGCGGTAATGCCCATGCACGCCGACGCTCGCTACGTGAAAACCCTCGCCGAAGCGCGCACGCTGATCGACGGCCTGAGCCTGGAGCTGTATCGCACACGACTGGGTAGCGCCCATGTGATGGGCGGTTGTGCCATGGGTGAAGACCCGAAAAACGCCGTGACCGACAGCCTCGGCCGGCATCATCAACTGGGCAATCTGTCGATTCATGACGGCTCGCTGTTCCCCACCAGCATTGGCGCAAACCCGCAATTGTCGGTCTACGGGCTGACGGCGCAGCTGGCAACTTCTTTGGCCGAACGTTTGAAAAACCCATGAAAAGGGAGAATATTCCCATCGTCTATAGTGCTTTCTTACTCAAAAGGCGACTTGGCCGACCGGGAAGGCTGCGATACCATCCGACTCCCCAACGGACTCCCGCCAGGACGACGCGATGAACCGAGTGTTGTACCCAGGTACCTTCGACCCTATTACCAAGGGCCATGGCGATCTGGTCGAACGCGCCGCGCGCCTGTTCGATCATGTGATCATCGCCGTCGCCGCCAGCCCGAAGAAAAACCCGTTGTTTCCCCTGGAACAGCGTGTGGCGCTGGCCCGCGAGGTCACTAAACATTTGCCCAACGTTGAAGTCGTCGGCTTCTCGACGTTGCTGGCGCATTTCGCCAAAGAGAAGAACGCCAACGTGTTCCTGCGTGGTTTGCGAGCGGTGTCGGACTTCGAATACGAATTCCAGCTGGCCAACATGAACCGTCAGCTGGCGCCGGATGTGGAAAGTCTGTTTCTTACCCCGTCCGAGCGTTATTCGTACATTTCCTCGACGCTGGTCCGTGAAATCGCAGCCCTGGGCGGCGATATCACCAAGTTTGTACACCCTGCGGTGGCGGATGCCCTGAACGAACGCTTCAAGAAGTAACAACCGCTCAAGCGGCGTCCGCGTGCACTGCGGGCGCCAATGCGGCACAATTGTGCGCATTGGTTTATTGCGCCCGGGCCTTCCGCCCTGGCTGGAGTTAGCATGTCCCTGATCATCACCGACGATTGCATCAACTGCGACGTCTGCGAACCCGAGTGTCCGAACGCCGCCATCTCCCAGGGCGAAGAGATCTACGTGATCGACCCGAACCTGTGCACCCAGTGCGTCGGCCACTACGACGAACCTCAGTGCCAGCAAGTGTGCCCGGTGGATTGCATTCCGCTGGACGAGGCGCACCCGGAGACTGAAGAGCAGTTGATGGAGAAGTACCGGAAGCTTACTGGCAAGGCTTGAGTCAGATAGTTTTGTAGCGGCTGTGCCGGCCCTATCGCGAGCAGGCTCGCTCCCACAGTTAATCGCGGTCTACTGTGGGAGCGAGCCTGCTCGCGATAGGGCCATCAGCCACACCAAAGAAGTAACCGACTTTACTCCCGCTGCTCAAACCCTTCCCCGATACACCCAAGACACCGCACGAACGCCGCTTTCGCCGGGTCGACCACCAACGCCTGCCCCGCATCGCCGACACCGCCACCCAACGCGGTAAACGGCAACGACACCACAAACGCTCCGGCACCAATCACCGTCGCCACGACCAGCAAGGGTCGGGCAATCAGCAAATCGCCGATCATGGCGTACGCCGGGGGATTCTGGATGGTGTAGCGCGGGTCGCCGCTGCCCGCATTTGCTGCCAGCACTGGCGCACCGATGCTCAGCAGCAAAACGACGACAAGGGTTCGAAACAGGTTCATGGCACAGTCCTTGGGCTAGGCAGTCAGAACACTGACTATAGACCCTGAGCGTTTCAGCTCTGACAACGCGGGCAAAAGACGCTGGCGCGCTGCCCGAGCTTCACTTCCCGCAACTCCGTGCCACAGACTTTGCAGGGCGCACCGCCACGGCCGTACACGAACAGTTCCTGCTGGAAGTAACCCGGCTGACCGTCACCGCCGATAAAGTCGCGCAGTGTGGTGCCACCGCGCTCGATAGCGGCCGCCAGGATGCGCTTGATCTCGATCGACAGTTTCAGATAACGCCCCCGAGAGATGCTTTTGGCCTCACGACGCGGGTCGATACCGGCGGCGAACAACGCTTCGGTTGCATAGATATTGCCCACGCCGACCACCACCGCGTTGTCCATGATGAACGGCTTGACCGCCATGGATCGCCCGCGGGACTGCTGGAACAAGCGTTCCCCGTCGAACAGCTCGGTCAACGGCTCCGGCCCCAGGCGGATCAACAATTCGTGGTTGAGCGGGTCGAGGCTCCAGAGCATCGCGCCAAACCGGCGCGGGTCGGTGTAACGCAGGGCCAGGCCGGATTCCAGCTCGATGTCCACGTGCTCATGCTTGGCCACCGGCGTGCCGATTTCCACCAGACGCAGATTTCCCGACATCCCCAAATGGCTGATCAGCGTGCCGACTTCGGCATTAATCAGCAAGTACTTCGCGCGTCGCTCCACCAGCACGATGCGCTGGCCAGACAGCCGCACATCCAGGTCTTCGGGAATCGGCCAGCGCAAGCGCCGCTCACGCACGATCACCCGGCTGACGCGCTGGCCTTCCAGGTGTGGCGCAATTCCGCGGCGAGTGGTTTCGACTTCAGGCAGTTCCGGCATGGTGCTCTCGAATCAGGCTGTGCAACGCTCAGCGGTGAGCGCCAAGGTCACGAATCGTTTGTTTGAGGGTCTCGAAGTCGTAGTCCGAGAGGCCGACATAATCGAGAACCAGCGGTGCGATGCTGTTCCACTCATGGTCATCACGCTGGCTGCCCAGCACCCGGAAGGACGCACAAATGTGCTCGGCCATTTTCAGGATCGCCAGCAGGTTTTTCAGCTGACTGTTGCGCGACGACTCATCGCTGAAGATTGCCAACGCATTGTGGTGATTGGCGATGGCGGCGGTCACATGCTCCGGCAGGCGCCAGGATTTGGCGGTGTAATAACCGACCACTGCGTGGTTGGTATTGAACACCCCATTCTCAGTGTCCACCACCCGGCATTCAGCGCTGGCGCTGGCGTAAGCCTCTTCCAGAACGGTCATGTAGTTGGGGAAGCGCTTGAGCATCAGCGGCACGCCGCAGTCATGGAACAGACCCAGGGCGTACGCTTCATCGCCGGCCTGGACGCCGATGCGCTTGGCCAGGGTCAGGCAGGTCATCGCCACATCCTGGGCGGTATCCCAGAAACGATTCAAGGTAACGATGGTGTCGTCGTTCATCTCGCCCTTGATCGACTGCGCGTTGATCAGGTTGATGATCGAGCGGCTGCCCAGCAGGTTCACTGCACGCTGAATCGAGGCGATCTTGTTGCTCAAGCCGTAATACGGCGAGTTGACGATTTTCAACAAGGCGCCAGAGAGGCCCGGGTCCTGGGAGATCAGCTTCGCGATCACCTCCAGATCCGGATCGGGCATGTACTGTTCCATCTGCAAATCCACCATGATTTGCGGCTGGGCCGGCACGCTGATGCCTTGCAGGGACTGTTGAATCTGTTCGGTGGTCAGCTCTGGGGACATAAGTACACACTCTGGGACAGGCGGCGATTCTAACCCTTAAGAAGATGGATCCGACAGTCAGTCAAGCGCAAGCCCGCTCCCACAGGTTCAGCACCTTACTGACGACCCTCATCGGCGTTTCATCGACCACCAAACCCGCCACTACCTCAACACGCTATACTCCCGCTCTTTTTTCCGGAGCGACGTCATGTCCCTGCCTAGCCTGCGCCTCAAAGCCAACGCCGACCGTCGCCTGCGAAACGGCCACTTGTGGGTCTACAGCAACGAAATCGATGTAGCCGCCACCCCATTGCATGGCTTCAAGGCCGGCGACCAGGCGATCCTCGAAGCGGCCAGCGGCAAGCCGCTGGGCATCGTTGCCATGAGCCCGAACAACCTGATCTGTGCCCGCCTCTTGTCGCGCGACATCAAGTTGCCGCTGGACAAGTCGCTGCTGGTGCATCGCCTGAACGTCGCGCTGTCCCTGCGCGATCGCCTGTTCGACAAGCCGTTCTATCGCCTGGTCTACGGCGATTCCGACCTGCTGCCAGGTCTGGTAGTTGATCGTTTCGGCGACATCCTGGTGGTACAGATCGCTTCGGCAACCATGGAAGCCCATAAAGAAGACGTGATCGCAGCGCTGACCCAAGTGGTCAAGCCTAGCGGCATTCTGTTCAAGAACGACTCCGCTGCCCGTGATGCCGAAGGCCTAAACCGCTACGTCGAAACCGTGTTCGGCCTGGTGCCGGAGTGGGTTGCCCTGGAAGAAAACGGCGTGAAGTTCGAAGCACCCGTCATCCAGGGACAGAAAACCGGATGGTTCTACGACCACCGCATGAACCGCGCGCGCCTGGCACCTTACGCCAAAGGCAAACGCGTGCTGGACCTGTACAGCTACATCGGTGGCTGGGGCGTGCAAGCGGCCGCATTCGGCGCCAGTGAAGTGTTCTGCGTCGACGCATCGGCCTTCGCCCTCGACGGCGTCGAGCGCAACGCCGCGCTGAACGGTTTCGCCGACAAGATGACCTGCATTGAAGGTGACGTGTTCGAAGCCCTGAAAGAGCTGAAAGCCAGCGAAGAGCGTTTCGACGTGATCGTTGCCGATCCTCCGGCGTTCATCAAACGCAAAAAAGACATGAAGAACGGTGAAGGTGCCTACCGTCGCCTGAACGAGCAAGCCATGCGCCTGCTCAGCAAGGACGGCATCCTGGTCAGCGCTTCGTGCTCGATGCACCTGCCGGAAGACGATCTGCAGAACATCCTGCTGACCAGCGCCCGTCACCTGGACCGCAACATCCAGATGCTGGAGCGTGGCGGTCAAGGCCCGGATCACCCGGTTCACCCGGCTATCGCCGAAACCCGCTACATCAAGAGCATCACCTGCCGTCTGCTGCCAAACAGCTGATTTCGCCGGTTTGACGGGGAGCCAGCCGGCTCCCCGTTCTATTATCTGTTATTGAACTCTCTAACTTCCTACTCCAGCGATCTTAATGACTTGCAGGACGTTTCGCCCTGCCTGTTATTTAAGCGGACAGAACTTACAAGGCTCATCCAACCCTCAGATCAATCCGACAAAACTACTGGAACATTCCTACCCAATTTCCCCTTGATAAGAACTCATTACAAACTATGATTAAGTCGTCACAAAGGAGTGACACTCACAATCAATTACAAGGAGTTCAAAACATGAAAGCAATTACTCTGGAAACCAACAAAATCGCTAACCTGGCTTTTCTGGTTGAGCCAAAAGTTCGCTAAGTAAATGAAACGCTGGGGAATGCCGGCTACCCAGCGTTTTCTATGGAAAAGACCAGAGTGAATCGCCAATCATGCAGATAAACCCTTATATATTCATACTTCCTCGCACGCCCGACCAAATAGTCTGGGATTACAAGAACCACAAACAATTCGAATTGAACCTTGAGTATTCAACCCGTCTCGCACACCTTATCGACAACCCTGAAAAGTTTGATGGCAATAACATAATTGACACGCAACTCCTGAACGCGGGAATACTCACACCCTCAATACAAAACCCTCTTGAATGGGGTTGGGATGAACTGTCGAAGATATTTCATATCGGCACCAAGAACATTCCTTGTGAATATGTCCCCCAAGATATTAATGAATGGTCGAGACACTATCTGGACCATTGCGCCGAAGTACTGGCTACTCCTGCCCCCCAGACCAGGCGCACAGAGCGCCCGACAACCGAACGAATTGCCCTGCCTCAACCTTCCTGCTTCCCGGTAAAAGCGCTGGTAAAGACATTGATCGAGAGAAAGACCTGTCGCACCTTCACGGGTGAAAGGGTTTCCCTCGATGAGGTGAGCACTCTTCTGTATTTGTCCCTTGGCTATTTGCGTGAGCGCGACAACGACATCGACGAAACCATCGCTGACGGTCTCGGCGCCCGGCGTAGCAGTCCATCCGGTGGCGGACTGAATGCCTGCGAAGGTTTTCTTCATGTTCAGAACGTCAGCGGCCTGAATCCCGGTCTCTACGCCTACCACCCCGACGAACATGCTCTGAGCTTCGTCAGTCCGGTGCCTGACTCGCCCTTGGGCCAGTTGTTGTGTGGGCAGCATTTCATCAACAACCTGCCAGTCGGCCTGTTCATCACCGCTCGCTTCGACAAACTGTGGTGGAAATATGAACACTCGCGGGCGTACCGAATGGCCTACGTGGAGGCCGGTCATATTTCCCAGACCTTTCAACTGGTGGCCACCGCACTTGGGTTAAGCACCTGGCTGACCGGTGCGTTGGCGGATGATCAGGTCGAAACGTTGCTGGGGATCGAGGACAGCGCCGAACAACCGTTGTTTTTTGTGGGCTGCGGCCAGAGTGACGGGCAAGTGATGTGCAAGGAATTAAAAGCACTGCTGCGCAGCCGAGGCTCACAACAATGACCGAGCCCCGCACAGACGACCTGTCACTGCCCGACGCCTGGGCACAGCGCTTCACCCTCGGTGACTGGAACAGCCGAGCCTCGGTACGAACCAGCGACCACACCTATCAATTGCCATCTGATCTGGAACGGCAACTGGAAACACGACACTGGTTCCCGCCCGCCTTCTTGCCCTACCTGAATCACCCGGTGATCGAAGCGGCCGGCAGCGCGATCACCCATCGTTTATCAGCCAACCATCTGGTGTATTTCCTCGACTACACCACCCGGCTCGAACATCGGATCGTCAACCGCTCCGTGGAAACCATCGTCCACGATGAGCTCGGTGCGCCCATCCCCCGACGGATGAAAACGGCCGCCCTCCAGCTCTATACCGATGAGGGTTATCACGCGCTGTTCTCCAATAGTCTCGCCGAGCAGATAGCCGACCTCTACGGCATGACCCAACGCCCGGTGATGCCGCACCGCATTACCCGACTGAACGCCCTGATTGACCACTGCCCAGACAGGCATAAAGCGCTGGCCTGGTTTCTCGTCGGTTTCGTGTCCGAGACCATCATCGCCAGGGAACTGCTTGAGGTTTGCCGCAACGAGCTGGTGTCCAGCGTCCAGGAAATGCTCAGGGACCACCTCACCGACGAGGCCCGACACAGTCGTTATTTTTGCGAGGTGTTCCATTATCTGTGGCTGACCCTGAACAGCAGCCAACGCACGTTCGCCGCGAAGCTGCTGGTGGACATCCTCCTGATGTTCTTTGAGGTCGATGAACGATGGCTGAAGGAAAGCCTGAACAGCGTGGGCCTCAGGGAAAATTGCGTCGCAGAAATCCTCAGTGCCCTGACCGGCCCGCAAGCCTGCCTTCAGCGCGCCCGATCAGGTGCAGGCGCGACGCTACAGGCAATGGAAAAGGCAGGTTTTTTCGACCTGCCTTTTAACCAGCGGCTCTTCGTACAGGCAGGACTTATCGATGGATGAAGGAAAATCTGCGGTCAGTGTCAAACACCGCCGCTCTGCGATCACCCTGTTAATGACCATGGTCATGCTCGGGGTCTTCCCTCTGGATGTTCTGCTGCCATCGTTCCCGGCGCTGGCCGAACACTTCCGGACCACGCCAGGCGACATCGCATTTTCCATCAGCCTGTTTGCCATCGGGATCGCACTTTCCCAACTGCTGGTCGGGCCGCTCTCGGATGTCATCGGGCGCAAAAGTCTTCTGCTGGCGGGAATGGCGGTCTCGATTGTCGGTGCGACGGGTTGCGTGCTGTCCACCGACTACGCCTGGTTCCTGATGTTCCGGGTGGTACAGGCCATTGGCTGCGGTTGCTTCGTACTTTCACAGGCGTTGGTCCAGGACCTGTTCGACGGCAAGGAGCGGGATCAACTGCGGATCCTGATGGTCACCGCCAGCGGGATCTTCATTTCCGTCTCGCCACTGGCTGGCACCCTGTTGCAACAGGCACTGGACTGGCCTGCAAGCTTCATTGTCTTTATTGCCCTCGCGGCTGCCGTGTTCCTCAAGGCCTGTTTCTTTCTTGAAAACCGGCACACCGCCACAACCCCGCGCCGAAGCATTCTTCAGTCCTACCGGCGCGTCTGTCGCGATGCGGGTTTCCTCGGCTATTGGCTGATCGCCGCAATCGCCTTCACCTGCCACTTTTCCTTCATTGTCATCTCGCCCCTGATCTTCATGGAGCAGTTGCAGCTTTCGGCCTACGAGTTTTCCCTGACATTGTTGCTGTATGGCGTGGCCTACATCATCGGCGGCATTGTCGCTCGAGTCCTCGATGGACGGATCGCACCCAATACACAGATCATTGTTGGTTTGAGCCTGATCTTTTTTTCGGGGCTGGTAATGCTCTTGCTCTCAAATCTGCTGGGGCTTTCAGCCCTGACCGTGCTGATCCCTATGGTCATCTGCACCGCCGGCACGACCATCGTCCGCCCTGTCGCCACCTCCAAAGCCATGGAAGTGTTCCCGGACAATGCCGGTACATCGGCGTCGGCCGGGAACACGCTGATCTTCATCTTTGGCGGGGTGATCAGCGCCTTGATCAATCTGAGTGGAGCCCATCTGCAAACGACTCTCGCATTGAGTTTCATCGTCTTGAGCACCGTCGGCGTTTCCTTCAATGCACTGATCACACGTCGGCAGCTCTCGCTGAATACCGGATGATTCCTGCCGGTCGTCATCCCACACGCCCCGTCAGCGCTGGATCCCCCTTTTCCGGCATTCCCTCCTGACGCCAGCCGTGTAGAATCGCGACATTCATCGCCAGTCATCCCCCGGCGGGTTTATGAGCTCAAGCTGAAGCGCGCGGCGATCCCGCAAAGTTATCGGCAACTTCCGGACACACGGCCATTTCTGAGTGTTCCAGACGTCAATAGAAGCTCACTTCCCTTTTGATACCTGATTAGCCGCCCGGAGTGCTTCATGCCTGATTACCGCTCGAAAACATCCACCCATGGCCGCAACATGGCCGGCGCCCGCGCACTGTGGCGCGCAACGGGTATGAAAGATGACGACTTCAAAAAGCCGATCATCGCCATTGCCAACTCCTTCACCCAGTTCGTACCGGGCCACGTCCACCTCAAGGACCTGGGCCAACTGGTCGCCCGCGAAATCGAACGCGCCGGCGGTGTCGCCAAAGAATTCAACACCATCGCCGTAGATGACGGCATCGCCATGGGCCACGACGGCATGCTGTATTCGCTGCCGAGCCGCGAGATCATCGCCGACTCCGTCGAGTACATGGTCAACGCTCACTGCGCCGATGCGATCGTCTGCATCTCCAATTGCGACAAGATCACCCCTGGCATGCTGATGGCCGCCCTGCGCCTGAACATCCCGGTGATCTTCGTTTCCGGCGGCCCGATGGAAGCCGGCAAGACCAAACTGGCCAGCCACGGTCTCGACCTCGTCGACGCCATGGTGATCGCCGCCGACTCCAGCGCTTCTGACGAGAAAGTCGCTGAGTACGAGCGCAGCGCCTGTCCGACGTGCGGTTCGTGCTCCGGCATGTTCACTGCCAACTCGATGAACTGCCTGGTCGAAGCCCTGGGCCTGGCATTGCCGGGCAACGGTTCGACCCTGGCCACCCACAGCGACCGCGAGCAGCTGTTCCTGCAGGCCGGCCGCACCATCGTCGAGCTGTGCAAGCGTTACTACGGCGACAACGATGAGTCGGTATTGCCGCGCAACATCGCCAACTTCAAGGCGTTCGAAAACGCCATGACGCTGGACATCGCCATGGGCGGCTCCACCAACACCATCCTGCACTTGCTGGCTGCGGCCCAGGAAGCCGAGATCGATTTCGACCTGCGCGACATCGACCGTCTCTCCCGTCACGTTCCACAACTGTGCAAAGTCGCGCCGAATATCCAGAAGTACCACATGGAAGACGTGCACCGCGCCGGCGGGATCTTCAGCATCCTCGGCTCGCTGGCCCGTGGCGGTCTGCTGCACACCGACCTGCCGACCGTGCACAGTAAAACCCTGGCCGAAGGCATCGCCAAGTGGGACATCACCCAGACCAACGACGAAGCGGTGCATCACTTCTTCAAGGCTGGTCCTGCGGGCATCCCGACCCAAACTGCGTTCAGCCAGTCGACCCGTTGGGAAACCCTGGACGACGACCGTGAAAACGGCTGCATCCGCAGTGTCGAACACGCCTACTCGAAAGAAGGCGGCCTGGCCGTTCTCTACGGCAACATCGCGCTGGACGGCTGCGTGGTGAAAACCGCCGGCGTCGACGAGTCGATCCACGTGTTCGAAGGCAACGCGAAGATCTTCGAAAGCCAGGACAGCGCCGTGCGCGGCATCCTCGCGGACGAAGTGAAAGCCGGCGACATCGTGATCATTCGTTACGAGGGCCCGAAAGGCGGCCCGGGCATGCAGGAAATGCTGTACCCGACGTCGTACCTGAAATCCAAAGGCCTGGGCAAAGCTTGCGCCCTGCTCACCGATGGCCGTTTCTCCGGCGGCACCTCGGGCCTGTCCATCGGCCACGCTTCGCCAGAAGCGGCGGCCGGCGGCGCGATTGGTCTGGTGCAGGATGGCGACAAAGTGCTGATCGACATTCCGAACCGCTCGATCAACCTGTTGATCAGCGACGAAGAAATGGCCGGTCGTCGTGCCGAGCAGGATCAGAAAGGCTGGAAGCCTGTGGAAAAACGTCCACGTAAAGTGACCACCGCACTGAAGGCCTACGCCCTGCTGGCAACCAGCGCCGACAAGGGTGCTGTGCGTAACAAGGCGATGCTCGACGGTCTGTAAGCGTCAGTCGCAAAAATAAAAATGCCCCGCCAAGTGCGGGGCATTTTTTTGTGGCCAACTCGGTCAACTGTGGGAGCGGGCTTGCTCGCGAAAGCGGTGGGTCAGTCGACATCATCATCGGATGTGACGGCCTCTTCGCGAGCAAGCCCGCTCCCACATTGGTTCTATGGTGCTCACAAAATCTGTGTATCACCCCAACCCATGTGGGAGCGAGCTCGCTCGCGATGGCAGCGCCTCGGTCTTACTGAATCTCTTCCGGCTTCACGATCACCCAGTTTTTGTCCGCCGTGACCTGCAACCCTTCCTTGGCCTGAGCCGCCGCGTGCTTGGCCATCATGCCGTTAATCTGGGTCATGTATTTGTCTTTGCGGTTGACCCACAAGTGGATGCCACCCTTGGCCACGTCGACATCGTGGAACAGCATGTAACCGTCGCTGCTCGGGGTATCGCCGCCCACCAGTACCGGTTTTTTCCACTCGTCGATGTAGGTCAGGATTGCCGCATGCTTGCCGGCCATCCAGGTCGCCGGGGTCCACAGGTACGGGGTCAGTTCGAGGCCGAGGTTGGCCTTCTCGTCATACTTGCCCGCGGTGATCTGCTTGCGCGCCGTAGTCAGCTCGCCGGTCTGGCGGTCCTTGAGCAGCGTGGTCACGCCGATCACGTTCTGCGGTTTGACGTTGTAGCCGTACTTCGGATCGGCGGCGACCATGCGCACCAGCTCTTCGGAGGCGGCGGTCATCACGTAGACATCGATGCCGTTCTCCATCAGCTTGTTGTAGAGCTCTTTCTGGCCGGTGAAGATTTTCGGCGGGTTGACGTCGAGGTTCTTGACCACGTCGCCTTCGTAATACGTCGCCGGCACCGGTTTACCAGACGTCATTAACTCATCGACGTAGCCTTTGAGTTCCTGGAGGGTGAAGCCGGAGAACACTTGGGCGACCCATGGGTAGCAAACCATGTCGTCGACTTCGCAAAGTCGATAGTAGTAGCTGAACAGGCTTTCCTTGTGGTCGGCAGTGTCTTTGAACGGCATCAGTTTCAGGGAGGGATCGAGTTTCTCGCGGGTGATCAGGCCCTTGTTTTCCATGAACGGCAGCAACGACTCTTCGAGGTCGTAGCGGTAACTGGTGTTGTCCATGTCGAACACCGCGTAGTTACCTTTGTTGGCGTTGGCGGCAATCATTGCGTCCAGCGCCTTGGCCTGATCGGCTGGCCAATGCTTCAAATCCGTGGCGAATACCTGGCCGGCGAGGCCAAGACCCAAACTCAATCCCAACGCGGCAGCCAGAAATTTCGGTGCAAGCTTCATCGGCATTTCTCCCTGAATGAAAGACATCGACGCTAACAAATAAGTGTGACAGTCCTCGCCTGTCAGCGACCGCTCACGTCTCCATTGCGCCAGCTGCATCCCCGTGAGCGACGCGCGCTTATTCCAAAAACGACGGTTTTCATACGTTTTTGGTATTAATTCATTGGAAATCAAGCTGTTAGGCTTGCCGGTTCGCAGTCACCCCGGAAGGTGGCTGGCACAAGTCTTATCGGAGTTCTCATGAATCTGCCGCTGATCCTCAATCTGCTGGTGTTCCTCGCGTTACTTTTTGGTCTTGCACAAACCCGTCACACCACCTGGAGCCTGGCGAAAAAAGTTCTGCTCGCGCTGGTGCTGGGCGTGGTGTTCGGTGTGGCTCTGCACACCGTTTACGGTGCCGGCAACCCGGTACTGAAAGCGTCGATCGGCTGGTTCGATCTGGTGGGCAACGGTTACGTGCAGTTGCTGCAAATGATCGTGATCCCGCTGGTGTTCGCCTCGATCCTTAGCGCCGTGGCCCGCCTGCACAACGCCTCGTCGCTGGGCAAGATCAGCTTCCTGACCATCGGCACGCTGCTGTTCACCACGGCCATTGCGGCGCTGATCGGTATCGGGCTGACCAACCTGTTTGGTCTGACCGCTGAAGGCCTGGTGGCCGGCACTCAGGAAATGGCCCGTCTGCAAACCATTCAGACCGACTACGCGGGCAAGGTTGCCGACCTGAATGTGCCGCAGCTGTTGCTGTCGTTCATTCCGCAAAACCCGTTCGCCGACCTCGCTCGCGCGAAGCCGACCTCGATCATCAGCGTGGTGATTTTTGCTGCGTTCCTTGGGGTCGCGGCGCTGCAACTGTTGAAAGATGACGTCGAGAAAGGTCAGAAAGTGATCAACGCCATCGACACCCTGCAAGCCTGGGTGATGCGCCTGGTACGTCTAGTGATGAAGCTGACCCCGTACGGCGTATTGGCGCTGATGACCAAAGTGGTCGCCGGCTCCAACCTGCAGGACATCATCAAACTCGGCAGTTTCGTAGTGGTTTCCTACATCGGGCTGGGGCTGATGTTTGTGGTCCATGGCCTGTTGGTGTCGGCGGCCGGGATCAACCCGCTGCGTTTCTTCCGCAAAATCTGGCCGGTGCTGACGTTTGCTTTCACCAGCCGTTCCAGTGCGGCGACCATTCCGCTGAGCATCGAAGCCCAGACCAGCCGTTTGGGTATTCCACAGTCCATCGCCAGTTTCGCCGCGTCGTTCGGCGCGACCATTGGCCAGAACGGTTGTGCCGGTCTGTACCCGGCGATGTTGGCAGTGATGGTTGCACCGACTGTGGGCATCAACCCGCTGGACCCACTGTGGATCGCGACGCTGGTGGCGATTGTGACGCTGAGCTCGGCGGGTGTGGCCGGAGTGGGCGGTGGCGCGACGTTTGCCGCGTTGATCGTGTTGCCGGCGATGGGCTTGCCGGTGTCACTGGTGGCGTTGCTGATTTCGGTTGAGCCACTGATTGATATGGGGCGCACGGCGTTGAACGTGAGTGGTTCGATTACCGCCGGTGCGATCACCAGCCAGATCATGCAACAGACCGATAAAGAGCTGCTGGATGCGGATGAGCATTCGGAGTTGGCTCACGCTTAAATTTTTTAGCGTCTGATCCGGCCTCATCGCCAGCAGGCTGGCTCCCACAGGGATTTTGCGTGTTCACACAATCCGTGTTTCACCTCAAACCCACTGTGGGAGCCAGCCTGCTGGCGATGCTTTTAGGCCTTTTCCCACACCTCGAAGTTGTACGCCGGCTTGTCGCCTTCAGCCGGATTCGGAACATTCGACACCAGTTTCCACTGCCCCAAATCAAACTCTGGAAACCACGCATCCCCTTCCGGGCTCAGCGCCACGCGCGTCAAATACAGCCGATCAGCCTGGGCCAACCCCTGCGCATATAACTGCGCCCCACCAATCAGCATCAGCTCATCGACGCCCTGTTCCCGCGCCCACTCTTCAGCGCGAACCACTGCAGCCGCAAGCGACGGATAAACCTCCGCACCTTCCAACTTCAGATCCGCCTGACGGCTGACCACGATGTTCAACCGGCCCGGCAACGGGCGACCGAGGGAATCCCAGGTCTTGCGACCCATGATGATCGGCTTGCCGAGGGTCGTGGCCTTGAAGTATTTGAAGTCCCCCGGCAAGTGCCAGGGCATGCTGTTGTCGACGCCGATCACACGGTTTTCACCGAGGGCTGCGATCAGGCTGAGGGGGAGTGATTTAGTCATGTCGGCGAGGATACCAGAGCCTCCCGTACCCCGATAAGCGCCACAGCGGTTATGCTCACCGTTCAATTGAGCGACGGGATGCCGCGTGACTGAACTGACTCCACTGCAAAACCTCTGGCTGACCGAGACGGTGCGCCTGCGCGAAGAACACGCCGGCCCCCTGGATGATCTGGAAGCCAACCGACTGGCCCGCAGCGCGGGCGGCGATCTGCCGACACGTATTCAACGCCGTGCCCTGTGGCTGGCCGAGCGCGATGGGCTGACCAGCGCCCTCAAACATTGGCTTCAAGGCGCGCGTCTGGCGCTGATCGTGATGGCGGTGCTGGCCATTGCCAGCGGCGCCGGTCTGGCGTTTGCCGCGTTGGGCGACGGACAAACTCCGGTGAATGTGTTCTGGGCCTTGGGCAGTTTGCTCGGGCTGAACCTGATTCTATTGCTGAGCTCGGCCTTGGGCCTGGCCTTCGCTGGCGAACACGGCGCCACCCTCGGCCGCTTATGGTTATGGCTCAGCGAAAAACTCGCCCGCGATGCCAAAGCCGCACAACTGGCCCCGGCCCTGCTGCTCTTGCTGCAACGACAGAAACTCAATCGCTGGGCGGTCGGCATACTGGTCAACAGCTTGTGGTTGCTGGCGATGCTCAGCGCACTGATCATGCTGTTGATGCTGATGGCGACCCGCCGTTATGGCTTCGTCTGGGAAACCACGCTCTTGGGCGGCGACACTTTCGTCGCCATGACCCAGGCCCTCGGTGCCCTGCCGGCCATGCTGGGTTTCAACGTTCCGACCGTGGAAATGATCCGCGCCAGCGGCGACGCCGCATTGAATATCGAAAGCGCCCGTCAGGCCTGGGCAACATGGCTGGTCGGCGTACTGGTGGTCTACGGTGTTTTGCCGCGACTGTTGCTGGCGCTGTTTTGCCTGTGGCGCTGGAAAACCGGGCAAGCAACATTGCATCTGGATTTGAACCTGCCCGGTTACGCCCAACTGCGCGAACGGCTGATGCCGACCAGCGAACGCCTGGGCATCAGCGACGCTGAGCCAGAGCAATTGCATCGTATTGAAAGTGGTGTCAGCGACCTGCCAAGCGATGGCGCGCTGTTGGTGGCCATCGAGCTGGACGACCAACGCCCCTGGCCGCCGCCACTGCCGAAATCCGTGAGCAACGCCGGCGTCCTCGACAGTCGCGAATCGCGGCACAAACTCCTCGAACAGCTGAGTCGCTTCCCCCCGGCCCGTCTGGCCATCGCTTGCGATCCGCGACGTTCGCCGGACCGCGGCAGTCTGGCACTGATCGCCGAACTGGCCCGCAGCGCCAGCGCCACCCGCGTCTGGCTGCTGCAAGCTCCGCCGGGTGAAGCGCTGGATGCCGAAAGGCTCGGCGACTGGCACGTGGCGCTGCAACAGCTGGACTTGCCGTTCGCCGATTGCGCGCCGTTGAACTGGCTGGAGAGCGGTCATGACTAATCCATGGAAACCGCCCTTGAAGCTCGCAGTGGTCGGCCACACCAACGTCGGCAAAACCTCATTGCTGCGCACCCTGACCCGCGATGTCGGTTTCGGTGAGGTGTCTCATCGCCCCAGCACCACACGACACGTCGAAGGCGCACGGTTGTCGGTGGACGGCGAGCCGTTGCTCGACCTCTACGACACCCCCGGCCTGGAAGATGCCATCGCCCTGCTCGACTATCTCGAACGCCTGGAGCGTCCCGGTGAACGCCTCGACGGCCCGGCACGGTTAGCGCGATTTCTTGATGGCAGCGAAGCACGACAACGGTTTGAACAGGAAGCCAAGGTGCTGCGGCAACTGCTGACCTGCGACGCCGGTCTCTACGTGATCGACGCCCGGGAACCGGTACTGGCCAAGTACCGCGACGAACTGGAAGTGCTGGCCAGCTGCGGCAAACCGCTGCTGCCGGTGTTGAATTTTGTCAGCAGCGCCAACCACCGCGAACCGGATTGGCGCGAAGCGTTGGCACGCCTCGGCTTGCACGCATTGGTCCGCTTCGACAGCGTCGCACCGCCGGAGGATGGCGAACGTCGACTGTATGAAAGCCTCGCCCTGCTGCTGGAGAACGCCCGCCCGCAACTGGAACGCTTGATCGCTGATCAGCAAGCCCAACGCCAGGCCCGGCAACAGAGTGCTGCGCGGCTGATTGGCGAATTATTGATCGACTGCGCCGCGTGCCGGCGCAGCGTGGTCAGCGAAGCCGAGCAAGAACAGCAAGCCATCAACGAACTGCGCAAAGCAGTTCGACAACGGGAACAACGCTGCGTCGAAGCGCTGCTCAAGCTCTACGCCTTCCGTCCTCAGGACGCGGCGGCCAGTGACCTGCCGCTGCTCGATGGCCGCTGGGGTGACGACCTGTTCAACCCGGAAACCCTGAAACAGCTCGGCGTGCGAGTCGGTGGCGGTATCGCGGCCGGCGCGGCAGCCGGGGCCGGAGTCGACTTGCTGGTAGGCGGCCTGACCCTCGGTGCGGCCGCATTGGCTGGAGCGATTGCCGGTGGCGCCCTGCAAACGGCCCGCAGTTATGGCAGTCGGTTGATGGGCAAGATCAAAGGCCAGCGCGAACTGACCGTCGATGACAGCGTGCTGCGGCTATTGGCGCTGCGTCAGCGACAACTGCTGCAAGCACTCAATGCGCGTGGGCATGCGGCGATGGACAGCATTCAAGTCGCCACACCTCAGGACAAGACCTGGCGCGAAGGCAAACTGCCCGAACCGCTGAACAAGGCCCGGGCGCATCCGCAATGGTCGTCGCTTAATCCGCATTCGAAGTTGAATCAGGCGGAGCGGCAAGAGCAGATCGAAGTATTGGCGCAGCAACTCTGAACCTGATCGTTCCCACGCTCCTGCGTGGGAATGCAGCCCGTGACGCTCCGCGTCACTGGACGCGGAGCGTCCCTTGAGGCATTCCCACGCAGAGCGTGGGAACGAGCAACCACTACCAATCGACCTTCAGAAACTCTCTCACCAACGACCTGACACGACTGCGATCCGTGCGATCCGCGCGCCCGTCATTGTCCACATCCGAACTCAGTATCACCTCCAGTCCACCATCGTTATCAAGATCGTGAGCCGCGGCTTTATAGGCAATCTTCTGCCCCTCGTGAAAATGTAGCCGCACCGTTTCAGGTGTGCCGTCAGCGGATGAATTCTGCGAGAAGATGCGCAAGTGCCGCGCCTCACCTTCACCCTCGTTGAACCAGGCGCATTTCAAATAGGTTTTGCCGAGCGACCTGAGTTGTTGCCGATCTGCATCCGTCGTCTCACGCTGCAACCGATCAGCTTCATAGAATTCAAAATGAACGGTATCTGCCGAGCCCTTCCCGCTTCGATCCTGTGCAATCACTTTCAAATAACGCATCCGTGCGCTTCCTTGCGAAAAGCCCAGATTGAACCGTTATCGCAAGCCCCTCCATCCGCCGTTTCTCAATTGCCTGTGAGACAACTCATTGCGCCTCGCGGGACAATAGACCGACCGCTTTGCGTTTCAACACTTCCAGATCAATCACCGGCACCGCCATCTCCTTCGCCAGCTCATCCCACTGGCGCATGCGCAGACTGACCTCGCACAACGGATCTTGCTCGAAGGCTTCAGCCTCGGCGACCGTCATCACCCCGCCCTGATACTCCAGCGTCCGACGACTGGCTTCACTCAAGCGCTCGTAGTAACCCGGTTCTTTAAGTGTCAGATAACGCTTGGCCTGAACGTGATACTCCACCAGCCGTGCCATGCGCTCGCTGAAACCTGCACGGCGTAAATAATCCGCGCCCAGGCGCTCGTGACTGACCACGCCGAAGCCGCCCATGTTCTCGGCACTCTCTGCGCAGATATGCCCGATGTCGTGGAAGAACGCGGCCAGCACCACTTCGTCATCGAAGCCCTCGGCCATCGCTAGTTCGGCGGCCTGGGACATGTGCTCGATCTGCGACACCGGTTCGCCGATGTAATCGCTGTCGCCAAAGCGCTCGTACAGACCGAACACCTCGGCGATCACTTGCTCATTGCGATCCATCAATGCTCTCCCAACAACGTTGCTACGTTGCGTTCAGCCATCGCTGGCCCGACGCTCATGCCGACACCCGTGTGCATCAGCGCCACGCTCACGCCCGGCATCGGCCGCAGGAACGAGAACGGCCCCGGACCACGAGAACCATAGACGCCCTGCCAACGTTCAACCACTTGCACCTTGCAACCCAGGGTGTGTTCCGCGAGCTCAAGCATCCAGTTATCCACCTGCTCAGCGTTGAACGGCGACGGGTCGCTGCCGTAATGGTGGGAGTCGCCGATGATCAATTCGCCATACGGTGTCGGGCTGATCAGCAGGTGAATGCCGTTTTCATGCAGGTGCGGCGCGTCTCGCAGGATTTGCGCCTGCACCGCCGCCGCTTCCGGCAGATCGGCGAAGGCGCCGTAGTGCACGCAGCTCAAACCGGTGAGCAACGCGTGTTGCAGGTTGAGGTTGATTTGCGGCCGGGCGCGAAGCATTTGAAGGCGGCAGATTTGCGGGTTGAGTTCAGCGATCGGCTCGGCCAGCAGCGTCTGATAATCGTGGCCGGAACAGACGATGATCTGCTCGGCACTGAAGGATCCGGCGGTGCTGTGCAAGCGGCCGGGCTCGATGTCGCGCACGAGAGTGGAGAAGTGAAACGTGACACCGAGTTCGCGACGCAGGTAGTCGATCAGCGCTGGTATCGCTTCACGGGAATACAGTTGCTGATCGTCCATCCCGTGCAACGCGGCGCGGTGATGGCTGAACTGGCCGCGGTACACATCGCGCAATGCAGCGCCACGCAGCAGGTTGACGCGGTAACCGTGTTCCACGGCGCGACCGGCGCAGAAGGCTTCCAGCAGATGTTCTTCGGCTTCGGTGCGGGCAAACAGGTATGAGCCGTTGCGCTTGAGTTGCAAGCCGGCGAGTTGTGCCCAATGGCCCCAGATCTCGCGGCTGGCTTTGGCCAGTTCGAGCATCGGGCCCGGTGGTTGGCCGGTGACCAGGGCCTGGCCGAAGTTGCGCACCGAGGCGCCCAAAGGCGTTTCGCTGCGTTCGAAAACGGTGACTTTCAGACCGCGCCGGGCGGCGGCGTAGGCGTGGGACAGACCGAGGATGCCGGCGCCGACGATCAGCATGTCGTTGTGGTGTGTCATGGAGTTCCCCCAATGATCGTTCCCACGCTCTGCGTGGGAATGCAGCCATGGACGCTCCGCGTCCACTGTGACGCAGAGCGTCACGTGATTCATTCCCACGCAGAGCGTGGGAACGATCGGTGTCAGTTACTTGGCAGCCACTTTCTCGGACTTGCCGTCATAGCGCTTGCGCCATTCGGTCAGGATTTCGTCGCGATTCTTCGACGCCCAGGCGAAGTCGTTCTTGATCAAACGCTGCTCATAATCCGCCGGCAATTCGGTCTGCGGCTTGGCAATACCCGGTTGCGCGAGCACGGCGAAGTTCTCTTTATAAAGCTCCATCGCTGCCGGGCTGGCGGAGAAGTCAGCCAGTTTCTTCGCCGCTTCTTCGTGCGGTGTGCCCTTGATCACAGCCGTCGCTTCGATCTCCCAGCCCAGGCCTTCTTTCGGCAGGATGATGTCCAGTGGCGCACCTTGGCGTTTCAGCTGAACGGCCGGGTATTCAAAGGAAATACCAATCGGGAATTCGCCCGCCGCCGCCAGTTTGCAAGGCTTGGAACCGGAGTGAACGTACTGGCCGATGTTCTGGTGCAGGTCGTCCATGTACTGCCAGCCCTGCTTATCGCCGAAGGTTTGCAGCCAGGCGCTGACATCGAGGAAACCGGTGCCGGACGAGGCCGGGTTGGGCATCACGATCTTGCCTTTGTACTCAGGCTTGGTCAGGTCCTGCCAGCTCACCGGTTTGGTTAAACCCTGCTTTTCGGCCTCGACGGTGTTGAAGCAAATGGTCGCAGCCCAGACGTCCATGCCGACCCAGGCTGGCGGGTTGGCGGCGTCGCGGTAGTTGCCGCCGATCTTGCCCAGGTCCTTCGGCGCGTAGCTTTGCAGCATGCCTTGCTGGTCGAGGATTGCCAGGCTTGAAGCCGCCAGGCCCCAGACTGCGTCGGCTTGCGGGCGAGCTTTTTCGGCCAGCAGCTTGGCGGTGATGATGCCGGTGGAGTCGCGCACCCACTTGATCTCGACGTCCGGGTTGGCTTTTTCGAAAGCTTCTTTATAGGTCTTCAGTTGTTCGGCTTCGAGGGCGGTGTACACCGTCAACTCGGTTTTCGCCGCGAAGGCGTTCAGGCTGAAAGCGGTGAGGACAGCAGCGGCCAGGGCCAGGGGCTTGAACATGATCTTTTCCTGTTTTTGAGTTGAGGGGCTTTCGGTTTTAGGAGCAGCGAATCAATGACCAGGCGCGGTCTGCCGCCAGGCCTGGGAGCGGCGCAGCAAACCGCGCGAGGCCCAGGCCAGCAGCAGGGACACGCCCGCCGAGGTAAACAGAATCAGGGTCGACATCGCCGCTGCGCCGCCGACGTTGCCGGCGTCGTCCATGTTCAGCACCGCCACCGCCGCGAGGATGGTGTCGGGGCTGTAGAGGAAGATCGCTGCCGAGACGGTGGTCATGGCCGAGACGAACAGGTAGCGCACGATGTCCAGCAGCGCCGGCAGGCAAATCGGCACGGTGACGCGCAGGTAATGCCGATACAGCGGCGCCTTGAGCGACAGCGCGGCGGCTTCGAACTCGGCGTCGAGTTGGCGCAGTGCGGTGGTGGCGGTCATTTGCGCGGTGGTCAAATAGTGAGCAATGGTGCAAACCACCAGCAGGGTCATGGTCCCGTAGAGCACATGCAGCGGGTTGCCCGTGAGGTTGAAGAAGAAGACATAACCCAGGCCCAGCACCAGACCCGGCACCGCCATCGGTACGAAACTGAGCATGCGCAGTGTCAGATTCAGCCCTCGTTGGCCCTTGGTTTTTTCCATCAGGTAGGCGCCGGTGAAGATCAGCACGCTGCCGATCAACGCCGTGCATAAGGCCATCTTCACGCTGTTGCCATAGGCCAGCCAGCCACCGCCCGCGGTGTCGTTGAACTGGTAATGATTGAGCGACAGCGACAGGTTGTACGGCCAGAATTTCACCAGTGACGAATACACCGCCATGCCGAACACCAGCAGCAACACCGCGCAGATCAGCAGCACGATGGCCAGGTAGCAACCGTCCCGTAGTTTCGACGGCGCCGGTTGAAAGACCTGCGCCCGACCGCTCATGGAGTCGCCGTGACGCCGACGCAACCAGGCATCGACACCGAAGCTGAACAGCGCCGGCAGCAGCAGGACCATGCCGATCAACGCGCCGCGACCGAATTGTTGCTGGCCAACCACGGCTTTGTAGGCTTCCAGCGCCAGCACTTGATAGTCGCCACCGACCACCACGGGCACGCCGAAGTCGGTGATGGTCAGGGTGAACACCAGACAGAACGCCGCGAACACAGCCTGACGAGTCGCAGGCCACGTGATGCTGCGAAACGCCTTCGCCGGACTGGCGCCCATGCTGGAGGCGGCATCGAACAGTCGCGCATCCGCCAGGGACAGCGCCGACAGCAGAATCATCAGCGCGTGTGGGAAGGTGTAGATAACCTCGCCCAGAACAATGCCCCAGAAGCCGTAGATATTGTCCGAAAGCAAACCGCGCAACATGCCCTGGTTGCCGAACAGATAAACCAGCGCAATGCCCGGCAACATCGACGGCGCCATCAGCGGCAACAGCGACATGCCGCGCCAGATACCTTTACCCGGAATCAAGGTGCGTTGCAGGGCGTAGGCAAACAGGTAGGCCAGCGGTACGACAATCGCCGCCACGCTGAGGGAAACTTTCAGGCTATTGCCGAGCAACCAATGGAAATTGGCACTGGTCAGCAATTCACGGGCGGCCACTAGACCGCCGCCCTGCCCGGCTTCGGAGCTGAAGCCGCGCCAGAAGATCGCCAGCAACGGCATCAGTACCGCAACGCCGAGCAACACCAGTAACAGGACTTTGCCGCCGACCACGAACACCCGGTCGGCGATCTCGGCACGGGAGGTCTGCCGAACCTGCTTGTGCGGGATCGGCAGCGCGAGGTTCGCGCTCATCAGGCAAACACCTGCAGGCTGCGCGGAGGCAAGGCGACCATGATCTGTTGCACGCCAAGGCGCGGCATGGCTTCCGGCGCCAGTTCCGCCAGCAATGCATGACCCGGCAGTTGATCGAGTTCGAAGCTCATGCGGCAGCGGTTGCCGAGAAAGGTTATTTCGCGAACCTTGGCCGGGAACAGGTTTTCTTCATGCACGGGCGGGTTGATGTTGATCGCTTCCGGGCGGCAAAACAGACGACCCGATGCGGCGTTGCCCGAATCGGCGGCCAGGCGCATGTTCATCCCGCCGACCTGGGCGTGGCTGTCGCTGCTGCGCTGGAAGGGCAGCCAGTTGCCCTGGCCGACGAACTCCGCCACAAACGGTGTGGCCGGGCGGTCGTAGATTTCCTGCGGGGTGGCGTATTGCTCGACCTTGCCGTTGTTCATCACGGCGATGCGGTCGGCCATCAGCATGGCTTCGTCCTGATTGTGGGTGACCATCAGGGTGGTGATGCCGAGGTTGCGCTGCAATTGGCGCAGTTCGGTGCACAGATGCTCGCGTACCCGGGCGTCGAGGGCCGACATCGGTTCATCCAGCAGCAGCAACGAAGGTGCCGGCGCCAATGCCCGAGCGAGTGCGACGCGCTGCTGTTGGCCGCCGGACAATTGGCCGGGGTACTTTTTCTCACTGCCGATCAGGCCGACCAGCTCCAGCATCTGACCGACACGTTTGCGCACTTCATCGCGACCACTGCCGGCGAGGCCGTAGGCAATGTTCGCTTCGACGGTGAGATTGGGGAACAGCGCGTAGGACTGAAACAGAATGCCGTAGTCCCGAGCCTGAGGCGCAAGGTGGGAAACGTCGCGATCACCGAGGTACAACTCGCCGCTGTCCTGTTTCTCAAGACCAGCAATGCAACGCAATAAAGTGGTTTTGCCGCAGCCCGACGGACCGAGCAGGCACACCAACTCACCGGCCGCCACGTCGAGGGACACGTTATCCAGCGCGGTGAAGGCGCCGAAGCGTTTCTGCACGCCGCGCACTTTCATCGGCGCGCCGGGGTTGGTCAGGGCAGTTGCGATCGAGTGGTTCATGGACAGGCCTCATCAAGCAGATGAGGGCCATCCTAGGTTTGTAATGCGTCCGTCATGTGGCAGTGAGGCAAAAACGGCTGATAGTGGTATTCGAGGATTTGGGTTCACCGCCGATCGTTCCCACGCTCTGCGTGGGAATACCTCAACGGACGCTCCGCGTTCGGCTCTTGGGACGCAGAGCGTCCCGGGCTGCATTCCCACGCGGAGCGTGGGAACGATCATTACGCGGGGGCCATTTCCTGCGCCAACCCCAGAAACGCCGCCGGCAGCCGTGCGCCTTTTCGCTCTTTGAGGCAGTACAAGTACTCGGGAATCTGCGGCGCATTCTCGATGGTCAGCACGCGCAGTTGCGGATCATGCGGCACTTCCTGCCGGGCAATGATGCTGATGCCGATGTTGCGCAACACCGCCTCACGGATCGACTCACGGCTGCCAATCTCCAGCAGCGGCCCGAAACTCACCCCGGCGCTGGCCAGCAATTCCTCGGTCAGACGTCGAGTGGTCGAACCCGATTCGCGCATCAATAACGTATGCCCGGCCAACGCACTGAGCGGCACATGGTCGTGAACCGCCAGCGGATGATTGCGATGCACCGCCAGCACCAGCGGATCGCTGCCAAGTACCCGGCGAATCAGCCGTGCATCGTCGAGCAACTGCGACGACGCCGCGACATCCACCCGATAGTCCTCCAGCGCTTCGAGCACCTGCTGGGAGTTGCCGATCTCCACTGACACTTCCACCTGCGGCAAGCGCTCGCGGAAGGTCTTCACCAGATCGAGGATGTAATACGGCGCAGTCGCGGCGATGCGCAACGTGCCTTGGACCTGACCGCTGTTGCGCAGGAAAAACTCGATGTCGGCTTCCTGCTGCAACAGCACCTTGACCATCGGCAACAGCCGCGCACCTTCATCGCTGACGCTGAGGCGGCGGCCGCCACGGTAGAACAGTTCAACCAAGTACTGACTTTCCAGATTGCGAATCTGCGTGGTCACCGTGGGTTGGCTCAGGCCAAGCTTTTTCGCCGCCAGGGTAATGCTGCCCAGGCGAGCAACCATGTAAAACGCCTTCAGCTCGGCACTCAGCACACCCTTCCCCCATCGCTTATTTGCGCAACAGGCGCAAACCGTTAAACACCACCAACAGGCTCACGCCCATGTCGGCGAACACCGCCATCCACATGGTGGCGATCCCGGCGAAGGTTACCCCAAGAAAGATCGCTTTGATGACCAATGCCAAGGCAATGTTCTGTTTGAGGATGCTTGAGGTTTGCCGTGACAGCCGGATGAAGGTCGGGATCTTGCGCAGATCGTCGTCCATCAGGGCGACATCGGCGGTCTCGATGGCGGTATCGGTGCCCGCCGCCGCCATGGCAAAACCGATCTCGGCTCGCGCCAGGGCCGGAGCGTCGTTGATACCGTCGCCGACCATGCCGACGTTATGGCCCCGGGCATAAAGGGCGTCGATGGCTTGCAGCTTGTCGGTCGGCAGCAGATCGCCCTTGGCCTCGTCGATGCCGACTTGCGCGGCAATCGCCTGAGCGGTGTGGACGTTGTCGCCGGTCAGCATCAGGGTTTTGATGCCCAGCTCGTGCAGTTGCTGGATCGCCTCGCGGCTGGACTCTTTCACGGTGTCGGCCACAGCGAACAGCGCCAATGGGCCGGATTTGTCGAGCAGCAGCACCACGGACTTGCCCTGTTTCTCCAGCGCGAACAGCTTTTCCTCCAGCGCAGGCGAGCACAGGTTCAGTTCTTCCACTAAACGGTGATTACCCAAGTGGTAAACCTGACCGTTAATTTCGCCGCGCACTCCGCGACCGGCCAGTGCCTCAAAGTTATCCACAATCAGCGGAGCGAATTGTTTATCCACAGCCGCGTTGGCAATGGCCAAGGACACCGGGTGATCGGAGCGACCGGCCAGCGCCGCCGCAATCGCCGGGGCTGATGCGTCCGCGGTCGGATCAAGCGACAGGTAATCGGTCTGCACCGGTTTGCCGTGCGTGATCGTGCCGGTCTTGTCCAAGGCCAGGTAATCGAGCTTGTAACCGCCCTCCAGATAGACGCCGCCCTTCACCAGAATGCCTTTGCGCGCCGCCGCCGCGAGGCCGCTGACGATGGTCACCGGGGTGGAAATCACCAGCGCACATGGGCAGGCGACCACCAGCAACACCAGCGCTCGGTAGATCCAGTCGAACCATACGGCGCCCATGAACAGCGGCGGGATTACCGCAACGGCGAGCGCCAGGATGAACACCGCCGGGGTGTAGATTTTCGAGAAGCTGTCGACGAAACGCTGGGTCGGCGCCCGCGCGCCCTGGGCCTGTTCCACGGCGTGGATGATTCGCGCCAGGGTCGAGTTGTTGGCCGCCGCGGTTACCGAGTATTCCAGGGAGCCAGACTGGTTGATGGTGCCGGCGAAGACTTTATCGCCGATGGTCTTCTCCACCGGCAGGCTTTCACCGGTGATCGGCGCCTGATTGATGGTCGAACTGCCCGACACCACTTCACCGTCCAGACCGATCCGCTCGCCGGGACGTACCCGCACTCGTGCCCCCAACTCGATGGCTTTGACCGGCTGCAAGACCCAACTACCGTCGGCCTGCTGCACCGTGGCCTGTTCCGGGGCCATCTGCATCAGACCACCGATGGCGTTGCGTGCCCGGTCCAAAGACTTGGCCTCGATCAACTCGGCTACGGTGAACAGAAACATCACCATCGCCGCTTCGGGCCACTGACCGATCAGGATCGCGCCGGTCACCGCGATGCTCATCAGCGCGTTGATGTTCAGGTTGAGGTTTTTAAGTGCGATCCAGCCTTTTTTATAGGTGCCGAGGCCGCCGCTGAGGATCGAGATCAGCGCGATGACCGCCACCACCCAGTTCGGCGCAGCGCTGGTGAAGTGGATAACTTCGGCGACCAACGCGCCAACACCCGACAGCGCCAAGGGCCACCAGGGCTTTTTCTCGGGCGCCGGTGCAGGCAGTTCAGCGCCCTGCTCCAGCGGCTCGGCCTGCATGCCAAGGGACTTGATCGCGTCGATGATCGGCGCAGTGCTCGGCAGGTCATGAGTGACACCCAACACGCGGTTGATCAGGTTGAATTCCAGTTGCTGCACGCCCACGAGTTTGCCGAGTTTGTTCTCGATCAGCGTCTGCTCGGTCGGGCAATCCATGGCGTCGATGCGGAAATTGCTCAGTCGCGCGCCAGCCGTTGTGGTTTCACTCAACTTGATCAGCGACGGTGCAGCCACTTTGGCGGAACAGCAGGAATCCCCGTGGCCGCCATGCTCATGCTTCTGTACAGGCTGCAGCTTGTGGCTGTGATCGTGATCGTGATCGTGATCGTGATCAGCCTCGGGTTTGTGCGTGTGAAGGGAATCGCTCATTGGGTCGCGTCCGGAAAGGTGCCTGTTGCCAAGTAAAGACCCTGTAGCCACTATAGGGTCAAGCATCCTTTTGGAGATTGTCGTCATGAAGATCGGAGAACTGGCCAAACTCACCGACTGCGCCGTGGAAACCATTCGCTACTACGAACGCGAAAACCTGCTGCCGGAGCCGGCCCGCAGCGACGGCAACTACCGCGTCTACACCCAGGCCCACGCCGAGCGCCTGACTTTCATCCGCAACTGCCGCACCCTCGACATGACGCTGGAAGAAATCCGCAGCCTGCTGGCCCTGCGCGACAGCCCGCAGGATCAGTGTGAAAGCGTGAATGCGCTGATCGACGAACACATTCATCACGTGAAGGCGCGGATTGACGGGTTGATGGCATTGCAGACACAGCTGCTCGACCTGCGCCAACGTTGCAGCGAAGGGCCGGATATCGATCAGTGCGGGATTTTGCAGCGGCTGGAGGTCAGTGGCGGGGTTGTGGCGACGGAGGTTGAGCATTCCCATGTTGGCCGCAGCCACGGGCATTAAGCACACCACAAAACCCTGTAGGAGCCGAGCTTGCTCGCGATAGCGGTTAGTCAGACACATCAATGTTGAATGTGCTGCCGCCATCGCGAGCAAGCTCGGCTCCTACAGGGTCTGCGGTAGTTCTTTAGACCGCCATCGGTGCGGTCATTGGGGCGTGGTGCTCGTAGCCTTCCAGCGAAAAATCGCTCGGTTCGATCAACTCCAGCCACTCCGGCTGATAAACACCGGTCTTGGCAAACTCAGGCACACGGTCGCTGATCACCAGTTTTGGCATCGGGAACGGCTCGCGCTTGAGCTGTTCATTGAGCATGTCCAAATGGTTTTCATAAACGTGGGCATCACCAATGAAATAGGTGAACCAGCGCGGCGTGTAGCCGGTCAGGCGACCGATCAAGCTCAGCAGCGCGGCGCCTTCGGTGAGGTTGAACGGCGTGCCCAGGCCCAAATCATTGGAGCGGATGTACAGAGTCAAAGAGATCTCTTTGGTCTCCACATTCGGGTGGAACTGGTACAGCAAGTGGCACGGCGGCAAGGCCATTTCATCAAGTTGGGCCACGTTCCAGCCGTGGAACAGGATGCGGCGGCTGCCCGGGTCTTTGATGATGGTGTCGACACACTGGCGGATCTGGTCGATCGCCTTGTACAGCACCACGTAAGCCTGGCCGTCTTCTTCGCCTTCGGCGATCTGGCGGTAGCCCTGATTCAGGGTCTGCTCGATGGCGGCCTGGTTGCTGACCGGGATCTGCTTGTATGCCGGCCATTTGCGCCATTGCACGCCGTAGATCTCGCCGAGGTCGTCCTCGCCCTGACGGAACGGGTTGGCCAACCACTGGGCGTTTTCGTTGGCGTTCTGATCCCAGACCTTGCAGCCCAGCGCACGGAACTCGGCGGCATTGTTCACCCCGCGCAGAAAACCGCACATCTCGCCGATAGCCGATTTGAAGGCCATTTTGCGGGTGGTGATCGCCGGGAAACCTTCCTTCAGGTCATAACGCAGCATCGCGCCAGGGAAGCTGATGGTGTTCACGCCGGTGCGGTTGGCCTGTTTGGTGCCGTTCTTGATGACGTGGGCGACCAGTTCGAGATATTGCTTCATGAGTTACCTGTGTCCTTGAACCCGGGACCGTCGCCCCGGGGTTCGAATTTATACAGCCGCCGCTGGAGCCGCCGGTGCACGGTGATACGCCAGCCAGATCAGGTACAGACCGCCGACGATCATCGGTACGCACAGCACCTGACCCATGGTCAGCCAGTTCCAGGCCAGATAGCCCAGTTGCGCATCCGGTACGCGGACGAATTCGACGATGAAACGGAAGATGCCATAGAACAGCGCGAACATCCCGGACACCGCCATGGTCGGCCGCGGCTTGCGCGAGAACAACCAGAGAATGGCGAACAGCGCCACGCCTTCGAGGGCGAACTGATAGAGCTGCGACGGGTGGCGCGCCAGTTGCGCCGGATCGGTCGGGAAGACCATCGCCCACGGCACATCGGTGGCCTTGCCCCACAACTCGGCGTTGATGAAGTTGCCGATACGTCCGGCGCCCAGACCGATCGGCACCATCGGTGCGACGAAGTCCATCAGCTGGAAGAACGACTTGCCGTTCTTTTTACCGAACCACAACGCGGCCAGCATCACGCCGATAAATCCGCCGTGGAACGACATGCCGCCCTTCCACACTTCAAAGATCAACAACGGGTTGGCGATGTAAGCACTCAGATCGTAGAACAGCACATAGCCCAAGCGGCCGCCGACAATGACGCCCATCGACATCCAGAACACCATGTCGGAGAGTTTCTCTTTACTCCAGGTCGGGTCGAAGCGGTTCAACCGGCGCGACGCCAGCAGCCAGGCGCCGCCGATGCCGATCAGGTACATCAAGCCGTACCAGTGGATTTTCAGCGGACCGATGGCCAATGCCACCGGGTCGATCTGCGGGTAAGGCAGCATTGCGACTCCTCGTTAGAGTTGAAACCTTTAAAATTCCCGGGCGACGCTGTCACGCCAGGATTAAGCCAGGATTGCGCTGCGTCAGAGCAGGAAATTCAGGCCGACGCAGAACAGCAAAGCGGCGAACAGTCTTTTCAGCAACCTCGGCGACAGGCTGTGAGCCAGTCGTGCGCCGAGTCGGGCGAAGAACATGCTGGTCAGGGCAATCCCCAGCAGCGCCGGCAAATAAACAAAACCGAGACTATGGGCCGGCAACAATGGATCGTGCCAGCCCAGAATCATGAAAAATAATGCACTGGACAACGCAATCGGCAGGCCGCAGGCGGATGAAGTCGCCACGGCTTGCTGCATCGGTACGCTGCGCCAGGTCAGGAACGGCACCGTCAGCGAGCCGCCACCAATCCCGAAAATCGCTGACGCCCAGCCAATCACACTGCCGGCCACGGTCAGACCGACTTTACCCGGCACCGTTCGACTGGCCTTGGGTTTGAAATCCAGTGCCAGTTGCGCAGCGATGACCAGGGCGAAAACGCCAATGATTTTCTGCAGGTTGGGCCCGGAAATCGCTTCAGCCGTCAGCGCGCCGAAACCGGCGCCGATGAGAATACCGAGGGTCATCCAGGCAAAAATCGGCCAACGTACGGCACCGCGGCGGTGATGCTCGCGGATCGCATTGACCGAGGTAAATATGATTGTCGCCAGGGACGTGCCGACCGCCAGGTGCGTGAGGATCGACGGATCGAACCCTTGCAGCTTGAAACTGTAGACCAGCACCGGAACGATAATGATCCCGCCGCCGACCCCGAACAGCCCGGCCAGCACACCTGCACAGGCGCCGAGCGCCAGATAGAGCAGAAATTCCATGCGCATCCCCAAATGAGAGCGGCATGGTAACGGATGCATGGCCTCAAGCTCCACTGGATGGCGATGGATACCCACACGATGACTGAGTAGAGTGGGCAGAAAACACACAAGGACTGCCTTATGTGCCTGATTGTTTTCGCTTGGCGACCGGGTCACGCCCAGCCGCTGATCGTGGCGGCCAACCGCGACGAATTCTATGCCCGGCCCAGCCTGCCGCTGGCGCAATGGCCCGAAGCACCGCACGTGCATGCCGGTCGCGATCTGGAGGCGGGAGGCACCTGGCTCGGTGTTGGCGCCAATGGACGCTTCGCCGCGCTGACCAATATCCGCGATCCGCATCAGCCGCCCGCGCGCAAATCGCGAGGTGAACTGGTCGCGCGATTCCTGACCGGCGACATGTCGATAGATGACTACTTGACGGACGTTGTCGGACGTTCACTGGAATATGCCGGATTTAACCTGCTGGTCGGCAATGCCAACGAACTGTGGCACTTCAATGCCCGAGAGACTGAGGCGGTGATGCTGCCACCGGGGGTTTATGGGTTGTCGAACGCCGGGCTGGATACGCCGTGGCCGAAACTGCTCAAAGCGCGGGCAGCGCTGGAGGAAGTGCTGGACGATCCGCAACCCCAGGCTTTATTGGCGTTGCTGAATGATCCGCAGACGGCACCCTTTGCCGAACTGCCGGATACCGGAGTCGGGTTGGCCACCGAGACGTTGCTGTCGAGTGTGTTTATTGCCAGTCCGACTTATGGGACGCGAGCGAGTACGGCGTTGATTGTTCAGGCGGATGGGACGCGGTGGATGGTGGAGCGGAGTTTTGGGCCGTATGGCGGGCATTTGGGGGAGGTAGAGGTGCGGGTTTAGATTGTGAGGTGTCAGTTAGAACCACCCCTCACCCTAACCCTCCCGAAACGTCGGACCGCCCCAGGGGGTAGAGGGGACTGACCGAGTTGTTTTTTTGATATTTTGCGACCGAGGAAATCGAGTCGAACTCAGGGTTTGAACAGCATGGAGATCGGCTCCCTTTCCCCCTCTCCCCCATGGGGAGAGGGCTGGGGTGAGGGGTCGATTTTAGAGTCGCACCAGGTTTAGAGGGTCTTGGCCGAAGCCGGATTAATCATCCGCGCCAACCCTAGGTTCTTCAGCGCCAGTTGCAGCGAGCTGTGGATAACTTGCGGGTTGTCGATGGTCATCAACTCCGCGAGCAATTCCTTGGCCTTGCTCAGGTTGATCTGACGCAACATCCACTTCACTTTCGGCAAGTTGGTGGCGTTCATCGACAGGCTGTCGAAGCCCATCGCCATCAACAGCACTGCCGCCGCCGGGTCACCGGCCATCTCGCCGCAGATACTCACTGGCTTGCCTTCGGCATGAGCGTCACGCACCACGCTCTGAAGGGCTTGCAGCACCGCTGGGTGCAGGTAGTCGTAGAGGTCGGCTACCCGCGGGTTGTTTCGGTCCACCGCCAACAGGTACTGGGTCAGGTCGTTGGAACCGACCGACAGGAAGTCCACTTGCCGCGCCAGTTCCTTGGTCTGATAAACCGCCGCCGGAATTTCGATCATCACGCCGATCGGCGGCATAGGCACGTCGCAGCCTTCGTCGCGGACTTCGCCCCAGGCCCGGTGAATCAGGTGCAGGGCTTCTTCCAGCTCGTGGGTGCCGGAGATCATCGGCAGCAGAATCCGCAGGTTGTTCAAGCCTTCGCTGGCCTTGAGCATGGCGCGGGTCTGCACCAGGAAGATTTCCGGGTGGTCGAGCGTGACGCGAATGCCGCGCCAGCCGAGGAACGGGTTGTCTTCCTTGATCGGGAAGTACGACAGCGACTTGTCGCCGCCGATGTCCAGGCTGCGCATGGTCACCGGTTGCGGGTGGAATGCAGCGAGTTGCTCGCGATAAATCGCCAGTTGCTCCTTTTCGCTTGGGAACCTCTGATTGATCATGAACGGCACTTCGGTGCGGTACAGACCGACGCCTTCAGCCCCACGCTTCTGCGCTCGCGCTACATCCGCCAGCAGGCCGGTGTTGACCCACAGCGGCATGCGGTGGCCATCGACGGTCACGCACGGCAAGTCCCGCAGTGCATCCAGCCCGAGGGCCAGTTGTTTCTCTTCCTCGACCACTTCGGCGAACTGCTTGCGCAGCACTTCGCTGGGGTTGGTGTAGACCTCGCCGTGGTAGCCGTCGACGATCATCTGGATGCCGTCGACCTTGGAATACGGCAAGTCGACCAAGCCCATCACCGTCGGGATACCCATGGCGCGCGCCAGGATCGCCACGTGGGAGTTGCCGGAACCGAGTACTGACACCAGACCGACCAGCTTGCCTTCCGGCACCTCGCCGAGCATTGCCGGCGTCAGTTCTTCGCTGATCAGAATGGTGTTGTCGGGGTAGACCAGGGTCTGTTGACGCTCTTCCTGCAAGTAAGCCAGCAAACGTCGACCGAGGTCCTTGACGTCCGAGGCGCGCTCACGCAGGTAGGCGTCGTCCATCAATTCGAAACGGTTGACGTGCTCGGCAACCACCTGACGCAACGCGCCCTGGGCCCACTGGCCAGTCTTGATCACGGTGGTGATTTCGCTGCCGAGCGAGGCATCGTCGAGCATCATCAGGTAAACATCGAACAGCGCGCGCTCTTCCGGGCGCAACTGGTTCGCCAGTTTGGCGGACAAGGCGCGCATGTCGGCGCGCACGCCTTCGATGGCAGTCTTGAACAGCGCGAGTTCGGCGGCGATGTCGGTGATGGTCTTGTCCGGCACCACGTCCAGATCGGCCGGCGGCAGCATGACCACCGCGGTACCGACCGCCGCACCCGGCGAACCCGGTACGCCGATGAACTTGGCTTCCTGGATGCCCTTGCCCTGACGGCCCAGCCCGCGGATCGAACCGGTGGCTTCGGCGTGGGCGATAACGCCGGCAAGCTGCGCGCTCATGGTCACGAGGAAGGCTTCTTCACCTTCGTCGAACTGGCGACGTTCCTTTTGCTGAATGACCAACACGCCGACGACGCGGCGGTGGTGAATGATCGGCGCCCCGAGGAACGAGGCGTAGCGTTCTTCACCGGTCTCGGCGAAGTAACGGTAGCGCGGGTGATCCGCGGCGTTTTCGAGGTTCAGGGGTTCTTCACGCGTGCCGACCAGGCCAACCAGACCTTCGTTGGGTGCCATGCTGACTTTGCCGATCGAGCGCTTGTTCAAGCCCTCGGTGGCCATCAGCACGAAACGGTTGGTTTCAGGGTCAAGCAAGTAGACCGAGCAGACCTGGCTGCCCATGGCCTCTTTGACGCGCAACACAATAATCCCCAACGCCGCCTTGAGATCCTTGGCGGAGTTAACTTCCTGGACGATCTTGCGCAGCGTATTGAGCATGGCTCGGGGTCGAACTCCGTCGTCAGTCGCGCGATAAAAGGCGCGGGGCAAGCTCTTTGAGAGCGCGTCGATACACTTCGCGCTTGAATGTCACCACCTGGCCCAACGGATACCAATAGCTGACCCAGCGCCAGCCATCGAATTCCGGTTTACCGGTCAAATCCATCCGCACCCGCTGCTCGTTGGAGACCAGGCGCAGGAGAAACCATTTCTGTTTCTGGCCGATGCACAGCGGTTGGCTGTGCGTGCGGACCAGACGTTGCGGCAAACGATAGCGCAACCAGCCCCGGGTGCAGGCGAGAATTTCAACATCTTCGCGCTCAAGCCCCACTTCTTCGTTCAACTCGCGGTACAAGGCGTCTTCCGGCGTCTCCTGGGGGTTGATCCCGCCCTGTGGAAACTGCCAGGCATCTTGATTGATACGGCGAGCCCATAGCACCTGTCCGGCATCATTCGTGAGAATGATCCCGACATTGGGGCGGAAACCATCGGGGTCGATCACGGCAACAACCTCGCAAACGCATGTCGCCGCATTGTTCCACAAAGGTTGTGATAGCAGCAACGAGCCGGCCTACCTTATGTGCACTCTTGTGAAAAGTCCGTATTCTGAACGCCTTTCTACAGACTTTTCAGCGAGTAACTGCAATGCGGCTGGCTTTATTCGACTTGGACAACACGCTCTTGGGCGGTGACAGCGACCACGCTTGGGGCGATTACCTGTGCGAACGCGGCTTCCTCGACGCCGTCGCCTACAAGGCACGCAACGACGAGTTCTATCAGGATTACCTGGCCGGCAAACTGGATAACGATGCCTACCTGAACTTCTGCCTGGAAGTGCTCGGCCGCACCGAGATGGCCACGCTGGATCAATGGCATCTGGATTACATGCGCGATTGCATTGAGCCGATTGTGTTGCCCAAGGGTCTCGAACTGCTGGCCAAGCACCGCGAGGCGGGTGACAAGTTGGTGATCATCACCGCGACCAACCGTTTTGTTACCGGGCCGATTGCCCAGCGTCTGGGCGTCGAAACCCTGATCGCCACGGAATGTGAAATGGTTGATGGCCGCTACACCGGGCGCAGCACTGATGTTCCGTGCTTCCGGGAAGGCAAGGTCACAAGGCTGAGTCGCTGGCTGGAAGAGACCGGGCATTCGCTGGCAGACAGTTACTTCTACAGCGACTCGATGAATGATTTGGCGCTGCTTGAGCAGGTAACGAATCCGATCGCCGTCGACCCGGACCCGAATCTGCGTGCTGAAGCCGAGAAGCGTGGTTGGCCGGTGATTACTCTGCGCGACTGATATCGCCATCGCGAGCAGGCTCGCTCCCACAGGGATTTGCGTCGATCACAAATCCAATGTGGGAGTGAGCCTGCTCGCGATTGGGGCGACTCGATTTAAACCTTAAACCGGCTTGGCGCCCATCAACCCCGCGATCGCGATAAAACAGACGAAGCTGAACAGTGCGATGGCGAAAGTGAGCTTGCCGCTGCCACTCGGAACAGTGCGCAGTTTGTTCAGCCGCACCAGCAACCAGAACCAGCCCAACGCCGCGACGGTGTAAAGCACACTGGAAGCCAACAACCAGATCTGCCCCAGCGGCCAGCCCACCAGATGCACCATCCACCAGCCGGTAAACGGCATGCTCAGCAGGGCCAGCCCCATCACCAGCCAGATAAATACTCGCGGCCGCTGCAATGTGCGCGCATGAGCCGTTGCGTCGCCGTTACGGCGCGTACGCCACACCCAGATCGCCAGACCCAGTGCGCTGACCAGCAGCAACACCGTCGCCACCATATGAGCGACTTTCAGGGCGGTTAACGTTTCCATTGTTCGATTTCCTTATAGCCTGGCCATCAGCGTAGCCGCTCAGCCGAGAAACAGCTGATAGGCCGGGTTGTCGCTTTCGTCCCAGTACGGGTAGCCGATTTCTTCCAGCGCTGCGGGCACCAGATGGCGTTCATCGTGAGGCACTTGCAGGCCCGCGACCACACGACCATCCGCTGCGCCATGGTTGCGGTAATGGAACATCGAGATGTTCCAGCGCCCACCGAGCTTGTTGAGGAAGTTGAACAGCGCGCCCGGACGCTCCGGGAATTCAAAGCGCAGAATCACTTCATCCACCACATGCGCCGCACGTCCGCCAACCATGTGACGGATGTGCAACTTGGCCAACTCGTTGTCGGTCAGGTCGAGCACCGGAAAACCCTGCTCCGTCAGGCTGGCAAGCAGCGCACTGCGCGGATCGTTTTCCGGGTGTGTCTGCACGCCGACAAAGATGTGCGCCTCGTTGCCGGTGTTGTAGCGGTAGTTAAATTCTGTGATCTGGCGCTTGCCGATGGCTTCGCAGAACGCCTTGAAGCTGCCCGGTTTCTCGGGGATGGTCACGGCGATAATCGCTTCGCGGCCCTCGCCCAGTTCAGCACGTTCGGCGACGTGGCGCAGGCGGTCGAAGTTGACGTTGGCGCCAGAGTCGATGGCCACGAAGGTATGCCCGGTGACGCCGCGTTGCTCGACGTACTTCTTGATCCCGGCCACGCCCAAGGCGCCGGCAGGTTCGGTGATCGAGCGGGTATCGTCGTAGATGTCCTTGATCGCCGCGCAGATTTCATCGGTACTGACGGTGATCACTTCATCGACATAATCTTTGCAGATGTCGAACGTGTGCTGACCAATCTGCGCCACGGCGACGCCGTCGGCGAAGAGGCCCACGGTCGGCAGGATCACACGCTCGCCAGCGGCCATGGCGGCTTGCAGGCAGTTGGAGTCGTCCGGCTCGACGCCGATGATTTTGATTTCAGGCCGCAGGTACTTCACGTACGCCGCGATCCCGGCGATCAATCCGCCACCACCCACCGGGACGAAGATCGCGTCCAGACGGCCAGGGTGCTGGCGCAGGATCTCCATCGCCACCGTGCCCTGCCCGGCAATGGTGTGGGGATCGTCGTAAGGGTGGATGTAGACGTAGCCTTTTTCGTCGACCAGTTTCAGCGAGTAGGCCAGGGCTTCCGGGAACGAATCCCCGTGCAGCACCACTTTGCCGCCGCGTGAACGCACGCCTTCGACTTTGATTTCCGGGGTGGTCTTGGGCATCACGATGGTCGCTTTCACGCCCAACACTTTCGCCGCCAGGGCCAGGCCTTGGGCATGGTTGCCCGCGGAAGCAGTGACCACGCCACGAGCGCGCTCTTCATCGGAAAGCTGCGTGAGCTTGTTATAGGCGCCACGAATCTTGAACGAGAACACCGGCTGCAAGTCTTCGCGCTTGAGCCAAATACTGTTGCCCAGCCGCTCGGAGAGCTGGCGGGCAGTCTGCAATGGGGTTTCTACGGCAACGTCATAAACGCGCGAGGTGAGGATCTTTTTGACGTACTGTTCGAGCATCGGAAAGCATCACTGAGCGGGTTGGGCAGGGCCAAGGAGTCTAACCCGGCTTTCGGCTGGGCGACCACACGAATCAAGAGGTTTTAGCCTTCGCAAACACCGCAGATCCATTGTGGCGAGGGGATTTATCCCCGTTGGAGTGCGAAGCGCTCCCCAGCATTCCCCCAGATACACCGCACTCTCAGGTTTTACGACGGCTGCGCCGCCGAACGGGGATGAATCCCCTCGCCACAGGAGGTTTTAGCCCGGCATGGGGCTATAATGCCGGCCTTTCCGTTCTTCCCTTGCCCGCTTCGGAGCCCGCATGACCCAGGATCAACTCAAACAGGCAGTGGCTCAGGCCGCCGTCGACTTCATCCTCCCGAAACTCGACGACAAGAGCATCGTCGGGGTCGGCACCGGCTCCACCGCCAACTGCTTCATCGACGCACTGGCCAAGCACAAAGGCGCGTTCGACGGCGCGGTCGCCAGTTCTGAAGCCACCGCTGCCCGCCTCAAGGGCCACGGCATTCCGGTGTATGAGCTGAACACGGTCAGCGACCTGGAGTTCTACGTCGACGGCGCCGATGAAAGCGACGAGCACCTGAACCTGATCAAGGGCGGCGGCGCAGCCCTGACCCGCGAGAAGATTGTCGCGGCTGTGGCCAAGACCTTCATCTGCATCGCCGACGCCAGCAAACTGGTGCCAGTGCTCGGTGCGTTCCCGCTGCCGGTGGAAGTGATCCCGATGGCCCGCAGCCACGTGGCCCGCGAGCTGGTGAAGCTCGGCGGCGACCCGGTCTACCGCGAAGGCGTGCTGACCGACAACGGCAACATCATCCTCGACGTGTTCAACATGCAGATCACCAACCCGGTGGAGCTGGAGACGCAGATCAATGCGATCGTCGGCGTGGTCACCAACGGTTTGTTCGCGGCACGTCCGGCGGATTTGCTGCTGCTGGGTACCAGCGAAGGCGTGAAAACCCTGCGCGCGAAGTAATTCGACACGCAGATAAATCATGTGGGAGCGAGCCTGCTCGCGATAGCGGTCTTTCAGTCAACATCTCGATCGACTGACACGGCCTCATCGCGAGCAAGCCCGCTCCCACAGTAGATTTGGGGTGTTGGTCAGGGTTGTACCGGTTTTTTGAAGACGTAGAACAGGTTCGGCTCGCTCACCAGGTACATCGTACCGTCGTCATCCATGGCGATCCCTTCCGCTTGGGGCACCGTCTTCTGCAACCCCTGACGCCCTTTGCTCAATGACAGGGTACTCAGCGGCCGCCCGTCCACATCGAGTTCCAGAATCAGCCGCGACTCATCCGACAACGCCAACAGATGGCCGCTGCGCTCGTCGTATTGCAGGCTCGACAGGTCCGTCACGAACATCCCGGCATCGCGCTTGGGGTTGTTCACGACGTGCACCGCGTAGGATTTTTCCGGGTTGTAATGGGGAAAGCCCTGCACTTCGTAGATCAGCATCGGGTCGCGCTCCTTGGCGACAAACAACCGCTTGCCCACCGAGTCGTAAGCCAGGCCTTCGAAGCCCTTGTTGCCGCTCATGTGCACGCCAAGGGTCATCTGCTCGGCATCCGCTGCATCAAGGAACGTTGTGTCGTTCTCCAGATGAATCTTGATCAGCCGCTGCTGACGTTCGTCAGTGATCACGTACGTATCGGCGCTGATGAATTCCACGGCTTCCGGATCGCCAAACCCGATCAACGCAATGCGTCGAACAATTTGGCCGTCCAGCGACAGTTCGATCAGCTCTGAGTTTTTGTTGGTGACGGTGAACAGGCTTTTGCGCACCGGATCGAAGGTCAGCGCCGAAACATCGTTGTCCAGCCCAACAATGACTCGCGCCTCGACCGCTACCTGGTACTGATCCAGAGCGATGGACTGACCGTTCTCTGGCTGCCAAAGGGCGTGCAGGTTGAACCAGGCGCGCTCGAACAGGCGCAGGTTCTGGCCGACCGCAACCAGCGCGATCAACGCAATGACCGACAGGATCAGAATCAGGGGTTTGGGGCGGGCAAGTCGGCGCATTCGGGCAAGTTCGGAATCAGGACGGGCGGATGAAATACCACGGCAGTCTGAATTGAAGCTTAATGGCCAGTGGCCGCGGTCCCGCAGGTGTACCCCAACAGGCGACCGCGCGCCACCCTCACGGCGGGCTTATTTCTGCTTTTCGAAGCGGTAGAACAGGTTCGGCTCGCTCACCAGGTACAGCGTGCCCGCCTCGTCCATGGTCACGCCTTCAGCGCGAGGAATGGTTTTCTTCAAACCATTGAAGCCGCCCAGCAAGGTCATGAAGCTGACCTGCTCGCCTTTCTCGTCCAGCTCCAGCAATAAGTGGGAGTCGGCAGACAGCACCAGGGTGTGGCCAGTGCGCGGGTCGATGGCCAGGGCCGAGAGGTTGCGGATGTCCAGTGCATCACTGGTGAGTTTTTGCTTGTCGCCGGTGAGTGTCTGGCCATCGTTGCTTTTCCAGGAGGACAACGCCGGTGGACGCTCTTCACCCAGCAACATTTGCTGATTGCGCGAATCCCAGACAATGGCTTCGAACGCCTTGTTCTGGTCTTTCGAAGGGCCGAGGTCGTATTTCGCAAAGTTGGCGATGTTCAGCTCGCGGGTGTTGGCGTCAACCTTGACGATGGAGAGCATGTGGTCGCGCTCATCAACGATGGCCAGCAGACCGTTGCCCATCACGGTCACGCCTTCAGGATTGCTCCAGCCCACCAGCGGCATTTTGCGCAGCACGTCGCCCTGCAGTGTCAGCTCGACGAGGAACGGGTTCTTGCCCATGACCGAGAACAGGGTTTTGGTTTGAGGGTCGTACGCCAGGTCCGACGCTTCGTCCTTCTCCATGCCCGGCAGCACCTTGGCATCGATCACTGCCCGGTAATCCGGCAGCCAGATGCTCTGCTGACGTTCGGCGGGACTTTCGAAACGCTCGCGCAACCAGAGCACGCCACGGTCATCCCAATGCATGGCAAACGCAACGCCGTACGCGATGGCTGCCACCAGCAAAAGCCAGGAATACCAACGCATGACAAAGCGCGAGCGGCGGGCAGTTTTAAGCTTGGGCAGTGGTTGTTGGGTGACCATTGAGGGATGCGTTCCAGAAATTCAGGCTAAGGGTAATAGCACAATTGGGACCGGCCAAGACGCCGCAAGTCCCGGAATTATCCGGACGGAATGTGAAAAAAACGGGAAATGGCGGGATTGCCCTTCCATTGCCCATCACAGAAACCAAATGTGGGAGCGAGCCTGCTCGCGATGAGGCCAGCACATTCAACAATGATGTCGAATGACAGACCGCTATCGCGAGCAGGCTCGCTCCCACAGGGTTCAGCGGTGATCTGACTAGCGCACGCTGCTGGTGAAGCTGCTGGCGCCTGGCAATTCCAGCACCAGTTCGTCACCGACATTCAGCGGGCCGACGCCAACTGGCGTACCCGTCAGGATCACATCACCGGCCTGCAGCGAGAAGCAGCCGGCCATGTGCTGGATCATCGGCACGATCGGGTTGAGCATTGCGCTGCTGTTGCCATCCTGGCGCACTTCGCCGTTGATGGTCAGGCGGATGCCGATGTCGGTCAGGTCAGCGAATGTGCTGCCGGACACGAATGGCGCAATCACCGCCGCACCGTCAAAGGACTTGGCGATTTCCCACGGCAGGCCCTTGGCTTTCAGCTCGGCCTGCTTGTCGCGCAGGGTCAGGTCCAGGGCCGGGGCGAAGCCGGAGATGGCATCGAGCACTTCTTCACGGCTCGGTTTGGTCGACAAAGGTTTGCCGATCAACACCGCGATTTCCGCTTCGTAATGCACCGAGCCACGTTCGGTCGGAATGCTGAAACCACCCTCCAGCGGCACGACGCAACTGCCCGGCTTAATGAACAGCAGCGGTTCTGTAGGCACCGGGTTGTCCAGTTCCTTGGCGTGTTCGGCGTAGTTACGGCCAATGCACACCACTTTCCCCAGTGGGAAGTGAATACGCGTACCGTCGACATACTGGTGCTGATAGCTCATTACCGACTCCTGTTTCGTGCTCTTAACGTTCGAAAATCAAACAGCGAAGATCTTGCCCGGGTTCATGATGCCGTTCGGATCGAACACCGCTTTGACCGCTTTCATGTACTCGATCTCGACCGGCGAGCGGCTGTAAGTCAAGTAATCACGCTTGGTCATGCCCACGCCGTGTTCGGCGGAAATCGAACCGTTGTACTTCTCGACGGTTTCGAACACCCACTTGTTGACGGTCGCGCACTTGGCGAAGAACTCATCCTTGCTCAGGTTTTCCGGCTTGAGGATGTTCAAGTGCAGGTTGCCGTCACCGATGTGGCCGAACCAGACGATTTCGAAATCCGGGTAGTGTTCGCCGACGATCGCGTCGATTTCCTTCAGAAATGCCGGGACTTTCGACACAGTGACCGAAATGTCGTTCTTGTACGGCGTCCAGTGGGAAATGGTCTCGGAGATGTATTCGCGCAGCTTCCAGAGGTTCTGCAGCTGGGTTTCGCTCTGGCTCATCACGCCGTCCAGCACCCAGCCCTGCTCAACGCAGTGCTCGAAGGTTTCCAGGGCGTGGTTGGCCACTTCTTCGGTGGTCGCTTCGAATTCCAGCAGCGCGTAGAACGGGCAATCTGTTTCGAAAGGCGCCGGTACGTCACCCCGGCCCATGACCTTGGCCAACGCTTTATCGGAGAAGAATTCGAAGGCGGTCAGGTCGAGCTTGCTCTGGAACGCGTGCAGCACCGGCATGATCGAGTCGAAATCGGCCGTGCCGAGGACCATGGCGGTGAGGTTTTTCGGCGCGCGGTCCAGACGCATGGTGGCTTCGACCACGAAACCGAGGGTGCCTTCAGCGCCGATGAACAGCTGGCGCAGGTCGTAACCGGTGGCGTTCTTGATCAGGTCTTTGTTCAGTTCCAGCAGATCACCTTTGCCGGTGACCACTTTCATGCCCGCGACCCAGTTACGGGTCATGCCGTAGCGAATAACCTTGATCCCGCCGGCATTGGTGCCGATATTGCCGCCAATCTGGCTCGAACCTGCCGAAGCGAAATCCACCGGGTAGTACAGGCCTTTATCTTCGGCGACGTTCTGCAGGTGTTCGGTGACCACGCCCGGCTGGCAGACCGCGGTGCGGTCGGTCATGTTCACATCGAGGATCTGGTTCATGTAGTCGAAGGACACAACGACTTCGCCATTGGCGGCCACGGCAGCGGCGGACAGCCCGGTGCGACCGCCCGACGGCACCAGCGCAACTTTGTGCTCATTGGCCCAACGGACAATGGCCTGGACCTGCTCGGTGGTCTTGGGGAACACGATGGCGGTCGGGGCCGGGGCGAAATGCTTGGTCCAATCCTTACCGTAAGCATTCAGGGAGTCGGCATCGGTCAGCACCTTGCCAGGCTCAACCAGGGTCTTCAGCTCTTCAATCAGGGCAGGATTGGTCATCGACAGAACTCTCGAACAATTCATGGTCATCCTGAGAACGCTTCACGTCGCAGGAATGAGTGTTTAGCGGGGTGCATATGCTAGCATACCGACCCCGCAGGATAGTGCCCAACGGCTATTCTGTGGCGACGGCTTTCCTGCCGTCCGGGTCAGCGTCTGCTGGCTATTTCCTGCCATTTTTCTCCGGGATACAGGTTTACGCAGATGAGCAAGACTTCTCTCGATAAGAGCAAGATCAAGTTCCTTCTTCTCGAAGGCGTCCACCAATCGGCTGTCGACGTCCTCAAGTCGGCGGGCTACACCAGCATCGAGTACCTCACAGGTTCTCTGCCGGAAGCCCAGCTGAAGGAAAAGATCGCTGATGCGCACTTCATCGGCATTCGCTCGCGCACTCAACTGACCGAAGAAATCTTCGATCACGCGAAGAAACTGGTCGCTGTCGGCTGTTTCTGCATCGGCACCAACCAGGTTGACCTTAATGCTGCCCGCGAACGCGGCATCGCAGTGTTCAACGCTCCGTACTCCAACACTCGCTCCGTTGCCGAGCTGGTGCTGGCCGAAGCGATCCTGTTGCTGCGCGGCATCCCAGAGAAGAACGCTTCCTGCCACCGTGGCGGCTGGATCAAGAGCGCGGCCAACTCCTTCGAGATCCGTGGCAAGAAGCTCGGCATCGTCGGTTATGGCTCGATCGGTACTCAACTGTCGGTTCTGGCGGAAGGCCTGGGCATGCAGGTGTACTTCTACGACACCGTGACCAAGCTGCCTTTGGGCAACGCCACTCAGGTCGGTAACCTGACCGAGCTGCTGGGCATGTCCGACATCGTCACCCTGCACGTTCCGGAAACCGCTGCGACCCAGTGGATGATCGGCGAGAAAGAAATCCGTGCGATCAAGAAGGGCGGCATCCTGATCAACGCGGCTCGCGGCACTGTAGTTGAACTGCAAGCGCTGGCGGACGCGATCAAGGACAAGCACCTGATCGGCGCTGCCATCGACGTATTCCCGGTGGAGCCACGCTCCAACGAAGAAGAGTTCGAAAGCCCGCTGCGTGGCCTGGACAACGTGATCCTGACCCCGCACATCGGCGGTTCCACCGCTGAAGCGCAAGCCAACATCGGTCTGGAAGTGGCAGAAAAACTGGTCAAGTACAGCGACAACGGTACCTCGGTATCGTCGGTGAACTTCCCGGAAGTGGCCCTGCCGGCTCACCCTGGCAAGCACCGTCTGCTGCACATCCACGAGAACATTCCGGGTGTGATGAGCGAGATCAACAAGGTCTTCGCCGAAAACGGCATCAACATTTCCGGTCAGTTCCTGCAGACCAACGAGAAAGTCGGCTACGTCGTGATCGACGTCGACGCCGAGTACTCGGAAATGGCGCAAGAGAAGCTGCAGCACATCAACGGCACCATTCGTTGCCGCGTGTTGTTCTGATAGTGACTTGAGTGACAAAAAAAGGAGACCTTCGGGTCTCCTTTTTCATGGGCGCGACTAACGCTACTTAACGTTGACGGTGATTTTTTCCGACACGATCGGCGGATCGAACGGCATGTGACCGCTATCGCCCAGTTCCAGCTGCAAGGTGTGCTTGCCCGGCGTCAGCTTGACTTCAGCCTGGGTCTGCGCCTTGCCGAAGTGCAAATGGTTGGCATCGTTGGGGATCGGCGCACCGGCGGCAGGCAGTTTGTCGACATCGATCAGCAGGTGGTGATGGCCGGTGTTCTTGGTGACATCGCCCGCTGGCGCCAGCGCAATGTTCTTGACAGCGAACTTGACGACGACGGTTTGCGGTACCGTGGCTCCGTCCGCTGGAGAAACGATGGACACTTCTGCACCTTTGGGAGCCGGTGTACCAGCCGTTGCCAGCATCGAAGCACCCATCAACAGGCCAGCCAATGCTGCTCGTGACATAAAGGTTTTCATTTTCTTCTCCAGTTTTTTCGTAAAATCCGCGTGGCCATGACAACTTCACGGCCATTCGTTGTCGAAGGCTCTCGACAACCATAGCAAAGCGAGCCTGAACAGAGCGTCGCGATAATGAATTCAAAGGAGTGACCATGCGTTTTCTGCCTGGCCTGATCTGTCTGCTACCCCTTCTGAGCCCTTTGGCTCATGCCGAACTGATTGACGATGTAAACGACCGAGGCGAATTGCGTATTGCCCTTGAGGCTAATACACCGCGCTTCAATTTCAAGGAAGACGGCCAACTCTCCGGCTTCGAAGTCGAGTTGGGGCAACTGCTGGCCAACGAACTGGATGTGCGGGCCGACTTCGTCGTTACCGATTCCGACGACCTGTTGACCGGTGTCGAAAGCGGTAAATACGACATCGCCATCAACCACATAGCAGTGACCCCGGACCTCAAGGATCGTTTCGATTTCAGCGAACCTTACATTCACACTGATGCGCAATTGATCGCGCAGAAGGAAGAGCCGCGTTCGATTCTGCTGGTGCAGTCGCTGACGGAAGAGAAGCCGAAGGCTGGCCCGGCAGTGAGCCTGGCGATTCCGTTTCAGAAAGGTAACCCGGCGTTTCATGCCAGCCTGGAAAACGCGCTGCAGCGGATCAAGGCGGATGGGCGACTGGAGGCACTGGAACAGAAGTGGTTGGGGGCGGATGCGAGTGTGGCGCCGAAACCCTAGATATCGTCAGCCGCTAGAACCACCCCTCACCCTAACCCTCTCCCCAGGGGGGCGAGGGGACTGACCGAGGTGTCTAACGCTATCCATCGACCTGAAAAATCGAGTCGATTATCGATTCAGTAAAAATCGTTCAGGTCGCAAAATTTCTTCAGATCCCCACGATCAGTCCCCTCGCCCCCCTGGGGAGAGGGTTAGGGTGAGGGGATGGATTCCGGATAAGCCCAAAACACCCAAAGCTACCGCAGCCTTAACCAACTCCAGCTCACTGAAGACCTGCACACCATGGCGCTTGAGCAATGCGGCAGTCACACCTTCGCCACTCACCTTCACCCCACTGAACGTCCCGTCATAGGTCAACAGATTCCCGCAAGACGGGCTGTTGGCCTTGAGCACGGCAATGCGGATGCCGTGCTTTTGCACCAGTTCCAACGCCTGACAAGCCCCCGAGAGAAACTCGGCGCTGACATCGTCGCCCTCGGTGGTGATCACTGAGGCGTGGCCATCCAGCACTTCACTACCCTGCCCGCCCGAAATCTCGGCCGCTGCCCTTGGCGTCGGCAACCCGCCGGCCACCTCCGGACACAACGGCACCACCCGACCTTCATCAAGCCACTGCTGAAGCTGATCGAACGGTCCACTGGCCCCGCCGTCATAACGTACGCGGTGCCCCAGCAGACAGCGGCTAACCAGAATTTTTTGCATGATCAGAACGGCTCATTGCCACGCCGCCGGAACCAGCCGGTCAACGACAGGCGATCACGGTTCGCGGGCAGGACTTCGTGGGGCACTTCACCCGACAGGAACACCACCAGGCATCCGCCGGTGGGCACCACATCATGTTCGACGCTTTCATCCAGGTACATGCGCAACTGGCCGCCGTATTCGGGCAACCAGGCGTCATTGAGATAGACCACCGCCGACACCATGCGCCGGTCGTCGTCGCGGAAACGGTCGACATGCCTGAGGTAGAACGCGCCGGGCGGGTACAGCGCGAAATGGCTTTCGAAATCTTCCAGGCCCAGAAACAAACCGCGATTCATCGCCTCGCGCAGGCTGTCCATCAAATCCAGATAGCTGTCGCACACCAACGCCTGGCCGGGCTCGATCCATTGGATATGGTCGCCGCGAATCCCCTCGCGAATCCCGGATGTCGACCCGCGCCCTACGGCGGCCGGGGCCAATTCGCCCTCGGCAGCACGTTTACGGCACTCAGCCGCCAGTTCCCGGGTCAGACCCAGAGGAAGGAAAACATTCTGCTGCGACCAGCCATGTTCGGCCAGGTCGTCGACGATACGTAACAGCAGCGGGTGATCAGAGGGTATTCGCATGCCGCGCATAGTATTCCTGTGCCTGAAAATCCGACAGAGCCGCGCAGCGGGTTGATACGAATTCTCGACAAGGACGAATGCCACACGGAGAATAGTCGCCTGCTGACAGGAGTCCCTATGCGCCGTTTGCTTTTTTCACTGTTGATGTTCTGTGTATTGCCCGCTTGGGCAGACGGCCACGACCAGTTGTACAAGGTCGCCGGTTGGCCAGAACAACGCGCGCATTTCAACGACGCTCTCTCGGCGGCTCAGCAGCGGTACCAGAACAGCCTGCCGCCGGCAGTGTTCCAGGCGCTGGTGAATAACAGCAATCAGCGCTTTGCCCCCCAGGCCGTCGACCAACGCGCCGAAGCGCAATTGCGCAAGACCCTCGCCGATCCGAAACCTGCGCTGACATTCTTTCAGTCGCCCCTTGGCAAGAAAATCGTGGCCGCCGAATTGCTCGCGACCCGTCGCGATCAGCTGGCAAAAAACGCCAAGGGTTTGCCCAAGGTCCAGGCCAGCGACAGCCGCCTGCTGATCATCGGCCATCTGGCCCAGGCCTTGCCCGCTCGCGAAGCCGGCGCTGAAGTCAGCCTGGCGATTGCCGGCGTCGCGGCCGACAGCCTCAGTTCGATGATCCCCGGCCTGCTCGGCGGTGGTCAGGCGCAAGGCATGTTGAATGGTCAGCGTCAGCGCTTGATGGAGCAGATCGGCAACGACCTGAACAACACGCTGTTGTATGTCTATCGCGACCTGTCGGATGAAGAACTGGAAGAGTTCGCGACCTTCGCCGAGTCCACCGAGGGCAAGGCTTATTACCAGGCAGCCTTGGCGGCGATTCGCGCGGGGTTGGCGGTGGGGCAGGACACTTCAAGTCTTCGCCAGTAATCTTCGGTGCCTTATAGATCGCTATCGCGAGCAGGCTCGCTCCCACAGTGAGCGAGTTGTTCAAATGTGGGAGCGAGCAGGCTCCGGGCGGCGATCCGACGATGAGGCCCTGACGACCGCTAAAGATTCCGGCCCTTGATCCGCTTGGTCAAAAACCCGAAATACTCCCGCCGCAACGCCAGCGTCTCATTCGCCAGGTGATGCCGCGCCTCAGGCAACATCAGCACCTGCGGCCGATCGAACTTGCCCCGCAACACTTCAAGGTTATGCTCCCAATCCACGGTCATGTCCGCCTGCCCCTGCACAATCAGCGGTCGCCGCATGCTGTACGGTGCGGCTTCGATGCGCTTGATCCAGCGCGCCAACGCACCGACCCAGGCGGTCGGCAAACGGAGCGGCTGCAACGGGTCCGCTTGCAGGAAAGGCAGAAAATCCGGGTCGTTGGAGTTCTCGCTGAAGCGCCGGGCAATCGCTTTGACGAAAGGCTTGAGCAGGTAATAGCTGAGTTGCGACCAGCCCCAGGCCCGTGGCCTTACCAACGGCGACAGCAAGATGACCTGGCCCTGGGCCGGACTGCTGGCGCCCTGATTGAGCACATGATCGATCACGATCGCGCCGCCCGTGCTTTGCCCGCACAGGTGCCACGGCTGAGGCAGATCGAGGGATTGCGCCTCGGTGAACAACCCTTGCAGCGTGTCCTGATACTCGGTGAAATCCTTGATGCTGGCCCGTTCGCCGCTGGACAGTCCGTGCCCCGGCAGGTCGCAGGCAATCACCGCAAAATTCTGATCCAGCGCCCACTCGATCACATGCCGGTAGAGCCCGGTGTGATCGTAATAACCGTGGAACAAAAACAGCGTCGCCTTCGCCCGCTCGGGCCACCAGACCTGACTGACCACGTCATAACCATCGACCGCAAAACGCCCAAGGCCATTGCGCACGTTGCGCCCCGCAAAATCCAGCCCGTAGAAATGCTGGTAAGCCAGCGCTTCCTCCGACAGCGGCTGCCAGTCGGCCAGCGGCCGCAGGCTGGCACGCAGATGATCGGAGTCGAAAGTGGCAGACATGAGCAATTCCAGAACGCGAAACAGACTTTATGGGCCTGCGATATTCATCTGTTGGGGCAAGCATGGCAAGCTAGCGCACCTTCGAGGACTGAAATCCATGCGCTCGCCCTACCGCGCCACACTGCTTGCCAGCCTGCTCGCCCTCGTGTGTGCCGGTTTGCTGTGGGCTGCCTACGACTGGTTTGAGGGGCGCTACTTGCGAGCGTTCAGCGAGCACACCGCGGTGTTCTCCGGCGACCCGCTGCGCCTGCCCGACAACCTCGCCGGCCCCGGCGCCATCCGCCTCGTGCACTTCTGGGACCCGGCCTGCCCGTGCAACGTCGGTAACCAACAACACCTGAGCGAACTGGTTGAGCACTACGCACCGCAAGGCGTGGAGTTTTATGCGGTACAAAAACCTGGCAGCCACGGTCAGTTGCCAAGCACCTTAAGCCGCCTGAAAAGCATCGTCGTCCTGCCAGGTTCCGAACAGATCCCCGCGAGCCCGGCCGTGGCGATCTGGGATCGCAGCGGCAAACTGGCGTATTTCGGCCCGTACAGCGAAGGCCTGACCTGCAATTCGAGTAACAGCTTTATTGAGCCGATACTGCAAGCGTTGAGCGAAGGCCGCGCGGTGAATGCCACGCACACACTGGCCGTGGGTTGTTACTGCCCGTGGCCTGTCGACGCAGTGAAGCAAGGCTGACAGGAGACGCGAATCCCTCCTAAGTGCGATGGCCATGGCGGCAAGCCGTGTTAAACAGTGGCGCCAGGGAACTGCTGCCACGGATAACAACAAGGAATCACCATGAAACGTAGCCTGACCGTCCTCGCCCTGCTGATTGTTGCGCTCGCCGCAGGTGCAGGCGGGTACGTCTACAGCAAGCAACCGACACGCCAAGGCATGGTGGAACTGCAACACCTGCAAGGTTCGGTCACCGTGCGCTACGACGAACGCGGCATCCCGCACATCCGCGCCGAGAACGAAACCGACCTGTACCGCGCCCTCGGCTATGTGCACGCCCAGGATCGGCTGTTTCAGATGGAAGTCCTGCGCCGCCTCGCCCGCGGCGAGCTGGCCGAGGTACTGGGCCCAAAACTGCTCGACACCGACAAGCTGATGCGCAGCCTGCGCATTCGCGAACGCGCCGACACCTACCTGGCGAACATGGACAAACAGTCGCCGGCCTTTATCGCCATGCAAGCCTATCTGGATGGCATCAACCAGTATCAGGACGGTCATTCAAAACCTGCGGAGTTTGATGTACTGGGCATCCCCAAACGCCCCTTCACCGCCGTGGACACCATCAGCATCGCCGGTTACATGGCCTACAGTTTTGCCGCAGCGTTTCGCACCGAACCGTTGCTGACCTACGTGCGCGATCAGTTGGGCGCCAACTACCTGAACGTCTTCGATCTCGACTGGCAGCCCAAGGGCGTGCTGGCGAAACACCGCAGCGCTGCCATGCCACCCCTCGCCAGTACCGACTGGAAAGACCTCAACGCCCTCGCCCGTCTCAGCGAACAGGCACTGGCCGACAACGGCTTGCCGCAGTTCGAGGGCAGCAACGCCTGGGCCGTCTCTGGCAGTCGGACCAAAAGCGGCAAACCGCTGCTGGCCGGCGACCCGCATATCCGTTTTTCCGCGCCGTCGGTGTGGTATGAAGCGCAGCTCTCGGCGCCGGGTTTCGAGCTCTACGGCCACTATCAGGCATTGATGCCGTTCGCCTCCCTCGGGATGAACCGCGACTTCGGCTGGAGCATCACCATGTTCCAGAACGACGACCTCGATCTGATCGCCGAAAAGGTCAACCCGGACAACCCCAATCAGGTCTGGTATCGCGGCAAGTGGGTGGACATGCTGACCAGCGAACAGCAGATCGCGGTCAAGGGCCAGACGCCGGTGACACTGGTGCTGCGCCAGTCGCCCCACGGTCCGATCGTCAACGATGCGCTGGGCAGCGGCGTCGGTAAAACGCCGATCGCCATGTGGTGGGGTTTTCTCGAAAGCCAGAATCCGATCCTTGAGGGCTTCTACCAGCTCAACCGCGCCGACACCCTGGCCAAGGCGCGCAGTGCCTGCGCAAAGGTCCAGGCGCCGGGCCTGAACATCGTCTGGGCCAACGCCAAGGGCGACATCGGCTGGTGGGCAGCGGCGCAACTACCAAAACGTCCAGCGGGTGTGCGTCCGGGGTTCATCCTCGATGGCAGCACCGCCGACGCGGACAAGGAAGGTTTCTACCCGTTCAGCGCCAACCCACAGGAAGAGAACCCGACACGCGGTTACATCGTCTCGGCCAACTTCCAGCCGGTGTCGCCGACTGGCATGGAGATTCCCGGTTACTACAACCTGGCCGATCGAGGTCAGCAGCTCAATCGCCAGCTCAGCGACAAAACCATCAAGTGGGATCTGGACGCCAGCCAGAAGCTGCAACTGGGCACCACCACCGCTTACGGCCCGCGCTTGCTGGCGCCGTTGCTGCCCGTACTGCGTGAAGTGGTGAGCGATCCCGCCGAACTCAAACTGGTTGAGCAACTGGCCCAATGGCAAGGCGACTACCCGCTCGACTCCACTAGCGCCACGCTGTTCAACCAGTTCCTGTTCAACCTGGCTGACGCGACGATGCACGATGAGCTGGGCAATGACTTCTTCGAGACGTTGCTGTCGACCCGGGTGATTGATTCCGCATTGCCGCGCCTGGCCGCGACTGCCGATTCGCCGTGGTGGGACAACCGCAACACCCTCGGCAAGGAGACCCGCGCCGACACGGTCAAGGTTGCGTGGCAGGCGAGCATCGCGCATCTCAAGACCACCCTCGGCGGCGATTTCGCGCAATGGCAGTGGGGCAAGGCGCACACACTGACCCATGGCCATCCGCTGGGGCAGCAAAAGCCGCTGGACCGGATCTTCAATGTCGGCCCGTTCGCGGCACCCGGCACCCATGAAGTACCGAACAATCTCTCGGCCAGGATCGGCCCGGCGCCTTGGCCTGTGACTTACGGTCCGTCGACGCGGCGCCTGATCGACTTCGCCGACCCGACCCACAGCCTGACCGTCAACCCGGTTGGCCAGAGTGGCGTGCCGTTCGACAGCCACTATGATGATCAGGCTGAGGCGTATATCGAAGGGCTTTACTACCAGGCGCATCTCAACGACGAAGAAGTCACGGCCAACACGCGCAGTACGTTGAAGCTGTTGCCAGCGCGGTCAGGGCAATAGATTTGTGTTGACCGGGCTGACGCCATCGCGAGCAGGCTCACTCCCACAATGGATCTTCATTGGACACAAATATTGTGTGCGCCGACGATCCAATGTGGGAGCGAGCCTGCTCGCGATGAGGTCCTGACAAGCAACAAAAATGTCAGCTCAAACCATCGCCGCAAAGTTCAGCCTGAACTGCTGCGGCGTCACGCCCAGCCTGCGGTTGAACACACTGCGCATGTGCTGGGCATCGCGAAATCCGCACTGATACGCCACGGTCTTCAGCGGTGAGTGGGTGCTTTCAAGCAGCACCCGCGCCGCATCCACCCTGGCTCGCTCGACGAATTCCGCCGGGGTGACTTTCGCCTCTTTGGCAAACACCCGTGAAAAGTTGCGCGCACTCATGTTGGCGGCGTTGGCCAGGTCGGCAATCGCCAGGTCGCCCGTCAGGTTGGCCAACACGTAGAGCTGCACCAACGCCACGGCAGAAGTAGGTTCGGCGTGTGGCGTGAGGAATGGGCTGAACTGTGACTGCCCGCCCGAGCGTTGAGTAAACACCACCAGTCGCTTTGCCACACTCAGCGCGACTTCCGGCCCGTGATCCCTGGCCAGCAAGTACAGCGACAGATCAATCCCGGCCGTGACACCCGCCGAGGTGTAGAGCTCGCCGTCCTCCACGTAAAGGCGATCTGCCTCGACCTGAGTCGACGGGCACAACTGCGCCAGCGCCGCGGCATCGCCCCAGTGGGTGGTGACCGTTCGCCCTTCCAGCAATCCGGCCCGGGCGAGCATGAACGCGCCGTTGCAGATCGAGCCAAAGCGTTGCGCCCGCGCGCAGGCATCGCGCAGCCAGGCATCGAATGCCGCACCAAAATCCATGAACGGCAACTGCGGCCCACCGGCCACCAGCAGCAAGTCATAGGCCTCCAGCGCTTCGCTGAAATGCCAATGGGCATTGAGTGACAAACCGTTGGAACACGCCATCATCCCGCGCTCGACACCGATCACCTCCAGTCGATAGTGATCGTGCGGTTCGAGGAAACGATTGGCTTCGCAAAACACATCCATGGGGCCGGTGACGTCCAGGGACTGAACGCCGGCGAAGACCACGATGGCAACGGTTTTACTCATGGCAGGAATCGCTCTCAATGGATCATGGCCAACACTAATCTGTGCCAAGTGCGTCTTTGTGGTGAGGGGATTTATCCCCGCTGGGCTGCGCAGCGACCCCAAAAAGTCTGGGAGCGCTGCGCACTCCAACGGGGCGGTGCGACGTTTCGCTAAATCCCCTCGCCACAAAAGCTTATTCCCCGAGAGCAAACTTAGCCAATCCGCGCCCAACAAGCGAGGTTGGCGCGATATGCATGCTCATTGGCCGGGATCGCAGCCATGGATCGATTGTCCGGTTTGGGGTGCGCGGACAGACTGACTCCATCAGCGCCGCCACGGCGTTCCCCGAGAGGACAGCACCATGAGCAGCACCATCGCCGGTATCGAAATCCCCGACAGCGCGTTGGCCAAAGCCACCACGGAATACATTCGCGACGTCGAATCAGACCTGCTGTATCACCACTCGCGCCGGGTGTTTCTGTTCGGTGCCTTGAGCGGCGAACGCAAGCAACTGACCTACAACCCAGAACTGCTGTACGTCGGCGCGATGTTCCATGACTTGGGTCTGGTAGAGGGTCATCGCACTGACGACGAGCGCTTCGAAGTCGATAGCGCCAACGCTGCCAAAGCATTCCTCAAGCCCTACGGTTTGTCCGACGATGATATCGAGCAGGTCTGGTTGTCGATTGCTCTGCACACCACACCGGGCGTGCCGCAACACCTGCGGCCTAATGTGGCGCTGGTCACCGCGGGCGTTGAAATGGATGTGCTGGGCATCGATTACGCAGCGTTCCCCAGCGCGCAACGCGAAGCCGTGGTGCATGCCCACCCGCGTGGCGAAGGGTTCAAGGAGTGCATCTTGTGTGCGTTTGCCAATGGCTTCAAACACAAGCCGGATACCACGTTTGGCACCGTGAACGCAGATGTGCTGGTGGATAGCGAGCCAGGTTTCAAACCGATGAACTTCGTCGAGATCATCCGCAAGTCCCCTTGGGTTGCCTAGAACCAAATGTGGGAGCGAGCCTGCTCGCGAAAACGGAGTGTCAGTCGACATCAATGTTGACTGACGCACCGCTTTCGCGAGCAGGCTCGCTCCCACATGGGATCTGGCGTGGCCACTTATTCGTGACCAACCTTCAAGCCGCTTCCGGCGCCTGCTGTGCGCGACGCACGTCCGGTTGTTTCCAGGAGTCGGCAGCGCCTTCTTCGATCGCCTGCTGGATCGCACGTTTGCGACTTTCTTCGGCACGACGGCTGAAGAACCAGACCAGGAACGTCATCAGCGATACCGCCAGCAAAATCAGACTGGCCACGGCGTTGATCTCGGGTTTCACGCCCAGACGCACCGCCGAGAACACTTCCATCGGCAGGGTCGTCGAACCCGGGCCCGATACGAAGCTCGCCAACACCAGGTCATCCAGGGACAAGGCGAACGACATCATGCCGCCGGCCCCCAACGATGGCGCAATCATCGGGATGGTGATCAGGAAGAACACCTTCCATGGCCGCGCGCCAAGGTCCATGGCCGCCTCTTCGATGGACAGGTCCAGCTCACGCAAGCGCGCCGAGACCACCACCGCCACATACGCCGCACAGAACGTGGTGTGGGCGATCCAGATGGTGATGATGCCGCGTTCCTGTGGCCAACCGATCATCTGCGCCATCGCCACGAACAGCAGCAACAGCGACAGACCGGTGATCACTTCAGGCATCACCAGCGGCGCAGTGACCAGGCCACCGAACAGCGTGCGACCCTTGAAGCGGGTGATACGGGTCAGTACAAACGCCGCCAACGTACCCAGCACCACCGCCGCCACCGCCGTGTAGCAGGCGATTTCCAGCGAGCGCACCACCGAGCCCATCAGTTGGGTGTTGTCCATCAAGCCGACGTACCACTTGATCGACCAGCCGCCCCACACCGTCACCAGTTTCGAGGCGTTGAACGAGTAGATCACCAGGATCAGCATCGGCGCGTAGATGAACAGCAAACCCGCCACCAGCATGAAACTTGAGAAACGGAAGCGCTTCATTCTTTACCCTCCATTTCCTTGGCCTGACTGCGGTTGAACAGGATAATCGGCACAATCAGGATCGCCAGCATCACCACCGCCAGGGCAGACGCCACCGGCCAGTCACGGTTGTTGAAGAACTCTTGCCAGAGCACTTTACCGATCATCAGGGTTTCCGGACCGCCGAGCAGTTCCGGGATCACGAACTCGCCCACCACCGGAATGAACACCAGCATGCAGCCGGCGACGATGCCGTTCTTGGACAGGGGAATGGTGATCTTCCAGAAGCTGTTGAAGTTACTCGAACCCAGGTCGGAGGCAGCTTCCAGCAGGCTGTTGTCGTGCTTCACCAGGTTGGCGTAGAGCGGCAGGATCATGAACGGCAGGTACGAATAAACGACGCCGATGTACACCGCGAGGTTGGTGTTGAGGATCTGCAGCGGTTCGTCGATCCAGCCCATGCTCATCAGGAAACCATTGAGCAGACCGTTGTTGCTGAGGATGCCCATCCATGCATAAACGCGGATCAGGATCGCGGTCCAGGTCGGCATCATAATCAGCAGCACCAGCACCGTTTGCAGCTCTTTACGGGCACTGGCGATGGCGTAGGCCATCGGGTAGCCGATCAGCAAACAGAGGACGGTGCTGATCAGCGCCATCTTCAACGAGCCGAGGTAGGCGGCGATGTACAACTCGTCGCCGGCCAGCATCGCGTAGTTGCTCAGGTTAAGCAGCAACTGCACCTTTTGGTCGAGGTAGCTGTAGATCTCGGTGTACGGCGGAATGGCCACGTCGGCTTCGGCGAAGCTGATCTTCAGAACAATGAAGAACGGCAACATGAAGAACATGAACAACCAAATGAACGGAACCCCGATGACCATCTGACGGCCACCGGGAATTATTCGATTGAGTCTGCGTTTGAATTTGCGCATGTTCATGAGCGAAGTACCACGCCGCTGTCGTCTTCCCAATACACGTAGACCTGGTCACCCCAGGTTGGACGCTGACCGCGGCGCTCGGCGTTGGCGACGAAAGACTGGACGATCTTGCCGCTCGGCAGTTCGACGTAGAACACCGAGTGGCCACCGAGGTAGGCGATGTCGTGCACCTTGCCGCTGGACCAGTTGTATTCGCAGGTCGGCATGGTCGGCGTCACCAGCAGTTTTTCCGGACGGATCGCGTAGGTCACGGATTTGTCCTGCACCGAGGTGCTGATGCCGTGGCCCACGTAAATCTGCCGGTCCAGGTCCTTGCAGGTGATGATTGCGTGGCCTTCGGCATCGTCGATCACTTCACCGTCGAAGATGTTGACGTTGCCGATGAACTCGCAGACCAGACGGCTGGTCGGGGTTTCATAGATGTCGATCGGGCTGCCGATCTGGGCGATCCAGCCCAGGTGCATGATCGCGATGCGCTCGGCCATGGTCATGGCCTCTTCCTGGTCGTGGGTCACCATGACGCAGGTTACGCCGACCCGCTCGATGATTTCGACCAGCTCCAGCTGCATTTGCGAACGCAGCTTCTTGTCCAGAGCACCCATCGGTTCGTCGAGCAGCAACAGCTTCGGCCGCTTGGCCAGGGAACGCGCCAGGGCCACACGCTGACGCTGGCCACCGGACAACTGATGCGGCTTGCGCTTGGCGTATTGCGTCATCTGAACCAGCTTGAGCATGTCCGCGACACGGGCATCGACTTCAGCTGCGGGGATTTTGTCCTGTTTGAGGCCAAATGCGATGTTCTGCGCCACGGTCATGTGCGGGAACAAGGCGTAGGACTGGAACATCATGTTGATCGGCCGCTCGTAAGGCGGCATGTCGGTGATGTCTACGCCATCGAGGAAAATGCGCCCCTCCGTGGGCCGTTCGAAGCCTGCGAGCATGCGCAGCAACGTGGATTTGCCCGATCCCGAACCGCCGAGCAGGGCGAAAATCTCGCCTTTCTTGATTTCCAGGGACACATCGTCCACGGCAATCGTCTCGTCGAACTTCTTCGTGACCCGGTCGATTTTGACCAACACCTGTTTAGGTGATTGATCGCCCTCGAGGGCTTTCTTATAGGCGCCGGAGGCAACTGCCATTTACGAAACTCCCAGAAAAAAAGAGTGCAGTTCGCTCAAGGTGAGCCAACCTTGGATAATTTGAGCCTTGCAGCTATTTACCCGACTTGACCTTGGTCCAGCTGCGGGTCATCAAACGTTGAATGTTTGGTGGTAACTCGATAGACACGTAGGTCTTGTCGAGGACGGCTTGCGGTGGATAAACCGACTCGTCAGTACGGATGGACTGTTCCATCAATTTGTCCGAGCCGGGGTTGGGGTTCGCATAGCCAACAGAATCGCTGACCTGTGCGATCACCTCGGGTTTCAACAAGTAATTGATGAAGGTGTGGGCTTCCTTGACGTTGGCCGCGTCCTTGGGGATCGCCAGCATATCGAACCAGAGCGCGCCGCCCTCTTTGGGAATGGTGTAAGCGATGTTCATGCCCTTGCCGGCCTCAGCCGCCCGGGCCTTGGCTTGAAACATGTCACCGGAGAAGCCGATCGCGATGCAGATATCGCCGTTGGCAAGGTCCGCGATGTACTTGGACGAGTGGAAGTACGTCACGTAAGGCCGCACCGCCAGCAACTTGGCTTCGGCTTTCTTGTAATCTTCGGGGTTGGTGCTGTTGGCGTTCAGGCCCATGTAGTTGAGGACCGTGGGCATCATTTCATCGGCGGAGTCGAGGAACGCCACACCACAGCTTTGCAGCTTCTTGATGTTTTCCGGTTCGAACACAGCGCTCCAGGAATCGATCTTGTCGACGCCCAATACCGCCTTGATCTTGTCGACGTTGTAACCAATGCCGTTGGTGCCCCAAAGGTACGGTACGGCGTATTGGTTACCCGGATCGTTTTGCTCCAGGCGCTTGAGCAGCACCGGGTCGAGATTGGCATAGTTGCTCAGCTTCGACTTGTCGAGCTTCTGGAAGGCGCCGGCCTTGATCTGCTTGCCAAGGAAGTGATTGGACGGCACGACCACGTCGTAACCGGTGCGCCCGGCCAGCAACTTGCCTTCCAGGGTTTCGTTAGAGTCGAAAACGTCATAAACCGGTTTGATGCCGGACTCTTTCTGGAAGTCGGCCAGGGTGGTCGAGCCGATGTAGTCGGACCAGTTATAAATATGCACGGTACTCGCGGCCTGGACGCTGACAGCCAGTGTCAGTCCGGCGCCGACCAGCACGGCATTGCGCAACAAAGAAAAAACAGGCACGTGGAGGTCCTCTAAAATTAGTTGGGCCCAAGTTGCCCCGCGTTACATGACAGCGATGGCTGCCTGGCAACAAAACCGGCGCGCAACTTACCCTCGAAAAACCGTTCCAGCAAAACTTTCTGTCATTTAATTACACCGGCTGCCGTCACCGCGCAGGCGACGACAGCAGGTGATTACCTCAAACCGGCTTACTTACCGGATTTGATCTTGGTCCAACTGCGAGTCAGCAGTCGCTGGGTCGCGGCCGGCAAGTCGGCAATCGCGTACAGCTTGGCCTGCACTTCCGGCGACGGGTAGATGCCCGGGTCACTAGTGATGTCTTTATCGACCAGTGCGGTGGCGGCCGCGTTACCGTTCGGGAAGCGCACGGCGTTGGTGATTGCAGCCATGACTTCCGGCTTCTGCAGGTAGGTCATGAACTTGTAGGCGCCTTCGACGTTTTCGGCATCTTTAGGGATGGCGACCATGTCGTAGAAGCTGCCCGCACCTTCTTTCGGAATGTTGTAGCTGACTTTCACCTTGTCACCGGCTTCAGCAGCACGGGACTTGGCCTGATAGACGTCACCCGAATAACCGACTGCGACGCAGATGTTGCCGTTGGCCAGGTCGGAGATGTACTTGGACGAGTGGAAGTAAGCGATCGAAGGACGGACTTTCAGCAGCAGCGCTTCAGCCTTGTCGATGTCTTCTTTCTTCTGGCTGTCGGTTGGCAGGCCCAGGTAGTGCAGCGCCGCCGGAATCATCTCGGTTGGCGAATCCAGCAGGCTGATACCGCAAGACTTCAGCTTGGCGGCGTTTTCAGGCTTGAAGATCAGGTCCCAGGAGTTGGTTGGAGCATCGGCACCCAATGCAGCCTTGACCTTCTCGGCGTTGAAGCCGATACCGATCGAACCCCACATGTAAGGGAAGGCGTGTTCGTTGCCCGGGTCGCTCACCGATACCGCTTTGAGCAGTTCAGGGTTCAGGTTCTTCCAGTTAGGCAGCTTGGACTTGTCCAGCTTCTGGTAAACGCCGGCCTTGATCTGCTTGGCCAGGAAGTTGTTCGACGGTACGACGATGTCGTAACCGGACTTGCCTGCCAGCAACTTGGCTTCCAGAGTTTCGTTGCTGTCAAAAACGTCGTACACCACCTTGATCCCGGACTCTTTTTCAAAGTTCGCGATGGTGTCCGGTGCAATATAGTCGGACCAGTTATAGACGTGCAGGACCTTGTCGTCCGCCTGCACCGCGCCCGCCATCATGCCCATCAGGGACATGGCAAGGAGAGTCTTGCCAGCAAACTTCTTTCCTAATGCCTTCATTCGTAATGCTCCAAATTTTTCTTTTTTGAACCACTTTGTTCAGCGGCCGAACCCGGACAACTGGAACCGCGACTAGTCTGGCAAGATCCGAGGCGGTCTTTCAAGGAAAGCCCGCCCTTCAAGACTGCTCTGAGCGAAAGTTTCATATGTCCGCTCAGAGCCTAGCACTTAGCCCTGCAACGCACTCAGGGTCAGGTCCAGACACTTGCGTGCCTTGGTCACCAACTCATCGATTTCAGCCGGTGTAATCACCAGTGGCGGAGCGATGATCATGGTGTCGCCGACGGCGCGCATGATCAGGCCGTTTTCGAAGCAGAACGTGCGGCAAATCATGCCGGCGCCCTTGCCTTCGTAACGCTTGCGAGTGGCTTTGTCCTTCACCAGCTCGATCGCCCCCAGCAGACCTACCCCACGCACTTCCCCCACCAACGGGTGATCGCTCAGTTCCCGTAGACGCTTTTGCAAATAGGGTGCCGTTTCTGCATGAACGCGCTCGATAATTTTTTCTTCGCGCAGGATGCGGATGTTTTCCAGTGCCACCGCAGCAGCCACCGGGTGTCCGGAATAGGTGAAACCGTGGTTGAAATCGCCACCTTCGTTGAGCACCGCCACCACTTCATCGCGCACGATCAGGCCACCCATAGGGATGTAGCCGGACGTCAGGCCTTTGGCGATGGTCATCATGTCGGGTTTGAGGTCGTAGAAATCGCTACCGAACCACTCACCGGTACGGCCGAAACCACAGATCACTTCGTCAGCCACGAACAGGATGTCGTACTTGGCGAGGATTTCCTTGATGCGCGGCCAGTAGGTGGCAGGCGGAATGATCACGCCGCCGGCACCCTGGATCGGCTCGGCAATAAAGGCACCGACGTTGTCCACGCCGACTTCCAGAATCTTCTCTTCCAGCTGATTGGCCGCCCAGATACCGAACTCTTCCGGCGTCATCTCGCCGCCTTCAGCGAACCAGTACGGCTGCGCGATGTGGACGATGCCCGGGATCGGCAAATCGCCTTGTTCGTGCATGTACGTCATGCCACCCAGGCTCGCGCCGGCCACGGTGGAACCGTGATAGCCGTTTTTGCGGCTGATGATGACTTTCTTCTTCGGCTGGCCCTTGATCGCCCAGTAGTGGCGAACCATACGCAGCATGGTGTCGTTGCCTTCAGAGCCGGAACCGGTGAAGAACACGTGGTTCATGCCTTGTGGCGCGATGTCGGAGATGGCCTTGGCCAGTTCCAGCACCGGCGGGTGAGCCGTTTGGAAGAACAGGTTGTAGTAAGGCAGTTCGCGCATTTGTTTGCTGGCGGCATCGGCCAGTTCATCGCGACCGTAGCCGATGGCTACGCACCACAGACCGGCCATGCCGTCGAGGATCTTGTTGCCTTCGCTGTCCCAGAGGTAAACGCCCTTGGCGTTGGTGATGATCCGCGGGCCTTTCTCTTTCAGCTGCTTGAAATCGCTGAACGGGGCCAGGTGGTGATCGTTGCTCAGGGTTTGCCATTCACGGGTTTGCGGGTTGTTGCTGGTCATGCGAATTCTCCTAAGATTTCAGTGAAAGGCGCGGCAATTTCCAGCCGCGCCCGGCGCATCAGACGGCGAAGAGCAGGAATTCCCGCTCCCAGGAACTGATCACGCGCTTGAAGTTTTCATGCTCGGCCCGCTTGACCGCGACGTAGCCAGTGATGAATTTCTTGCCCAGGTATTTCTCGATAGTCGCGCTGTGTTCCATGCGTTCCAGCGCGTCTTCGATGGTCAGTGGCAGGCGCAGGTTGCGGCGTTCATAGCCACGGCCCACCACCGGCGCACTTGGGTTCAAACCTTCGACCATGCCGATGTAACCGCAGAGCAGGCTCGCGGCAATCGCCAGGTACGGGTTGGCGTCGGCGCCCGGCAGGCGGTTTTCCACCCGACGGTTTTGCGGCCCGGCATCCGGAACCCGCAGGCCCACGGTACGGTTCTCTTCGCCCCACTCCACGTTCACCGGTGCCGAGGTGTCCGGCAGGAAGCGGCGGAACGAGTTGACGTTCGGCGCGAACAGCGGCAACAGCTCAGGGATCAGTTTCTGCAAACCACCGATGTGGTTCAGGAACAGCTGGCTCATGGTCCCGTCTTCATTGGAGAAGACGTTCTTGCCGGTCTCGATGTCGATGATGCTCTGGTGCAAGTGCATCGCGCTGCCCGGCTCGCCGGTCATGGGCTTGGCCATAAAGGTGGCTGCCACATCGTGCTTGAGCGCGGCTTCGCGCATGGTGCGCTTGAACACCAGGATCTGGTCGGCCAGGGACAGGGCATCGCCGTGACGGAAGTTGATTTCCATCTGCGCCGTGCCGTCCTCGTGGATCAGCGTGTCGAGGTCCAGTTCCTGCAATTCGCACCAGTCGTAGACGTCTTCGAACAGCGGATCGAATTCGTTCGCCGCTTCAATCGAGAAGGACTGGCGACCGGTTTCCGGGCGACCGGAACGGCCAATCGGCGGTTGCAGCGGGAAGTCCGGGTCTTCGCAGCGCTTGGTCAGGTAAAACTCCATTTCTGGCGCCACGATCGGCTGCCAGCCCTTGTCGGAATAGAGTTTCAGCACCTTTTTGAGCACGTTGCGCGGCGACAGCTCGATGGGGTTGCCTTGCTTGTCGTAGGTGTCGTGGATCACCTGAGCGGTAGGCTCGATGGCCCAGGGCACCAGGAATACCGCGTTCTGGTCGGGGCGGCAGATCATGTCGATGTCGGCCGGGTCGAGCAGTTCGTAATAGATGTCGTCTTCGACATAGTCGCCGGTCACGGTCTGCAACAGAACGCTCTCGGGCAGGCGCATGCCTTTTTCGGCAATGAACTTGTTGGTCGGCGAAATCTTGCCCCGGGTGATCCCGGTCAAGTCGGCGATCATGCATTCGACTTCTGTGATCTTGTGGTCTTTCAACCAATCGGTGAGCTGGTCGAGGTTGTTACTCATAAATGCCTCTTAGGCTGAGTTTCCTGACTCTAATAAGTCAGGCGTTGTTTGACGCATCGGCGTCGCGTTGTAATGCGTGCTTACGACAGGCATCGCCAAATGCCTGGAAGATCGCAAGGTAATCCGGGTTTGAGCTTACCTGCCATTCGGGATGCCATTGCACTCCCAAAGCAAAACCCTTGCCCTGCGGGACCGAGACTGCCTCAATCAACCCGTCAGGCGCCAAGGCTTCGACGCAAAGGCCCGGCGCCAGACGTTCAACGCCCTGACCATGAATCGAATTGACCTGTATCTCGCTCGCCAGGCCCAGACCTGCGAGCACACCACCCGGTTGAATGTGCACAGGGTGACTTGGCGCATACTGCCCTTCAAGCGGTAGGCTATCGTCTTCACGGTGATCCATGAATGGACCGGCTTCGTGGACTTTTTGATGCAGGCTGCCGCCGAACGCCACATTCATTTCCTGGAAGCCGCGGCAAATGCCGAGCACGGGAATACCGGCCTCGACGGCGGCGCGGATCAACGGGAGGGTGGTGGCATCACGTGCAGAATCATGAGCAGTGCCCGGCGCGCTGGCTGGGCCGCTATAGTGAAACGGTTCTATATTGGAAGGAGAGCCTGTAAAGAGGATGCCATCCAGACCGTCCAGAATATCGGACGGTGCCAGCAAATCGGCCAGGGACGGAAGAATCACCGGCAGCCCCTTGGCCGCTGAGGCCACGGCGCGGACGTACTTGTCGCCACTGATGTGATAAGCATGCAGACCGATCTGCTTAGAGCAGGCGGTGACGCCGATTAACGGCAGGCGAGCCATGAAGCACCCCGGTATTATTGGTGTTATGGGTTTGAATCGAGCTTAGCCTTGTTCATTTTTTTACACAACACCCCCGTAAAAAATACAACACGGCCTGCTCCAGCCCGCAGGCGCTAAAGCGCTCAAAGGCATAAAAACGCCCCAAAGTGCCTCAAAAAAGCCCCACGGGTGCTTTTTTAGGGCAAAAAAGGCCTCGCTTGACTTCGGCATGCCGTTCGGGTTGACTGGAATCCGAAGAGATCAATGATTGATATTTTTAACAACAAAGGTGTTGCATCATGTCGGTACCCCCGCGTGCCGTTCAGCTTAACGAAGCGAACGCGTTCCTTAAGGAACATCCTGAGGTTCTGTACGTTGACCTTCTGATTGCGGATATGAATGGTGTGGTGCGCGGCAAGCGCATTGAACGCACCAGCCTCCACAAGGTTTACGAGAAAGGCATCAACCTGCCGGCCTCTCTATTTGCTCTGGATATCAATGGCTCGACGGTGGAAAGCACCGGCCTGGGCCTGGACATCGGCGATGCTGACCGAATCTGCTATCCAATCCCTGACACCCTGTGCAACGAGCCTTGGCAGAAGCGCCCTACCGCGCAACTGTTAATGACCATGCACGAACTTGAAGGTGAACCTTTCTTCGCGGATCCCCGTGAAGTTCTGCGTCAAGTTGTTGCCAAGTTCGACGAGATGGGTCTGACCATCTGCGCCGCGTTCGAACTGGAGTTCTACCTGATCGACCAGGAGAACGTGAACGGTCGCCCACAACCGCCTCGCTCGCCAATCTCCGGCAAGCGCCCGCATTCGACCCAGGTTTACCTGATCGACGACCTCGACGAATACGTCGACTGCCTCCAGGACATTCTGGAAGGTGCGAAAGAGCAAGGCATCCCTGCCGACGCGATCGTCAAGGAAAGTGCCCCGGCGCAGTTCGAAGTGAACCTGCACCACGTTGCCGACCCGATCAAGGCCTGCGACTACGCGGTCCTGCTAAAACGCCTGATCAAAAACATCGCCTACGACCATGAAATGGACACCACGTTCATGGCCAAGCCTTACCCGGGCCAGGCGGGCAACGGTCTGCATGTCCACATCTCGATTCTTGATAAAGACGGCAAAAACATTTTTGCCAGTGAGGATCCCGAGCAGAACGCCGCACTGCGTCACGCGATCGGCGGTGTGCTCGAGACCCTACCGGCGCAGATGGCTTTCCTCTGCCCGAACGTCAACTCCTACCGTCGTTTCGGTGCACAGTTCTACGTGCCGAACGCACCGTGCTGGGGTCTGGACAACCGTACTGTTGCGGTGCGTGTGCCGACCGGTTCCGCCGACGCGGTCCGTCTGGAACACCGCGTTGCCGGCGCCGATGCCAACCCGTACCTGCTGATGGCTTCGGTCCTGGCAGGCGTGCACCACGGCCTGACCAACAAGATCGAGCCGGGCGCACCCGTGGAAGGCAACTCCTACGAGCAGAACGAGCAAAGCCTGCCGAACAACCTGCGCGATGCATTGCGTGAGCTGGACGACAGCGAAGTCATGGCCAAGTACATCGACCCGAAATACATCGATATCTTCGTCGCGTGTAAAGAGAGCGAGCTGGAGGAGTTCGAACACTCCATCTCCGACCTCGAGTACAACTGGTACCTGCATACCGTGTAAGTGGTTGCAGTAAAAACAACGCCGCCGGCTTCACAGCCTGCGGCGTTTTTTTATGGCTGAACACAGACTTTGTGGCGAGGGGATTTATCCCCGTTCGGCTGCGAAGCAGTCGCAAAACCTCTGTACGCGATACGCCTGACACACCGCAGCTGCAGGCTTTGGGGCCGCTTCGCGACCCAACGGGGATATGGAACATCTGCCCGCTCTGCGTACAATGCCCGCTGCCCCGCAGGAGACTTCAATGACGCGCACCGCCACCCTTCGCAAACCCCGCGCTCGCAGCCAGGCCCGGATCGACTCGATACTCGATGCCGCCCGCACGCTGCTGGCTGCCGAGGGCGTGGCCAGCCTGTCGATCTACAGCGTCGCCGAACGCGCGGAGATCCCGCCCTCCTCCGTCTACCACTTCTTTGCCAGCGTCCCGGCGCTGCTCGAAGCCCTGACGGCCGATGTCCATGCTGCGTTCCGTGCCTGCCTGCAAGCGCCCATCGACCACGAAGCCCTCAACGGCTGGCGCGATCTGTCGCGACTGGTGGAACAGCGCATGCTCGACATCTATGACGAAGACGCCGCCGCCCGCCAACTGATCCTTGCCCAGCACGGGCTGACCGAAGTCACCCAGGCTGACCGTCAGCACGACATCGAACTCGGCGACTTGATGCACAAACTCTTCGATCATCACTTCGAGCTGCCGAGACTGCCGACCGACGTTGATGTGTTTGCGTTGGCCATGGAGCTCGGCGACCGCGTCTATGCGCGCTCGGTGCAACAACACGGACAGATTACGCCGCGCATGGCTGAGGAAGGGATGCGGGTGTTTGATGCGTATTTGGGGCTGTATTTGCCACCCTATTTGCCCAAGCGCACCGTTTGATTATTCGCTGACCATCTTGGCCTCATCGCGAGCAGGCTCGCTCCCACATTGAGTTAGTGTCGGGCACACAATTCATGCTCACTGGAGATCAACTGTGGGAGCGAGCCTGCTCGCGATAGCCGCACCGCTGATTTACCGGAAAACACGCATAAAAAACCCCGAAGGGCTTAAACCGTTCGGGGTTGTTGTTTGCGCACGCGCTTACAACTTGGCGATCGACACCTCGGTGGATTTTACAAACGCGATCACTTCGCTGCCGACCACCAGTTCCAGCTCTTTCACCGAGCGAGTGGTGATCACCGAGGTGACGATGCCGGAAGCGGTCTGTACGTCGATTTCGGACAGCACGTCGCCGAGAACGATTTCCTTGATGGAGCCTTTGAACTGGTTGCGAACGTTGATGGCTTTGATCGTCATGATGTTGATTCCTGTCGTTGGATAAGGCTTGAGTTATTGAGCCCAGCGCAACTGCGTGGGCAATGGTGAAACAGGTTCCGGTGCCGGCGGTTCGCCGGGCAACGCCAGCACGCGATTGAGTACTTCGGTTTCCAGCGCCGCCAGCCGATGGGAGCCACGAACCCGAGGGCGCGGCAGCTCAACGTGCAGGTCGAGGCCGACTTCGCCCTCTTCGATCAGGATCACCCGATCGGCAATCGCCACCGCTTCACTGACATCGTGGGTGACCAGCAACACGGTAAAACCGTGCTTCTGCCAGAGCCGCTCGATCAGTTGCTGCATTTCAATTCGGGTCAGTGCGTCAAGCGCGCCCAGCGGTTCGTCCAGCAACAGCAAACGCGGTTGGTGGATCAGCGCGCGGGCCAGGGCCACCCGTTGCTTCTGGCCACCGGACAAGGCGGCCGGCCATTCATTGGCGCGATCCGCCAGGCCCACCGACTCCAACGCCTCCAGCGCTTGCGGACGCCAGTTGCCCTTGAGCCCGAGGCCGACGTTGTCGATGACCTTTTTCCACGGCAGCAAGCGCGCTTCCTGGAACATCAATCGAGTGTCTTCCCGCGCCTTACTCAGCGGCGCAGAACCTGCGAGCAATTCACCGCCCGTGGGCTTGTTGAGACCGGCGAGCAAGCGCAGCAAGGTGCTTTTGCCGCAACCGCTACGACCGACCACAGCGACAAACTGACCGGCCGGGATGTGCAGATCGATCTCGCGCAAAACCTGGCGCGTACCAAAAGTCTTCTGCAGTTTGCGCACTGCCAGCGGAATCCCGCGCAGCAGGCGTGGAGGTTGTTGAGCCGTCATGCCGCACCTCCTTTAACAACCTGATAGGCCGGGTGCCAGCGCAACCACACGCGTTCAAGTCCACGGGCCGCGAGGTCGGCGAGTTTGCCGAGCACGGCGTACAACAGAATCGCCAGTACCACCACGTCGGTCTGCAAGAACTCCCGGGCATTCATCGCCAGGTAGCCGATGCCGGAACTGGCGGAAATGGTTTCCGCGACGATCAACGTCAGCCACATGAAGCCCAGTGCGAACCGCACGCCGACCAGAATCGAAGGCAGCGCCCCCGGCAGAATCACCTGACGGAACAGGCTGAAACCGGACAAGCCATAACTGCGGGACATTTCCACCAGCGCCGGATCAACGTTGCGGATGCCGTGATACGTGTTGAGGTAGATCGGGAACAACGTGCCCAACGCCACCAGGAAAATCTTCGCCGACTCATCGATGCCGAACCACAGGATCACCAGTGGAATCAGCGCCAGGTGCGGCACGTTGCGGATCATCTGCATCGAACTGTCGAGCAGGCGTTCGCCCCATTTCGACAGGCCGGTGATGAAGCCCAGGGTCAGACCGATGCTGCCGCCGATGGCGAATCCCAGCGCTGCACGCCAGCCGCTGATCGCCAGGTGCGTCCAGATTTCACCACTGCGCACCAAGCTGACGCCAGCTTCGATGACGGCGATTGGCGCCGGCAGAATCCGTGTCGACAACCAGCCCGCCGACACCGACAACTGCCACACCGCCAGCAGCAACAACGGCAACGCCCAAGGCGCGAGGCTATGGATGATTTTCTTCATGGCGCGCCTCAGCTCTGCGACGCGGCTTTGGGAAGAATGTCGTTGGCGACCATCTCACCAAACGGGCTGACGTAACCGGCACTTTTCGGCAATTCCGGACGCTCGATATCGAGGTGCGGGAACAGCAATTCGGCGACGCGGTACGACTCTTCCAGGTGTGGATAACCGGAGAAGATGAACGTGTCGATGCCCAGGTCCGCGTATTCCTTTACGCGAGCGGCCACGGTCGGACCGTCGCCCACCAATGCTGTACCGGCACCGCCACGCACCAGGCCGACACCGGCCCACAGGTTGGGGCTGACTTCCAGGTTGTCACGGCTGCCGCCATGCAGCGCGGCCATGCGTTGCTGACCGACCGAGTCGAAACGCGCCAGAGAAGTCTGGGCACGAGCGATGGTGTCGTCGTCCAGATGAGAGATCAGCCGATCCGCCGCTTGCCAGGCTTCGGCATTGGTTTCACGAACGATCACATGCAAACGAATGCCGAAGCGCACGGTGCGCCCGAGCTTCGCGGCTTTGGCGCGTACTTGTTCGATCTTCTCGGCAACCGCAGCCGGCGGCTCGCCCCAGGTCAAAACCATTTCGACCTGCTCTGCCGCGAGGTCTTGCGCCGCTTCCGAAGAACCGCCGAAGTACAGCGGCGGGCGCGGTTGCTGGATCGGCGGGTAGAGCAATTTCGCGCCCTTCACGCTGATGTGCTGACCGTCGTAATCGACGGTTTCGCCTTCCAGCACGCGGCGCCAGATGCGGGTGAATTCCACCGAGGCTTGATAGCGCTCTTCGTGAGTCAGAAACAAACCGTCGCCGGCCAATTCTTCCGGATCACCGCCGGTTACCAAGTTGAACAACGCACGGCCGCCGGACAGGCGATCCAGCGTCGCAGCCTGACGCGCGGCCACCGTCGGGGAAATGATCCCGGGGCGTAGCGCGACGAGGAATTTCAAACGCTGGGTCACCGGGATCAGCGACGCGGCGACCAGCCACGAGTCTTCGCAAGAGCGACCCGTAGGAATCAGCACCCCGCCGAAGCCCAGACGATCCGCCGCTTGCGCAACTTGTTGCAGATAACCGTGGTCGACGGCGCGGGCGCCTTCGGCGGTGCCAAGGTAATGGCCGTCGCCGTGGGTAGGCAGGAACCAGAAGATATTGAGGCTCATGGAGTGGTCTCCTTAGGGATTCGAATTACTGAGCGTTGGCAACGGCCGCCGGTGGCGTCCAGATCACGTCTTTGATGCTCAGCGGCTTTGGAATCAGCTTGAGCTGGTAGAAGCTGTCGGCGATTTTCTGTTGCGCGGCGACCACTTCAGGCGTGAGGAACAGCGCGCCGTAACCCTGGCGTTTCACCGAAGTCAGGGTGATGTCCGCCGGCAAACCGAGCAGTGGCGAGACTTGTTGGGTCACCTCGATGGGATTGGCCTTGGACCACTCACCGACCGCGCGCACTTCTTCCACCAGGGTCTTGATCACCTCAGGATTTTTCTGCGCGTACGGCTTGGTCGCGAGGTAGAACTGATGGTTGTCGACGATGCCTTGGCCATCACGCAGGGTGCGTGTTTGCAACTGTTGTTCGGCGGCGGCCTGGTACGGGTCCCAGATCACCCAGGCATCGACACTGCCACGTTCGAACGCAGCGCGGGCATCGGCCGGCGGCAGGAATACGGTCTGGATGTCGGTGTAGTTGAGGCCGGCATCTTCAAGCGCGCGGACCAGCAGGTAGTGAACGTTGGAGCCTTTGTTCAGGACGACTTTCTTGCCCTTGAGGTCCTGCACCGATTTGATCGGCGAGTCCTTCGGCACCAGGATCGCTTCGCTGTGAGGCGCCGGCGGTTCGTAGGCGACGTAGAGCAGATCGGCACCGGCTGCTTGAGCGAATACCGGTGGCGTTTCACCCGTCACGCCGAAGTCGATGGAGCCGACGTTCAGGCCTTCGAGCAATTGCGGGCCGCCGGGGAATTCAGTCCATTGCACGTCCACGCCTTGGGCGGCGAGGCGTTTTTCCAAAGTGCCCTTGGCTTTGAGCAGCACCAAAGTGCCGTATTTTTGATAGCCGATTCGCAACGTCTCGGCCTGTGCTTGAGAAATAACGCCGAAGGACACAGCCGCAGCAAACAGAGCGACCAGACCACGACGCAAAATGACAGTGCGCATGGCGCTCTCCTTTTTGCAGTTGGGTTTTGGCTGCACCTGCTTGGCCGTTAGCGGCTGAGTAAGGTGAGTACTTCAAATTGGGGTAAGGCTTAAATGCTCCAGCGAGCACTCAACAAACGTTCATTCAACAGGTTCGGATCGATCGGCTTGGGCCGTCGGGCCATGGCGCTGAAAAACAGCTCCAGCGATTCATTCAGTCTTTCTTCCAGCTCCGGCGCCAACTGCGCCTGGACGCTGCCTTCGCCGTAAGCGATCTGGCTGTCTACGGCGAAAATCCCGTGGAGCATTTCCTGGGCTTTCAACGCCGACAGCACCGGTTTTAGCGCGTAATCCACCGCCAACATGTGAGCGATGCTGCCGCCGGTGGCCATTGGCAAAACCACTTTGTGGGCCAGGGCGCGTTCGGGCAGCAGGTCCAGCACGGTTTTCAATGCGCCGGAGAACGATGCTTTGTAGACCGGCGTGGCGATCAGCAGGCCATCGGCGTTTTCAATCTGTTGCAGCAGGTCGATCACCTTCGGGCTGTCGAAGCGCGCATGCAGCAAGTCTTCAGCCGGGAAGTCCCGTACCTGGTAACTCACCACTTCCACACCTTGCCCCTGCAACCAGCGTTGGGAGCGCTCCAGCAGTACGCCGGAACGGGAGCGTTGGCTGGGACTGCCACCGAGTGAGACGACCAGCATTCAGAGGATTCCTTGAACGGTGTTGGCGATTCGCGGTTTGCGATCTCGCGTTGATGGAAGTGACCTTAACAGGTGATTGTTATATCCATAAATCATATTTATTCATTTGGTTATTCTTTATAGATCTATATGAAATAGCTTTTCCGGGCAAAAAAACAGGCCGTAAAAACGGCCCGAAATCCCTGCTGATCGTTCCCACGCTCTGCGTGGTAATGCCTCAAGGGACGCTCCGCGTCCAGTGACGCGGAGCGTCACGGGCTGCATTCCCACGCAGAGCGTGGGAACGATCAATTCAACGATTGGGCTGTGGCGTCAGACGCAGGTACGGCTTCACCGCGCGATAGCCCTTGGGAAAGCGTTTGTTGATTTCGTCTTCGTCCTTGAGCGACGGCACGATTACCACTTCATCACCGTCCTGCCAGTTGGCCGGGGTGGCCACCTTGTAGTTGTCGGTCAGTTGCAGCGAGTCGATCACTCGCAGAATTTCATGGAAGTTACGGCCGGTGCTAGCCGGGTAGGTGATGGTCAGCCGAACCTTTTTGTTCGGGTCGATCACGAACAGCGAACGCACGGTCAGGGTGTCGTTGGCGTTCGGGTGGATCAGGTCGTAGAGGTCCGAGACCTTGCGGTCGGCGTCGGCAAGGATCGGGAAGTTGACGAGGGTGTTCTGGGTTTCGTTGATGTCTTCGATCCACTTGTGGTGCGAATCCACCGGGTCCACGGACAGGGCAATGGCTTTCACACCACGTTGGGCAAATTCGTCCTTGAGCTTGGCAGTGAAGCCCAACTCCGTGGTGCACACCGGGGTGAAGTCCGCCGGGTGGGAAAACAGCACACCCCAGCTATCGCCCAGCCATTCGTGGAAACGGAGGGTGCCGGCGCTGGAATCCTGTTCAAAGTCGGGGGCAATGTCGCCCAGTCTGAGGCTCATGGTGCTGCTCCTGGTGAGTGCTTGTTGAGGTCAACTGTGCCTGCATTTTTTATTCATTAAAAAGAATAAATATCGATTTATTTAGATCGTAAATGAATATTAAAAATGTGTTCACTGGACCTCGGCGACGATCAGGACGACCATCGCCCACAAGGTTCGAGAAGGCCTTGAGTTGCTGCACAAAGAGGGAAATTTCGAGGAGGGTTTACGGGGGTGAGCCTGACTTGAAAATGCAAAAGCCCCGCCCGGCGAGATGCCGGGCGGGGCTTTTTTTACTTCAGTTACGCGAGTGCTATTACAACAGCGGGATCGAGTAGCTGACGATCAGACGGTTTTCGTCCTGGTCGCGTTGGCCCGGGATGTCGTTGCGCCACATGGCGTTTTTCCACGTGAGGCCCAGGTTTTTCAGTGGGCCTTCCTGGACTACGTACGCCAGGGTCAGGTCGCGTTCCCACTCAGAGCGGCCGGTTGCGTTAACGCTAGTCTGAGCAGCACCCACTTTACCGGTGGTGTCGATGTTATCGCCACGCAGGTAAACGATGCCGGCAGTTGCGCCTGGCAGGCCAAGCTTGGCGAAGTCATACGAGTAGCGAGCTTGCCAGGTACGTTCGCCGGCGCGAGCGAACTTGGCAATCTGCGAGTCGGTAGTGAGGTAAGCCGACGAGCCGTCACCCTGGTTCAACCAAGGGAAATCGCTGTTACCGTTGCTGACCTGGTAACCGCCACCGAAGGTGTGACCGGCAACCGAGTACAGGAACAGGCCGCTATACAGGTTGTTGTCGACTTTGCCTTTGGTGATGCCAGTACCGTAGTCACCCGTGGTGAAGTAGGCGGACTCATGGCCGTTGGCGCCATCGTCACGGCTGTTGAAGTAACGGAAGTCAGACTTCAGTACGCCCGGACCGATCGACCAGTTGTGAACCAGACCCAGGAAGTGCTGCTTGTAGAAATCTTCCAGGTTGCCGTAGTAGTACTGGGCAGTCAGGTCTTTGGTGATCTTGTAGTCGCCACCACCGTAGATGAACTTGTTGCTGTCACGGCCGGAAGCGGTGGGGGAGTTCGCACCAGCAATCGACAACTCTTCGTTGTTGCTGGAGTTACGACCCTTGGCGTGCTCGATCTGACCACCGACCAGTGTCAGGTCTTTGATTTCGTTCGAGGTGATCTGACCACCTTGAAAGGTTTGCGGCAGCAGACGGCCATCGTTGGTCACGATAACCGGCAGTTTTGGCTGCAGGGTGCCCAACTTCAGCTCAGTCTGGGAGATCTTGGCCTTGGCCGTCAGACCCAGGCTGGAGAAGTTATCAACCGCTTCACCGTTAGACTTGCTTGGGAAAACAGTGCCGCCGTAAGAAGTCGAAGTGGCGCCGTTAGTGCCGCCGCCCGAATCCAGACGCACACCCAGCAGGCCGATAGCATCGATACCGAAGCCGACGGTGCCTTGGGTGTAGCCGGAGATGAAGCGCAGGTCGAAGCCTTGACCCCATTCTTCGTTCTTGCTTTGAACGCCGTTGGCCTTGACCCTGGCGGTACCCGCGTCGGAATCACGGTTATCGGTGTTGATGTAGAAGTTACGCAGCCCCAAAGTAGCTTTGCTGTCTTCGATGAAACCGGCGGCGCCTGCCTGCTGCGCCAAAACCCCTACGGCCACAGCCAGGGCCAAGGTGGACTTGTTCATTTGTTTCGCTCCTATCGTTTCTAATTTTTAAGGTCCTGAGTCGAATGCCCTGGATCCTGAAATGCTCGGTGAGTGCCAGACCGTGTGACTACGGCGATGGCCTGACCTCTGTGATTTTGGTCCGCATGATAAACACAAAAAGAATTATTTCATTACTTTTCATGCCATTCAGGAATATAGCTTCGTGCCATTACTCTGAGTCGGGACACAAGGTATCGGCTCATAAGCCACCCACTTTAGGCGTTTGGCCTAAAAGCTAAAAAGAATAAAAAATTACTACTTAAGCTATATTTGGAATATTAAAAAAAACACAAAAAAAAACCTCGCCGGCGGGCGAGGTTTTTTCTGATGGCTATTACAAGAAGCTGTAGGTGTAGTTGAAGATCAGACGGGTCTGGTCAACATCAGGGTTGTTGCTGACTTCACTGCCACGGTAGACGCCATTACGCAACGTCACGCCGAAACCTTTGAGAGCGCCCTGCTGGATGGTGTAGTCGATCCGCATGTCGCGTTCCCACTCGGACGCATCAGGGCCACTGCCGTTCGTTGCCTTGATGTTATCGCCGTGCAGGTAGGCGATCGAGGTTTTCAGGCCCGGTACACCCAACGCTGCGAAGTCATAGGAGTACTGACCGAAGGTGGTGTTTTCACCGGCACGGACAAAACCATTGATCATGGAGTCGGTGAACAGATAGAAGCTTGCGCCACCATTGCCTTCCGCATGGCCATTGCCATCAACCACGTTGCCCTGGTTCAGGTAAACGAAGCCGCCGTCATCGTTGACGCGCTGATGGCCCAGCAAGAAGGCATTGCCACCCAGGGTGTAGGTGAACATGGCGCTCCAGGTCTTGTTATCGACCTCGCCCGGCTTGCTGGCGTAACCGTTGTTGTTGTTGAAGCGATAACCCGCATCACCGTTCTTGCCGTTGGAGCTGCTGTCGAAATAGCGGATATCAGTCTTGAAGGACTGGTTGGCGTTGATCGGGAAGACGTGGATCAAGCCGAAGAAGTCCTGCTTGTAGTAGTCCTTCAGATCCGAGTGGTAGTACTGCAAGGTAAGGTCCTTGGTGACCTTCCAGTCAGCACCGCCATAGCGGAACTGGTTGCTGTCATGAGTACCGCCAGCCACGGCCAGGCCGGTGGAGTTTGACGAGGCGCGACCGGCCGAGTGTTCCAGCTGACCTGCGTTGAAGGTCACGTTGTCGATTTCCTTCGAGGTGAGGGTGCCACCGTCAAAGGTCTGTGGCAGCAGGCGGCTGTCGTTCGCTACCAAAATTGGCAAGTTAGGCTGCAGAGCGCCACCCAGATGGGCTTCGGTCTTCGAGAAGCGTGCCTTGACGTTAGCTGCTGCACGGCTCCATTCGTCCACAGCCGAACCATCGCTGTCGCTTGGGAAGAACGTGTTGTTGTTGGCTGGGTGGTGGCCTCTGCCGCCGTCCAGATGGATACCTACGAGGGCCTGGGCGTCGATACCGAAGCCGACAGTGCCTTGGGTGAAACCGGACAGATAATCGAACTTGAGGCCTTCAGCGGTCTCTCTCTGATCCGCGCCGCCTTCTCGGTTATCGTTATTGAAATACATGGTGCGAGAGCTGACGGAAGCCTTGCTGTCTTCCAGGAAACCCGCGGCGCCTGCCTGCTGCGCCAAAACCCCTACGGCCACGGCCAGAGCCAAGGTGGACTTGTTCATTGTTTCGCTCCTATCGTTTCTAATTCTTGTATTCCTGGTCCGGGGTTAATTGCCTCGGATCCTAAGATGCACGATTAGCGCCAGACCGTGACTCACAAGTCAATCGTAACTTTGTGTGTCTACGACCATAGTCTAATCCCCAGTAAATTCGCTCCTTGCCGGGCAATGAACGCTTCATAAACCCAAAAAGAATCACCCAATTCTTTTTCATACCGTTTAGGAATTAAGCTCCGCACACCTCTTGAGCCAGGACACGGGCACCGGCTCATAAGCTAATTCCTAAATGGTATTTGTTAGCCTTTTTTTAGATCGATTAGTTTTGATGCAGTCCACGATCAATCACTATCGAAAGGCAGCGCCATGACCACCAAACGCGCACTATCCGGCTCAATTGTTACAGTTTGTGTATCGCTAATAATATCCTTCAGCGCTCAAGCGGCAAACCTCACAATCGGTTATCAAACCGGCATCGACCCCAGCAAAGTCCCCCAGGCAGACGGACTGTACGAGAAAACCATAGGCCAGAAAATTGATTGGCGTCGTTTTAATAGCGGCCCGGAAGTGGTTACTGCCATTGCTTCTGGCGACGTGCAGATTGGCAACCTCGGCTCAAGTCCGCTGGCAGCCGCGGCTTCGCGCAATCTGCCAATCGTTGCGTTCATTGTTTCCGCCCAGATCAACGCTGCTGAAGCACTCGTGGTGCGCAATGGCAGCGGCATCGATAAACCGGATGATCTGATCGGCAAGACCATCGCCACCCCCTTCGTATCAACCTCCCACTACAGTTTGCTGGGTGCGTTGAAGCACTGGGGCCTGGATGCCTCGAAAGTCAAAGTGGTGAATTTGCAACCGGCGGAAATCGCGGCGGCGTGGAAGCGTGGTGACATCGATGGGGCGTTTGTCTGGTCACCCGCCCTGGGGGAAATTCGCAAGACTGGCAAGACCTTGACCGACGCGGCACAGGTCGGCCAATGGGGTGCACCGACCTTCGAGGTCTGGGTCGCGCGCAAGGATTACGCCGAGAAGCACCCAGAGGTGGTGGCCAAATTCGCCAAGGTCACGCTGGACGCGTTCGCCGACTATGCCGCGCATAAGGACAGCTGGACTGCTGACTCGGTACCGGTGCAAAAAATCGCCAAACTGACCGGTGCCAATGCCGTCGATGTGCCGGAGTTGCTGGCCGGTTCCACGTTCCCGGATGCAAAAGCCCAACAGACCACCGCGCTGCTGGAAGGCGGCACGGCCAAGGCGATTGGCGAGACGGCGAAGTTCTTGAAGGAACAAGGAAAGGTCGAGACGGTGCTGCCGGATTATTCGCCGTATGTCAGTGCGAAGTTTGTGCAGGATTGATGATCGTTCCCACGCTCTGCGTGGGAATGCAGCCCGGGACGCTCCGCGTCCCATCTAGAGCCGAACGCGGAGCGTCCGTTGAGGCATTCCCACGCAGAGCGTGGGAACGATCAAGCGTGCGGTCAGAGGGCTTTTTCGAAGATCTTCGAATTACGCTGGTAGTTGTACAGCGACGCCCGCGCTGATGGCAGACGTTCAACACTGCTCGGCACAAACCCACGCTCGCGAAACCAGTGAGCGGTGCGGGTCGTCAATACGAACAAGGTTTTCAGCCCCTGCGCCCGGGCGCGGGTTTCGATGCGCTCCAGCAGCTCATCACCACGACCGCCATGGCGATACTCCGGGTTCACCGCCAGACACGCCAACTCCCCCGCATCCGAATCAGCAATCTGATACAGCGCCGCACACGCGATGATCATGCCTTCGCGTTCGACCACACTGAACTGCTCGATCTCACGCTCCAGCACCTCGCGGGAACGCCGAACCAGAATGCCCTGCTCTTCCAGCGGGCTAATCAAGTCCAGCAAACCACCGACGTCTTCGATGGCCGCTTCGCGCACCACCTCGAATTGCTCCTGGGCCACCAGCGTACCGCCGCCATCGCGGGTGAACAGTTCGGTAAGCAATGCGCCGTTTTCGACATAACTGACGATATGGCTGCGGGCGACACCGCCGCGGCAGGCCTCAGCGGCCGCATCCAGCAGCTCAGCCTGATAGTTGCTGCCCAGGCGCTGCAGATGCGCTGGCACTTGTTGCGGACGCAACTCACGAACCAGACGACCGTTTTCATCGATCAGCCCCAGGTCAGCACCGAACAACAGAAGCTTGTCCGCCCCCAGATCGATGGCCGCACGGGTGGCGACGTCTTCGCAGGCGAGGTTGAAAATCTCACCGGTCGGCGAGTAGCCCAGCGGCGACAACAGCACGATGGAACGCTCATCCAGCAGGCGATTGATGCCCTTGCGGTCGACCCGACGCACTTCGCCAGTGTGGTGATAGTCGACACCTTCCAGCACGCCAATCGGCCGCGCCGTCACCAGGTTGCCGCTGGCCACCCGCAGACGCGAGCCCTGCATCGGCGATGAAGCCATGTCCATGGACAGCCGCGCCTCGATGGCGATGCGCAGCTGGCCGACCGCATCGATCACACACTCCAGCGTTGCGGCATCGGTGATGCGCATGCCGTGGTGGTAATGCGGGGGCAGGCCGCGCGCAGCCAGGCGGGTTTCAATTTGCGGACGGGAACCGTGAACCAGCACCAATCGCACGCCCAGACTGTGCAACAGCACCAGGTCGTGGACGATATTGCCGAAGTTCGGGTGCTCCACGCCGTCGCCGGGCAGCATGACGACGAACGTGCAATCGCGGTGGGCGTTGATGTAAGGCGAAGCGTGACGAAGCCAATTAACGTATTCGGGCATGAACCTGGGCCTGTAATAAATAGCAGCCAAAAAATGGGCGAAACAGAAAACGCACAGCGGGCTGATGGTTATCGTCGGAACAGGCTTGGCGACACGCGCGCTCTCCTCATGAATACGGGTTGGGACACCGGCAATTTACAAGGCTTGCCAGCCGTGACACAGCCCCTGTGGGAGTGAGCCTGCTCGCGATAGCGGAATGTCAGTCGATACTGAAGTGTCTGACACACCGCTATCGCGAGCAGGCTCACTCCCACAGGGATCTCGCTCAACCGACTGGCATTGGCGTTTTGGCCGGTGTCAGGCAGTAATGTTCAATCAGTTGACGTAATAGATGCACCGTAGGCTGCAAACGTGACATTTCGAGGTATTCCCCCGGTTGGTGCGCACAGGCGATGTCGCCAGGGCCGAGCACCAGTGTTTCGCAGCCAAGACGCTGAAGATAAGGCGCTTCGGTGCCGAACGCCACTGCTTCGGCACGATGGCCGGTGAGCTTTTCCGCAACCCGGACCAATTCTGCATCCTCGGCCTGCTCGAACGGCGGCACTTCGGGGAACAGCGGCGCGTAATCGATCTTCACCTGATGCCACTCGGCAATGGGCTTGAGCTTCTTCAGAATCTCAGCGCGCAGGGCATTGGGGTCCATGCCCGGCAACGGACGCAGATCAAACTCCAGCGAACACTGACCGCAAATACGGTTGGGGTTATCGCCGCCATGGATGCAGCCGAAATTCAGGGTCGGCGTCGGTACGCTGAACTGTGGATTACGGAACTCACGCTGCCACGCCAACCGCAAACCACGCAGTTCACCGATAGCATCGTGCATGGCTTCGAGGGCGCTGTGGCCCAGGCGCGGATCCGAGGAGTGGCCGCTCTGACCGAGGATGTCGATGCGCTCCATCATGATGCCTTTGTGCATGCGGATCGGCTTGAGCCCGGTCGGCTCGCCGATCACCGCCGCACGACCGAGCGGACGCCCGGCTTCGGCCAGGGCGCGAGCGCCGGACATCGAGCTTTCTTCATCGCAAGTGGCGAGGATCAACAGCGGTTGCTTGAACGGCTGATCGAGCAGCGGTATGACGGCTTCGATGGCCAGCGCGAAAAAGCCCTTCATGTCACAACTGCCCAGCCCCACCCAGCGACCGTCGACTTCGGTCAGCTTCAGCGGATCGGTCTGCCACAGCGCGCCATCGAACGGCACCGTGTCACTGTGACCGGCCAGCACCAGGCCACCGGGGCCGGAACCGAAACTGGCCAGCAGATTGAATTTGCCGGGGCTGACCTGCTGGATGTCGCAGGTAAAACCCAGATCGCCGAGCCACGTCGCCAGCAAATCGATCACCGGACGGTTGGTTTGATCGAGGCTGGCCTGCGTACAGCTGACGGACGGTGCGGCGATCAGCGCAGCGAACTGATCTTTCATGGACGGCAAAGGCATCGCTGACTCCAACTCCCGAGTTGAACTCCATCATAGAACCATCCGGCGACAGGAATAAACCGTCGCGGCGCGTAGGTACGTTCACTCCTGTACACTGCACGACCTTGGCAGCCACACATTTCCCCCGGCTGCGCTCCCGATCCTGGATTTTCCGGCCATGCAGAAAGAAACCGAAATCAAACTCCGCGTCAGCCGAGAAACCCTCGCGGCCCTGCGCGAGCACCCGCTCCTGAAAAAACGCAACAAAAGTGGCTGGGAACGCCGTGAGTTGATGAATCAGTACTTCGACACGCCTGAGCGCGACCTGGCCCGCGCCAAGGTTGCCCTGCGCCTGCGCCGCGATGGCGAAGAAGTGATTCAGACCCTCAAGACCCGCGGCCAGAGCGTCGCCGGTTTGTCCGAGCGTAACGAATACGACTGGAACCTGCCCAAAGCCAAGCTCGACGTGAAGAAACTCGACGGCGAATGCTGGCCTGAAGAGCTGGCCGAACTGGACAAGAAAACCCTGAAGCCGATCTTCACCACCGATTTCGTCCGCGAACGCGCGGAAATCGCCTGGGGCCGTGGCAAGACCAAAGTGGTGATCGAAGCCGCACTGGATCTGGGTCACGTGATCGTGGGCAAGCAGAAAGAAGAAATCTGCGAGCTGGAACTGGAACTGCGTGAAGGCGAGCCGGCCGCTCTGCTGGAACTGGCCGCCGAACTGGCCGCGACCCTGGCCCTGATGCCCTGTGACATCAGCAAAGCCGAGCGCGGTTATCGTTTGTACGACGCCAACAGCTATTCGTTGAGCCTGCCGGCGCCGCAGATCACCGCCGAAATGCCGCTGGACGACGCTTTCGCCGCGCTGAGCTGGCACTTGCTGAGCAGCAGCCAGCGCCTGGCCGAGCAGTATCGCTTCAATGGCCACTGGCGCCTGTTGCTGGACTGGGTTGAAAACCTGGCTGAATTGCGCGCGTTGCTGAGCAGCCTGGGCCAAGCCGCACCGCGTCAGTCGACACACGATCTGCGCGTCGCGCTGGATGCCTTGCTGGAAGACTGGCGCCCGCTGGTACAGGCCGGTATCGACGACGAAGACGTGCGCAAAGCTGCACCGGAGCAGTTCCTCGAAGAACTGCAAGATCCGCGCTGGGGCTTGTTCTCGCTGAACACTTCGCGCTGGTTGCTGGCCCGCACCTGGACCGCCGATCGCAACGTTCGTGGCAATCGCCAGGGCGCTGCGCAATTGGGCAGCTGGTTGCCGCGTCTGCTGGGTGAAGAAGCGACCTCCCTGCAACTGCAGCGTTACCAGCAACAGCCGGAAGACCTGGCCGAGCAACTGCCGCGCATCGAGCGCATCCAGGCTTGGCTGCACCACGCCCGCAGCGTGCTGGACATCCCGGAAATGGATCGCTTGTACGGTGAGCTGAAACAGCTTGCTCAATTGGCGAACGAGCCGATCACCGATGAATCGCTGGATGCGCGCAAGCAGCAGGCGATTGCGGTGTATCAGAATCGTGCCTGGAAAATGCTGCTGCGCATGTAAATCTCGCGATGATGATCGTTCCCACGCTCTGCGTGGGAATGCCTCAAGGGACGCTCCGCGTCCAGGTGACGCGGAGCGTCACCGGCTGCATTCCCACGCGGGAGCGTGGGAACGATCAGTGTAGGGTCAGCGCAACACCGGCAAACTCGTCGTGGATTTGATCTCCGACAACGCCACGATCGAGTTCACCTCCTGGATCCCCGGCACCATCGACAGCTTCTCGAAAAAGAAGCGCTCATACGCCTCGATGTCCGCCGTCACAATCCGCAGCAAGAAATCCACCGACCCCATCAGCACATAACACTCCAGCACTTCGGGAAAACCGCGAATCGCCTCGGTGAATTCGGTGAAGTTCGAACGCCCGTGAGCGTTGAGTTTGATTTCAGCGAAGATCTGCGTGTTAAGCCCGATTTTCTTCCGGTCGAGCAAGGTCACTTGCCCGCGAATGATCCCCTCCTCCTTCATCCGCTGAATCCGCCGCCAGCACGGCGACTGCGACAACCCCACCTGTTCCGCAATCTGCGCACTGGAAAGCGAAGCGTCCTCTTGCAGCAACGCGAGAATCTTGCGGTCGTAGCCATCCAGCTCGCTATGCATAAAAAAACCTTTGATTGATAACTTATCGAATCAAGCAATTCAAACAATCGCCAATAAGCCCAATCATAGATAAGAAATGCCCGGCACCGAATGTAAAAATTCCTCCAGTGATTTTGGAGATCGACCATGCCGCATCTAGAAACCGTAAACACTCCGCACACCCGCGCCGATGTCTGGAACGTCAGCAACGCCCACTGCCACGTTCACTATCAATTGCTGGCCGAGGCCGAACCGGACTTGCTGTGCCGGGCGCTCAACCTGTTCGCTTTGCAGTTTCTGACGCCACAACAGGTCAACGTGCAGCGGATGGACGATCTGTTGTCGATCGACATCGTGATAGACGGCCTAAACTGGCACCGCGCCCAAGTGATCGCGGAAAAATTACGTAACCTGATCAGCGTCTGTTCAGTTGAGCTGCAAGCGGTTGATTGCGTGTGGAATGAACCGGCACAGGCGGCGGGCTGAAAAAACTCGACACGGCTTCGTCGAGTAGTGGCCCAACGGTCTGCCGGTCCGCGACTATCCTTTGCGAACTGTTGTTCATGAGGAGCCCGCATGTCCGTTCAACTTGCCATTCAGGACCGCTGGCTGGATCTCAATGATTTGCTGCGTGAACTGGTCGCCCAAGGTTTTATCAGTCAGGATTCGGCCGAACACGCGCTCAATGCTCGACGCCGTCACGCAGCCAATGGCCAGACGCACCCGCTGGAATTCATCGCCAGCCAACTTCTGGACGACCTCAGCCGTCCCGGTAAACACCTCGACCTGGAAAGCCTGACGCTTTGGCTGTCGCAGCAGGCCGGCCAGCCTTATCTGCGTATCGATCCGCTGAAAATCAACGTGGCGGCGATTACCCCGCTGATGTCCTACGCCTTCGCCCAGCGCCACAAGATTCTTGCGGTGTCTATCGACCGCGACGCAGTGACCGTGGCCAGCGCCCAGCCCTACGTCACCGGTTGGGAAGCCGACCTGACCCATGTGCTGAAACTGCCGATCAAACGTGTCGTCGCCAACCCGGTCGACATCCAGCGCTTCAGCGTGGAGTTTTTCCGCCTGGCCAAATCGGTCACCGGCGCGACCAACGCCGATCAGCAAATGAACACCCTGGGCAATTTCGAGCAACTGCTCAACCTCGGCGCCAGCGACCAGGAACCGGACGCCAACGACGCGCACATCGTCAACATCGTCGACTGGTTGTTTCAGTACGCGTTCCAGCAACGCGCCAGTGACATCCACATCGAACCCCGACGCGAACAAGGCACGGTGCGCTTTCGCATCGACGGCGTGCTGCACAACGTCTATCAATTCCCGCCGCAAGTGACCATGGCCATCGTCAGCCGCCTGAAAAGCCTCGGGCGGATGAACGTCGCGGAAAAACGCAAACCCCAGGACGGCCGGGTCAAGACCAAAACCCCGGACGGCGGCGAAGTCGAGCTGCGCCTGTCGACATTGCCGACCGCCTTCGGCGAAAAAATGGTCATGCGGATCTTCGACCCGGAAGTACTGCTCAAGAACTTTGATCAGTTGGGCTTCTCCGCCGATGACTTGCGCCGCTGGCAGGACATGACGAGCCAGCCCAACGGCATCATCCTGGTCACCGGTCCGACCGGTTCCGGCAAAACCACCACGCTGTACACCACCCTGAAGAAACTGGCGACGTCGGAGGTCAACCTCTGCACCATCGAAGACCCGATCGAAATGGTCGAGCCGGCGTTCAACCAGATGCAGGTCCAGCACAACATCGACCTGACCTTCGCCGCCGGTGTGCGCGCCCTGATGCGACAGGATCCGGACATCATCATGATCGGTGAGATCCGTGATCTGGAAACCGCTGAAATGGCGATCCAGGCTGCGCTCACGGGTCACTTGGTGCTGTCGACGCTGCACACCAACGACGCGCCGAGCGCAATCAGCCGCTTGCTGGAACTGGGCGTGCCGCATTACCTGATCAAAGCCACGGTGCTTGGCGTTATGGCCCAGCGCCTGGTCCGCACCTTGTGTCCGCATTGCAAGGCGCCGCTGACCCTGGGTGAAGAAGACTGGCAAACCTTGACCCGGCCCTGGCAGGCACCGTTGCCGAACAACGCACATCGCGCCATCGGTTGCCTTGAATGCCGCGATACCGGCTACCGCGGCCGCGCCGGGGTCTACGAAATCATGCAACTGACGGACGGCGTCAAAGCGCTGATCAACCCCGACACCGATTTGCTGGCCGTGCGGCGGCAGGCCTTCAAGGAAGGCATGCGCAGTTTGAGATTGTCAGGCGCGCAAAAAGTGGCGGCGGGTTTGACGACGATTGAGGAGGTGCTGCGGGTAACACCGCAAAGCGAGCAAAAGTAGGCGCGGCCGTTACGGAACTCGATTGGGGGATTTGTAATCCAACGCCGCAGTTAACCCAGTGGAGTCACCCAATATGCGTCTCAAACTTGCTGTCGCTACCATCGCCTTGTTGTCCCTTCCTGTCGGTTCGGCGATGGCTGATAGCTTTTGGCGTAACGTCATCTCATCCGGTGCGACCACCGGTTCGACCTACCTGACCTTCAAGGATAACAAGCTGATCGTTGCCGCCCAGGACGATGCTGGCAGCTTTGTCGCCAGTGACGGCGGCATCCGCGGTCCATACCTGGAGGCCGCGATGCAGAAAGTCCGTGCCGACAACCCAGGCCTGCAGGCCACGGACATGGAACTGGCGAACGCGATTCTGGCGAAGAATGCCGTCGCTTCGAATTAAGATTTATTGCTGAACAAAAATGCCGCTCCCATGAGCGGCATTTTTTATGCCTGATACAAAACCCTGGGGGAGCGAGCCTGCTCGCGATAGCGGTGGATCAGTCGAAATCATCCATGACTGTCACACCGCTATCGCGAGCAGGCTCGCTCCCACAGTGGATTTGTATCTCCTGCGAGATCAGCGGTAATCGTCTACCGGCACGCAGGCACAGAACAAATTGCGGTCGCCGTAAACGTTATCCACCCGGTTCACCACCGGCCAGTACTTGTGCGCCTTGGTGTGAGCATCCGGCGTCACCGCCTGCGCGATGCTATAGGACCGCTCCCAAACCCCGGTGATGTCCGCCAGGGTATGCGGTGAACGTTTCAGCGGGTTGTCATCGGCCGGCCAGTTGCCGTTCTGCACCTCGGTGATTTCCGCGCGGATACTCAGCATCGCCCCGATAAACCGGTCCAGCTCTGCCTTCGATTCACTTTCGGTGGGCTCCACCATCAACGTTCCCGGCACCGGAAACGACATGGTCGGCGCATGGAAGCCATAGTCCATCAACCGCTTGGCGACGTCCTCCTCGCTGATCCCGGTCAGCGTCTTGAGTGGCCGCAGGTCAAGAATGCATTCGTGAGCCACCCGCTCGTTGCGCCCGGTGTAGAGCACTGGGAACGCCCCGGACAAGTGCTGCGCCAGGTAATTCGCGGCGAGGATCGCCACCTCACTGGCATCCGCCAATTGCGGCCCCATCATCGCGATGTACATCCAGCTGATCGGCAGGATGCTCGCGCTGCCCCAAGGCGCCGCACTGATTGCGCCGTTTTGCGCCAGCGGCCCGTCAATCGGCACCACCGGATGGTTGGCCACGAACGGCGCCAGATGCGCGCGCACACCAATCGGCCCCATGCCCGGCCCGCCGCCACCATGGGGGATGCAGAAAGTCTTGTGCAGGTTCATGTGGGACACGTCGGCGCCAATGTCCGCCGGGCGCGCCAGTCCGACCTGAGCGTTGAGATTGGCGCCATCCATATAAACCTGGCCACCGTGGCTGTGGATAACTTCACAGATTTCGCTGATGCCTTCCTCGTATACACCGTGGGTCGAAGGATACGTCGCCATCAGGCAGGCGAGTTTATCTGCGGCCTCTGCGGCCTTGCCTTTGAGGTCATCCAGATCAACGTTGCCCGCCTCGTCGCATTCGACGATCACCACGCGCATGCCGGCCATCTGCGCCGAAGCCGGGTTGGTGCCATGGGCCGAGGACGGAATCAGGCAGATATCCCGCGCGCCCTCATGTCGACTCTCGTGATATTTGCGGATCGCCAGCAACCCGGCGTACTCACCTTGGGCGCCCGAGTTGGGTTGCATGCAGATCGCGTCGAAACCGGTAATAGCGCAGAGCCAACGCTCCAATTCTTCGATCATCAGCGAATAACCCACCGCCTGCTCTTTCGGCACGAACGGGTGCAGGTTGGCGAACTGCGGCCACGTGATCGGGATCATCTCGCTGGTGGCGTTGAGCTTCATGGTGCAGGAGCCCAGCGGGATCATCGATTGGTTGAGCGCCAGGTCCTTGTTCTCCAGTTGCTTGAGGTAGCGCAGCATCTCGGTTTCACTGTGATGGGCGCTAAACACCGGGTGACGCAGGTAAGACGAGGTACGCAGCAGACCTGCGGGAATGCCGGAAACAAGAGCTTCAGCGTCCAGTTCGTCGACGTTAAGCCCATGATCGGAACCGAGGAACACATCAAACAACTTCGCGACGGTGGATTCGTCAGAGGTTTCGTCGAGGCTCAACCCCAACTGCCCACGCCCGAGAATGCGCAAATTGATCTGCGCGGCCTGGGCACTTTCGATGATTGCCGTCTGAGTACCACCGACTTCCAGCGTCAGGGTATCGAAAAAGTGTGTGTTGAGGCGGGTGATGCCGTGGCGCTCCAGGCCAGCGGCGAGGATGCTGGTCAGCCGATGGACGCGTTGGGCAATACGTTTGAGCCCTTCCGGACCGTGGTAGACCGCATAGAAACTGGCAATGTTGGCCAGCAGCACCTGCGCGGTGCAAATGTTCGAGTTAGCCTTTTCCCGGCGGATATGTTGCTCGCGGGTTTGCAGGGCCATGCGCAGGGCGACGTTGCCGCGAGCATCTTTCGACACGCCGATGATCCTCCCGGGAATCGCCCGTTTGTATTCATCGCGACTGGCAAAAAACGCCGCGTGAGGGCCGCCGTAACCCATGGGCACGCCGAAACGCTGGGATGAACCGAACACCACGTCGGCACCCAACTCCCCCGGCGGCGTCAGCAACAGCAGACTCAGCAGATCGGTGGCGACACACGCCAAGGCTTGCTGCGCATGCAGATGATCGATCAAGGGACGAAGATCGCGGATCTCGCCGTGGGTGTCGGGATATTGCAGGAGCGCGCCGAACACCTGGTGCTGTTTCAAGTTATCCACAGAATCGATGATCAGCTCGAAGCCGAACCCTTCTGCTCGGGTCTGCACCACGGAAATGGTCTGCGGATGACAGTTTTCGTCGACGAAGAACAGATTGCTTCTGGACTTGGCGACACGCTTGGCCAGTGCCATGGCTTCCGCCGCCGCCGTGGCTTCGTCCAGCAGTGAGGCGTTGGCAAGCTCCAGGCCGGTGAGGTCGATGGTCAATTGCTGGAAGTTCAGCAGCGCTTCGAGCCGCCCTTGGGCGATCTCTGGTTGATAGGGTGTGTACGCGGTGTACCAACCGGGATTTTCCAGCACGTTGCGCACAATGACGGCTGGCGTGAGGGTGCCGTGGTAGCCCATGCCGATCAGGCTGGTCCAGACCTGGTTTTGCTCGGCGTAACCACGCAGTTTGGCCAGCGCGGCTTCTTCGTCGAGGGCGGGTGGCAGGTCGAGCGGCCTGTTCAGGCGGATTCCTGGCGGCACCGTCTGCTCGATCAACTCGACCCGGCTGCCGAGGCCGAGGCTGTCGAGCATCGCCTGTTGTTCGGCGGCATCGGGCCCGAGGTGGCGGCGAAGGAAGGCATTAGGGTCGCGTAACTGGCTCAAGGACGGCAACTGGGACATGACGGGCTCTCTCTTGACTGGCGCTCAACGTCGATGCAACACGGTCAAACCAGCATAGCAGTCGATACCCGAGCGGATGGATTGGCGCCAACGATCATTGCGGATCAGAATGCTCGGCATCTGCCCAATGTCCGCTGATCAGGTGACTGTATTTATGAGCCAACTGCCTTTCCTGCCATTCTCCAAACCCACCATCGACGAAGCCACGATTGCCGCTGTGGGTGACGTATTGCGCTCGGGCTGGATTACCAGCGGCCCCAAGGTTCAGGCCTTTGAACAACAACTCTCGGAGTATTTCGGTGGGCGCCCGGTGCGCACCTTCAATTCCGGCACCTGCACCATGGAGATCGCCTTGCGCATTGCCGGTATCGGGCCGGGCGATGAAGTGATCACCACACCGATTTCCTGGGTGGCCACCGCCAACGTCATTCTCGAAGTCGGCGCTACGCCGGTGTTTGCCGACATTGACCCGATCACCCGCAACCTCGATCTGGATCAGCTGGAAGCGGCAATCACCCCGCGCACCAAAGCGATCATTCCTGTGTACCTCGCCGGTTTGCCGGTGGACATGAGCCGGTTGTATGCGATCGCCAAAAAACACGGATTGCGGATTGTCGAAGACGCCGCGCAAGCCTTGGGTTCGAGCTGGAACGGCCAGCGCATTGGCTCGACCGGCGATTTCGTGTCCTTCAGTTTCCAGGCAAACAAAAACGTCACCTCGTCAGAGGGCGGTTGCCTGGTATTGAACAATGATGAGGAAGTGCAACTGGCGCAAAAGTACCGTCTACAGGGCGTCACCCGTAGCGGCTTCGATGGTCTGGATGTCGATGTGCTGGGCGGCAAGTTCAACATGACCGACGTTGCAGCGGCCATCGGCCTTGGGCAATTTGCTCACATCGAAGCAATCACAACCCATCGCCGTGAACTGGCCAGGCACTATTTCGCTTGTTTTGGCGAGGATTTCGAAGCGTTGTATGGGGCTCAACTGCCCCCGGCGGATTTCGAGAACAGCAACTGGCATTTGTTTCAGCTGGTGCTGCCTGAGCGCAGGGATGGCCAACCGGCACGGGCTACCTTCATGGAACAGATGCAGGCGTTAGGTATCGGCATCGGTTATCACTACCCACCGATTCACCTGCTGAGTCTTTACCGCGAACGCGGGTTCAAGGAGGGCATGTTCCCGGTCGCCGAGCGGGTCGGTCGCCTGATCGTTTCACTGCCGATGTTCACCGCCATGACTAAAGCGGATGTTGAGCGGTCAGTCGCAGCGGTGAAGTCAGTGCTAAATCCATAGACCCTGTGGGAGCGAGCCTGCTCGCGAAGTGGGAGTGTCAGTTGGCATAACTGTTTGCTGACACACCGCTTTCGCGAGCAGGCTCGCTCCCACATGGATTTCGCAAGGCGACGATTATTCGCCGATGGCGGCTTTATAGCCGGCGGCGTCCAGCAGCTTGTCCAGGTCAGCCGCGTTGCTTGGCTTGAGCTTGAAGATCCAGGCACCGTACGGGTCGGAGTTGAGCAGCTCAGGGTTGGCGCTCAGTTCTTCGTTGATCGCAATCACTTCACCGGCCACCGGGGAGTAGATGTCCGAAGCGGCTTTAACCGACTCCACCACACCGGACTGATCACCGGCAGCGAAGACTGTTCCGACTTCGGTCAGCTCAACGAACACCACGTCGCCCAAGGCTTCCTGAGCGTGATCGCTGATGCCCACGGTAACGCTGCCATCGGCTTCGAGACGGGCCCACTCGTGACTTTCGGCAAAACGCAGGTCGGCAGGAATATCGCTCATGTTCTGTGTCCTCAAGAGAATTGTCAGCGGTCGTTGCCCGCCAAAAAAGGTTAGATCAAGGTTTTGCCATGGCGTACGAAGGTCGGTTTGACCACTCGGACCGGGTACCACTTGCCACGGATTTCCACTTCTGCGCGGTCGGCTGTCGCCATCGGCACGCGCGCCAGTGCAATCGACTTGCTAAGCGTAGGAGAGAAACTACCACTGGTGATCTCCCCTTCGCCAACATTGGCGATGCGGACAACTTGATGAGCGCGCAAAACCCCACGCTCCTCAAGGACCAGACCGACCAGTTTGTGCTGCACGCCACCCGCCCGCTCGGCTTCAAGAGCGCTGCGCCCGATGAACTGGCGAGTGGCCGGTTCCCACGCAATGCTCCAGGCCATGTTGGAAGCCAGTGGTGAAACGTCTTGATGAATGTCCTGGCCGTAGAGGTTCATACCGGCTTCGACCCGCAGCGTATCGCGCGCCCCGAGGCCGATCGGTGAGATGCCCGCGCCCACCAGATCGTTGAAGAATCCTGGCGCTTGATTGGCTGGCAGAACGATTTCCAGGCCATCTTCGCCGGTGTAACCCGTGCGTGCGATAAACCAGTCACCGTCGGCCTGGCCTTCGAAGGGCTTGAGCATCTGAATCAGGTTGCCGCGGGACTGGGTCACCAGTTCGGAGATTTTGTGCCGGGCGTGGGGACCTTGAATGGCCAGCATCGCCAACTCGGAGCGCTCGTTGAGCTGCACCTTGAAACCTTCGAGGTGAGCCTGCATCCAGGCGAGGTCCTGATTGCGGGTGGAGGCGTTGACCACCAGCCGATAACCCTCCTCGAGACGGTAGACGATCATGTCGTCGACGATGCCGCCGCGCTCGTTGAGCATAGTGCTGTACAAGGCACGGCCAGGGCTGTGCAGACGTTCGACGTCATTGGCCAGCAAATGCTGAAGCCAAGCCTTGGCCTGAGGGCCGCTGACATCGATCACGGTCATGTGGGATACATCGAAAACCCCGCAATCGCGGCGCACCTGATGGTGTTCCTCGACCTGCGAGCCGTAATGCAATGGCATATCCCAACCGCCAAAATCGACCATCTTCGCGCCGAGGGCGAGATGAAGGTCATACAGAGGCGTGCGCAGTCCCATGGGTTTCTCCTTCCGGGCGTGGCGAAGGTGCGGGCCGGTGCTGCACGGAGTGAAAGCCTTGAAATAGAAGGCTTTCAGCCGATTTCAGCTACCTGGTCCGTAGGACGGACCGCACCGAATGCCGCGCATTGTAGCCTCAAGGTGTAGGACTGGCACCTAGGCGTTTCGATGCGCTGAACGTCGAATCAATCCGATGACCGGTAACAGCCCGACCAAAACCAGGGTCAGTGCCGGCAGCGAGGCCCTCGCCCACTCGCCTTCGCTGGTCATTTCGAAGATCCGCACCGCCAGCGTGTCCCAGCCAAACGGGCGCATCAGAAGGGTCGCGGGCATTTCCTTGAGCACATCGACGAACACCAGCAACGCGGCGCTCAACGTTCCTGGCAGCAATAACGGCAGATACACTTTGAAAAACAGTCGTGGCCCACTGACGCCAAGGCTACGTGCCGCTTCGGGCAAAGATGGCCGTATTCGCGCCAGACTGCTTTCCAGCGGCCCATAAGCCACCGCGATGAAACGCACCAGATAGGCCAGCAACAACGCCGACAGGCTGCCCAGCAGCAATGGCTTGCCGGCGCCCCCCAGCCAACCCGACAACGGGATCACCAGTTCGCGGTCCAGGTAACTGAACGCCAGCATGATCGACACCGCCAGCACCGAGCCTGGCAAGGCGTAGCCGAGATTGGCCAGGCTGATGCCGGAGCGGATCGCGCGGGTCGGGGCCAGACGCCGGGCAAACGCCAGCACTAAAGCAACACTGACGGTAATCAGCGCCGCCATGCCGCCCAGGTACAACGTATGGACGATCAGCCCCGCGTAACGCTCATCCAGGTCAAAGCGCCCGCGCTGCCAGAACCACGCCACCAGTTGAAGCACTGGAATGACGAAAGCGCAGGCGAATATCAGACCGCACCAACTCATGGCCGCCAGCGCCTTGAAACCGCGCAGGTGATACAGCGCCTTGACCCGTGGTCGTTCGTTACTCGCCCGGTTGGCCCCGCGAGCACGGCGCTCGCCGTACAGCACGACCATCACCACCAGCAGCAACAGGCTGGCCAGTTGCGCGGCGGTGGAAAGGCTGAAAAATCCGTACCAGGTCTTGTAGATGGCGGTCGTGAACGTGTCGAAGTTGAACACCGACACCGCACCGAAATCCGCCAGGGTTTCCATCAACGCCAGCGCCACGCCAGCGCCGATGGCCGGGCGCGCCATGGGCAAAGCGACTCGCCAGAACGCTTGCCACGGGGATTGCCCCAGGACTCGCGCCGCCTCCATCAAGCCTTTGCCCTGAGCCAGGAACGCGGTTCGCGCCAACAGATAAACGTAGGGATAGAAGACCAGCACCAGCACCAGAATCACGCCGCCGGTGGAGCGCACGCGCGGCAACCTCAAGCCCGAGCCGAACCATTCGCGCAACAGGGTTTGCACGGGGCCGGCAAAGTCCAACAGGCCGACGAAGACGAATGCCAGCACATAGGCGGGAATGGCGAATGGCAGCATCAGCGCCCAGTCCAGCCAACGCCGACCGGGGAATTCGCAGAGACTGGTGAGCCAGGCCAGGCTAACGCCCAAGAGCGTCACGCCGATACCGACACCGAGTACCAGGGTCAGGGTATTGCCCAGCAGGCGCGGCATCTGGGTATCCCAGAGGTGGGACCAGATTTGATGATCGATGGTTTGCCATGACAACAGCAAAACGCTGAGGGGCAACAGGACCAGCGCAGCGATGGCGAAGACCAGGGGGTACCAGCGGCGTTGGGCGGGGTGGGCCACGTTGAGGTCTCTGAGACGGTTAGTTTGGTGTCTGGGTCAAAATCGGCTCCTTCTAACCCTCCCGAAACGTCGGACCGCCCCAAAGGGGCGAGGGGACTGACCGCGGCGTTTGGTTGAAATCCTGCGACCTGAAATTTCAAAGTCGAACTCAGGATTTGAAAAGCATAAAGATCGGCTCCCTTTCCCCTCTCCCCCGTGGGGAGAGGGTTGGGGTGAGGGGTGGATCTTGAAGCTAACGAAAGAAGACCGACAGACTCAGTTCCAGCCAGCCCGATCCATCATGCGAATCGCTTCAGCCTGACGCTTGCCGGCAATTTCCACAGGCAAGGTATCAGCCACAAACTTGCCCCAACTCGCCACTTCTGCAGAAGGCTGAACCGCAGGGTTGGCCGGGAATTCCTGGTTCACGTCAGCAAAGATCTTCTGTGCTTCAGGCGTGGTCATCCACTCCACCAAGGCCTTGGCCGCTTCCGGGTGCGGGGCGTGTTTGGTCAGGCCGATGCCCGACAGGTTCACGTGCACGCCACGGTCACCCTGGTTTGGCCAGAACAGCTTCACGGCCAGATCAGGCTTCTGCTTGTGCAGACGACCGTAGTAGTACGTGTTGACGATGCCGACGTCGCATTGACCCGCGTTGATGGCCTCCAGCACCGCGATGTCATCCGAGAACACATCGGTGGACAGGTTATTCACCCAGCCCTTGAGAATCTTCTCGGTTTTTTCGGCGCCATGGACTTCGATCATGGTGGCGGTCAGGGACTGGTTGTAGACCTTCTTCGCCGTACGCAGGCACAGGCGGCCTTCCCAGTTCTTGTCGGCCAGACCTTCGTAGGTGGTCAACTCACCGGGTTTCACCCGATCGGTGGAGTAAGCGATGGTCCTCGCCCGCAGGCTCAGGCCTGTCCAGGCATGGGCGGATGAGCGGTATTGCAACGGGATGTTGGCGTCGATCACCTTGGACGTAAACGGTTGCAGGATGCCCATTTGCTCGGCCTGCCAGAGGTTGCCGGCATCGACGGTCAGCAGCAGGTCCGCGGTGGCGTTCTCGCCCTCGGCCTTGATCCGCTGCATCAGCGGCGCTTCCTTGTCGGTGATGAATTTCACCTGCACGCCGGTTTTCGCGGTGTAGGCATCGAAGACCGGTTTGATCAGCTCGTCGATACGCGAGGAGTAAACCACCACCTCGTCAGCGGCCTGGGCAGCGGTGCTGCCAATCAGGGTCAGGGCGAGCGCGGTCAGTAGACGCTTCGGTGCCAACATGGGAGCGATCTCTCGATTGGAAAATTGAAGCCAAATGATATGGACTCACATTTAGCTTCTCAATCGAACTGTTTGTGGAGGAGTTACCAGATGTTGCACAGCTGGAAATTTGCGGTGAATGTTCCGGCCCCATCGCGAGCAGGCTCGCTCCCACAGAGATCTTCAGTGTTCACAAACCCCCTGTGGGAGCGAGCCTGCTCGCGATGGGGCCATCAGACGCAGTGAATATTCAGGCTTTGGCCAACGCCGGCAGATCCCCGGTCAACCCCAGCGCCTCACGCACGAACAGCGCCTTGGCTTCGGGCATTTGGTCGACCATCTTCAACCCGGCATTGCGCAACCAGCGAATCGGCAACGGATCAGCCTGGAACAGGCGCTCGAAGCCTTCCATCGCCGCCATCAACGCCAGGTTGTGGGGCATGCGCCGACGTTCGTAACGGCTGAGCACTTTCACATCCGCCAGACGTTCGCCACGCGTGGCCGCTTGCAACAGCACTTCGGCCAGCACGGCGGCATCGAGAAAACCAAGGTTCACGCCCTGCCCGGCCAAGGGGTGAATGGTGTGCGCCGCATCACCGATCAACGCTAAACCTTCAGCTACATAGCGCTTGGCATGACGCTGGCGCAGCGGTACGCACAGACGCGGGTCGGCGCTGAGCACCTTGCCGAGTCGGCCTTCGAAGGCCCGCTCCAGCTCTTTGCAGAAATCGTCGTCATCCAGCGCCATCAGGTGCTCGGCTTCGCTCGGGGTGGTCGACCAGACGATCGAACACCAATCCTGCTGACCGTCACGCTCCAGCGGCAAAAACGCCAGCGGACCGTTGTCGGTGAAGCGCTGCCACGCGGTCAGTTGATGAGGTTTGGCGCTGCGCACGCTGGTGACAATCGCGTGGTGCAGGTAGTCCCACTCGCGCGTCGCCATGCCGGTCAGACGCCGAACGGCGGAATTGGCGCCATCCGCTGCGATCACCAAAGGTGCGCGCAAGGTGCGGCCATCGGCCAGGGTCAGCAGCCAGTCATCGCCGGAACGACGCATTTGCTCCAGGCGCGCGTTGGCCAACATGCCGAGATCGCAATCGTGCAAGCGGTCGAGCAAGGCGTCCTGAACCACGCGGTTCTCGACGATATGCCCCAGCACGTCGGCATGCACACTGGCTGCCGAAAAATGGATTTGCCCGGTGCCGCTGCCGTCCCAGACCTGCATGTCGGTGTAGGGGCTGCTGCGCCGTTTGGCGATGCCGTCCCAGACGCCCAGACGATCAAGAATCCGCTGGCTGGCAATCGATAAGGCGCTCACTCGCGGCTCGAACGAAGCCTGAGCATCGAAGGGTTTGACGCTCATGGGGCTGCCGTCCAGCAGCAGGACTTCCAGCCCGCTGTCCTGCAACGCCAGCGCCAGGGCGCTGCCGACCATTCCGGCCCCGACAATCAGCAGATCTGCGCGCATTTCCATGCTTTAAGCCTGTCTCGCTTGCGGCTTGAGCCGCCTATAAAGGGATTTAACCAAAGTGCCGGCGCCGAGGTTCGGCAGGTAGAAGCTGCCGAACGTGTTGGCCAGCCACTTAAGCATCGGGACGCGTACCCAAACCCATGGCCTGTCGCGCGAACCAGCGTTTGGCCGGCGGCAACAGGTCCAGCCCGAGCAGACCGATGTTGCGGCCCAGGGAAACCAAGGGTTGAGTACTACCGAACAAACGGGTGACCTGATCGGAGAAACCCACGGTCAGGTTCTGATCCAGACGCTGACGCTCGCGGTAGGCCTGCAAGGTCGCAAAGTCTCCGGGAGATGTTTCGCTGGCCAGCAATGCATCGGCCAGCGCTTGAGCATCACGCAAGGACAGGTTGAAACCTTGCCCGGCAATCGGGTGCAGGCTGTGGGCAGCATTGCCGAGAATCGCCAGGTGCGGACGCACCTGCTCCTCGGCCTCGATCAATGTCAGCGGGTACAAATGCCGCGCGCCAACCTGCTTCAAAGTGCCGAGGCGATAACCGAACACGCCTTGCAACTCGCTGAGAAAGCTCTTTTCATCGAGGGCCGCCAGCCGTTGCGCGTCCATGCCCAATCGGGTCCAGACCAGTGCGCAGCGGTTTTCCGGCAACGGCAACAAGGCCATCGGCCCGTCATCGGTGAAACGCTCGAAGGCCATGCCGTTGTGCGCTTCACTCGGCGTGATGTTGGCGATCAACGCGCTCTGGTTATACGGGCGCTTTTTGATGCCGATCCCCAGTTGCTCGCGCAGGCCGGAACGGCCGCCATCAGCCAGCACCGCAAGCTCGCATTCCAGCGTGGTTTCGTCGTTGAGGGTCAGGCGATAGCCATCGATCAGCGGCTCCATGCGCGTGACTTCCGCCGGGCAACGCCAGCTGATCACGTCCTTGTCCAGCCCCTGCCAGAGGCATTGGCCGAGCCAGGCGTTTTCCACCACATAACCCAGCGCCGGAACGCCCTCTTCCATCGCCGACAATCGCGCGGTGGAGAAGCGTCCACGGTCGGAGACATGAATCTGTTTGATCGGCTCGGCGCGGCGGGAGATTTCCTGCCACACGCCCAGGCGTTGATAAATCTGCTTGGCACCGTAGGACAACGCCGAGGAACGGGCGTCATAGCTCGGTTGATAAGTATCGCCGGGGGCAAACGGCTCGATCAGCACGATCTTCCAGCCACGAGCCTTGGCCCCGGCCTGCAACGCCAACGCCAGGCTGGCGCCGACCAGACCACCACCGATGATTGCCAGATTGACTCGACTCATGCCGCTTGTGTCCGAGCGGCGGCCATCAAGGCCTCGATCTCGGCGACCGTTTTCGGCACGCCTTTGGTCAGGATTTCACAGCCGCTTTTGGTGACCACTACGTCGTCCTCGACGCGCACGCCAATGCCGCGCCATTTCTTCGCTACGTTCTGGTTGCCCGGGGCAATGTAGATGCCCGGTTCCACGGTCAGCGCCATGCCGACTTCCAATACACGCCATTCGCCGCCGACCTTGTATTCGCCAACGTCATGTACATCCATGCCCAGCCAGTGGCCGGCGCGGTGCATGTAGAACGCTTTATAGGCTTCGCTGGCGATCAACTCGTCGACGTCGCCCTGCAACAGGCCCAACTTCACCAGACCGGCAGTAATCACCCGGACTGTGGCTTCGTGGGCCTGATTCCAGTGTTTGTCCGGGGCGATTTCCGCAAACGCAGCTTCTTGCGACGCCAGCACCAATTCGTAGATTGCCTTCTGTTCCGCTGAATACTTGCCGTTGACCGGCCAGGTGCGGGTGATGTCGCTGGCGTAGCAGTCGATCTCGCAACCGGCATCGATCAACACCAGATCGCCGTCCTTGAGCACCGCGTCATTCTGCTGGTAATGCAGGATGCAGCTGTTGCGCCCAGCGGCGACGATCGAACCGTAGGCCGGCATTTTCGCCCCGCCCTTGCGGAATTCGTAGTCGAGTTCGGCTTCGAGGCTGAACTCATGCAGCCCCACACGACTGGCCTGCATCGCGCGGATGTGTGCCTGTGCGGAAATCCGTGCGGCTTCGCGCATCACCTTCACTTCTGCCGCCGATTTATACAGGCGCATGTCGTGAAGCAGATGATCCAGGGCAACGAATTCGTTAGGCGGCTGGGCGCCGAGGTGCGCTTTAGAGCGGATCACGTTGATCCAGTCCATCAGGTGCCGGTCGAATTCCGGGTTGCTGCCCATGGCCGAATACACCCGGTCGCGACCTTCGATCAGGCCCGGCAGGATGTCGTCGATGTCAGTGATGGGGAAGGCGTCGTCGGCGCCAAAGTCGCGAATCGCGCCTTCCTGCCCGGCGCGCAGGCCGTCCCACAACTCCCGTTCGGCATTGCGTTCACGGCAGAACAGTATGTATTCGCCATGCAGACGCCCCGGCATCAAAACGATGACCGCTTGAGGTTCGGGAAAACCGCTGAGGTACTGGAAGTCGCTGTCCTGACGGTAGACGTGCTCGACGTCGCGGTTGCGGATCGCAACGGCGGCGGCGGGCAGGATGGCGATGCTGTTGGGTTCCATCTGCGCCATCAGGGCCTTGCGGCGACGGCTGTATTCCGATTTCGGGATATGAATCATGGGCAGATGGCTTTCCCTTTCACGCGATTAATGCAACGACGGTTTGGCGGCAGCCGGCGCGTCCGGCTTTTTGTTTTCGGTGAACAGCAGCAGCGGCGCGACGCGCAGGTACTCCATCACTTCCATGTAATCGCTTTCGCCGTCGTCGGACTCTTCCAAGGCGTCTTGCACCTGCGAAATAGCCGCCAGGTCCTGAAGCACTTCGGTGGCCTCGGTGCTCAGCATGCTGCTGTCACGGCAGTTCAGGCCGAAACCGCTGAGGAAACCCTGGCACCATTGGCCCAGTGCAGCGGCGCGGTCGGCCAGTGGTTCGTCATCGGTCGGCAGCAGCAGAACGACGGTCACGTCGTCGCCGGTGAGCTCGCCCTTGACCATCTCCTGCAAGCCGATCAAGGCGTTGCGGACATTATCCTGCGGCTCGCTTTCGAGCAGCTCGGCGGCATCGATCAGCCAGCCTTCGGCATCGAAACCGGCTCCGGCGCAACTGCGGCCGAGCAACAGGCCATGCAGTTCGGCAGGCGAGACGTTATGACCGCTGGAAGTCAGCAGTTTGGCGAAGGCTTGGTACGGGGAATTCTGAATGGGCATGGGCAGCTAGGCGCCAGACGGCGCTATGTCTAGAATGAAGGCCTGTATCCTACATCGACAGACTCGCCAAGACTATTAAAGGCTGTCCGCCAGCTACCACCCATCTGACACATTTTCAGTGGACACAATGGAAGACACCGACCTGCAAGCGCTGATGGCCAGACTCGAACTGCTAATTACCCGCGTCGAGCAACTAAAGAGTCAAAACGGACTCCTATTAGCTCAGGAAAAGACCTGGCGCGAGGAACGCGCTCACCTCATTGAAAAGAACGAAATCGCCCGGCGTAAGGTCGAATCAATGATTTCGCGCCTCAAGGCCCTGGAGCAAGACTCATGAGTTCAAGCAATAGCGTTACCGTGCAGATCCTCGATAAAGAATATTCGATCATCTGCCCCCAGGAAGAGCGCAGCAACCTGGTGAGCGCCGCCCGTTACCTGGACGGCAAAATGCGCGAAATCCGCAGCAGCGGCAAAGTCATCGGCGCCGATCGCATCGCCGTGATGGCCGCCCTGAACATCACCCACGATCTCCTGCACAAGGAAGAACGCCCGGATGTACAGGCCAGCGGCTCGACCCGTGAGCAGGTTCGCGACCTGCTGGATCGCGTCGATCTGGTGCTCGCAACCGATCCGGACGTCACCAAGGGCTGAAACGCGAAACCGCTTGGGGTATACTCGCATCACTCCCTGGGGTGCTTGCCAGTTGACCACGTCCCTGAGCCGATTCGCACTACCCTGGAAGTTGCACGTTGGGCTGGTGTGCATGTCCGCTAGACGGAAAGCCTTAAAGCCTACTGCATCTTCCACCTTGAACTTTCGGGTTCAAGGGCTAAGTCAGCAGCGGTTCATCCGGGGAGCCTGATTCCAGTCCGATGCCGGTTTAAATACCGGCATCGGCTTTTTTACGGGTACGCTTTATGTACTTACCCTTCTGAAGCCCGAATCCATGACCGAACCTGCGCTGCTGCCCCGCCCGCAACTTCGACGCATGCTGCGCAAGGCCCGCCGCGCACTGACGCCCAGTCAGCAACGCCAGGCCGCTCGCGGGCTGTACAAGCAATTGGCCCAGCAACCGCTGTTTCGCCGCGCAAAACATATTTCCCTGTATCTGCCCACCGACGGTGAAATCGACCCGCGTGTTTTGCTGCGTGCCGCTCAACGCCGGGGCAAGGCAACTTATCTGCCGGTGCTCAGCGCCTGGCCACGAACCAAAATGGTGTTCCAGCGAATTCGCCCCGGCGAGAAGCTGAAACCCAACCGGTTTCGTATTCTCGAACCCATGCACAACCTCGCCCGGCAACGCAAAGTCTGGGCGCTGGATCTGGTGTTGCTGCCGCTGGTGGGGTTTGACGATGTCGGCGGACGTCTTGGGATGGGCGGTGGTTTCTACGACCGGAGCCTGGCGTACCTGGCGCGGCGCAAAAACTGGCGCAAGCCGACGCTATTGGGGCTGGCCCATGAATGTCAGAAGGTCGAACGATTGGCTCAAGCGAGCTGGGATGTGCCGTTACAGGGAACGGTGACAGACAAGGCGTGGTATTTCGCCGGCTAGACGCCACTGGAATCAGCGGCGTCCGAAGACAGTTTCAGCGTTTGAAGGCCGATGGCTGTTGTTGCTGCGCGATTTCGATCGGAGCGTCGGTCTTGTTGCTCCACAGGCTTTGGGCATAGCCAGTGGTCACGACGCCGAGGCCGAACAAAATAACCAAAATCCATAGTAAATCCGGTTTGCGTTTCATCGATTGCCCCCCAAAGGCACATCAACACGATGACAGCAGCGGTTTCCGTTGTAGGTGTAGGCCGTGCAGCAGCGTCAAGCTTAGAAGGCCGGCATTTTGCGACAACGTGAACCGACACGCAAACGCTGGCGTCAACCGACCGTCGGTTTGTCATAAAATTCCCTGACAACTTGCCCACCCACTTCGCAAGGAGCAAAAACCATGGCTTATTGGCTAATGAAATCCGAGCCCGACGAACTCTCGATCAAGGGCCTGGAGACGTTTGGCAAGGCGCGCTGGGACGGGGTTCGCAACTACCAGGCACGTAATTTTCTGCGGGCCATGGCGGTGGGCGACGAGTTTTTCTTCTATCACTCCAGCTGCCCCGAACCGGGGATCGCCGGGATCGGGAAGATCGTCGAAGCCGCGTATCCGGACCCGACAGCGCTGGAGCCGGAGAGCCCTTACTACGATCCCAAGGCCACGGCAGAGAAAAACGCCTGGAGCGCGATCGATGTGGCCCACGTCGAAACGTTCACGAAAGTCCTGAAACTCGATTACCTGAAACAACAAACAGCGCTGGCCGAGATGCCGCTGGTGCAGAAAGGCTCGCGACTGTCGGTGATGCCGGTGACGGCCGAGCAATGGGCGGCGGTGCTCGATTTACGTTAAATACAGCAGAACCACCCGGTCACCCTCTTTTCTGCGCCGAACAGGGTTAGGCTTGGCCCACAGTTGACTGGTATCAACGCGCCTCGGCGCTCGATCAACCAGACTAGGACGCAACAGCCGCAGGATGCCCGCATGTCTACGCACAGTCGCTCTTCGATTTTTTTCGCCAGCGCTTTAATGGTACTGCTGCTGGCCGCCGGTGGTTTTGGCTACTGGAAGTCGATGCATGACCGGTTGCCCGAAGGTTTGTATGTCGGCAACGGCCGTCTCGAAGCCACCGAAGTGCAGATCGCCAGCAAGACATCGGGGCGACTGGCAGAGGTGCTTGTCGATGAAGGCGACAAGGTCACCAAGGGCCAATTGCTGGCCCGCATGGACACCCGCACCCTTGAAGCCCAACGCAACCAGGCTGAAGCTGAAGTGTTGCGCGCCCGGGAAAACCTCAACGCAGCACAAGCCAACGTGCAATTGCGCCAGAGCGAGCAACTGCTGGCCCAGCAGGAACTCAAGCGTTCTCAGGAACTGTTCAAACACGGTTTCGTCAGTGGCCAGATTATCGATCAACAGCAGGCGCGCCTCGACACCGGCGTCGCTTCGGTCGCCGCGTCTCGGGCCCAGGTATCGGCCGTTGGCGCGGCGATTGGTGCGGCACAAGCCCAAGTCGCGATGTTGACCAGCGAAATCGACGACAGCAGTTTGCGAGCGCCTATCGACGGAGTGATCCAGCTGCGCATGGCCGAACCCGGTGAAGTATTGGGTGCTGGCGGACGCGTATTACTGCTGATCGACCCGAACGATCAATACATGAACCTCTACCTCCCGGCCTCCGTGACTGGACGCCTGGCGGTGGGCGATGAAGCGCGGATTTTGCTCGATGCCCTGCCCGACCGCCCACTGCCGGCGAAAATCAGCTTTGTGGCAGCCAAGTCGCAATTCACCCCCAAAGAAGTCGAGACCCGCGATGAGCGGCAAAAACTGGTGTTCCGCGTCAAGCTACACCTGACGGACCCCAGTGCCATGCCGCAGGCCAAACCCGGCATGCCCGGCGCCGGCTATGTGCGCACCACTTCCGTTGCCTGGCCGGCCAATCTGCAATGACCGGCCAGGCGGTTCAAGCGACCGGCATCAATCATCGCTACGGCAAACAACAGGCGCTAAGTGACATCACGTTCAGCCTGCCCGCCGGAACCCGTTGCGGGTTGATCGGCCCCGATGGCGCTGGCAAATCGAGCCTGCTGGGGCTGATCGCCGGGGTAAAAACGCTGCAGCAAGGCCAGCTGGAGGTGCTCGGCGGCTCGATCCAGGATCGCCGCCATCGCAACACCCTCTACGCGCGCATCGCTTTCATGCCCCAAGGCCTGGGGGGCAACCTTTACCCCGAGTTGTCGATCAGCGAAAACATCCACTTTTTCGCCACCCTGTTCGGCCTGTCAAAAGCTGAATGCGATCAGCGCATGCACAATCTGTTACTGGCTACCGACCTGTTGCGCTTTGCCGACCGCCCGGCCGGCAAACTGTCCGGCGGCATGAAGCAGAAGCTGGGCCTGTGCTGTGCGTTGATCCATGAGCCGGATCTGCTGATCCTCGATGAACCGACAACCGGCGTCGATCCCCTGTCCCGTCGGCATTTCTGGGAACTGATTGACGATGTGCGGCGCCAGCGTCCACAACTGACACTGCTGGTTGCCACCGCGTATATGGAGGAGGCCGAGCAGTTCGAGCATTGCCTGATGCTCGATGGCGGCAAGCTGATTGCCACCGGGTTAAGCAAGGAATTACGGGCAGTCACAACCAGCGGCAAACTCGACGAAGCCTTCACCCACTATCAGGGCGACAGCAGCCACGACAATCAGCCTCTGATGATCCCGCCTCGAACCGGCACCACCACCGATATCGCTATCGAAGCCCACGATCTGACCCTGCGCTTCGGCGACTTCACTGCTGTAGACAAGGTCAGTTTTGCCATCGGTCGTGGCGAAATCTTTGGCTTCCTCGGTTCCAACGGCTGCGGCAAAACCACCACGATGAAAGTGCTCACTGGGCTGATACCCGCCAGTGAAGGCAGTGCCACGCTGCTAGGTAACCCGGTGAATGCCAAGGACCTGGCCACCCGCAAACGGGTCGGGTTCATGTCCCAGAGCTTTTCGCTGTATGGCGAACTCAGCGTGCGGCAGAACCTGGACTTGCACGCGCGCCTGTTCGATTTGCCCACAACCCAAAGCACACAACGCATCGATGAGCTGATCCAGCGCTTCAATCTGGGCAGCGTTTGCGATCAGCAGTCCGGGGCGCTGCCTTTGGGCTTGCGCCAACGCCTGTCCCTGGCGGTGGCGGTGTTGCATCGCCCGGAAGTATTGATCCTCGACGAACCGACTTCCGGCGTCGACCCGGCGGCGCGGGACGACTTTTGGCGACTGCTGATCGAGTTGTCCCGTGAACAAGGTGTGACCATCTTCCTCTCCACCCATTTCATGAACGAAGCCCAACGTTGCGATCGCATCTCGTTGATGCACGCCGGTAAGGTACTGGCTTGCGATACACCGCCAGCACTGCAACAACAGTTCAAGGGCGAAACACTGGAAGCTGCATTTGTCACTTGCCTGGAGCAAGCCCAGGACACCCCTGAACCACCGAAACCTCCAGAGCCTGCGAATGCGCCCGTCATGCCGGCCATGCCCAAGAAAGATCGCGGCTTCAGTCTCGGCCGCCTGATGGCGGTGGCGAATCGTGAGGGCAAGGAACTGCTGCGCGACAAAGTGCGGATGGCCTTTGCCCTGCTCGGGGCGATTTTCATGATGGTGATCTTCGGCTACGGCATTTCCCTGGACGTAGAGAAACTCGCCTTCGCCGTCTACGATCAGGACCAGACGCCACAGAGCCGCGCGTATCTGGAAGCCTTTCGCGGTTCTCGGTACTTCGACGAACAACCCTCTATCCGCGATGCCAAAGAGCTGCATCGCCGCCTTCAGCGCTCTGAAATCAAACTGGCACTTGAGATTGCGCCGGGTTTTGGCCGGGACTTGTACGCCGGGCGTCAACCGGCCGTGGCTGCCTGGCTCGATGGTGGCATGCCGTTTCGCGCCGAGACCAGCCGCAACTACGTCGAGGCCGTGCACCTGGCCAATATTGAACAACTGGCCGAACAGAGCAGCCCCGCGCTGAACCGCCAAGCAGCCGCCCGACTGGAAACCCGCTTCCGCTACAACCAGGACGTTGTCAGCGTCAACGCCATCGGCCCCGGCGTCATGGCGCTGATCCTGGCGTTCATCCCGGCAATGCTGACAGCGCTGGGCATCGTACGGGAGAAAGAACTGGGTTCGATCACCAACTTCTACGCCACGCCGCTGACACGACTCGAATTCCTGCTGGGCAAACAGGCACCGTATCTGGCAATCAGCCTGATCAACCTCGCGGTGCTAGCCGCGATGAACCGGTGGCTGTTCGGTGTGCCGTTCAAGGGCAGCTTCCTGACCCTGACCTTTGGTGGACTGCTTTATGTGCTGGCAACTACCAGCATGGGCCTGTTGATCTCGGCGTTCACCCGAACCCAGATCGCAGCCATCCTCGGCACCATGATCATCACCAGCTTGCCGACCATCCAGTTTTCCGGGCTGATCGTGCCGCGCTCGTCCCTGGAGGGTGCGGCATCCGTGATGGGCATGCTGTTCCCCGCGGGTCACTTTCTCGATATCGCGGTAGGCACTTTCACCAAGGCCCTGGATATACGGCAGCTTTGGCCACAATGTCTGGCGCTGTTCGGGTTCTTTCTCGGGTTCACCGGGCTCAGCCTGGTCATGCTGAAAAAGCAGGAGGCCTGATGCACAAGCTCGCGCACATCCTGCGCCTGGGTCTCAAGGAACTCACCAGCCTGCGGCACGACAGCGTCCTGCTGCTGTTCCTCTTCTACGCCTTCACGGTGGCGATCTATATGCCGGCTGCCGGTTCGGTGATCGGCGTGCATAACGCCAGCGTGGCTATCGTGGACGAAGATCACAGCCTAGTGTCGCGACAACTGGCGCAGGCGCTGCAACCGCCGGAGTTTCAACGCCCGGTCTTGCTGCCTTATGGGCAACTCGATCAGGTCATGGACAGCGGCCAGTACACGTTTGTGATCAATGTGCCGGCGAACTTTCAGACGGATTTGTTGGCTGGTCGCCAGCCTGCCATGCAAGTGAATGTCGACGCCACGGCCATGAGCCAGGCGTTCATGGGCGCGGGTTACATAGGGCGGATTTTCCAGCGCGAATTGTTGAATTACAGCGGCCAGAGCGATGTGGCGAGTAAAGCGCCAGTCCTGCTGACCACCCGCTCGCTGTTCAATACGAATCTGGAGGGCGGCTGGTTTCTGGCCGTCATTCAGATCGTCAACAACATCACCATCCTCGCCATCATCCTGACCGGCACGGCACTGCTGCGCGAACGCGAACACGGCACCCTCGACCATTTGCTAGTGTTGCCGCTGACAGCGCTGGAAATCATGCTGGCGAAAATCTGGAGCAACATGCTGGTGGTGGTGCTGTGCACCTGGCTGTCGCTGGAAGTGATCGTCAAAGGCGCGCTCGGCGTGCCACTGGCCGGCTCGATGACCTTATTTTTGCTGGTGACTGCGGTTTATCTGTTCGCCAGCACAGCCCTGGGAATATTCCTCGCGACCCTCGCCCGCTCGACACCGCAGTTCGGCTTGTTGGCGATTCCGGTAATTATCCCGATGTTGCTGCTCTCTGGCGGCAGTACGCCACTCGACAGCATGCCGCAATGGCTGCAATGGGTCATGCAGGGGTCGCCATCGACGCACTTCGTCAGCCTCAGCGCCGCGATATTGTTTCGCGACGCCGGGCTGAGCGTGGTCTGGCCGGACTTACTGGCGCTCACGGTCATTGGGCTGCTGTTCTTTGCGATTGCGCTGATGCGGTTTCGCAAGAGTCTGGCGTCCTGAATGCAGGAGCACGGCTTGCCGGCGATGGCGGTCCTTGTGGGGGGCGCTATCGCGAGCAAGCTTTGCTCCTACGGATCCAGCATTACTGGATGATCAGGTTGTTGAACAACAGATCCTCAACCACCGGGCTGCCGGTTTCGTCGTTCATGATTTGCTGGGTCTGCTTAAGGGCTTCCTGACGCAGCTTTTCCTTGGCCTCGACGTTGTTCATCGCTTCAGTGGTCTGCTGGGCAAACAACGCCACCAGTTGATTACGAATCAACGGCTCATTGGCTTTCACCAGTTTGGTCGCCTCATCACCGGTTACTCGCAACGCCACATCGGCCTTGTAGACCTTGAGCTTCGGCGTCCCGTCCAGCCCGTAGTTGCCCACGAACGGCGGGCTCAGGGTGATGTAATTGACCTTCGGCGCTGCACCTTCTTTGGCTTCTTCGGCCATCGCTGCCACAGGCAGAGACAGGGCCAGTAACAACATGATCCACGCTTTCACAATTCGCTCCTTATCCGGTTTGCGGCCTAGCATAACGACCCGCCGCTCAAGCACAAGCTTATGGCTGACTATCAGGGCCGGGCATGCTCGTTGACCCATCGACTCACACACCTACACTTATCGGCCATCACTCCCAAAGGAATAGCCCTGATGAAAGCCGTGCTGTGCAAAGCCTTCGGCCCTGCCGAATCGCTGGTGCTGGAAGACGTCGCCAGTCCTGTCGCGAAGAAGAATGAAATCCTGCTGGACGTGCACGCCGCCGGGGTGAATTTCCCCGACACGCTGATCATCGAGGGCAAATATCAGTTCAAGCCGCCCTTCCCGTTTTCCCCGGGCGGCGAAGCGGCTGGCGTAGTCAGCGAAGTAGGCGAAAAGGTCAGCCACCTCAAGGTCGGCGACCGGGTCATGGCGCTGACCGGCTGGGGCAGTTTCGCCGAACAGGTCGCGGTGCCGGGCTACAACGTGCTGCCCATTCCGCCATCGATGGATTTCAACACCGCCGCCGCGTTCAGCATGACTTACGGCACTTCGATGCACGCGCTCAAGCAACGGGGCAACCTGAAACCGGGTGAAATCTTGCTGGTACTCGGCGCTTCCGGTGGTGTCGGTCTGGCCGCTGTAGAAATCGGCAAAGCCATGGGTGCCCGGGTGATCGCCGCCGCCAGCAGCGCCGAAAAACTCGCAGTGGCCAAAGCCGCCGGTGCCGATGAGTTGATCAACTACAGCGAAACCAGTCTCAAGGACGAAATCAAGCGCCTGACCGATGGCCAGGGCGCCGATGTGATCTACGACCCGGTCGGCGGCGATCTGTTCGACCAGGCCATCCGCGCCATCGCGTGGAACGGCCGTCTCCTGGTAGTCGGCTTCGCCAGCGGACGCATCCCCGAACTCCCTGTGAACCTCGCACTGCTCAAAGGTGCAGCGGTGGTGGGTGTGTTCTGGGGCTCGTTCGCCCAGCGCCAGCCTCAAGACAACGCGGCGAACTTCCAGCAATTGTTTGGCTGGTTTGCCGAGGGCAAGTTGAAACCGCTGGTGTCGCAGGTGTATCCACTGAGCAATGCGGCACAGGCAATCAATGATCTCGGCCAGCGCAAAGCGGTTGGGAAAGTGGTGGTTCAGGTTCGCTGAGCCCAATGAAGCGGTCTGGACTTCAACATCAAGTTGTCAGGCCGCTTACTTCCCATCCAATCGAAGGACATTTCCCAAAGCCTCGTCCTACCCTGGAGCGAAATGCGGCATGAAGACCTGCAAGTAACGCTTCCTACAACGCCCTACAGTTATACCTGAGCGACATGTTCATAAAAGAACATGCAATCTCCAACATTTCCGCTATTTGACCAATGCGAACCGGTGCTATTTTCGGTAACGAAACTGTAACATTCGCATCCGCAGTCAAAACAAGAAATCTGGAGCTCTTGAATGTTTGCTTTCTTTCGTCCTGCCGCACATCAGGCTCCATTGCCTGAAGAAAAAATAGACAACACCTACCGGCGCCTTCGCTGGCAGATCTTCGCCGGTATTTTTATCGGCTACGCCGGCTATTACCTGCTGCGCAAAAACTTCTCCCTGGCCATGCCCTATCTGATCGAAGAGGGTTATACCCGCGGCGAACTGGGCTTGGCGCTGTCGGCCATCGCCATTGCCTACGGCCTGTCCAAGTTCCTGATGGGCATCGTGTCCGACCGCTCCAATCCGCGGTTCTTCCTGCCCTTCGGCCTGCTGGTGTCGGCCGGTGTGATGTTCATTTTCGGCTTCGCGCCCTGGGCGACGTCCAGCGTGACCATCATGTTCATCCTGCTCTTTATCAATGGCTGGGCTCAGGGCATGGGCTGGCCACCGAGTGGGCGGACGATGGTGCACTGGTGGTCGCAGAAGGAACGCGGTGGCGTAGTGTCCTTGTGGAACGTGGCGCATAACGTCGGTGGCGGCCTGATCGGCCCGCTGTTCCTGCTCGGCATGGGCTTGTTCAATGACTGGCACGCAGCGTTTTACGTGCCGGCGGCGGTCGCCATGGCGGTGGCGGTGTTTGCCTTCGTCACCCTGCGCGACACCCCGCAATCGGTGGGCCTGCCGCCCATCGAAAAGTACAAGAACGACTACCCGGAAGGCTACGACGCCAGCCACGAAGAAGAATTCAGCGCCAAGGAAATCTTCGTCAAATACGTGCTGCGCAACAAAATGCTCTGGTACATCGCCCTGGCCAACGTCTTCGTCTACCTGTTGCGCTACGGCGTGCTGGACTGGGCACCGACCTACCTCAAGGAAGCCAAGGGCTTCACCGTGGATAAGACCTCGTGGGCCTACTTCTTCTACGAATGGGCAGGTATTCCGGGCACGCTGCTCTGTGGCTGGATGTCGGACAAGATCTTCCGTGGCAACCGTGGCCTGACCGGCATGGTGTTCATGGCTTTGGTGACTGTTGCGACCCTGGTGTATTGGCTCAACCCGGCCGGCAACCCGACAGTCGACATGATCGCGCTCATCTCGATCGGCTTCCTGATCTACGGCCCGGTGATGTTGATCGGCCTGCAAGCGCTGGAATTGGCACCGAAGAAAGCCGCCGGTACGGCTGCGGGCTTCACGGGTCTGTTCGGTTATCTGGGTGGTTCGGTCGCGGCCAGTGCAGCGATGGGCTACACCGTGGACCACTTCGGCTGGGATGGCGGTTTCATCTTGCTGATCGGCGCGTGCCTGCTGGCGATGGCCTTCCTGGCGCCGACGCTGTGGCACAAACAAGTCGCCAGTCAGAGCCGCGAAGCAATCGCCTGATCGGCCGTTGATTTGCAGCGCTTGAGCCGCGCCTCCAGATTCCGGTCTGGCATGGCGTGGCTACGCAGGGCGTGGGCGGTCTGCTCGACATAATCGCGAGTGGTGCCGTAACGCCCGCAAGCGTTTTCGAACACGTGGCTCAGCACGTGATCCGGCAAGTTGCCCGCATAGCTGGGCAGATGCCGCTCCAATACAAACCCCAACGCCTGAACCTGACTTCCGTCTTCAAGACGGCAGTTGAGCCAGTGTGGGCGATAGGACGGGAATGGCATTTCGCGCTGCCAAAGTGCGTAAAGAGAGGCTTCAAGTTGTTCTTCAGGCAAGCGATAGGCGAAGCCGCTGCAAGAACCACCGCGATCCAGGCCGAACACCAGCCCAGGCACTTCGGGTGTGCCGCGATGTTCGTGGGACCACAAATACAAACCGCGATGGTAGCCATGCACACGACCCCGCACTCGCTCCACCGCTGCACATTCAGGACGCCAGATCAGCGAACCGTAAGCGAACAGCCACACCGGCCCGCCCTTGTGGCGCGCCATCGTCGACTGCATTGAGCTGAGCAATTGTTCGTGCGTGAGCTGCGGCCCCAGATCGAGCTGCGGAGGGTAAGCCAGATTCAAAAAAGCAGATTCAATGGCGCTCATGGCGATTAGCGTTCAGCTCCCCGCGGGTGAAGAATTACTTAATAGAACGCACCGCTGTAACAATAAGGCACATATGTTTTAAGGCAATTTAAGTGCCATGGCACAGTTCATAACTATTTGCCTGGATGACATATAACCTACCGGTATTTATATAAATCTATAAATACCGATCGGCTATATAGGGAGTTATAACGAATAAGATCGAGGATCAAAATCGCGAATCAAAATCGCGGATCAAGATCGCGGCGCGTACGCAAATACATCCGCGCGCATTTGATGAGCATCCATCCCGGCTTCGACCAAAGCATCCAGCGTGCCGTAGACCATGGCCGGAGAGCCGCTGGCGTAGACATGCAAGGGTTTCAGATCCGGGAAGTCCTCGCACACCGCCTCATGCAACATGCCGCAGCGCCCCTGCCAGCCGCATTGATCGCTGACCACTTTATGCAGGAACAGATTGGGCAGTTTCAGCCATTCATCCCAATGTTCGATGGCATAAAAATCTTCAGGACGACGCACGCCCCAATACAGATGCACCGGATGTTTGAAGCCCGTGGCGCGGCAATGTTCGATCAGGCTATGGATCTGGCCCATGCCGGTGCCCGCGGCAATCAGCACCAGCGGACCGTCCGGCAGTTCCGCCAGGTGGGTGTCGCCGAATGGCATTTCGATTCGCACCATCAGGTTGCGTTGCAACTGGTCGATCAGGCTCAGCGCACTGCTTTCGCGCGCCAGCACATGAATTTCCAGATCACGCCCGCCATGCGGAGCCGAGGCCAGGGAGAACGCGGATTTCTCACCGTTCTCGCGCTCGATCATCAAGTACTGACCGGCGTGATAACGCGGCGGCTTGCCGGCCGGCGCTCGCAGTCGTACACGCCAGGTATCGCCGCCGACGTCCCTGCATTCAATGACCTGACACGACAAGCTGCGCACCGGCAATTCTCCCAGCGCGAGCACGCCATCCCACAGCACGATGCAGTCTTCCAGCGGCTCTGCAATGCAAGTGTAGAACTCGCCATGGTCGCGCACACCGCCTTCCTGTTCGACGCGCCCTTCCACCAGCAGTGCGGCGCACACGTGGCAATTGCCGTTTCGACAGCTTTGCGGGCATTCATAGCCCAGACGCCGTGCGCCATCGAGAATCCGCTCGCCGGGCAGAATCTGTAGCACTGCTCCGGAGGGCTGCAAGGTTACACGCATCAATCTATTCCTAACTGATTCCAGATGGCATCGATCCGCTGGGTAACGGCTTCGTCCTTGACGATCACCCGGCCCCACTCGCGAGTGGTTTCGCCCGGCCATTTATTCGTGGCATCGAGCCCCATCTTCGAACCCAGGCCGGAAACCGGCGAGGCGAAGTCCAGGTAATCGATCGGCGTGTTGTCGATCATCACCGTGTCGCGCTTGGGGTCCATGCGCGTGGTGATGGCCCAGATCACGTCGTTCCAGTCGCGTGCGTTGATGTCGTCATCACAGACGATAACGAACTTGGTGTACATGAACTGTCGCAAAAACGACCAGACACCGAGCATTACCCGCTTGGCGTGGCCCGGATACGACTTCTTCATGGTCACGATGGCCATGCGGTACGAGCAGCCTTCGGGCGGCAGGTAGAAGTCGGTGATCTCGGGGAACTGCTTCTGCAGGATTGGCACGAACACTTCGTTCAGCGCCACGCCGAGAATTGCCGGCTCATCCGGCGGACGGCCGGTGTAGGTGCTGTGGTAGATAGGTTTGATGCGGTGGGTGATGCGCTCGACGGTGAACACCGGGAAGCTGTCGACTTCGTTGTAGTAACCGGTGTGGTCGCCGTACGGGCCTTCATCGGCCATTTCGCCCGGATGGATCACGCCCTCAAGGATGATCTCGGCGGTGGCCGGCACTTGCAGGTCATTGCCACGGCACTTCACCAGTTCGGTGCGGTTGCCGCGCAGCAGACCGGCGAAGGCGTATTCGGAGAGGCTGTCCGGCACAGGCGTCACCGCGCCGAGAATGGTCGCCGGGTCGGCGCCCAGCGCCACGGACACCGGGAATGGCTGGCCGGGATGCTTCTCGCACCACTCACGGTAATCCAGCGCGCCGCCACGGTGACTGAGCCAGCGCATGATGACCTTGTTGCGGCCGATCACTTGCTGACGGTAGATGCCGAGGTTCTGGCGATCCTTGTTCGGACCTTTTGTGACGGTCAGGCCCCAGGTGATCAGCGGGCCGACGTCGCCCGGCCAGCAGGTCTGCACCGGCAGCATCGCGAGGTCGACGTCGTCGCCTTCGATGACCACTTCCTGGCACACCGCGTCTTTGACTACCTTCGGTGCCATGGCGATGATCTTGCGGAAGATCGGCAGCTTGGACCAGGCATCTTTCAGGCCTTTCGGCGGCTCGGGTTCCTTGAGGAACGCCAGCAGCTTGCCGATCTCGCGCAATTCGCTGACCGCTTCTGCGCCCATGCCCAGCGCCACGCGCTCGGGGGTGCCAAACAGGTTGCCGAGCACCGGGATGTCATAACCCGTGGGCTTTTCGAAAAGCAGGGCCGGACCTTTGGCACGCAGGGTGCGGTCGCAGACCTCGGTCATTTCGAGCACTGGGGACACCGGAACCTGGATGCGCTTGAGTTCGCCGCGCTTTTCCAGACCGCTGATAAAGTCGCGCAAGTCGCGATACTGCATGCGTGAGCCTCGTGTTGGCCGTGCCGTTCGGGGGTGGCAGTTTAGCGCCGAACCCCTCTGTTCAGAACCACGAACTGGCAATTGATCAAAAATCAGATAGCAAAAAGCCGGGTTTCCCCGGCTTCTTGGCCTTATCGACTTACTTGCGTTTCATCGACAGGAAGAACTCATCGTTGGTCTTGGTCGTTTTCAGCTTGTCGACCAGGAACTCGATGGCAGCGATTTCGTCCATCGGGTGCAGCAGCTTGCGAAGGATCCACATGCGCTGCAACTCGTCGTCGGCGGTCAGCAACTCTTCGCGGCGGGTACCGGAACGGTTGATGTTGATGGCCGGGAAGACGCGTTTTTCAGCGATGCGACGATCCAGCGGCAGTTCCATGTTGCCCGTGCCTTTGAATTCTTCGTAGATCACTTCGTCCATCTTCGAGCCGGTTTCAACCAGCGCGGTGGCGATGATGGTCAGCGAACCGCCTTCTTCGATGTTGCGCGCGGCGCCGAAGAAACGTTTCGGTTTCTCCAGGGCGTGGGCATCGACACCACCGGTGAGTACTTTGCCGGAGCTCGGGATCACGGTGTTGTAGGCGCGAGCCAGACGAGTGATGGAGTCGAGCAGGATCACCACGTCCTTCTTGTGTTCGACCAGGCGCTTGGCCTTCTCGATCACCATTTCGGCAACCTGCACGTGGCGGGTTGGCGGCTCATCGAACGTCGAGGCAACCACTTCGCCGCGCACGGTGCGCTGCATTTCGGTCACTTCTTCCGGACGTTCGTCGATCAGCAATACGATCAGATGAACTTCAGGATTATTACGCGCGATGTTGGCTGCGATGTTCTGCAGCATGATGGTTTTACCGGCTTTCGGCGGTGCAACGATCAGACCGCGCTGGCCTTTGCCGATCGGGGCGCACAGGTCGATGACACGACCGGTCAAGTCTTCGGTGGAACCGTTGCCGGCTTCCATCTTCATGCGCACGGTCGGGAACAGCGGGGTCAGGTTCTCGAAGAGAATCTTGTTTTTCGCGTTCTCGGGACGATCGTAGTTGATCGTATCGACCTTGAGCAGCGCGAAATAACGCTCGCCTTCCTTTGGAGGACGGATCTTGCCAACGATGGTGTCACCGGTGCGCAAGTTGAAGCGACGGATCTGACTCGGCGAGACGTAGATATCGTCTGGGCCGGCGAGATAGGAAGCGTCAGCGGAGCGAAGGAAGCCGAAGCCGTCCTGGAGAATCTCCAGCACGCCATCACCGGAAATTTCCTCGCCGCTTTTAGCGTGCTTTTTGAGCAGGGAGAAAATCACGTCCTGCTTGCGCGAACGGGCCATATTTTCTATGCCCATCTGTTCGGCCAATTCGAGCAGTTCGGTAATCGGCTTTTGCTTGAGTTCAGTCAGATTCATATAGGAATGACGTAATCATTTATGGAGGGGGGGAAATTAAGCTTTTGGCTTAATGAGGCCGCGCCGCAGAGAAGGCGACAGGATCGCGTACTTATTCGAAAAGGAGTGCGTCGGCGACGGCTAGCAGGGGGCAGTGGAGAAACCAGTGCGGGGCCGAATGTACCACCTGAGTTTCGGAGCGTCTAGCCCTCAATAACGAAAAGGCCCCGCGATGTGCGGGGCCTTTTTGATGACACTTTAAACGACGCTTAGATGTTGGCGTCGAGGAAAGCAGCCAGTTGCGACTTCGACAGCGCGCCAACCTTGGTCGCTTCAACGTTGCCGTTCTTGAACAGCATCAGAGTCGGGATACCACGCACGCCATGCTTGGCCGGAGTTTCCTGGTTTTCGTCGATGTTCAGTTTGGCAACAGTCAGCTTGCCTTTGTAGGTTTCAGCAATTTCGTCCAGAACAGGAGCGATCATTTTGCAAGGGCCGCACCATTCAGCCCAGTAGTCGACCAGTACAGCGCCTTCGGCCTTGAGGACGTCGACGTCGAAGCTAGCGTCGGTGACGTGTTTAATAAGATCGCTGCTCATGGAAGTCTCCAGGTTGTAAGCAAAAAAACGTGGCCCATCATAGCTGCCCTTCCCTCGTTCAGGAAGGTGCAGATGATTGAGTCTCGCTATGGTGCCGCATGAGTTTGGGTATAGCTCAAGTCACGAGGTGGCGGGAGCGACGAAGGCAATTCCAGTGCGCAGTGCCGCGTTACGCACATGTTCGTGCATGGCCTTCTGTGCTGCGCCGGACGCCCGCCGGGCCAGTGCGCGGAGGATTTTGCGGTGCTCCTGCCAGGTTTCCATGGCCCGCTCGGCCCGGATGAACGGTAACTTTTGGCTCTCTAGAAAGATGTCGGCACTGGCGGTCAGGATGCTCAGCATCGCTTGATTGCCGCTCGCCAGCAGGATGCGCCGGTGAAACTCGAAATCCAGTCGCGCCGCGGCCTCGAAGTCGCCGGCCTTCAATTCGACGCGCATGGCGGCGACGTTATCTTCCAGTGCATCGAGCTCGTGAGTACTCAGGGTCACCGCCGCCAAACCGGCGGCAAAACCTTCCAGGGCGTAGCGCAACTGGAAGATGTCCAGCGGCGAGGCCTGGGCCGCGAACGGCCAACTCAGCCCCGCATCACCTCGCGGCAAATCAACCGGTGACTGCACGAACACGCCTTTGCCCGGCTGGATGCTGATCACCCCCAACGCACTCAATGACGACAACGCTTCACGCAGCGACGCCCGACTGACCCCCAATTGCACCGCCAGATCCCGTTGCGAGGGCAAGGCATCGCCCGGGCCGAAACCTTGCTCGGTGATCAGTTTACGGATGGCTTGCAGCGCCACTTCAGGTACGGCGCGGGAGATCGAGTTCATGGTTTTTCAGACGAACCAGGCCAATGAGCGGTTAGTTGTAAAGCTATTCGCGACGCCCGGCAAGTCGTGCCCCATGGGGGTTCGGAGATTTTCATGGATGCGCTATCGGGGTGCGAAACCATGCACGACTGTTCAGACCAGTAAGACCGAAAGACTCCAGCAAAACCGTGGCCTTGCGCCCCAAAAACCCGATATTGGCACGGCCCATGCTCTGTCGATCCGCAGAATTCACTTCTCGCCGATTCGGAGATTTGCCATGACCCAGCGTTACAGCGCCCTCCTCGCAGCCCTGTTTGCCAGCCTGATGCTGAGCCAGGCGCCCGCCCACGCCGACGGTCTGGAGGATGTGGTCAAGCGCGGCGTCCTCAAGGTGGCCGTGCCCCAGGACTTCCCGCCCTTCGGTTCGGTCGGCCCGGACATGAAACCGCGCGGCCTTGATATCGACACCGCCAAGCTGCTGGCCGACCAACTCAAGGTCAAACTCGAGCTGACGCCGGTCAATAGCACCAACCGCATTCCGTTCCTGACCACCGGCAAGGTCGATCTGGTGATCTCCAGCCTCGGCAAGAACCCCGAGCGCGAGAAGGTTATCGACTTCTCCCGTGCCTACGCGCCGTTCTACCTCGCCGTATTCGGCCCGCCAGACGCCAGCATCAAAAGCCTGGACGACCTCAAGGGCAAAACCATCAGCGTCACCCGTGGCGCCATCGAAGACATCGAGCTGACCAAAGTCGCGCCCGAAGGCGTGACCATCAAGCGCTTCGAAGACAACAACTCGACCATCGCCGCCTACCTCGCAGGGCAAGTTGACCTGATCGCCAGCGGCAACGTGGTGATGGTGACCATCAGCGAGCGCAACCCGAAACGCATTCCGGCGCTGAAAGTGAAGCTCAAGGATTCGCCGGTCTATGTCGGCGTGAACAAAAACGAGCCGGCGTTGCTGGACAAGGTCAACCAGATCCTCGCCACCGCCAAGACCGACGGCGCGCTGGAGAAGAACTCCCGGACCTGGCTCAAAGAGCCGCTGCCGGCTGATCTCTGATCGTCGTTGCGGAGACTGAATATGGCTTATCAGTTCGACTTTCTACCGGTGGTGCACAACACCGACCTGCTGCTGCGCGGTGCGCTGTTCACCCTTGAACTGACGGCCATCGGCGCGGTGCTCGGGGTGAGTCTGGGCATCGTCGGGGCGCTGGTGCGAGCGTGGAACATCCGTCCGTTCGCCGGCATTTTTGGGGTTTACGTCGAGTTGATCCGCAACACGCCGTTTCTGGTGCAGTTGTTTTTCATCTTCTTCGGCCTGCCGTCACTGGGGGTGCAGATTTCGGAATGGCAGGCGGCAGTGCTGGCGATGGTGATCAATCTGGGCGCCTATTCCACCGAGATCATCCGCGCCGGCATCCAGGCGATCCCTCGAGGACAGCTGGAAGCTGCCGCCGCGTTGGCGATGACCCGTTTCGAAGCGTTCCGCCACGTGGTGCTGCTGCCAGCACTGGGCAAGGTTTGGCCGGCATTGAGCAGCCAGATCATCATCGTCATGCTGGGTTCAGCCGTCTGCTCGCAAATCGCCACCGAAGAACTGAGCTTCGCCGCCAACTTCATTCAGTCGCGCAACTTCCGCGCCTTTGAGACCTATGCCCTGACCACACTGCTCTACCTGTGCATGGCGCTGCTGATCCGCCAGTTGCTGAACTGGATTGGTCGCCGTTTTATCGCAAGGAGCAGCAACCAATGAGCGATTTCACCTTCTGGGACGTCGTACGCAACCTGCTCACGGGCCTGCAATGGACCCTGGCGCTGTCGCTGGTGGCATTTATCGGTGGCGGACTGATCGGCTTGCTGGTCATGGTCATGCGCATCTCGAAAAAATCCCTGCCGCGCAATTTCGCCCGCACCTACATCGAACTGTTCCAGGGCACGCCGCTGTTGATGCAGCTGTTTCTGGTGTTCTTCGGCGTGGCGTTGGCGGGGATAGAGATTTCGCCGTGGATGGCGGCGGCGATAGCCCTGACGCTGTTCACCAGCGCCTACCTGGCGGAGATCTGGCGTGGTTGCGTCGAATCGATCCCCAACGGCCAGTGGGAAGCTTCATCAAGCCTGGCGCTGAACCCGCTGGAGCAACTGCGCTACGTGATCCTGCCGCAAGCGCTGCGAATCGCCGTGGCGCCGACCGTGGGCTTCTCGGTGCAGGTGGTCAAAGGCACCGCCGTCACCTCGATCATCGGCTTCACCGAACTGACCAAGACCGGCGGCATGCTCGCCAACGCGACCTTCGAACCGTTCATGGTCTACGGCCTCGTGGCCCTCGGTTACTTCCTGCTCTGCTACCCCTTGTCCCTCAGTGCGCGCTATCTGGAAAGGAGACTGCATGCCTCTGCTTAGAATCTCGGCCCTGCATAAATATTACGGCGACCACCATGTGCTCAAAGGCATCGACCTCAGCGTCGAGGAAGGTCAGGTGGTAGCGATCATCGGCCGCAGCGGCTCGGGAAAATCCACCTTGTTGCGCACCCTCAATGGCCTGGAATCGATCAACGACGGCGTGATTGAAGTCGACGGCGAATACCTCGACGCCGCCCGTGCCGACCTGCGCAGCTTGCGACAGAAAGTCGGAATGGTGTTTCAGCAGTTCAACCTGTTCCCGCACCTGACGGTCGGCGAGAACGTGATGCTCGCACCGCAAGTGGTACAGAAAGTGCCGAAAGCCAAAGCGGCCGACCTTGCGCGGGAGATGCTGGAACGGGTCGGGCTGGGGGAAAAATTCGATGCCTTCCCGGATCGGTTGTCTGGCGGGCAGCAACAGCGGGTGGCGATTGCCCGGGCGCTGGCGATGTCACCGAAGGTCTTGCTGTGCGATGAAATTACCTCGGCGCTGGACCCGGAATTGGTCAATGAAGTGCTGAGCGTGGTCCGGCAACTGGCCAAGGAAGGGATGACGTTGATTATGGTCACCCACGAGATGCGTTTTGCCCGGGAGGTTGGGGATAAGTTGGTGTTCATGCATCAGGGCAAGGTGCATGAGGTGGGGGATCCGAAGATTCTGTTCGCCAACCCGCAGACCACGGAGTTGGCGAATTTCATTGGCACTGTTGAAGCGACAGCCTGAAAGAGCCTCAGTGTCTTTAATGCCCTCATCGCTAGCAGGCTAGCTCCCACAGGGGTACGCATTCCAATGTGGGAGCTAGCCTGCTAGCGATTGACCGCGCAGCGGTCACCGACTTTCCTGCGTCGGATCAAGGCTTTGAACACTGCGCGTTGGCGGCAGCGTTTGATCGTGGCACGATGTCGAGGTTATCGACCGAGACCCCCTGACCATGCCGCAATCCCAAGCCAAGAATCTGTCCCTGATCGCCGCAATCGACCTGGGCTCCAACAGCTTTCACATGGTCGTGGCCAAGGCCCAGAACGGCGAAATCCGTATTCTCGAACGACTCGGGGAGAAGGTTCAGCTGGCCGCCGGCATCGACGATGAGCGTCAGCTCAGTGAAGAATCCATGCAACGCGGGCTCGATTGCCTGAAGCGTTTTGCCCAACTGATCAACGGTATGCCGCCCGGCGCCGTGCGGATCGTCGGCACCAACGCCCTGCGTGAAGCCCGTAACCGTGGCGAATTTATCCGCCGCGCTGAAGAAATCCTTGGCCACCCGGTGGAAGTCATCTCCGGCCGTGAAGAAGCACGCCTGATTTACCTCGGCGTCTCCCACACCCTCGCCGACACCCCGGGCAAACGCCTGGTAGCCGACATCGGCGGCGGCAGTACCGAATTCATCATCGGCCAGCGCTTTGAACCACTGCTGCGCGAAAGCCTGCAGATGGGCTGCGTCAGCTACACCCAGCGCTATTTCAAGGATGGCAAGATCACCCCGGCCCGCTACGCCCAGGCGTACACGGCGGCGCGGCTGGAGATCATGAGCATCGAACACGCCCTGCACCGGCTGACCTGGGATGAAGCTATCGGCTCCTCGGGCACCATTCGTGCGATTGGCCTGGCGTTGAAGGCTGGCGGTCATGGCACGGGCGAGGTTAACGCCCAAGGCCTGGCCTGGCTCAAGCGCAAGCTGATCAAGCTCGGCGACGTCGAAAAGATCGATTTCGAAGGCATCAAGCCTGACCGTCGGGCGATTTTCCCGGCGGGACTGGCAATTCTCGAAGCGATTTTCGATGCCCTCGAACTGCAACGCATGGACCACTGTGAAGGCGCCCTGCGCGAAGGCGTGCTCTATGATCTGCTAGGCCGCCATCATCACGAAGACGTCCGTGAGCGCACCCTTAGCTCGCTGATGGAGCGTTATCACGTCGACCTGGAACAAGCGGCGCGGGTTGAGCGCAAGGCGTTGCATGCTTTCGATCAAGTGGCTGAGGATTGGGAGCTGGATGACGGGGTCTGGCGTGAATTGCTCGGCTGGGCGGCCAAGGTCCATGAAGTGGGCCTGGACATCGCTCACTATCAGTATCACAAACACGGCTCCTACCTGATTGAGCACTCGGACCTGGCCGGGTTCTCCCGCGAAGACCAGCTGATGCTCGCGCTGCTGGTGCGCGGCCACCGCCGCAATATTCCCCGGGACAGGTTTGCCGATTTCGGCGATGACGGCATCAAGCTGATTCGCCTGTGCGTGCTGCTGCGCTTTGCGATCCTGTTCCATCACATCCGTGGCACCCAGGAAATGCCCCAGGTCGTGCTGCACGCCAACCGCGACAGCCTTGATGTGCAGTTCCCGGAAAACTGGCTGGACGAAAACCAGCTGACCCAGGCCGACTTCGCCCTTGAAGCGGAGTGGCTGACCCGCGTCGGCTTTGTGCTTAACGTTCGCTAACACCACCCCTGTGGTGATGGGATTCTGTGGCCAGGGGGATTTATCTGTGGCGAGGGGATTTATCCCCGTTGGGCTGCGAAGCGGCCCCGAAAACTACCACCTCGGTGCATCAGGCAGACCGCATCCACTGATTTCACGACTGCTTCGCAGCCGAACGGGGATAAATCCCCTCGCCACAGCTACCCCCCCCTGGCCACAGATAAATCCCCTCACCACAGTTATGTAGCCACAAACAAAAATGGCGATCCGCAGGGATCGCCATTTTTTATTACCCGACGTTTGCGTTAACGAACGGCGAGGATCGGGCTGCCCAAACGCTCCAGCAAAGTCGCCTGCGCGCTGCGCGGGTTCTGGTTGCCGGTCGGCGTGTTGCGGATGTAACGACCGTCCGCCTGCAGGCTCCAGCTGTGAGTGTTATCGGTGAGATACAGCTCCAGCTCTTTCTTGACCCGCATGATCAGCTTCTTGCCCTCGACCGGGAAGCAAGTCTCGACGCGCTTGTCGAGGTTGCGCTCCATCCAGTCGGCGCTGGACAGGAACATCTGCTCTTCGCCGCCATTGAGGAAGTAGAAGACCCGGGTGTGCTCCAGGAAACGCCCGATGATCGAGCGCACGTGGATGTTGTGGGAAACCCCGGCAATGCCCGGACGCAGGCAGCACATGCCGCGCACCACCAGATCGATACGCACCCCGGACTGACTGGCCTTGTACAGCGCGCGGATGATCTTCGGATCGGTCAGCGAGTTGAACTTGGCGATGATGTGCGCCGGTTTGCCGTCCAGGGCGAACTGGGTCTCCCGGGCAATCATGTCGAGCATGCCCTTCTTCAACGTGAACGGCGCGTGCAGCAGCTTCTTCATGCGCAGGGTTTTACCCATGCCGATCAGCTGGCTGAACAGTTTGCCGACGTCTTCGCACAAGGCGTCATCCGAGGTCAGCAAACTGTAGTCGGTGTACAGACGGGCGTTGGCCGCGTGGTAGTTGCCGGTCCCCAAGTGGGCGTAACGGACAATCTCGCCGGCCTCGCGACGCAAGATCAGCATCATTTTGGCGTGGGTCTTGAAGCCGACCACGCCGTAAATCACCACCGCACCGGCCGCTTGCAGACGGCTGGCCAGTTGCAGGTTGGACTCTTCGTCGAACCGCGCACGCAATTCGATCACCGCAGTGACTTCCTTGCCGTTACGCGCCGCATCGACCAACGCATCAACGATTTCCGAGTTGGCGCCGGAGCGGTACAGGGTCTGACGAACCGCCAATACATGCGGGTCCTTGGCCGCCTGGCGCAGCAGGTCGACCACCGGGGTGAAGGACTCGAACGGGTGCAGCAGCAGAATGTCCTGCTTGCTGATCACGCTGAAGATGTTCTCACTGTTTTGCAGCAGTTTCGGGATCTGCGGGGTGAACGGCGTGTATTGCAGCGCTCGCTGACTGTCCAGACCAGTAATGCTGAACAGGCGGGTCAGGTTGACCGGACCGTTGACCTGGTACAACTCGGTCTCGTGCAGGTTGAACTGCTTGAGCAAGTAGTCGGACAGGTGTTTCGGGCACGTGTCGGCCACTTCCAGACGCACCGCGTCACCGTAGCGACGGGAGAACAACTCGCCGCGCAGGGCGCGGGCCAGGTCTTCCACATCTTCGGTGTCGACGGCGAGGTCGGCGTTTCGGGTCAGGCGGAACTGGTAGCAGCCCTTGACCTTCATGCCCTGGAACAGGTCATCGGCGTGCGCATGGATCATCGACGACAGGAACACGTAATTATCGCCAGCGCCGCCCACTTCTTCCGGCAACTTGATGACGCGCGGCAGCAAACGTGGCGCCGGGATGATCGCCAGACCGGAATCGCGGCCGAAGGCGTCGATACCTTCGAGCTCGACGATGAAGTTCAGGCTCTTGTTCACCAACAATGGGAACGGATGCGTCGGGTCGAGGCCGATCGGGGTAATGATCGGCGCGATCTCGTCGCGGAAATAGCGGCGCACCCAGGTTTTGATCTTGGTGGTCCAGTGACGCCGGCGGATGAAGCGGACCTGATGTTTCTCCAGTTCCGGCAACAGAATGTCGTTGAGGATCGCGTACTGGCGGTCGACGTGACCGTGTACCAATTCGCTGATGCGGGCCAGGGCCTGATGCGGTTGCAGGCCATCGGCGCCGGCCTGTTCGCGGGCGAAGGTGATCTGTTTCTTCAGGCCGGCCACACGAATCTCGAAGAACTCGTCCAGGTTGCTGGAGAAGATCAGCAGAAACTTCAGCCGCTCCAGCAACGGGTAGGACTCATCCAGCGCCTGCTCCAGCACGCGGATGTTGAACTGCAGTTGCGAGAGCTCGCGATGGATGTACAGGCTGCTGTCATCCAGGCCGGGAATGGCAATCGCTGGCGCCGCTACAACGGGCTCGGCCACCGCCGCAGGTGGAGCAGGCTCCAGTTCCGGCGGGGTTTCGGCGATTTGCTCCATCACAGGTTGAGCATCTTTTACGGCAACTTCAGTGAGCACTTCGGTATTCATCGAATGTTCCTGGGAGGGCTATTTTTGCTCTCGTAACAATTGAGCAGCACGGACGGCAAAGTAAGTCAGGATGCCATCAGCGCCTGCACGTTTAAAAGCGGTCAGGGATTCGAGGATAACCCCTTCGCTCAACCAGCCATTCTGGATCGCCGCCATGTGCATGGCATATTCACCGCTGACCTGATAAACAAAGGTCGGCACTTTAAATTCTTCTTTGACCCGGTAGAGGATGTCCAGATACGGCATGCCTGGCTTGACCATGACCATGTCCGCGCCTTCTGACAAGTCCGCCGCCACTTCGTGCAGGGCTTCGTTGCTGTTGGCCGGGTCCATTTGATAGGAGGCCTTGTTGGCCTTGCCCAGGTTCAGCGCCGAACCGACCGCATCGCGGAACGGGCCGTAATAGGCGCTGGCGTACTTCGCCGAGTAGGCCATGATCCGCACGTTGACGTGATCGGCCAGCTCCAGCGCTTCGCGGATCGCCTGGATGCGACCGTCCATCATGTCCGACGGGGCCACCACCTGAGCGCCGGCTTCGGCGTGGGACAGTGCCTGCTTGACCAGTGCGTCGACGGTGATGTCGTTCTGCACGTAACCTTCTTCGTCGAGGATACCGTCCTGGCCATGAGTGGTGAACGGGTCCAGGGCGACGTCAGTGATCACACCCAACTCCGGGAACCGGTCACGCAGGGCGCGGGTGGCGCGCTGGGCGATGCCGTTGGGGTTCCAGGCTTCGGCGGCGTCCAGAGACTTGAGCTCTGGTGGCGTCACCGGGAACAGCGCCAATGCCGGAATCCCCAGCTCGACCCACTTGGCCGCTTCTTCAAGCAACAGATCGATGGTCAGGCGCTCGACGCCCGGCATCGACGCCACCGCTTCGCGACGGTTTTCACCGTCCAGCACGAACACCGGCAGGATCAGATCGTCGACGGTCAGAATGTTTTCACGGACCAGTCGACGCGAAAAATCATCACGACGATTGCGACGCAGGCGGGTTGCTGGGAACAAACGGTTGGCGGGGGTAAAGCTCACGGCAGACTCCTGAGCCCGCGTTGGCGGGCGAGCGTGACAGTTATAAGCGGCCATTATGACGAAGACATGACAGTTGTGCTTAGCCCTGTGACACGTAGCCGCATTCCATTGTCCTTGTAGGAAATGTTCACGTCGAGACACATTTGGACACTTTCATGAATGATCACGAAGGGTTAGGCTGCGCGTTCATTTCGCCAGCATCCAGACAATGCTCCAACAATTTCTTCAGGAATTCGGCTACTTCGCCCTCTTTCTCGGCACGTTTTTCGAAGGCGAAACCATTCTGGTGCTCGCAGGCTTCCTCGCGTTCCGCGGATACATGGACCTCAAAGTGGTCATGATCGTGGCGTTCCTCGGCAGTTATGCCGGCGATCAGCTGTGGTATTTCCTTGGACGCAAGCACGGCCGCAAGTTGCTGGCGCGCAAACCGCGCTGGCAATTGATGGGTGATCGGGCGCTGGAACACATCCGCAGGCACCCGGACATCTGGGTACTGAGCTTCCGCTTTGTCTATGGCCTGCGCACGGTGATGCCGGTGGCGATCGGCCTGTCGGGCTATCCGCCAGGACGTTATCTGCTGCTCAACGGGATTGGTGCCGCGATCTGGGCCGCGGCGCTGGCTGCCGCCGCCTACCACTTCGGTGCAGTACTCGAAGGCATGCTCGGCAGCGTCAAGAAGTACGAGCTGTGGGTGCTCGGCGCCCTGCTGATACTGGGCTTTTGCCTGTGGCTGCGCCGACGCTTCAAGAACGCCCGTCTGGCGAAAAAGATCTACGCCGACGAGCAGGCCTTGAAAGCTGAACAAGCCAAAACCAACGAACCTACGACGCCAGTCGAGTGAAACGGTTTCTGCAACAGTAGAGACCGAGACCACTGAGCAGGCTGTAACTCAGCAGGCCGACCCAGCCTGCCGCGCTGGCCGGCCACAGCCCAACGACCGGCGCCAGCCACACCAGCGGCACATTCGACGCCAGGCGCAGCAGCTCAAGTTTCAGCGCCCACGGGCGATTCTCCAGGGCCACGCCCAACGTAAACAAACCCAGCGCCACGGCACTCCAGCCGAGCACCAGCGCGGCGGTTGGCAAACTCTGCTCCAGGTTCATCAAGTAGCTGCCCAGGGCGATGTAGACGCAGAACTGCAACACGACGTAAAGCTGCTGACGCCCATCCAGCGGCACCTCGAATTTACGGAACTGACTCAGGTCAGGCTTGTTCATCGGGTACCTGGCCGCCACATCCGCCGGCCGCCAACCGGTGCGCATGAACCAGATGCGCAGCTTGTCCCATTTGCTTTGCGCACGCCGCGCGTCATCCCACAACTGTGCGTAGAACTGCACGTTCGCCCACAACGGATTCCAGCTCGCGAGCGGCGTGGTCACGCCGAAAATCACCGGCTCGTTATCGTCCTCTTCCTGGAACGAGCCAAATAGACGGTCCCAAATAATGAACACCCCGCCGTAGTTGCGATCCATGTAGAGAGCGTTCTGTGCATGGTGGGCCCGATGATTGGACGGCGTGACAAAGAACCACTCGAACCAGCCGAGCTTGGGAATGTGTTTGGTATGCACCCAAAATTGGTACAGCAAGTTCAGCGAGGCGACGCTGATGAATACCAGCAGCGGCACGCCGAGCACGGCCATCGGCAGATAGAAAATCCAGCTCAACAGGAAGCCGGTACTGGTCTGGCGCAGCGCCGTGGACAGGTTGTAGTCCTCACTCTGGTGATGCACCGAATGCGCCGCCCAGAGGATGTTCCGTTCGTGGCCCATGCGATGCAGCCAGTAGTAGCAGAAGTCGTAGAGGACGAAGGCGAATACCCAGACCCAGACGCTGTCGGCCGAGAGTTCGACCAGTGCCAGGTGCTTGAGGGCAAACGCATACGTCACCAGGCCGACGCCTTTGGTCAACAGCCCGGTGGTGGTCGACAGCACGCCGGTGCTCATGCTGTTGATCGCGTCCGCTACGCGATAATTGCTCACCCCGCGCCAACGGTCGGCCAGCAGTTCGACGGCAATCAGCACAAAGAAAAACGGCACCGCATACAGAATGAAGTCCATGACGCGTCCTGATCGGAATCTTGAGGACAGATCCTAGGTGTAGCCGCGATTTAACCCTATGGCAACGAGTGACAAATTAGTGGACATTTAACGCCATGAATCTGGAGAAAAGCCCATGAGCAAAAAAATTGCAGTGATCCTATCCGGCTGTGGCGTGTACGACGGCGCCGAGATCCACGAAAGCGTGATCACCCTGCTGCGTCTGGACCAGCGGGGAGCTCAGGTGCAGTGTTTCGCACCGAACATCACGCAGTTGCATGTGATCAATCACCTGACCGGCGAAGAAATGCCCGAGTCGCGCAACGTGTTGGTGGAATCGGCGCGGATCGCCCGGGGCAACATCAAGGATATCCGCGAAGCGGACGTGGAAGACTTTGATGCGCTGATCGTTCCCGGCGGATTTGGATCGGCCAAGAACCTGTCGAACTTTGCCGTCGAAGGCGCCGGATGCAGCGTTCAACCTGACGTCCTGGCGTTGACCGAAGCGTTCGCCGAGGCCGGCAAGCCGGTCGGGCTGATCTGCATCTCGCCGGCACTCGCGGCGAAAATCTATGGACCGGGCGTGACCTGCACCATCGGCAACGACGCCGATACCGCCGCCGCCATGAACAAGATGGGCGCTACACACGCCGACTGCGCGGTAACTGACATCGTTGAAGACAAGGCGCGCAAACTGGTCAGCACCCCGGCGTACATGCTGGCGCAATCGATCAGCGAGGCAGCGTCAGGCATCAACAAACTGGTAGACCGCGTGCTAGAACTGACCCACGAAGACGACGCCTGACATAGTTCAGTGTGGGAGTGAGCCTGCTCGCGATAGCGATCTAACCGTCGACATCAATGTTGAATGTGCCGACCCCATCGCGAGCAGGCTCGCTCCCACAGGGACCGCCGTCATGCTTAAGACTTGCGCGATAGCCGCGTGAGTATCCGGTCCAGCGCATTGGCAAACGCCTGCTTCTCGCGCTCGCCAAATGGCGCGGGCCCGCCGCTCATCTGCCCCTGCTCACGTAGATCGGTAAACAGGTTACGCACCGCCAACCGATCGCCCATGTTCTGCGCATCGAACTCTTTACCCCGCGGATCCAGCGCCGCAACGCCCTTTTTCACCAGACGGTCGGCCAGCGGCACATCGCTGCAGATCACCAATTCTCCGGGGACCGCGTGTTCCACCAGGTAGTCGTCGGCGGCATCCGGACCACTTGGCACTACGATCAACTTCACCAGCGCCAGACCCGGCTTGATCTGCGGCTGTCCGGCCACCAGCACCACTTCGAACTGGCGCTTGAGGGCGAACTTCACCACCAGATCCTTGGCCGCCCGCGGGCAGGCGTCGGCATCGATCCAGACACGCATTGTGTTTTCCTCTTCCAAAAAAATCGCGAGCAGGCTCGCTCCCACAGGTTATACGCAATTCCTGTGGGAGCGAGCCTGCTCGCGATTGTGAGCGCAGCGAATGCTGTTAAGAAACCTGCACCCGCCGCTTCTCAGCTATCCGGCTACGGCTGTACAACACGATGATCGCAATAATCGCCACCGCCTGCGCACTCAGCGAATACGCATCAGCGTGGATCCCCAGCCAGTCGAAGTCAAAGAACGGCACCGGCCGGGTGCCGAAAATCCCGGCTTCCTGCAACGCCTTCACGCCATGCCCGGCAAACACCACCGACAACGCGCACAACAGACCGGCGTTGATACTGAAGAACAACGACAACGGCAATTTCGCCGAACCGCGCAGGATTACCCAGGCCAGACCCACCAACAAAACCAACGCTGTCGCACCACCCGCCAGTACCGCGTTATGGCCCGCTGGACCTGCCTGCAACCACAAGGTCTCGTAGAACAGAATCACTTCAAACAGTTCGCGATACACCGAGAAGAACGCCAGCGTCGCAAACCCGAAACGCCCACCGCCGCCTACCAGGCTGCTCTTGATGTAATCCTGCCAGGCCGCCGCGTGACGACGATCATGCATCCACACGCCGAGCCAAAGCACCATGACCGCAGCGAACAACGCCGTCGCACCTTCCAGCAATTCCCGTTGCGAGCCGCTGACATCGATCACATACGCTGCCAGCGCCCAGGTCCCCAGACCGGCCAGCAGCGCCAAGCCCCAACCGACGTTGACGCTGCGCACCGCCGATTCCTGGCCGGTATTGCGCAGGAACGCGAGGATTGCCGCCAACACCAGAATCGCTTCCAGGCCTTCGCGCAACAGAATCAACAAACCGGAGAGGTAGCTCAGGGACCAACTCAAGCCATCGCTGCCCAGCAGGCCGGCGGATTCCTTCAATTTGGCCTTGGCCGCGTCCAGACGCTGCTGGACCTGAGCCACCGGCAAACCGTCCTGCAACGACTGCCGGTAAGCCATCAGCGATTTCTCAGTGTTTTTGCGCACGTTGGCATCGACGTTATCCAGAGAACTTTCGACCAGTTCGAAGCCCTCAAGATAAGCCGCCACCGACAGGTCATAGGCCTGATCGTGATCACCCGCACGATAGGCCGCGATGCTCTTGTCCAGGGTCGCGGCGGTGTAGTCGAGCAACTGTGCCGGACCACGCTTGACCTGCGGCGGTTGCGCTCGCTGCGCACGGAAGGTCGCCGCCGCTTGCGGCCCCTCGGCGATTTGCACTTCTGCGGGAGTCTGACGGGCCAGGTCGGCGATGTTGTAGGTCTTCTCGGCTTTTGCAGCAGCCGGATCGGCGCTGAAACTGGCGATGTAGGTTGCCAGGTCCCAACGCTGACGATCGTCCAGCTGGTCGGCGAAGGCCGGCATGTCGGTGCCTTCGACACCGAGGCCCAGAGTGCTGTAGATCGCGTAGAGGCTCAGGTGATCCAGCCGCGCCGCATCACGCAGATTGGCTGGCGGCGGCGTCATGCCGACGCCCGCCGGGCCATCACCTGCGCCCGCGTCGCCGTGGCACACCGAGCATTGCTGTGCGTACAGCGGCGCACCACGGCTCGGGTCGGGGGTAATCACTGGAGCCTGACTGACTTCATAAGCCACCGCCAGCTTCGCCCCAAGTTGCCGCGCCTGACGGGCGACGTCCGCACCGTCTTTGCGAGCAGAGATTGCACTGCGCAAGTCGCTGACGCCCTGCTCCAGCTCCGCGCGTTCGGGCCTGGCCGGCAATCCGCTGATCAGGTCTTGCAGAACCCCGAGAAACTCCAATTGTTCGCGGTATTCCGACTCATCAATGACCTTGCCGGCCTGGACCGTTACCGGGTAATCGGCGCCAATGTAATCGAGCAAATGCAGCGCCTTTGGCGCGCCTTCCGCCGTTTCGGCCAGCGCGTTGAAGCTGCAAAACGCAATCACAGGCAGCACTAGCCATGACAGAAAGCGGGAGGAGGCAATCATGAACGAATCTCAAATGGAAATACGAAGTAACACATTGTTCACTCCCAATGCGTTTCACTCAAGCTTTGTTGGTATTTCCTGCACGACAGCGTGCAAAGTCAGCGTGTCTAGCCCTGAAAAACAGATCAGAAGGTGTAAACCTTGTTCAGGACGGGACAGCGACAAATAAAAAAGGCGACCTGAAAAGGTCGCCTTTTTTGTGCCTGGCGATTTTACACCACTGCTTTGCGGAGGGTCGCCATGAATGCCGCCGCACCAATGAACAGCCCGGCAAACGTGCGGTTCATGCGTCTCTGCTGCTTGGGCGTGCGCAACATCCGCAGCACCTTCGATGCCAGTCCGGTGTAGCCGGCCATGACGATCAGGTCGACGCAGATCATGGTCACACCGAGGATCAGGTACTGCGCCACCAGCGGCGCATGTGGATCAATGAATTGCGGCAGCACCGCGAGCATGAACACCAACGCCTTGGGGTTGCTGACGTTCACCAGGAAACCCCGGAACACCAGCGCCAGCGGCTTGCCGATTTGCCGGACGGCCGCGTCGTCGCTCATGTCATGGGGCAGCGCACGCCATTGCTTGACCGCCAGGTAAACCAGATAGGCCACGCCAAACCATTTGATCGCGTAGAAAGCGGTGGCCGACGCCGCGAGGATTGCACCGACACCGGCGGCGACAATCGCAATCTGTAACGCCAGCCCCAGTTGCAGGCCCAGGGCGTTCCAATAACCGCGCCAGAAACCGTATCGCAGACCGCTGGACATCGACGCAATGGCGCCGGCACCGGGAGACAGGCTGATCACCCAGCAGGCGGCAAAAAACGCCAGCCATGTTTGAAGCACCATCGCACACCTCGACTCAGACTCGTGACAGACGTCTAAGCTAATGCGGCTTTGGGCCGATGACTACCGATTTTTTTGCAGGACAGAGTGGACTGCCGACCAGCGTTTACAGCTGTAGGGCCTCATCGCGAGCAGGCTCGCTCCCACATGGGATTTGTGAGCGTCGAAAACCATTGTGGGAGCGAGCCTGCTCGCGATGACGATTTATCAGACAACCTCTATGCAAGAGGTAACGACTATTTTTCGAACCCATTGGACGGAAACATATCCGTGCCGCGCCAGCGTCGAACCGAGCGCTGGAAGAACAGGCTATTGGGCACTTGCACCATGGCGCTGCCGGTGCCGAGTTCTTCCGCTTCAATCAGCGTGGTGTAGAGCAGATTAATCGCAACGACCCGGCCTTTGACGCCGGGCTTGTCGGTGGTGTCCACCAACTCGACCACATCACCGATCCGAAATGGGCCGACGGTGAAGATCAGGATGGCGCACAACAGATTCGAGAGCACGCTCCACATGGCGAAGAACGCCACTGCCGCTACCGCGACAAACCCGGACAACGCGGTCCAGAGCACCGTAGCCGAAACGCCGAGGCGTTCCAGGACGAAGATCAGCGCGCTGCCCATGATCAGCCAGCGCAAACCACCACGCAGCGGCATCAGCAACTGCGGCGGTAACGGATAGCGCTCGCCCAGACGCGTCAGGCACTTGGCCACGAAGCGCTGAGCGATGTAGCCCGCCAACAAGATCAGCAGGATTTGCCCAAAGAGCCACAGAGGCTCAATCCACACGGCAGCCAATGGCAGCTTGAACGCGTCCATCAAGACAGAGCCTCCAGCTCCGCCTGCATGCTTTCCAGCAACTCCAGCGCTTCCATCCAGGCTTCTTCCAGCTCGGCTTCACGGACCTTCAGCTTGGCCTGCTCGGCCAGCAGATCACGCAAATCGTTTTTGCGCGCCGGCTCGTAAATGTCGCTGTCGCCGAGGCTGGTATCGATCTTCGCCAGCTTCTCGTGCAGCTTGCCCAGTTCGGCTTCGAGCTTGTCAGCCTCGCGCTTGTGCGGTGCCAGTTGCTGACGCAACGCGGCCGCCGCCTGGCGCTGGGCCTTCTTGTCGGTCTTGTCCGGATTGACCGGCGTATTGCTGACCGGGGCATTGCGCTGACGGTAATCCACCAGCCAACGGGTGTAGTCTTCCAGGTCGCCGTCGAACTCCTCGACCTTACCGTCCGCCACCAGGTAGAAATTGTCGGTGGTACTTTTGAGCAAATGGCGATCGTGGGAGACCACCAGTACCGCGCCACTGAATTCCTGCAGGGCCATGGTCAGCGCCAGGCGCATTTCCAGGTCCAGGTGGTTGGTCGGTTCGTCGAGCAGCAACAGGTTCGGTCGGCCCCAGGCGATCAATGCCAGCGCCAGACGGGCCTTTTCGCCACCGGAGAAGTTCAGCACCGGCTCATCGATACGCGCACCGCGGAAGTCGAATCCACCGAGGAAATCGCGCAGCGTCTGCTCGCGCTCGGTCGGCGCCAGGCGCTGCATGTGCAGCAGCGGGCTGGCCTTGGAGTCGAGTGAGTCCAGCTGATGCTGGGCGAAGTAGCCAACGACGGTGTTCTCGCCACGGGTCAGTCGGCCGGACAACGGTTCGAGTTCACCGGCAAGGTTTTTGATCAGGGTCGATTTACCGGCACCGTTCGGGCCAAGCAAACCGATCCGCGCACCGGGGGTCAGTTGCAGCTTGACCTTCTCCAGCACGGCTCGCTCGCCGTAACCCAGTCGGGCGTCGGAGAGATCAATCAACGGGCTGGAGATTTTCACTGATTCGCGGAAAACGAAATCGAATGGCGAATCGACGTGGGCGGCGGACAGTTCTTCCATCCGCTCCAGCGCCTTGATCCGGCTCTGGGCCTGACGGGCCTTGGTGGCCTGGGCCTTGAAGCGGGCGATGTAGCTTTCCATGTGCGCACGTTGCGCCTGTTGCTTCTCGTAGGCCTGCTGTTGCTGGGCCAGACGTTCGGCGCGAGCGCGTTCGAAGGCGCTGTAACCACCGCGATACAGGGTGATCTTGCGCTGATCGACGTGGGCCACGTGATCGACCACGGCATCGAGGAAGTCCCGGTCGTGGGAAATCAGCATCAAGGTGCCAGGATAGCTTTTGAGCCATTCTTCGAGCCAGATGATGGCGTCGAGGTCCAAGTGGTTGGTCGGTTCGTCGAGCAACAACAAGTCCGAGGGGCACATCAAAGCCTGCGCCAGGTTCAGACGCATCCGCCAACCACCAGAGAAATCTCCTACCTGGCGATCCATCTGCTCATTGGTGAACCCAAGGCCGGCCAGCAGTTTTCGGGCCCGGGCATCGGCGGTGTAACCGTCGGCGCTGTCGAGTTCCGAGTGCAGGCGGGCCTGAGCGGTACCGTCATGGGCCGCTTCGGCTGCCGCGAGGTCGCGTTGCACCTCACGCAGGCGCAGGTCGCCATCGAGCACATAGTCGACCGCCACCCGATCGAGGGTGTCGATCTCCTGGCGCATGTGGGCGATGCGCCAGTCCGCCGGCAAGAAGCAATCACCCGAATCCGGGTGCAGGTCACCCAGAAGCAAGGCAAACAGGCTCGATTTGCCGGCGCCGTTGGCACCGATGAGGCCGGCTTTGTGGCCGGCGTGCAGGGTCAGCTCGGCGTCTTCTAGCAGACGTTGCGGGCCACGCTGTAAAGTCAGGTTCTGAAGTCGAATCATAATGGCGGCGGAGTCTACCAGCTTCGCTCGCAACTGGCGCGAGTAGCACTATGTCCTCTGACCTGTGGAGCTTTTCCCTTAGTACTTACGCCCGTCCCGGCGTTGAACCTGCGTGCCTGCAATTGCAGTCGGCGGGTATCAATGTGTGCTTGCTGCTCTGCGGGCTGTGGCTGGGAGAACGTGGCGTCGCCTGTAACGAACACCGATTGCAGCAACTGCGTAGCGTGGCCGAGCCGTGGGACGCAGAGGTGGTGCAACCGCTGCGAGCCTTGCGGGTGAATTGGAAAGTCGTCGCCGACGTCGATGGCGAACTGAATGCCTTGCGCGAGCAAGTGAAGGCACTCGAACTGGAAGCCGAGCGACATCTGTTGTTGCGACTGGAGAGAACGGCGCAAAGTTGGCCGCAGGGTGACGCGGCCGATCTAGCGGCCTGGCTGGCAGGTGTGACGGCAGGCGCCGTCCACCTGGACCGCGACGCGCTGCATCAGCTGCGCGTCGCGGCAACCGGCACTTAGGAAGCGCTGGTTGGGGTGGTTGCTGCGATCGATGCGGCGGCCGGCGTTGGCGCTGGCGGCGTTGTCGAGGTGGCTGCTGCTAAAGCAGACGTTGCCGCCGGAACCGGGTTGGCTGGCTTGGCAACTGGCGCGGTGGCCGGCTTGGCGGCAACAGGTTTTTTCACCGCTGGTTTCGCAACAGGCTTGGCCGCGACTGGCTTGGCAGCAGGTTTAGCCGCAGCAGGTTTTGCTGCTGGCTTAGCGGCTGGTTTGGCAGCAGCTTTTACCGCCGGTTTTGCAGCTGGTTTTGCAGCAGCTTTAGCCGCAACAGGTTTGGCAGCCGGCTTGGCCGCAGGTTTCGCCGCCGCAGTTTTGGCAGCGGGTTTGGCTGCAGGTTTAGCGGCCGTTTTTGCTGCTGGTTTGGCTGCTGGTTTGGCTGCGGCAGTTTTCGCCACGGCTGGTTTTGCAGCAGCCGTTTTTGCAGTGGCTGGCTTGGCGGCGGCAGGCTTGGCAGCCGTCGTTCTAGCAGCCGGTTTCGCAGCGCTGGCAGCGACTGGTTTTCTCGCCGCAGGTTTTGCTGCTGGTTTTGCTGCGGCTTTCACCGGTGCTTTGGCAGTCGGTTTGGCGGCAGGCTTGGCCGGTGCTTTTGCAGCAGCCGGTTTGGCAGCGGCTTTCTTGGCAGGAGCCGCAGCAGGCTTGGCCGAACGCAGGGACAACGCCTTGCCGACAGCCTCTTGTACACGACCGACGCCCTGGGCCAGTTTCAGGCTTTCTTGAGCATCGCGCTTGAGTTGCAGAATGTAGCTGCGAGTTTCGGATTGACGATCCTTGAGGGCATCGAGCAAGTCCTCAAGCTCCTTCACCGCGCCCTTGGCTTTGGCTTGTGCCTTGGCCTTGCCGGCCGCCGCAGCGTCCTGCAATTTGGTACGGGACTTGTGCAGTTTTTCTTGTGCTTTTCCGCGTTGCTTTTCCAGTTTGGCGAGCAGTTTTTCAGCATCAGCCAAGGCTTGGGAGCAAGCGTTTTCCAGATGCTCGAGCAAGCTGCCCGAGAGTTGTTGGAGTAAGTGCAACGGAGTATTTACAGGCTTCTTGGTGGCCGACATGGTTTACCTCCTGGCTGACGTGGGTGCGGCTCATACTAGACCTCTGCTGCTACCGCCGCTAGGGCATCTTGACAGTATCCAAAGCGCGACGTTGCAACGGATTGAAATTCTTCTGCGCTTGCGCAAAACCAGTTCACCGTCGAGCGCATTCACACTGGCATAATCCCCCGCACCTCAGGTCGGAGAGTGCCCATGTCGCGCTACCTTTTTTTATCACTGTGCGTGTTTTTTTCCGTGGCCCAGGCCGCCGAAAAAACCAAAGAAAATGACACTCATGATCTCTCTTACAGCCTGGGCGCAAGTCTCGGCGAACGCCTGCGCCAGGAGGTTCCCGATCTGCAACTTCAGGCGCTGATCCAAGGCTTGCAACAAGCCTATCAAGGCAAACCCCTGGCGCTGAAAGATGAGCAGATCGAACAGATTCTTGCCGAGCACGAAGCCCAGGTCGCCTTGCAACCGAGCACGCCGCAAAGCGAAATCGCACTCGAAAAAGAGCAGGCTTTTCTCGCCGAGGAAAAAGCCAGACCGGGCGTTCGTGAGCTGGCCGATGGAATATTGCTAACGGAGTTGGCGCCAGGCACGGGTGCCAAAGCTGGCCCCAACGGCAAAGTCCAGGTGCTATATATCGGTCGCCTTCCCGACGGCACGGTGTTCGATCAGAACAGTCAGCCGCAGTGGTTCAGTCTCGACAGCGTGATCAGCGGATGGCGTAGCGCGTTGCAGCAAATGCCGGTCGGTGCGAAATGGCGCCTGGTGATTCCATCAGCCGAAGCCTATGGCGCCGAGGGTGCCGGCGACCTGATTGCGCCCTTCACACCGCTGGTATTCGAAGTCGAACTGCGCGGTGCCACAGGCTGAATACCGGAAATGAAAAACGGCGCGCATAGCGCACCGTTTTTGGAGGTCTTGCAGGAAGGGGGTTCAGGCCTGAACCGGGTCCTCTTCCTTGTGAGCGGTGTGCAGCACTTCGATCAGGCAGTCTTCCAGCTCGAAGCGCTCGTGCAACAGGCCACCCAGCTCTTTGAATTTCTCTGCCACGCATTGACCTGCATCACATAGGTCGTTGAACGCGAGCAGCTTCTCGGTGATGACGTCGATGCGAGGGTAGATGGTCTCGGCCAGCTCGAGACCGCGAGTGTCACCAAACGCTTTGGCTTCGCCGGTCAGCTGTTCGTAGATCTCGAAGTGCCCGGCAGACACGTAATCGACCAGCACGCCGCAGAATTCCTGCAACGGCTTACGGTTCTCACCCAGTGCCTCAGGCTTGGCGCCGAGAGCATCATAGGCCCGAACCAGCTCGTGACGCTCCTGCAACCAGCGATCGATCAGCAGATGCACTCCACCCCAACGTTCCTGAGCATTCTGACAACTTTCGAGCATGGTGATCTCTCTTCCCTTGTGGGTCATGCTGCCCTACACCCGTCGCCACACTTGAAGGTCAAGTATCGGCCAGGCAGAGCGTCATTCGAGCAACATAATTCCAATGACACGTGCGGGCCAGATTATGCCCGCGCGACAATGGCTTCAAGGTACGCAGGAGATAAAGTTCATACAAGTGTTTAATCACCCGCCACCACCCGGTGCGACGAACCGCCGCTGAGCGGTCGCAGACAGGCTTTCCAGACAAGTCGCAGCAACTGGTAAATACCTAAAATCGTCATCGCCATGAAGAGCAGCAGACTCCACTCAGGAATGCTCAGGTCGAACAGTGTCCAGGAAATCTCCGCGCACTCTGCCTCCCCTTTAAACATCTGTGTCACTTGGCAAAACCAGGGCATGTCCTCGTACTGAACAGCCAGATCAGGCGGGCACGTCATCAGCCGATGCGCTGGATCGCTCTGCAGCACTACCTGCCGCCACGCCGTGACCGTACCCGCCAGACTGCAAAACAGCCCGAGCATCCAATACAGGAAAGAGCCAAAGCGGCCCGGCCCATGCACCGAAGCAGCCAGGCAAATACCCGTGAGTAACGCGAGGCAAGATCGCTGCAACAGGCACAACCCGCAAGGTTTGAGGCCGACCACATATTCCAGGTAATAAGACACGCCCAAGACCAGGGCACCTGCAATGAAAGCCATGAAAAACAAGGAGCGTGAGCAGGCCAAAGACATGGCATTTCCGTAACAGTAGAGACAGGCGGTTACGGTAGAGGAAAGCGCTGCAGCCTTTCAAGGCAGGTCAGCGGGGACACTTCAGCAGAAGTGTAGGGAATTCCCGACAGGAACGAGAGGATTAGGTGTAGTCCCCTGTAGGACTTTGCCGTTAACGGACTACAAAGGTTAAATCCCGACAGTTTGCAGGCGACTGGATCGCTCCTTTGAGCGACCCGTCATCCACTCTTCAAGCGTGAACAGGAACCGGCAACGGTGCCGCCAGCAAGCGCTCGTCCAGCAAGACCAAGCCCTCCTGGAACAACTGATTGCTGCGTTCTGTGTCACCCAGCTGCGCCAGCAGCCGCGCCAGTTCCGCACAGGCTTCCGGGTTGCGCTGCACTCGCAGGCTGCTTTCCAGATAGTCCCGGGCCTTGCCCCAAAGGCTGCTTTGCAGACACAAGCGCCCCAAAGTCAGCAGCAGGCTCGGATCGGCCGGATGATCCTTGAGCCAACCCTCGGCCGTGTGCAGTTGACGTGCCGGATCGCTGCCGCGAACGAGTCCATAGAGGCGCGCCAGATGACTGTCATAGTTGCGCTTGAGCGCCGTCCGCAGGATCTCTTCGGCCTCGACCTGAGCACCCAGTTGCCGAAGTTGCTCGGCATAAGCGAGCACCAGTTGCGGTTCCTGACGCTGAGCTGAGGTCAACTGCTGCCAGGCGCGATTGAGCGATTGCAAGCCGACCGCCCCGTCTTCTTCCCGATGCGCCGCCAGGGACAGGTTCTCACCCCAGGCCCGGCGTTCCAGTTCGGCCAGTTCGGCCGGTGGCAGGACCTTATCCTTGCGCAGCTCCGGCAGCAGACGAATCACGGCCGACCAGTCGCCCCGCTGTTGGTGCAAGCGCTGCAACTGGCGCAAGGTCTGGACGTTATGAGGATGACGCTCGCGCATGGCTTGCAGGGTCACCAGGGCGCCGTCGGTATCGCCGCGATCAGTCTGTAATTGCGCGTGGCTCAGGGCAATCGCCAACTCTGCCTGGGGTTGTCGCTCAAGAGCGCGCTCCAGCAGGTTGTCGCTTTCCTCGTATTGACCTTGTTCGTTCGCGGCCCTGGCGGCGCCGAGGTAGTAAAGCAGAGGCTGGCGCTCGGCTTCCGCAGCCCGATGCAGATGGCGCTGCGCACTGGCCCAGCGACCTTCGGCCAGATCCAGCTGACCGTGCTCAATTGCCACCTGCACCCGGCGACTGCGATTGCGCCGCGACCAGGGATTGACCACGCCGCTGGAGGTCGTCACCAATTCGATCAACGCCTTGATGCCCCAGAACACCAGCCAGAGCACGGCGACCAACGCCAGGGTTGCCCACAGACTAGACTCGTAACGGAAGCTTTTATAGGCGACCAGCACGTAACCGGAATGCTCGGCAATCGCCAGCCCGAGCGCGGCAGCAGCGGCGATCACCAGGAACACGATCACATAGAGGCGTTTCATGGCGTCGCCTCCGGAATGGTGTCCGCGGCAGGTTTGGCCATCGGCTTGATCGAGTCCTCGGCGTTGACGTTACGCCGCTCCAGATACCCTTGAACTGCACTCAGCGTGCCGGTCAGGTCTGGCGTGACAACGGTGACCGGTTGCTTGCTCAACTCGCCAACCTGCTCAAGCATCACTTTGCTCTGAGGATTGTCCGGGTTGAAGTTGCCCTTGAGCACGTCCCGCGCTTCGGCCAGCGCCTGGGTATAAACCGCGGCCTGGCCATTGAGCGCGGCCCATTGCGCCTGCTCCAGTGCCAGGCTCAGGGCCAGGCGCACCTGGCTCAGGCTCTGCCCGGCCAGCAACGGACGCACATTCTTGTCGGCGTTGAAGTCGATGCGGATGTAGCGCGAGACCTGATCCCACCATTGCGCCCAACGACTGGCGCCGTCGCCATCAGCGGTGAGACCCAGCAGGGATTCGCCACGATCCTTGTACTCAGGTGCCAGCTCGGTGAGGCCGATCACTTGATCGCGCAGCGCCCCCAGCCGCAGGAACAGACCGGTGCGATCCGGCTGTTGGGTGCTACGCAATGCCACCAGCGTTTTGGCAACTTGCTCGCGAGCGGCAAAGGAACCCGGATCGTTCTGTTCGCGCAGAATCTCATCGGCGCCCTGCACCAAAGCCTGGGCACTGCTGATGTCCTGCAACGCGGAAAGACGCAGGCTGGCCAGACGCAGCAGGTGCTCGGCCTCGGCCAGACGCCAATCCTTGCGGCTGGCGCCGAGAACCGTTTCCAGACGTTGATTCAGGCGTTGCTGATCGCCTTGAAGTTGAATGACCAAACGACTGCGCGCGTCTAGCTCGGCGGCGGCAGGCATTTGTTCCAGGCGAGCAGTCAGGCGTTGTTCATTGAGCTTCAGGTCCTGTGCCTGATCGTTCAATGCCTGGACCTGACTCAACTGCAGTTGAGTATTGGCTTGCAGGTGACGCACCTGCCAGACTCCCCAACCGCCCACGGCGACACCGGCAGCGCCCAGCAACAGCGCGACGATTGCCAGCCCATTGCCTCGGCGCTGCACTGCAGCAGGTGGCCCGGTTTCAACCGGTGCTTCAACCGGTGCATCGAGCACTGGCTTGACGTCATCTTTAGGCAAGGCTGTTTCGCTCACGTATCCATCCTTTGCATTAGAGAACGGGTCCGGGATGCTCCCGCAACGCCGTCAGCAAAGCCGCGGCACTGGCGCCACGACAATCCACAACTGTTTGGGCCCCGGCGGCACGTGCCAGCTCGGCAACCCTGGGGCTTGGAACAAACAACGGCAACCGCGCCAATCGCGGCCAGGCATCGCCGGCCAATTGATGCAGGTGCTCAAAACCCTGTCCACTGCTGACCACCAGCCCGTTCAAGCGTTCCGCTTCGATCCGGTCAGACAGCGCTGCCGGCGGGTACTGCGGCAGGTCGCGGCGGTACAACTCCAGATACTCGACACTAGCACCAAGCTCGCGCAAACGCTCAGCCAGCAACTCACGCCCGCCCTCCCCACGCATGATCAGCACGCGCGGACCGGGCCGCGCGATTGCCTCGCGCAACTGAGGAAGTTCAAGCAAGGCTTCGCTGTCATCGCCCTCCACCGGAAAGCTGATGTCCAACCCGCGATCCTCGAGGATCTGCGCGGTGGCGGCGCCCACGCTGAACCACTTCAAACGAGGGGGTTGCGGCCGATACCTGTCGAGCAGATCCACGGCAATTCTGGCGGCCGGCTTACTGACCACGATCACCGCGCAATAGCGATCCAGCCCCTGAATCATCTCGCGCATTGTGTCAGAGGCAGGAATCGGCTCGATCTCCAAAAGCGGCAAACTGCTGCTGAAAATCCCCTTTTCGGCCAAAAGACTGCTCAGCGCCGCCGACTCATCCGCGGGACGCGTCAGCAGCAGGCGCCAACCCATCACTCGTGACCTGCCTCGCCGTAGACTGCTTTCAGAATGTCGTTGGCGCCTTGACTCAGCAGGTCTTCAGCCACTTGCACGCCCAAGGCTTCGGCATCGCTTCGTGGCGCACGAGCCTCGGCGCTGAGCAGCAGACCGCCGTTCGGATCACCGACAAGACCCCGCAACCAGATCTGCTCGCCTTCAAGCACGGCATAGCAGGCGATCGGCACTTGGCAGCCGCCATTCAAATGTTTGTTGAGAGCACGTTCGGCGGTCACGCGGATGGCGGTGTCCTGATGGTGCAGCGGTGCCAACAGCGCGTGAATTTCGCTGTCGACGCTGCGGCATTCGATACCCACCGCGCCTTGGCCACCGGCCGGCAGACTGTCGTCGACGCTGATGGCCGAGGTAATCCGATCTTCAAAGCCGAGACGAATCAGGCCGGCGGCCGCGAGGATAATGGCGTCGTATTCGCCGGCATCGAGCTTGGCCAGACGCGTGTTGACGTTGCCGCGCAGGAAGCGAATTTCCAGGTCCGGACGACGGGTCAGCAACTGGGCCTGACGGCGCAGGCTGGAGGTGCCGACGATGCTGCCTTGCGGCAATTCGTCCAGGCTGGTGTAGGTGTTGGAGACGAATGCATCGCGCGGGTCTTCGCGCTCGCAGATGCAAAACAGACCGAGGCCTTCAGGGAAGTCCATCGGCACGTCTTTCATCGAGTGCACCGCGATGTCGGCTTCGTTTTCCAGCAGCGCGGTTTCCAGTTCTTTGACGAACAGGCCCTTGCCGCCGATTTTCGACAGTGGCGAGTCGAGCAACTTGTCACCGCGACTGACCATGGGCACCAACGTCACAAGCAGACCCGGATGGGCCTCTTCCAGACGGGCTTTGACGTATTCGGCCTGCCACAGGGCGAGTGCACTTTTACGGGTGGCGATGCGGATTTCGCGAGAGGACATGGATCAATCCGTACTGAATAGATACGGCGGATAATAACAGCTCAACCAAATCCACTTTGACTTGTATCAGAAACCGCGTGGCCTCCCTGGCCTCAGACATCCAGCAATCGGGATGAAACCCGCCCGTAAATGGCGGATTAAAGCTGTTGCATCATCTTGCGCACGCCGGCCACATGCCGTCGGCTGACGATCAGGGCGTCGCCGTTCAAGCCTTTGAGGAACAGCTGAAAATGCCCCAGAGGCGTGCGCTGCAGACGTTCGATGCGCTCGCGGGCGACCAGCGCGTTGCGGTGGATTCGCACGAAGCGATCGCCAAATTCATCTTCAAGGGCCTTGAGCGGCTCATCCAGCAGCACTTCGCCGCCTTCGTGGCGCAAGGTCACGTATTTGTGATCCGCAATGAAGTAGACCACCTGATTCAATGGGATCAGCTCGATGCCTTTACGGGTACGGGCGCTGATGTGGCTGCGCGGGCCGCTGCCACTTTCGGCGGCGGGACGGGTCAGGGCCGCGAGCTGGACGCGATTGGGCCGCTCGGCTTTTTTCAACGCTTCATGTAATTGTTCTGTACGCACAGGTTTCACCAGATAGCCTACGGCGCTGGCCTGTAAGGCTTCCACGGCAAATTCATCGGGGCCTGTGCAAAACACCACGGCGGGCGGGGTTTCGCGTTCGCACAATCGTGCAGCCACTTGCAGGCCATCGAGGCCCGGCATGCCGATATCGAGCAGCACGATATCGGGTTTGTGGCTGTCGATCAGAGCCAACGCTTCATCGCCGTTCGTGGCGCTAGGCTCCAGGACACTGTATCCCTCGAGTTCGCCAACCATTCGGCTCAGGCGCTCGCGGGCAAGGGGTTCGTCATCAACGATCAGGACATTCATATTGCGCTGGATTCCTGCGTGAGTCTCGCACAAGGATAGCGTAGACAGGTGAAGTGACGTCCGTCACCGCGATCCACGCTAAGACTAGCGCGACGGCCAAAAAGTGCCGCCCGACCGACGGTTATATTTTCATCTGTCGTGCGTTTGGCGGCCCAGGCCCGCGTTAACGAGGCATCGCCGTAGGGTTTGTTGATACACAATATGAACACCCCCTCTTCTTATAGTCAGCTGCAGCGTCTGGAAGTGCGCTGGTCCTACTGTCCAACTGTAGACGGTTGCCGGCACGATATTGCTCAATTGAAAAATATCGTTGCGCAAATTCCCTCGGCGCTGATTCGAGTATGGGCCGCCACCTGAGAAAAAAACGTATCGACCAGTGTCAGCGACAGGATTGGCAACCCTGTTATTATCCGCGACAGCTTTCTACGCCATCTTTCTTCAGCCGACACGAGCGAATTCATGAGCACTGACAAGACCAATCAGTCCTGGGGCGGCCGCTTCAGTGAACCCGTCGACGCCTTCGTCGCCCGCTTCACCGCCTCCGTCACTTTCGACCAGCGCCTGTATCGCCACGACATCATGGGCTCGATCGCTCACGCCACGATGCTGGCCAAGGTCGGCGTGCTGACCGATGCCGAGCGCGACAGCATCACTGATGGCCTGAAGACCATCCAGGGTGAAATCGAGGCCGGCCAGTTCGACTGGCGCATCGACCTCGAAGACGTGCACATGAACATCGAGGCGCGTCTGACCGACCGCATCGGCGTCACCGGTAAAAAGCTGCACACCGGTCGCAGCCGTAACGACCAGGTCGCCACCGACATCCGCCTGTGGCTGCGTGACGAGATCGACCTGATCCTGAGCGAAATCACCCGCCTGCAAAAAGGCTTGCTGGAACAGGCCGAGCGCGAAGCCGGCAGCATCATGCCGGGCTTCACTCACCTGCAAACCGCGCAGCCAGTGACCTTCGGGCATCACATGCTGGCCTGGTTCGAAATGCTCAGCCGCGACTACGAACGCCTGGTCGACTGCCGCAAGCGTACCAACCGCATGCCGCTGGGCAGTGCCGCACTGGCCGGTACCACCTACCCGATCGACCGCGAATACACCGCTCAACTGCTGGGCTTCGACGCTGTGGGCGGTAACTCGCTGGACAACGTGTCCGATCGTGACTTCGCCATCGAGTTCTGCTCGGCCGCGAGCATCGCGATGATGCACTTGTCGCGTTTCTCCGAAGAGCTGGTGCTGTGGACCAGCGCGCAGTTCCAGTTCATCGATCTGCCGGACCGTTTCTGCACCGGCAGCTCGATCATGCCGCAAAAGAAAAACCCGGACGTCCCGGAGCTGGTGCGTGGCAAGACCGGTCGCGTATTCGGCGCACTGATGGGCCTGCTGACCCTGATGAAAGGCCAGCCCCTGGCCTACAACAAGGACAACCAGGAAGATAAAGAGCCGCTGTTCGACGCCGCCGACACGTTGCGCGACTCGCTGCGGGCCTTTGCCGACATGATCCCGGCGATCAAACCCAAGCACGCGATGATGCGTGAAGCCGCCCTGCGTGGCTTCTCCACCGCCACCGACCTGGCCGACTACCTGGTACGTCGTGGTCTGCCGTTCCGTGACTGCCACGAAATCGTTGGCCATGCCGTGAAATACGGCGTGGAAAGCGGTAAAGACCTGGCGGAAATGAGCCTGGAAGAGCTGCGCAAGTTCAGCGATCAGATCGATCAGGACGTGTTCGCCGTACTGACCCTGGAAGGCTCGGTGAATGCCCGAGACCACATCGGCGGAACTGCGCCGGCACAGGTCAAGAAGGCTGTGGTTCGCGGCCAGGCGTTACTCGCCAGCCGCTAAAAGCATCGCGGGCAAGCCTTGCTCCTACGGATTCGCGTGATCCGCAGGAGCAAGGCTTGCCCGCGATGACATTCGCAAGAACGCTGCAAAAACCTACTTCTTGGACGCGACCATCGCCAAAAACGCTGGCATCGCCGCTTCCTTGTCCTTCGCAATCCGCTGCACATTCGGATTTTGCCCCAGACGCTCCAGCAGCGCCTTGGCTGCCGGCATCTCAGCCAGCAAATCCAGGTCAAACAGCTTCTGCGCCACCGCACAGGCCAGCGGCACGCTGTAGAGGAAATACAAATCCGCAATGCTCAGGCTATCACCTGCCACATAAGGGGCGAACTTGCCGTGCCTGCCCAGTGAGGCAAACCCCAGCAGCAACTCGGCTTTGGTCTTGTCCTTGATCGCATCCGGCACCGTCATGCCGAAAAATGCTTCGGCATAGCAGGCACGCCCCGGCAATTCGATGTACAGCTCGATTTCCTTGGCCAATGCCAGGACCTGCGACCGCTCATAGGGATCGCTCGGCAACAGCGGCGTGCCTTTCTGGCTTTGTTCGAGGTATTCGAGAATCACACTGGTTTCGTTGATGAAGCCCTGCTCGACACCCAGCACCGGCACCTTCCCGCGCGGGCTGATGGCTAATGCCTCGGGGCTCGGCCCCGGGTGAAACAGCACCTCTTCAAACGGCAGTCCCTTCTCAAGCAGCGCCAGCTTGACCATGTTGTAGTAGTTGCTGACGGAAAATCCATAAAGCTTGAGCATCACATAGCCTCCAGGCCGTGCGGGGTTGGCAGGTGCCTTTTATAGAATGCCGCGACGTTTCTTGCCAGCAGCATCACAGCGCTGAATGCAGGTAAACTGGCTGCCTTAACTTGAGGAGCCTGCCATGAGCGAGCCAACAGATATCGAGATCGACGAAGAAGAATTCGCCGAAAACACCTTGGTCGAAGCCATCGAAAACCAGATTGAAAGCGACAACCCGCCAGCCGCCAAGGCCACCTTCAACAAGCTGACCCTGGTGGGTTACGAGCGTGAAGAAATCCTCAATCTGATGGCCCACGTTCTGGCAGTGGAAATCGACGCGATCCTCGAAGAAGACCGCGCGTTCAATACCGAATGGTATGAAGCCGCGTTGCGTGCATTGCCAGAGTTGCCGCCGGAAAAGAAGTAATTCCGCAGGCCCCCCTGTGGCGAGGGGATTTATCGAAACGTCGCACCGCCCCGTTGGGCGGCGAAGCCGCCCCAAAACCATAGCACTCGGTGTATCAGGTATACCGTGTGCAATGGTTTACGACTGCTTCGCAGCCGAACGGGGATAAATCCCCTCACCACAGGCGACCTCCACAACCACAAAAACCCGCGCCAACACAAATTGTCACCAATCGCTCCCGCCTTCCTCCAGCCCCTGACTACACTGAACCCACCCCGCTGCCGCACCACCCACCGGGGAATGCTGCCCAAGGCGAAAAAACCCTGTCGCGAGCACTGGACATGCCGCCCGAGTGGGATCACCTTAGGGACGCTGTCGTCCAATTCCTAGAAAGTCTGGAGTCCTTATGTCGCTTACCCCTGAGTTGGTTGCCGAACTGGAAATCCTCGCACTCTTCAACCTGGACAGTTCCCAGGAAGGTTTGAAAATTCATCAGACCGCTGCCCCGAAAGCCATTGCCGCCGCCCAAAGACTGTTCGACAAAGAATTGATCACCCAGCCAGATGGTGGTTATCTGACCAGCCTCGGTCGTGATGCCGCGCAAAATGTGCAAACCGTTCTGACCATTCTCAACGTCCGGGAAACTGCCTGAGCATTACCGTAGCGCCCACGGAAACCCCTGCTACGGGATTTCCGCGGGCACATTTCGTTACCTGCCCTGTTGCCAGCCGTCGCCCCGCGATAAAAATCTGACGCCGGAAAAACAAAATCAGCTTAAAAGTCCTGGAGCCGAGGCGCTAAACTGCCCCTCATCCGCAGACAATCACGTCTGAGCCCCGCGAGCCGGTTTGAGCTGACATGACCCGCACCCATGAAATCCGCCCCGATCTGGACGAGGGAATCGACCGCAAGGTTCTCAGCCAGCTGCGCGCACGTTTTCTGAAGCTCAATGAAGGCCGTATGGCCCGCGCCATGGAAGGGTTGTCGACCCGCCAGCAAGCGGTGCTGAGCTTGTTGCCGCTGTTTTTTCACGTCAATCACCCGCTGTTGCCAGGGTACGTTTCGGGCAGCACGCCGGCCGGGCTGTCGAATTACGAACCCGACGCCAACACCCTCGCCGAAGCCCAGCGCCTGACCCGCTCGTTTTCCTATAAGCCTCGCCATGGCAGCAATCCGCCGCGACCGATTCACGGCCTGTTCCTGATGGGCAGCCTCGGCACCCTCGCCCAGGCCGACCAAAGCGACATGGACGTGTGGGTCTGCCACGGGCCGGACTTGAGCGAAAGCGAGCTCACTGAACTGCGCAAAAAATGCCAGCTTCTCGAAACCTGGGCTGCCAGCCAGGGCGCCGAGGCGCATTTCTTCCTGATCGACCCGACCCGTTTCGTACGCGGCGAACGTGATACCCAACTGAGCTCGGAAGACTGCGGCACCACCCAGCACTATCTGCTGCTGGATGAGTTTTATCGCACCGCGATCTGGCTGGCCGGACGCACGCCCATCTGGTGGCTGGTGCCCGTCTACGAAGAAGCGAGCTACGACCGTTACACCCACACGCTGATGTCCAAGCGTTTCATCCGTGCCGATGAAACCCTCGACCTGGGGCATCTGGCCTATATCCCGCCTGGCGAATTTATCGGTGCCGGGCTCTGGCAGTTGTTCAAGGGCATCGAGTCGCCCTACAAATCGGTCCTCAAACTGCTGCTGATCGAGGTCTACGCCAGCGAACACCCCAAGGTCCATTGCCTGAGCCTGCGCTTCAAGCAAGCGGTGTTTGCCAATCGGCTCGACCTTGACGAGCTGGATCCATACGTCGTGGTTTACCGGCGCATCGAGGAATACCTGACCGCCCGTGGCGAGCCGGAACGCCTGGAGCTGGTACGCCGGGCGTTGTACCTGAAGGTCAATCGCAAACTCACCGGCAGCAGCAGTCGCACGCAGAGCTGGCAGCGTTCGTTGCTCAAACGCCTGGCCCACGAATGGCAGTGGGATCATCGTCAACTGGCCCTGCTCGACAGCCGCAGCCAGTGGAAAGTCCGCCAGGTCGGTTCTGAACGCAGGGCCTTGGTCAAGGAGCTCAATTACAGCTATCGCTTCCTGACCCAGTTCGCCCGCACCGAACAAACCGTCAGCCTGATCAACAAGCGCGACCTCAACGTGCTGGGTCGACGGCTGTACGCAGCTTTCGAGCGCAAAGCCGACAAGGTCGAGTTCATCAACCCTGGCATCGCCCCGGATCTGGCCGAAGACACCCTCACGCTGGTGCACGCGCCGAACAAAAAAGAATTGGGTCAAACTCAGTGGGGTTTGTACAACGGCAGCCTGACGGCCCTCGAATGGGAGCATTTCGCACCGATCAAGCGCAGCCGCCACTTGCTGGAACTGCTGACCTGGTGTCACCGCAACGGCGTGATCGACAGCAGCACTCGCCTGGCCTTGCATCCCGGCACCAGCGACCTGAGCGAGTTCGAACTGTTCAACCTGCTCGGCAGCCTGCAACAGAGCATCGTCCTGCCGCTGACGACCGTCGCCGAAGAACCGTTACTGCGCGCCAGCGTGCCGAGCGAAGTGCTGATTCTGGTGAACGTAGGCGTCGATCCACTCAAGCACCACCGCGACCTGAACATCCTGATGACCACCGAGCGCACCGATTCCCTGAGTTACGCCGGCGTCCGGGAAAACCTGGTACTGACCCTGGATCAGGTCACACTCAACAGTTGGAACGAAGTGCTGGTCAGCCGCTTCGACGGCCCTCACGCGCTGCTCGACTGCGTGCGCGATTACCTCAACAACCTGCCCGGCGGGCTACAACAACCCACGTTGCGGGTTCGGTGCTTCTGCCACAACCGCGCGCAGTTCATCGCCCAGCGGGTTGAAGAGATCCTCGACACCGCGCAGAACCTGCTGTTGAGCAAACTCAATCATCGCTACCTGATTCAGGTCCAGCAGCACTACCACGTGTTGGAACTGGTACCCGGCCAGGTCAATCATGTCGCCCTCGCCACGCTGTCGGCGCTGGTCGATTACCTGGGCGAAGAGCGGGCAAGCTACAGCCCGCTGCACCTGGACCCGATGGCACTGGAAGACCACGACCTGGCGCTGGTCCTGCCGATGGGTCAGCCCGATTGCATTCAGGTGTTCTACCGGATCAACGAATACCACGCCGACCTGTACGTGCTGGATGAATTCAATGCCCTGTGGCAACAGCGCTTGCCCTACCACGACGAGCAAAGCCTGCTGGTGCCGCTGCAACGTTTCCTGCAATCGATCCAGTACCGGCGCGACGCCTTGCTGGCGATGGACGTCGCCCAGCCGTTGAGCCTGGACACCTTGTATTACCAACTGCTGCCCTCCGGCCCTGTACGGGCGCGTCGGGTCGAAGCTCGGCCAGCGCCGCAAACCCCGGTCAACAAACCGTTCTACGACGTGCAGGCGATTGTCGGCAAAGCCGCACCGGGACAGGTGCAGGTCACGTTGTATTGCAATCAGCGGGAATTTTCAGAGCTGGAACATGGCGACCGACTGTTCAACGTGGTCGCCCGGGAAATCGTCGAGCAGCGCCGTGAAACCGAACGCTATCGCTGCTACATCACCGACCTGGACCTGTCGGGCCTGCTCGGTGATGGTCAGCGTTCAAGTATTTTGTATTTGCGCTACAAGGCTGACCTGGAGCGCGCATTGAACGAGGCGCTCGAGCAGGTCTGACGAGCTTATTCCGGAAAGTGACCGCCCTCGGCCGGCTGCCATTCAACTTCCAGCAGGGTGAGTTTGAGCGTCTTGCCGCCCGGTGCTGGCCAGTCGATGTGCTGACCCACCTTCAGGCCGAGCAGCGCGCTGCCCACTGGCGCCAGAATGGAAATCTTGCCTTCGTCGGCATTGGCATCCTTCGGATAAACCAGCGTCAGGTGATAGTCCTTGCCGCTGCCTTCTTCGCGGCAATGCACACGGGAATTCATGGTCACGACATCGGCGGGTACTTCATCGTGACCGACCAGGGTATCGGCGCGATCCAGTTCGGTTTGCAGCGCGATAACGCCCGGCAGCGTGTCATCCAGGCTGTCGATCAGGCGCTCCAGACGTTGCACGTCCAGACGGGTAAGGGTGATTGAAGGTGCTGTCATGATTTGGGCAGACTCCTTTCTTCTGCACAGAAAAAGCAAAACCCCGCCAGAAAAAGGCGGGGTTTTCACGAGCCTCGATGGGTTGAGGCGTTTCTCGACACTATCACAGCTCAATAAATATACAAGTGAGGGGCGACCACCACCCTTGACTGTTATAGAGAACCAATGTGGCGAGGGGATTTATCCCCGTTCGGCTGCGAAGCAGCCGCAAAGCCCGAGAGCGGGGTGTCTGGCACTTCACAGTTGCAGGTTTCAGGGTAGCTTCGCGACCCAACGGGGCGGTGCGACGTTTCGCTAAATCCCCTCACCACAATCGTCACATAGCTGACTTGCGATCACGGGCCTGGGCGCAAATGACACGACGCCGATCGTCATCGGCCGAGCGCCATTCGCGGATGTCTTCGACATGGCGAAAACACCCAAGGCAGACCTTCTGTTCATCCAGCCGACACACGCCGCTGCACGGTGAAGCCACCGCCGGGCTGACATTGCTGTAGAGCGGTTTGGGCGCACGAATGGGCGCAGGCTCGGTCACGATCTCACAGACCTTCGAAATCGAGCTCGGCGTCAGCTTGCTGCTTGACGATGCGCTCGAGCATCTCGCCGAGTTGTTCGTCGCTCTTGTCACACATCCAACGCTTGCTTTCTTCGTCGTAATCGAAGTGGAACCCGCCGGACACGGCTGCCAGCCATAGCTGCCGCAGCGGTTCCTGGCGGCTGAAAATCAACTGGCTGCCGTTTTCGAACTTGACGGTGAGCACACCGGCCGAGCTCTCCAGATCGATATCCAGGTCACACTCGTCAAAAATATCCTCCAGCGTCTGCTGGGTGGCATCGACCAGATCGTGGAAACGGGCTTCAGTCAAACTCATTGCGGGAACCTCAAAAAGTGTCTACTCACGCTCAAGCGCCGCAAGATACGGGCGAGCCCCGGTGATTGCAAAGGATAACGACCAAGGGCCGATATAGGTACACCTGTGGGAGCGAGCCTTTGTGGTGAGGGGATTTATCCCCATTGGGTTGCGCAGCAGCCCCAGCAGTTCAAGGTTAAGCGTGAATGCTTGCGACTGCTGCGCAGCCGAACGGGGATAAATCCCCTCACCACATAGCCCCGCCGGACGGGAGCCCCGTCGCATAGGCAAGCTGCCGGGTGGCCGGTATACTCCGGCGCAATTAACGCATTTTCAAGGATTTCGCCATGAAGCGCCTGATCTCTTCCCTTGCTGCGCTCGTCGCGGTTGCCTGCCTTGTGTCGGCCTGTGGTCAAAAAGGCCCGCTGTACCTGCCTGACGATTCTCAGGACCCTGCCGAGCAGGCCCAGTCATCGCAGAAGTCTCCGTCGAAAGCACACAAGCACGACGTCTACCAATAAGGGAACGCCATGGACGCTTTTAACTACCGTGACGGCGAGCTGTTTGCGGAAGGTGTTGCCCTGTCCGCCATCGCCGAACGCTTTGGCACACCGACCTACGTCTACTCCCGTGCGCACATCGAAGCCCAGTACCTGGCTTACGCCGATGCGCTGGCCGGCATGCCGCACCTGGTCTGCTTTGCGGTCAAGGCCAACTCCAACCTGGGTGTACTGAATGTCCTGGCGCGTTTGGGCGCCGGTTTTGACATCGTCTCCCGTGGTGAGCTGGAACGTGTACTGGCCGCTGGCGGCAGCGCCGACAAGATCGTGTTCTCCGGTGTCGGCAAGACCCGTGACGACATGCGTCGTGCCCTGGAAGTCGGCGTGCATTGCTTCAACGTCGAATCCACCGATGAGCTGGAACGTCTGCAAGTGGTCGCCGCCGAGCTGGGCGTTCGCGCGCCGATCTCGCTGCGCGTGAACCCGGACGTCGACGCCGGCACCCATCCGTACATTTCTACCGGTCTTAAAGAGAACAAGTTCGGCATCGCCATCGCTGATGCCGAAGACGTGTACATCCGCGCCGCGCAACTGCCAAACCTGGAAGTGGTCGGTGTCGATTGCCACATCGGCTCGCAACTGACCACCCTGCCGCCGTTCATCGACGCCCTCGACCGCCTGCTGGGCCTGGTCGACCGCCTCGGCGATTGCGGCATTTACCTGCGCCACATCGATCTCGGTGGTGGTTTGGGCGTGCGTTATCGCGATGAAGAGCCGCCATTGGCTGCCGACTACATCAAAGCTGTGCGCGAGCGTCTCGACGGTCGTGACCTGGCGCTGGTGTTCGAGCCGGGCCGCTTCATCGTCGCCAACGCCGGCGTGCTGCTGACTCAGGTCGAATACCTCAAGCACACCGAGCACAAAGACTTCGCCATCGTCGACGCGGCCATGAACGATCTGATCCGCCCGGCGCTGTACCAGGCCTGGATGGACGTCACCGCTGTGCGCCCGCGCACTACCGCGGCTCGCGCCTACGACATCGTCGGCCCGATCTGTGAGACCGGCGACTTCCTGGCCAAGGATCGTCAGCTGGCCCTGGAAGAAGGCGACTTGCTGGCCGTGCATTCGGCCGGTGCCTACGGGTTTGTCATGAGTTCCAACTACAACACCCGCGGCCGTGCCGCTGAAGTGTTGGTGGACGGTGATCAGGCATTTGAAGTGCGTCGCCGTGAGACGGTAGCCGAGTTGTTTGCTGGCGAAAGCCTGCTGCCGGAGTAAAACCATGCTGCTGCGTTTTACCAAGATGCACGGCCTGGGCAATGACTTCATGGTCCTCGACCTGGTCAGCCAGCATGCGCACATCCTGCCCAAACACGCCAAGCAATGGGGCGATCGGCATACGGGTATCGGTTTCGACCAGTTGCTGATCGTCGAAGCGCCCAGCAACCCGGACGTGGATTTCCGCTACAGGATCTTCAACGCCGACGGCTCCGAAGTGGAACAGTGCGGCAACGGTGCGCGCTGCTTCGCTCGCTTCGTGCTCGATAAGCGCCTGACCGCGAAGCGGCAGATCCGCGTCGAGACCAAAAGCGGCATCATCGAACTGGATATCCGCAGCGACGGGCAGATCGGTGTCAACATGGGCGCACCGCGCCTGGTGCCGGCCGAGATTCCATTTGAAACGCCGGAGCAGGCCACGAGCTATCAGGTTGACGTCGACGGCACCCTGGTCGACCTGGCCGCCGTGTCCATGGGCAACCCCCATGCCGTGCTGCGGGTCAGCGACATCAACAATGCACCGGTGCATGAACTGGGGCCGAAAATCGAAAACCATCCGCGCTTCCCGGCGCGGGTCAATGTCGGTTTTCTCCAGGTCATCGACCGGAGCCGCGCGCAACTGCGCGTCTGGGAACGCGGGACCGGGGAAACCCAGGCGTGCGGAACCGGCGCTTGCGCTGCTGCAGTGGCCGCGATCAGCCAGGGGTGGATGGATTCGCCACTATTGATCGACCTGCCCGGCGGGCGTTTGTCCATTGAATGGGCAGGCCCTGGCCAACCGGTCATGATGACCGGCCCGGCAGTGCGCGTTTATGAAGGACAAGTGCGTCTTTGAGAGAGTCGAATCCATGAAAGATAAGCCCCAGGTTCCCGCCCTACAGCCCGACGAATCCCCTTCCGAAAGCCTTGAGGCGGCGGCGATTGCCGCGTACCTGGAGGCTCATCCGGATTTCTTCGTCAAGCATGAAGACCTGCTCGCGACCTTGCGCATTCCGCACCAGCGCGGCGACACCATTTCGCTGGTCGAACGCCAGATGACCATCCTGCGCGACCGCAATATCGAGCTGCGCCATCGCCTCTCTCACTTGATGGACGTCGCCCGCGACAACGACCGCCTCTTCGACAAGACCCGCCGCCTGATTCTCGCGCTGATGGACGCCACCAGCCTGGAAGACGTGGTAATCAGCGTCGAAGACAGTCTGCGCCAGGACTTCCAGGTGCCTTTCGTCAGCCTGATTCTGCTGGGTGACAACCCGATGCCGGTCGGCCGCTGGGTGACCCATGCCGACGCGCAAACGGCCATCGGCGGTTTGCTCTCGGAAGACAAAAGCGTGAGCGGCAGCTTGCGTGAACACGAACTGGACTTCCTGTTCGGCGAAGAACAGCGCAAGCAGATCGGCTCCACCGCCGTCGTCGCCATCAGCTACCAGGGCATCCACGGCGTCCTGGCTATCGCCAGCCGTGACCCGCAGCACTACAAGAGTTCGGTGGGCACGCTGTTCCTCAGCTACATCGCCGAAGTCATGGGCCGCGTGCTGCCACGGGTCAACACCTCCCTGCGCTCGGTACGCTGATCGTGGAACGGCAACTGGACGCTTACTGCGAACACCTGCGCAGTGAGCGGCAGGTGTCGCCTCACACGCTGTACGCCTACCGGCGCGACCTCGACAAAGTGCTGGGCTGGTGTGTCAAACAAAACATCAGCAGTTGGGCGGCCCTGGACATTCAACGCCTGCGCAGCCTGATCGCACGCCTGCACTCACAAGGCCAATCGTCCCGCAGCCTGGCGCGGCTGCTGTCGGCGGTGCGCGGGCTCTATCATTATCTGAACCGCGAAGGCCTCTGCGACCACGACCCGGCCAACGGCCTGGCGCCACCGAAAGGCGAACGTCGGCTGCCAAAAACCCTCGACACCGATCGCGCGCTGCAACTGCTTGAGGGCGCGGTGGAGGATGATTTTCTGGCGCGTCGGGATCAGGCGATTCTGGAGCTGTTTTATTCCTCAGGTTTGCGATTGTCGGAGCTGACCGGGCTCAATCTGGATCAGTTGGACCTGGCCGACGGCATGGTTCAAGTGCTCGGCAAGGGCAGCAAGACCCGACTGCTGCCGGTCGGTAAAAAAGCTCGCGAAGCGCTGGAGTTGTGGCTGCCGCTACGGGCCATGACCAACCCGGCGGACGACGCGGTGTTTGTCAGCCAACAAGGCCGGCGCCTCGGCCCACGGGCGATTCAAGTGCGGGTTAAAGCCGCTGGCGAGCGCGAGCTGGGGCAGAACCTGCACCCGCACATGCTGCGGCACTCCTTTGCCAGCCATTTGCTGGAATCGTCCCAGGACCTGCGGGCGGTTCAGGAATTGCTCGGCCACTCGGACATCAAAACCACCCAGATCTACACCCACCTGGACTTCCAGCACCTGGCGACGGTTTACGACAGCGCCCATCCACGGGCCAAACGCATCAAAGGCGATGAGTCATGAGAATTCAATTGATCACCTTCGACCTCGACGACACCCTGTGGGATACCGCCCCGGTGATCGTCAGCGCCGAAGCCGTATTACGTGAATGGCTGACCGAGCATGCACCGAATCTGGGCGCCGTGCCGGTGGAGCATTTGTGGGCGATTCGCGAGCGGATCCTGAGCAGTGAGCCGGGCCTCAAGCACCGCATCAGCGCCCTGCGCCGCCGAGTCTTGTTCCATGCGCTGGAAGAGGCCGGTTACGACCAGGGTCAGGCCTCAGACCTGGCCGATCAGAGTTTTGAAGTGTTTCTGCATGCGCGGCATCAGCTGGAAATCTTCCCGGAGGTGCAACCGACCCTCGAGACTCTGGCCAATCACTACGCCCTCGGCGTGGTCACCAATGGCAACGCCGATGTGCGCCGCTTAGGGCTGGCGGACTACTTCAAGTTTGCCTTGTGTGCCGAAGACATCGGCATCGGCAAGCCGGATGCGCGACTGTTTCATGAGGCGTTGCAACGCGGTGGTGCGACGGCCGAGACGGCCGTGCATATCGGCGATCATCCGGGTGATGACATTGCCGGCGCCCAGCAGGCGGGATTGCGGGCGATCTGGTTTAACCCGGCGGGCAAGGTGTGGGAAGCCGAGAAGGCACCGGATGCCGAGATTCGCAGCCTGAGCGAGTTACCGGCGTTATTGGCCCTCTGGAACGCCCAACACTAACCTTGAGATCACCGATATTCCCCTTGTGGGAGTGAGCCTGCTCGCGATAGCGGAGTGACATTCAGTATTTATATTGCCTGACACACCGCTATCGCGAGCAGGCTCACTCCCACAGGGGATCGACGCAGGCTCAAAAGTTTTGTTTTACCCATGAAAAAGCCCGCAGCGACGGCGGGCTTTTTCAGCAAGCAAGCGGCGGCCTTAGATAGGCCGGCTGCCGTACTTGTTGTCAGGCTTCTTGGGCGGATCGGCGACCACATTGGCCTCCACTTCCTGCACCTTGCCGCCCTTGGCCAGGAACTCTTCCATGGCCTTGGCCAAGGCATCGCGCTCCTTGTTTTTCGCTTCGACGCTCGGCAGCTCATCGACCGATACCGCTGCCTTGGCTTTGCCTTTGGCGGTCGGAACGGGCGCTTCACCGCCATCGTCGTCAGCAACGTCTTCCGCTGCTGTTTCCAGACCTTCTTCGGTTTCGTCGTCGTCGCCTACTTCGAGGTCGTCGTTTTCCAGATCATCGTCGCTCATGTTCTACCTCATGACTTGCGAAAAGCAGATTAGTTATAGCCCAGCTTCGCCGTCTGTCGAAGGCCGCCGGAAAAAATTCTACAAACGCTGGTAACCAGCGGTTTATGCCTCTTCACCGTGCACGGTGGCGAGGACTTTGCGGGCACCGCCAAAATCACGGTGCTCGCCCAGATAAACGCCTTGCCAGGTCCCCAGCGCCAGTCGGCCTGCCGAAATCGGCAAACTGAGCTGACAGCCAAGTACGCTGGCCTTGAAGTGCGCCGGGAGGTCGTCCAGGCCTTCGTCGTTATGCTCATAGCCGTCTGCTCCTTGTGGGATCAGACGATTGAAAAATCGTTCGAAGTCGCGACGTACCGCCGGATCGGCGTTCTCGTTGATGGTCAACGACGCCGAGGTATGCTGCAGCCACAAATGCAACAGACCGACCCGACATGCCTTGAGTTCAGGCAGGCCGGCGAGTAACTCGTCCGTTACCAGATGAAAGCCCCGGGGCCTCGCCCGCAGGGTAATCAGAGTCTGTTGCCACATACAGTTCTCCGCACGTTCGGGGCGCATTCTAGCGCGCTCTGGGAAAAAACAAAGGCCCTAATATTCCTTCTATCATGTAAGCCATTGGCCGCAGAAAAACGCCCGTCGTAAACGCCACTAAACGTGTACGAAAAAACCTTTCAGCAGTTCCTTCACTGACAAACTTCAGACAAAAAAATGCCCGGCAAGCCGGGCAAATTTTTTGTGCGCGTGCTTACAAGTTGTAGCCGCGTTCGTTGTGGAGTGCCAGATCGATGCCGACAGCTTCTTCTTCTTCGGTGATACGCAGCCCCATGACGGCGTCCAGCACCTTGAGAATGATGAAAGTGACGATCGCGGTGTAGATCACCGTGAAGCCCACGCCTTTGCACTGAATCCAGACTTGTGCGGCGATGTCGGTGACGGTGCCGAAGCCACCCAGCGACGGTGCAGCGAAGACACCGGTCAGGATCGCGCCGAGAATACCGCCGATACCGTGTACACCGAAGGCGTCCAGGGAGTCGTCATAGCCGAGTTTGCGTTTCAGGGTGGTGGCGCAGAAGAAGCACACCACGCCGGCTGCCAGACCGATGACCAGAGCCCCCATCGGGCCCACGGTGCCAGCGGCTGGGGTGATTGCAACCAGACCGGCCACTACACCCGAAGCAATACCCAAAGCACTTGGTTTGCCGTGCGTGATCCATTCGGCGAACATCCAGCCCAATGCAGCGGCGGCGGTTGCGATCTGGGTCACCAGCATCGCCATACCGGCAGTGCCGTTGGCCGCAGCAGCGGAACCGGCGTTGAAGCCGAACCAGCCGACCCACAGCATTGCAGCGCCCATCAGGGTGTAACCGAGGTTGTGCGGCGCCATCGGGGTAGTCGGGAAACCTTTGCGCTTGCCCAGCACCAGGCAGGCAATCAGACCGGCCACACCGGCGTTGATGTGCACCACGGTGCCGCCGGCGAAGTCCAGCACGCCCCAGTCCCACAACAGGCCGCCGTTACCGGACCAGACCATGTGCGCGATCGGTGCATAAACCAGGGTGAACCAGACGCCCATGAAGATCAGCATGGCAGAGAACTTCATCCGCTCGGCGAAGGCACCGACGATCAACGCGGGGGTAATGATGGCGAACGTCATCTGGAAGGTGACGAACACCGCTTCAGGGAACAGCGCCGCAGGGCCGGTCAGGCTCGCAGGCGTGACACCGGCGAGGAATGCCTTACCCATGCCACCGAAGAACGAGTTGAAGTTGATGACGCCCTGTTCCATGCCGGTGGTGTCGAACGCGATGCTGTAGCCATAAATGACCCACAGGATGCTGATCAGGCCGGTAATGGCGAAGCACTGCATCATCACGGAAAGAATGTTTTTGGAGCGAACCATGCCGCCGTAGAACAGCGCGAGACCGGGAATGGTCATGAACAGCACGAGGGCTGTCGAGGTCATCATCCAGGCAGTGTCGCCGGAGTTGAGGACTGGGGCCGCCACTTCGTCTGCCGCCATAGCCAAGCCGGGCATTACGAGGGACAACAGGGCTCCTAGCCCTGCGAATTTACGCAGAGTCATATTGTTTTCTCCTGGGGCGTTGGGTTTGTGGCGGCTTAGATTGCGTCGGTATCGGTTTCGCCGGTACGGATGCGAATCGCCTGTTCCAGATTGACCACGAAGATCTTGCCGTCACCGATCTTGCCGGTGTTGGCCGCCTTGGTTATCGCCTCGATAACCCGGTCAAGATCCTTGTCGTCAATGGCGACATCGATCTTCACCTTTGGCAGGAAATCGACCACATATTCCGCGCCGCGATACAGCTCGGTGTGACCCTTCTGCCGACCGAAGCCTTTGACTTCAGTAACGGTAATGCCCTGCACGCCGATCTCGGACAGCGACTCGCGTACGTCGTCCAGTTTGAACGGCTTGATGATGGCAGTGACTAGCTTCATGAAAACTCTCTCCCGAATTGGTGGACTTGCCCCAGGAAAACAAACCCGACTCAAGTCTAAGCGCAGTGCCTGGCTTTGTAACGCATCGTCGGCCTTACCTGCCCGTCCGACGCCTGCTAACCACTCCGCACGAAACACTTCCCCCGTTCCGCTTGGCGCACTGCATTCGTCACAGCGACTGCATCAGTGCATGGGTTACTACTGACTAAGCAGAAAGCTTGCCATCTCCACAAAACTCTCTGTTTTCAAGCCCTTGGCAGCAGATGCCAACCACTTCGCCGCAACTGCTGCCGCGTTACGCACAACAACAGTGCGATGCCGTCCGTCCGCATGCGCGAAAAGCGTGCACAGTCAGCGGTCGGGATTGACTATAGACACTGCGTGATACACTGCCCGCCATTGTTGACAGGACATTTCCCATGCTCGCACCCAAAGACTTCCTCGATGCCCTGAGCGGCACCGCCTCGCGCCTCTTCAGCGGCGACACCCCGCTGCCGAAAAGCGAAATCGAAAGCCAGTTCAAGGCTCTGTTGCAGAGCGGCTTCAGCAAGCTGGACCTAGTGAGCCGGGAAGAGTTTGATAGCCAGATGGTTGTGCTGGCACGGACCCGGGCTCGGTTGGAGAGTCTTGAGGCGAAAGTCGCGGAGCTGGAAGCGAAGCTGAGTCCACCTTCCGAATAACACCGCAGATCCCACGGTGAAACCCAACCCACTGTGGGAGCGAGCCTGCTCGCGATAAGGTCGGAACGACCTTCAGATTTATCTGTAGGAGCTGCCGAAGGCTGCGATCTTTTGATCTTTAAGCCCTCAAAAATCCCGGCAACGTCCTACAAAGATCACCACCGCCGTCCGATTGCGCCGCAAAGCCCCGGTTCCTAAGCTCAACTTCTGCTGAATGTTCAGCACTGGGTTTGGCGACCTGGAACCAAGCTATGCACGCAACCTCATTCGATTATGGATATATCTCCCGATTCGAATTATGGCGGCTGCGTGTGGGAGACCTTCGGGTCTGCCGGTATTCGCTTGGCCGGTTCGCCAACCCGCACGCAGCTGCCACCCTTATTGTTTGGCGACGATAAGTGGCAGTCATCTATCAAGCGAATTTGGGTACTGCACCATGGACGAAAACTATCTGACTCCACACATCTTCACCCGCCACAAACTCCACCTCCACGCCCTCCTCCTGGAAAACCAACCCTGGTTCAGCGCCCGCGACCTAGGCCGACTCCTGCGCCTCTACCTTGATGAACGCGCCGTCCGCAAACTCGACCCCGACCAACACCAAACCCTGCAAATGCCCATCCACGGCACCATCGAAAACACCCTGCTAATCAGCGAATCCGGCGTCTACGCCCTACTCGTCTACCACTACTGCCCCGAATATCGGGCGCTGCGCGAATGGCTAACCCACGACGTGGTCCCAGCCCTCAGAGATGCCCAGCAATCCACTTCAACCGAACGCCCGATCCTAAGCCTGCTCAATTGGCCGGACATGTCCTTGAGTTTGCTGCACTGGAATAACCAGCCGTGGATTCGGCTACAGGATGTGCCACACGTACTACCTGATCATGAGGAGTCAAAACGTACGGTCAATGCGCCTTGGTGGAAGCGAGCTTCGCGGATGCTGCAATCGTTTTAACACCAATTGCGCCGCTTATTGACTACGTTTGCTGCGCGCCAAACGTAGTCCTTTCCATAACCAAACCGAATTCCACACGCTGTGCTTCTGACGTCCTTCATTCAACTAAGTACGGTCCTACAGTAGCCAACTCCTGCGCCTGATTACGTGACCGCGCCCGCGTCCGTTACCTTCTTCGCCTCGATTTCAACAGTACAAAGCGATGAGAAGAAAAGGAAAAGGCACGGAACTCCGTAATCAGATATTCAAGTCTGACGCTCGAAATCTTACTTGCGAAGCCATGTCCTATGATCCTGATATTCGTGCCGCAGGAATCCACGTCTCAGCACTCAGGCTCGATCCGATCACCATGGCTGCAATCAACTCCTGTCATCTGTGGGAAGAAGTGATCCCGTACCCATGGGAGTGCATCCCGGAATGGAAGCGAAAGGATGCAAGGGGACTGGATCTGGCCATCTGGTATGAAGAAGAGCTCTGTGGCTTGTGCTATGCGACTCCGCGTGAAAGCACTATCTGCATAAAAATCGTGCTTTTGCAGGGACACACAAGAAACACCCACCCTTTGCGGGGCTGGATCGCTCCAATTGCATTGAGGGCTACGGAGTTTTATGCGCGGATGCTGGGCTGCGATGAGATTGAGGTACAAGAACCCGACCCGGGTGCCATCTCCTACTATCAAAAACTTGGATTCATTTTTGACAAAACCAACCGCCTTGTCTTTTCGCTAGACGACCAATAAGATCAATCCACTCATCCAGGCACGCGAGGTGTCTATGAAACGCAAAAAGCCAAAAGCGAAGCCGTTAATGATCGCTGAGTATCATGCCGAGGCGCTCCGTTTAGCCGGAAACGTTTCTGCCAGCCAACATCGCTTTTTTAAAGTGGCGGCAATGTATGGCAAAGAACTTGAACCTGATGGCTTGCTTGCAGGTGCACGAGTCTGACTAGGTTCCCCCGAAAAAACCGCCCGAGTGGCGGTTTTTTCACCTCGTAATAACGTGCATGGGGATCTGCACTTCCCAGAGAATTCCTGCCCCCCCCCCCCCGCAAATCCCCCTCCCGCCTACCCTTTCAAAAACCTCAGGAAACGTTACCCGTAAAGCTCAAGGATCGACCATAGAAGCGGGACAAATCCCTCAAAGAGCTGGACTTGGCTCAGGGTCCACAACCTTGAGCACGCATCCTTCATAGATTCAGGCGACGTCCTACAAAAATCTCATCCCGCGACTGATTACGTCGGTACTCCACACTCGCTTACGCTCCACCAATCAGAAAGACACTCGCAACATCCTGCGAAAGTTTGGTGCCTGTGTCGTAACGCAATCCAACTACTCTTCAAAAAACCGCAGGAAGCGGTTCTCTGCCAGCTCAAGGAACGACCATGTCTCTCTCCATCGTCCACAGCCGTGCCCAGATTGGCGTGGATGCGCCCGCCGTTACCGTAGAAGTCCACTTGGCCAACGGTTTGCCGTCACTGACGATGGTCGGATTGCCGGAAGCGGCGGTGAAAGAAAGCAAGGATCGCGTGCGGAGTGCAATCATCAATTCCGGCCTGCAATTTCCGGCACGACGCATCACATTGAATCTCGCCCCGGCGGATTTGCCAAAGGATGGTGGGCGATTCGATCTGGCGATTGCTTTGGGGATTCTGTCGGCCAGTGTGCAGGTGCCAACGTTGACGCTGGATGACGTGGAGTGCCTCGGGGAATTGGCGCTTTCAGGGGCGGTGCGGGCAGTTCGCGGTGTATTGCCGGCAGCGCTGGCGGCGCGCAAGGCCGGGAGGGCGCTGGTGGTGCCGCGAGCGAATGCCGAAGAGGCGTGCCTGGCGTCGGGATTAAAGGTGATCGCGGTGGAACATTTGCTTGAGGCCGTTGCGCACTTCAACGGACACACGCCGATCGAGCCTTACGTATCCAATGGCTTGCTGTACGCGAGCATGCCGTATCCCGATTTGAATGAGGTGCAAGGCCAAATGTCAGCCAAGCGTGCGCTGCTGATTGCGGCGGCAGGCGCACATAATTTGCTGCTCAGTGGGCCGCCAGGAACGGGGAAAACCCTATTGGCCAGCCGTTTACCGGGGCTTTTGCCGCCACTGGCCGAGAATGAAGCACTTGAGGTCGCGGCGATTCAATCGGTCTCTAGCTGTGTACCGTTGAGTCATTGGCCCCAACGACCTTTTCGCCAACCTCATCACTCCGCATCAGGCCCGGCACTGGTCGGGGGCGGCTCACGACCACAGCCCGGCGAAATCACCCTCGCCCACCACGGCGTACTGTTTCTGGACGAACTCCCGGAGTTTGATCGAAAGGTGCTGGAGGTATTGCGAGAGCCGCTGGAGTCCGGTCACATCGTGATATCCCGCGCCAAGGACCGTGTTCGCTTCCCGGCGCGTTTCCAATTGGTGGCAGCAATGAATCCTTGCCCCTGTGGATATCTTGGCGAACCCAGCGGGCGATGCAGTTGTTCACCGGACATGGTGCAGCGTTACCGCAACAAACTTTCCGGGCCCCTGTTGGATCGCATAGACCTGCACCTGACTGTCGCTCGGGAGGCAACTGCTTTAAATCCTGCCCCCAAGCCTGGTGACGACACAGCAACCGCGGCAGCACTGGTCGCCGACGCAAGAGATCGGCAACACAAACGCCAAGGCTGTGCCAACGCATTCCTCGATCTACCGGGCCTACGTAGACACTGCAAGTTATCCACAGCCGATGAAAACTGGCTTGAGTCCGCCTGTGAACGACTGACATTGTCGCTGAGAGCAGCCCATCGCCTACTAAAGGTTGCCCGTACGTTGGCAGACCTTGAACAGGTCGATGCAATTACCCGCGAACACTTGGCGGAAGCGTTGCAGTATCGACCTGCATCAACGTAACCGATTGCTATTCGCCCAAATCATTTATGCAGATCACTTTTCAGAGAGAGCGTCAGTAATACATGGATTTACTAAAGAGTCATTGGATCAGATTTGTCTATTGCTTGATAAGCATTGCCATCGTTTGGACGGCGCTGCTGCAGCAGGAAGTCGTTGTCGGCTCTCCGACATCCCTGAATAATTTTTCCTACGTTGGCACGGTGATAACCATCGTCGCGCTCATCATTTCAATATCTGAAGTTTTGCACAGTGTTCGTTACTCACGGAGCATCAGCGCAGAAGCCAACAGTGTGCTCAAGGACGCTAAAGCTGTAGAGGGCGCCTCAGCCGTAAGCGAATGCCTTGCGACGCTCAATGAGACAGCAGGCTATGTGGACACCGAAAATTATCAATTGGCGCTGAAGTGCTATCAGCATTTCAGGATTCTGTTTGCCAAAATACCTGGCACAGGTCAGGAGTTTGAAAGGATTGACAATATCCTTGGAGAAACTGAAACCGCGATCAGAAAAGGAATTTACACGTCAGCGAGCGCTCGGCTTGAGAAATCGACCCGAATAGTTATTCATCACAATCTCGAAAACATCAAAGAGAACCTTGAAAAGGTTAACCCGGCCAGAGGGCGACAATATGTTACCGCCTAAATTTCTCGATTTTGTCAAAACGCTTACAGCGAGAACGGAGCAAGGCGAATTCGCCTGGAGTTATGATGACAATAACTCGCTGGTGAAACTTAAAGAAAAAGCCTTTTCGCTTTCATTACGCTACAGCTTCAACGCCGATGAAAAATATGCGGAGTACGTCATCTATTACTTCGATGATATCGAAGACAAGGAGTACCGATTTTATACCAATCAAACCTGGAATGACTTCGATTTCATCCGGCGGTTGTTTGATGCCGCACAAGCCTCAAAAATGAAACTTCCCTTTTGACCCTTCAATGAGCAGTGAACACCACATGCGAGATCACTGCTCACCTAGCAGTTGTCGATGGATAGAGAGACGCAGCTTACTCCTTGGTCAAATCCACCAATGGAATCTGCCTCACCTCAGTCTCCCGCCCACCCTGAATATCACTCACCGTCTTCAACGCCTTATCCACAGCCCCTTTATCCGCCAGCAAGCTGTACCTGATCTGAAACTGCTTCTGCTCTTTAACCCCAATCATCGGCACCAAACCAATCGGCCGCTGATACCGACGGTTGTAGGAAAAGCTCGTCCCCGGTTCAAGACCTGTGACATAGCCCTGCCCTTGGGTGTCCGTGTTTTTCCACAGGGAGAACACCGGCAACTGTTGAGTATTGAAACCCACCGAAACCCCGAGGCTGCCGGCCTTGTTATGCAGCACGGTCAACGTGTCACCCTTGGCATCGCCATAAGGCACCACATTGTAAACCGTCTCGTCGTAATCCTTGGTCGGCGCGCGGTAAGTCTGCCAATCCGGCAAATCCCCTTTGGCTTTGTCATTGAACGGCGACACCTGTTTCACCGGAGCGGCAAAACGGGCGCCCTGTTCCAGGAATGGGGTGCTGAAGTTACTGTGATACAGCGCCTGATATTCCTTCGGATAATCACCGTTGTTGGTGAGGGTATCGTTGAGGGAGAACGCCGCGCTGCCAGGTTCGGTGACCAGCTCAGTCATCACCGAGAAGTCGACTTTCTTGAACGCCTGCTCTTTGAGCTCGCCGCGCAGGCTGATGGCGTAAGGTGGTTTTTCATCGATGTGCAACGTGACTTTGCTGGCCGGGATGTTGGCGGCACGGCCGTGGAGCGTCAGCAGTTCACCGTTATCCATGCCTGGATGACCGACCCACTCGTAGCCGCAGCGGGTGACCAGTTCGTTAAAGCCTTCGAGCCAGCCCAGACCGCCGCGACCGTTGAGTTCGATGAAGGACGGATTGACCACGTCCTTGACCGGCGAATCCCAACCCATGCGCACATTACCGACCGTCGCCTGCAGGACGTTCATGCCACGGGTCGGCACCACCGAGAGTTTCATCGTGCCGTTATCGATGTCGACGATGCTGACGCCCTCCTGCCGACCGCCGTGCAAGTTACGAAGGGTCACGGAGAAGGGTTTGTCGGTTTTTACACCGAGTTGCTGGCTGGTGACCTGCCAGTTTTGGGCAGCCTTGTCGCTGTCGAGCAGGACGTAATCCCAGGCCATGGCGTGGGAGGCGGACAGTGCGCCAAAGGCAACGACGAATTTGAGCGGAGTCATGGGGAAGCCTTTCTTGGAGTTGTGCGTTTTTTATAGCGCTGATGAAACGATTCAGCAAGCCTAAAAAACGTACACCCGAGCCTTCCCGAGCCAATTTAAATTGACCTCATGCAACCTCCGCACGCTTACGCTAGTCTCATACGGTTTTGAACCTCCGGCAGATTGACGGCGACATCATTGTGACATTAAGGTCGCCAGCTAATTGCAGGAGCAAGCGCAGACACTTTTGTCTGTCATTTTTGCGCAGCGGAACATACGGAGTTTGAATGCGCGGGGCACTATTACGCAGCGGTAAGAGCGGGTCATTCACTGCCCTGGGCGAAACAGGTCAACCGGTTTACCGGGCAGCCCTGCAATTGCGCGAAGCCATTCGCCGCAAGAACCCTGAAATGGTCGATCACCTGGCCATCCCTCAAAGCGATGAACTCGGCAACCAGATTGACTGGTACAGCGGCCTCGACGGCGATGTGATCCCGTGGAGCAGCGCGACTGAAGAAGAACGCGCCCCTGCACGCCGCCAACTCGAAGCGCTGAAGACCTCGCTCGACGAATTGAGCCAGCGTTTCCTGGGCAATGATCCAGCCGAACAGCAGCAAGGCGACAAAGCCGTGTTCGGCAAGCTGCTCAAGCGTGTGATTCATTTCCCCGATGAAAACTTCGTCTACCTGGTGCAAGGCAAGCCGGTGCTGACCTTTTGGGGCTTCGAGCATGCCGGTACCGGCAATCGCGATCCCCTGCACTGCCTCTATCAAGTTCCGCCCGCGTTTACGCTGCCCCCGGTGGTCGAAGCCGCGCCCGTGGTGGCGCCGCCCGTCGTGCCGGTGATTGCTCGTCCGTGGTGGCGGCGCTGGTGGTGGCTGTTGCTGCTGCCTTTATTGCTGCTGCTTTTGTGGCTATTACTGGGCTTGCGCGGTTGCGTGCCGATTCCACTGGTGGCGGTCAATCTGCTCCCCGAGGGCGTCGTGCCTGTTGAAAGGCAACGGGAAGAACCACAACTGACCGGCCATGCCACGACGCTCAATGGCGTTCCTGTGACGGGCACCGTTGTAGGCTCCACCACGGGAACCGGCACCGCTGTGACCGGAACCCAGGACGTGGAAGCGCCGGCGGTCGAGGGCAACGAAGCTGATGCAGCGCCGGCCGGCGTGACCCAAGACCCCGCCAAAGACCCGGCAGCAGACCCGACAGCCGAATCGCCAACCGCGCCACCGGAAAACAAGACTGCGCCGCCGGATATCACATCGCCCGAGGCCGAAAAATCCGCCGCCGCAAAACCCGGCCCGCCCCTGAGCATTCCGCCAGACGCCGCCGACGGTGCCGCCAAGTTCCTCGACGGTCAGTTCCGCGCCGGTGCCGGTATTCAGGATCGCCGAACCGGCAAACCCCTGCGTCTGGAATACCAGCTCAAGGACGGTAAAGGCGAAGTCATCGTACACCAGGCCGACGGCACGAAATGCAGCGGGCCGGTGAGCGCTACTATGAAGGGTGGCAGCCTGGCCATCGACAGTCAGGGCCAGGCCGTGTGTGGCGATGGCAGCACTTACGACATGCCCAAGGTCAACTGCCGCAAAGGGGCGACCACAGTCGCAGACTGCACCGGCGGTTACGGCAAAGAACAATTCCCCATGTCCATGCGGCACGTGGCCGAATAAAAACGGAATAACCCGAAATGTTGCCTGAAGTCACCCAATTCGAAGACACCGTCACGCTGGTCAGCGACACCGGCATCCAGTTCATGGATTTCGCGCTGCGTCTGGACCCCCGCAAGGAACCGGCGGGCGAATTCGCGCCGATGATCAGCGGGCTGATCTGCCGCCTGTCGTACAACGAAGAGAAAGACTTCTTTTTCTACGAACCTGAACCGGAAAAGGTCGAGAAAGCCAAACCTGCGTTCAGCGTCGATATGAAAAGCAGCCTCGAGTTGCTGGACGGTATCTGGCTGCCGACCCCGTTTTTCCGCTTCATGCCGCCGCATCGCTTCGACGAAGGCCCGACCAACTGGTCGCGCATGCGTCTGGTGAAGCTGGCGACGCCCGACATCGACGGCAACACCCACCGCCTGACGATGGCCTTCGACAGCCGCGTGATGCCCAAGCGTGACGGCACCGCTTACCTGGCGCCCAACGAAGAAGACATCAGCTCCGGGGTGTCCTTCAAACTGGCGACGAAGGCCAGCGAAACCCGCTGGTTCCTGGCCCAGCCGTGGGTCAACGAGTGGCTGTTGGAAGTGTTCAACGAGGGCAATGCCCACCGCTCGCGGGCCGAGCTGGACACCGATATCCGCGCCAACTATCACCTGGCGCACTACCTCAACTTGCTTAGCCTGTTGAGCACACCGTCCGCCGCCCAACAGTCGACGGCCCGTGCGAAAGTTGAAATCCCTGAGCTGAAAGTAGTCGCCAACGACAGCAATGGCCTGGTCAAACCGATTCCGGTGGACCTGGTGCTGGACGTCGGCAACTCGCGCACCTGCGGCATCCTGATCGAGAACCACGGTCAGGCCGGCTCCGGGCTGAAGCAAAATTACGTGCTGGAACTGCGCGACCTGATCACCCCCGAACACACCTACAATCTGCCGTTCGAAAGCCGCGTGGAATTCGCCCAGGCGTACTTCGGCAAGGACCACTGTTCGGTCAAGAGCGGCCGGCACGATGCGTTCCAGTGGGCGACGATTGCCCGCGTCGGCAATGAGGCCAGTCGTCTGGCCAGCCGTCGTCGCGGTACCGAAGGTTCCACTGGCCTGTCCAGCCCGAAACGTTATCTGTGGGATGAAAACGCCTACGGCCACGGCTGGCGCTTCAACTGCTCGTACATCAAGACCGACAGCGAGCCGTACGCCACCGCCGCGCCGTTCTCGCACCTGATCAATGAAACCGGCGAGGCGCTTTACAGCCTCGAAGAAGACGATCGTCTGCCGGTGTTCATGCCGCGTTACTCGCGCAGCTCGCTGATGACCTTCATGCTCGCTGAAGTGCTGGCCCAGGCGCTGTCGCAAATCAACAGCCCGGCCCAGCGTTCCCGCCAGGGTCACACCCGCGTGCCGCGTCAGCTCAACAGCATCACCCTGACCGTGCCGCCGGGCATGCCGCAGGCCGAGCGCAGCATCCTCAACGAACGCATGCTGCAAGCCATCGGCCTGGTGTGGAAGAGCCTCGGCTGGCATGTCGGCGAAGAGGATCCACATCAGGATCAGGCCGTCAGCCCGCGCACGCCGATCCCGAGTATCCGCGTGGAATGGGACGAAGCCTCTTGCGGCCAGTTGGTGTACCTGTACACCGAGGTCAACGAGAACTTCGCCGGTCACCCGGAAGAGTTTTTCGACACCATCGCCCGCCCTGACAAGACCGACCGCGAACGCATCACCCTGGCAACCATCGACATCGGCGGCGGCACCACGGACCTGGTGATCACCGACTATCGCCTCGACCGCGCCGGCAACACCGGCAGCGGCAGCAACGTGCACATCGTGCCCGAGCAGCGTTTTCGCGATGGTTTCAAAGTGGCCGGCGATGACATCCTGCTGGACGTGATTCAGGACTTCATCCTGCCAAGCTTCGAAAAAGCCTTGCAGAACGCCGGTGTGAAAGCCCCGGATTCGCTGATGTCACGCCTGTGTGGCGATGAATCGGTCAGCGCGCAAGACATGATCCTGCGCCAGCAATTGAACCTGCAGGTGTTCGCCCCGCTGGGCCTGGCGCTGCTCAAGGCGTACGAGCATTACGATCCGCAAGTGCCGCAAGAAGTCACCCCGCAAAGCTACCGTCAATTGATCGGTGACAACGCGATCAGCCAGACCGTGCTCGACTACGTCAACGCCGCCGTGCGTCGCGATGTCGGCGGTCAGAGCGGTTTCGACCTGTATGATGCGCCGATCAGTTTCGACCTGCAGAAGCTTCACGCCGCGTTCCTCAACGACCAGATCAACATCACCAAGATTCTCGGTGCGCTGTGTGAAGTGGTCGCGCATTACCCGTGCGATGTCTTGCTGCTGACCGGCCGCCCTTCGCGCCTGCCCGGCATCCAGGCGTTCATTCGCAAGGTGTTGCCGCTGCCACCGGGGCGCATTCTGGCGCTGCAAAACTACCGCACTGGCGGCTGGTACCCGTTCCACAAGAACGGCCGGATCGACGACCCGAAAAGCACCGCGTCGGTGGGCGCCATGCTCTGCCTGTTGTGCGCCAACCACAGCGTGCCGAACTTCTACTTCCGTGCTTCGGCGCTCAAGCCATATTCGACGGTCAAGCACATCGGCGTGATCGACCTGAACAACGTGATCAAGGATGCCGACGTGCTGTACCGCGACATCCAGTCCGAAGACTACAAAATCAAGCTGCCGGAAATCGGCGTTGGCGATGCCGCCGACACGCCACAACTGGAAATGCGCGGCGATCTGCGCCTCGGTTTCCGTCAGTTGGCCGCCGACCGCTGGGCCGCGTCGCCGCTGTATACCTTGCGGTTCACCAAGGCCGGTCGGGAGAAGTTTTCCCGCGCGATCGGTGAAAACGGCAGCGCGCCGCTGCTCAAGGTGCGGTTCGAGGTCAAGCCGGCGGACAAGTACACACGCAAGCAGGATCTGGTCAGCGACCGCCTCTCGGTTCGCGACATCGAATCCAACAGTAACAACGTCAACTTCAACCCGCGCAGCGACCTCGAGCTGGAACTCAACACCATGCTCGATGCCGGCCTGAGCGAGACCAAGTACTGGCTCGACAGTGGAAGTGTGAAACGCAAATGAATGATCTGACCCCCGATCAAACTCAGCTCTCTGCCAGTTGGGCCGCTGTTTATAACGGTGCCGGTCAGGCGCTGGACTGGATTGCCCAGACGCGCGGCAACGCGCCACGCCTGGACAGCGAAGCCGACAACCTGAACATCCGCCTGCACCGCGCCCGCAACCTGGCTCACAGCCTCGGTCGCGTGGCCTGCACGCCGATGACCATTGGTTTTTTCGGTTTGTCCCAGGCCGGCAAGTCCTACCTGATTTCGGCCCTTGCCGCCGGTCAGAACGGCAAGCTGGAAACCGATTTCGGTGGCCAGCGCCTGGACTTCATCAAGCACATCAACCCGGTGGGTGGCGGCAAGGAGGCCACCGGCCTGGTGACGCGCTTCAGCCGTCGGGCCACGGAGAGTCAGGACAATGACTTTCCGGTAGAACTCACGCTGTTCAAGGAAATCGAGCTGGCGAAGATTCTCGCCAACTCCTGGTTCAAGGATTTCGACCTTGAGCGCATTTCCTACGAGATCGACGAAGAACGCATCCAGCGCGTACTCAAACCGTTCGAAGGCCGCGAAACCGGGCCACTGCAAACGGGCGTCAACGCCGATGATCTGGTGTCGCTGTGGGATTACCTGCGGGACAACTTCCGCAACTCGGTGAAGAAACTTGAGCACCTGTACTGGCCCAAAGCACTGCAACTGGCGCCACGCCTGAATTTCCAGGAACGGGCCGAGCTGTTTTCGATCCTCTGGGGCGAGCAAAGCGAACTGACACGCGTGTATCAGCAACTGGCCGGCGCGCTGCACAAACTAGGCCTGCCCGAGACCGTATTCGCACCGTTGAAGGCCTTGGTGAGTTTCGAAAACGACACCTACAGCCAGCGCGACAGCATCATGAACGTCGACATTCTCGAACGCTTCGGCAGCCCACGGGACTTGCCGATCGACGTTCGACCACTGGTTGGCGATCGCCTGCAAAACAGTCAGGCAATTCCGGTTGCACAACTGGCGGCGTTGACGGCCGAAATGACCTTCCGCCTGATCGAAGCGCCGGTGGATGACATCGTCAATCAGGTCGACCTGCTGGATTTCCCCGGTTATCGCGGGCGCCAGAAACTGCACGAGATCGCCGACTCCAACGACCCGCAATCCGCCACCAAGGACAACTCCGTTTCGCAGCTGATCCTGCGTGGCAAGGTCGCCTACCTGTTCGAACGCTACACCGACAACCAGGAAATGAATGCGCTGGTGGTTTGCACCGGTTCGACCAAGCAGAGCGACGTCAACGACGTAGGCCCGGTGTTGACCCGCTGGATCGAAAAGACCCAGGGCGCCGACTCGGCCGCTCGCAGCAAGCGCGAAACCGGTCTGATCTGGGCGCTGACCATGCTCGACCTGCGCATCACCAACTCCCTGAGCCTGACGCCTGATCAGTACGACGAGAGCTGGAACGGCATGGTCAAGCTGACCATGCTGGAGCGCTTCGGCAGCCTGAGCTGGATGAGCGACTGGGCCGGCACACCGTTCCAGAACACCTACCTGGTGCGTAAACCGCGCATGGACGCGGCATTCATCGAACAAGACGCGACGGGTGCCGAAACGGGCCTCAATGCCAGCTATCAGGACCGTGTCAGCGCGCTGGGCACCAGCTTCGCCAGCAACGACCTGGTGTGCAAACACATCCACGATCCTGCCAACGCCTGGAAAGAAATGCTGCGCAACGATGACGGTGGCATCAGCCACTTCAGCGGCAGTTTCAAAGGCGTGGCCAATATCGAATTCAAATTGCAGCGCATCCGCGAGCAGTTGAGCGAATGCCTCGAAGGCCTGACCACTCACGGTCTGAGCACCTGGTACCACGCCGACGACGACGGTGCTGCCGCCGCCAAGAAAGCCCTGGCGCAAAAGATTCTGACCGGCCTGGGCCGTCGCCCGGCAGTGCTCGGCGAGCTGATCGATCAACTCGACATGCCGAGCGAAGAGGTGCGCGACCTGTACCTCAGTGGTGTGTACGAAACTGATGACGAGCCGGCCGCGAAGGACGAGCCAGTCGCCCCGACACCGAGCCAGAGCCTGTACGGCGACGACGCCGGTTTCGACTTCGATTTCGGTGACGACCTGAGCCACGACGCGCCGGTCAGCAGCAACACCGGCACCCCGGCGCCCGAACTGCAAAGCAACGAACACCGATTCGCCAAAGCGGCATTCAAGGCCTGGATCGCGCACCTGCGTGAACTGACCACCCGGCAAAGCCTGCTCAACCTGCTGGGGTTGGAAAAAGCATTGCTGGAAGCGGTGGTCGACGAATTGATCACCGCCGGCTATCGCCAGGACTTGCCGGGGCAACTGAGCCGTGCGGTCCTCAAACGCGCACAAAGCGGCGCACGGCGCGATCAACTGGTTGAGCGCCAGGTCCTGGAAGTGCAACGGGTACTGCGCGATTTCGTGTCCTGGTTCGGCTACCTCCAGAAACCGGTAAGCGAGCGTCCGAACAGCCGCGCCGGTGCCAAGGCGCCGCTGTTCTCGTTCTACACCGACATCAGTCCGGGACAAGTGCCCGTGCTACCGGCGCAACCGGCGAATCAGGCGCAGCGGTATCTCGGCGACTGGCTCTCGGGCCTGGCCTACCTCACGCAGGACAATGCCGGCCATGGCGCCGGACGTGAAATCACCCCTGAACAGAATGAACGGCTGGGCCAAGTGCTCACAGCCTTCACAGCGAGATAAGCAATGCCAATTCGTGTCGACCTGCTCGCGTTAGAGCCCAATGTGCCTGGCCAGGCCCGCCTCACTGTGAAGAAATGGCAGGGTGGCGAGGAACAGCTGGAGTTCTCCATTCAGCGTAACCAGGACGGTTTTTACCTCCAGGACCACAAGGCCTGGAGCAACAATCCATTCTGGTTCAAGGTCTCGCGTTTCAACGTCACGGCCAGCGGCGAAGGCCTGGAAGCACAGGTCGGCCCGGACGTGGTCGACCCGCTGCTGGAAGGCGGCGCCAACTCGCAGTTCCAGATCGAACTGCGCGAACAGAACCAAGGCCACACTGACAGAGGCGTGGTTCGGCCAGGCGTTGGCGTTTTGCCGTCCACGGCTGGCGGCCAGACGCGCTCGACTTACGGCGGCGCCGAACTGACGGCGCCGAGTGCGCCGGCACCGGCACCGGAAATCCCCGAGATCCCGGAGCTGCCTGAGCTGACCCTGTCCACCGCCGAGCCAGAACTGGAATTGGAGTCGGTGCTCACCGAGCGCGCCTACACGCCGCCTCCCGCACCGGTGAAGAAAAGCAACAAAGGCCTGATCGGCCTGTTGGTTGTCGTGTTGTTGCTGCTGGCCGCAGGCGGCGGATTCTGGTTCTACAAACGCCCCCCGGCGACTGCCCCGGTGGCCACATCCGCTGCCGCCGCACCGGCCGGCGCCGACGCTCAAGCCTGCACCCTGGAGAGCATGAACAGCCTGCCCGAATTGACCTTCGTCCAGACCTGCATCAAGGCGGCGCCCGACAGTGCCAAGTTGCTGGAGATCATCAACCAGGCCAAGGCCGGCAAACACTGCGGTGTCGCCCAGCGCCTGTACGCCAACCGTGCCCAGGCCGGTGACGCGCTGATCGCCAATGCCTATGCCCGCGAATACGACCCTAAATACCTGAAGGCCAGCGAGTGCTTCCCGGTCGCGGACAACGCCACGGCGGCCTATTGGTACGAAACCATCCTCACCCAGGACCCGAACAACGCCGAAGCCAAGCAGCGTTTCGAGGAGTTGCAGAAGTGATGCGTTCGCCCGTGAGTCGATTCCTGTTGAGCGGTGCCGCATTGTTGGCGCTGTGTATCAGCCCGCTGTCCCAGGCCGATGACAAACCGCTGATCCAGGCCGGTAAAAAGACCTTGTTCCAACGCGTGCTGACCACCCCGGGCTGCAAGATCAGCCCGACAGCGGGCGGTGCCGCCGGTGACGCACAACCGGTCTTCAGCCGCTTTTATGTGTACGAGCGCGCCCAAGCGAACAACGCCGAATGGCTGAAAGTCGGCCCCGACAGCTACGGCAAAACCATTGGCTGGCTGCCTGCCGGCTGCACCACCGACTGGAAGATGCAGCTGACACTGGCCTTCACCAACCCGGCCAACCGCGACCGGTTGCTGTTCTTCAAGGACCGCGCCACCGTCGAAGGCATCCTCGATGCGCCGGACCCGGTCAGCAAAGTCGCGCCGCTGCGGGCCACGCTGAAAAAGGGCCAACAAGCACCGGGCGTACTGGCTGAAGAACCTGAATATTTCGTCGACCTGCAAAAGCAGTTCTACCTGCTGCCGGTGCTCAGTGGCGAAGAAGTCATGACCGAAGGCGGTTTCCGCACGCGCCTGCTCAACGTCGCGTCGGTCAGCAAGCCGGATGACAAGAATGCCAAGGGCGGTGCTGCCAACAGCGCTGCCGGTGGCAAGGCCGCCGAAGACAAAAACGCCAACCAACTGAAGGAGTTCAGTGCGGCGGTGGTGTTCGTCATCGACTCGACGATCTCGATGGATCCGTACATCGACCGCACCCGCGAGGCGATCCGCAAGGTTTATCAGCGGATCGAAGCGCAGAACCTCGGCAAGCAGGTCAAGTTCGGCATGGTCGCTTTCCGCTCCAACACCCAGGCGGTGCCGGGGCTCGAATACACCACCAAGATGTACGCCGACCCTACCAAAGTGAAAGACAGCGCCGACTTTTTCGCCAAGATCGCCGACCTCAAACAGGCCTCCGTGTCGAGCAGCAGCTTCGATGAAGACTCGTTTGCCGGCGTCATGGAGAGCATCGACAAGGTCGACTGGAGCCAGTTCGGCGCACGCTACGTGGTGTTGATCACCGACGCAGGCGCCATCGAAGGTGACGACAAACTGTCGAAGACCGGTTTGAGCGCCGCGCAGGTACGCATCGAAGCCGCCAATCCGGGCGTGGCGATTTACACCTTGCACTTGAAAACCCCGGCCGGGGCCAAGGACCACGCCAAGGCCGAGGCGCAGTACCAGAACCTGTCGACCTACCCGGGCACCAACACCTCGCTGTATTACCCGGTGAACGCTGGCGATGTGAATGAATTCGGGCGCAAGGTCGACGCACTGGCCGCCGCGATCACCTCTCAGGTGAAAGCCGCCTACATGGGCGAAGACGCCATCGGCAGTGCGGCGAATGCCAAGCAGGACCCGGCCGAGAAGAAAATGCTCGAAGACGCGGCGCTGATCGGCCACGCCATGCAACTCGCCTACCTCGGCGAGAAGACCAACAGCAAGGCCCCGCCGGTGTTCAAGGCGTGGATCAGCGACCGTGACCTGATCAAGCAGAACATCCCGACCACCGATGTGCGGGTGCTGCTGACCAAATCCCAGCTCAGCGACTTGAGCGACGTGATGAAGAAGATTCTCGACGCGGCCAACGAAGGCCTGATTTCACCGACGGAAATGTTCGATCGCCTGCGTTCGGTGGCGGCGACCATGGGCGCCGATCCCAATCAGCTCAAACAGAACAGCAACGCCAAACTGGCGGACATGGGCGTGCTCGGCGAGTACCTCGAAGACCTGCCCTATCAGAGCGAAGTGCTGAACCTGGATGAAGAGACCTGGAAGAGCTGGGACGGTCTGGCGCAAGAGAAATTCATCCGCACGCTGAACACCAAACTGCGGCATTACCAGCGTTACAACGCGGATGTCGACCGTTGGGTCGCTTTAGCCAAGGACAGTGATGCACGGGACAACGTGTATCCCGTGCCACTGGAAATGATGCCTTAACGAGACGCCGATGCTCGATATCAAGAACCTGCTGGTGCGCCGTGGTGAAGGCGCACAGGCTCATCATGTGCGACTGCCGCACTTGCAGGTCGGCGCCGGAGAAATCCTTGCCATCACCGGCGAGAGCGGCAGCGGCAAAAGCACCTTGCTCGAAGCCATCGGCCTGTTACTCGCGCCGGTGGAACTCGAGCGCTTTCGCCTGGGCGCGGCGCACGCTCAAGACATTGCCCAATTGCTCGCCACGGATGACCAGCCGGCGCTTGCAGCGGTGCGTTCACGGCACTTGGGGTTCATTTTGCAGAGCGGCGGCTTGCTGCCGTTCCTGAGCGTGCGGGACAACATCAGCCTGCCGCGCCGTTTGCTCGGGATGTCGGTGAAGAGCGAGCACATCGACCACGCCGTTGACGTGCTGCGCCTGCAAGGGTTGCTGGATAAACAACCGCAGGCCTTGTCGATCGGTGAGCGCCAGCGCGTTGCCTGTGTGCGCGCCATTGCCCATGAGCCGCTGCTGCTGTTGGCCGACGAGCCGACCGCTGCGCTCGACCCTCACAGCGCCCGGCGTTTGTTCGAGTTGCTGCTGAGCCTGGTGTCGAGCATGGGTTTGAGCGCGCTCGTTGTGTCCCATGACTGGGCCTTGCTGAAAGATTTCGGCTTGCCGCGGCTCGGCGCTATCAGCCGTCAGGGAGAAACACTGTTTGAACCGATGGACTGATCGCTTGCGCCTGCTGGGCTCCCTGGCGCTGCAAGACCTCTGGCACGACCGCAAGGTCTCGCTGTGCATCGCCGCGTCGCTGGTGGCGGTGATTGCGCCGTTGTTGCTGCTGTTCGGGCTCAAGCACGGGGTGGTCAGCCAGTTGCAGGATGAACTGCTGCGCGACCCGCGCAACCTTGAAGTGAAGATGCTCAGCAACGGCAACTACGACACGGCCTGGATCGAGCGTTTGCGCCTGCGCCCCGAAACCGGTTTTGCCCTCGGCCAGACGCGCTCGCTCAATACCCAGGCTGACCTGTGGATCGGCATGCAACGGTTTGTCGAAGGTGCGGAAATCATTGCCACGGAACCTGGCGATCCACAACTGGATCTGCCGTCGCTCAACCCGGTCGGCAATCAAGTGATCCTCAGCGCCCGCGCCGCGCAAAGTTTGCAGGCCAAGGCCGGCGACAGCGTGCAGCTGCGGGTGTTGCGTCGTCTGGAAGGTGTCAATGAACGCGGCGAGATGACGCTGACGGTGCTGGCGGTACTCGACGGTGCGCGCTTCGGCCGCGCGGCCGGGTTTGTCGCCCCGCCGCTGCTGCTGGATCTGGAGCGCTTTCGCGACGGGTATCAGGTCAGTGCGTTCGGCGTTGTCACCGGCAAGCCTCTGGGCGATCTGCAACCGCTGTACGCCCGCGCCCGCGTGTATGCGCGCGACATCGATCAAGTCGCGCCGCTGGAGCACTGGCTCAACGAACAACACATCGAAACCTCGAGCCGACTGGCCGACATCGACAACGTCAAAGCCATCAACCATGTGCTGGGGCTGATTTTCGGCGTAATCGCCGTGGCGGCGCTGATTGGCTGCGTGGCGTCGATGGTCGGCGCGTTCCTGGCCAACATCGACCGCAAACGCAAAAGCCTCGCGGTCCTGCGTTTGCTGGGTTTCAAGCGCCGGGCCGTCGGCGGTTTCGTGGTCCTGCAAGCGCTGGTGCTGAGCCTGGCCGGCTACGTTGGCGGGCTGGGGTTTTATGCCGTCGGCAGTCATCTGTTCGACTACCTGCTCGGCAGCAGCCAGGCCACCGGCACCTTCGTTTGCCACATCACTGTCTGGCATGGCCTCGCTGCCCTGCTCCTGACTTTTTTGGTCGCTGCATTGGTGGCCGTGATCGGCGCCCTGCGAGCCATCAACATCCAACCTGCGGAGAGTCTACGTGAGCTATAAACGTTTTGGCTTGCTGTTGCCCCTGAGCCTCGGCTATATGCTCGACGCCTCGGCGGCGGGCTGGGAAGAGAAATTTTATAACCCGATGCCGGACGCCGCCGACGTGGTGCTGCCGATGCCCTGCGAAGGCTCGATGGTCTTTCGCAAAGTGTTCATCCCCTTGGCCGGGCCGCTCGATGACTACCCGATCAACATTGGTCAGGACGGCGCGGAATATGGCTACGTCGAACAGACCCGACCGACGTTCATCGCCGGCAGTTTCACAGGCGCCAAGAACGACAAATCCCGCTACTACCTGATGGCCAAGTACGAGATGAGTCAGCTGCAATACGCCGCGCTGACCGACGCAACCTGCCCCACCGCCGCCACCAAAATGCGCGTGCCGCAAACCGCAGTGAGCTGGGTGCAAGCCATCGAAGCCGCCGACAAGTACAACCTGTGGTTGCGCAAAAACGCCGCCGACAAGTTGCCCAAGGAGGACGGCGCACAGGGCTTCCTGCGCCTGCCGACTGAAGTCGAGTGGGAGTTCGCCGCGCGCGGCGGGCTGGAAGTCGGTGCTGCAGAGTTTCGCGACACGCACTACCCGATGCCGGAAGGCATCAACGCCTACGAGTGGTTCGCCGGGGCGCAATCGTCCAACGGTAAAGTGCAGTTGTCCGGCCTGCAAAAGCCCAATCCTCTGGGCCTGCACGACATGCTCGGCAACGTCGACGAAATGATGTTCGAGCCGTTTCGCCTGAACAAACTTGATCGCCAGCACGGTCAGGCCGGCGGCTATGTGGTGCGTGGCGGCAACTACCTGACCGCCCAGGCCGACCTGCGCACGGCTTTGCGCAAGGAACAGCCGTACTACAACGCCGACGGTCAGGTGAAAAACAAAACCACCGGCCTGCGCCTGGTCATGGTCTCACCGACCCTCACCTCTCGCGAACGGGTCGCCAGCATTGAAAGCAGCTGGAAGAAACTCGGCACCGGCAGCAAGGAAACCGAATCCGCCGACAAAGGCACCGTTCAGTCTCTGAACAGCCTGGCCTCGGGCGTCGAAGACAAAGCGCTCAAGGAAAAACTCCAGGCCCTGGAAAACAAGTTGCGCGCCAGCAACCAGCAGCAGGAAGAAACCCGCGACCAGGCGATTCGCGCCAGCCTCAATCTGGGCGCATTCTTGTGCACCAAGATGCTAGACGACGGCCAGTACTTGGACTTCCTGCAAAAGAACTACAAGCTCAATTGCGAAAGCGCGGACAAAGACGCCAGTTGCGACATGCGCAAAGGCAAGCTCGACGAGCAGAAGGATCGCCTGCACAAGCTCAGCCGCTACTATGCCAGCAGCCTGGTGGAATCGGCGACCTTGTACGGCCAGCCATTGCTTGAAACGCAGGTCCCGGTGATGGAAGAAATCATCACCCGCAACAAACAGCTGCAAGACCTCAAACCTTACTTGCGCACCCACTGGGCCAATCAGAAGGCGTTCCTGCAAAAGCAGAAGATCGACACTGAAGCCTGGCTGAACAGCTGCAAAACCGTTACCCAATAACTCACCTTAATAACAACTCGTCAACACCGTCACCGAGGAGTTTCACCATGTCGCGCAGCCTTTGGACTCGCTTCAAGCTACAGATCGCTTTCGTTGTCGCCGGCAGCCTGTTGCTGACCGGTTGCGCCAACACCGGTAGCTCCATGCTCGGCGACAGCGACGGCACCGACCCGCGCCTGACCCAGGGCCAGGACGCAGAGTTCTTCAGCAAGTCCGGCTATCAGGCCTGCGCCATGGGCGCCGGTGTCGGCATCCTCGCTTGCGCGCTGTCCAACAGCAACAACAAAGCCGTGTGCGCCGTCGCCGCCGGTATTACCGCATGTGGCGTGGCCATGGGCGCGAACTACTACCTGGATCAGCGTCGCACCGAATACGCCGACACCACCACCCGCTTGGCTAAAATGAACAGCGACGTCGAACAAGACACCCAGAACGTGATCGCCCGTACCGCGACCGCTCAGCAAGTGATCAATGATGATCAGGCGAAAATCGCCCGGATCAAAAAAGACATCGCCAACAAGAAAGTCGACAAGATCCAGGCCCAGGAGCAAATCGCCGAGATCGATTCGAACATCGCGCGCCTGCGTAAAGACCTCGGCAACATGCGCATCAAAGTCACCGAGTACACCAAAGTGGCAGACGCCGAGCGTGCACAAGGCGCCGCTGGCGCCGAGATCAGGCAGGTGGACATGAACATTAAGAAAATGAACCAGAAAGTCGCTGCCCTGCAGAAGGAAGTCGACGGTCTGTACAGCCAACGCTCCGCCATCACCCTGGGCTAAGCACATGACGTTACGACAACTGGCGGTCCTCACCGCCGTCCTGGCCTTGAGCGGTTGCGCGACCCAACCGGGCGAATGCGATGCGACCAATCGCGACAGCAGCATGCTGACCAAGATGAACTGCGACTACTCCGGTGGTTACAGCGATCAGGTCAAGCAGAAGGAACTGGCCCTGAGCGAGTCCCGTCAGCAAAACGCAATGTTCCGTCAGGTGTACGAGAACATTCAGGCCCAGCAGCTGAGCACTAAAACCGACCTGGCCAGCCAGCAGAAAGCCCAGGCGGCGCTGAATCAGTCGCTGGGACAACTGCTGGCCTCGCTCAAGGCCCGGCATGGCAATGAAAGCCAGGTGAAAAAGCAGATCGCCGGTCTCGAGCAGCAGCTCAAGGCTTCGCAGGCAGCGCCAGCCACCAAAGCCACTCCAGCGACGCTGAAGGCCAAGCAGGAAGAGCTGAAGGCGTTGCAGAAGAAGGTCAATCAGCTGCAATTCAGCCTCGGCTACGAAGAGTAACTTTTCACCCCGCAGGCCTCTCGTTGGAGGCCTGCACTTTTTCAGGAATCGTCGTCATGCAGCGGGTCATCAGGGATGCGCAAGCCACACCGGAGGGGATGAGTGCGCTGCAAGCTAAAGTCGCCCTCATCCAGAAACACTTTCCGCCGACCGTCGCCAGCCTGTTTGCCATCCCGCGGATGGGCAGCGGCGACGTGCTGGAATGGTGGACCGAACTGGGTGGCCAACCTACGCCCTACGCCGACCTCAACGAGGACGCGCAACGACGTTTGCTGGAAACCTATGAAGTGCGCCAGACGTCCCTCGGGCAACTGGCGGACGAACTGCAAAGACGCGGTCAACCGAAAGAAGCCGAAGACCTGCGCAGCCTGCTCGGCACACCGGAGCTGGACAAACTCTACAGCCTCAACGGTGAGCCATTGGTGGTGCGCTGGAACCAGCGCCCGCCCAAACCGATCGTACCGCCGGTTGTTCCGGTGGTGCCGGTTGTTCCGCCATCGCGCCGTGGCTGGTGGATCGCGGCGGCCTTGCTCGCGTTGTTGTTGCTGCTTCTGGCGCTGTGGCTCTGGTGGTTCTTGCACCGTGAGCCGGTTGTCGTGGTTCCGCCGGTTGCGCCGGTAGCGCCCGTGGTGGCGCCCGTCGAGAAACCGGTCGAGCCTGTTCCCGAGCCTGCCGTGGAACCGGAACCTGTTCCGGAACCAGAGCCCGTGCCCGAACCAGCACCCGTGCCGCCGCCGAAGCCGGTCCCACCACCAAAACCGGTCGTGGCCGCGCCGCCGCCACCGCCACCGCCGCCACCTCCAGCCCCGACGCTGGACAACTACGCGTGCCGTAAAAAAGCGCCTGATGCCGTGCCCCCGCAATTTGTAGTGGTACTCGACACCTCGGGTTCTATGGATTTGAACATCAAGTCGGTGAAATCCGATGAGGACTGGTTCTTCGGCAATGAGATGAACAAGTACCTGGACCCGAACCGCACCATGCAGATCTTCGCCAAGCCCAGCCGCATGGATGTCGCCAAGGACTCGCTGGCCGGCATGATCAATGGGCTGGACCCGAAGATCGACACGCGCCTGATCACCTTCGCCGGTTGCGAAAGAACACCGGACCAGGGCGTGTTCAAGTTTGGCGATCGTCAGCGATTGATCAACGGGATTCGCGGTCTGGTTCCCAACGATGGCACGCCACTGGCCGACAGCCTGGCCTACGCCGCCAGCAAGGTCGACGGGCGCAATAACGATGCAGTGATCGTGATGTTCGTCGACGGCGAGGACGGTTGCGATAAAGACGCTTGCGCGGTGTCCCGCCGAATCGCCAGGGAACAGCCACGCCTGCGGGTCAACGTGGTGAAAATCGGTGCCGGTGGCCCGTCACGTTGCATCGCTGAAAACACCGGTGGCCGGGTTTACAACAGCACCAATGCGGCAGAACTGGGTAGCCAGCTGAAACAGGCGACCAAGGAAGTGTCCAGCAATGCCAAGTGTAACTAGTCACTTGGCTTGAATACTGAGGTGAGCCCATCGCGAGCAGGCTCGCTCCCACACTGGATTTGTGATCGACACAAAAACCTGTGGGAGCGAGCCGGCTCCGGGCGGCGTTCCGACGATGGCTGTTTCAGAGGCACCTCAACGAAACCGGTCAACCTCATGCCGCAAATCCGCCGCCAGCTTCTCCAGCTCTTTGGCGGTGATCGCCAGATTGGACACCACCTCACGCTGTTCACTGTTCGCCAGGGCAATGCTTTGCAGGTTACTGCTGAGCAACGTCGCAGTACTGCTCTGTTCCTGAGTCGCCGTGGTAATTGCGGCAAACTGCTCACCGGCCGAACGGCTCTGCTCGTCGATCCGCGCCAGGGCTGAAGCCACATTGGCGTTACGCGACAACCCTTCCTGCATCAACACATTGCCCTGTTCCATGGTGCTGATGGCGTTACCGGTTTCCTGCTGAATGCTTTGGATCATGCCGGAAATTTCATCAGTGGCCTGACGGGTACGCGACGCCAGGTTACGCACCTCATCGGCCACCACCGCAAAACCACGCCCCTGCTCACCGGCACGCGCGGCTTCGATGGCGGCGTTGAGCGCCAGCAAGTTGGTCTGCTCGGCAATCGAGGTAATCACACCGACGATGCCGCCGATTTCCTGGGAGCGCTGGCCCAAGGTATTGATCACCGTCGCCGTGCTGTTCAGCGCGCCAGCGATTTGTTCCAGAGACGAGGACGCTTCGTCCATCGACGTACGACCGATCTGGGTTTGCTGTGCGTTTTCTTGAGCCAGACGCTGAGTGCTGCCCATGTTGTCGGCAATGTTCAGGGAGGTGGCGCTGAACTCTTCCACGGCGCCGGCCATGCTGGTGATTTCGCCCGACTGCTGCTCCATCCCTTCATAGGCGCCACCGGACAGACCGGACAAGGCCTGGGCGCGGCTGTTGACCTCTTGCGAGGCCTTGCGGATGTGCTCGACCATGGTCGACAGCGCCTGGCTCATCTGGTTGAACGCACGGGCCAGCTGACCGATCTCGTCGTTGCTCGATACGTTCAGCCGCACGCTCAAATCACCGGCGCCCAAGGCTTCGGCCTGACGCACCAGATCACCCAAAGGGGCGAGTTTGCTGCGCAGCAACCAGACCGCCGCCCCCACAGCGATCAACATCGCCAGCAGACTGCCAATCGCCAATTGAATGCCGACACTCCAGGTCACGGCACGGATTTCGGTTTTCGGCATGCTCGCCACGACCGACCATGGGCCACCTTCAAACGGTACGGCAATGCTGTAGAAGTCTTCGGACTTATCGCTCCAGAACTCGCCCTTGCCCGGCGTTTTCGCGAGATTGACGATGGCCGGGACCGCTTGATCCAGCGCTTGTACGCCCGCGATCGGCACCAGCCATTTGCTCTGCTCATCCAGCAGCGCCAGGGAACCGGTCTGGCCGATACGGAAGCGCTTGAGGTTGGCGAACTGCGCGTTTTGCGCGTCGGTGTAGTCGAATCCTACGAACAGCACGGCAATCACCCTGCCGCTGATATCGCGTACGGGGGTGTATTGGGTCATGTAGGAGCGGTCGAAGAGCAAGGCGCGACCGACGTAACTCTGCCCCGCCATCAAGCGTGCATACGCCGGGTTCGCGTGATCGAGCAGCGTGCCGATGGCTCGGCTGCCGTCCTGTTTGCTCAGGGACGTGCTGACCCGAATGAAGTCTTCGCCGCTGCGCACAAACACCGTGGCAACACCGGCGGTCATTTGCTTGAACTCGTCCACTTCCTTGAAATTATTGTTCAGCACTTCGCTGCCCAGGTGCAGGCCCGGCGTCTGCGCGCCCGCTACTGCCACCGGTTCATCCGGGTGCACGCTCAAACCGGCGCTGAAGCGCTTCTCGAACAGACCACTCAGGCGTTGGGTACTTTCACGCAACGTGCCGTGAAAGGTACTCAACTGATCGGCCAGCAACCGGGCTTCACTGGCCAGGTGCTCTTCGCGGGTGGCAAGGTTGGCGGAATCCAGCGAACGCAGGGCGAACACGGTACTGCCGCTGATGACAATCGCCAGTATCACGGCAAGCGCAAGACCAAGCTGTGAGGCGATCCGGGCACGAGGTTGAGACATGACAGCTCCTGGCCGAGCGACCGGATCTTCCTTGATCTGGCTGCACACTCAGCAAAATTCTAATAATGGGAATTGCGTCGAACCTGCACGAAGGTTCCACCTGCATTTTCGGCGGAAAATCGGAATACTTGAGTAATTAACCGGGGTATGGCTCAAGGCCGCCATTGCGACGGCTCTATCGATTCAGCCCAAGTGTTGAACGTCGGGCAATTCCATTGCTCGGGCTTCGCCTTGCAGGAAGTCGCTGAGCCTGCGCAAACGTTCACCTCCGGGGCGGGTTTTCGGCCAGACCAGGTAATATTTCTCACCGCTGGCGACGGCCGTCGGCCACGGCAGACTCAGACGTCCCTGAGCCACATCTTCCGCCACCATCAGCAGATCGCCCATGGACACGCCATAACCTCGGGCGGCGGCGATCATGCCCAGCTCCAGCGTGTCGAACACCTGCCCGCCCTTGAGCGACACCTGATCCGCCAGCCCCATGCGTTCCAGCCAACTGCGCCAGTCACGACGGTCCAGTGTCGGGTGCAGCAGTTCGGCATTGGCCAGCCGTGCGACATCCCACGGTTGATCCTGCAGAAGATTCGGCGCGCCGACTGGAATCAGCTCTTCCGGGAACAGGAAACTCGTCTCCCAGTCCGGTGGGAAATTACCGTTGCTGAGGATGACGGCGCAGTCGAATGGTTCATGGTTGAAGTCCACCGAGTCGACGTCCATCCAGGCGCTGGTCAACTGAACCTCGTTGCCCGGTTGCAGGTGCCGAAAGCGGCTGAGCCGTGCCAGCAGCCAACGCATGGTCAGGGTCGACGGCGCTTTCATGCGCAGGATGTCATCTTCGGCGCGCAAGGTATTGCAGGCCCGCTCCAGGGCGGTGAAGCCTTCGCGAATGCCGGGCAGGATCAACCGCGCCGATTCGGTCAGTTGCAGATTGCGCCCACTGCGGTGAAACAGCCGACAGGCAAAATGCTCTTCGAGCGTACGAATGTGCCGACTGACCGCGCTTTGGGTGATCGACAGTTCTTCGGCCGCACGGGTAAACGAACTGTGCCGCGCCGCCGCTTCGAATGCGCGCAGGGCATACAAGGGAGGAAGACGACGGGACATTCGGAAAGCTCCTATAGCGGGATTCGGTCACCCTAGCAGAAACTTCCAGCATGAGTTTGAATCATGCAACCCATCCTTTTTATCCCTTTGTGAAAACCCCGTAGAGCGCCGAGAATCGACGCTTTCCTGTCCCTCTTTAATTATCGAGCGTGATGACCATGCAGCATCCAGCACGTACCGAACTCTGGGCCATCCTGCGGCTGGCGGGGCCGTTGATTGCCTCGCAGTTGGCGCACATGCTGATGGTCCTCACCGACACTTTGATGATGGCGCGCCTGAGTCCCGAAGCGTTGGCCGGGGGTGGTTTGGGCGCCGCCACTTACTCGTTCGTGTCGATCTTTTGCATTGGCGTCATTGCGGCGGTCGGCACCCTCGTGGCGATCCGTCAGGGTGCTGGCGACATCGTCGGCGCCGCCAGGCTGACCCAGGCCGGGTTATGGCTGGCGTGGTTGATGGCGTTGGTGGCCGGTCTGCTGCTGTGGAACCTCAAACCGGTGTTGCTGCTGTTCGGCCAGACCGAAACCAACGTCCACGCGGCCGGGCAGTTCCTGCTGATCCTGCCGTTCGCCCTGCCCGGCTACCTGAGCTTCATGGCCCTGCGCGGCTTCACCAGCGCCATCGGCCGGGCAACACCGGTGATGGTCATCAGCCTCGGCGGCACCGTGGCCAACTTCCTGCTCAATTACGCATTGATTACCGGCATGTTCGGTCTGCCGAAACTGGGGCTGATGGGCATCGGGCTGGTCACCGCTATCGTCGCCAACTGCATGGCGCTGGCGCTGGCCTGGCACATCCGTCGGCATCCGGCTTATGACGCTTACCCCTTGCGCCAAGGCCTGTCGCGGCCTAACCGTCAGTATCTGAAGGAACTGTGGCGCCTGGGCCTGCCGATTGGTGGCACCTACGCGGTGGAAGTCGGGCTGTTTGCGTTCGCCGCGCTGTGCATGGGCACCATGGGCAGTACGCAACTGGGCGCACACCAGATCGCCCTGCAAATCGTTTCGGTGGCGTTCATGGTTCCGGCGGGGATTTCCTATGCGATCACCATGCGCATCGGGCAGCACTACGGCGCCGGGCAGCTGCTGAATGCACGGCTGGCGGGACGGGTCGGCATCGCTTTTGGCGCGGCGGCGATGCTTGCCTTCGCCATGGTCTTCTGGTTGCTGCCGAATCAGTTGATCGGTTTGTTCCTGGACCACAACGATCCGGCGTTTCGCGACGTCATCAACCTGGCCGTGAGCCTGTTGGCGGTCGCCGCGTGGTTCGAGCTGTTCGACGGCACGCAAACCATCGCCATGGGCTGCATTCGCGGACTCAAGGATGCCAAGACCACGTTCCTGGTGGGTTTGGGCTGTTATTGGCTGATTGGCGCGCCAGCCGCCTGGTGGATGGCCTTCCATTTGAATTGGGGGCCGACAGGCGTCTGGTGGGGATTGGCGCTGGGACTGGCGTGCGCGGCGGTGAGTCTGACGTGGGCGTTTGAGTGGAAGATGACGCGGATGATTCGGCAGGAGGTAGCGCCGCGGAATAGTTTCCCGGTCGCACAGCCTGACTAGAACCCCCTGTGGAAACCGAAATCCCCTGTGGGAGCGAGCCTGCTCGCGATAGCGGTGTGTCAGTTAACAACGATGTTGACTGACACACCGCTATCGCGAGCAGGCTCACTCCTACAGGGGTTTTGGGTTAGTTCACGACTTCCAGGGCGGGCTGCTGGTTACTACCGAAGGTCAAGTACTCAACCAACTCCGCCAACGGCAACGGCTTGCTGATCAGATAGCCCTGCACCTGATCGCAGCCAAACCCGCGCAACAGATCCAGTTGCTCCGGCGTTTCTACGCCTTCGGCGACCACTTCAAGATTGAGGTTGTGCGCCAGATTGATCATCGCGTGGACCAGTTTGCGATTCTCTTCGCGCTGTTCCATGCCGCCGACAAAGCTCTTGTCAATCTTCAGCAAGGTAATCGGCAGGCTGTTGAGGTGCACGAACGAAGAGAAACCGGTGCCGAAGTCGTCCAGGGAAAAGCGCACACCCAGACGCCCCAACGCATCCATGGTCTGCTTCACCAGATCGCTGCGGCGCATCACCGCGGTTTCAGTCAGTTCGAACTCGAGCCATTGCGCCTCGACACCGCGCTCGGCAATCAGCCGACTCAGTGTCGCGAGTAACTGGCTGTCCTGAAACTGCCGGAACGACAGGTTGATCGCCATGTGCAACGCCGGCAAACCCCGCTCGCGCAACGCTTGCATGTCGCGTAATGCGCGGGAAATCACCCAGTAACCCAGCGGCACAATCAAGCCGCTTTGCTCGGCCAGCGGCACGAATTCGCTCGGAGGCAGCAAGCCACGCTCGGCATGGCGCCAGCGCACCAAGGCTTCGAGGCCGACGATCTGCCCGTCCTCAAGGTTCAGGCGAGGCTGGTAATGCAGTTCCAGTTCATCCCGGCGCAACGCCCGGCGCAGCTCGCTTTCGAGATCGGCCATGCTGCGGGCATTGCGATTGATGCGTTCGTTGAAGATGTGAAAAGTGCAGCCCTGAGTACTTTTGGCTTGTTGCATGGCGATGTGTGCGTGCCACATCAATGGGTCCGCGCCGGCCTGAGCCCGGGCGTGGGCGATGCCCAGGCTGGAGCCGATCAACAGGCTTTCGCCGTCGACCCAATAGGGTTCGGACAGGGCTTCGGTAATGCGTTCGGCCATCCATTCGGCGCGCTGAGGCGCACGGCGGGTGTCGATCAGCAGGGCGAACTCATCACTGCCCAGTCGGGCCAGTTGATCGCTGGCCTCAAGCTGGCTTTTCAGCCGCGCGACCACTTGCAGGATCAACCGGTCACCGGCCTGGTGGCCGAGGGCATCGTTGGCGTGACGGAAGTTGTCGAGATCAAGGTGACCGAGGGCCAGGCCGCGGCCGTCGTTTTCCGCCAAGCGTGCCGCCAGCAAGGTCTGGAAACCCTGGCGGTTGGCGATGCCGGTCAGCGGGTCCTGCTCGGCCAGGCGCTGCAGGGTGTTTTCCAGCAGGCCACGTTCGCGCACATGCCGCAGGCAACGGCGCAACATGCCGGGATCGAGTACATCGCGCACCAGCCAGTCACTCACCCCATCGGGCGGCAACAACGGCTCATGTTCGAGCAGCAATACCGTCGGCAGGCTGCAACGGCCAGGTAGAGGTTGAAGCGCTGGAATCGTCAACAACACCGCACCGCGGTTGTCATCGAACAGACTGCTGACCGACTCCCAGCTCGGCGCGCTGATCAGCACGGTCGAGCTCCCCATCGGAGCCAGGCACTCGCGCAACAACGCTGCCCACGCTGGCTCTTCGGCCAGTAGCAGCAAACGCAAGGGTTCGACAGGCGTAGACAAGCTAGCTCCCTAGACTCTGCAAAGATGTAGGCGGCGGGCATTATGCAGCGCCGGTAACCAATGACCAAATGACCCCGGTTATCAAACGCGGCTTTGTATCTTGAACATGAACAATAGACGCACATTCATCGCGCATCCTGCGTGAAAGTATCAAAACCGGCAAATATAGATAGCGTGCTGCGTCACAAGTCGGAGAGAGCAGCACAATTCGCTGAGCCTGTTAAAATGCCGGCCCATTTCGCAAACGACTCCCTGATTTCGTATGTCCCGACTCAATCCCCGGCAGCAAGAAGCCGTGAGCTACGTCGGCGGCCCTCTTTTGGTGCTCGCCGGTGCAGGCTCCGGCAAGACCAGCGTGATCACCCGCAAAATTGCGCATCTGATCCAGAACTGTGGCATTCGCGCCCAGTACATCGTCGCCATGACCTTTACCAACAAGGCCGCGCGCGAGATGAAGGAACGGGTCGGCACCCTGCTCAAGGGCGGCGAAGGCCGCGGCCTGACCGTCTGCACCTTCCACAATCTGGGCCTGAACATCATCCGCAAGGAACACGTGCGGCTGGGCTACAAGCCGGGTTTCTCGATCTTCGACGAGACCGACGTCAAAGCCTTGATGACCGACATCATGCAGAAGGAATACTCGGGCGACGACGGTGTCGACGAGATCAAGAACATGATCGGCTCGTGGAAAAACGACCTGATCCTGCCGCCCGAAGCCCTGGAAAACGCGCGCAACCCCAAGGAACAGACCGCCGCCATCGTCTACACCCACTATCAGCGCACGCTCAAGGCGTTCAACGCGGTGGACTTCGACGACCTGATCCTGCTGCCGGTGAAGCTGTTCCAGGAACACGCCGACATCCTCGAAAAATGGCAGAACAAAGTCCGCTACCTGCTGGTGGACGAATACCAGGACACCAACGCCAGCCAGTATTTGCTGGTGAAGTTGCTCATTGGCATACGCAATCAGTTCACCGTGGTGGGCGATGACGACCAGTCGATCTATGCCTGGCGCGGCGCGCGGCCGGAAAACCTGATGCTGCTCAAGGACGATTACCCGTCCCTGAAAGTGGTGATGCTCGAGCAAAACTACCGCTCCACAAGCCGCATTTTGCGCTGCGCCAACGTGCTGATCTCAAACAACCCGCACGAATTCGAAAAGCAGCTGTGGAGCGAGATGGGTCACGGCGACGAGATCCGCGTGATCCGTTGCCGCAACGAAGACGCCGAAGCCGAGCGCGTGGCCGTGGAACTGCTGACCCTGCACTTGCGCACGGATCGGCCCTACAGCGATTTCGCGATCCTGTACCGCGGTAACTACCAGGCCAAGCTGATCGAGCTGAAGCTGCAACACCACCAGATTCCGTATCGCCTGTCCGGCGGCAACAGCTTTTTCGGACGTCAGGAAGTGAAAGACCTGATGGCCTACTTCCGCCTGATCGTGAACCCTGACGACGACAACGCCTTCCTGCGGGTGATCAACGTCCCACGCCGGGAGATCGGTTCGACCACGCTGGAAAAGCTTGGCAACTACGCCACCGAACGCAAAATCTCGATGTACGCCGCCACCGACGAAATCGGCCTGGGCGAACATCTGGACACGCGCTTCACCGATCGTCTGTCGCGCTTCAAGCGCTTCATGGACAAAGTCCGCGAGCAGTGCGCCGGCGAAGACCCGATCTCGGCGCTGCGCAGCATGGTCATGGACATCGACTACGAGAACTGGCTGCGCACCAACAGCTCTAGCGACAAGGCCGCCGATTACCGCATGGGTAACGTCTGGTTCCTGATTGAGGCGTTGAAGAACACCCTCGAGAAAGACGAAGAAGGCGAGATGACCGTCGAAGACGCCATCGGCAAACTCGTCCTGCGTGACATGCTGGAACGTCAGCAGGAAGAGGAAGACGGCGCCGAAGGTGTGCAGATGATGACCCTGCACGCCTCCAAGGGTCTGGAATTCCCTTACGTGTTCATCATGGGCATGGAAGAGGAAATCCTTCCGCACCGTTCCAGCATCGAAGCCGACACCATCGAAGAAGAACGTCGCTTGGCCTACGTTGGAATTACCCGGGCGCGTCAGACGCTGGCCTTCACCTTCGCCGCCAAGCGTAAGCAATACGGCGAGATCATCGATTGCGCGCCGAGCCGCTTCCTCGATGAGTTGCCGCCGGACGACCTGGCCTGGGAAGGCACCGACGACACGCCCGTTGAAGTCAAAGCCGTTCGCGGCAATACCGCATTGGCGGATATACGCGCGATGTTAAAGCGCTAGAATCGACTACTTTTTAACCAGCCTTAGACGCATAGCCGTCCTTAGAGGAAAGCTTCATGGAAGCACTGCACAAGAAAATTCGCGAAGAAGGCATCGTGCTTTCCGACCAGGTCCTGAAAGTCGACGCCTTTCTGAACCACCAGATCGACCCGGCCCTGATGAAGCTGATCGGCGACGAATTCGCCTCGCTGTTCAAGGACTCGGGCATCACCAAGATCGTCACCATCGAAGCCTCGGGCATCGCGCCGGCAATCATGACCGGCCTGAACCTCGGTGTGCCGGTGATTTTTGCGCGCAAGCATCAGTCCCTGACCCTGACCGAAAACCTGCTGTCGGCGACCGTTTACTCGTTCACCAAACAAACCGAAAGCACCGTGGCGATCTCCCCGCGCCACCTGACCAGCAGTGACCGCGTGCTGATCATCGATGACTTTTTGGCCAACGGTAAGGCGTCGCAAGCGCTGATCTCGATCATCAAACAGGCCGGCGCTACCGTGGCGGGTTTGGGGATCGTGATCGAGAAGTCGTTCCAGGGCGGCCGTGCGGAACTGGATGCGCAGGGTTATCGCGTTGAATCCCTGGCCCGAGTTCAGTCGCTGGCTGGCGGCGTCGTGACCTTCATCGAGTAACCCGCAACACCGCATTTCCCCTGTGGGAGCCAGCCTGCTGGCGATGGCCGTCTGTCAGTCATGAAGGTTTTGACTGATACGACGCCATCGCCAGCAGGCTGGCTCCCACAGGGGTTTTTTGTTGGCTGTTACTGTGCGGTGGCTTTGAGGCCGGTGAGCAGTAGCCGTTGAAACAAATCCTCTTTCAGCCCTTCCGGGCTGGTCAGCTGCATTCGCTCCAGATGTTCGGGAAACGAATCAGTCCCTGACCCTGACCGAAAACCTGCTGTCGGCGACCGTTTACTCCTTCACCAAGCAGACCGAAAGCACCGTGGCGATCTCCCCGCGCCACCTGACCAGCAGCGACCGCGTGCTGATCATCGATGACTTTTTGGCCAACGGTAAGGCGTCCCAAGCGCTGATCTCGATCATCAAACAGGCCGGCGCGACTGTGGCGGGTTTGGGGATCGTGATCGAGAAGTCGTTCCAGGGCGGCCGTGCGGAACTGGATGCGCAGGGTTATCGCGTTGAATCCCTGGCCCGCGTTCAGTCGCTGGCTGGCGGCGTCGTGACCTTCATCGAATAGCCTGCAACACCGCATTTCCCCTGTGGGAGCCAGCCTGCTGGCGATGGCCGTCTATCAGTCATGAAGGTTTAGACTGATACGACGCCATCGCCAGCAGGCTGGCTCCCACAGTGGTTTTTTGTTGGCTGTTACTGTGCGGTGGCTTTGAGGCCGGTGAGCAGTAGCCGTTGAAACAAATCCTCTTTCAGCCCTTCCGGGTTGGTCAGCTGCATTCGCTCCAGATGTTCGGGAAACGATGAAGGCTCCGGCGCATCCAGCGCTGCCTTGCCCAGTTCCAGAATCTCCGTGAGCTTGAATTTGCTCTTCAGCCAATTCAGGGCCCGCAATAGATCCTTCTCCTCAGCGGTGAAATCACAGCCCAACGGATATTCCGGAAACAACTGCGGATGCCGCGCCTGGATGGCCTGCAAGCGCTGCGGACTGTTGTCGGCGAACCGTGGATCAATACGGAAATTCTTCGGTAACTTGCCGACGGCCTGAGCCTGTTCGATCAACCCCGGCTGGAAACGTGAGTCGCTGATGTTCAGCAACGCCTCGATCACCGCCGCGTCGGTCTTGCCCCGCAGGTCGGCGATGCCGTACTCCGTGACCACAATGTCTCGCAGGTGTCGCGGGATCGTGCAATGGCCGTACTCCCAGACGATGTTCGAACTGACCTCACCGCCCGATTCGCGCCAGCTACGCAGCAGCAACACCGAACGCGCCCCGTCCAGTGCATGGCCTTGCGCAACGAAGTTGTACTGCCCGCCGACACCGCTAAGTACTCGCCCGTCTTCGAGCTGATCGGCCACGCCTGCCCCCAGCAAGGTCATGGTGAACACGGTGTTGATGAAGCGCGCATCGAGGCGCTGCAAGCGTTTGAGTTCTTCCTGACCGTAGAGCTCATTGATGAAGCTGATGCGGGTCATGTTGAATTCGAGCCGCTTGCTCTGCGGCAACTCGCGCAGGCGCTCATAGAAACTGCGCGGCCCAAGGAAGAAACCGCCATGCACCGAGATGCCATCAGTCTGCGCGGCTTCATCCAGCGTGCCGGCATTCGCCTGTTGCTGGGTTGGCACATCGGGGTAGACCTTGCGCCGCACGATCCCGGCGTCAGCCAGCACCAGCAAGCCGTTGACGAACATTTCGCTGCAACCGTAAAGGCCCTTGGCAAAGGGTTCGACGCCGCCTTCGCGGTCGATGAGTTGCGCCCACTGGCTGAGATTCACCTCCGCCAGCAACCCCTTGTAACCGTCATTGTCGGCCTGCCGCGCCAGCAGCGCAGCGGTCAGGGCATCACCCATGGCGCCGATGCCGATCTGCAAGGTGCCGCCGTCGCGCACCAGCGTGCTGGCGTGCAGCCCGATGAAGTGATCCTGGAAACCCACCGGCATGTTCGGCGTGGAGAACAGCGTGGTGCTGTCCTTCTCGTCGATCAGCAGGTCGAACGTGTCGATAGCGATTTCGGCATCGCCCGGCATGTACGGCAAATCGTTGTGCACCTGGCCCACCAGCAGGATCGTTTCCCCCGCCGCCCGACGCTTGGCGATCATGGGGAACAGGTCGAGGGTGATGTCCGGGTTGCAGCTCAGGCTCAGGCGATCGGGGTGTTCGCTGTGGCTCGCCACCAATTGCGCCACCAAGTTCAACCCGGCGGCATTGATGTCTCGAGCGGCGTGGCTGTAATTGCTGCTGACGTAATCCTGCTGGGCCTGTGCGCTGTGGAGCAGGCTGCCAGGCTGCATGAAGAATTGCTGGACATGGATGTTGGGCGGCAGGCTGTCACGACGCAGGTCGGCCAGGAAATCCAGTTCCGGATAGTCGCCAAAAACCCGCTCGATGAAGGGCTCGAGAAAGCGCTTTTGCAAACCGTCGCCCAAGGAAGGACGGCCCAGGCACAGGGCGGTGTAGATCGTCAGCTGCCGCTCGGGCAACTGCGCGATGCGTTGAAACAGCGCGTTGACGAAGTGGTTGGGTTTGCCCAGACCTAGGGGCAGCCCCATGTGGATATGCGCCGGCAACCGTGCCAAGACATCATCGACCGCTTGCTCGATAGAACACAGCTGCACCATCTGATCCTCCCTTACATTCCGTGAATTGGGGTTGGACCGAGCTTGCCGGGTCTTTGCTGCAATGAACAGTCTCGGGCGAAAATCGCAGGCACAAAAAAGCCGCTCGAAAGCGGCTTTTTGATGAAGATGAAGGCTTATTTCAGGCCGGACATCTTCTGGATCGCGCCTTTGAGTTCGGCGTCTGCGCAATCGGCGCAGGTGCCTTTTGGAGGCATTGCATTGAGGCCGGAGATGGCTTTCGCCAGCAGGCCGTCAACACCGCCTTCCTTCTTGGCGCGCTCGCCCCAAGCGGCAGCATCACCGATTTTCGGCGCGCCCAACAGGCCGGTGCCGTGGCAAGCGTTGCAATGTTTGGCAATCACTTCGTCAGGCGTTTTGGCACCACCGCCGCCACCCGCAGAAGCAGCGACTTCCATCCCCTTGCACTCTTTACCCTGAACGCAAACCTGGCCGACTGGCTCAAGGCGTTTAGCAATATCGTCGTTGGTCGCAGCTTGTGCGCTGACTGCCCAAAGGGCCAATACGGTTGCTGGTACGGCCAGCATTTTCATAATTAGATTCACGCGTTCACCCTCAATGGTGGCTAGTCACGCCCACGGCCACGGTTCGCAGGCGGGCGCAAGTATAACGGGAAGCCCGCCACACTGAAACAACCCTAAAGTCGGAGGGGTCTTATGCGTGGCGAAAAAACAACTCGGGCACCTGCGCAATGCTCGCCGGACGCCTCTTTTATTAGAAATTCGCTGGAGTCGCTGCGCTGATTAGTCGCGCTGGCGCATCGAACGGATTACGGAAACGGTGCGGTTTAGTACTTTCAAAGTAGTAGCTGTCGCCGGCTTCGAGCACAAAAGTTTCAAGCCCTACCACCAGTTCAAGTCGACCTTCGAGCAGAATCCCGGTTTCCTCGCCCTCATGGGTGAGCATCTCCTCACCGGTGTCGGCGCCTGGCGGGTAGATTTCATTGAGGAACGCGATGGCCCGGCTCGGATGAGCCCTGCCGACCAGTTTCATGGTCACTGCGCCATCGGAAATATCGATCAGCTCGTTGGCTTTGTAGACGATCTGAGTCGGTTTTTCCTGCAGGATCTCTTCGGAAAAGAACTCGACCATGGACATGGGAATCCCGCCCAGTACTTTCCTCAGCGAACTGATCGAGGGGCTGACGCTGTTCTTCTCGATCATCGAAATGGTGCTGTTGGTGACGCCCGCGCGCTTGGCGAGTTCACGCTGGGAAAGTCCTTTGAGCTTACGGATGGATTGCAGTCGTTCACCGACGTCCAAGCTTGCGCCTCCAGGGATTCAGGTTGTTGAAATATGAGCGTTATCATGGCGACAGCGTTCAGTATTTACAACACTTGGACCTGAATCCTGTTCGATGAAGCGACTTTCGGTCGGGGCGCTTTGACCTAAGCCCCGGAATAGAGCATTGGCACCCGGCGCAGGTTGCAGAAGATCTGGTAAGGAATCGTGTCCGCGGCCGCGGCTACGTCACTGGCGAGAATGTTTTTGCCCCACAACTCGACGGTCGAACCGAGGCCGGCTTGCGGCACATCGGTCAGGTCGATGCAGAGCATGTCCATCGACACCCGGCCAATCAACTGGCTGCGCTGCCCGGCGACCAATACTGGCGTACCGGTCGGTGCCTGACGTGGGTAGCCATCGGCGTAACCCATGGCCACCACGCCCACACGCATCGGTTTCTGGGTGATGAATTTGGCGCCGTAACCGATCGGCTCGCCGGCCGGCAGTTCACGCACGCAAATCACTTTCGATTCGAGGGTCATCACCGGTTGCAGGCGGGACGCCACGGCATTGGGTTCTTCAAACGGAGTCGCGCCGTAGAGCATGATGCCCGGGCGAACCCAATCACTTGGAATCTGCGGCCAACCGAGTACTGCCGGCGAATTGCGCAGGCTGATCTCCGCCGACAAGCCCTGACGCGCCGCTTCGAACACCGCGACCTGCTCGACACTGGCCTGACTGTGCAACTCATCGGCCCGGGCGAAGTGGCTCATCAGAACAATCTTCGCCACCTTGCCGCTGGCCAGCAGCCGTTGATAGCCCGCCTGATAATCCTTTGGATGCAAGCCCACCCGATGCATGCCCGAATCGAGTTTGAGCCAGACCGTGATCGGTTTGCTCAGTGCAGCGTTCTCGATGGCTTCGAGCTGCCACAGCGAATGCACCACGCACCAGAAGTCATGCTCGACGATCAGCGACAGCTCATCGGCTTCGAAAAAACCTTCCAGCAACAACACCGGCGCACGAATGCCCGCGGCTCGCAGCTCCAACGCTTCTTCGATACAGGCTACGGCGAAACCGTCTGTTTCGGCTTCCAGCGCCTGGGCGCAACGCACCGCGCCATGGCCGTAGGCATCGGCCTTGATCACCGCGAGGGCCTTGGCCCCCGTGACTTCACGGGCGATTTGGTAGTTGTGACGCAGGGCTTGAAGGTCGATCAGGGCACGGGCTGGACGCATGGCGGCAGACTTCTAGGCGGTCATGGGAAGAAAAACCGGCGCTGGCTGACGGCGTGAACCGCCAGTAGCACCGGGAGAGGGATCTTTCTGACGGGTTTATGGCAGAGCGGCGACAACCGACAGCTCAACCAGGATTTGCGGTTCGCACAACTTCGATTCAACGGTGGCACGGGCCGGTGCGACGCCTTTTGGCAGCCACTTGTCCCAGACTGCGTTCATGCCTTCGAAGTGTGCATCAATGTCTTTCAAGTAAATCGTTACCGACAGCAGGCGGCTCTTGTCGGTCCCGGCCAGATCCAGCAAACGCTCGATGTTGGCAAGCGTTTCACGGGTCTGCTGTTCAATCCCGGCGTTCATATCGTCGCCGACCTGCCCTGCCAGATACACGGTACCGCTGTGGACTACGATCTGGCTCATGCGCTCATTGGTGAGCTGGCGCTGGATTGACATGTTTTGCAGACTCCTGAAGTTTTTTTCCATAACGGGAAATATCGAGGCCTTCGGCGCTGATCTGCGGTGTTTTCTTCGCCATCAGATCGGCCAGCAAGCGACCGGAACCGCACGCCATGGTCCAACCAAGCGTGCCGTGACCCGTGTTCAAAAACAGATTGCTGAACGGCGTAGCACCCACGATCGGTGTGCCGTCCGGGGTGGTCGGACGCAGACCGGTCCAGAAACTCGCCTGGGCCAGATCGCCGCCCTGAGGATAGAGGTCGTTGACGATCATCTCCAGGGTTTCGCGCCGACGCGGGTTCAGCGACAGGTCAAAACCGGCTATTTCAGCCATGCCACCGACGCGGATGCGGTTGTCGAAACGGGTGATCGCGACCTTGTAGGTCTCGTCGAGAATAGTCGAAGTCGGGGCCATCGCCGGGTTGGTGATCGGTACGGTCAAGGAATAACCCTTGAGCGGATACACCGGCGCCTTGATCCCCAGCGGCTTGAGCAGTTGCGGCGAGTAGCTGCCCAGGGCCAGCACGTAGCGATCAGCGGTTTCCAGCTTGCCGTCGATCCATACGCCGTTGATGCGATCACCGGCGTAGTCGAGACGCTGAATGTCCTGGTCGAAGCGGAATTCCACACCCAGTTTGGTCGCCATTTCGACCAGGCGGGTGGTGAACATCTGGCAATCGCCGGTCTGGTCGTTCGGCAGGCGCAGGGCACCGGCGAGGATGTCGGTGACGCTGGCCAGGGCCGGTTCGACGCGGGCAATGCCGGCACGGTCGAGCAGTTCGAACGGCACGCCGGACTCTTTCAGCACGGCGATGTCTTTCCAGGCGCCGTCGAGTTGAGCCTGGGTGCGGAACAGTTGGGTAGTACCGAGGCTGCGGCCTTCGTAGGCGATACCGGTTTCGGCACGCAATTCGTCGAGGCAGTCACGGCTGTACTCGGACAGGCGGACCATGCGCTCTTTGTTCACCGCATAACGGTTGGCGGTGCAGTTGCGCAGCATCTGCGCCATCCACAGGTATTGGTCGATGTCGGCGGTGGCCTTGATCGCCAGCGGCGCGTGGCGCTGCAACAGCCACTTGATGGCCTTGAGCGGCACGCCCGGCGCGGCCCATGGCGAGGCATAACCCGGCGAAACCTGCCCGGCGTTGGCGAAACTGGTCTCCATGGCAGCGGCCGGCTGACGGTCCACGACCACCACTTCAAATCCGGCACGCGCCAGATAGTAAGCACTGGTGGTACCGATGACGCCGCTACCCAAGACCATAACGCGCATTTTCATATCCCTCATCGCGGCTTGCCGCTGACGTTCGTAGTTGTCGAGCATTGATGTGCGCAGTGTAAAAAAGATTAGGCAGTGCTTTTCACTATATAAGTGCCTATATTTGGCGAGAATTCTCGGCAAAAACGCTTTTCACGGAGGCGCATCCCCTATGCGTACCAACACTCAGACCAAACGTGAGCTGGACAAGATCGACCGCAACATCCTGCGGATCCTACAAGCGGACGGACGCATCTCCTTCACCGAGCTGGGGGAAAAGGTCGGGCTCTCGACCACGCCATGTACCGAGCGGGTCCGGCGACTGGAGCGCGAAGGGATCATCATGGGCTACAACGCCCGGCTCAATCCGCAGCACCTCAAGGGCAGTCTTCTGGTGTTCGTCGAAATCAGCCTCGACTACAAATCCGGCGATACTTTCGAAGAGTTCCGACGCGCGGTCCTGAAACTTCCCCACGTGTTGGAGTGCCATTTGGTGTCAGGGGATTTCGACTATCTGGTGAAGGCGCGGATTTCCGAGATGGCCTCGTATCGCAAGTTGCTGGGCGACATCCTGCTCAAGCTGCCGCATGTGCGCGAATCCAAGAGCTACATCGTGATGGAAGAAGTGAAAGAGAGCTTGAACCTGCCGATTCCGGATTGAGACTTGTGGCGTCTGTTCAGACCCCATCGCTAGCAGGCTAGCTCCCACAGTTGATCTTCAGCGGACACACATTCTGTGCATGACACAGATCCAGTGTGGGAGCTAGCCTGCTAGCGATTACAGGCAACTCGGTCATTCCTTAGACCAGCACCTGCCGCGTCGAAGCCATGTACTCATGAATCTGCTTTTCAACCCGCGGATGAATCAGCTCCACCGGCCCCCGCCCATTCGGGCACGGCAAGGTCTTGGTGGTGCCGAATAGTCGACAGATAAGGGGCCGCTCGTCATACACGGTGCAGCCGTTGGGCCCCAGGTGAACGCAATTGAGCTCATCCATCGCAGCATCTTGCTCGGCCCGGGTCTTGCGCGGCAGGCGGGACATTTCTTCCGGCGAGGTGGTCACCGGCCCACAGCAGTCATGGCAGCCGGGCACGCACTCGAACGAGGGAATTTGCTGCCGTAGCGTGCGAATTTTCTGACTGTTGCAGCTCATCGAAGCGTTGACCAAAAGCGGAATAGAGCGGGATTCTGACGCAAAAGCCCCGATCCAGACAGCACCAACCGACCAGTGTTGCCGGTATCCGAAGGTCCGGCTTATGCTCCGTCAAATTTTCTAAACACAAGAATCAGGAACACGCACATGAATGCCCGTGCTCAGCAACCTGCCCCGAACCACCAGCATCCTGCTTCTTACTACGCCGCCAGCAGCTTGCCGCAGCCCGATCATCCGGTGCTCACAGGCGATCTGGTGGCTGACGTGTGCGTGGTCGGTGGCGGGTTCTCCGGGTTGAACACGGCGCTCGAACTGGCCGAACGCGGCTTCAGTGTGATCCTGCTTGAAGCCCACAAAATCGGTTGGGGCGCCAGCGGACGCAATGGCGGACAGTTGATTCGTGGCGTCGGCCATGGCCTCGATCAGTTCGCCAACGTGGTCGGTGCGGACGGCGTGCGTCAGATGAAACTCATGGGCCTGGAAGCGGTGGAAATCGTCCGACAGCGCGTCGAGCGTTTTCAGATCCCTTGCGACCTCACGTGGGGCTATTGCGACCTGGCCAACAAGCCCCGGGACCTCGAAGGTTTTGCCGAGGACGCCGAAGAGTTGCGCAGTCTCGGTTACCGTTACGAAACCCGTCTGCTACAAGCCAGTGAAATGCATTCCGTAGTGGGTTCCGACCGTTACGTCGGCGGTTTGATCGATATGGGCTCAGGGCACCTGCATCCGCTGAACCTGGCATTGGGCGAAGCGGCCGCCGCCCAGCAGTTGGGGGTGAAGCTGTTCGAACAATCGGCAGTCACCCGCATCGATTATGGCCCGGAGGTCAAGGTCTACACCGCCCAAGGTTCGGTCCGCGCCAAGACGCTGGTGCTGGGCTGCAACGCCTACCTCAATGAACTCAATCCCGAACTCGGCGGCAAGGTGCTGCCCGCCGGCAGCTACATCATCGCCACCGAACCCTTGAGTGAAGCGCTGGCACACTCGCTACTGCCGCAGAACATGGCGGTCTGCGATCAACGGGTGGCACTGGATTACTACCGGCTCTCGGCGGACCGACGCTTGCTGTTCGGCGGCGCCTGCCATTACTCAGGTCGCGACCCGAAGGACATCGCCGCCTACATGCAGCCGAAGATGCTGGAGGTTTTCCCGCAACTGGCCGGGGTCAAGATCGACTATCAATGGGGCGGGATGATCGGCATCGGCGCCAACCGTCTGCCGCAGATCGGGCGACTCAAGGATCAGCCGAATGTGTATTACGCCCAGGCTTATTCCGGTCATGGCGTGAACGCCACGCACCTCGCGGGGAAGTTGTTGGCTGAAGCTATCAGTGGCCAGCAGGGTGGAGGGTTTGATCTGTTTGCCAAGGTGCCGCATATCACCTTTCCTGGCGGCAAGCATTTGCGCTCGCCGTTGTTGGCGCTGGGGATGTTGTGGCATCGGCTTAAAGAGTTGGTCTGATACATTTTCTGTGCCTGTACTGGCCTCATCGCGAGCAGGCTCGCTCCCACAATGGATTTGTGAACGCCACAGATCACCTGTGGGAGCGAGCCTGCTCGCGATGGGGTCGACTCAAATCCGCCAAAACGGTTTAAGCCCCTCCTCCCGCGCCTGCTCCCGACTCAACCCGACGTCCTTAAGCTGCTCGGGCGTGAGCTCCAGCAATGCCTTGCGCGTGTGCAGACGATGCCAGAACAGACCCCAGCGACTCAGGCCGGACGGTGCGTTGCGCATGACCGCCTCGCGTGCACCGTTGTTTTGCCCTGCCGCCAGTTCCTGACTGTGTAACGTCAGCCGCACATCGCTCAAGCCGTTCATTTTGATTGCTCCTGTTTACTTGGGTAGCCAGAGCTTTCATGATGCGTCGACGGCAAAAAGCATTACAGATTCAACGAGACTGTATTAATTCCATACAGATTTTGCATTTCAGCGTCTGAATCCCCTATTTTCGCCCCATCTGTACTGGTCAACCGAATCACCCACACCGAGACTGCGCCATGACCCTTTACGTCAACCTCGCCGAACTGCTCGGCACGCGTATCGAACAGGGCTTCTATCGCCCCGGCGACCGGCTGCCGTCGGTGCGGGCGTTAAGTGTTGAGCACGGCGTCAGCCTGAGCACGGTGCAGCAGGCGTATCGCGTGCTGGAAGACAGCGGCCTGGCGACACCCAAACCCAAGTCGGGCTACTTCGTACCGGTGGGTCGTGAACTGCCGGAGCTTCCGGCCATTGGCCGCCCGGCGCAACGTCCGGTGGACATTTCCCAGTGGGATCAAGTACTGGAACTGATCCGCGCGGTGCCACGCAAGGATGTGGTGCAACTGGGTCGCGGCATGCCGGACATCACCACGCCGACCATGAAACCGCTGCTGCGCAATCTGGCGCGAATCAGCCGACGGCAGGACATGCCCGGTCTGTATTACGACAACATCTACGGCACCCTCGAACTGCGCGAACAGATTGCCCGCCTGCTGCTCGATTCCGGCTGCCAATTGACTGCTCACGACCTGGTGATCACCACTGGTTGTCACGAAGCGCTGTCCGCCAGCATCCGCTCCATCTGCGAGCCGGGCGACATTGTCGCCGTGGACTCGCCCAGCTTTCACGGCGCCATGCAGACGCTCAAGGGCCTGGGCATGAAAGCCCTGGAAATCCCCACCGACCCGCTCACCGGGATCAGCCTCGATGCGTTGGAACTGGCGTTGGAGCAATGGCCGATCAAGGCCATACAGTTGACCCCCAACTGCAACAACCCGCTGGGCTACATCATGCCGGAGTCGCGCAAACGCGCGTTGTTGACACTCGCACAGCGTTTCGACGTGGCGATCATCGAGGACGATGTGTATGGCGAACTGGCCTACACCTACCCGCGTCCGCGCACGATCAAATCCTTCGACGAAGACGGCCGCGTTCTGCTGTGCAGTTCCTTTTCCAAGACCCTGGCACCGGGGCTGCGTATCGGTTGGGTGGCGCCGGGACGGTATCTGGAACGGGTGCTGCACATGAAATACATCAGCACCGGCTCTACCGCACCGCAACCGCAGATCGCGATTGCCGAATTTCTCAAGGCTGGGCATTTCGAACCGCATTTGCGGCGGATGCGCACCCAATACCAACGCAATCGCGACGTGATGATCGATTGGGTCAGCCGCTATTTTCCAGCCGGTACCCGCGCCAGTCGCCCCCAAGGCAGCTTCATGCTCTGGGTCGAGCTGCCGGAGGGCTTCGACACCCTGAAACTGAATCGTGCGCTGCACGATCAAGGCGTACAGATTGCCGTCGGCAGTATCTTTTCCGCCTCGGGCAAATACCGCAATTGCCTGCGGATGAACTACGCTGCCAAAACAACCCCGCAGATCGAAGAAGCCGTGCGCAAGGTCGGTGCGACAGCCATCAAACTGCTGGCGGAAATCGACTGACCTTTCTTCGGGAAGCGGCGTCCATATGCTAACCGTCACTCCCCGGAATACGCTCCGTGAGAATCAGACAGCCCCTGCTTGCTCTTCTGTTACTCGCCTCGCTCCTTGGTGGCTGTACGACACTCAATGTCCCTCGCGAACCGAGTCAGGCCCTGCCGGCCGCCGATTCTGCGTTCGGCCGTTCGATCCAGGCACAGGCCGCCCCCCATGAGGGTCAATCGGGCTTTCGCTTGCTCTCCGATAGCTCAGAGGCCTTCACTGCCCGCGCCGAGCTGATTCGCAAAGCCCAAAGCAGCCTCGACCTGCAGTACTACATCGTCCACGACGGCATCAGCACACGAATACTGGTGAGCGAACTGCTCAACGCCGCCGACCGCGGCGTGCGGGTGCGGATTTTGCTCGACGACACCACCAGCGATGGCCTGGACCAGATCATCGCGACCCTTGCCGCACATCCAAAAATTCAGATCCGGGTGTTCAACCCGCTGCACTTGGGCCGCAGCACCGTCGTTACGCGAACCATGGGCCGACTCTTCAACCTGTCGCAGCAACACCGACGCATGCACAACAAACTGTGGGTCGCAGACAACAGCGCAGCGATCGTGGGCGGGCGCAACCTGGGGGACGAGTATTTCGATGCCGAGCCCAACCTCAATTTCACCGACATCGACATGCTCAGTGTCGGCCCGGTTGCAGAGCAGCTGGGGCATAGCTTCGACCAGTACTGGAACAGCGCCCTGAGCAAGCCGATCGAGCAGTTTCTCTCGACCAGGCCGACAGCCAAGGATCTGAGAAACACCCGGACCCGACTGGACGAGTCCCTGGAGGAAACGCGCAAACAGAACCACGCGCTTTATCAGCAGTTAATGGCCTATACCACTCACCCGCGCCTGGATGTCTGGCGCAGAGAGTTGATCTGGGCCTGGAACCAGGCGTTGTGGGACGCACCAAGCAAGGTGCTGGCCGACGGCGAACCGGACCCGCACCTGATACTGACCACCCAGTTGGCGCCCGAACTCAATGGGGTCAGCAAAGAGCTGATCATGGTCTCGCCCTACATCGTGCCCGCCCAACCGGGCCTGGTGTACCTGACCGGTCGCGCTGATGCCGGCGTGTCGGTGAGTTTGCTGACCAATTCACTGGAAGCCACCGATGTACCGGCCACGCATGGTGGTTACGCGCCTTATCGCAAAGCCTTGCTGGAGCACGGTGTGCAATTGTTCGAATTACGCCGCCAGCCCGGTGGCAGCGGTGGCAGCGGCAGAGGACCGAGCCTGTTCCACAGTGGGAGCAACACCTCCCGTGGTTCCGAATCCAGCCTGCACAGCAAGGCAATGGTTTTCGACCGACAGAAAGCCTTCATCGGCTCGTTCAATTTCGACCCGCGCTCGGTACTGTGGAACACCGAAGTCGGGGTACTGGTGGACAACCCGCAGCTCGCCGGACGGGTGCGCGAACTGGCACTGGAGGGTATGGCGCCGCCCCTCAGCTATCACGCCCGGCTGGAAAAGGGTCAGATCGTCTGGGTCACTGAAGATGATGGCAAACAGCACACACTGACCAAAGAACCCGGAAGTTGGTGGCAGCATTTCAATTCATGGCTCAGCAGCATGGTCGGCCTGGAGCGGATGTTGTAACAGCTGCTACAGAACTATACCGGCTGCACCGCACCAAACGCGCCTTGCCGTGACAGCAGAATCACCAACCCCAGCGCACCCGCCGCCATCAGCAGCGGCAACGCATGCCCGCTGATCCACTGACTGCCGGCGCCGGCCGCCAGCGGTCCGACCAGGCAACCGATACCCCACAGCTGCGCGATATGCGCATTGGCGCGCACCAGTGCATCGTCGCGATAGCGCTCGCCGATCAGGATCAGTGACAAGGTGAACAAACCGCCGGCACTGGCACCGAACAACACCCACAACGGCCAGATCAGCAACGTGTCGATCAACAACGGGATGGCCAGGCTCGATATCAGCAGGACCACCGCACACCCGGTGAACAGCGTGCGCCGCGACAAGCGATCGGCCAGTGCGCCAATCGGCAACTGCAGCAAGGCATCACCCACCACCACCGTGCTGACCATCGCCAACGCAATTTCCGTCGTAAAGCCCTGACGCAGGCAATACACCGGCAACAACGTCAGGATCATCGCTTCGAACGCGGCGAACAGCGACACCGCCCAGGCAATCGCCGGCAGGCCACGGCAGAAACCCAGCAAGTCGCTGAAGGTCACGCTGCAGGCTTCACTGGTCGGCGCGCCGCTGCGGCCCAGCAACAGGAACGGTGCCGCCATCAACAAACCGACGCCGACCCAGAATCCGTAATCGTGCTCAGTGCCCAGTACGCCAAGCAGCAACGGCCCGGCCAGCTGACTCAGCGCGTAGCTGCTGCCATACAACGCCACCAATCGCCCGCGCCACTCTTCCACCACAAGCTGGTTGATCCAGCTTTCGCCGAGGATGAACACAAGGGTCAGGATCACGCCGATCATCAAACGCAACGCCAGCCAAATCGGATAGCTCGGCAACAACGCCAGCAAACCGATGGACAACGCCCCGGCCCACAGGCACAAACGCATCAGATTGGCCGTGCCCAGACGCGCGGCCAGATGGCTGGAGACCTTCGCACCCAACAGCACGCCTATGGCGGGCATCGCCGCCATCACGCCAATGGCGAACGAGCCATAGCCCCAGCCTTCCAGACGAAACGACACCAGCGGCATGCTGACGCCCAAGGCCAGGCCGACACTCAAGACAGACGCCAACACGGCGAAATAAGTCGCCCAACGCATTTCCCACGCTCCTGTGGATATTTTTTGTACAGCACAAAACACTGTGGGAGCGAGTCTTGTGGCGAGGGGATTTATCCCCGTTGGGTCGCGCAGCGGCCCCAAAACCTGCAATAACGGAGTATCAGATACACCGCGTGCATGGGTTCTGCGACTGCTTCGCAGCCGAACGGGGATAAATCCCCTCACCACAAAGGCTTGCTCCCACAGGGATTTCTGTACATTCGGGAGCCTGATTTGGCAGGCTCCCTTTAACGGCTTACAACTTGATCCAGGTCGCCTTCAGCTCGGTGTACTTGTCGAATGCATGCAGCGACTTGTCACGACCGTTGCCGGACTGTTTGAAGCCACCGAACGGCGCCGTCATGTCGCCGCCGTCATACTGGTTGACCCACACGCTACCAGCGCGCAGTGCCTTGGCGGTCAGGTGGGCCTTGGAAATATCCTGGGTCCACACCGCTGCGGCCAAGCCGTAAGGGGTGTCGTTGGCAATCGCAATGGCTTCTTCGGCGGTATCGAACGTGATCACCGACAGCACTGGGCCAAAGATTTCTTCCTGCGCGATTTTCATCGCGTTGCTGACGCCGTCGAAAATCGTCGGCTCAACGTAAGTGCCACCGGTTTCCTGAAGAATGCGCTTGCCGCCCGCCACCAGTTTGGCGCCGTCGGTGTGGCCGGATTCGATGTAGGACAGCACGGTGTTCATCTGCTGGGTATCCACCAGCGCACCGACGTTGGTTGCCGGGTCCAGCGGGTTGCCCGGTTTCCAGGTTTTCAGTGCCTCGATCACCAGCGGCAGGAATTTGTCCTTGATCGAACGCTCCACCAGCAGGCGCGAGCCGGCAGTGCAGACTTCGCCCTGGTTGAAGGCGATGGCACCGGCAGCCGATTCAGCGGCAGCTTGCAGGTCCGGCGCATCGGCGAACACGATGTTCGGGCTCTTGCCGCCGGCTTCGAGCCAGACGCGTTTCATGTTCGATTCGCCGGAGTAGATCAGCAGTTGCTTGGCGATTTTGGTCGAACCGGTGAACACCAGGGTGTCTACATCATTGTGCAGGGCCAGGGCCTTGCCGACGGTGTGACCGTAGCCCGGCAGGACGTTCAGCACGCCTTTCGGAATACCGGCTTCGACGGCCAGCGCAGCGATGCGGATGGCGGTCAGCGGGGACTTTTCGGATGGCTTGAGGATCACTGAGTTACCGGTGGACAGCGCCGGGCCGAGTTTCCAGCAGGCCATCATCAGCGGGAAGTTCCACGGCACGATCGCGCCGACGACGCCGACGGGTTCGCGGGTCACCAGACCCAGCTGGTCATGGGGAGTGGCGGCCACTTCGTCGTAGATCTTGTCGATGGCTTCACCGCTCCAGCTCAGGGCTTGCGCCGCGCCTGGAACGTCGATGTACAGGGAGTCGCTGATCGGCTTGCCCATGTCCAGGGTTTCAAGCAGGGCCAGCTCTTCGGCGTGCTGTTTCAGCAGGCCGGCGAAACGGATCATGGTGGCTTTACGCTTGGTCGGCGCCAGGCGGGACCAGACGCCGGAATTGAAAGTAGCGCGGGCATTTTCAACAGCGCGCTGGGCGTCGGCGGCATCACAGCTGGCAATCTTGCCCAGCAGATGGCCATCGACCGGGCTGATGCACTCGAAGGTCTCGGCGGAGACGGCATCGGTGTATTCACCATTGATGTAGGCGCGGCCTTCGATCTTCAGATCGCGAGCCCGTTGTTCCCAATCGGCACGAGTCAGGGTGGTCATACGAGTGTCCTCCTCTTATTGAATACGAACGCTCCACGGTCTTCGCGGGCGCTGTCAGGAATTCTGCCCAGCCAGCCTGATTTGTCGGCCCAAGGCAACTGCCACCCTAAACCAGTGGCCGGGGTTGTTTCAATATATTTGACACAAGGTCGGCAAACGGCCTTGCGGTGTTCATTTTAATAAACATAGACTTTGGACTTTCCAGCCATCGCGTCGCAATCACGGGGGATAACAACAATGAGCATCCAGGACATCGTCGACTTCAGCCAGGCCACCACCCAGCCCGAACGCTATCGGCCAGACCAGGCAAAAGTCCTCAAGGGTGACCCCGAGCAAGCAGTGTACAACCACTACAACAGCCCTTGTGGTCAGTTGAACGCCGGCGTGTGGGAAGGTGCGATTGGTCAGTGGCTGGTGAATTTTACCGAGCATGAATACTGCGAAATCGTCCAGGGCGTGTCCGTGCTACGCGACAACGACGGCAACAGCAAGACCGTTCGGGCAGGCGATCGTTTCGTCATCCCGGCCGGGTTCCGGGGCACCTGGGAAGTGCTGGAGACATGCCGCAAGATCTATGTGGCGTTTGAACAAAAGACCTGAGCAGTTTGTTAAGGCATCAAAAAGGCCCATATCGCGAGATAGGGGCCTTTTTTCTGCTTAGCTGCACTGCCAGATGCCAGGTGAAATACTTAAATACCGCACTCAATCGCTGACCTTGCCGGATGCTGTTCTCGCTCCCGAATAAAGGAGCCTCACCGTCATCATTCACAAGGAAGCGAATAAACATGAAAAATTTTCTTATCACTGGCCTGCTGTCAGGTCTTTTCCTGGCAGTCACCCTGACGTCGGCGCATGCGAACGAACCGGAACAACCAGCGCAGCGATGCGATGCACGGAGGGTTACGTACCTGATTGGCGAATACCTGTCCCGGTCCGTTCGTGATGAGGCCTTCAGGGAGTCACGGGCGACCAGCATTAAAGTCAACTCTCGCGACCTGGACCCTGACAACAATCGCCTGCAAATCAGGACCGATATAAACCTGGAGATTATTGCCATGTACTGCGGCTGATCACTCGCAGGACGACTTGTGGTGGGCAACAAAAAAGGCCCGTATCTCGCGATACGGGCCTTTTTCGTAAGAGGGAAAAATCAATTACTTGATTTTGCCTTCTTTGTACATCACGTGCTTGCGAACGCGCGGATCGAACATGCGCTTTTCGAGCTTGTCCGGAGTAGTACGCTTGTTCTTGTCGGTAGTGTAGAAGTGACCAGTACCGGCGCTAGAAATCATTCGAATCAATTCACGCATGATTAGCTCCCTTAGATCTTGCCAGCTTTGCGAATTTCGGCCAGCACGACAGTAATGCCACGCTTGTCGATGATACGCATGCCTTTGGCAGATACGCGCAGACGCACGAAACGTTTCTCTTCTTCAACCCAGAAGCGGTGATGCTGCAGGTTCGGCAGGAAACGACGACGGGTTTTGTTGTTTGCGTGGGAAATGTTATTCCCAGTCACCGGACCCTTACCGGTAACTTGACATACTCTCGACATGCCTCAGCCCTCTAAAACCACATGCCCAACCCGGCATGGGTTGGCCGCTTAATCTCTCAGTCATTTGGCGCCAGGCGCCGCGTTTCTTTAGAGGTCTTACCGGCTACACCTACAGTGAAGGAACCGGGCCCCTAGAAAAGAGCGCTGCTTTATACCAGAAAGACTGGAGAGCAACAACATTCCGTGTGCGCGGACTTGATAAATTCCCCATTTTTCGCGCGCCGAGCGCCTTGGATAAAGGCTGTCGTCGATTAAGACCGCTCGTCGCAGAGAATCGGCCAACCGACCGATTCCGGGTTTTCCTCGGCCCGCATCACCGAAAACAAGCGCACATAGTCCACTTAAAATGAAAAAGGGGATAGTCATTTGCAAAAGAGCCCACTAGGGTAAGCCTTTTCCAGACTGCACTTGCAGATGGGCCTTCGATCTGTAAAGGAATCCGACCATGCGCCTCGCTGCCCTACCGCTGCTGCTCGCCCCTCTTCTGCTGAGCCCGCTGGCTCATGCCGCCGCTCTGAGCGTTTGCACTGAGGCAAGCCCGGAAGGGTTCGACGTGGTGCAATACAACTCGCTGACCACCACCAACGCCTCGGCCGACGTGCTGATGAACCGTCTGGTGGACTTCGATACCGCCAGCGGCAAAGTGGTCGCCAGCCTCGCGGACAGCTGGGAAGTCACGCCCGACGGCCTGACCTACGTGTTCAAACTGCATCCGCAGGTGAAATTCCACCGCACTGAATACTTCAGCCCGACCCGCGACCTGACCGCCGAAGACGTGAAATTCAGTTTCGACCGCATGCTCGACCCGGCGAACCCGTGGCACAAGGTCGCCCAGAGCGGCTTCCCGCACGCCCAGTCGATGCAGTTGCCGGCATTGATCAAGAAGATCGACGCACTGGACCCGCTGACCATACGGTTCACCCTCGACCACCCGGACTCGACCTTCCTCGCGACCCTGAGCATGGGCTTCGCCTCGATCTATTCGGCTGAATATGCCGACAAACTGATGAAGGCCGGCACCCCGGAGAAGCTCAATAGCCAGCCAATCGGCAGCGGGCCGTTCATTTTCACACGCTTCCAGAAAGACGCCTCGATCCGCTACAAGGCCAACCCGGATTACTTCCGCGGCAAGCCTTCGGTGGATCCGCTGATTTTCGCCATCACCCCTGACGCCAACGTGCGTCTGCAGAAATTGCGCCGCAATGAGTGCCAGATCGCCCTGTCGCCCAAGCCTCTGGACGTACAGGCCGCGCTGAAAGAACCGACCCTGAAAGTGGAAAAGACTGACGCCTTCATGACCGCGTTCGTCGGCATCAACAGCCAGCATCCGCCACTGGACAAGCCTGAAGTGCGTCAGGCGATCAACCTCGCGTTCGACAAGGCCAACTACGTCAAAGCTGTGTTCGAAGACACCGCCGAGGCCGCCAACGGCCCGTACCCGCCTAACACCTGGAGCTATGCCAAAGGCCTGCCGGGTTACCCGCATGACGTCGAAAAAGCCAAAGCACTCATGGCGAAGGCCGGGCTCAAGGACGGTTTCCAGACCACCATCTGGACCCGACCTTCTGGCAGTCTGCTTAACCCAAACCCGAGCCTCAGCGCTCAAATGCTGCAATCGGACCTCGCGGAAATCGGCATTCAGGCCGAGATTCGGGTGATCGAATGGGGTGAGCTGATTCGCCGCGCCAAGGCCGGTGAACACGACCTGTTATTCATGGGCTGGGCCGGCGACAACGGCGACCCGGACAACTTCCTCACGCCGCAGTTTTCCTGCGCTGCGGTCAAATCTGGCACCAACTTCGCACGCTACTGCAACCAGGATCTGGACAAGCTGATCAGCGCCGGCAAGACCACCGGCGAGCAAGGTGTGCGTACCAAGCTCTACGAACAGGCCCAGGCACAGATCCAGCAGCAGGCGCTGTGGCTGCCCCTGGCCCACCCGACCGCCTTCGCACTGACGCGCAAGGACGTTGAGGGTTATCAGGTCAGCCCTTTTGGTCGCCAGGATTATTCCAAGGTCAACCTCAAGTAATCCGCCCCGCCACAAAACCCTGTGGGAGCGAGCCTGCTCGCGATTGCGGAGCGTCAGTCACCGAATAGTTTGACTGACACGACGCCATCGCGAGCAGGCTCGCTCCCACATGGGCTCGCTTAACCCGCCCCTTCCTCTTACATCCACCCGTACTCGGCCATGGACAGCGGATCGCCGTCACCGATGATGAAATGGTCGAGCACCCGCACATCGATCAGGTCCAGCGCCTCTTGCAGGCGCTTGGTCAGCACTCGGTCGGCTTGACTGGGGTTGGTATTACCCGACGGATGGTTATGGCAGAGGATCAACGCTGCAGCGTTGTGGGCCAACGCCCGTTTAACCACTTGTCTCGGATAGACACTGGTGCTGTCGATGGACCCGCGAAACAGCACTTCAAAGGTCTGCACTTGATGCCTGGAATCCAAAAAAAGACAGCCGAACACCTCGTGAGGCTCGTGGCGCAGCATTGATTTCAGGTAATCACGAACCGCCTGCGGATTTTCCAGCGCCGATTTTTGGCGCGCACGTTCGGCCAAATGCCGCCGGCTCATTTCCTGGACCGCTTGCAACTGAGCGAATTTCGCCGGCCCGAGCCCCAACTCCCTGCTGAACGCCTCCTGATCGGCCTCGAGCAGTGAGCGCAGACTGCCAAACTGATTCAACAGGTGTCGCGCCAGATCTACCGCGCTTTTGCCCGACACGCCCGTTCGTAAAAAAATCGCCAGCAGTTCGGCGTCTGAAAGGCTCCCCGAGCCCAACTCAAGCAACCTCTCCCGCGGCCGTTCCGCCGCTGGCCAATCGCGAATACTCATAGCACCTCCCTGGTCTGTGGGCGCCGCTGTTCCGTAGCGGTCGCTGTGATATCGTAGCCCATCTTTTTTGCGGGCGATTTCATCCCTGGGGAGGGGGTATCGCCATGCAGTCATCAACGAAATGAAAGGCAGACCTATGCAGCGGCTGTATCGGAAACGCATCGTTCTGGGCGTCGGCGGCGGCATCGCTGCCTACAAGAGCGCCGACCTGGTTCGCCGCCTGATCGACCAGGGCGCTGAAGTGCGCGTGGTCATGACCCGCGGCGGCAGCGAGTTCATCACACCGTTGACCATGCAGGCCTTGTCCGGGCATCCGGTCCACCTCGACTTGCTCGATCCTGCGGCCGAAGCTGCCATGGGCCACATCGAGCTGGCCAAATGGGCCGACCTGGTGCTGATCGCCCCCGCCACCGCGGACCTCATTGCCCGCCTGGCCCAAGGCATTGCCAACGACCTGCTGACCACGCTGGTGCTGGCCACCGACGCCGTGGTCGCCGTTGCCCCGGCGATGAACCAGGCCATGTGGCGCGACCCGGCTACCCAGGCCAACCTGCAAACCCTCGAAAGCCGCGGCCTGAAAACCTTCGGCCCAGCCTCCGGCAGCCAGGCCTGCGGCGACGTTGGCATGGGTCGCATGCTCGAAGCCACCGACCTCGCCCAGTGCGCGGCGGACTGCTTCCAGCGTCAGGCGCTGACCGGCAAACACGTGCTGATCACCGCTGGCCCGACCCAGGAAAACATCGACCCGGTGCGCTACATCACCAACCACAGCTCCGGAAAGATGGGCTTTGCCCTGGCCGAGGCCGCAGTGGAAGCCGGCGCCCGCGTCACGCTGATCACCGGCCCGGTGCACCTGCCGACCCCGGATCGCGTCACCCGCATCGACGTAGTCAGCGCCCGCGACATGCTCGCCGCGTGTGAAGCCGCGATCCCTTGCGACCTGTTCATCGCCTCGGCAGCGGTTGCGGATTACCGCCCGGAAGTCGTCGCCCCACAGAAACTCAAGAAAGACCCTACGAACGGCGACGGTTTGTTGCTACAGATGGTGCGTAACCCAGACATTCTGGCCACCATTGCCACACGCCCCGACCGTCCGTTCAGTGTCGGGTTCGCCGCCGAAACCGAACACTTGCTCGATTACGCTGCACGCAAGTTGAAAGACAAGAACCTCGATTTGATCGTCGCCAATGACGTCGCCAACCCGAGCATTGGCTTCAACAGCGAAGAAAACGCCTGCAGCGTGATCGACCGCCAGCTACACGCCACACTTTTCGCCCAGACCAGCAAGAGCAAGATTGCTCGCCAGCTGATCACTTTTATCGCCGAACGTCTGAACCAGGTTTAATTTACATGCACGCTTTGCAAGCCAAGATCCTCGACCCTCGCATCGGTACCGATTTCCCGCTGCCGCAGTACGCCACGCCAGGCTCCGCCGGCCTCGACCTGCGCGCCATGCTGGAAAAAGACACCGTCATCAAGCCGGGCGAAACCCTGCTGATCCCGACTGGCCTGTCCGTCTACATTGGCGATCCGGGATTGGCGGCGCTGATTCTGCCGCGCTCCGGCCTGGGCCATAAGCACGGCATCGTGCTGGGCAACCTGGTCGGCCTGATCGACTCCGATTACCAGGGCCCGCTGATGGTGTCGTGCTGGAACCGTGGCCAGAACGATTTCAACATGGTGGTAGGCGAACGCCTGGCCCAATTGGTGTTGGTGCCGGTGGTTCAAGCGCATTTCGAGATGGTCGAAGAATTCGTCGAAACCCAGCGCGGCACTGGCGGGTTCGGCCACTCCGGCAGCCATTGATCCGAAAGATGGCAACCCGATACTTCATTGTGGGAGCGAGCCGGCTCCGGGCGGCGTTCCGACGATGACGGCTGCACATTCGACAAAGATGTCGCCTGCGAGTCCGCTATCGCGAGCAGGCTCGCTCCCACAGGTTTTGTACTGAATTGCAAAGACGTCATCTGGAAGGTTTACCACTGAAAATCAAGGCATTGGCCGGCCATTTACTCGCCGATGCTGGTGGCATGGCCTTTTCACACCACGAACTCTCAGTGGAAAACGCCGTCATACCCTTCAGTTTGAGCCTGCCGACGAGTTCTTCGCGGCAGGTCCAGCCACTTTCGAGATGGAGCATTCCTACAGATGAGCACCCCAGCCCAAGTCGCACCCAAGTTCCCCGACAGCATCTTCCGCGCCTACGATATTCGCGGCACCGTCCCGGAATTCTTGAACGCTGAAACCGCGTATTGGCTCGGTCGCGCCATCGGCTCCCAGAGCCTGGCCCAGGACGAACCCAACGTGTCCGTCGGCCGTGACGGTCGCCTGTCCGGCCCAGAACTGGTCGAACAACTGATCAAAGGCCTCGCCGATAGCGGTTGCCACGTCAGCGACGTCGGCCTGGTGCCAACGCCTGCGCTGTACTACGCCGCCAACGTGCTGGCCGGCAAATCCGGCGTGATGCTCACCGGCAGCCACAACCCGTCGAACTACAACGGCTTCAAGATCGTCATCGCTGGCGACACCCTGGCCAACGAACAGATCCAGGCCCTGCACGAACGCCTCAAGACCAACAACCTGAGCAGCGGCAAGGGCAGCATCACCCAGGTCGAGATCCTCGACCGCTACAACACCGAAATCGTCCAGGACATCAAACTGGCTCGCCGCCTGAAAGTCGTGGTCGACTGCGGTAACGGCGCGGCCGGCGTGATCGCCCCGCAACTGATCGAAGCCCTGAACTGCGAAGTCATCCCGCTGTTCTGCGACGTCGACGGCAACTTCCCGAATCACCACCCGGACCCGGGCAAGCCTGAAAACCTTGTGGACCTGATCGCCAAGGTCAAGGAAACCAACGCTGACCTGGGCCTGGCGTTCGACGGCGACGGCGACCGCGTCGGCGTGGTGACCAACACCGGCAGCATCGTCTACCCCGACCGTCTGCTGATGCTGTTCGCCCGTGACGTGCTGGCGCGCAACACTGACGCGGAAATCATCTTCGACGTCAAATGCACCCGCCGCCTGACGCCGCTGATCAAGGAATACGGCGGCCGTCCGCTGATGTGGAAGACCGGTCACTCGTTGATCAAAAAGAAAATGAAACAGACTGGCGCCCTGTTGGCCGGCGAAATGAGTGGGCACATCTTCTTCAAGGAACGCTGGTTCGGTTTCGACGACGGCATTTACAGCGCCGCGCGTCTGCTGGAGATCCTCAGCAAAGAAAAATCCACCGCGGAAGAGCTGTTTGCGACCTTCCCGAACGATATTTCTACGCCGGAAATCAATATCCATGTGACCGAAGAGAGCAAATTCAGCATCATTGATGCTCTGCACGACGCGAAGTGGGGCGAAGGCGCCGACCTGACCACCATTGACGGCGTGCGAGTCGACTACGCCAAAGGCTGGGGCCTGGTGCGCGCGTCCAACACCACACCGGTGCTGGTGCTGCGCTTCGAGGCCGATGACGAGGCTGAATTGCAACGCATCAAGGACGTGTTCAAAGTCCAGTTGAAGCGTGTTGCCCCTGATCTCCAATTACCGTTTTGATTTAACGAAGCACCCGGAGCCCTGAATGACCCTCGAACGCGAAGCCGCCGCCAACACCGCCAAGGTCCTGTCCGAAGCGCTGCCTTACATTCGCCGCTATGTCGGCAAGACGCTGGTGATCAAATACGGCGGCAACGCGATGGAAAGCGAGGAGCTGAAAACCGGCTTCGCCCGCGACATCGTGCTGATGAAAGCCGTCGGCATCAACCCGGTGGTGGTTCACGGCGGCGGCCCGCAAATCGGCGACCTGCTCAAGCGTCTGTCGATCGAGAGCCACTTCATCGATGGCATGCGCGTGACTGACGCGCAAACCATGGACGTGGTGGAAATGGTCCTCGGCGGCCAGGTCAACAAGGACATCGTCAACCTGATCAACCGTCATGGCGGCAGCGCCATCGGCCTGACCGGTAAAGACGCCGAGCTGATTCGTGCGAAAAAGCTCACCGTGACCCGCCAGACGCCGGAGATGACTCAACCGGAAATCATCGACATCGGCCAGGTCGGTGAAGTGGTCGGGATCAACACCGACCTGCTGAACCTGCTGGTCAAAGGTGACTTCATCCCGGTGATCGCGCCAATCGGTGTCGGCGCCAACGGCGAGTCGTACAACATCAACGCTGACCTGGTGGCCGGTAAAGTCGCCGAAGCACTGAAAGCTGAAAAGCTGATGCTGCTGACCAACATCGCCGGCCTGATGGACAAGTCGGGCACGGTCCTGACCGGCCTGACCACCCAACAGGTCGACGACTTGATCGCCGACGGCACCATCTACGGCGGCATGCTGCCGAAGATCCGTTGCGCGCTGGAAGCCGTGCAAGGTGGCGTGGGCAGCTCGTTGATCATCGATGGCCGGGTGCCGAATGCGATTCTTCTGGAAATCTTCACCGACACCGGTGTGGGTACCTTGATCAGCAATCGCAAGCGTCACTGATTCAAGTACGTCAAAAGATCGCACCCTTCAGCAGCACCTATGGATGTACGAATATTCCGTAGGAGCTGATGAAGTCTGCGATCTTTTTTATGCGCGCAGGAAATGTCTGACCTGATTAAGCGAAACGTCCGACATCCCGCCAGCATTAGTCCGCATAGGATCTTCCCTGTATCCACAGGAGATCTTCCCCATGAAAAAAGACCACGTTCCCTACGGCAGTGATGTTTCAGCAGGCACTTACGAGTGCGCAGACTGCGGGCGCGAATACACCAATCAGTCAAAGACTTCGCTTCCGCCGTGTCCAGACTTCAAACCCAGCACCCACACACTCAATGGCTGGAATATCCTGACCGGCCAAGGTGACGCCGTGGCAGATCCGTATCCAAACAAGCCTTCCAAGTAATCACGGGGGTCTGAACCATGCAGATCTCGTTCACGATCGACGCCCAGGCATTCGACCTCGAGCAAAAGGAGCCGGTCAAAAAGACCCTGAGGATTTCCGACCACGAAATCGCCCACGCCCTGCAGCGAATAGCCAAGGCGAGTCTGACCGAATACTTGAAAATGCTGGTCGAAGGCGGCATGCCGAGTCGGGCCGATGAAGCGAAACAGGACCGTTTGCTGTATCTGATTCAAAGCTACTTCGGACAGACATTGCCGACCGAATCTCAGATATCGACGATTTTTCAGCTGACCCAAAGCCAAAGCAAAACCCTGCTGAAAAACACGGTTTCGCGCTTTCGCAATCAGCTGGACGAGATCCTTCAACACAGCATGAGGGCCGTGATCGAAACGGCAGAGCATGCGCAGACGGTTTATCTGGTGGTCATCAGCTCTGACGTCATTCGTGATGAGCTGAACATGCTGATCACCCAAAACGAGCCGACATTCAAACCCATCACCAAACGCAAAGGCAGCGCCGGTCAGTTCGAAATCAGTGAAGACTCCCACGCGCTGTTATGCCAGACACTGGGCCTGAATGCCGCTCAGTGACATCGTCGCGGTCAGCGGTTTGCTGCTGACCTTGACCACCTTCATGTTCAACCTGGCTTGGCCGAAGCTGCATGAAGCGTTGGAACTGGATGAAAAACAACCAGGTCCACTCGCCAGAAAACGCAGCCGGAAAACAGTAATGAACGCGTTGTTCGGCCGCGCTCTACCGCTGACGGCCGCCTTCATGGCGCTGTTTTACGTCAACTTCCCTGCCTCCGTGAGGATCATGGGAAGCAGCACGCTGAATCTGTGGGATTTCGATGTGGATCGCACGCTCTACGTGCTAGTCGTCCTGGCACTGCTGGTGTTTGCGCTGTTCAACCTGGGATTGGTATTAAAACTAATCGGAAAATGGCGAAGACTGCGCTGACGACCAAAACAAAAGACCCCGCTCAGCCTGGCTGAGCGGGGTCTTTTTTCGCCTGCAATCCCTGTGACAATCCGCCTTTTGTGGCGAGGGAGCTCCCACAGGTGATTGTGGTCAGACGCCGAATTGGGCGCGGTAGGCTTCGACGGCAGGCAAATGCTGCTTGAGCTGCGGATCATCCGCCAGGAATTCGAGCACCTGGTTCAGCGAAACAATGCTGATCACCGGAATACCGAAGTCACGCTCCACTTCCTGGATGGCCGACAACTCGCCGTTGCCACGCTCCTGACGGTTCAGGGCGATGAGCACACCCGCCGCCTTGGCGCCGTCCTGAGAAGCGATGATCTGCATCACCTCGCGGATGGCAGTGCCAGCGGTGATCACGTCGTCGATGATCAACACGTCACCGGTCAACGGTGCGCCGACCAGGCTGCCGCCTTCGCCGTGAGCCTTGGCTTCCTTGCGGTTGAAGCACCATGGCAAATCACGGTCATGATGCTCGGCCAAGGCCACTGCGGTGGTCGCCGCCAAAGGGATGCCTTTGTACGCCGGGCCAAACAACACATCGAACGAAATACCGCTCTCGACGATGGCTGCCGCGTAGAAACGACCCAGCTGCGCAAGGGCCTTCCCTGAGTTGAACAGGCCGGCATTGAAGAAGTAAGGACTGGTGCGTCCGGACTTCAGGGTGAACTCGCCGAAGCGCAAAACGCCGCGATCGATGGCAAAACGAATGAAATCGCGCTGATACGCTTGCATGAAAAAAACCCCAAATACCACGGATTTAGCTAATTAGGTTGACGCCGTGTATCATACACGCACGCGATTTTTGGGGCCATTTATGCGGATCATCAGTGTGAACGTCAATGGTATTCAGGCTGCAGTGGAGCGAGGTTTGCTCAGTTGGCTGCAAGCACAGAATGCCGACGTCATCTGCCTGCAGGACACCCGCGCCTCCGCCTTTGAACTGGACGATCCAGCCTTCCAACTGGATGGCTACTTCCTTTATGCCTGCGAAGCTGAAGTTCCCGCCCAGGGTGGCGTGGCTTTGTATTCGCGGTTGCAACCGAAGGCAGTCATCAGCGGTCTCGGCTTCGAGACAGCCGACCGCTACGGGCGCTACCTGCAAGCCGATTTCGACAAGGTCAGCATCGCGACCTTACTGCTCCCCTCGGGGCAGAATGGCGATGAAGACTTGAACCAGAAGTTCAAGCTAATGGACGATTTCGCCCGTTATCTGGATAAACAGCGACGCAAACGTCGCGAGTACATTTACTGTGGCTCGCTGTACGTGGCGCAACAGAAGCTGGATATCAAGAACTGGCGTGACAGCCAGCAATCCCCGGGCTTCCTGGCACCTGAACGTGCCTGGATGGACGAGATTGTCGGCAACATGGGTTATGTCGATGCGTTGCGCGAAGTCAGCCGTGAAGGCGACCAGTACAGCTGGTGGCCGGATAACGAACAGGCTGAAATGCTCAATCTCGGTTGGCGTTTCGACTATCAGTTGCTGACTCCAGGCCTGCGTCGCTTCGTACGCAGCGCGCGCCTGCCTCGTCAGCCACGGTTCTCGCAACACGCACCGCTGATCGTGGACTACGACTGGACGCTGACCATCTAAGCGTCGTTTCGCAGATGCAAAAAAAAGCCGACAGTGATGTCGGCTTTTTTGTGCACGCTGATTTCTGGCTCTTTGTAGGAGTAAGCCTGCTCGCGATAGCGGTAGACCAGTCACGTTAATGTTGAATGTGAAGGCCTCATCGCGAGCAGGCTCGCTCCTACAGGGGATTTGTGTTGTGACTTACTTGATCAACCGCCAGGTGAACGGGTAACGATAAGGCACCCCTTCATTGGCCTTCACGCCGGCAATGATCGTCAGCACCAGCGCACCGATCGCCAACAGACCGAACAGGAAGAACCCGACGATCACCACCATCAGCAGGAAGCAGATGGCGGAGGCAATGGCGACGGTGATCTGAAAGTTCAGCGCCTCCTTGCCTTGAGCATCAACAAACGGGTCCATCTCGCGCTTCATCTGCCAGAGAATCAGCGGGCCGATCAGCGTACCGAACGGAATCCAGATCCCCAACAAGGCGGACAGGTGACAAAACATTGCCCACTGCCGAACCTCTTTGCTCGGTGTGGGAAGTAGCTGTTGCTCGTCACTCATGGCGTCCTCCTTGTGTGGAACAGTCCGATCAGTCGGCCAGTGCAGCCTTTTGCAGCTCGAAGATTTCGGTCATGCCTTTCTTCGCCAACTCAAGCATAGCGTTCAGTTCTTCCGGCTGGAACGGAGCGCCTTCGGCAGTGCCCTGGACTTCGATGAAGCCGCCAGTGCTGGTCATCACCACGTTCAAGTCGGTCTCGGCGGCCGAGTCTTCCAGATAGTCGAGGTCGAGTACCGGCTCACCCTGGTACATGCCCACCGATACGGCTGCAATCATTTGCTTGAGCGGGTCGCCGCCTTTCAGGCCGCCGCGCTTCTTGATCACTTTCAAGGCATCGACCAGTGCAACCATGGCGCCGGTGATGGACGCGGTGCGGGTGCCGCCGTCAGCCTGGATCACGTCGCAATCGACGTACAGGGTGACGTCGCCTAGCTTGGACATATCCAGCGAAGCGCGCAGGGAACGACCGATCAGACGCTGGATTTCCAGGGTGCGGCCGCCTTGTTTGCCGCGGCTCGCTTCACGCTGGTTACGCTCGCCGGTGGCGCGCGGCAGCATGCCGTATTCAGCGGTCAACCAGCCTTGGCCCTGACCTTTGAGGAAACGCGGCACGCCGTTCTCGACGCTGACGGTGCAGATGACTTTGGTATCACCGAACTCGACCAGTACAGATCCCTCGGCGTGTTTGGTGTAGTTGCGGGTAATGCGGATCGAGCGGAGCTGATCGGCAGCGCGACCACTTGGACGTTTCATAGGGAATACCTGTACGGGGGACGGAAAACTGCGGAGCATTATAGAGCCGCAGGGCCAGGAGTGGGCACTTCTAAAAAAATCCCCCGACGACTGAAGGCCCGCAATAGCGCTTTACCGACGGCCTGCAGCCCTTTGTCACTCCGTGTGTTTGGGCGCATTCGCCCCACTGCGCTACAATCCTGCGCCTTTGCTGCCTCTTGGCTTAAATTCATATAGATCAGGTCTGCGAAACCTTTGGTAACGCATGAACCTGCATTGCGAGGTACCTCCATGGTGCACAGCATGACCGCCTTCGCCCGCGTCGAAAAAGCCGGCGCCCAAGGCACCCTTAGCTGGGAACTGCGCTCGGTCAACAGCCGCTACCTGGAGCCGCACCTGCGTCTGCCGGAGTCCTTTCGCGACCTCGAAGGCGCGGTCCGCGAAGCCCTGCGCCAGGGAATCTCCCGGGGCAAGCTCGAATGCACCTTGCGCTTCACCGAAGAAAATACCGACAAACCCCTGCAAGTGGACCGCGAGCGTGCCGCGCAATTGGTCGCTGCCGCCGAGACCATCGCCGGCCTGATCAAAAATCCGGCCGCGCTGAACCCGCTGGAAGTCCTGGCCTGGCCCGGCGTGCTGGTGGGCGACGCGACCGACCCGCAAGCCCTGAATGCCGAAGCCCTGGCGCTGTTCAACGAAGGCCTGAAAGAACTCAAGGCCGGCCGCGAGCGCGAAGGTGCGGAGCTGGCGCGGTTGATCAACGATCGCCTGACCTCCATCGAAGAAGACGTGGTGACCCTGCGTGAACTGGTGCCGCAGATGCTTGCCACCCAGCGCCAGAAGGTCCTCGACCGCTTCGCCGACATGAAGGCCGAGATGGATCCGCAGCGGCTGGAGCAGGAAATGGTCATGCTCGCGCAAAAGAGCGACGTCGCCGAAGAACTGGATCGCCTGAGCACTCACATCATCGAAGTTCGCCGGGTGCTCAAATCCGGTGGCGCTGCCGGTCGGCGCCTGGACTTCCTGATGCAAGAGCTCAACCGCGAAGCCAACACACTGGGCTCCAAAGCCTTCGACCCGCGCAGCACCCAGGCGGCGGTCAACCTCAAAGTGTTGATCGAGCAGATGCGCGAACAAGTGCAGAATATTGAGTAAGGCAACCCTGACATGACCCACAGCACCGGCACCCTGTACATCATTTCCGCCCCTTCGGGCGCGGGCAAGAGCAGCCTGGTCAAGGCCTTGACCGACTCCGACCAGGAGATCCGCGTCTCGGTTTCCCACACCACCCGCGCCATGCGCCCCGGTGAAGTGGACGGCGTGAACTATCACTTCGTCTCCCGCGAAGCGTTTGTGAAGATGGGCGAACATGGCGACTTCCTGGAGCGCGCCGAAGTGTTCGGCAATCTCTACGGCACCTCGCAAAGCCACTTGCAGCAGACCCTCGACGCAGGCCACGACTTGATCCTGGAAATCGACTGGCAAGGCGCCGAGCAAGTGCGCAAGTTGATGCCCCAGGCCCGTTCGATCTTCATTCTGCCGCCATCCCTGGAGGCTTTGCACCAGCGCCTGACCAATCGCGGCCAGGACAGCGACGAGATCATTGAAGGCCGGATGCGCGAAGCCGTCAGCGAAATGAGTCACTACGTCGACTACGATTACCTGATCATCAACGACGATTTCGCCCACGCATTGCGCGATTTGCAGGCGATTTTCCGTGCCAATCAGCTTCATCAGAAGCGCCAGCAGCAGCGTCACGGAAAACTTTTGGCCGAATTGCTCGGCTAAACAGCTCTTCCCAAAACCGCTGCAAGGGCTTTACATTGGTACTTGCAGCGCGTTGAAGGGCTTGGTCAAAAAATCAGCGCTTCCCTAATCGCTGGTGATTTTTTAAACTGTTGAGTCCGCTCGCCCAACCGGGCAGCGCGCATATTGCATTCGCTCCGAGGAATACCATGGCCCGCGTAACCGTTGAAGATTGCCTAAACCACGTGGAAAACCGCTTTGAGCTGGTCATGCTGTCTACCAAGCGTGCCCGTCAACTGGCCACCGGCGGCAAAGAGCCACTGGTTCAGTGGGAAAACGACAAGCCTACCGTTGTAGCCTTGCGTGAAATCGCTGAAGGCCTGATGAGCTACGAGTTCATCGCCAACGCTGAAATCGTCGAAGACGAACCGCTGTTCGCAGCGTTCGAGGACGAGTCCAACGAGGCAGTCTAAGCCATGCCTGGTCGACGTAGCACGGCGCGGGGTCACAGCGAACGGCAGGTCTCATCATGCCGAGCATAGACGCCCTCGCCGATCGCTTATCGACCTACCTCGGCAAGGACCAGGTCAACCTGGTCCGCCGAGCGTACTTCTACGCCGAACAAGCCCACGACGGCCAACGCCGCCGTAGCGGTGAGGCGTACGTCACGCACCCACTCGCGGTTGCGAATATTCTTGCCGACATGCACATGGACCATCAGAGCCTGATGGCTGCGATGCTGCATGACGTGATCGAAGACACCGGTATTGCCAAGGAAGCGCTGCAAGCGCAATTCGGCGAAACCGTGGCCGAACTGGTCGACGGGGTCAGCAAACTGACCCAGATGAACTTCGAGACCAAAGCCGAAGCCCAGGCTGAAAACTTCCAGAAGATGGCCATGGCCATGGCCCGCGACATTCGCGTGATCCTGGTCAAACTGGCCGACCGCCTGCACAACATGCGGACCCTGGAAGTCCTGTCCGGCGAAAAACGCCGACGGATCGCCAAGGAAACCCTGGAAATCTATGCGCCCATCGCCAACCGGCTGGGCATGCACGCCATCCGCATAGAATTCGAAGACCTTGGCTTCAAGGCGATGCACCCGATGCGTTCCGCACGGATCAACCAGGCGGTCAAACGCGCCCGGGGCAACCGCAAGGAAATCGTCAACAAGATCGAAGAATCCCTCAGCCATTGCCTGGCCATCGACGAAATCCAGGGCGAGGTCAGCGGTCGCCAGAAACACCTCTACGGCATCTACAAGAAAATGCGCGGCAAGCGTCGGGCCTTCAACGAGATCATGGACGTCTACGCGTTCCGGATCATCGTCGACAAGGTCGATACCTGCTACCGCGTGCTGGGTGCTGTGCATAATTTGTACAAACCGTTGCCGGGGCGCTTCAAGGATTACATCGCGATCCCCAAGGCCAACGGCTACCAGTCGCTGCACACCACGCTGTTCGGCATGCACGGTGTACCGATCGAGATTCAGATCCGCACCCGTGAAATGGAAGAGATGGCCAACAACGGCATCGCCGCCCATTGGCTCTATAAATCCAGTGGCGATGAGCAGCCCAAAGGTACTCATGCCCGCGCCCGCCAGTGGGTCAAAGGCGTGCTGGAGATGCAGCAACGGGCCGGCAACTCGCTGGAATTCATCGAGAGCGTGAAGATCGACCTGTTCCCGGACGAGGTCTACGTGTTCACGCCCAAAGGCCGGATCATGGAGCTGCCCAAAGGCTCCACGGCGGTCGACTTCGCTTACGCGGTGCACACCGACGTGGGCAACAGCTGCATTGCCTGTCGGATCAATCGCCGTCTCGCGCCGCTGTCCGAACCGCTGCAAAGCGGCTCCACGGTCGAGATCGTCAGCGCCCCCGGGGCACGGCCGAATCCGGCGTGGCTCAACTTCGTGGTCACCGGCAAGGCGCGGACCCACATCCGCCATGCGCTGAAACTGCAACGCCGCTCCGAGTCCATCAGCCTCGGTGAGCGCCTGCTGAATAAAGTCCTCAACGGCTTCGACAGCTCGCTGGAAAAAGTCGCGGCCGAGCGCGTCAAGGCGATGCTCACCGAGTACCGCCTGGAGCTGATCGAAGACCTGCTCGAAGACATCGGCCTGGGTAATCGCATGGCTTACGTGGTCGCCCGCCGACTGCTGGGTGAAGGCGAACAGCTGCCGAGCGCGGAAGGCCCACTGGCGATTCGCGGCACCGAAGGCCTGGTGCTCAGTTACGCCAAGTGCTGCACGCCGATCCCGGGCGACCCGATTGTCGGCCACCTGTCCGCGGGCAAAGGCATGGTCGTGCACCTGGACAACTGCCGCAACATCAGCGAAATCCGCCACAACCCGGAAAAATGCATCCAGCTCTCGTGGGCCAAGGATGTCACCGGCGAATTCAATGTCGAACTGCGCGTCGAGCTGGAACATCAGCGCGGCCTGATCGCTCTGCTGGCCAGCAGCGTCAACGCGGCCGACGGCAATATCGAAAAAATCAGCATGGACGAACGCGATGGTCGCATCAGCGTGGTTCAACTGGTGGTCAGCGTGCACGACCGCGTACACCTGGCCCGCGTGATCAAGAAACTGCGCGCCCTGACCGGGGTGATTCGCATCACTCGCATGCGTGCTTAAGCCACTCATTACAAGGAGTCATTCATGACCAAAACAGTTATTACCAGCGACAAGGCCCCGGCTGCCATCGGCACTTACTCCCAGGCAATCAAGGCCGGCAACACCGTTTACATGTCGGGTCAAATTCCTCTGGACCCAAAAACCATGGAACTGGTTGAAGGCTTCGAAGCCCAGACCGTCCAGGTGTTCGAGAACCTCAAAGCCGTGGCTGAAGCCGCTGGCGGTTCGTTCAAGGACATCGTCAAACTGAACATCTTCCTCACCGACCTGAGCCACTTCGCCAAGGTCAACGAGATCATGGGCAAGTACTTTGACCAGCCTTACCCTGCCCGCGCCGCCATCGGCGTAGCAGCCCTGCCAAAGGGTTCGCAGGTTGAGATGGATGCCATTCTGGTCATCGAGTAATGTGTCCGGCGCAGCCTTCCAAAGGCTGCGCCGATCTTGCTTTGAAAGGATTCCACCATGCGCCAAGCGCTAGCTCTCTCGCTGGTCGCCCTACTCTTGGGCGGTTGTGCCAGCAACCCTGCCGACCGTGACATCAGCGGCACCTGGATCAATCAAGTGGCGATCGATTCAGCAGCCAAAGGCGGCCCCCTGCGCGAAGCGCTCCAGGCCTATGGGCCGAACCTGGAATGGGACGTCAACACCAAGGCCGGGCAGGCCCGCTACACCAACGGTTTTGAAAACGTCGACGGCAAGCTGCTGGGCGAACAGTCCGGCGCCTGGAAAGTCGACTTTTATGGCAGCTCGGGTAGCGAGCTGAAGCGTGACGGCAAGCAACTGAGCCAGGTCGCCAGCGACAATGAGCCGGAGCAAGTCTTCGACCGCGCGCAGGTTACGGTGCCGGACGGCGCACCGATAGGTGCCAGTTTTGAACGCGCACTGTATTCGGCCTACATGGGCGGCAGCTGGAAAGTCGTCAGCGGTCCCGGCGAAGGCAATACCGTGCAATTCCAGGCTGATGGCCAGGTTGCCGGCCTGCCGGGGGCGGATCGTTATGCCTTGTGCCTAGCGGGCGATTGCGCGTCGATGAGCGGCGGTAACGACAACATGTGGCTACAGGCGAATGGTCAGGGCAACACCTGGATCTTTGCGCGCAAGGGCAAGGAACTGGAAATCCTCCAGGCAGTGAACACCGCACACGCGGATGAAATGCCGCAGTTCACCCCGGGTGATCGCAAGTGGTTGCTGGAAAAGCAGTAGCCCGACCTTAGCGGCAACGAAGATCCCATGTGGGAGCGGGCTTGCTCGCGAAGGCGCCGTAACATTCAACATCATCGTTGACTGTTACACCGCTTTCGCGAGCAAGTCGGATCGCCGCACCGCCGCTCCCACATTTGGTTTAGGGTGGCCGGAAGTCAGCTGCGCCCTTCAAGAATCGCGGCGTAGCCTTCGCGATAGCTTGGGTACTTCGGCGTCCAGCCCAAGGCTTTCGCCCGAGCATTGCTGCATTGCTTACTGCCAGTGCGGCGCACGCTCGCGTCTTCGGCCCATTCGGTCACGCCCAGATACTCACGCAACCAGCCCACCACTTCGGCCAGCGGCGCAGGCGCATCGTCCACACCAATGTAGATGTCATCCAGCGCCACACCGCGACGATCCGCTTCAAGCAGACACGCCATCAACCCCGCCGCGTCGTCGGCGTGAATGCGATTGCCATACAACGGTGGATCGACCGCCACGCGATAACCCTGACGGACCTGAGTCAGCAGCCTTTCGCGACCCGGGCCATAAATGCCAGTCAAACGTACGATGCTGGCCGGGATGCCACTATCGAGCGCAATCTGCTCGGCTTCCAGCATCACACGCCCCGAATAGCCAGCGGCCAAAGCAGGCGAAGTCTCATCGACCCACTCGCCATCCTGCTGGCCATACACACTGCTGCTGGAAACAAACAGCAGGCGATTGGGCACCTGCCCATAGTCGTTCAGCCACTCCAGCACATGCTGCAAGCCCTGCACATAAGCGGCGCGGTAACCGGCTTCATCGTGCTCAGTGGCGGCCGCGCAATACACCAGGTAATCCACCGCACCGATTGGCCAGGTTTGCGGACAGTCTTTATTGAACAAGTCGCCGGCGACGCCGATCACGCCCTTTGGCAGACGTGAGACGTCACGCCTCAGGCCGTGAACCTCCCATCCGCCAGCCAACAATTGCGTGGCCAGACGACTACCAACATCACCACAGCCGGCGATCAAAACAGAGGGCGCGGACATCAGAAAACTCCCATCAGAAAGGCACAGACTAGCGCTGACAATGGACGAGCGGCTAGCAATGAAGGAAAAAAAGATACTCTATTACTTTTGTTAACAAGAATTAATTGCAATAATGCCGACCACTTTTGTTCTCGGCCTCACGAGGCCTGGAAGAGCATTTACCGTTTTTCTTTCTCAGGTCCGGCCAGCATGACACGCAATCATTTCCCCGCTTCGCCAACCAAACGACCTCGCGCCTGGAGCGCAGTGGCCACCCTGCTGCTCAGCTTGATGCTGGCGCCGACCGCCACTTTCGCTGACGCACAAGCGCCAGCCGCTCCGACTGCCACTGCGGCTCAAGCTCCAGCCGATCACGCCGCACCGGCCGTTACCCCGGCTGCGACCGACCCGGCCCAAGCCGTAGACACCACCGCCGAAGACGTTCCCGAAGTCCTTGAAGCCGACAATTCCCTGGGCATGGCCCACGACCTGTCGCCGTGGGGCATGTACCAGAACGCCGACATCATCGTGAAAATCGTGATGATCGGCCTGGCCATCGCATCGATCATCACCTGGACTATCTGGATCGCCAAGGGTTTCGAGCTGATGGGCGCCAAGCGTCGTCTGCGCACCGAAATCGTCCATCTGAAAAAAGCCACCACACTCAGAGAAGCCAGCGCTTCAGCCACCAAGCAAGGCACCCTCGCCAATTTGCTGGTGCATGACGCCCTGGAAGAGATGCGCTTGTCGGTCAACAGCCGCGAGAAAGAAGGCATCAAGGAACGCGTTGCCTTCCGCCTTGAGCGTCTGGTTGCAGCCTGCGGTCGCAACATGAGCAGCGGCACCGGCGTGCTGGCCACCATCGGTTCCACCGCGCCGTTCGTCGGCCTGTTCGGTACCGTTTGGGGCATCATGAACAGCTTCATCGGCATCGCCAAAACCCAGACCACCAACCTCGCCGTCGTGGCTCCCGGCATCGCCGAAGCCCTGCTGGCGACCGCGCTGGGTCTGGTTGCAGCGATTCCGGCCGTCGTGATCTACAACGTTTTTGCCCGCTCGATTGCCGGTTACAAGGCACAAGTATCCGATGCCTCGGCTGAAGTCCTGCTGCTGGTCAGCCGTGACCTCGATCACCTGCCGACCACCGAGCGCTCCGCGCAACCCCACATGGTCAAAGTAGGGTAATCAGCCATGGGCTTGCATTTGAAAGAAGGCGCAGACGACGATCTGGCCGAGAACCACGAAATCAACGTCACACCGTTCATCGACGTGATGCTGGTGCTGTTGATCATCTTCATGGTGGCAGCCCCGCTCGCCACCGTGGACATCAAGGTCGACCTGCCCGCTTCCAGCGCCAAACCGGCGCCGCGACCAGAGAAACCAGTGTTCCTCAGCGTCAAGGCTGACCAACGCCTGTTCCTCGGCGAAGACGAAGTGAAGGCCGAAGCACTCGGCGCCACCCTCGACGCCAGGACCAAAGGCAAGAAAGACACGACGATCTTCTTCCAGGCCGATAAAGGTGTGGATTACGGCGACCTGATGAGCGTGATGGACAACCTGCGCTCTGCCGGTTACCTGAAGGTGGGTCTGGTCGGACTCGAGACGGCAGTCAAGAAATGATCACGACGCGCCAAAAGCTGACGCGTTACAGCGCGAGCCTGGCCGTGGTGCTGGGCGTCCATGCGCTGGCCATTGCGCTGGCGCTGAACTGGACGTCGCGCCCACCGATCGAGCTGCCGCCGCAGGCGATGATGGTCGAGTTGGCGCCGGTTCCGGCCCCGCCACCGCCGGCACCGCCGAAGGTCATAACGCCGCCACAGCCACCCGCCCCGGTGGAAGAACTGCCAATACCGAAACTAGCGGAAGTGCCGAAGGCCGAGATCGCCGTGCCGAAACCGGTCAAACCCAAGCCCAAGCCTCAACCGCCCAAGCCTGTGGAGAAAAAGCCGGAACCGCCTAAAGAGAAGCCGTCCGAGGAAAAACCGAGCGACGCGCAACCGACTCAGGCGCCACCGGAGAAATCCGCTCAGCCGGCACCGGGCCCATCACCGGCGCAGCAAGCGGCCAAGGCCAGCTGGCAGAGCGAATTGCTCGCGCATCTGGCCAAGCATAAGAAGTACCCACCCGCTGCAAGACTGCGGAACAAGGAAGGTGTGAACCGTCTACGTTTCGTGGTGGATGCGCAAGGTAATGTGTTGTCGTTCGAACTGGAGAGCCCTTCCGGCAACGCCGATCTGGACCGCGCCACCCTGCAAATGATCCGCGAGGCTCAACCACTGCCCAAGCCACCGTCCGACATGTTGACCAACGGCGCCATCGAAATCGTTGCACCATTTGTTTACTCGCTGGAAAAACGCCGACGCTAAACCACCGCAGATCCCCCTGTGGGAGCGGGCTTGCTCGCGAAAGCGGTGTGTCAGTCAAAGTTGATCTCGACTGTCACACCGCTTTCGCGAGCAAGCCCGCTCCCACAGAGGATCCTCAGCGCAGAAATAACGCCACAAGGCACCCGAAAGGTGCCTTTTGCATATCCGCCAGCGGCAATCCTGCTTTGCCCTGTGTCACTCAACGCACTCAGTCTGATAACGTGCGTCTATCGATTGCAGCCGGTATGCTTGGCTCGCAACTTCATGGACGCTTGCTATGACTCTTACAGAATTACGCTACATCGTTACCCTCGCCCAAGAGCAGCACTTCGGCCACGCGGCCGAGCGTTGCCATGTCAGCCAGCCGACCCTGTCGGTGGGCGTGAAAAAGCTTGAAGACGAACTCGGTGTGCTGATTTTCGAGCGCAGCAAGAGTGCCGTGCGCCTGACTCCGGTCGGGGAAGGCATTGTCGCCCAGGCGCAGAAAGTGCTGGAACAGGCCCAAGGCATCCGCGAACTGGCCCAGGCCGGCAAGAACCAGCTGACCGCACCGCTGAAAGTCGGCGCCATCTACACCGTCGGCCCGTACCTGTTTCCACACCTGATTCCACAACTGCACCGGGTTGCCCCGCAGATGCCGTTGTACATCGAAGAAAACTTCACCCACGTGCTGCGCGACAAACTGCGCAACGGCGAGCTCGACGCGATCATCATCGCCTTGCCGTTCAACGAAGCCGACGTATTGACCCTGCAGCTCTACGACGAGCCGTTCTACGTCCTGATGCCGGCCCAGCACCCGTGGACCCAAAAAGAATCCATCGACGCCGCCCTGCTCAATGACAAGAGCCTGCTGCTGCTCGGCGAAGGCCACTGTTTCCGCGATCAAGTGCTGGAAGCCTGCCCGACCCTGGCCAAAGGCAACGACGGCGCCAAGCACACCACGGTGGAATCCAGTTCCCTGGAAACCATTCGCCACATGGTTGCGTCCGGCCTCGGCATCTCGATCCTGCCGCTGTCGGCGGTCGACAGCCATCACTACGCCCCGGGCGTGATCGAAGTGCGCCCACTGACGCCGCCGGTACCGTTCCGCACCGTGGCCATCGCCTGGCGCGCGAGCTTCCCGCGGCCGAAAGCGATTGAAATCCTCGCTGACTCCATTCGCCTGTGCTCGGTGGCCAAGCCGCAAGCACCGGTGGTTGCGGCCTAAGTCGCTGCCATGACCGAGTTGTCGCAAGTGTCGGTGACGGCACTCAAAGGTGTCGGCGAAGCCATGGCCGAGAAGCTGGCCAAGGTCGGCCTGGAGAATCTCCAGGACGTGCTTTTCCACCTGCCGCTGCGCTATCAGGACCGCACTCGTGTGGTTCCGATCGGCCATTTGCGACCCGGGCAAGACGCCGTGATCGAAGGCACCGTTAGCGGCGCCGATGTGGTCATGGGCCGTCGCAGAAGCCTGGTGGTGCGCCTGCAGGACGGCACTGGCGGGCTCAGTCTGCGTTTCTATCACTTCAGCAACGCCCAGAAAGAAGGCCTCAAACGCGGCACGCGCATTCGTTGCTACGGCGAAGCACGGCCCGGCGCGTCGGGACTGGAAATCTACCACCCGGAATACCGCGCCATCACCGGCGACGAGCCGCCGCCGGTGGACGAAACCCTGACTCCGGTTTACCCGCTCACTGAAGGCCTGACCCAACAGCGCTTGCGCCAGTTGTGCATGCAGACCCTGACGATGCTCGGCCCCACCAGCCTGCCCGACTGGCTGCCGAACGAACTGGCGCGGGACTATCAACTGGCGCCGCTGGCCGATGCGATCCGCTACCTGCACCACCCGCCGGCCGATGCCGATGTCGACGAACTCGCCCTCGGTCATCACTGGGCGCAGCACCGTCTGGCCTTTGAAGAACTGCTGACCCATCAACTGTCCCAGCAGCGCCTGCGCGAGAGCATGCGCTCCCTGCGCGCGCCGGCGATGCCGAAAGCCACCCGGCTGCCGGCCCAGTATCTGGCCAACCTCGGTTTCACCCCAACCGGCGCTCAGCAACGGGTCGGCAACGAAATCGCCTACGACCTCAGTCAGCACGAGCCGATGCTGCGGTTGATTCAGGGCGACGTCGGCGCGGGCAAAACCGTGGTCGCAGCCCTCGCCGCACTCCAGGCCTTGGAGGCCGGTTATCAAGTGGCGCTGATGGCGCCCACCGAAATCCTCGCCGAGCAGCATTTCATCACCTTCAAGCGCTGGCTCGAACCGCTGGGCATTGAAGTCGCGTGGCTGGCCGGCAAGCTCAAAGGCAAGAACCGCGTGGCCGCACTGGAGCAGATTGCCAACGGCACACCGATGGTGGTCGGCACCCACGCGCTGTTTCAGGACGAAGTGCAGTTCAAGAACCTCGCACTGGCGATCATCGACGAACAGCACCGCTTCGGCGTGCAGCAACGGCTAGCGTTGCGGCAGAAAGGTGTCGGTGGGCGGATGTGTCCGCATCAGCTGATCATGACCGCGACACCGATTCCCCGGACGCTGGCCATGAGCGCCTACGCCGACCTCGACACCTCGATCCTCGACGAACTGCCGCCCGGCCGGACCCCGGTCAACACCGTGTTGATCACCGATACCCGGCGCGTCGAGGTCATCGAGCGGGTGCGCGGCGCCTGTGCCGAAGGGCGTCAGGCCTATTGGGTGTGCACGCTGATTGAAGAGTCGGAAGAACTGACCTGCCAGGCCGCCGAAACCACTTACGAAGACCTCACCGCCGCCCTTGGCGAGTTGAAGGTCGGGCTGATCCACGGCCGCATGAAGCCCGTCGAAAAAGCTGCGGTCATGGCCGAATTCAAGGCCGGCAACCTGCAACTGCTGGTCGCCACCACGGTGATTGAAGTCGGCGTCGACGTGCCCAACGCCAGCCTGATGATCATCGAAAACCCGGAACGCCTCGGGCTTGCGCAATTGCACCAGTTGCGCGGTCGTGTGGGTCGGGGCAGCGCGGCCAGTCATTGCGTGCTGCTTTACCATCCGCCGCTGTCACAGATCGGTCGTCAGCGTTTGGGCATCATGCGCGAAACCAACGACGGGTTTGTCATCGCCGAAAAAGACCTTGAGCTGCGCGGTCCCGGCGAAATGCTCGGTACGCGTCAGACCGGCCTGCTGCAATTCAAGGTCGCGGACCTGATGCGCGACGCCGATCTGCTGCCCGCCGTGCGCGACGCCGCCCAGGCGCTGCTGGAACGCTGGCCGGATCACGTCAGCCCGTTGCTCGACCGCTGGCTACGTCATGGGCAGCAATACGGCCAAGTGTGAGCACCGTCGCAGTTTCTGAACCACCGTTCTGAGCAAGCTGGTTATACTCCTGCCATTGTTTTAAAACGGATACAGACCATGACCGAAGTTGCCCTCGCACCCGCCTCCCCGCACGCTCCGTCGGTTATTCGGCTGATGCTGGGCAAACTGGGTATCGCCTACGAAGAAGTCCTCGACCACCACGGCCTGAACGCCGCACGCAAAGTGCAGGCTGTTCTACTCGATGACGCCGTGGGCACGCTCATGGTGCTGTTCCCGCAGAGCCAATTGCTGGACCTCAACAGCCTCGCCGAACTGACCGGCCGCCGCCTCACCGCCGTGTCGACCGAACGCCTGGTAAAAATGCTCGGCAAACACAACCTGAGCCTGCTGCCCGGCATGCCGGCGCTTACCAGTACACCGTGCCTGTATGAAGAAAGCCTGCTGCGCGAGCCGAAGTTGCTGATCAACTCGGGCGAGCCGGGCATGTTGCTGGAGATCACCAGCGAAGACTTCAAGAGCATGCTGACCAAGGCCAGCGCCGCCAACTTCGGCGAAGCGCTGACCAGCATTCGCCCGAACCTCGACCGTCCTCACGATGACCGCGAGGAAATCACCCAGGCCGTTCAAGCGTTCACCGCGCGGCGCATCCAGCAGCGCCTGGAAGAGACCATCGAGATTCCGCCGCTGGCCGAGACCGCGCAAAAGATCATCAAGCTGCGTGTTGACCCCAACGCCACCATCGACGACATCACCGGCGTCGTCGAAACCGACCCGGCCCTGGCCGCACAAGTCGTGAGCTGGGCGGCGTCGCCGTACTACGCGTCGCCGGGCAAGATTCGTTCAGTGGAAGACGCCATCGTGCGGGTGCTGGGTTTCGACCTGGTGATCAACCTCGCGCTGGGCCTGGCCCTGGGAAAAACCCTGAGCCTGCCAAAAGACCATCCGCAACACACTACGCCGTACTGGCAACAATCGATCTACACCGCCGCCGTCATCGAAGGCCTGACCCGCGCCATGCCCCGCGCCCAGCGCCCGGAAGCCGGCCTGACCTACCTCGCCGGCCTGCTGCACAACTTCGGCTACTTGCTGCTGGCGCACGTGTTCCCGCCGCACTTCTCGCTGATCTGCCGCCACCTGGAGGTCAACCCGCACCTGTGCCACAGCTACGTGGAACAACACTTGCTGGGCATCAGCCGTGAACAGATCGGCTCGTGGCTGATGCGCTACTGGGACATGCCCGAAGAACTGGCCACCGCGCTGCGCTTCCAGCACGACCCGGGCTACGACGGCGATTACGCTGAATACCCGAACCTCGTGTGCCTGGCTGTGCGTTTGTTGCGTAGTCGCGGGATTGGGTCCGGACCGGATGAAGACATCCCCGACGCCCTGCTCGAACGCGTAGGCCTGACTCGCGACAAAGCCAACGACGTCGTCAGCAAAGTGCTTGAGGCTGAAGTGCTGCTGCGCGAACTGGCTTCGCAATTCACCCAGGTCTAAAGCACTACGGGCAAGCCCACTCCCACAGGATTTACGCGATCCCTGTGGGAGCGGGCTTGCCCGCGATGAATCCAACTCAATCCAACTGAATGACACTAAACCCTGTGGTGAGGGGATTTATCCCCGTTCGACTGCGCAGCAGTCGCAAACCCAGCCAACACGGTACACCTGATACAACCCAGTCTCAGGTTTCAGGGCCGCTTCGCAGCCCAACGGGGCGGTGCGACGCTTCGCCAAGTCCCCTCACCACAGGGTTTACCATCGACCTCAAGCCTTGGCTTTAGCCTTCGCCTTCCTCGGCTTCAAATACTTGGTCAACCCCTGGAACCAGATCACCAGCGCTGGGTTGCCCTTGATCTGAATCGACTTGTCCTGAATCCCCGTCATAAACGCCAACTGCTTGTTCTTCGCCTGCATCGTGGCAAAGCCATACGCCGCATCCTTGAACGCGATCGCAAACGCCGGCTCGGCATACACGCCGGACTTACTGGTGATGCGTTGATCCTTCACAAAGAAATGCCGCGCCACCTTCCCGTCCAGGGTCTGTAGTTGAAACACCAATTCCTTGTCACCCAACTGCTGCTGAAACGCAGGATTAGTCCGACTGGCCTTACCCATCAACAAACCCAGCATCCACAGAAGAAAACGAAATTTCATGCGCACAGCCTCAAAAGGAAAATGAACGGCCGGCGCAGTGTAGCGGCTTCAAGCAAGAACGCCACTGTCTGGTTGCGTTAGAAGAAGATGCAGGTCTTTTTGACGCCAATGACTACCAAGTCACGCCAACTTGATCGGTCCCACGCGCAATAAAGGAATGCATCCCGTGACGCTCCGCGCCACCTCCCTACACCGCCCCTACACCTGAAGAAACACAATCCTGTAGGAGCTGCCGAAGGCTGCGATCTTTTGATCTTGATCCCCTCAAACCTCTCGGACATTTCCTTCAACACGCCGGGCTGTCCGTGAACTAGGCAGTCTTCGGTATCACCGATAGTCTCTGGTGGTCGCCGCAAAATCGGTGACACGGACGTGCAAGTCCGAATCCAGGTGCGCAATTGCTTATGGCTATTCGTCGAGCGTTTTCCTATGCTCGCGAATCGTTATGGCGGCTGTGCGTCGGAGGCCTTCGGGTCTGCCGGTTCCTGGATCGGTCTTGCACACCAACGCACAGCTGCCACCTCTTTCGAAGTGCAAAGCGAAACGGTGTCAGTCTCTTAATTCCAGGAGATACATCTATGATCAAGCCAACACCGAATCCCCCCGAACACGAAGACACATCCCCCTACGAATCCTTCGATTCAAAAAAGCTCCACGAAGCCGCCGAGCGCGCCCTAGATCTTCACCTCGGCACACCTGCGGATAAAAAACCTAAACGTCGCAATGGCGACCTCTTCATCGTCGCTCCCGACCTCCACACCGAAACCATCCTGGCCAACGCCTCGGAAGACCTGCTGTCCATCAGCGCCATCGCCGCCGACCTGGCCGACAGCGTAGAAGGCTCACGCCGCTCCGTCGCACTGGCACTCAGCAGAATGGCGGTCGGTGTGCATCTGTTAGTGGAGCGAGCGCTGGACCATATTGATTCGCCGAATCCGGCGGAGCATCGGGCGAAGGTGTAGCGGAACCGCGAATAGAAAAAAGGGGACGTTAAGTCCCCTTTCTTGATGATCCCTGACTCACCACTGACAACCAGTCTCTGGTGGCGAATCCATACTGATATCTTGCTCAAACGAATACTTCTTTCCGGATTTATAGTTCATATAAGTCATTCCATAAATCCGGGCACCCTGACTGACCATTTCATACTCCCCCGTCAGCGCACCGTCAGCCACTTCTATCCACGTCGTCGTGAACTGATAGGGCCCATCTTCAGTCATGACTTCATGCTCAGTGTTCCGATGGACAAGAGCAATGGCCTTCTTCGATTTGCTGTACTTAACCCCCGCCCCACCCCACTTGGCGACCGAGTCGTAATAGGTTCTGAACTCAAAATTGATGCTTTTGCCTTCCTGCGAACGGAAGCAATAGACCTCTGTTGTGACTTCGCTGTGAGCCGCCAGCGGACAAAGGATTAGCGGGGCTAGAAAAAACGAAGACAAATATTTCAAACCGATCATTCCTCTAGTGGTTAAGGGAACCCATATTCTTACGGGAGTAAAAACGAGAAGTTGCAGTTGATAATGTCTCGTTCTTCTAAAGCGAAAAGTCCGACACCTGACTAAGCATCCAACACTGCCCCCGCACAAAGCGGTACTCGATCACATAGTCGGTATCAGGTTTTTGCAGTATCGCCGTAGCGTTGTCGCCCTGCTGCTGCTTGACAGTCAACGTCAGGCCATCAGCCTCTCTTTTCACTCGATCCGGGATGAGCGGAAACTTGATCTGATCGCCGCTCACGCTGCGTTTTTCTAGCTCAGGTTCGGGATCTCCTGCTACGGTCGTGCCTAATTGCAGTGGCTGTTGAACGAACGTTTTTTGCACGTCTGCGCGCTCGGAAAAGGCTGCGAGGAACCCTGAAAACTCGTTCGAGGGACAAGCAACATTGGCCGCGTTACCACCGGTTTTGCGCGGCTCCTGGCTGATGCTATGTTCCATTTTTGAATCCGCAATAATCTTTGCATCCAAGTCTGCCAGACGCATTTTAATACTCGCCGCATCCTTGTAAGCACATTGAACATCTACGCCCGCTTCCAGATTTCGCCCATCGCGGCAGTTCTGCAATTCAGGATCTGGCAGGTCACCGCGAAAGAACCCCAAAGACAACTGACCGCCGTCCTTGATGAGCGGCAACTCCAGCGTCGAATAGGAATAGCCTTCGAAACCACTGTTCGACTCTTTGTTTTTCGTCAGCAGATACAAGGACTTCCCCGCTCGCTCAGGGAATTTGCGCTCGAAGAAGAACACCGAAGCTATCTGTTCGCCATTGACGGGTGCCACATAAGTGAGGTTTGGCTTCGTAGCACTCATCGTTGCGTAGAAAACCTCACCATCGGAAACGTGTGCGCCTTTCGTCTGATCTTTGAGCGTGTTCTTCAAGAACAATACCGTGATCTTCTGATTACCCACCGAAGCCACCACCGGCGGGTGCATCTGCTCGATGGTTTGAAAGTCTTTGGCTAATGCTGGTTGTGACGAAAAACCGATGATTGATACAACTATGTACACACAACTAAAAAACCTGGCCATTTCCATTTACTTCCCTGTTGATCCACGAACTGATCATTCTTAAAAAAACTTGCGCCTGCAATTTTTTCAGTTTGATTCAGGTGTGCCGCATTTCAGCTTTTTGATTTCCGAGTTATGAATCGGAATCACACAAGCGAGGTGCTTCTCTCCGGGCACACGAAGCTCCGTCAGGCTAAGCGTCAGGTGCAAACAATCTTCAGCAAATGCATGAACCTCAAACCCAGGATCGTTATAACCCGACCAAAACGATTTGCCGTCAAAACTACAGCGTAGAAATGGGACAGATCTATTTCTTTAATTCTTTCATCTATTTTGATGGCGGAGCGACCGCAATCTGCCTGGCGCGATCAAGGGTCAGACGAATCAAGCAACTAGCAGATTGCTCACCATATATAGACTTTACGCACTCGATATCCCGAAGCTTCATCCAAGCTCGTTGAACCTCACGAAACGCGGTTCTTTTTTCGTCACTTAAACGATTTGCCTTGTCATGGTAAGCCGAATTAAGCAGCGCATCCGCATCCGCCAAAACCAACTGATAAATATCGCTCTCTTGCACTATTTTTACTTGAGGCAAACTCTGAGGTAGATCCGCATCCCAGTTATTCAGTCCATTATTGTCATCAACTCTTAGCTTGACCGTTTTATTATCAAACCACCCATATTGATTTTTTGTCTGCTCCGACTTGTAAAGCAACTCAATATAAATTGGGTCGTTTCCCCGTTGCGGATCATTTAGCAGAGTCTGCTTTAAAACACTGACATTTCCATTTCCCTCATCCAGTTCGAAAGAAAAGCAAGGGTTTGGCCCAGGCTGAGCAGCTGACTTGCTAGCACGCATACAGGCCGCTCGAGCGGAGCCGCTTGGCTCATTACTTCCCGTTTCTACATCTTGAACTCATTAGCAGTCTCAGATTAGGGGCCGCAGAATAGTCGGCTTGTAATATCTTCGCGGAATAGAACGGTTCTGCTTGAACGGTAGCAACGCTAGATACAAAAAATGCTGAGCATGCCAAGAAAATTATATTTTTAACCACAAGTACTAATTCCATTTAGTTCAAAAAACTGCAAACCACTGGGACAGATTTAAAAAATTATTTATCGCAAGCCAAATCTACTTTACAAATAAATTCGCCACTTTTTTTGCTTCTGCTCATCTGTGAGAACCACTTAATGAACGTTTATATTCTTTTTAATATAGGATTTTATTGATGCCGCATCCTTATAGGCAAAGTGCTCCTCCTCGCCCTCCTGGTAACCATCAATACCGCTTAGATGCTTATCGAACCGAATTAGTTTATTAGTCACCAACTGATTTTTCGCCCCCTTCTCATAACTATAAACCTGATAAAGGGTTCCATAGGTACCAATACCCCTACTGGTAAGCTCCCAAGAAACCAAAACCAATACATTTTTCTTCCCTTGTACGGGGTAAAAGAACAGCGACTCAATTTTAGGATCTGAGCCAGCGACATCATACTTATCAACTAGACTTTTAACCTTGCTTTTATCAGCCTCTGCTGTCTCTAGAACTAGCGAGATAGGGAACTCTGCATCTCCCGTATCTAAAAATGATAACTCGCCATTATCTACAACGTTTGTTTTAAATGGACCTTGAATTACCTTGCCTTGCAAAAACCTCGCATCATCTTGAGCAAAGCTTATACCCGCCAAAATAAAAAAGAAGAAAAACGCAGTAAGTCGGAGCATTGTGAGCACTCTCTTAATCAAAGATTCATTAGCGTTGCGAGAGATTGGAATCGGTTATTCCTATCCGTATATCCATTTTGGCCACCATTCACCATCTGCGTTACGTTAACGACACTGCCTGTCTTAGCAATATCACAAAGCTTCGTCCCTCCCTGACCAGTTTTCGTGAACCAGAATACGAAAGCAGACTCCACACCGTATTCGATCGAGGAAACCAGTAGATCAGGATTGGCCACGAAATCCTGTATATCCGTTGGATTTTTCTGATTATGAACATTCGTAAATCTTAGATATTCCGACTTCCCCGTTACTTGAAGCATTCCTCGGCCTCGATATGTATACCCCTCTTTGCTGGTCTCATCGCCGTTACCCATTCTATTAGCATAAACATAACTACCGAGGTTTTCCGCGTTCATAGCATAATAACTTTCTTCCGACCATAGCTTGCTACGCAACACGCCAAATTCACAGCTATCAGTTTGCTCATTATACCCGTTAACATTATTTTGCCGTCTGCACCCGTAAGTCTTTTTCATTTGTCGCGCACTATACCTCAACCCTTCCTCAATAATTCTAAAACCACTTTCATGGCCAATTTGAGAAAGAAAGTGCGCGATCGCTTTGGGCTCCTCCAACTTGTATGCCAGTGCGTATTTATTTAGATAGGGCAAAATATTTCTATGATGCTCCTCGGCTCCGTCTGGATTCGCGGCTCTCAACATCTCCAAAGTAATCAAATCACGCCGAGCAGTAAAATTGGAAATCAAGCCAATGGGATGAATGTGCTGAATATTAATATCTTCAGTTATCCCATGCTTTTGTATCAGTTTATCCCACCAGCTTAAACTTTCTATCCGAACTTTCTCTTCGATCCATTCTTTATGCGGATCTGATTCGTTATGACCCATCAATTCATCAAGGGCATCCCACTTATCTTTTTTGTATTGCCACTCGCTTTCGTAACGAGTAACCATCTGAGATATCGGCTGAGAAAACCAAGGCTTCCCCAACGCTTCTTTTATCTCAAGGGGAGTGAGTTTTTTATCACCATTTTTGTCCAGTATTTTATAAAGCTGTTGCTTCGCTGAACCTTCATTAGCATTACCAATATTCGGCAGATAAGTCGCTCGCTCTTCATCACTGAGACTTTCCTGTGCATGGAGGAAAGCAGCCAGGTGATCCACATTGCTGACGGTTTCATCGATAAAACTGAAGCCTTCCCATTCAAAAGGTGAGTGGCGTGACAAAGTAGTGTCCGGCTCCGCAAACCAACCGCTGATTTCATTCCCGTCGCCATCACCAAGCAACCCGTCTAAACGCCACCAAAGCGTGTAGGTGGTGGCTCCTCCCATGACGACAGGCACCTTAATTTTTTTCTCCGCAGGCAACGCTTCAAGTACTCCGACAGGGACCAAAAAATCGTAGCCAACTGTCTTGTGAGGATCCGTCACTTTAGGTGGGTTTGTCGCGCTCATTCCTTGCACGTGGGTGACCAAAACGCTGCCTTTGGGAATCTTGAGCAGTGTTTTTTCGGCTGCTGGCAAACCTGTAGCCTTCTCCTTGCTCAGATCGGTGAATGCCTTGATGTCTTCGCAGCTAAACACTTCCAAGTGCAGCAAATTTTTGGGGGCAGGATCAGAGTGGTTCTGATATTTCCCTACATGACCAATCAGGCTCCCAGCCTTTACCGAAAATGGACGCTCCAGCACATGGACAGTATTTTTTTCGGCCGGCTCACTCTTCGTTTCAAGCATTGCGGTCGAAACATAGCCGAGCACGCCATTGATTGCGGTCAACGCAGGGACAGCACTACCGCCAACGATTTCTAGCAACTTTTGATACCTAGCACTTGTCCCGTCATTCCCGATTTTCACCTGAGTTCCAATCGGTAGAATTGATTTTATAGCGCTTGTCCGGCTATTCGTTACATGAACGGCAAGGCCATTTTGAGGCGGGTTCATTTCATCTTTCGCAGCGCCACCGATAACGTAGCTATTGGGTGTTGTACCAGCCGCCATTTCTCTCTTGAATACCCAACCGGTTCCCGGAAGAAGACTGGCATCAGCAGGAGTAACACTCACCACCTTGAGCCATCCGTGATCTTCTTCACCTGTTTCAACGACCGTGCCGCGGGGTAATACTGTTAACACAGTGCCGTAACCAGGTTTCCCCCTCGGTTCCTGTCGAACCCTCAGCCCCAGGAGTTTGTCATTAGCAGCTGCCTTGACCTGCCACTTACCACCGTTCCAGAACGTCGGTCCGCCTAATGCGCGAGTAGAATTGTAGGTATTCCAGTCCAGCAAATGCATATAAAGACTGAAAAACGTAAGGCTTGGCCCAGGTACAGTTGTTGCAGGTGACGCGCCGGAGGCAGGTGCTGGTGCGGGGGGCACGGGAACTTCCAGACGGTGCTTAACCAACACAAACCCCGTTGAATAAACCGAATGCATCGAACCGAAATCTGATTTTGGGTATGCCTCGTCAATCCGATAAGCCACAACCTCACCATCAGCGATGCATCTGACTTCAGTCAGATCCCTCACCAATCCAGTGTCCTCATCAAAGTGAACACCGCCGTGCCAAAGGCCATTAGCACCTAACGGGTAGTAACCATCCTTAGCCTTGGCCAACGCCTTATAAAACTGCTGAGGATCTGTTGCTTCTGCCGTTCCTACCTTCAGCGGATACGACCACTTCTCTACTTTGCTCGTTGTCTCAGTCATTACCAATTACCTGAATTCTGATCCCTGGTGGCTTGGATTGCCGTCGGTGTTTATTAGCCGGAAAAATTGAGCATCCGTTTTGGTTTACGCTTGATCTGTTCCTCAGGCGCATTCAACAACGCCTGATCCATCAAACTCCCCGCCTTATCCTTATCCGCCGCCCCCGGCAGCACCGGCGGTTTAATCCCAATCCCGGTCCCACTCCCCGCCGCCCCACCCGCATTGATCTTGATCACCGGCCCAACCACGGTAATCCCGCCGGCATCGAGTTTAATAAAGCTCCCACCCGCCTTCACGGTGAGCTCCATCCCAGCCTCAATAACAATCTTCGCCCCAGCCTTCAGATGAATCTCTTTCCCAACACTAGTCAGCTGCGCAGTCCCCAACTTCACATGCTGGTTCTGCCCAATCGTCAGGTGATCATCCATCCGCGCTTCAATCTTGCGATCAGCAATCGTGGTGCGATGCTCTTCCGCCTTCAGCTCGGTGTAGGTGTTCTTCACAACCGTGTCATGGCGTTCATTCCCAACCCGAATCTTCTGATCATGCTCAACGTTTTCATCCCAATCCCGCTGGGCATGAATAAAGATCTGCTCCGCCCCTTTCTTGTCTTCAATCCGCAGTTCATTGAACCCGCCACCCCCTGGTGAGCTAAGGGTTTTGAACACGGTGCGGGTTTTATTGGCCGGCAGGTCGTAGGGAACCTGGTTTTCCTTGTGATACAGGCACCCAGTCACCAGCGGCTGATCGGGATCGCCTTCGAGGAAGGTCACCAGCACTTCCATGCCGATGCGCGGGATGGCGATGGCGCCATAACGGTCGCCAGCCCAACTCGAAGAGACGCGCATCCAGCAGCTGGTTTTGTCGTCAGCCAGTCCTTCGCGGTCCCAGTGGAATTGCACTTTGATGCGGCCGTATTGGTCGCAGTGGATTTCTTCGCCTTTGGGGCCGGTGACCATGGCGGTCTGGCTGCCGAGGACGCGGGGTTTCGGGTGTTCCAGCGCCGGGCGGTAGAACACGTCCCACGGGGTGGCGAGGAAGCGGTTGCGGTAGCCCTGGTGGAAGTCGTCCTTTTTGTCGGTGGTGTCGCTGGTCACCGACTCTTCGAGGACTTGCGGTTGTTTGCCTTCGTGGAAGATTTCGGTGAGCAGCCAGAGGTCGTTCCACTCGGTACGCGGGTGGTCGGACATTTCCAGGAAGTGGCCGCTGACCAGGGTGGTCTGATCGCTTTTGCCTTCGGCCTGGCGGTAGTCGGCGCGGTGGCGTTCGAGGGCGCGTTGGCTGAGGAATTTGCCGCGCGCACGGTCGATGAAGCGGCCGGGGTAGTCGTAGTCTTCGAGGTCCGGCGCGTCGCTTTGCGTCTCGGGTTTGTAGGCGGACTCGAGTTGCAGGCGTGGTTTTTCGAAGTCGTAGTCGCGGCGGGTGACGCGGCCGGTGCGGGTTTCCAGGCGCAGTTTGAAGCCTTTGATCACCGGCTCGTCGGCGACCATGCCGCTGCCTTGCACGTACGCGGTTGGCTGCCCGAGTTTGGGGAACACGGTCTGGTCATCGCCGAATACCAACAGATGACCTTTGGAGCTGTGCTGGAAGTGGTAGTGAATGCCTTCTTCTTCACACAGGCGTTGGACGAAGTGCAGGTCGGTTTCGTCGTACTGCACGCAGTAGTCGCGGTCCGGGCAGGGCTGGCTGAGCTGGAAGCGGTAGGCGTTGCCCTTGATGCCGTGCTCGTCGAGGATCAGCGCGATGATTTTTGGTGCGGACATCTGCTGGTAGATGCGCTGGTTGGTGCGGTGATGCAGGTATTGCAGGTGCGGCACCAGGGAGATTTTGTAGCGGGTCAGGCGTTTGCCGGCATCGCCTTGGGCGACGCGGTAGATCTGGCCGTGGATGCCGGAACCTTGTGGATCGAGCGCGAGGAATGCCTGTTTGTGCAGGAGCTTTTCCAGGTCCAGATCGGGGTTTTCGCTGACCAGTTCCAGGTCGAAGCGATACGGCTGGCTGATGCCTTCGGTGCCGGTGAACGACAGCACTTGCAGGTCGCCGACGTAGTCTTCAACGGTCAGGCTGAAGTGGGTTTCGTTAGCTGGGTTGAACATTGCTTGCTCCCTGTTCGGTAGTCATCCGTTACGCCCGCAGTCGCAGGCGTTGCAGCAAAGACGAAGTGGCGCCCAAGGCGTCACGCAATTGGGCGGCGGTGATGGTGCGCTTGGCCGAATCGAAAGCCAGCGCCGTTCGCAGGGCTGGCCAGCAGTGTTTCGGTAGATTCCTGGGGGCGTGCAGTTCGCGATCCAGTTGGCCGTCGCGGGCCTCGGTCGAGGGCAAGCGGCGGAACGGGTGTTTGCCGCCCGCCAATTCGTAGAGCACGCAGGCCACGCCGTAGACATCGGCACTGGCCGACAGCGGCTGGCCTTCGAGCAGTTCGGGGGCGGCGTAGCCGGGGGTCCAGGCGTTGAAGCGGTTGCGGCTCAGGTGTGGCAGGCCGGGCAGGATGCCCTCCTCGGCCTGGCCCAGACCGAAGTCGAACAGGCGCACGCCTTCTTCGCTGAGCATGACGTTGCTCGGTTTCATGTCACCGTGCAGCACGCCGCGAGCATGGGCGAAGGCCAGCGCGTCGAGCAGCGGCAGCGCGATGTCGCGCAGTTCTTTCCACGGCAGGCCCAGCGGCCGCTCGCAGAGTAATTTGTCCAGGGTCAGCCCACGCATGAGTTCCATGGTGATGAAGGCGCGCTGGCAATCGGTGTCCACTTCAAAGCTGTTCAAACGCAGCACGTTGTCGTGGCGCAGGCGTCGGGTCAGGGCGAACTCGCTGTAGAGCAAGGCACTGGCGTCCGGCGATTCGGCAAATTCTTCGCTGAGGATTTTCAGCGCGATGTAAGGGTCGGGGTCGCCGAACTGTTCGCTCAGCAAGTCCCGTGCGCGGTAAACCGCGCCCATGCCGCCAGCACCGAGCAGGCGCTCGATGCGGTAACGGCCTGCGAGTACGTCGGGCATTTCGCCGACGCTGGCCTTTGTTGGCGCCAGCGCGGGTTCAGCCTTATGCGGCTTTCCGTTTAGAGACGGGGCGAACGCAAAGTAAGTCAGGTTATTGGCTTCCTCGTCGGTCACCGGCAGGTCGTCGAGCGGCGGCATGAGTTGGGTCATTTTCGGATCACCACAGCGGTCAAGTTGTCCCGGGCCGAGCCACGCAGAGCGCCGTCGAACAGACGCTCCAGCGCAACGTGCGGCGCGGTCAGGCTCAGGGCGTTGCCCAAGGCATCGGTGCTCAGCCCTTGGTACAAGCCATCGCTGCACAACAGAAACGCATCGCCGGGGTAAACCTCGAGTTCAAGCACATCCAGCGTCAGCTGCTCGGCGGCCCCGACCGCACGGGTCAAGGCATGAGCGGAAGGATGGGCACGAGCGTCCTCGACGCTCATGTTTTGCTCGTCGATGAGCTGCTGTTGCAGCGAATGGTCCTTGGACAGCTGATACAAACGCTGGCCGCGCCACATATAGCAACGGCTGTCGCCGGCCCAGATGCAGGCCGCGCGATTACCTTCCACCAGCAGTGCCACTACGGTGCTGCCCATGATGCTGTCGTGACGCCCGGCCGTGACGGTCAACTCCTGACCCAAGCGGCGGTTAAGCCAGTGCAGGCACTGGCGTATGCCTTTGAGTCGTTCGTCGAAGTCGTCCTGCTCCGGCAATTCCGCCAGGCTGGCGACGATCAACTGGCTGGCGATGTCGCCACCCTGATGACCGCCCATGCCATCCGCGACCACCCACAGCCCCTGCTGTGGGCAGTCGAGGAAAGCATCTTCGTTGCGCGCCCGAACCTTGCCCGGATCGGTACGCGCAGCGCTGCGCCAGGGACTGGCAACCAGCATCAGAGCTGCACCGGCATACGGAAGGTGCGCAGCACGCCCATGTCGAACGGGTTCGGTGTGCGCTGGCTCGACAGCAAGTAGTTGGCGCGCAGGCCGCCTACGTCAGCTTTAAGCACCAGCACATCGCGACCGCTCAGGTACTCGGTCTGCATCAAGTCGAACAGACGGAACAGCGACCATGGGCCGGTGTTCTTTTCGATACCGATTGGGCGGCCAGCCATTTTGTCGAGGACCAGGCTGGTGCGACCGTCTTCAGCATCGGTCGGCCATTTGAACGACACCGGCACGATCGGGCCGTGGCGGTATTCGATGGTCTTGTCGCCAAACTTGAACTCGGAACGGCTGACGGCCGGGTCGAGGGTGTACGGCTCCAGTTTGAATTGCACTTGCGGCTCGGCCGGGTTGATCGAGAAGAAGCTCTGGCGAATCACTTGTGCCGCGGCCATCTGGTCGAGGTAGACCTTGGAGATCGGCATGCTGTGACCGTCGATGTTGCGCAGACGGTAGTTGCCTGGATCGCCACTCACGAACGGACGCATGTAGGTCTCGAAGAAGCGATCGTTGATGCCCTGCGCCTTGAAGAACTCGCGGAAGTCGCTGATCGCAACGTCGCTGGTGCTGTGGGCGCTGAACGGGTAACGCTTGTTGATCGCCTTGCCGTAGAAGCTGTACAGCTCGCTCTGATAACGCTGGTTCAGGTACTGGTAGGAATCGTTCAGCACCAGACGCCAGGTGTCTTCAGCCAGGACGTTGAACCACACGCTGACCGGACGCGGCAGACGGTTGGAAGCATTGCGCAAGTTGCTCAGCGCATCACGCTGGCCGCTCATGCGGGTCTTGGCCATTTCGAACGCGGCCTGTTCCGGCGCACTGGCACGCGCCAGGCTCGCCAGTTGCAGTTGCAGGTCGTTGAGCGCCGTCAGGGCCGGGGTCAAATCAGCGGCCGGGCCGTTGTTGTCATCCAGCAAACGGTGCAGCGGTTCGAAGCGACGTTGCAGGGATTTCTTCGCGGTGTCCGGTAGGTTCTTGGTCATGTCTGCGGCTTTGTCAGCCGCGGCCGCCGCGAGTTTGCCGAGCTTACCGCCCTTCTCGCCCAGTTTCTCAGCCGCCTCGGCCGCTTCATCAGCATTGTCGGCGATCACCGAGAAACGGGTGTTCTCGCGCACTTCCACCAGCAGTTGCAGCACCGGGGAGTTGGCGGACGTCAGGCCCGCCAGTTGCTCGGCGCCCTCACTGAAGTCGCTGATTGGAGGCAGTGCAACCTGGCCAACCGCTTCGCTCCAGAAGTTGGCGTAGTCGCGGAAGTACAGTTGCTCCAGTTCGACCATCAGGCGACGCAAGTCCATGCCGCTGATGCCCGAGCCTTCGCCCAGCACCCAGTTGTCACGCAGGATATCGGTGACCAGCGCACTGCCCTGAACCGAGAAGTACTGCTGATAACCCTGTTGAGTGTAGAAACCCGGGATCACGTATTCGGTGCCGACAAACAGCGCACCTTGTGGGCCCAAGTGTTGGCTGAGGCGATATTCCGGCAGGTTGCGGGCCTGCTCGCGCAGCATCCGGTAAACCACGTTGGCCAGCGATTCGCTGCGCAGTACCTGACGCGCTTGGGCCACCAGTTGATCGTTCAGCGGGTAGATAAACGGCTGCTTGAGCAAGCGCTCGAAGTGGGTGTTCAAACCGTTCTGCACCGCGGTGTTGCCGGCGTAACGCTGGGACCATTCGGTGGCGACCCAATCCTTGAGCCAAGGGCCGTCGCGACGGTCTTTCATGTTCAGCATCAGGTACGCACGCAGGCTGTTGAGCAGACGTTCGCGGTCCTTCATGTTGGCGCGGATCTGCCCTTCCAGCAGGGTCGCGACCTTCGGCAGCAGTTGCGCTTCAAGCTCACGCTCGTAGGCCTCCTTGACCACCGGATTGACCTCTTCGCCTTGGTACAGGCCACCCCGTTCGTGGTACGACACATCACCTTTTTTCGGGAAGACCTGAGTCGCCGCGTAGCTGGTGTCGAGAGGCTTGAGTACCGCCATGGAATCATCACGCGCGGTCAATGCCGAGCGCTGTTGTGTCCAGTTGGTCGCCAGATTGCGCAGGTTTTCCAGGCGCTCGTAGTTGGCCGAGAATCCGCCCGCCCACAGCATGCCGAACAGCGCCAGTGCCGCCAATGCGCCCACGTACAGGGCACGCTGGCCCCAATGAATACGGCTGCGTTCGCGTTTGTCCAGACCGGCCAAGTCGGCCTCGGGGAAAATCACCCGGCTGAGCAAGTGGTGAATGAAGCGCGAACGGCCGCTGCGCAAGGTCGGCAGCACGCCAGCGTTCATCCCCAGATTGGCGCCGATGCCGGCGGTGGTCTGGTCCATTTCTTGAGTCAGGTGCGGTGCGCTGGTCAGGTAGAAACCGCGCAACTGGCTGACACGCTGGTAGCGGTTGCCGGTGAACGCCATGTCGACGAACAGGCACAAGCGCTCGCCGATCTGCCCCAGTTGATGCGGGAAGTCGAGGATGCGGCCACGGCGCTGGGTGTCGCGCTCCTGGTGCATGCGCATGATCACCTGGCTGTTGAGGCGACGCAGCAGCTCTTCGAACTCGGCGCGCAGGACGGCGACGTCGGTGCCGCTCTGCTCTTTGCGGAAGCTGGTGCCGAGCACCTGATCGCTTTCTTCGCGGGTCAGTTGATCGAAGAACTCGTCAAAACCGAGCAGCTTGTCCGCCTTGCTCAGCACCAGATAAACCGGCACATCGACGTGCAGTTTCTGATGCACGTCTTGCAGACGCGCACGCACCTGGCGAGCCAGGGTGTCGAGGTCTTGCTCGGTGTTGCCCAGCAGCATTTCCACCGGAATGGTCACCAGCACACCGTTCAACGGACGATTGCGGCGACGCTTGCGCAGCAGGTCGAGCAAGGTGCTCCAGGCGCTGCCATCGACTTCGGCATCCGGCTGGGTCAGGTAACGCCCGGCGGTGTCGATCAGCACACCGTGGTCAGCGAAATACCAGTCGCAATGACGGGTGCCGAGGGTGTCGCGGGTCAGCTTGCGGTCGATCTTGTTGATCGGAAACTCAAGGCCCGAAAAGTCCAGCAGGCTGGTCTTGCCGCTGCCCTGTGGACCGATCAGCAAGTACCAAGGCAAATCGTTGCGCCAGCGCTCGCTGCGACCGCGATAGAGGCTCGAGGTCTTCAGGGTTTTCAACGCATCCTTGAAGCGTACGCGAAGCTCTTTCTGCTCTTCGTCGATCAGCTCTTCACGGCGGATACGATCCTGGCCGTCTTCGGTGTCTTCGATGGCTTTCTTGCGTACGCCAGCGCGCCAGCTGACGAAGACCATGGTCAGGCCCCAGATCAGGAACAGCACACTGATGGTCAGCAGGCGGGAGGTCGAACCTTCCCAGAACTTGTAGTCATTGACCGCCAGCAGCGGCCCGACGAACCACACCAGCAGCGCGACAAATAGCACCAGCAGCAAGGTCCAGACCCAGGTCTGACGCAAGAATGCGCCGACTTTCTTGAAAAACTTTTTCATCACACGTCCCTGTTTACGGCTGCGACTGCGGCTGGACCGCGGCCGGATCTAGCTGCTGATAAGGTTGCAGAACGGTTTCGCGTTGCTCGCCCAATACCCAGGCGAAGCCCGAATACATCACCACCAGGCAAACCACGGTGAACAGCACCACCATCCACGCCGGCACGATGCGCACCAGGCTGCGGCGCTGATCGTTCAAGCCTTCCCAATGGGGCGACAGTTCGCGAGGCACGTCACCGCGCAACTGACGAATCTGGCGATACAAGGCGTCGCGGATGCCTTCGAGCTCGAGCATGCCGCGGGCCTGCACGCGGTACTTGCCTTCGAAGCCCAGCGACAGGCACAGGTACATCAGCTCCAGCATCGGCAGGTGCTTGACCGGGTTTTTCGACAGGCGATCCAGCAGCTGGAAAAACTTCTCGCCGCCGAAGGTTTCGTTGTGGAAGCTGCTGAGCAGGCTCATCTGCGACCACTCGCTTTCGTTGCCCCACGGCGTGGTCACGACGGCTTCGTCGACCACGGTGCACAGCACGTAACGCGCGGCCATCACCTGGCTGCTTTCGGCGCCGTTGTGCAGCGCCCGCACTTCAAACAGCTTCAGCCCGGCGGTTAGTCGCTCGTTGAGCGCGTACATGTCTTCGCGGGTGTCGCTGTGCTTGAGCCGCACTACTTCCGACAACAAGTCGGAGGCGGCAGCGACCAGCGAATTGAGGCTGATGTTGAAGGCTTCGGCCGGGCGCAGGCGCGCGGCATAAATCATCCGTTCTTCGAGCTGTTCAAAACGCGGCGGTGCGGCGAAATCTGTCAGCGGACTCGAAGCAGGGCCGTGGCCCTGGCGGTCGAGCAGGACGGTTTTGTCGTCCTGGGTATGTTCCATGTCCTTGATCATGTCGGTCAGTTCCTGATGGCCCAGAATTTCAGTTCAAGCTCGGCAAATTCGCCGGACACGTGGAACGCGAAGCCGCCGGAGCGCTCGAGTTGTGCCAGGTCTTCGGAACTGAGTTCGAGAATGAAATAGGTTTTGTTGGAGTGGAACGCGATCTGCCGCGGGGCCACCGGCAATGGTTTGACCTTGATGCCCGGCAGATGCAGGTTGACCAGTTGGCGGATGCGCTCCACCGGGCCGACCTTGAGGTGCGCCGGCAAGCGATGGCGCAGTTCTTCGGAGTCGCAGTTGGCACTGGCGGCGAGTACGAACGAGGCCGAGCCCAGCAGTTTGTGGTCGTGCAACGGCGAGACGATGATCCCGTACTGACGCGCTTGCAGGACCAGTTCGATGGCGTGCTGTTCGAGCACCATCGACAGCACCTGACGAATCGCTTCCATCAGCTTGCGGAAGCTCGCGCCCTGGTCGCTGTGCTGGTAACGGCTGTCCAGGCGCGGGCGTTTGCTGTCGCTGGAAAACGTCGCCAGATCGCCGAGCATGGTCAGCAGCGTGCGGTACAACTCTTCCGGGTGAACCTGTTCCAGGCCGAGGTAGTGGCGCAGCAGCAGTTCGGTGCGGTTGATCAGTTGCAGCATCATGAAGTCGCCGACTTCCGCGCCACCGACCTTGCCGTTGGAACGGATCCGCTCGGCGATGGTGTCGCCACGGTGGCCGAGCATGCTGATCACTTCTTTCAGGCACGACAGCAGGTAGCTGGACGAATGCGCCTGAATGTAGGTCGGCACGAAATCCGGGTCGAGGCTGATCACGCCGTCGGGCGTGGTGTCGAGCACTTCACAGATCTTCAGTTTCACGTAGGCCTGGTCGCTCTGCTGCTCGCCGAGCAACAGTTTGAAGTCCGGGCGGCCGCAGCTGACCTGGCTGGCGGAATCGTCGCCGGCGTTGGAGTCGGCGACTTCCGCTTCGTACGCGGTGTAGCGCGCCAGCACGTCGGATTGCTCCGGACGGCGCGACTCGATGTGGTTGCCGGTGACCAGCGGCAGCGCCAGGTAGATCGGCGTGTTGCCGGTGTTCGGCGGGACGTCGAGGGCCAACGGTTCGGTGTTGCCACCGAGTTCGAACAGGCTGCCGTCCGGAAGAATCCCCGAGGCCTGGCTGATCACCAGTTTGCCCATGTTGAGGAACTGCAAGTCGATGTCCAGGTTCAAGAAGCCCCAGGTGTAGCTGCCCAGCAACTGCGTGCGGGTCTTCATCTGGTGGTCGTAGTAGCGATCGTTGTGCTGGAAGTGCTGCGGACGCAGCAGCATGCCTTCCTGCCAAATCACTTTATGGGAATTCATGATCAGTCATCCGCCTTGGCGAGCGTTTCGTTGCTATTGCGAATACCGGCCTGGTCGAGGGTCAGATCAGCGTTGGTGACTTCCACCGGGGTGACTTGCACCGTGTAGCGCCATTTGGTTTCCGGCAGATCGCGGTAGGCGGCGAGGATGCCGACGTAGCGACTGCCCTCCTCCACGCTGAGTTTCATCTCCACGGTTTCACCTGGACGCAGTTCGATTTCTTCGCTGGCCACCAGGTCCGGGGCCAGGGATTCCTTGGCGCGCTCGTACAGGCTGAAGAAGTCAGCGTTCTCGAACGTCACCGGATGCTTGAGCTCGAACAGACGCACAACGATCGGCGATGGACGCCCGTTGAGGTCCGGGTTCAGCTGATCGCTGGCGGTCAGCTTCAGGTTGAGCTTGGTGACGTGGGAATACGGCGACAGTGACGAGCAGCCAGCCAGCAGCACCAGGGCCGCGAGCGCCGTCAGCGTCTTGAAAAAAACGGTCGAGCAGCGAGACATGCGCATCATCCTTGGTGGTCGGTGTGAAGGGTGGAAATCAGGCGGATCTGTTCTTCGTAGGCCTGAGCGAAGTCGCGGGCCAGCAGGCGCTCGCTCCAGTCATCGTCCTGACGCAGGGCCTGGTGATAACGACCGTAAGCTCTCCAGCGACTGCCGGACGTGGCGAGCAACGGCTTGTTGTCGCGCTCGAAACGCAGGGTCAATTGCTGTGGCGAGAAGTGCTCCAGCGTGCCGCGAACGGCAGCGCGGCTGGCGGTCAGCAACGCCACCTGATGCGCCTGCAAATCGCGGAACGCACGGGAGATCGCCTGCTCGGCCGGCAACTGGCCCGGCTTGTTCGGCTGCAACAAAATGCCCAGCGCTTCGCCGGCATCGACGGCAAATTTCAGCGGGTTCTTTTGGGTGCCTTGCACGGTGGTCTGGGCCAGACGCAGTTCATTTTTCAGTTCGCTGCGGGTACGCAGGCTCTGCTGCAAACCGCCGACGCTTTGCTTGAGCAGGCGTGCAGCGTTGAGCGCCAGGGCTTCGCGGGCGTCGTGGTCGAGGCCTTTGAGGTCCACGCCCAACGCGGCGCCGAAGTACTCCCAGAAACCTTCACTCTGACGCTCGACCACTTTCGGCGGCGGAGCTGGCGCAGGTTCTGCCGGGGCGTCGATCAGCTCCGGCACCATCAGGCTTTCCATGTCGATGCGCGCATAGTCGGCGCGCTGACGGGTGTCTGAGAGGGTGGTGCTCGGGGAGATCAGTTCGTCGATTTCCGAATACACGCGCTCTTGCTGATCGAGAGCATTGAGCGGGTCGAGATCGAGAAACGCATCGTCCGGAATGATGCTGCCCGCTGCTTGTGGACGGCCGACTTCAACGTCGAAGGTCGCCGGATCGCGTACCAACCGCGCACGGATCTCGAAGTCACCCAGCACGTAGACACTGCCGTGCTCGATGCGCATCGCTTCGCCCTTGCGCAGGCGCGCGCCGCTTTCGCTGTCCGAAATACCGTTACTGCTGGTATCGGTCAGGAAAAACGTGCCTTCGCGGTAGCTGATCAATGCGTGGTGGTTGGACAGGTGACGCTTGCGGTCCGGGATGATCCAGTCGCAATCCTCGCCCCGACCGATCACGCCACCAGCCTGTTTGAAGGTCTTCTGGCACAAATCCGTGGGCACGAACTGCTTGGTGTTGAGCATTTCGAAAACCAGTTCCATGGTGATACTCCTTGCGGTCACTTGCCGCGATTGACCGCCTGCGGATCACCCAATGGGCGATAGGTGTTGTCGTTGTATTTGTAATTGCCGCTACAGCCGCCGAGGCCGCATAGAACGACGAGGGTCAGCAGGACGGCTTGCCAGTGACGAACAGACATCAGAGGGTCTCCAGGGGTAGACAAAGTACAAAGCGCCGACCCGTTTGGGCGGCGCTATCAAAAGCGGATGAGGTTAGGCCGAGCGCTCTAGCCAGTGGCCTTGAGCCGATCTCCCGTAAAAGGGTGATTCCCTGCTGCCAGTGAGATTCCTGTGGCGAGGGGACTTGTCGGAATGCCGCACCACCCCGCTGGGTCGCGAAGCGGCCCCAAAACCGGCTACCCCGTTTGTTCAGGCAGACCGCGTTGGCTGAATTGCGACTGCTGCGCAGCCGAACGGGGACAAGTCCCCTCGCCACAGGAAGCACGCTCACTGCTGGAAACTTCCTCATCACAGGGAATGCGCTGGCCACAGAGGGCATTCCAACCAGGGTGGTTGGGGTGCGGAAATTGATATCAGCCATCGAAATCACCCAAATTGATATTCAGGCGCCCGAGGCGGTACAGCAGTGTGCGGCGTGGCAGCCCGAGTTCGCGGGCGGCGAGGGTCTGGTTGCCGTCGTTTTTGCGCAGGCAATCGAGCAGCAGACTGCGTTCGACCTGCTCCAGGCGTTCGCGCAGGTTCAGGCCGCTACTGTCTTCCGGCATGGCTTCCATGCGCAGGGAAAAATGCTCGGCCAGTAACTCACCGCCCTCGCACAACAGCACCGCGCGTTCAACCAGGCCTTTGAGTTCACGCACGTTGCCGGGGAAGGCATAACCGGACAGGTGATCCAGCGCCGCATCGGACCAGCACACCGCATCGCGCTGCAAGAACGAGCAGGCCTTGTCGGCGAAGTACCGGGCCAGGTCGAGGATGTCGCCTTCACGCTGACGCAGGGCCGGCAACTCGATCGGGAATTGCGCGAGGCGGTAGTACAAGTCCTCGCGGAATTTGCCTTCGCTGACCAGCACCGACAGATCCCGGTGCGTCGCGGCGATGATGCGCACGTCGATTTTGTGGGTGTCGTTGGAGCCCAGCGGGCGGATCTCGCCTTCCTGCAGAACCCGCAACAGCTTGGCTTGCAGGGACAACGGCATGTCGCCGATTTCATCGAGCAACAAGGTGCCGCCGTTGGCCGCGTCGAACAGCCCGGCGCGGTCGCGATCAGCACCAGTGAACGCGCCTTTGCGGTAGCCGAACAGTTCGCTTTCCAGCAGGTTCTCGGGGAACGCCGCGCAGTTCTGCACGATGAACGCCTGGGAACGGCGCGGGCCGCAATCGTGAATCGCCCGCGCCACCACTTCCTTGCCGGTACCGGTTTCGCCGCGTAGCAGCACGGTATACGGGCTGTGCAGGACTTTACTGATCAGCGAGTAGGTCTCGCGCATGGCCTTGCTCTTGCCGATCAAGCCGTAACCGCTGGCGCTCGGAACGCTGATCTTCGTCGGTCGTGCATCACCGGTTGGCTGACGCAGACGTTGCAGCAAATGCAGTTGGCCAAGCACGAACGAACCGAGTTGACCGAGGGAATCGGCAAAGCCTTGCAGGTCGATGTGCCGGCGACTGGCGCACAGCAGCAAGCCTTCGACGGCTTTCTGCTGATTGACCATTGGCACGCATAACAGCGACTGCCATGGCGTGGCCTGAGGCGGCAGGAAACTGGTTTCGTGCAGGCTGCCGCTCAGTTCGCTGAGGCTCACCACGCGGTTCTGGCACAGGGCGAATTGCAGCAGTTGTTCACCGTTGTAATCCGCCGGCAGGCTCGCCGCTTCCCGGGGTTGCAGGATGCCGTTGAGGCATTCGGCGTTCATCCCCAGGCACGTGTGAGTCGCGTCCAACAGGTACAGCTGCGTCAACTCGCAACCGCTGAGCTCGGCCAGCCCGCGCACGAAGTCACCCAGCAGCGCAGCACCGTCCGCCGCGCGCGACAAGCGGGCGAACTGCGCCAGCAAGGCTTCGGCATAGACCAGCGGTTGCGGCACTTGAGTGAACATCACCCCCACCTCAGGCGAACTCGCACGTCACGCTGGCGTTGCCGTCGAGCGTCGCGTGGACACGCTTGAGGCTTTCGCCCGTGGCCATCGCATCGAGCAAGCGGTCAGCCACCAGCGGCAGCACGTGCAGGTCGAGCAAATGGTCGATCAGGCGCGCGCCACTGTCGCTCTGGGTGCAGCGATCTGCCAGGTGATCAACGAGGTCTTGCGAGTAAGTGAAATCCAGCTGACGACGGTTCAGGCGCTCGCCCAAACGACCGAGTTTGATTTCAATCAGTTCGCGCAGCACCGGGCCGCCCACCGGGTAGTAAGGCACCACGCGCATGCGCGCCAGCAGCGCCGGTTTGAAGTGTTTGCTCAGCACCGGACGGATGGTTTCTTCAAGTACTTCGGCCGACGGCCGCGCGCCGTTTTCACAGAGCTCGGCGATGCGGTCGCTGCCCAGGTTCGAAGTCATCAGGATCAGCGTGTTGCGGAAGTCGATCTCACGCCCTTCGCCGTCGTTGGCCACGCCTTTGTCGAAGATTTGGTAGAACAGGTTGAGCACGTCCGGGTCGGCCTTCTCGACTTCATCGAGCAGCACCACCGAGTACGGTTTCTGGCGCACGGCTTCGGTGAGCATGCCGCCCTCGCCATAACCGACGTAGCCCGGCGGCGCGCCGATCAGGCGCGACACGGTGTGCTTTTCCTGGAACTCGGACATGTTGATGGTGGTGATGAAACGATCGCCGCCGTACAGCAAGTCCGCCAGGGCCAGCGCGGTTTCGGTTTTGCCGACGCCGCTCGGGCCGACCAGCAAGAACACGCCGACCGGCGCATCAGGTTTGTTCAGGCCGGCAGCGGTGGCGCGCATCGAGCGGTCCAGTGCGTGAACGGCTTGTTCCTGGCCCCGGATGCGGGTGCGCAAGTCGGTGGCGAAGCTCGCAACCTTGGCGTTGTGCTCACGGGCCAGTTGGGCCAATGGCACACCGGTCCAGGCGCTGATCACTTCGGCGACCAGACGCGGGCAGACTTCGAAGCTCACCAGACGTTCTTTGACCTGCAGCTCCGTCAAAGCTTTGTGAGTTTCGTTGAGTGCTGCTTCCAGCGTTTCGACGCTATGCGCTTCGTCCACCGGCAGTGTTTCGATCACAGTGCCTTCGGCATCTTCTTCAACCGTGACAGTGGGCTCGACGGCGGCAGCTTCGCGAGCCTTGGCCAGTTGCTGACGCAAGTCCAGCAAGCGCTCTGCCAGTTCTTTCTGCTCAGTCCAAAGGGTTTCCAGCGCGACCCTTTCGTCTTCAGCTTCGGCCAGGCGATCTTCCAAAGCGTCCAGCGCTTCGTGGTCGATCAGCAGACCGGCCTCGGCATCACGGCGCAGGGCCTGACGCTGACGGCCGCCTTCAGCCAGTTCACCCCGCAGGCGCTCAAGGCTTTCCGGTGCGGCGGCGAGGCTGATGCGCACGCGAGCGCAGGCGGTGTCGAGCACGTCGACGGCTTTGTCCGGCAGCTGACGGCCCGCGAGATAGCGAGCAGACAACTCGGCCGCCGCCACCACTGCGTCGTCGCGCAGGTAGATGCCGTGGCTCTTCTCGTAGACCTGAGCCAGGCCACGCAGGATGGTCACCGCTTCGCTGACGGTCGGTTCGTGCAGTTGCACCGGTTGGAAACGACGGGCCAGGGCCGGGTCTTTTTCGAAGTACTTCTTGTACTCCGCCCAGGTGGTGGCGGCGATGGTGCGCAACTCACCACGGGCCAGGGCTGGCTTGAGCAGGTTGGCCGCGTCGGAACCGCCGGCGTTGCCGCCCGCGCCGATCAGTGTGTGAGCTTCGTCGATGAACAGGATGATCGGTTTCGGCGAGGCTTTGACTTCATCGATCACGCCTTTGAGGCGACGTTCGAATTCACCTTTGACGCTGGCGCCCGCCTGCAACAGGCCCATGTCCAGCGACAGCAGTTCGACGCCTTTCAAGACTTGCGGCACTTCACCCGCCGCGATGCGTGATGCCAGGCCTTCGACAATGGCGGTTTTACCGACGCCGGCTTCACCGACCACAATCGGGTTGTTTTTGCGACGACGGGCGAGGATGTCGACCATCTGCCGGATCGCGCCATCGCGGCACAACACCGGGTCGAGTTTGCCGTCGCGGGCTTGTTGGGTCAGGTTGTGGGTGAAGCGCTGCAGCAGTGATTCGCCGGGCACAGCGGGTTTACCGGTGGCTGGTTGCTCTTTCTGCGACAGGGCGAATTCTTTAAGGCGCTCGATGTTCAGTTTGGCCAGCAACGACTGGTAGCGGCTGCCGGCGTAGCGCATCGGGTTGCGCAACAGCGCGAGGATCAACGCGGCTTGCTCGACCTGGCTTTGGCCCAATTCAAGGTTGGCCACCAGCAACGCGTCTTGCAGCCACTGCACCAGTTCCGGGGCGAACACCGGGTTGCGCGACGCGCTGTGCTCGACCCGCGATTGCAACGCGGCGCTCAGCTCACCGGCATCGACTTCGGCGTCTTGCAGCGCGCGTGCGAGCAAGCCTTGCGGGCGCTCCAGCAAGCCCAGCAGCAAGTCTTCGACGAGGATCTTGCTGCCGCCACGGGCGACGCAGCGTTCGGCCGAACTTTCCAGGTCACGACGGGTTTCGGCATCCAGCGCCTGGATAAGTTGTTGCAGGTCTACGTTGATCATTGGTCATCTGTCCTTAATGAATTTTGCTGCCCAGGGTCACCACGCCGTCCGCTTTTTCGCGGCCGAGCCAACTGGTCCATCCCAGGCGACAGGCGTTCTGCTCACCGATGCGCAGTTCGCGGATTTCTTCCTGGCGCAGCACCAGGCGAATGTCGTAATCGAGCGGGTCACGCAGGGTGAACCGCACCAGCGCACAGAGCGGCTGGTAGCCGAAACCGATCGGCAGGAATTCGTGGAAGCGTTGCCAGTCGAGTTCGCGGATGTGGATGCGGAACTTGCCGCTGCGGTCGCGCACGTGTTCGCCCAGCACCAGGTCTTCGCCGAGCAGACTGTTGGCGCGGCCCAAGCGATTGCGCTGCTCGTCGAGGATTTCGACGCGACGCTCGATGCACTGCTCGATGGTCAGTTCTGCATGTTTGAAGTAGTAACGCAGCACCGCTTCGATCAGCGCCGCCGAGTGCGCGCGCAAGCTGAGCAAGCCGAGGTACGGCAGCAGGCGTTTCCAGTTCAGTTCCTGAGCCCTGCGGATCTCTTCACCGCCGAGGCCGATCAACGCAAACAGCTGCGACGAAAACGGGTCGAGGGCGCCGCTCTGGAAGCTTGCGCGGTAGCGGTATTTTTTCCAGATCGGCAGCATCAGCCGTTGCAGGCGATGGTGGAACAGGTCGAGAAAGTTGCGGGTCGGGTTGCCGTCTTCGCTATCGCCCAGGGCCTGTTCGCCATAGAACGCAGGCAGCGGCGAACCGGAACCGACCAGGCCGATCAGGTTGAAACGCAGGCGCGCGCGCATCTGCCCGTGCTCTTCGAAAAACTCCACGCGATCGACGTCACTGCCGGGGAAACCCAGGCTCGGATTGGCCTGGAATTCCAGCTGGTCGTACAGATCGTCTTCGCTCAGGTACGGGTGCGCTTCGCGCAGCCGGTCAACCACCAGCAGCACGGCCTGAAACAGCGAGTACTCGCGTATTACCCGGGTCAGCCCGCTTAAAGCAGGGGTTGCAGACCCATACGTGGTGTCCATTGGTACACCTCTCCCTGTGTGCTTTTTACCCGCAGCTCGTGGTACGAATTGAGACTGGCGTAAAGCGCGAAAAACTCGTTAAGAACCGAAGCGAAAACGAACAGGTCGCCCTCACCGATATACCCTTCCGGGTCGATGGTCAGCTCGGTGCGCAACCCGCGTACCGGCAACCCTCGGTGCAAGCGGTCGACGTGTTGGTGCTTGATCGACTTGAGCCCGCCCAGCAGACGCTTGCTGACTTTTTCAGCGTGTTGGTCGTAGTAGCGCGGCAGGTCGTAGGTTTCGAGAATCACCTTCAACGCATTGACGTCGGCCAGCGACAGGTAGTTAAGCGACATGTTGCTGATCAGCTTCCAGAGGAAGTCACGGTTCAGCGGCGGCGCATAACTGGGCGTGGCCGGGGTGATGTTGCGGAAACTGAGGAACTCCGGCGTCTCTTCGCAGGCCATGCAGATGTCGCCGAGCTTGAGCTTTTTGGGCAGATTCTGGTTGGTGCACATCAGCTCGATCGACAGGGTTTCGTGGGCTTCGGTGTGACGGATGCCGAAGCTCAGGTACGTGTCGAGGCCGTCGTGCAACGAGGACGAACGCTGGCGGATGCTGTAGTGCGGACGGCTGTTGGGCACGTCGAAACTCGGATCGTGCTCGAACGATTCGAACGGCACGTACGCCTGATATCCGAGGCCGCCGGGCTTCCAGCCGGTGACGGTTTCCACCGAAAATACACCGCAGTTTTGCAGGTCGTATTCGGCGGGCAGCAGCAGGTATTCGTCCTGCTTGCCGTCGAGGCGGATCGGCAACGCATCGTGCTTGAACAGGTTGACGATCGGCGTGCAGTAGAGCTTCACATTGTCCAGCGTCGGACGCAGGCGCTGGATGCCGCTCTTGCGAATATCGAAGCGCAATTCCAGGCCGCGCATCTGCTTGAGCGTGTCTTCCGGCAGGGCCTTGAGCAGGTCCAGGCCGTTGATATCGACGAACAGAAATTTGTCCTGGAAGGCGAAATATTCCTGCAGGTAGCGGTAGCCACGGAAGGTGTTCAGCGGGTACGGGATCAACGCTTCTTCTTCAGCAAAACCCACCGGCTGCACGCGGTCGCCGGGCATCTTGAATGCCATCGGCGTGCCGTTCACGCCGTTGATGGGCTTGCCGGCACCGTCCAACGGGATCAGCTCGATGCCTTCCAGGTTGCGCAACAGGCTCAGGTACAGCATCTGGCTGATATAGCGCTCACCGGCGAAGTGCAGACGCAGACGGCTCAACTCCAATTCACCGAGGTGACCGTCAGCGCTCATCTCCAGACGCAGGCTCAACAGCGAACCGTCGCCCTTCACTGAGTAATTCAGTGCAGCCAGGTCCAGCGGCAAGACTTCGGTCGGGTAGCAGGTGCGGAAACGGCAACGCACGTCATCGATTGGCATGCTCTCGACCGGTGTGTCGCGCTCGACCATCAACGCAGGACCGGAGCGTTTCAACGGATCGAACTGCAAAATGCTGAACGCCGGCAGCGGGCGCATGTAGTTGGGCCACAGCAGGTGCATCAGCGAGTGGCTGAGCTCCGGCAATTCGTCGTCGAGCTTCTGACGCAGGCGGCCAGTCAGGAACGCAAAGCCTTCCAGCAACCGCTCCACGTCCGGATCCCGACCGGCCTGACCGAGGAAAGGCGCCAACGCCGGGCTACGCTCGGCGAAACGACGACCTAACTGGCGAAGTGCGGTGAGTTCGCTTTGGTAGTAGTGGTTAAAGGACACGGGGGGTTACCTGTTTGTCGTTTTTGCAAAATTTTTCAGCGCTGGAACATCCAACAACTGCGTGCGTCATGGGCAAAAAGAACGGTCATCGACAGTCCATGAACGCACGGCTTTTTCTTCGACCTTCTCAACCCGCGCCAAAGCCGTGCGCAGCGCTTGCCCATCAATGGTTTTGACGGCGCTGGCGCTTTTAATCGACAGGCTGTACTGGTCGCTTATCTGGCCCGACACGTCCTTGCCCGCCGACGTGTAGTTGGCGATGGAACGGCGCTCGTCGGGCCTCAACGTAAAGCTGCGGGGCTGATCGTCGTAGTTGGAGTCATGGGCCAGGGACAGCTCCAGCGGGACTCCACAGGTGTTGAGCAGGTACACATCGTTGCGATAGACCTGCTGCGCAGCGCAGGCCGTCAATGACACGAAGAAGGCAAAAAGACCGGTCCACTTAAACATCGAATTCATCCTTGGCAGCTTCATGGGCACACCGACGTATCGTTGATCGTCCACTCACGCTGAGTGCCGTCGCTGATCTTCTCCACGCCGCTCAGGCGCTGTTTCAGCTGGGCGCCATCAATCACTTTGCTTCCAATGGCATCGGTGATTTTCAGCGAATAGTTGGCCGGGATTTGCTCGATCACGTCTTCGCCATAAGAGGCGAAGCTCGCGACCAGCGCCCGGGAGCCCGCTGCGGATGTCACGTTACGTTCCAGCGAATGCATGTTGGAGCTGTTGGAAATCTTCATTTCCAGAGGCTGGCCGCAGCGGTTTTCGACATACACGTGGTTGTTGTAAACCTGCTGTGCCGCGCAACTGGTCAGGGAAACGAAAAGCAGGCTGAAACCGGCGAACTTAATCATCGAATTCGACCCTGGCCAGCCATAGCAGGCTTTTGACGTCTTGTTCAGAGGCTGCCGTACGGCTTTGCCGTTCGGAAGCTGTACTGGTGTAACTGCTGAAGTACTGCATGACGTCGAGCTCGCCCGCGCCTGGCGTCGGATGATCTGCCTTCGGGTTTTGCATCAGCGAGGATGAATCCTTGTGGGTCCACGAGTAGGTCGGAATCAGACCACCGCCATACTCGTTGAGAATCAAATGCCCGAACTCATGGGCAGACGTTTCCTTGAACTCTTCGGTGGCATAACTCGCCGCGTAGCCCGCGCCGATACCTTGTCGAGTGACGAGTTGGTCATACGCATAACCGGCGTTGTGATACACCTTCCTGGCAATCGCCAGACTGGTAGAGCGACCGAAGTCCTTGGACAACGAATCAATCAGCGGGAAGTTTCCAGCTTTGGGTGTGGCATTGATGTCGGCTTTGACCGTAACTTTGTAAGCACCCTTGCCGGTCGTGATCCCACTGGCAATGCCACCGGCTCGTGAGCCATTACGCGACCAATAGAGCTCGATACCTTCCTTGGCCCAGCCCAGCAACGTGCTGAACGGCGTCGGCGCCAGGCCCGGGGTAGAGCCGCTGCTGCCACCATCGGAAAAGCTCGGCCGCAACACGACATCAACCGTCTTCGCATTCCGATCAACCCGAACATCAACCCACTTCACTTCTTGCGCCGAGCACTCAAGCGTCAGATCGGTGACCTGTTGTTCGCCGCCCTGAGTCGCGGTCAGACGCACTTTTAGGTTCGGGCTTTTCAGAACACGGGTATCGAGAATGCCCGCCGTGTCGTAGCCATCCCACTGCCACGGATGCTCACCGCTCGGCAGGAACTGGGCAGTGTTGGGTTCGGTGTAGATCAGCTTTTCGCCGTCCAGCACCTCCAGCTTCACGGTGTCGGCAGCGGCTTTGCGGTTGTCGATGAGGAAGTCGATCAGCTCACGATTTTTCGTGGCACCGCTTTTGATTTCATCGTAATCCGGGACCTCCAGCGGCGTCAGAACCGAATTGCCACCGGACTTCAGCTTCAGCCGGTAATCGAGTTTCTTTTCATCGGCACTGGCTTCTGGAATCAGCGCCGCGACCACAGCACCCAGCGCGGTCGCGATAATTCCGGAGAACGGTGCCGCCGAATGTGAATTCCCGATAATCACCGTCCCGGAACCCGCCGTCACCTTGTTGCCATGGGTCCCAACGGAATCCACAGTCGCCGCCGGTTTGCCGTTGATCAAAACCGTCGTCGCCAACCCGCCGACCATCGCACCACCACACGCCGAGGCATCCCCTTGGCGGGCGGCCGCGAGGCCGTCGAAGAACACGTCGCCGGAACCGGCGGCGATCGGGTTTGTGCCGTGGCCGGGGAGCGGGCAAGCGGTGGGGTCGGATACGCGGGCTGCGGGTTTGCCGGACATACGAATCTCCTTAGTTGACCTTCACTTGACCGCTGCCATCCAGGCGCGCGGCGAAACTGACCTGACGCTTGAAACCATCAACTTCCAGCAAGCCTTCGATGCTGAAGGACAGGCGAAGCTGATCGTGGTCACGCGGCAGGGAAATGACACGCACATTGCTCAGGCGTGGCTCGTAGGCTTCGATGAAATTTTCGATGGCCAGACGGGCCTGACTCAGGGAGTCGTGCAGGCTCAGACGCATGTCATTGAGATCGGGCAGCCCGTAATCGGACAGCGTTTGCACGCTGCCCGCACGGGTACTGAGCATCTTGGCCAGATGGGCAGCCACGGACGCCATGGCGGAGACCTCGCGGCTCCAGCCGACGCGTTTGTCCGCGTCGCCACCCAGGCGTTCGAAAAGGCTGCCGTATCCAGTCATGAGTTAGCTCCGCTTACTCTTTGTCCAGCTTGCCAACCAGCGACAGGGTGAAATCGGCACCCATGTACTTGAAGTGCGGGCGCACGTTCAGGCTGACGCGGTACCAGCCAGGCTCGCCTTCAACATCGCTGACGATGATCTGGGCAGCGCGCAGTGGACGACGGCCACGCACTTCGGCGCTTGGGTTTTCCTGGTCGGCCACGTACTGGCGGATCCACTTGTTGAGTTCCAGCTCGAGGTCGGTACGTTCTTTCCACGAACCGAGTTGCTCGCGCTGCAGCACTTTCAAGTAGTGAGCCAGGCGGTTGACGATCATCATGTACGGCAGTTGGGTACCGAGCTTGTAGTTCAGCTCTGCTGCCTTGCCTTCTGCGCTGATGCCGAAGAACTTCGGCTTCTGCACTGAGCTTGCGGAGAAGAACGCCGCGTTGTCGGAGCCTTTGCGCATGGTCAGGGAGATGAAGCCTTCCTCGGCCAGTTCGTATTCACGACGGTCGCTAACCAGAACCTCGGTAGGAATCTTGGTTTCGATTTCGCCCATGCTTTCGAAATGGTGCAACGGCAGGTCTTCAACCGCGCCACCGCTCTGCGGGCCGATGATGTTCGGGCACCAGCGGAATTTGGCGAAGCTGTCAGTCAGCTTGGTGCCGAACGCGTAGGCGGTGTTGCCCCACAGGTAATGCTCGTGGCTGTTGGCGACGGTTTCTTTGTACACGAACGATTTGACCGGGTTTTCTTCCGGGTCGTACGGGTTACGCAGCAGGAAACGCGGCACGGTCAGGCCAACATAACGGGAGTCTTCCGACTCGCGGAAGCTCTGCCATTTGGCGAATTGCGGGCCTTCGAAGTGATCTTTCAGATCCTTCAGGTCCGGCAGACCGGTGAAGCTTTCCAGGCCGAAGAATTTCGGGCCGGCCGCGGCGATGAACGGCGCGTGGGACATGCAGGCAACGCTGGACACGTACTGCATCAGTTTCACGTCCGGCGAGCTTGGGGACATGAAGTAGTTGGCGATGATCGCGCCAACCGGCTGACCACCGAACTGACCGTATTCAGCGGTGTAGATGTGCTTGTACAGGCCAGACTGCATCACTTCCGGCGAATCTTCGAAATCGTCCAGCAGGTCGTCTTTGGAGACGTTGAGGATTTCAATCTTGATGTTTTCGCGGAAGTTGGTGCGGTCGACCAGCAACTGCAGGCCACGCCACGACGATTCCAGGGACTGGAAGGACGGGTGGTGCAGGATTTCGTCCATCTGGCGGCTGAGCTTGGCATCGATCTCGGCGATCATGCGGTCAACCATGGCTTTCTTGACCGGCTCACCGTTGTTCTGCGGCTTGAGCAGCTCTTCGATGAAGGCCGACACACCGCGCTTGGCGATGTCGTAGGCTTCGTCGTCCGGCGTCAGGCGGGTTTCGGCGATGATGCTGTCGAGAATGCTGTATTCGCCGTTCTCTTTGCTCTTTTGCTGTGCTGCGCTAGTGCTCATTGTGTTGGCTTCCTTGGCTGATGGAGACTCAGACGTCCTGGGCTGCGGCATTCAAGCCCAGCTCACCCAATACGCGACCGCGGGATTCGTCGTCGGCGAGAACGCCTTCGATGGCTTTGCGGAACGCAGGCGCGTTACCCAGCGGACCTTTGAGGGCCACCAGCGCGTCGCGCAGTTCCATCAGTTTTTTCAGCTCAGGCACTTGCTCGACCAGGCTGGCCGGGTTGAAGTCCTTCATCGAGTTGACACGCAGTTGCACGCCCAGCTCTTCAGTGCTGCCCTCTTCCTGAAGACGGTTCGGCACGTTCAATGTCAGGGTCAGCTCTTGCTTGGCCAGCACTTCGTCGAAGGTCATCTTGTCGATGCTGATCGGCTTGCGATCTTCGACTTTACGTTCGTCCTTGCGGTGGGTGTAGTCACCGATTGCCAGTAGTTTCAACGGCAGTTCAATCTCTTCCTGAGCACCACCGGTGGCAGGTTTGAAAGTGACGTTGATGCGTTCCTTGGGGGCTACCGAGCCTTCTTTGGCCATGGCTATTCTCCTTGCGGTTGTGGCCCTGGGGCCTATTCGAGTACCACTTCGAGATCGAGGTGGCACAGCCTGCGATAAATCTCTTCCTTGCGTTCACGTACGGCATGGTTCTGCGGCAACAACTCGCAGCAGCTATGCAGTAAATGCAGCACTTCCAGCGCAAGATCGGGCTCCCAGGCGTTCAGGCCTGAGTCCTGTAATGTTTGGTCCAGTGTTTCGAGTTGGGTCCTGGCCAGTTCGTATTTCTTGGCCATGAAGCACAGCCGCGCGAGGGCGAACTGCCAGAAGAACCGGGCGCGTCCGCCTTGGGCGCTTTGCAGGCCTTGCTTGAGGATCTGCACGGCGGCCTTGAGGCCGTCCTTGCGCAGGATCGGCAAGACTTCTTCCAGGGCCACTTCCCAGGCTGGCTGGGTGTCGGCGACTTCGACCTTGCGCGGCGCACTGGCGCTTTGCAGGTGCGGCATGACGTGGGCGCTGACCCAGGCGCGGGTGGCCGGATCGGCAAACGGGGCGCCGTCATGGAATCGCAATTCGATGATGCCGGGCAGGCGCTGAATCAAAAGCGCGAAGTGGATTTCCACTTCGCGCATAGCCATCTCGGCGTTGAGCCCCTGGAGGCACTCCCAAACCATTCGCTGGCCATCGAACCAGAACGGCGCCTTCGCCAGGCTCGCCTCCAGTTCCACCAGCAGGTCAGCGTACTTGGCCTGGTCGTAACGGTCCTGGTAGGCCTTGAGCTTGTCGGCCGGCAAGCCGCGCAGAACGGTGATTTGCTCGGCGTTGCGTTCGGGCACCGCGTCGATGGGCAACCACAACAGTGTGCGATTGAGGCGCAAGGCGCGCAGGTCAGTGGCTTTCTGCTTGAGCCACCAGGCACACAACGGCCGCGCGCTTTCCTGCTGGGCACGCAGGGCCTTGTGGGCTTCTTTTTCGTTATCAATCGGCGCGCCGGGGGTGAACAGCTGCGTGGCTGCCTGCTTGACCTGAGCCACCGCGGCACCCACTACACCCGGTTCGGGCTGGTTGTCGGCGGCGCGCTGAACCATGTTTTTCAAGCGGCGGGAGATCGGCAGCAACAACGGCGCATCGTCGCCCAAGTGCTCGGTGCAAGCGGCATCGAGGCCTTCAAGGTGTTCGACCAGCCGCCGGAACATCGGCAACTGCTCTTTGATCGCGACGTTTTCGGTCAGCACCTGCTCAAGACGCGGCACTAACCAACTGATGGCAGCGGAGCGGGTGCGGGCCTTGTTTGGATGAACCTCGGCCCAGTGGCTTTCGCAAAGGTGGTGCAGAAGTCCGAGGCCGGCCAGCAGCCCTTGAAAGGATTCGCGCTGGTACAGGGCCCAGGTCAGCCAGGCGCCAACCCGCAAGTCCTTGGACTGGGTGCGCAGCAGGCTTTCACTGTTTTCACGGATTTTCAGCCAGTCGATCTGACCGCTTTCGTGCATGGACGAGGCTTTGGCCAGCTCGCTTTCCAATGCCTCATATTCGCTCGAAAAGCGAACATCCTCGCCCGCGAAATTCTCTTTGGAAACAGAGGCTTTTGCGAGGTCGAGGTAATGAGCAGAAAGTTTGCTTGAGTAGGACATCCATGGCCTTTAATTAGGATTACAGTCATACGTCTATTGGATTTCCAACGACGCGGGACAGAATCAAAGAGCTGCGATGAGTCTCATCCAATTGAGTTCGTGCTCTTTCAAGTGCGCGCATCGTAATCACAATGATGGCCACTAGCAAGCATCTGATTAAACAACAAGACGAAGTGTGTTTTTATCTCGTAGGAGATATCCCTATATGTAGCAGGGGAATCCCTGAGATTGGTTTAATTGTTCATCGTGCGACCAGCTGGCCTGAAACCACTGAGATAGAGCCTTCAGCCCCTCAACCTTAATAAACGCCGTATTCATTGCCGATTCGCCCCCTGAGACAGGCGCGAAGCATGCCAAAAATTCAAAATGATGAATGTAGGATCATTCCGAAATGTTACCGATATCTATGAATTAGACGATGAGTGACAACCGTCAATAAGAAAAGTGCCATCATTTTGATAGCACTTTATATTTCAAGCAAAGTTCCAAAATGGAACTTCCGGTATCGCGGAAATTTCATACCAAATTTCAAGACCCCTCCTACATCAATACTTTGGATGCCTTGTTAGCGTGCACGGCATTTTTGGCGACCTGTTCGGGCCAGGCACGACTCGGGCATCGCGATTTTTTCTCTCTCAGCTTAAGGACGAGCTAAAAAAGCAAAAGGACAAGCGCATGTTCGCACCGGCTAATGCCCCTCAATTCACCCTCGTAATCCCGACGGTTCGCAACGACTTTAAGGTGCTGGCCTTTAAAGGCACTGAAACCATCAGCGCGCTGTACTCAATCAGCGTCGATCTGGTCAGCGAGTACCCGGATATCGATCTGGAAAGCCTGCTTGACCAACCTGCCTATTTGCAATTCGGACTTAACGGCGAAGGTATTCACGGTCACATCGTAAGCGTGTCCGCGGGTGATGCTGGTAAACGCCTGACCCGCTATCGCGTAAACCTTGTCCCGGCGCTGCATTACCTGCAGTTCAGCCAGGATCAGCGAATTTTCCAGGGTCAGACGGTGCCGCAAATCATCGCTCAGGTCTTCAAGGGGCACGGCATTCTGGCCGATGCGTTTGCCTTCCACGTCAAAGCAAGCCCCCCGCGCGAATACTGCACTCAATACCGGGAAAATGATTTGGAGTTCGTCCAGCGGCTCTGCGCCGAGGAAGGCATTACGTGGCATCACCAGCATTCCTTGCAAGGCCATGTGCTGGTGTTCACCGATGACCAGACATTCTTCCCAAAACTGGGCGAAACGCCGTATCAGCAAGACTCCGGCATGGTGGCGGAGCATCCGGTCGTCAGCCAGTTTTCCATGGGTTTCAAAACCCGCCCCAGCGTGGTAACCCGCCGTGACTACGACCTGAAACGCCCGAATGCGTTGTTGGAAAGTCGCTTTACTGCTGAGTTCGACCCCAAGCTGGAAGACTATAGCTACCCGCTACCATTGGAGAGCGAAAAGCGCGGTAAACAACTGGCCCGGCAGGCACTGGAACGGCATCGGGTCGATTATCAGTTGACGGAAGGCAAAAGCGACCAGCCCACGCTGCGCAGCGGCCACTTTTTCGACCTGACGAATTGCCCACACGAAACGCACAACGATCTATGGCTGCTGTTAAGCGTGACCCACTCTGGAAAGCAACCTTCGGTGCTCGAAGAGTCAGTCACCAACGCGACCAAACCTGAGGACGGCTTTGTTCAGGGCTACCGCAACAGCTTCAGTGCGATTCCCTGGGATGTGTTTCATCGGCCACCGATGCCTGCACCAAGACCCATGCTGAACTGCCAGACCGCCCGCGTCACCGGACCTGTCGGTGAAGAGATCTATTGCGATGAATACGGTCGCGTCAAAGTCAAATTTCACTGGGACCAGTCTGAACGCAACACTGAAAACAGCAGTTGCTGGCTGCGGGTAGCGTCCGGCTGGGCGGGGGACAACTTTGGCACAGTGATCATTCCGCGTATCGGGATGGAAGTCCTCGTCACCTACCTCGAAGGCAATCCCGATAATCCATTGATCACCGGCTGCCTGATCAACAAGGTCACGCCGCCGGCCTACCCATTGCCCGAAAACAAAACCAAAACCGTACTTCGTACCCACAGCTCCCCCACTACGGGTGGCTACAACGAATTGTCGATGGACGATCGCGCTGGCGATGAGTTGGTCCACCTGCGTGCTCAGCGGGATATGGAGCAGAAGGTTGGAAACGACAGCCGGATTGAGGTGGGTAATGAGAGTCGAGTCACCATCAAGGGCGACCGTATTACGGTGCTCGGATCTGAAGAGCACCTCACTATCACGTCGGATCGAAAAATCCAGGTCAGCGGCAACGACTACCTGCATGTCTCTGGCGACAGCCACACGAGAACTGATGAAACGCTGGTTATAGAAGCCGGTGAGCACGTGCACATCAAGGCAGGCGCGCACCTCGTAATTGATGCGGGTGAGAGTATTTCTGTGAAGGTCGGCGGTCAGCACATCGTGATGAACGCCGACGGTATTTTCAGTAGTAGCGCGATTGAGATCGGTGGCTCTCCCAAGCCGGGTGCGGCCGCACATACATTGCTTCAGGGGGCTGCGGCGGGCTTGTTGGTATCCGTCGCGCCTGAGCCATCAGAAGAAAATGAATCGGATGAGCTGGAGGAAGAGGAGGAAGAAGTCGAAGAGGAAGGGATTACTTTGCGGATTGGCGTGTTTTTTGATGGCACCGGGAATAACCGATCCAACAGTGAAATGGTTACCGGGTGTTATGCGCAGGATGTGAATCTGCTGGAGGAGGCTGAGGATATTCGACAGTTTTGTCAGGCACATGGGTATGACGTTCAGGGGAACACGCCGGACAGCAGTTATGGGAATGACACGAGTAATGTGGCGAAGCTGCATGACTTGTATGGCGATGACAGTAAGCGGTTATTGGCTATTGAAGAAACCATTGGGTACATCCCAATTTATCTGGATGGAATTGGCACCAGCAGTGGTGAAGAAGATTCACCTTTTTCATTGGCAACCGGCGTAGGTGCACACGGTGTATTAGCACGGGTTGCGCAGAGTCCAGCGCGTATTCTCGAAAGGGTTGAGCGGTTCAAGCGATCTAATCCTGATCGAAAGGTTGAACGTGTCGAGTTCGATATCTTCGGTTTCAGTCGCGGTGCCGCCGCTGCGCGGCATTTTGCCAATGAAGTCCAGAAAGGAGAGAAGAGTCCATTGGCAGCGCTGCTTCCAGGCAATGCGACGTTGTTTACCGAGGACTTTTCCTGGCGCACCAACACCGATGTCTCCATCAACTTTATCGGCATTTTCGACACCGCTGCCGCAATAGGCAGCATGGCTGACGGTGACTTTAGCGTCCACGACGCCAACAACCCCGGTGTTAACTTGTATCTGGCGCCCGATGTGGCAAAAAAGGTCGTGCATTTGGTGGCGCGGGATGAGCGTCGCCATAACTTCTCACTCAATAGCGCCGGCGCTGCTGATATCAAGCTGCCCGGCGTCCACTCCGACTTGGGTGGAGGTTATATACCAAATTTCATTGAACGAGTTCTGCTTAGCAAGCCGCGCTGCAGCCGCGATATGGAACTTCACGTGCCTTCCACAGCGTCAACCGCCTATCGTTGGGCTGAGCAAGAGCTAGGCCGCCTTCAGGATCAACTCAATCTGTATGGGCTAACACTGGAGGTGAAAACCTGGGCGGTGGAGATGACTGGCAACGCAAAAGGCGACAGATCCAAATCGAAAAATGCTTATGCCGCGGTCCACAGCGAGCGGACTGTCCGCAACGATCTGGCGTTGGTTTACCTGCGAATCATGCGCGAGTTGGGGGCCAGGCACGACGTCCCGTTCAAGGTTATTGACGAAGAGGATCAAACGTACGCATTACCGACAGAGCTGAAACCGATTGCCCAAAAACTGATGGCTTATGCGTTAGGTGACACTCGCCGCACGAGCCTGAGCCTCGACGAAGAGGAGCTGCTCTACCGCCGTTATATCCATCTGTCTGCGAACTGGAATGCTGCCAAAGGCTGGAACAATAGCGATCTGAACATCGTGTTTATTAATCGACCTGCCGAAAACTATAAGCGCGTGGTGCATCCCAATGCATAGGTGCTCACCCTTGCTTAAGTCCGGCTTTGCACTGCTTTTTGTGTTGTTGGGAGGATGTGCCTCTGTCGAGAGCAGATCACTACCTTATGACGCGTGGAGCCTTGATTTTTTTTCGCCTGACTATATGGAAGTCTGGATCGAAACGGCCAGTGTCGTTGATATCAATGAGCGCGTGTTCCTTCGCGCGGGCAGCGGTATACCGGCTATGGGGTATCCACGCGCAATGAGCAAAGGCGTACCGTCCGAGTTCAGAGGCAAACCAGCTGGATGGCGAGAAGATCCTGCAGGAAAAGGCCGGTATGTCACCGGGGCTGACCTGCCTCGTTTGGTCTATGTACGTTGGCAGTCCATGGCAGAACCGCAGACCTACGGGGCCTACATCGAGATCCCTGAATCTGCGCGGGACACCATGCTCAAGGGTGAAACAGCTTATTGCGGTGCGGTAGGCAAATGGAAAACCGATTACCGAAAGTTTTTGACTATCGGCCTGGCGCCAGGAGGAATCGCCAAGGTGTGGTTGGGAGGGCCTTGTCTTAAATCGACCGAAGTCACCCGAGTCCAAGGCACGATCCATCCCAAAGGCCCCTACGGGGGCACATCCAACGGGAAACACCGCCCGCTTTCAGAAGAATCAAAAGCCTACATCGACAAATTCGGCATCCCGTTCGAAAGCTGGTAAGGAGAGAGAATCAAATGGATTTAAGAACAATATTTTTCGCAGCGCTTGTGTGGCTGCCTTTTGCAAACGCCGCAGAGTCCCGCCCAATAGAGGGGGATTATTATTTGTACGGGGCCATGGAAATGGCCGCTAGGCTGGTTCTTCAAAAGGACGGATCTTTTGCAGCAGCTGCTGCGTACGGGAGTGCCAACGGTGCTGCGAAGGAAACGTGGAGTATCGAGAGTAATACGCTGACGCTAACAAGTGAAGCTGACCCTCATGCAGCTAAAAAACTGGCTTTCGAAATGCCCAGAACAAGGAACCTGGCTGAATTGGAGGAGAGTTATCGAATCCAGCACGGCAATTACGACGAGATCGATAACGACACGGCTAACTTCGCACAGACTCACTACATTTTGCAGATGCAATACGACCAGCGCCCAAAACCTCCGGCCATCGATCCTGTGTACCTTTATTTTGAGTTTTCCGCAGGCCCCGGGAGCCAGCAGTTATTGAAGTCAAATGAAACAACGGACCTCTGGCTGCCTTACGACCCACAAAGAACGCTGACAAAAATAGGCTTTGGGACCTCCCGTGATTCCGGCCCGACTCAATGGATTGACGTTTCGCCGGATAGCCGCTGGTTCGGTATCGGCTGGAAAAAAGAGAAAAGCCAGCCTATCGCGTTCACCCCGCGTAAAGAAAAGGGACTGGCCGAAATTCAACGTGATCTGAACGATGATGAGCAAAGTCGAATTCTGAAGAATTACCTCATCACGGTTTATCACTTCGATCCAATCAGCACGCCCGCCATAACGCCTGTCGATGTGTACTGGAGATTTGACGATGGCTCTACCAAGCAACAGGTCTGGGCGGATTCGAAGCAAGAGAGATTATCCCTGCCCTACTCTCCCACGAGGACCTTGGAGAAGATCGGCCTGCACACTCAAGGCTCAAAGGACGAAATCGAGTGGATTCCTACCCTGCCTGATATGAGATGGATGCGTGTGGATTGGAAGGATTACGCCGTACCCGCCAATGGTGAGTTGTCTCTTCTGTTTCAGGACCTGCGACTCGCCATCGAGCCTGACTGCCTCGCGGTAGATTTTGGCAACGGCAAGGCATGCTTTCGCCGTCGTTAACATGCTCGGTCTGGTGAGGATTTTCAGGAAGCTCAGGTGTTGCTTCTCCACGGCTTAAACATCGCTCGACAACGACCCGTTTAAAACGCCTCAAGGTTACTTCCTGCAAGCTACAACACCTTGCGCCGTTGCCTACGGCTACGCCAGAATCCGCCGGCTTGTGCGCCTTGGGCGCGGTCGGTAACTTGGTTCCTGTCACTGCCCATCAGTGATCGGGTTTAGTCGCTCGCTGGTAATTGAAGATGCACAAGCTTCTGTCAGACAGGTATTTCCTACCTGCATTTGATGGTGGCTGTGCGTAGGGCACCTTCGGGTGCGCCGGCTTCTTCAATTCCCCGGTCCGACTAACCTGCGCACAGCTGCCACCCCTTCGTTTAGTCGGCGAAGTGTTGTCAGCATCATTCAAGGAATTGAAGATCATGTTCAAGGTCACACCCAACCCACCCGACACCGATCCAGTCTCCCCCTACGAAAGCCCCGATTCAAACAAACTCAACGAAGCCGCCGAGCGCGCCCTCAATCACCACTTTCCACCAGCCGAACCGAAACCACCCAAACGCAACAGCCAGCTCTTCAGCGTCAGCCCGGGTATCAACCCTGAAACCCTTCTCGCCAATGCCTCGGAAGATTTGCTGTCCATCAGCGCCATCGCCGCCAACCTCGCCGACGATGTGGACGGCTCACGCCGCTCCGTAGCCCTGGCGCTCAGCCGTATGGCTGACGGGGTGCATTTGTTGGTGGAGCGAATGCTGGATCATCTGGATGAGCCGGAGATGGCGGCGATTCTCGCCAGGCAACACAGCCGAGTCAGTTGATCGACCAAGAAAAAAAGTACTCCGCCCCCCATAAAAAAAAGGTTCTTCCCCGGAAAACCGTGAAGAACCTTTTTATGGGTGCGCCAGGCATGGCGAGTAACGCCGTGACTGGCGCCGTTTGGCTCACTGTGGTGGTGAGTTGGAGGTAGAAGCCCTTTACACACCCGGCAAGAGGAGGTGTTCGCCAGAGGCAAGGGTGTCGCGGGTGACTGCGAATCTGAAGGAAACGCGAGGCAAAATGCTGACCTGACGAACAGGAGGCGGTAGCGCAGGGAAGATATTCGTTACTGGCTGCATCCTTGCAACCAGCAACGAAGGGCTGTTACTTCACATTGTTCAATGGGGCTTGCGAGCAACGTCGCAGTGAATCAGGCGGGATATCTCGATCATATCAACAACGGTTTTTTCGTCGACCTCAAACCCGCAGCCTGAAAGCCCTGTATCGCTATTACTTGAGCGTGACGTCGAGCATCGGCGGGATATAACCGTAGTCGTACTCGGCCACCACGAACGTCTGCTGCCCTTTTATCTTCATGCCCACCGTCGGCGCCTCAGTGCCGCCGATACGAATCTGCGTGCCGGTTTCGTCGGTCGGTACGCTGTCGATAAAGGAGGTCACCAGGCCGTTGGGCATCACATAGTGCGAGTAGGTCTGGAACGGCTGAGAAGACGGGTTGCCCAGCACCAGGCCGGAACCGTTCAACGGCACGTAAGGGCCGAACAGCGAATCCGCGACAAAACCGTACACCCCGTCCGGCCCGGTCACACCATCGGCATAGGTGAACGTATGGCTGATGGTGAACAGGTAGTACTTGCCGTCCTGGAACACGAAGTGCGGGCGTTCGGTCTGGTCGTTGACCCCCACAGCGGTCAGCAGCGGCGGTAGCATTTCCCAGTCGTCGCCGTCCGCGTCACGGGCCACGGCAATGCCGACACAGGCGGTCTGGAAGCGCGAGTTGCCGACGTTTTCATAACCCGGCGGTACATCGCCGATTTCCGCTTCACCCACCTTGTGCGAGCCGCGCTCGCCGGCCACGTTGCCCTCGAACAGCATGTACAAGTTGCCGTCCTTCGGGTCGCGGAATGGCCATGGATCACGGAAGCCCCAGAACGAATTCTGTGCTTCGGTCTGGTACATCTTGCCGTCGGCCTCGAACAGCGGCTTGACCTTCTCGAAGCCGACCATGCTGACGCCATGTTCAGTGGTCACCACCCGGCCCCGCACCTTGACGATGGTCGCGCCCGGGGTGACGGCGGTGTAATACAGGTCCACCTCACCCTGGTCATTCAACAGGATCGGCGAACCGGCCCATTCGCGAACGGTCGGCGAAACCCCTTCAGCCATCACACGGCCTCCGAGTTTCCAGTCCTTGCCGGTACGAGAAAACCAGTAGTACATCTTTGCCCGACCGTGGCGATCGTTCCAGTCGCGGGTGATGTTGTAGTTGCCGTTCTCGTCGATGTACTCCGGGTCGTTTGGATGACGATCGGCAGTCAGGGTGAAGATCACCGACCAGCCATCGACGGACGTCACGTTACCATCCAAGTCGCGCAGCGGCATGGTGTCCCAGATGAACACTTCGTTGCTCAATACCGGGAAATCCGCGCTAACCAGCGGTTGGGTGGTGGTGGGATCGTCCGCGCGGACTTTCAGCGCATCAGCGCGGGTCCAGAGGCTGGATTGATGGGGCGTTTTGCCGAATTTTTCAGTGTTGCTTTTCATAGGGTAATGCCTCGTCCATGAATGGATTAAATATTGATCAAAAAATACTGTATGTGCATACAGTGACTTAACCTTAAGAGACTCAATCTTATGGGTCAAGAAAAAAATGCATTTGTGCATAATTTGATGTTTTTCTGAAGCTGATACGTTTCAGCTTGCGATTTTTATAGAAGTTTTTTCTGAGCCCGATCGACGACGTTGCCTGCGAAACAAGTGCGTTTAACCGCTGGTCGGTCGAGGGTATGCGTAGCCGATGCAACGGGCGGAAGCAGGGACTGGGCGGATCGGTCAACTGAGTCAGCGCATCCTGCGCAAAGCCCAACAAGGCCGTGAAGAACCCAAAAAAAATGGGCACCCAACCCAGTTGGCGTGCCCATTTTTTATCCCACTCCCGCGCTACGCGGGAAGTCGGTGCGTGTTACGGATTAACGCTGTCTTTCAACGATTTGCCTGGCTTGAACGCAACCGTGTTGCTGGCCTTGATTTTGACGGGCTCACCGGTTTGCGGGTTTTTGCCGGTGCGGGCACCGCGGTGGCGTTGCAGGAAGGTACCGAAGCCCACCAGCGTGACGCTGTCCTTGCGGTGCAGAGCGCCGGTGATTTCTTCGAGAACGGCGTTGAGAACGCGGTTGGCCTGCTCTTTGGTGAGGTCTGCTTTTTCAGCAATTGCAGCGGCGAGTTCTGGTTTACGCATTAGTGAAGCCCCTTTGACGGTTTTTTGTTGTTATGTCCGTGCTGTTCTCGTTGGAACAGCGCCCAAAGCGCCGCAGATGCTCTACTCTGCGGCAGACGGGAGTGAGGATGGCACGCAGTGAAGAGCCGCGCCAGTCTCGACGCGACCTTTGTAGGGGCAAAAGAGGGGTGATTCCGACAGAACGACCGGTATTTACGCCAGCAGTGCCGGAAGCTCTTTGTTCAGGGCCAGTTTTTCCATCACCGCCGCGCCTGTCAGGGCATAGCCCAGCAATTTGCCGCTGGCATCGCGGCACAATACCTTGATGTCCGCGCCCTGCCCTTCGACTGTCCAGACGCCCTCCAAACCCCGTGGTGGCGGCGAAACCACCAATGGGCAGACCGGCGTTTTAACGGTGATGGGCATCGGGCCATAGCTCACCGCCGTCGGGTTTCCGGCGAGGGTCTGAGCCAGCGCTCTCGCACAGCTCATGAGGGGCATCACGTACAACAGATTCAGCCCATCGACTTCGGCGCAGTCGCCCAGGGCATAGATATTGGCGTGGGAGGTTTTCAGGTGGCGATCGACCACCACGCCGCGATTGACCTGCACACCGGCCGCAGCCGCCAGGTCGATGCGCGGACGCAGACCAATGGCCGACACCACCACATCGCAAGGGATCACCTGGCCATCGGACAGATGCGCTTCCAGTCCATCTTCAACGCGCTGCAAGCGGTTGAGCACCGGCCCGAGGTGGAAGCGTGCGCCCAGGCTTTCCAGCCCGGCCTGGACCGCAGCGGCCGCCGCCGGGTGCAACAGGGTCGGCATGACTTGCTCGCACGGTGCAACCAGTTGCACCTCGTAGCCGCCAAGAATCAGGTCGTTGGCGAATTCGCAACCAATCAGGCCGGCGCCGAGCAGCAACACCCGACGTTTGCCGGCCGCCGCGGCGCGAAAGCGTGCGTAGTCTTCCAGGTCGTTGATCGGAAAGACTGCGTCAGCCGCATCGCCTTCGATCGGCACTCGCACGGTTTCAGCGCCCCAAGCGAGGATCAGGTCACGGTAAAACACCGCTTCCTCACCGATCCACAAGCGCTTGTGGCCAGGATCAATGCCGCTGATGCGCGTGTGTGTGCGCACTTCGGCCTTCAACTGCTCGGCCATGGTGCCGGGTTCGGCCATGCTCAGGCCGTCAGCGTCTTTGTTTTTGCCGAAGCCGGTGGAGAGCATCGGCTTGGAGTAGGAGCGTCCGTCATCGGCAGTAATCAACAGCAGCGGGGTTTCGCCATCGAGTTTGCGAAACTCCCGGGCCAGGTTGTAGCCAGCCAGCCCGGTGCCGACGATCACGACAGGTGCGTTCATTCCTTACTCCTCTAAAAGTCTTAGTTGATTTCGATCATTTCGAAATCCATTTTGCCTACGCCGCAGTCCGGGCACAGCCAGTCTTCCGGCACGTCTTGCCACAGGGTGCCCGGCGCAATGCCGTCATCCGGCCAGCCGTCGGCTTCGTTGTAAATCAGGCCGCAGACCACACATTGCCACTTTTTCATTCACGTACATCCTCAGGATTCAGGCTTTTGCCGGCACGAACGGTCGATGGTTGGAGCGCTGCCGTCCGGCTCAGCGCGTTTTGTACTGATCGGGCCCGGCAGATGCAAGCCTGTTCGACGCAATGGCCGGCCGGATCAATCAAAATCGCAGGCTGACATGGTAAGCTCGCCGCCTCATTTGCTGCCAATAATGACTCACTGTGCCGCACTCAAAATCCCCCGCCGTGACCCCGCTTTGGCTCCCTCGAAGCCAACTGACGCCCCTCCCCGACACGTCTACGCTCGACTGGTTGTTCGATGAAGGCTCTTTGACCCGACGGCTGATCCGTCTGTCGAATGACGGTTTCAGCGTCACGCCACTCTTCGAAGGCTGGCAATCACTGCGCGCCGACGAATGTGCCGCGCTGGACCTGGCCGAAGGCAGCGAGGGCTGGGTTCGCGAGGTGTATCTGCGCGGCCACGGCGAAGCCTGGGTGTTTGCCCGCAGCGTGGCAGCGCGCAGTGCATTGCAGGGCGACGGTCTGCACATGGACGAATTGGGCAGCCGCTCCCTGGGCGAATTGCTGTTTTGCGATCAGGCATTTCAACGGCGCGTCATTGAGGTTTGTCACTACCCTCAGGCGTGGCTGCCGATGGAGTGCCGCGCACCTGAACTGTGGGGCCGCCGTTCGCGTTTCGACCGCGGCGCCTTGAGCGTGCTGGTGGCCGAAATTTTCTTGCCGACCTTGTGGAACGCCACCCGCGCCCATCCGGAGAACTGCTGATGTACCAGAGCCTGCTCAAGTCCCTGAATCGCTTGAACCCACGGGCCTGGGATTTCATTCAGCTGACCCGCATGGACAAACCGATCGGCATTTACCTGCTGCTGTGGCCGACGCTGTGGGCGCTGTGGATTGCTGGTAAAGGTTCGCCGTCGCTGGCCAACATCGTGATTTTCGTCCTGGGCGTGGTGCTGACCCGCGCCGGCGGCTGCGTGATCAACGATTGGGCGGACCGCAAGGTCGACGGCCACGTGAAACGCACAGAACAGCGGCCGTTGGTGAGCGGCAAGATCAGTTCCAAAGAAGCACTGGTGTTCTTCGCGCTGCTGATGGGCGTGAGTTTCCTGCTGGTGTTGTGCACCAATGCGGCTACGGTCTGGCTGTCGTTCGGCGGTTTGGCACTGGCCTTCACTTACCCGTTCATGAAGCGCTACACCTATTACCCGCAAGTGGTGCTGGGCGCGGCGTTCTCCTGGGGGATGCCGATGGCATTCACCGCCCAAACCGGTGAGCTGCCAGCGGCGGCGTGGTTGCTGTGGATCGCCAACCTGCTGTGGACGGTGGGCTACGACACTTATTACGCCATGACCGACCGCGACGACGATTTGAAGATCGGCGTGAAATCCACGGCCATTCTGTTTGGCGAAGCAGACCGGGTGATCATTTTGATCCTGCAGGGGCTGGCGCTGGGTTGCCTGCTGCTGGCCGGGTCGAAATTCGAACTCGGCGGCTGGTTCCACTTGGGATTGCTGGCGGCGGCGGGCTGTTTTGCGTGGGAATTCTGGTACACCCGTGGCAAGGACCGGATGCGTTGCTTCAAGGCGTTTCTGCACAACCATTGGGCCGGGTTGGCGATTTTTGTCGGGATCGTGCTGGATTACGCGCTGCATTGACCGTTGGAAAAGATCGCAGCCTGCGCCAGCTCCAACAGGGGGATGGAGCGACCTCAGGCTGCGAACTGTTTACGGCGCAGGCGAATCGCTTATTTATGCTCGCGCATGATGTGCCAGACTTCTTTCATATTGTCGCCTGCCATGTCACCAGGTTTTTTGTCCTTCATGAACGTGTAAAGCGGCTTGCCGTCATAGGCCCACTGCATCTTACCGTCGTCACGCTTGATCGTGCTCCACTTGCCTTCGGGCTTGGCGCCCGCCGGCGCCATCATTGGCGGCCAGTATTCAGCGCACTCGCCGTTGCACATCGACTTTCCGCCTGAGTCCTTGTCGTATGTGTACACCGTCATGCCCTTATGATCGACCATCATCCCGTCTTTCATCATCGCCGGATCGGCGGCGAAGGCCAGTGTCGGCAGCGTTAGCGCAGCCGTGACCAGCAGAGCCTTCCAGGTTTGAGCAATGTGTTTCATGGAAACCTTCCTTTGTGGTTGTCAGGAGTCGGACTTAGAGCTTAGTTCAGGATCATGACAATCGCCGGGCGACTAAAATACTGTCACACGACTGCAATAATTCCGTTATCTAATGCGGCGCAAGACAGTTAAATGACAAGAGGATTAAAGGCATGGTTGGCAGGAGCATTCTGATCGTCGACGACGAAGCGCCCATTCGCGAAATGATCGCCGTTGCGTTGGAGATGGCCGGCTATGACTGCATGGAGGCTGAGAACTCGCAACAGGCCCACGCCATCATCGTCGACCGCAAGCCGGACCTGATCCTGCTCGACTGGATGCTGCCCGGCACGTCCGGCATCGAGCTGGCCCGCCGCCTCAAGCGCGATGAGCTGACCGGGGACATCCCGATCATCATGCTCACTGCCAAGGGCGAAGAGGACAACAAGATCCAGGGCCTGGAGGTCGGCGCCGATGACTACATCACCAAGCCTTTTTCCCCACGTGAGCTGGTTGCGCGCCTGAAGGCCGTGCTGCGCCGTGCCGGGCCAACCGATGGCGAGACGCCGATCGAAGTCGGCGGCCTGCTGCTGGACCCGATCAGCCACCGCGTGACCATCGACGGCAAACCCGCCGAGATGGGCCCGACCGAATACCGCCTGCTGCAATTCTTCATGACCCACCAGGAACGTGCCTACACCCGTGGCCAGTTGCTGGATCAGGTCTGGGGCGGCAACGTGTATGTTGAAGAGCGCACCGTCGACGTGCACATCCGCCGCCTGCGCAAAGCCCTCGGTGATGCTTACGAAAATCTGGTACAAACCGTGCGCGGCACCGGCTACCGGTTCTCCACCAAGGCCTGATCCGGATCTATCTCGCTCGACAAGCTGACAAGGACGCGCGTTCAAGTGAACCAAAACTGGCATGGCACCCTGATCCGCCACATGCTTTTGCTGGTGACCGGTTGCCTGGTGATCGGCCTGATTACCGGCTATTACGGCTGGAGCCTCGCCGCGGGCCTGGGTCTTTACCTGGCCTGGACCCTCAAGCAACTGCTGCGTCTGCACGAATGGCTGCGCCTGCACAAACCCGATGAAGCACCGCCCGATGGCTATGGCCTGTGGGGCGAAGTGTTCGATAGCATCTATCACCTGCAACGTCGCGACCAACGCGTACGCGGGCGCCTGCAAGCAGTGATCGACCGGGTCCAGGAATCCACAGCCGCGCTGAAAGACGCGGTGATCATGCTCGACAGCGACGGCAACCTGGAGTGGTGGAACCGCGCCGCCGAAACCTTGCTCGGTCTCAAGACCCCGCAAGACAGCGGTCAACCGGTGACCAACCTCGTACGCCATCCGCGCTTCAAGGAATACTTCGAGCAGGACAGCTACGCCGAGCCGCTGGAAATTCCGTCACCGATCAATGATCGCCTGCGCATTCAGCTGTACATCACCCGCTACGGCAACAATGAACACTTGATGCTGGTGCGCGACGTGACGCGTATCCATCAACTGGAACAGATGCGCAAAGACTTCATCGCCAACGTCTCCCATGAACTGCGCACGCCGTTGACGGTGATCTGCGGTTATCTGGAAACCCTGCTCGACAACGTCGAGGACGTAAACCCGCGCTGGTCCCGTGCCCTGCAACAAATGCAGCAGCAAGGCGGACGCATGCAGACGTTGCTCAACGACTTGCTGCTGTTGGCCAAACTGGAAGCCACCGATTACCCGTCAGACAACCAGCCGGTGGCCATCGACGGCTTGCTGCAATCGATCAAGAGCGACGCTCAGCAACTGTCCGCCCAGCGCAATCAGAAGATCACCCTGGAAGCCGACCCGACGATTCTGCTCAAGGGCAGCGAAGCCGAGTTGCGCAGCGCGTTTTCCAATCTGGTGTTCAACGCGGTGAAATACACCCCGGCCGAAGGCAATATCCGCATTCGCTGGTGGGGGGATGAGCAAGGCGCGCACCTGAGCGTGCAGGACTCCGGCATCGGTATCGACAGCAAACACCTGCCGCGCCTGACCGAACGCTTCTATCGCGTCGATTCCAGCCGCAACTCCAACACCGGCGGCACGGGGCTGGGACTTGCGATCGTCAAACACGTGCTGCTGCGCCATCGCGCGCGGATGGAAATCAGCAGTGTGCCGGGCCACGGCAGCACGTTTACCTGCCATTTTGCGCCGGCCCAGGTCACCAAATCCCGGGTCATCAGCGCGACCGACTGATACCGGCCGGCACGCGCCACTAGGCAATCGACCAGTCAGCCGCTACATTGGCTGACTTGTGCCTGCCCTTCAGGCGCACTTTTTTCTTTCCTTTCGAATACACGGAACCCGCAAAACTCCATCATGGACCCTTCCCCTGGCTTGACCCTCGCGACACTCTTCGCCGATTTCGGCATGATTCTTTTTGCTCTGATCCTGGTTTTGCTCAACGGCTTTTTCGTTGCGGCGGAATTTGCCATGGTCAAATTGCGCTCGACCCGGGTCGAAGCCATCGCTGATAAAAACGGCTGGCGCGGGCATATCCTGCGCACCGTTCACAGTCAGCTCGATGCTTACCTGTCGGCGTGCCAATTGGGTATCACCCTCGCCTCTCTCGGCCTCGGTTGGGTCGGTGAGCCGGCGTTCGCGCACATCCTCGAACCGATCCTTGAAGCCGTCGGTGTGCAGTCGGCCGAAGTGATCAAAGGCGTGTCGTTCTTCGCCGCGTTCTTCGTCATCTCGTACCTGCACATCGTGGTCGGTGAGCTGGCGCCCAAATCCTGGGCCATCCGCAAACCCGAGCTGCTGTCGCTGTGGACCGCCGTGCCGCTGTACCTGTTCTACTGGGCGATGTATCCGGCGATTTACCTGCTCAACGCCAGCGCCAACACGATCCTGCGGATCGCCGGCCAAGGGGAACCCGGCCCTCATCACGAGCACCATTACAGCCGTGAAGAACTGAAGCTGATCCTGCACTCCAGCCGTGGCCAGGACCCGAGCGACCAAGGCATGCGCGTTTTGGCCTCGGCGGTGGAAATGGGCGAGCTGGAAGTGGTCGACTGGGCCAATTCCCGGGAAGACCTGGTGACCCTGGAGTTCAACGCGCCGCTGAAGGAAATCCTGGCGATGTTCCGTCGCCACAAGTTCAGCCGTTATCCGGTGTACGACAGCGATCGTCAGGAGTTCGTCGGCCTGCTACACATCAAGGATCTGCTGCTGGAACTGGCGGCCCTGGACCACATTCCCGAGTCGTTCAACCTCGCCGAACTGACCCGGCCGCTGGAGCGTGTTTCGCGCCATATGCCGCTGTCGCAGTTGCTGGAACAGTTCCGCAAAGGCGGCTCGCACTTCGCCCTGGTCGAAGAAGCCGATGGCAACATCATCGGCTACCTGACCATGGAAGACGTGTTGGAAGTACTGGTCGGCGACATTCAGGACGAACACCGCAAGGCTGAGCGCGGGATCCTCGCGTACCAGCCGGGCAAGCTGCTGGTGCGCGGCGACACGCCGCTGTTCAAGGTCGAGCGCCTGCTGGGCATCGATCTGGACCACATCGAAGCCGAAACCCTCGCCGGGCTGGTCTACGAAACCCTGAAACGGGTGCCGGAAGAGGAAGAAGTGCTGGAAGTCGAAGGCTTGCGGATCATCATCAAGAAGATGAAAGGGCCGAAGATCATTCTAGCCAAGGTGTTGATGCTCGATTGATCCGGGCCTGCAGGGCTTTTGTGATGAGGGGATTTATCTGTGGCGAGGGGATTTATCCCCGTTGGACGGCGAAGCCGTCCCAATGCTTCTAAATACGACGGGATCGCTTCGCGACCCAACGGGGATAAATCCCCTCGCCACATTTAAACTCTCTCACCAAAGATAAATCCTCTCACCTCAATAGATTCTCACCGCCTCTACTGCTTGCCCAACGCAAAGTTGGGCAGGTTGCCTACCGGTTGATTGAACTGGTACGGAATCGACACCAGCCCCAACCCGGTATTGCGCTGCACCACGAAATGCAGGTGCGGCCCGCTGCTGTTGCCGGTGTTGCCCGACAAGGCCAGCGGGCTCCCCACCGACACCCGTTGCCCCTCGCGAACGCTCACCGAACCTCGTTTGAGGTGCAGATACACGCCCATCGTCCCGTCATCGTGCAGCACCCGCACGAAATTACCCGACGGATCGGTGCCGCGCCCGGTCTGGGCATTCTCGGTTTTCACCACCACACCGCCACGCGCCGCGATGATCGGCGTGCCTTCGGGCATGGCGATGTCCATGGCGTAGCGGTTCTTGGGACCAAAGTGGCTGTATTGACCATTGGCGCCCTGACTCAGACGAAACGGTCCGCCACGCCATGGCAGCGGGTATCGATAGGCCATAGTGGCCCCTGAGGGGTCGCCCAAGGAGTATTCAAATTTCGGGGTGTACGCGAGCGGCCTTTCGGACTGCGTGGCCGTGAGCAGCGCCAGACGAATACTGCTGCGTGCCGGCATCACCCGACGAATCGGTCGGCTTGGCGCACCGCTGACGTTCTTCAGCCCGCCGAAGCTCAACTCGATTTCTACCGGCGCATACAGGTCATTGCGCACGTAAACGCTGTCCACGCCCTTCTTCTTCGTGATGACGAGGTACACCTGACGCTCTAGATTCTCGACCATGCGATCACGAAAAACCAACACCTTGGAGCCTGTCGTGGGGCGGTCGCTGTAGGAGACCACGCCATTGGCGTCGGTGGACTTGTAGATCGTCATGGCCAACGCCGAGGTGGAGGCCATGAAAAGACCGCAAAAAAACAGCAGGCGCGCGAGCATGGGCAAGATTCTGTCGAGTAAGTACTGGGTAGGAGCCTAGCAGCTGCAATGGACCCGGGTAGTCGGCAGATGTTTCAAAATGGGCCGTTCGGCGGATGTGTGGTGAATTCAATGGCCCCTTCGCGAGCAAGCCCGCTCCCACATTGGAATGCATTTCAAATGTGGGAGTGAGCCTGCTCGCGATGGCGGACTATCAGGCGACGCGAGGCTTAAGCGCCCGGTACGAAATGCTTCTGCGCCGTACCACGTGCGATCAACCGGGAGATGTAGTCGAGCTTCTGCGCGTCCTGATCGACGAAACGGAAGGTCAGTTGCAGCCAGTCGCTGTCGGGTTTTGGCTCGTGGGCGACGATGGCGTGCAGGTAGCCATTCAGACGGGCGGTTTCGGCGTTATCGCCCTGCTCCAGGTCGAGCACGGCGCTGTCGAGCACTTGTGGCAGGGTGTCGGTGCGTTTCACCACCAGCAGCGCTTCCTTAAGGCTCAAGGCCTTGATCACACATTGCGCAATGCCGTTCGGCAGGCGCAGTTGGCCCTGGCCACGTCCGCCCGTTGGCGCTGCGGAGGATGCTGGAGGCTTGATCGGCGGGCTGTTGAGCAGACCGCGAGACGCAGCAGCCGCCGGGGCCGGCGCGGCAGCGGCAGGTTTGGCGAACGGGTTGACCGGCGCCGCGGCGGGTGCGACCACGGCAGCCTTGCCACCGGTCAATGCGCTCAGGGAATCGTTGCCGAACGCCGAGTTCATTTTGGTCGGCGCGCTGTTCATCAAGGTGTCGAGCTTGCCGACCTTGTTCAGGGCCTGCTTGACCTTGGTCAGCAGTTGCTCGTTGGTGAACGGCTTGCTGACGTAGCCGGAAACCCCGGCCTGGATCGCCTGGACGACGTTCTCTTTATCGCCACGGCTGGTCACCATCACGAACGGCATGGTCTTGAGGTTGTCCTGCTCGCGGCACCAGGTCAGCAGCTCCAGGCCGGACATTTCCGGCATTTCCCAGTCGCACAGGACCAGGTCGAACGCTTCCCGAGCCAGCAAGGCCTGAGCCTTCTTGCCGTTGACCGCGTCTTCGATCCGGATCCCCGGGAAGTAGTTGCGCAAGCACTTCTTCACCAGGTCACGAATAAACGACGCGTCGTCCACGACCAACACACTGACCTTACTCATCCATCACCCCTTTAAAAAATCCCGGCAAGCATACCGCTTTGCTGATGGCACATTGCCAAAAACCTTCAGTCACGCCGGGACTTTTCGTTCGCGGGTGCTGCTTTCGAATTCATCAACCACAAACAAAAACGCCCGGCCAAAAGGCCGGGCGCTTTTCTCAGGCAATCTTACTTATCGTCAGCTTTGCCCGGAACATTAGCGGTTTCGCCACTTGTGCCTTCAACTTCTTCTTTCATGCGCTTGAGGCCCAGGTGCCGCACGTCGGTACCGCGCACCAGGTAAATCACCAGCTCCGAGATATTGCGCGCGTGGTCGCCGATCCGTTCCAGCGAACGCAGCACCCAAATGATGCTCAAGACCCGCGAGATAGAGCGCGGGTCTTCCATCATGTAGGTGGCCAGTTCACGCAACGCGGTCTTGTACTCGCGGTCGATGATCTTGTCGTACTGGGCCACCGACAACGCCAGGTCGGCGTCGAAGCGGGCAAAGGCGTCCAGTGCATCGCGAACCATGTTGCGCACCTGGTCACCGATGTGGCGAACCTCGACGTAACCCCGCGGGGCTTCGCCTTCTTCGCACAACTGGATGGCACGACGGGCGATCTTGGTCGCTTCGTCACCGATGCGCTCCAGGTCGATCACCGACTTGGAGATGCTGATGATCAAACGCAAGTCCGACGCCGCCGGCTGACGACGGGCCAGAATGCGCAGGCATTCTTCGTCGATGTTGCGTTCCATCTGGTTGATCTGGTCGTCGATCTCGCGAACCTGCTGGGCCAGGCCGGAGTCGGCCTCGATCAGCGCGGTCACCGCGTCGTTGACTTGCTTTTCCACCAGCCCGCCCATGGCCAGGAGGTGGCTGCGCACCTCCTCGAGCTCAGCGTTGAACTGCGCGGAGATGTGATGGGTAAGGCCTTCTTTACTAATCATGTTGGCGTCCTTGGAGCGTCCGGTAAGGTGCGGTGGACCGCAGCGTCAGTTCAGTGAGCAACAACAGCTTCCTAGCCGTAGCGACCGGTGATGTAGTCTTCGGTCTGCTTCTTCGCCGGATTGGTGAACAGGGTGTCGGTGTCGCCGAATTCCACCAGTTTGCCCATGTACATGAACGCTGTGTAATCGGAAACCCGCGCGGCCTGTTGCATGTTGTGGGTCACGATGACGATGGTGAACTTCGATTTCAGTTCGTAGATCAGCTCTTCGACTTTCAGCGTGGAGATCGGGTCGAGTGCCGAGCACGGTTCGTCGAGCAGCAACACTTCCGGCTCCACGGCAATGGTGCGAGCGATCACCAGACGTTGTTGCTGACCACCGGACAGGCCAAGTGCCGACTCGTGCAGACGGTCTTTGACTTCGTCCCACAGCGCCGCGCCTTTCAACGCCCACTCGACGGCTTCGTCGAGGATGCGTTTCTTGTTGATGCCCTGGATGCGCAAGCCGTAGACCACGTTCTCGTAGATGGTTTTCGGGAACGGGTTGGGCTTCTGGAACACCATGCCAACGCGACGACGCAGCTCGGCCACGTCTTCGCCCTTGCGGTAGATGTTGTTGCCGTACAGGTTGATCGCGCCTTCGACTCGGCAGCCATCCACCAGGTCGTTCATGCGGTTGAAGGTGCGCAGCAGCGTGGACTTGCCGCAGCCGGACGGGCCGATGAAGGCGGTCACGCGCTGTTTCGGGATGTTCATGCTGACGTCGTACAGCGCTTGTTTGTCGCCGTAGAACAGGCTCAGGCCCGGCACTTCAATCGCGACGGTTTCCTGTTCAAGGCTCAAGCTCTGTTTGTCGCGGCCCAGGGCCGACATGTTGATGCCGTGGGTATGTGCTTCGTGCTGCATGGGAGGCTCCCTGTGCTAACAAATTCGGTTCGGTTTTTGTGGGAGCCGGCCTGCTGGCGATCAGCCGGGGTCGCGCTCGACCAACGCGGTCAATCTGTAAACCGCGGTGATGCCATCGCCAGCAGGCTGGCTCCCACATAGAAATCAGTGCTGCATGAATCAACTATCCAGCGCTTTGTATTTTTCGCGCAGGTGGTTACGGATATAAACGGCCGACAAGTTAAGCGTGGCGATCACCAGCACCAGCAGCAGCGCCGTGGCGTACACCAGCGGCCGCGCGGCCTCGACGTTCGGGCTCTGGAAGCCGACGTCATAGATGTGGAAGCCCAGGTGCATGATCTTCTGGTCCAGGTGCAAGTACGGGTAGTTGCCATCCAGCGGCAGCGATGGCGCCAGTTTCACCACACCCACCAGCATCAGCGGCGCCACTTCACCCGCGGCGCGAGCCACGGCGAGGATCATGCCGGTCATCATCGCCGGGCTGGCCATTGGCAGTACGATCTTCCACAAGGTTTCAGCCTTGGTTGCGCCGAGGGCCAACGAGCCTTCGCGCACGGTGCGAGGAATCCGCGCCAGGCCTTCTTCCGTGGCCACGATCACCACCGGCACAGCCAGCAGCGCCAGGGTCAGGGACGCCCAGAGCAGACCCGGCGTCCCGAATGTCGGCGCTGGCAGCGCTTCCGGGAAGAACAACCGGTCGACCGAACCACCCAGCACATAGACGAAGAAACCCAGACCGAACACGCCGTATACGATGGCTGGAACGCCCGCCAGGTTGTTCACCGCGATGCGGATCAAGCGCGTCATGGTGTTCTGCTTCGCATATTCACGCAGGTAAACCGCAGCCAGTACGCCAAACGGGGTCACGATCATCGCCATGATCAACGTCATCATCACGGTGCCGAAAATCGCCGGGAAGATCCCGCCTTCGGTGTTCGCTTCACGCGGGTCGTCGCTCAAGAACTCCCAGACCTTGCTGAAGTAGAAGCCGATCTTGGTGAAGGTGTTCATGGCGTTCGGCTGATAGGCGTGAACCACTTTGCCGATACCGATTTCGATCTCTTTGCCGTTCGCGTCGCGGGCCGTCAGGCTGTCGCGGTTGAACTGGGCGTGCAGGTCGTTCAGGCGTGCTTCGATGTCCTGATAACGCGCGTTCAGTTCGGCACGCTCGGACTCCATGTCCGCTTGCGCGGCAGCGTCCATCGTTCCGGTCAGTTCCAGTTTGCGACCGTGCAGACGGACGCGCTCGAGGCCCGCGTTGATCGCGCCAATGTCGGTTTTTTCCAGGCTCTTGAGCTGGGCGGCGAGCTGGTTGACGCGAGCGACACGGGCCTGCAGCTCAGGCCATGCAGCTTCGCCTTCAGCGATGACCTTGCCGTCCTGTTTGACGTTGACCAGGTAGCCGTAGAAGTTGCCCCACTCGCGACGCTCGATGGTCATCAACTCGGGTGGAGTCTTCTGATTGGTCAGCCACTCGCCGACGATCCAGGTGAAGTCGTTGCCATTGAGGTCACGGTTGCCGACCTTGATCAGCTCGCGGGTCATGAACTCCGGGCCCTGATCGGGCACCGGCAGGCCAGCACTTTTAAGGCGCTCGCGCGGCACTTCTTCTTTCTGCACCACTTCGCCGATGACGAGGTGATTGGCCTGGCCCGGTACGTCGTAACTGGCGTGCACCAGGTCCGCCGGCCAGAAATGGCCCAGACCGCGCACGGCAATCACGGCCAGCAAGCCAATGGTCATGATGACCGCGATGGACACCGCGCCACCGCTGATCCAGACGCCAGGGGCGCCGCTCTTGAACCATCCTTTCAGGGAGTTCTGTTTCACAGACTTCTACCTTTCTTAAAGCGACGAGTATTTCTTGCGCAGACGCTGACGAATCAGTTCCGCGAGGGTGTTCATGACGAAGGTGAACAACAGCAGCACCAGCGCCGAGAGGAACAGCACGCGGTAGTGGCTGCCGCCGACTTCCGATTCGGGCATTTCCACCGCAACGTTGGCCGCCAGGGTGCGCAGGCCTTCGAACAGGTTCATTTCCATGACCGGGGTGTTGCCGGTGGCCATCAGCACGATCATGGTTTCACCGACCGCACGGCCCATGCCGATCATCAGCGCCGAGAAGATGCCCGGGCTGGCGGTGAGGATCACCACGCGAGTCATGGTCTGCCATGGCGTGGCCCCGAGGGCCAGGGAACCGAGGGTCAAACCGCGCGGCACGCTGAACACGGCGTCTTCGGCGATGGAATAGATGTTCGGGATCACCGCAAAGCCCATGGCCAGACCGACCACCAGTGCGTTGCGCTGGTCGTAGGTGATGCCCAGGTCGTGGGAGATCCACATGCGCATGTCGCCGCCGAAGAACCAGGTTTCCATGTACGGGCTCATGTACAGCGAGAGCCAGCCCACGAACAGGATCACCGGAATCAGGATCGCGCTTTCCCAACCGTCCGGCACTTTCAGGCGGATGGACTCAGGCAGGCGGCTGAAGGTGAAACCGGCGACCAGGATGCCGATCGGCATCAACAGCAGCAGGCTGAAGATGCCCGGCAAATGTCCTTCCACATACGGTGCGAGGAACAGACCGGCGAAGAAACCGAGGATCACCGTCGGCATCGCTTCCATCAGTTCGATCACCGGCTTGACCTTGCGGCGCATGCCCGGAGCCATGAAGTACGCGGTGTAGATGGCAGCGGCGACGGCCAGTGGAGCGGCCAGCAGCATGGCGTAGAACGCGGCTTTCAAGGTACCGAAGGTCAGCGGTGACAGGCTCAGCTTGGGTTCGAAGTCAGTGTTGGCGGCGGTCGATTGCCAGACGTATTTAGGCTCGTCGTAGTTCTCGTACCAGACCTTGCTCCACAACGCGCTCCAGGAAACTTCTGGGTGCGGGTTGTCGAGCAGCAGCGGTTGAATCTTGCCGCCCGCCTCCACGATCACCCGGTTGGCCCGTGGCGACAGGCCAAAGATGCCTTCGCCATCGACCACCTGATCCACCAGCAAGGTGCGGTGGGCGGTGCTGTGGAACACGCCGAGCTTGCCGGACGCATCAAGGGCGATGAAACCTTTGCGACGTTCTTCAGCGGTGATTTCAACGATCGGCGCAGTGCCCATCTGGAAGTTACGAATCTGCTTCAGACGCAGTTCGCCATCGTGGTCGCGGGCCATGAACCATTGGGCCAGACCACCCTTGGAATCGCCGAGGATCAGCGAGATGCCACCCACCAGCTGAGTACTGGCAGTGATTTGCGCTTCGCCATCATCCAGCAGTTTGTAGCGACCGTTGAGGCTCTTGTCGCGCAGGCTGAACACGTCGGCCTGGGCGCGACCGTTAATCACGTACAGCCACTGCTGACGCGGGTCGACGAAGATATTTTTCACCGGCTCGGTCATCTGTGGCAGATCGATACGTTTCTGCTCGTTGGTGATTTCGCCGGTCATCATGTTTTCTTCGCTGGTCAGCGACAAAACATTGAGTTGCGAACCGGTGGAGCCGACCAGCATCAGCGTCGTATCGGTCGCGTTGAGGCTGACGTGCTCAAGGGCTCCGCCCGCCTCGTTCAGCGCGATCGGCGTTTCGCCGTACGGGTATTCAATGGCTGGCGAGATGGTTTTCTTGCCGTCCGGGTAGCTGACTTTATAAGTGTGACGGAACACCAGCGCCTGGCCGTTGGACAAGCCCACCGCCACCAATGGATGGCCTGGTTGGTCTTTGCCGATGGAGGTCACGGTAGTGCCGGCCGGAATCGACAGATCGACACGCGCGAGTTCAGCGCCACTGTCGATATCGAAGAACAACGCCTGGCCCTTGTCGGAAACCCGCATGGCGACCTGGTTCTGTTCTTCCAGGGAGATCATCAACGGCTTGCCGGCGTCCTGCATCCAGGCCGGCGTGATGGCTTCCTTGGCGGTCAGGTCGGCGCCCTGAAACAGGGGCGCGACAACGTAGGCAAGGAAGAAAAAGATCAGCGTGATCGCGCCGAGAACGGCGAGGCCGCCCACAAGGACGTACCAGCGGGTCAGGCGATCTTTGAGCGCGCGGATGCGGCGCTTGCGTTGCAACTCAGGCGTATTGAAGTCAATTCGCTTGGGGGGATTTGTAGTCATGGTGGAATTGGCCAGATCATTCATTCGCACACCCTAGCGATCCTGTATGACAGAAAGATGACAATGCAGTGACGCAACAAATCCGCCGCCAGCGGGAACTGGCAGTGGACTGGAAATTTGGGGAGGCCGGGTCGCCTGCATGGCAACCCTGAGCCGTTGTAGGAGCAAAGCTTGCTCGCGATTGCGGACTGTCAGTCACATCTTTGTTGAATGTGCCGACGCCATCGCGGGCAAGCCTTGCTCCTACAGGTCCGGGTTTACCCCGGACCTACGGTTTTACTTTTTTGCGACTTCAGCGCCGCCTTCCTGCAGACCCAGGTCAGCCAGTGCTTTTGCAGCAACCTTGGCCGGCAGTGGGATGTAGCCGTCTTTCACCACAACTTCCTGGCCCTGTTTGGACAGAACCAGTTTCACGAACTCGGCTTCCAGCGGGGCCAGAGGCTTGTTCGGGGCTTTGTTGACGTAAACGTAGAGGAAACGCGACAGCGGGTACTTGCCGTTCAGGGCGTTTTCTTCGGTGTCTTCGATGAATTCAGTGCTGCCTTTCTTGGCCAGGGCCACGGTCTTCACGCTAGCGGTCTTGTAGCCGATGCCCGAGTAACCAACGCCATTCAGCGAGGAGCTGATCGACTGCACGACCGAAGCCGAGCCTGGTTGTTCGTTGACGTTTGGCTTGTAATCGCCTTTGCACAGGGCTTCTTCTTTGAAGTAGCCATAAGTGCCGGATACCGAGTTACGACCGAACAGTTGAACCGGCTTGTTGGCCAGGTCGCCGGTCACACCCAGGTCGCCCCAGGTTTTCACGTCGGCTTTGGCGCCGCACAGACGAGTCGAGGAGAAGATCGCGTCGACCTGTTCCATGGTCAGGTGCTGGATCGGGTTGTCTTTGTGAACGAAGACAGCCAAGGCATCCACAGCAACCGGGATAGCTGTTGGCTTGTAGCCGTATTTGGTTTCGAAGGCCTGCAGCTCGTTGTCCTTCATCTTGCGGCTCATCGGGCCCAGGTTAGCGGTGCCTTCAGTCAGCGCAGGTGGCGCGGTAGAAGAACCGGCAGCCTGAATCTGGATGTTTACGTTCGGGTATTCTTTTTTGTAGTTCTCAGCCCACAGGGTCATGAGGTTGGCCAGGGTATCGGAGCCGACGCTGGACAGGTTGCCCGACACACCAGTGGTTTTGGTGTAGCTCGGGATAGCAGGGTCAACAGCGGCAACCGCGTTGGCAGTCGCAACGCCAGCAGCGACAAAAGTCATTGCCGCCATCAAACGCTTCAGTTTCATGCCTTACTCCTAGCAGATAGGTGTGTTAAGTCGGGGCCAAGTATCAGCAGGCCGTGTGAACACTCTATGGCTGAAATATGACAATTGGATGAAAGGCCAGCATTCGAAATACAGAAACACCGAGGCAATGAATCAAGGTTGACAAATCACATTCAAAAGATAGTCTTGTCAATCACGAGAGGAACCGATGATCAACGACCGAATTCGCCGCGCTCGCCTTCTGCGAGGCATGTCCCTGGAAGCCTTGGCACTCCAGCTTGGCGACATCACCAAGCAAGGCCTGAGCAAATACGAGAAAGGGTTAAGTACCCCGAACTCCTCTCGCGTGCTGCAACTGGCCAAGGTGCTGCAGGTCAGTCCCGAGTACTTCTTTCGTGCCGAAGCCGTGCCTCTTGCGCCGCTGGAGTTTCGTAAACTTGCCAAGATGCCCAGGTATCGCCAGGTTCAAGTCGAAGAACAGATTCGTGAACACCTTGAGCGCTACATTGCTCTGGAAGAATGCTTTGACCCGGCAGACATCCAGACTCCGGCCACCCCCGCGCAAATGCTGCCGGTCTCCTCTATTGAGGAAGCTGAGCACGCTGCCGAGGCACTACGCGAATATTGGGGAATTGGCAGCGATCCAATTTCTAACCTCACCGAGCAACTGGAAGAGCACAGCATCAAGGTCGCGATGCTCATGGGGCCGGCTGACTTCGACGGGGCCTGCGCCGCTACCGGTGACGGTCGCCACGTCTTGATTGCACTCAATGCCGAGCGCCCAGGCGAACGAATACGCTTTACCGCAGCACATGAACTCGGTCACTGGGTCATGCAATTACCCGACGACATGCCCGAGCGTGACAAGGAAAACTGCTGCCATCGCTTCGCTGGCGCGTTCCTCTACCCGGCTAAAGGTGTCACCAGTGACTTCGGTAGCCACCCTCGCTCACGCGTCCATCCCCGCGAATTGCTCATCGCCAAGCGCCAATATGGGATCTCGATGCATGCCGCTCTGCGACGCCTCAAAGATTTGAAGCTGCTTAGCGATGGGGGCTACAAATCCATCACCATTCAATTCAGCGCGAACGGCTGGCGCAAGGCCGAGCCTGAACCCTTGCCATGCAAACCACCACAACGTTTTGAATCGTTGGTGTTCTGGGGCTTAGCGGAAGGGTTGATCACCAAATCCCGTGCAGCCGAACTTCTACGCAAACCAGTGAGCGCTCTTGACCCCAATTTTCTGGGCTCACTGGAGAGTGCATGAGTCTGATCTACATCAGCGATACGAATATCTGGATCGACTTCAGAAATGCCGGACTGCTGGAGCAGATGTTCAAACTGCCATTCACTCTTTGCTGCACAGATTTCGTATTGCATGAGCTCGAAGATTTCCCCCATGACGAATTACTCGGTCGGGGATTGATTGTTGAATCCTTCGACGAGCCAGGGGTTACCAGGCTGTTCACTCTCAAAATAGAGCACAACAACAGCTCATTGGCCGATGTGTCGTGCTACCTGCTCGCACAAGAGACAGGTCGGCCGTTGCTCACTGGAGATGGCAAGCTGAGGCGTCAAGCGCAGAGGGATGGGTTACAAGTGCATTGCGCACTCTGGTTGCTCGATTTGATGGTGGAACATCAGGTCATTAAACCCAAGAATGCTGCGGATGCTCTGGACCATATGCTTGAGCATGGAGCACGTTTACCGGCGGGCGAATGTGGAGTAAGGCTTTCGCACTGGCGAAAGCCTTAACAACTGGCGGTTTTAGCGTTATCGACCTTTCTTCCAGAGGTAGGCACCCACCAGAACCCCGACACCACAAATGATCGCTACGTAATAGGCAGGCCCCATCGGGCTTTCCTTGAGCAGCAAGGTGACCACCATCGGGGTCAGGCCGCCGAAGATGGCGTAGGCCAGGTTGTAGGAGAACGACAGCCCGCTGAAACGCACCACCGCCGGGAAGGCTTTGACCATCACGTACGGCACCGCACCGATGGTGCCGACCAGCAAGCCGGTCAAGGCGTACATCGGGAACAGCCAGTCCGGGTGGTTGAACAGGCTGTGGTAGAAGGTCCATGAACTGATCAGCAATGCAGCACTGCCGAACACGAAGACACGACCCGCGCCGAAGCGGTCAGCCAGCGCACCGGAGGCGACGCAACCCAGGCTCAGAAACACAATCGCCAGGCTGTTGGCCTGCAACGCGGTGGTTGGCGAGAAGTGGTACACGGTCTGCAGCACGGTCGGGGTCATCAGGATGACCACGATGATGCCGGCGGACAGCAGCCAGGTCAGCAGCATGGAAATCAGGATCGCCCCGCGATGGTCGCGCAACACGGCGCGCAGCGGCACTTCTTCTGCCAGGGCCTTGCGCAGTTGCAGCTCGGCGAATACCGGCGTCTCGTGCAACCAGCGGCGCAGGTAAACCGAGAACAGGCCGAATACGCCACCCAACAGGAACGGAATCCGCCAGGCGTAATCCGAAACTTCGACCGGGGTGTAAATGCTGTTGATTGCGGTGGCGACCAGCGAGCCCAGCAGGATACCGGCCGTCAGGCCGCAGGTCAGGGTGCCGCAGGCGTAGCCGATGTGCCGCTGCGGCACGTGTTCGGAAACGAATACCCACGCGCCCGGTACTTCACCGCCAATCGCAGCGCCTTGAATTACCCTCATCAGCAGCAACAGGATCGGCGCCCACATGCCGATCTGCGCGTAAGTCGGCAGCAGGCCCATGATCAGGGTCGGCACCGCCATCATGAAAATGCTCAGGGTGAACATCTTCTTGCGTCCCAGCAGGTCGCCGAAGTGCGCCATGACGATGCCGCCCAGTGGCCGCGCCAGGTAGCCGGCGGCAAAGATCCCGAAGGTCTGCATCAAGCGCAGCCACTCGGGCATGTCGGCCGGGAAGAACAGCTTGCCGACCACCGTGGCGAAGAACACGAAGATGATGAAATCGTAAAACTCCAGCGCACCGCCCAGGGCAGACAGCGACAAAGTCTTGTAATCGCTGCGGGTCAGCGGACGTGCGGATTGAGTGGACGGCGCGATGCTCGAGGGCGCTGTGGTCATGGCAAGGCTTCTCTTATAGTCGGATCTGCAACCTCAACAACGCTGGCGGAGGCTTGGGCAGGTCCGGCACGATAGCAAATTGTTCGAAAAAGCACATAGAGGTGCGTATTTGACGGTCGAAATGAGAACCGGACGGTCGTCTCGGAGTCTACCGATCGATATACTCGCAATCTTGCGACAGCTTGCAAGGGTTGCTGTGCGAAGACGCTGCTGGCTCTACCAGTCGATTTCGCAGAGTTTCCCTTTAGGCGCCTTACGAAAAACGTGACGAACGTAGTATGTTCGGGGCTGAATCGTTTTTCCTTGAGACGGCTATTCACCTGAAGTACTTATGAGAGTCACGGGTCAGAGGCACCCCCGGCATGATAGAGCTCGAACAAGAAGATCCAATCCCGCAAGGCGATCTGGCCCTGCAAATTACCGCGCTTCCCCGCGAAACCAACGGCTTTGGCGATATTTTCGGCGGTTGGCTGGTGTCGCAGATGGATTTGGCCGGCACCGCAATGGCCAGCAAAGTCGCGGCTGGCCGCGTGGCTACGGTGGCGATCGACCGCATGGCGTTTCTGGTTCCGGTCGCGGTGGGTGCCCAGCTCTCCTTTTATACCCAGGCGCTGGAAATCGGCCGCAGCTCGATTCAGATGATGGTCGAAGTCTGGAGTGACGATCCGCTGTCCAGCGAATGGCGCAAAGTGACTGAAGCCGTGTTTGTGTTCGTCGCCATCGACGGCAGCGGTCGCACCCGTTCGGTTCCGCCAAGAGCTCGTTAAACACTGCGACCTTTCTGCGGTCCATTGCAGTCATTGTTCCTGATCGAGAGTTGCCCCATGAGCACGCCCAACGTTGAAGCCGTGAAACTGGATGAACTGAACTGCTGGCGCATCCGCCACGGGCAGGCCGAATTGCTGGTTGCCCAGCAAGGCGCGCACATCCTCAGTTATCAAGTGGCCGGGGAACCGCCGCTGATCTGGCTCAACGACGAGGCAGTGTTCAAGGCTGGCAAGAGCATCCGCGCCGGGGTTCCGGTGTGCTGGCCGTGGTTCGGCAATCTGGCGCGTAACCCGCAGAGCGTTCAAGCCATGCGCGTCAGCAACGAAGCGCCGACCGCCCACGGGCTGGTAAGGGCAATGGATTGGGAACTGGGCGGCATTGAAACCGAGGGCGAAAGCCTCAAGGTGGAGTTTGTTCTGCCTTACCCTGAAGGCGGCTTGCCTGGCTGGCCGCATCAGGTGGATTTGAAGCTGAGCATTCGTCTGGATGAGCAACTCCACATCAGTCTGACCAGCCATAACCAGGGCACAGACAAAGTCACCATCAGCCAGGCGCTGCATAGCTATTTCGCGGTCAGCGATGTACGCGAAGTGCATGTCGAAGGGCTGGATGGCTTGAGTTACATCGAAACCCTGGACGACTGGAAAACCGTCACTCAGACCGGCGATCTGCGTTTTGCCGGCGAGACCGATCGTATCTATCTCAATACCCCGGCGAAGCTGAGCATTGTCGATCCGGCCTGGGAACGGCGCATCGAGCTGACCAGCAGCGGTTCACGCTCGGCGGTGATCTGGAATCCGTGGATTGAACGCGCCGCGGCGTTCAGCGACATGGCCGACGATGGCTGGCAGCGCATGCTGTGCATTGAAACGGCGAACGTGATGGATGATGTGGTGACGCTGGCGCCGGGGGCTAGTCATACCTTGGGCGTCAGCATCGGCGCAAAACCGCTCTAAGTCATACCGCAATACGAAATGTGGGAGCCAGCCTGCTGGCGATGGCGTCATGTCGGTCAAATTGAAAGTATCTGACGGACCGCTATCGCCAGCAGGCAGGCTCCCACAGTTATTTCGGGTGGCTGCTAGAGATCTGATTCTTTTACCACCCGCACTTTCGCCGCATCCAGCGCATACGCCGCGTCAGCCAGGTCATTGTTGACCTTCTCGATCTTCAGCGTGCCAGTCACCCACAGCGGTGTATAGATGTCATTCAGCTTCAAACCTTTCGGATAACGCACCAACACCAGTTGGTTTGGGGGCGGTGGTGGCACGTGGATGCAGGCGCCCGGATACGGCACGAGGAAGAACAGCGTGCTGCGGCCCTGGGCGTCGGATTCCAGCGGCACCGGATAACCACCGATGCGGATGTTCTTGTCGTTCATCGACGGCACGGTTTTGGTCGAATACATCACCGCCGGCAAGCCCTTGCTCTGCTTCATGCCACCCTTTTTGGTAAAGGTGCCATTGGCTTCGGGGGAGTTGTGGTCGATTTCGGGCATGGCCTCGAGGGCTTTCTGGTCCGACTTGGGCATCAGTTCGAGCCAGTCGGTTTCCGGCAGCTCGCCGGCATGGGCAAGGCCCGAGCCCAATAAAAGGATAGTCAGTAAAAGACGGCGCATGAAGATGCTCGGCAAAGGAGAGGACGGTACAACGCCGAGCATTCTAGCCCTCTCTGCGTGCGGCGCAGAGGGGGCTTTGTCGCTTTGGATCAGTTCTTTTTGATCAAGCCGTAGATCACCAGCAACACCACAGCGCCAACCAGCGCACCGATGAAGCCTGCACCTTCGCCCGCGTGATAGATGCCCAAGGCCTGGCCGCCATAAGTGGCCGCCAGCGAACCGCCGATACCGAGCAGGATGGTCATGATCCAGCCCATGCTGTCATCGCCCGGTTTCAGGAACCGAGCCAGCAGGCCGACGATCAAGCCGATAAAGATGGTTCCAATAATTCCCATGGCATTTCCCTCTGATTGAATGGCTATGCGAAAGCCTAGTCAGACTTCTGCATCCTGCCATGAGAGAACGGCGGCCCCTGAATGGTTCCGCCGCTGCCACATGAAACTGTTTACTCGGCGATGAGCGCTTCGACCTTGAGGATCTGCGCGGCCAGTGTTTCGCGGTTTGCACAACGCAGGTTAGCGTGACCGACCTTGCGACCGACCTTGAACGCCTTGCCATAGTGATGCAGATGGCAATCGGCGATGGCCAGGACTTTCTCGGTCTCCGGTACTTTACCGATGAAGTTGAGCATCGCGCTCTCGCCGACCTTGGCCGTCGAACCCAGCGGCAGACCGGCAACGGCCCGCAGATGGTTTTCGAACTGGCTGCACTCAGCGCCTTCAGTGGTCCAGTGACCCGAGTTATGCACACGCGGGGCGATCTCGTTGGCCTTGAGGCCACCGTCGACTTCAAAGAACTCGAACGCCATCACGCCGACGTAATTCAGCTGCTTGAGCACACGGCTGGAATAGTCTTCCGCCAAGGCTTGCAGCGGGTGGTCGGTGCTGGCCACGGACAACTTGAGGATGCCGCTGTCGTGGGTGTTGTGAACCAGCGGATAGAACCTGGTTTCGCCATCGCGAGCGCGCACGGCGATCAACGAGACTTCACCGGTAAACGGCACGAAGCCTTCCAGCAGGCAGGCCACGCTGCCCAGCTCGGCGAACGTGCCGACCACGTCTTCAGGCTTGCGCAGGACTTTCTGGCCCTTGCCGTCGTAACCCAGGGTGCGGGTTTTCAGCACGGCTGGCAGACCGATGGAAGCCACTGCAGCGTCCAGATCGGCTTGCGATTGAATGTCGGCGAACGCCGGGGTGGGAATCCCCAGGTCCTTGAACATGCTCTTCTCGAACCAGCGATCACGGGCGATGCGCAAGGCTTCGGCGCTCGGGTACACCGGGACGAATTGCGACAGGAACGCCACGGTTTCGGCCGGGACGCTTTCGAACTCGAACGTCACCAGATCGACTTCATCGGCCAGCTGACGCAGGTGGTCCTGATCGCCGTAATCGGCCCGCAGGTGTTCGCCCAACGCGGCTGCGCAAGCATCCGGCGCGGGGTCCAGGAAAGCGAAGTTCATGCCCAGCGGAGTGCCCGCCAGCGCCAACATGCGACCCAACTGGCCGCCACCGATTACACCGATCTTCATCGTCAACAACCTCAGGCGATGCGTGGGTCTGGATTTTCCAGGACGCTGTCTGTCTGTTCAGCGCGAAATTTTTTCAGCACCGCGTGGAACTGCGGGTGCTTGGCGCCGAGAATGCTCGCCGAGAGCAGCGCGGCGTTGATCGCACCGGCCTTGCCGATGGCCAGGGTGGCGACCGGAATGCCCGCGGGCATCTGCACGATGGACAGCAGCGAATCGACGCCCGAGAGCATCGACGATTGCACCGGCACGCCCAGCACCGGCAAGTGGGTCTTGGCCGCACACATGCCTGGCAAGTGCGCCGCGCCGCCGGCACCGGCGATGATCACCTCGATGCCACGCGCCTCAGCCTCTTCGGCGTACTGGAAGAGCAGGTCCGGGGTGCGGTGGGCAGAGACCACTTTCACCTCGTAAGGAATGCCGAGCTTTTCCAGCATATCGGCGGTGTGGCTAAGGGTGGACCAATCGGACTTGGAGCCCATGATCACGCCAACCAGTGCACTCATCGTCGTGCCTCTTCTCTCTGGGCGCCCGCAGGCGCGTCAAAAAACAACAAGCCACGCAATATGCGTGGCTTGATTGTACGAATTATGGCCGGACGAACCGGCCGAAGGCCGCGCAGTATACCTCAATGAAGCAGATAAACAGCCCCCGATACGACCATCTGTCATACGGCGCAAAGTGCCGGTTTTATTGACTCGAAGGTCAACCAAATACACCACAAATCCCTTGTGGGAGCGAGCCTGCTCGCGATAGCGGTCGTCCATCCAACATTGATGCTGACTGACACACCGCCATCGCGAGCAGGCTCGCTCCCACATTTGATTTTCAGCGGTCTCAGGATCCGGTTGTTCCTTGGGCTGCGCCGCCTTCCAGTTTGCGCCACAGCAACCGCACGTTCGCCTTGCGCACCAGCGCGCAGCGGTACAGACGAATCTCCAGCGGCACATGCCATTGCGGGCCGCCGCACACCACCAGCTCACCCCGAGCCAGTTCGGCGCGCACGCTGAGCCGCGGCACCCAGGCAATGCCCAATCCTTCCAGCGCCATGCTTTTAAGGCTGTCGGCCATGGCGGTCTCATAGATGGTGGTGAAGCGCAGCGCACGCTGACGCAGCAGCATGTTCACCGAACGCCCGAGAAATGCACCGGCGCTGTAGGCGAGCAGCGGCACACTGCCTTCGCCTTCCAGATCGAACAGCGGCTTGCCCTCGGCGTCCGCCGCGCAAACCGGGAGCATTTCGGTATTGCCAAGGTGCAGCGACGGAAAAATTTCCGGGTCCATCTGCATCGCGGCATCCGGGTCGTAGAACGCCAGCATCAGATCGCAACCGCCTTCACGCAGGGCATGCACGGCATCACCGACGTTGGTCGCCACCAGGCGCGTCGCGATGTTCAGGCCTTCATTACGCAACTGCGCGATCCAGCGCGGGAAGAAACCCAGCGCCAGGGAGTGAGCGGCGGCGACCTGCATCACCTCGCCCTGCCCGCCTTCCAAGTGATGAAGGTGACGCAACACTTCACCGAGCTGCTCGACCACCGTCCGCGCGGTGACCAGAAACAGCTGCCCGGCCGCCGTCAGTTCGATCGGCGTGCGCGAGCGATTGACCAGGGTCAGCCCCAGCGCGGCTTCAAGGCTGCGGATCCGTCGGCTGAATGCCGGCTGAGTCACGAAGCGCCGTTCGGCAGCCTGGGAGAAACTGCGGGTGGCGGCCAGGGCACTAAAGTCCTCAAGCCATTTACTTTCAAGGTTCATCACGGCCTCCCGGACACGCACCAATTTAGGTCACACGCTCGCCGCAGACACGGCGTCACATGGGCATTATGCCGAATGTGCATAGGCTAGTGTTTAACAGCATTGGCCCAAAATTCTCCACAAGCCTAGCATTTGCAGTGTTCCGGCACAGACCGGGTCCATATCGAGATGATTTCTATCATGTCCTCCGCTGCATCTTTCCGCACAGAAAAAGACCTGCTTGGCGTACTCGAAGTACCTGCTCAAGCGTATTACGGCATCCAGACCCTGCGAGCGGTGAACAACTTCCGTCTCTCCGGCGTTCCGATTTCGCATTATCCGAAGCTGGTTGTCGGCCTGGCGATGGTTAAACAAGCCGCCGCTGACGCCAACCGCGAGCTGGGTCACCTGAGCGAAGCCAAGCACGCTGCCATCAGCGAAGCCTGTGCACGTTTGATCCGCGGCGATTTCCACGAAGAATTCGTAGTGGACATGATTCAAGGCGGCGCTGGCACTTCAACCAACATGAATGCCAACGAAGTCATCGCCAACATCGCGCTGGAGGCCATGGGTCACCAGAAGGGCGAATACCAATACCTGCACCCGAACAATGACGTGAACATGGCGCAGTCGACCAACGACGCCTACCCGACCGCGATCCGTCTGGGTCTGCTGCTGGGTCACGACGCGCTGCTGGCCAGCCTCGACAGCCTGATCCAGGCGTTCGCCGCCAAGGGCCAAGAGTTCGCTCACGTCCTGAAAATGGGCCGTACCCAACTGCAAGACGCTGTGCCAATGACCCTCGGCCAGGAATTCCGCGCATTCGCCACCACACTGGGCGAAGACCTGGCCCGTCTGAAGACGCTGGCCCCGGAACTGCTGACTGAAGTGAACCTGGGCGGCACCGCGATCGGTACCGGCATCAACGCCGACCCGCGTTACCAGCACCTGGCTGTTCAGCGCCTGGCCCTGATCAGCGGTCAACCGCTGGTTCCGGCTGCCGACCTGATCGAAGCCACCTCCGACATGGGCGCCTTCGTGCTGTTCTCCGGCATGCTCAAGCGCACTGCGGTCAAGCTGTCGAAGATCTGCAACGACCTGCGCCTGCTGTCCAGCGGCCCACGCACCGGCATCAACGAAATCAACCTGCCAGCGCGTCAGCCAGGCAGCTCGATCATGCCAGGCAAGGTCAACCCGGTTATCCCGGAAGCGGTTAACCAGGTAGCGTTCCAGATCATCGGCAACGACCTGGCGCTGACCATCGCAGCCGAAGGCGGCCAACTGCAACTGAACGTGATGGAGCCGCTGATCGCGTTCAAGATCTTCGACTCGATCCGCCTGCTGCAACGCGCCATGGACATGCTGCGCGAGCACTGCATCGTCGGCATCACTGCCAACGAAGAGCGCTGCCGCGAACTGGTCGAGCACTCGATCGGTCTGGTCACCGCGCTGAACCCGTACATCGGCTATGAAAACGCTACCCGTATCGCCCGTATCGCCCTCGAAAGCGGCCGCGGCGTGCTGGAACTGGTGCGCGAAGAAGGCTTGCTCGACGATGAAATGCTCGCCGACATCCTGCGCCCGGAAAACATGATTGCTCCGCGTCTGGTTCCGCTTAAGGCTTGATCAAACGCTGCACACGCTCACCAGGTCGAGGGACTAGACACCTCTCACCTTTTGAGGGCTTGGGGATTTATTCCCCAAGCCCTTTTTTTTAACTATTTGGCAGCAAAAGGATGTCTGGAGGCTGAGAAATGTGGGAGCGAGCCTGCTCGCGAAAGCGGTTGTTCAGTCACATCGATGCTGGATGTGCTACGCCTTCGCGAGCAGGCTCGCTCCCACAGAAAAGCAGCTCCCGCATAAGCCTGGCACCGAAAATGTCAGGTGATTCAAAGCCTTGCTACATCGCTTGCACCACAACCGTGCAGACGGACGGCGCGCTCATAGGTATAGTGCCGCCCCTCTTCGCGTGAGCGGTCGTCGGTAACGAGGCCCAAACCCATGCGAAACCCGAACTAATAACAAACCCGCAATATGAAATCGGGACGAACCTTCGCCTCACCTGTTTTGCCGCGCGCAATCCGGTGTAACGCGATATTTCTGACCGCACAGCATTTGCCTACACAAAAAACAGCGAGGAATAATCCATGCTCGAAGTCATTAACGACTTCCTCTCAGGGAAAGTACTGATCGTGCTCATTGTCGGGCTCGGTAGCTACTTCACGATCCGCTCGCGTTTCGTTCAATTGCGTCACTTCTTCCACATGTTCGCGGTGTTCCGCGACAGCCTCAAAAGCAGCGCCGGGCAACTCAGTTCGTTCCAGGCCTTGATGCTCAGCCTCGCCGGCCGCGTCGGTGCGGGTAACATCGCCGGTGTCGGTATCGCCGTGACCCTGGGTGGTCCAGGTGCGGTGTTCTGGATGTGGGTGACCGCGCTGGTCGGCATGTCCAGCAGCTTCTTCGAATGCTCCCTCGGCCAGCTCTACAAGCGCTGCGATTCCGACGGCACCTACCGTGGCGGTCCGTCCTATTACATCCAGCACGGCCTGCAGAAACGCTGGCTGGGCATGATCATGGCGTTCCTGCTGCTGATCACCTTCGGCTTCGCTTTCAACGGTCTGCAATCCCACGCCGTGACCCACTCGCTGAACAACGCGTTCGGCCTCGACACCACTTACACCGGTCTGGCCCTGGCGGTGTTGCTAGGTCTGGTGTTCATCGGTGGGATCAAGCGCATCGCCAAGGTCGCTGACCTGCTGGTGCCGGTGAAAACCCTGGTGTACATCGGCGTGACCATCTACGTGATCGTGCTGCAATTCGATCACGTGCCGGCGATGCTGATGACCATCGTCAAAAGCGCCTTCGGTCTGGATCAAGCCTTCGGCGGCCTGATCGGCAGCGCCATCGTCATGGGCGTGAAGCGTGGCGTGTTCGCCAACGAAGCAGGCCTGGGCAGTGCGCCAAACGTGGCTGCTGTCGCGTCGGTCGAGCACCCGGTGGCACAGGGTGTGGTTCAGGCGTTCAGCGTGTTCCTCGACACCTTCGTGATCTGCACCTGCACCGCGTTGCTGATCCTGCTCTCGGGCTTCTACACCCCAGGCTTCGAAGGCGATGGCATTGCCCTGACCCAGAACTCCCTGGCCGCCGTGGTCGGTGACTGGGGCCGGAGTTTCATCTCCGTGGCCCTGTCGTTGTTCGTGTTCACCTCGATCCTCTACAACTACTACCTGGGCGAGAGCAACCTGCGTTTCCTGATCGGTGAAAACCGCAAAGCGCTGATCGGCTACCGCGCGCTGGTATTGGTGCTGATCTTCTGGGGCGCTATCGAAAACCTCGGCACGGTGTTCGCTTTCGCGGACATCACCATGACCCTGCTGGCATTCGTGAACCTGATCGCGCTGTTCCTGCTGTTCAAAGTCGGCATGCGCATCCTGCGTGACTACGATGACCAGCGCGCGGCCGGCATCAAGACGCCCGTGTTCGATTCGAGCAAATTCCCGGATCTGGACCTGGACTTGAAAGCGTGGCCAGCCAATCCGCCAGCGGCCGCCACCAAGGCTGAAGCCGAGCCGCAAGGCGTACCCGCAGCGCAACGCTGATCGGTAAACGACGGGTGCACAACCTGTGGGAGCCAGCCTGCTGGCGATGACGGACTGTCAGATGACACATTAGTGTCTAACATACCGCTATCGCGAGCAGGCTCGCTCCCACCTGCCAGGAGATTTCCCCCATGACTCCCAATTCCTTCCCTGCCGCCCAGCACGTCATGGTGCTCTACACCGGTGGCACCATCGGTATGCAAGCCAGCGCCCACGGCCTGGCCCCGGCGTCCGGTTTCGAAGTACGGATGCGCGAGTATCTGCACAGCCAGCCTGACCTGGTCGTGCCGCAGTGGCGCTTTCGTGAGATGTCGCCGCTGATCGACAGCGCCAACATGACCCCTGATTACTGGCAGCAACTGCGTGAAGCGGTCGTCGACGCCGTCGATGTCCAGGGCTGCGACAGCGTGTTGATCCTGCATGGCACCGACACCCTCGCCTACAGCGCGGCGGCCATGAGTTTTCAATTGCTTGGTCTGCACGCCCGCGTGGTGTTCACCGGTTCCATGCTGCCGGCCGGCGTGGCCGACAGCGATGCCTGGGAAAACCTCAGTGGCGCGCTGGTTGCTTTGGGTCAGGGCCTGGCGCCGGGCGTTCATCTGTACTTCCATGGCGAGCTGCTGGACCCGACCCGTTGCGCGAAGGTGCGCAGTTTCGGTCGTCATCCGTTCAAGCGACTTGAGCGTCAGGGTGGCGGTGAAAAGGCTTCTTCGATACCGGCATCGCTGACCTACAACCAGCCCAGGCAATTGGCGAAAGTCGCTGTGCTGCCGCTGTTCCCCGGCATCGGCGCCGAGATACTGGACGGCCTGCTCGACAGCGGCATTCAAGGCCTCGTGCTGGAGTGCTACGGCAGCGGCACCGGACCGAGCGACAATCCAGAGTTCCTCGCCAGCCTGGAACGGGCGCGGGACAAGGGTGTTGTGGTGGTCGCGGTTACGCAATGCCATGAAGGTGGCGTCGAGCTGGATGTTTACGAGGCAGGAAGTCGGTTGCGCGGTGCAGGCGTGCTTTCGGGTGGCGGCATGACTCGCGAAGCCGCGTTCGGCAAGTTGCATGGCTTGTTGGGTGCCGGGCTCGACACCGCTGAAGTTCGGCAGCTTGTAGAACTCGACCTCTGCGGTGAGCTCACCTGACACCCTGCAAAACCCTGTGGGAGTGAGCCTGCTCGCGATAGCGATCGTCCATCCAACATTGATGCTGACTGACACACCGCCATCGCGAGCAGGCTCGCTCCCACAGGATCTCCATCAGGCATGTAACTTGCTGCCGTTCCAGCATCCCAAGGCTGGAACACCCCATGCTCCACTCCCACCTCACCACCCTCAACGCTGTCTCTCTGGTGCTCAACACCTTCAAGGCCGAGGGCTTGTCCAGCGAAGCGCTGCTGGCCGGCAGCGGCATCAGCGCGGCGGATCTGAGCCGGGCGGATACGCGTATCACCACCAATCAGGAGATGCAGGTCTGCGCCAACGCCGTCGCGCTCAAGCGTGACATCGGCCTGGAACTGGGCCGGCGAATGCATGTTTCGTCCTACGGCATGCTCGGGTACGCCTTACTCACCAGCGCCACTTTAGGTGACGCCTTGCGGCTGGCACTGCACTATCCGGCGCTATTAGGAACACTGTTCGAGTTGAGCCTGGAAGAAGATAACGAGCGCATCTGGCTCACCGCTGGCGACTATCGGGAAAACCCTGCGCTGGCGCCATTCAATGTCGAGTTTTGCCTGGTGTCGATGAAGGTCACTTGCGAAGACCTGCTCGGCCAACCGTTGCCGCTGCTGGGCGCCCGCTTCGAATACCCGGCGCCGGACTATCAGGCACGCTACACCGAACGTTTCGATTGCCCCTTGCAGTTCGACGCTGCGTCCAACGCCTTTGCCTTCGACAAAGCCTGGCTGGAGCACCCCCTGCCTCTGGCCGACGCCGTCACCCATCAGGCCATGGCCGAACGCTGCCGCAAACAAAACACCGAGTTCACGGGTCGTCAGGTTTGGCTGGGCCGCATCCGCCAACTCCTCGCCGCACAATTGAGCGCAGCGCCGGGCCTGGATGGGCTGGCTGAACAGTTGAACTGCTCGGCACGCACCTTGCGCCGACATCTCAAGGACTTGGGGTGCAGCTATCAAGAGTTGCTCGATGAACTGCGGTTCGAGCAGGCCAAACGCATGCTCTGCGAGGACCAACTGCCGATCTATCAAATCGCCGAGGCATTGGGGTTCAGCGAGACCGCGAGTTTCCGTCATGCGTTCGTGCGCTGGAGCGGCGTGGCGCCGAGTCAGTTCAGGCCCTGACCACCCACTGATCGTTCCCACGCTCTGCGTGGGAATGCAGCCAGTGACGCTCTGCGTCACCGGGACGCGGAGCGTCCCAAGAGGCATTCCCACGCAGAGCGTGGGAACGATCGGCCAGGGCTCGCGCCAATAAGGGGGCGAATTCCGGTCAATTCTTTTGGCCATATCGATCCCCTTTTGGCCTTTCCTGCCGTTCTCTCAAACGCCGCGCGCCGCAAGACTGTGTTCAACCGAATCAGCCTGCGGAGAACAAGAAATGCTGACGATCTACTCGGACGATCACCACCTGCACCACGGCCGTTGCGAATTGATGGACGGGCAACTGATGCCCTGCTTCGAAATGCCTTCGCGAGCCGACCATGTTCTGCAGCGCGTGCAGTGCCGCGACCTCGGTCCGGTCGAAGCGCCGCAGGATTTCGGCCTCGCCCCGATCGCGCGCGTCCACAGCCGCGACTATCTCGACTTCTTCAAAGGTGCCTGGGCGCGCTGGACCGAATTCGGTACCGACGGCGACTTGCTGCCCTACACCTGGCCGGCCCGCACCCTGCGCCGGATCATCCCCACCAGCCTGCACGGCCAACTCGGTTATTACAGCTTCGACGGCGGCGCACCGATTACCGCCGGCACCTGGCAAGCGGCGTACAGCGCGGCGCAAGTCGCGTTGACCGCTCAAGCCGTCATTCAACGCGGCGCCCGCAGTGCCTTCGCCCTGTGTCGCCCACCAGGACATCACGCCGCCAGCGATTTGATGGGCGGTTATTGCTACCTCAACAATGCCGCCATCGCTGCACAGGCGTTCCTCGATCAGGGCCATAAAAAGGTCGCGATCCTCGACGTCGATTACCACCACGGCAATGGCACTCAATCGATTTTCTATGAGCGCAGCGACGTGCTGTTCACCTCGATCCATGGTCATCCCGAAGCCGAGTTCCCGTTCTTCCTCGGCTATGAAGATGAACGGGGTGAAGGGGCCGGCGAAGGCTTCAACTTCAACTACCCTTTGCCCGCCGGGAGCGGTTGGGACAGTTGGAGTGCCGCGCTGGAACAAGCCTGCAAAGAGATCGAAAAGTACGGCGCCGATATCGTCGTCGTCTCCCTGGGCGTCGATACGTTCAAGGACGATCCGATCTCCCAGTTCAAGCTCGACAGCCCGGATTACCTGGCCATGGGCGCACGCATCGCGGGCCTCGGCAAGCCAACGCTGTTCGTGATGGAAGGCGGCTATGCGGTAGAAGAAATCGGCATCAATGCCGTGAACGTTCTCGAAGGTTTTGAAAGCGCCCAATGAGGAATTAGACCAATGATCAGTCTCAAGCGTTTTATCGCTCCCGCTCTGTGCGCCACCGTGCTCAGTGGCGCCGTTCATGCTGAAGAGCGAACGTTGCGCGTCTACAACTGGTTCGACTACATCACCCCCAAAGCGCTGGAAGACTTCAAGGCCCAGAACACCCAGACCAAACTGGTCTACGACATCTTCGACACCAACGAAGCGCTAGAGGCCAAGCTGCTGACCGGCAACTCCGGTTATGACGTGGTGGTGCCGTCCAACGTGTTCCTTGCCAAGCAGATCGAGGCCGGCGTTTTCCAGCCACTGGACCGCAGCAAACTACCGAACTGGAACCACCTCGATCCCAAGCTGATGAAGCTGATCGAAGCCAACGATCCGGGCAACAAATTTGCCGTGCCATACATGTACGGGACCATCCTGATCGGCTTCAACCCGGACAAGATCAAGGCTGCGCTGGGTGACAACGCACCGGTGGACAGCTGGGACCTGATCTTCAAGGAAGAGAACATCAGCAAGCTCAAGCAGTGCGGCGTGGCCTTGCTCGACTCGCCGTCGGAGATTCTGCCACTGGCCCTGCAACACCTCGGCCTGGACCCCAACAGCAAGAAACCGGCGGATTACGAAAAGGCTGAAGCACTGTTGATGAAGATTCGTCCGTACGTCACCTACTTCCATTCCTCGAAGTACATGGCCGACATCGCCAACGGTGACATCTGCGTCGCGGTCGGTTATTCCGGCAGCTTCTCCCAGGCCGCCAACCGCGCCAAGGAAGCCAAGAACGGCGTGATCGTCGACATGCGCCTGCCCAAAGAAGGCGCGCCGATCTGGTTCGACATGCTCTCCATCCCCAAAGGCGCGAAGAACCCGGAAGACGCCTACACCTTCATCAACTACTTGTTGCAGCCGCAGGTGATTGCGCCGGTCAGCGACTTCGTCGGCTACCCGAACCCGAACAAAGACGCCACGGAAATGGTCGACCCGGCGATCCGCAACAACCCGAACCTGTACCCGACCGAAGCGGCGATGAGCACGCTGTACACCCTGCAACCGCTGCCCCGTGACGCCGAACGGGCGCGGACCCGGGCCTGGACCAAGATCAAGTCGGGGACCTGAAACCTGACGGATGTCCTCGACCTCAGGGACGCCAAGCCTTTTGCAATCGCCCGAGCGCTGCGCTGATCGCCGCCTCGGGCACCGCCGCAAAACCCAGCACCAGCCCCGCTCGCTGATCCGCCGGAGTACTCGAATCCGGTAGCCAGTAACTGCTCAGGCCATTGATTTCGACATCGACACTCACGGCCGCTTCGATCAATTCGCGTTCACGGGCCTGAGTGTCGACCGCCACCGTCAGGTGCAGCCCTGCCGCCACACTCGGCAGGCTGCCAACCCCGGGAATGTCCGAGGGCCAGTTGGCCAGAAGCGTATTGCGACGACTCAACGCGGCGCGGCGCATGCGGCGGATGTGCCGTTGGAAATGCCCGGCCGCCATGAACTCGGCCATGACGGCCTGGGTGCTCACCTCGGAATGCCGAACATCGACCGCGCGACGCTGGGCGAAAGCGTCCACCAATGCCGGTGGCAGCACCAGATAACCCAAGCGCAATGCCGGGAAAGCCACTTTGCCGAAGGTGCCGACGTAGAGCACCCGCCCGTGACGATCCAGCGCAGCCAGCGGTGCCAGTGGCGCCCCGCTGTAACGGTATTCGCCGTCGTAATCATCCTCCACGATCCAACCTTCGGTTCGCTCGGCCCAGGCCAACAACTCCAGCCGCCGCGCCAGACTCATCACCACCCCGGTCGGGTATTGATGTGACGGCGTGACATAGGCCAATCGACAATCGTCGAGCCCGTTCAATTCGGTGCAGTCGATGCCCTCGCTGTCCACCGCCACCCCGTCCAATCGCGCACCGGCCACGGCGAATGCATGACCTGCCGCCCGATATCCTGGATTCTCGATCGCCACGCCATCGCCTGGCTCAACCAGCAGCTGTGCACAAAGGCTAATCCCCTGCTGTGCGCCACTGGTGATCACTATTTGCTCAGCCGTACACTGCATTCCCCGGGAGCTGCGCAAATACGCGGCAATCAGGCCGCGCAAACGGGCGTCGCCTGCGGGATCGCCGTAACACAACTGCTGCAAATCCGGTTTACGCCAGAAAGCCGCATTCAGCTTGGCCCACACCTCGAAAGGAAACAGGTCGAACGCCGGTACACCGACCCGAAACGCACGAGGCGGACCACTCGGCGGCAAGGCCAAATGGTTCTTTTCCACGCGACCGAGTGCACCGCTGTGGATAACTTTGCTGGATGAAACCACAGGTAAATCCAGCCAATTTGTGGATAAGGCTGTGGGTAACCCTGTTGACAACCCTGTGGATACTTTTGTGGATAGTTTTTTCACCGGCAACACGGATTGAGGCAATTGCGCGACATACGTCCCGTCACCTACACGTCCTTCAATAAAGCCCTCGGCGTAGAGCTGATCGTAGGCCCGAACCACGCTGTTTCGGGAAATCGACAATGCCGCCGCCAGATCGCGACTGGCCGGTAATCGCGTACCGCTGGCCAGCCGACCGTCGAGTACTCGCACCCGCAAGGCTTGATAGAGCTGACGACTCAAACCCTGACGGCGATCGAGTTCGATACCCGCCGGGTTGAATGACAAGGACAGTGGGTCGCGGGTCATGGCAATGGACCTATGAAATTGGTCGTTAATGGCTCTTACAACAGACCAATAGCCTGCCTAGGATGCAGGCATTCGCCAAGGAAAATCTCCATGTACACGCCAAGCAGCTTTGCCATCGATGACTTGCATGAACTGCACCAGCAGATACTTGGCACCCGCCTCGCGGTGTTGGTTACACACGGGGAACAAGGTCTGCAAGCCAGTCATTTGCCGCTGCTGTTGAGTTCAGACCAGGGCCCGAATGGCACGCTTTACGGACACTTTGCCAAGGCCAATCCGCAATGGAAGGAACTGCAGAACGGCGCCGAAGCCCTGGTGATTTTTGCCGGCGCCGACGCTTACGTCAGCCCGGGGTTTTACCCGAGCAAAACCGAGCATGGCAAAGTCGTTCCGACCTGGAATTACGTCGCCGTGCATGCGTACGGCACGGCCGAAGTGTTCACCGACGCCGATCGCCTGCGCACGCTGGTCAGCGCGCTGACTGATCGTCATGAAGCGGGTCGCGCCAGTCCATGGAAGGTCGCCGATGCCCCCGCCGACTACATTGACGGAATGCTCAAGGCCATCGTCGGTTTTGCCTTGCCGATCCAGCGGCTGGAAGGCAAACGCAAGCTCAGCCAGAACCGCAACGCTGCAGACATCACCGGTGTGCGCGAGGGGCTTGCCGCCAGCCCTGATGTGCACGACCAGGCCCTCGCCCACTTGATGCGTTAAGGAATGAACATGAGTCAGATCGACATCCGCCAGGTCACCGCCGACGACCACGCCGCCTGGTTGCCCTTGTGGCAAGCGTACCTGCGTTTCTACAACACCGAACTGTCAGAGGCCGTCACCCAAAGCACCTGGCAGCGCCTGCTCGACCCGAGCGAACCGACCCATGCCGCGCTGGCCTGGGCCGATGGCAAGGCGGTGGGCATGGTGCACTTCATCTACCATCGTTCGAACTGGAGCATCGAAAACTCCTGCTACCTGCAAGACCTGTTGGTAACGCCTGAAACCCGCGGCACTGGCGTCGGCCGGCAGTTGATCGAATACGTTTACGCCACAGCCAAAGAGGACGGTTGCTGCAAGGTCCACTGGCTGACCCACGAAACCAACGCCACCGCGATCCAGCTCTACGAGCGCATCGCCGAACGCCCCGGTTTCATCCAGTTTCGCAAAGCCCTGTAAGGTTCAAGGAGAACAGCATGTCGACTTCACTCGCCGACTGGAAAGGCGTTCCGGCGCCATCCGTCCAAACCATTGAAGGGCGTTTCATCCGCCTGGAAAAACTCGATCCGGCGCGTCATGCCGACGGATTGTGGAAGGCCCTGCAAGGCCCGGGTTCCGACCCGAAACTCTGGGACTATTTGCCTTACGGGCCGTTCCCGGAACGCAGTGCGTTCAACGATTGGCTGAACAATCACGCGGCCAATAGTGATCCATATTTTTTCAGTGTGATCGACCGTACCAGCGGCGATGTGCAAGGCCTCCTCAGTTTGATGTCGATTGTTCCTTCGCAAGGCCGAATCGAGATCGGCCATGTCACTTTCGGTGCGCCGATGCAGCGCTCGCCGAAAAGCACCGAGGCGGTTTATTTGCTCGCCAGGGAATCCTTTGCGCTGGGTTATCGCCGTCTGGAGTGGAAGTGCAACAACGGCAACGCCCGCTCCAAATACGCGGCCGAGCGGCTGGGGTTCAGCTTTGAAGGGGTGTTTCGCCAGCACATGGTGGTCAAGGGGCAGAATCGGGACACGGCGTGGTATTCGATTCTGGACTCGGAATGGCCAGCAATCGGGGCGGGGTTTGAGCGCTGGCTGTCCGATGAAAACCAGACGGATTCGGGGCAGGTGAAAACGTTGGCGGAGTGTCGCGGGTAAATCAGCGGCGCCTGGACGGACGCCATCGCGAGCAGGCTCGCTCCCACAGGGTTTTGGGTTGACCACAAAATTGTGATCAGCCCCAATCCAATGTGGGAGCGAGCCTGCTCGCGATTGCCTTCACGCCAATTTCTGGGCAAGTACCGCAATATGCTCCGGCCCGATCCCGCAGCAACCACCCAAATGACTGGCGCCGCGTTCTTTCCAATCAGCCGCCCACTGCAAATAACCCGGTGGATCAAGGTCTTCGCGCAGCGGGTCCAGACCGTCGTTGGCCGTGGCCTCTTTCGGTTGCGGCGGGAAGGCATTGGCGTAAGCGCCGATGTGAATTTTCACCCCCAGACGTTCGAAGGTTTCCCGCGCGGCATCAATCGCAGCACCGATCACTTCCGGCTGGCTGCAGTTGAACAGCAACGTCTCGACGCCCAGCTCCGCCGCCACGGTGGCGGCTTCAGCCACCGGCTCACCCGAACGCAAGCGCGGCACTTCATCCGTGTCCTCATCCTTCAAGGTAAACGACAGCCAGAACGGCTTGCCGTCTGTTGGCAGACCGGCGTGGATCGCTCGCGCTTCAACGATCGAGCTCTGGGTTTCCGCCAGCCACAGATCGACATGAGGCGCCAACCCCTTCACCAGCGGCGCCAACAATTCAGTCGCCCGAGCAGCGTCGAAAAGGTCCGGACGATAGGACCCAAACAGCGGCGGCAATGAGCCGGCCACGCGCACCGCTTTGCCCGAAGCCTCTACCGCGCGTCGCGCCAGCTCGCCGGCCAATGCCGCGAGCGCCTGCCCTTCTGCTGCAAAACGCTCTTCGCCAATGTGAAACGGCACCACTGCGTAACTGTTGCTGGTGATCACGTTCGCACCGCTTTCGATATAAGCCGTGTGCACCGCCTCTACCGCTTGCGGCGCTTCGCTCAAGGCCAGCGCCGACCACTCGGGCTGTCTGAACGGCGCGCCTCGACGCTGCAACTCACGACCCATGCCGCCATCCAGAATTACCGTGCTTGCTGCGCCCATATGCTTTTCACTCATAAGCTTATGAAAATAACTCACTATCAGAGTCGTTCTTATAACTATTTAATACGCACCATCCGGTTAATAACAACCTCTTTTTTATCAGGGATCGACTGTGAAATTCCAACCACTCCTGGCCCTGGGCCTGACGATTCTGGCTGCCTCCACCCAAGCCTTTGGCGGCGCCACGCTGGATCGCGTCGAAAAAAACAAAGAGCTCGTGGGCGTGTTGATGGAAAGCTATCCACCCTTCTCGTTCCTCAATGATCAGAACCAGCTCGATGGATTCGACGTCGACGTGGCCAAGGCCGTGGCAGACAAACTGGGCGTCAGACTGCGCCTCGAAACCCCGTCCTGGGACGTGATCGCCGCTGGCCGCTGGAGTGGGCGCTACGACATCTGCATCTGCTCCATGACCCCGAGCAAGGCCCGCGCCGAGGTCTTCGACTTCCCGGTCGAGTACTACGCCTCGCCAGCGGTGATCGTGGTCAACGCCAAGGACGACAGCATCCACGGCGCCAAGGACTTGAGTGGCAAGAAAGTCGGCCTCACCAGTGCCTCCAGCTACGAAAGCTACCTGAACAAAAACCTGGTGATCGAAGGCGCCGAAGACACTCAATTGCAGTACCCGTTCGAGGACGTGCAGATCGCGCCGTATGACACCGACAATGTCGCTTTCCAGGACCTCGGCCTGGGCGCCGGCGTACGACTGGACGCGATCCTCACCAACCTTGTCACTGCACAACCGCGCCTGACCGAGGACAAACGCTTCAAGCTCGCCGGTAAGCCGCTGTACTCGGAACCAAACTCGGTGGCCATTGAAAAAGGCGACGCCCAGTGGGACGCCAAAGTGCGTGACGTCTTCGCTCAGCTGAAACAGGACGGCACCCTGAGCAAGCTGTCGCAAAAATGGATCGGCGCCGACATCAGCAAATGACTGCTTTCCCAAAACCTCCCCAGCCGCCGCAACCGGTGGCTGAGTCGCGGCTGCAACGGATCTTCGGTTTTCGCACGCGGCTGTACCTGACCTGGGCAGCGATGCTCGGGTTGTTCGCCAGTTTCTTCCTGAGCTTCGACCTGAAGTTCTCGATCATCCTCGACAAACTGCCGAACCTGATCGGCCTGCACCTGGCGCCTAACGGCTTCCTGCAGGGCGCGGCGCTGACGCTGTTTCTGTGCCTGTGTTCGATCGTGACCTCCTCGCTGCTGGGCTTCATCACCGCCCTGGCGCGGCTGTCTAAAAGCGCCGTGGCCTTCGGAATTGCGAGCTTCTATGCCTCGTTCTTTCGTGGCACACCACTACTGATCCAGATCCTGCTGATCTACCTCGGCCTGCCACAACTCGGCATCGTCCCGGGCGCCATCGCCGCCGGTATCATCGCCCTGTCGCTCAACTACGGCGCGTACCTGAGCGAAATCTTCCGCGCCGGCATCCTCGGCGTCCCCCACGGCCAACGCGAAGCCTCCCTGGCCCTGGGCATGCGCGAAACCGTGATTTTCTGGCGCGTCACCCTGCCCCAGGCCATGCGCACCATCATCCCGCCGACCACCAACCAATTCATCTCGATGCTCAAAGACTCCTCGCTGATCTCGGTAATGGGGGTTTGGGAAGTGATGTTTTTGGCGCAATCGTATGGGCGCTCGAGCTATCGCTACATCGAGATGCTGACAACAGCGGCGGTGATTTATTGGCTGATGTCGATTGGGCTGGAGCTGATTCAGGCGCGGATGGAGCGGCATTATGGGAAGGCGTATTTGAGCCGTAGTTAGCGAAAGGCAGATGAGTTTCCGAGTTGCGATAGCCGACCATGTCTCGATTTGTTGTAAGAAAAAGCGCCAGCCTGAACGGGTAAAAACAGCCTTCCTCAGAGGGCCGGCAATTTTCTACACAACCTTCTGACAACCCCCGCAAGCCTGCGGGAAGCAGCTGACATCGGTACCTATAGCCTGCCTCTTAGAGTTTGGCCTCCTGTCAAAAGAGGCCGAGTTCGATGCCCGTTCAACACAAATACCGACCGAAACATCTGGCGCTGGCCATTGCGCTTGCAGTGGGTTGCATAGAAGTCTCCATGGCGCAGCAACCGGAGCCTCAAGTCAATTCCGACGCGCCGGCCACCAAACCTCGTAAAAAAACCGCCAAGCCCAATGAGCGCTTCGATGATCTTTTCGCGATCAAGGCGTTCATCGCCCCCCGTGAAAACACTGCCCGAGCCACAAACGGGCCGGGGGAAGAGCAGGCCGTTCGGCCTGTAACAACCGAACCGCTTGCCAGCGTTGCAGTCGATTTCGATGATGCCTTCTATGAGTCTCTTGTCTTTCCCGAGCCCACCGCTTCCGAAGTAGCATCCGCTCCTGCGGAGGTAGACCCGTTCGTTGAGTTCCAGAACGACTACACCACTACACACACGCTCATTTCAAAGCCACTCCAAACCATCGACGGTGTCTCGCTGGAATTGGGCGACGCGAATGACCTTCTGGTCATCAACAAAGGCGCTCGATGGGAGGGCACACTCGATGGCGGCAACGGAGTCAACGGTCTGCTCCTTAACTCCGCAGACGGTGGCACAGTAGGAGACACAACCAATTTTGCTGCCCTGCGGGTCACGAAAGGCGCATGGACATTAAACGGCAGCAACGACTTCCATAAAGGCGCCGAAGTAAGGGAAGACGCTACGCTATTTAACCTTGGCGCTATAGAAGGCACTGTGTACGTCGATAACGGAGGCACCTACGGCGGCTACGGTAAAGTAGGCGGCTTGCACGTGGACGGTCAGTTACTGGTCAGTGAAAATTTGGGGGCTCCTTCCATCAGAGGGGACCTTACACTTAGCGAAAGCGCCACACTCGCCTATGAAGTAACGGATAACGCTGATACTTCACAGACGATTTTCGTCGAGGGAGTCGCCAGGCTTGGCGGCGCGTCTTTACTGGTTACCGCTCTGCCAGGCGACTACGCACAAACCACTAATCACACTTTACTTTCCGCAGATCGGGTCGAAGGAACATTCGGTCGAGTCAGCAGCACCCTTGCGTTCATGACGGCTACCCCGGACTACGGCGACGAAAAGGCCGTCCGCCTGACCTACGCTCGCAACGAAATACCTATCGAAAATCTCGCGACCAACGAAAACGGTCGGGAACTCGCCCGCAGTATTGAAGAGCCCAAATCCAGTCCGACGGCGCAGACACCTCCCAATACCGCGAACGCCGCTGTCACAGCCCTGCTCGCCTCCACCACCGAAACAGCCTCCCAGGCCATCGACCAACTGGACGGCGGCCAAAACGCCAACCTTGCAAAAGCGACCCTGAACAGTGACAGCCCAATCAGCGCCAGCATGCTCTCGGCCATGCGTCAGCTGGACAGCGCCAGTCGCTATAGCAATTCCAGCAGGCGCAATGCACCACGCCTGGCCGCCGGCAGCGAAGACAATGGCCGAGTCTGGCTTCAAGCATTGGGTCACGGTGGGACGCTGGATCGCGACTACGACGCTCTGAAACACACAACCCACGGCCTGGTACTGGGAGCGGATTGGGGCATCGATGAGGAATGGCGCATCGGTGTAATGAGCGGCAAATCCGAAACGCGCCTGGATAGCCGTGGACTCGACGGCGATCTCGACAGCTGGCATTTGGGAGCTTATGCCCTGCGTCAAAACGGACCAATGTCCCTGCGCCTGGGCGCGACCTATAGCAACCACGACGGCAGCACTAAACGCCGGGTTGCCTTCAAAGGTTTCAGCGACCGCCCCGAAGGCCGTTACGATGCCAACACCCAGCAGGCCTTTGCGGAGTTGGGTTACAACCTGGGCCAGTCAAACGTCAGCATCGAACCGTTTGCCAGCCTGGGCTACCAACGCTATCAGCGCGACACTTACACGGAAAAAGGTGGCGCAGCGGCACTGAAGGTACATGGTCAAACGCAGAACAACTTGAACAGCACATTCGGCCTGCGGCTGGCAAAGCTCAACACGCTGGATAACGGCATGCAACTGACGCCGCGGTTCAGTGCTGGCTGGAAACACACCTACGGGGACGTCTACAGCGATACCCGCCAACGATTGGTGACGGGCGGAAAAAACTTCAGCGTTTCCGGCGCGCCGCTGGATCGTGACAGTCTGCTGGTCGATGCCGGGCTGGACCTTGGATTGTCAGCAAAACACACCCTGGGCGTCGGCCTCACTGGCGAGGTCGGCACCGACAGCCGAAACCACGGCGTCACGGGTCAGTGGCGAATGAGTTTCTGACAGCCGCAAATCCGGGGCGAAAAAAAGGGGAGCACATGCCCCCCCGAGGTTTAAAGCGGTATATCGAGGCTGTTAACTCAGCCTTCGATCTCGATCAGGATTTCGCCCGGGTTCACCCGGTCGCCCTTGGCCACGTGGATGGCGGTGACTTTGCCGGCGATGGCCGATTGGACTTCGGTTTCCATCTTCATCGCTTCGGTGATCAGCACGGCCTGGCCGGCTTTCACGGTATCGCCTTCCTTGACCAGCACGTCGACGATGTTGCCCGGCATGGTGGTGCTGACGTGGCCCGGTGCAGTGGCTTGCTTGCGCTTGCTGCTGCCGCCGCTGACGAATTCGTTGAGCGGTTCGAACACCACTTCTTCCGGCATGCCGTCGATAGACAGGTAGAAGTGACGCTTGCCTTCAGCCTTGACGCCGACACCGGTGATGTCGACGCGGTAGGTTTCGCCGTGGACATCGATGACGAACTCGGTCGGCACACCTTCGCCACCGGCCGAGGTCACACCGCCTGCTTCAGGAATCGGCAGCAGCACTTCTGGAGTCAGGGTGCCGGCGGCGCGTTCTTCTAGGAACTTGCGACCGATGTCCGGGAACATGGCGTAGGTCAGCACGTCTTCTTCAGACTTGGCCACCGCGCCGATTTCGCCACGCAGCTTGGTCATTTCCGGCTTGAGCAGGTCGGCCGGACGCACGTCGATCACTTCTTCGCTGCCGATGGCCTGGCGACGCAGTTTTTCGTTCACGGTGCCCGGCGCCTTGCCATAGCCGCCTTGCAGGTAAAGTTTCACTTCGTTGGTGATGGTCTTGTAGCGCTCGCCGGCCAGCACGTTGAAGAACGCCTGGGTGCCGACGATCTGCGAGGTCGGTGTGACCAGCGGCGGGAAGCCGAGGTCTTCACGAACGCGCGGGATTTCGGCCAGCACTTCATTCATGCGGTTCAGGGCGCCCTGCTCTTTCAACTGGTTGGCCAGGTTGGAAATCATCCCGCCCGGTACCTGGTTGACTTGAACGCGGGTGTCGACGGCGGTGAACTCGCTTTCGAACTGGTGGTATTTCTTGCGCACGGCGTAGAAGTACAGACCGATCTCTTGCAGCAGCTCCAGATTCAGTCCGGTGTCGAACTCGCTGCCTTTAAGGGCGGCAACCATCGACTCGGTGCCCGGGTGGCTGGTGCCCCAGGCGAAGCTGGAGATCGCGGTATCGATGTGGTCCGCACCGTTTTCGATGGCCTTGAGTTGGCACATCGCGGCCAAACCAGCGGTGTCGTGCGAGTGAATGAACACTGGCAGCGATTGCTCGGATTTCAATGCTTTGACCAGTTCGCCGGTAGCGTATGGAGTCAGCAGGCCAGCCATGTCCTTGATCGCCACCGAGTCGCAACCCATGGCTTCCATTTGCTTGGCTTGCGCCACGAACGCCTCGATGGTGTGCACCGGGCTGGTGGTGTAAGCGATGGTGCCTTGAGCGTGTTTGCCGGCGGCTTTCACCGCTTCGATGGCGACTCGCAGGTTACGTACGTCGTTCATCGCATCGAAGATGCGGAACACGTCGATACCATTGACCGCAGCCTTGGCGACGAAGGCTTTGACCACGTCGTCGCTGTAGTGGCGGTAGCCCAGCAGGTTCTGGCCACGCAGAAGCATTTGCAGGCGAGTGTTAGGCAAGGCCGCGCGCAGTTGGCGCAGACGCTCCCACGGGTCTTCCTTGAGGAAGCGTACGCAAGCGTCGAAGGTCGCGCCGCCCCAGACTTCCAGCGACCAGTAGCCGACTTTGTCGAGCTTGTCGCAGATCGGCAGCATGTCTTCAGTGCGCATGCGGGTCGCGAGCAGCGATTGGTGAGCGTCGCGCAGGATTGTGTCGGTAACGTAGATTTTCTTGCTCATTGTTCTTTTCCTCACAGGCCTGCGTGGGCGGCGATGGCGGCGGCGATGGCCAGGGCCAGCTCTTCGGGTTTGCGCTTGATCGAGTAGTTGGTCAGTTCAGGGTGGCTTTCAACGAAGCTGGTGTTGAACTGGCCGCTACGGAATTCCGGGTTACGCAGGATTTCCTGGTAGTACGCGGCGGTGGTCTTGACCCCTTGCAGACGCATGTCGTCGAGGGCGCGCAAGCCACGGTCCATCGCCTCTTCCCAGGTCAGCGCCCACACCACCAGTTTCAGGCACATGGAGTCGTAGAACGGCGGAATGGTGTAACCGGTGTAGATCGCCGTGTCGGTGCGCACGCCGGGGCCGCCGGGTGCGTAGTAACGGGTGATCTTGCCGAAACTCGGCAGGAAGTTGTTCTTCGGGTCTTCGGCGTTGATCCGGAATTGCAGCGCGAAACCGCGGTGCTGGATGTCTTCCTGTTTCACCGAAAGCGGCAGACCGGAGGCGATGCGAATCTGCTCGCGAACGATGTCGATGCCGGTGATTTCTTCGGTGATGGTGTGTTCCACCTGCACCCGGGTATTCATCTCCATGAAGTACACCTCGCCCTCGGCGAGCAGGAACTCCACGGTGCCGGCGTTCTCATAACCCACGGCCTTGGCTGCGCGCACCGACAGGTCGCCGATGTAGGCGCGCTGTTCCGGGGTCAGTTGCGGGCTCGGGGCGATCTCGATGAGCTTCTGGTTGCGACGCTGGATCGAGCAGTCACGCTCGAACAGGTGCACCACGTTGCCAAAGCTGTCGCCGAGGATCTGCGCTTCGATGTGTTTCGGATTGACGATGCATTTTTCCAGGAACACTTCCGCCGAACCGAAAGCCTTGGTGGCTTCGGAAATGACTCGCGGAAATGCTTGTTCAAGTTCTTCTCGGCTGTCGCAGCGGCGGATACCACGGCCACCGCCACCGGAAGTCGCCTTGAGCATCACCGGATAACCGATGCGGTCGCCTTCGACCAACGCTTCTGCGATATCCGCGACGTTGCCTTCGGTCCCCGGAGTGACGGGTACGCCAGCCTTGATCATGCTGCGACGGGCTTCAGTCTTATCGCCCATGCGGCGAATCACTTCAGCCGATGGACCGATGAACTTGATGCCGCGCTCGGCGCAGATATCTGCCAGTTCAGCGTTTTCCGAGAGGAAGCCGTAGCCGGGGTGCAGCGCATCGCAACCGGTTTCTACCGCCAGATTCACCAGCTTGCGCGCATTCAGGTAGCCGGCCAGTGGCTCGGCACCGATGCTGTGGGCCTCGTCCGCACGCTTCACATGCAACGCATGGCGGTCGGCGTCGGAATAGATCGCGACCGAGCGAATGCCCATCTCGGCGCAGGCACGCACGATTCGTACGGCAATCTCACCACGGTTGGCGATCAGGATCTTTTTTATCACTTGGAGGTTCCCTTGAGCCGGTGGTACCCACGACCTGCTAGATCAGGTCGACGCGTGACCAAATGTTTCAATTCAGTCGCAGGCCCACACTAGCCCCCACAAGGGATTAACAAAAATGATTAATTATTGGGTCAGGCATAAGTAAAGACTTATAGTTGACTCATCAGCCTGCGATGAGAGCACCTAAAAAATGCGTAAGTCTTTGATGCGTATGACATTGCGCCAATTGCAGATCTTCAATGAAGTCTGTGATTTGAGGTCCTACAGCCGCGCAGCCGATGAAATGTCTCTCACACAACCTGCCGTGAGCCTACAGATTCGTCAACTTGAAGAGCTGATCGGTCAGCCTTTGTTCGATTACGTCGGTAAAAAGCTCTACATGACCGAGGCAGCCGAAGCCCTTCAACGCGCCAGCCGGGACATTTTCGGACGCCTGGAAAACCTCGACATGCAGCTTTCGGACATGCAGGGATCGTTGCAGGGTCAGCTGAAACTGGCGGTGGAATCGAGCGCCAAATACTTTGTGCCGCACCTGTTTGCCGCCTTCAAGCGCCAACATCCAGAAGTGAACCTGCAACTGACGGTGGTCAATCGCGGGCAGGTCATTCGACGACTGTCGGACAACCGCGACGACTTGGTGATCATGTCCATGGTGCCGCAGGACATGGGGCTGGAGTTCTTGCCATTTCTCAACAACCCGATCGTTGCCGTGGCGCCACCGGATCATCCGCTGTGCCACATGGGCCCGCTGCGTTTGCAGGATCTTGAACCCTACACACTGCTGATGCGCGAATCCGGCTCCGGGACGCGGCTGGCTTGCGAAGAATATTTCAAAGAGAAGCGCGTGCACTTCAACCAGACCCAGGAAGTCTCGTCAGCCGAAGCGCAGCGTGAATGTGTGCTGGCGGGTCTGGGCGTGGCGCTGTTGACGCGTCACGCCCTGAACCTTGAGTTGGCGACCGGCGGATTGATCGAGTTGCCGGTCGAAGAGCTGCCGTTGTACCGCAGCTGGTGCCTGGTGCAAGCCAAGGCGAAACGGCTGTCACCGGTGGCGCACGCGTTCCTTGCGTTTATTCGCAGCGAGCGGGTGCAGATCAGCGCGCTGGTTGAGCGTTTCGACGGGAAGTTGCCGGTGCCGCCTGCCAGTAGTTGAGCTCCAGCTCAGGGAAATCACCAATCTCGGCCAGCAGTTGGCGACGTTCGCAGCGATCTTCGATAGCGCGGCGAAACTCCATGCGGCGCTGGTCTTCCTGCTGACGACGGGTTCTGACGGCGCTGTTGCGTTCTTCGTAGGGCTGGGCCATTTCGAGTCTCCCAAGGCGATGACGGGAGTTTCAAGATAGGCGCGAGGGATGACGGTTTGGCGGCGTGCGGGTTACAGAGAGATGAACGTTGTTCTGTGGCGAGGGGATTTATCCCCGTTGGGCTGCGAAGCGGCCCCTAAACCCGTGAGCACGACGCCGCATCCGATAGTTTTGCGACTGCTCCGCAGCCGAACGGGGATAAATCCCCTCACCACAGGGTCGGTGTCGTCTTGAATCAGTCGTCCAGCGCTTTTACCGATTTGGGTGACAGCCGCAAGCTGCGCAGGCTGCGCTTGACGCTCTTGAGGTGATTGACCAGGCTCGGCCCGCGCGCCATGGCCACGCCCATCGCCAACACATCGATCACCACCAGGTGGGCAATGCGCGAGGTCAGCGGCGTATAGATCTCGGTGTCTTCGTGCACATCGATCGCCAGGTTGACGGTCGACAGCTCGGCGAGCGGTGTCTGGCTCGGGCACAAGGTAATCAGCGAAGCGCCGCTTTCGCGCACCAGATTGGCGGTGATCAACAAATCTTTGGAACGCCCGGACTGGGAAATACAGATCGCCACGTCGGTCGGTTTCAACGTGACCGCCGACATCGCCTGCATGTGCGGGTCGGAATACGCCGCCGCCGTCAGCAACAAGCGGAAGAACTTGTGCTGGGCATCGGCCGCCACTGCACCCGACGCGCCAAAGCCATAAAACTCGACCCGCTGGGCCTGCGACATGAGCGACACGGCACGCTGCAACTCCACCGGATCAAGCTTCTCGCGAACTTCCATCAGCGTGTGCAGGGTGGTGTCGAAGATTTTCAGGCTGTAGTCAGCGACCGAGTCGTCTTCATGAATCGCGAATTGTCCGAAGCTCGCACCGGCAGCCAGGCTCTGTGCCAGTTTCAGCTTCAAGTCCTGGAAACCAGAGCAACCGATGGCGCGACAGAACCGCACGATGGTCGGTTCGCTAATGCCCACGTTGTGGGCCAGGTCGGCCATGGAACTGTGCATCACCGCCGCAGGATCAAGCAGCACGTGGTCGGCGACCTTGAGCTCCGACTTGCGTAAGAGGTGGCGTGACTGGGCGATGTGTTGCAGCAGATTCAAAGGGCTGGACTCTTTGTTATTGGCAGGTGCCGGGGATGTAGCACGCTTGTAGTTATACTACATGAATCGGCTTTTTGCCTGCTCAATGCGTAACTCGATGTCCCCATTTCACGCCACATGCGCTCCATGTAGCCCTTACAAGTGTTTCTCGTCCGCACGCAACAGTGCCGCCAGGCCATCGGCCTCGACAGGACGGCTAATCAAATAGCCCTGCACTTCATCGCAGTGCTCGGCTTTCAAAAACTCCAACTGCTCTGTCCGCTCCACCCCTTCAGCCACCACTTTCAGTGACAAGCCGTGCGCCATGGCAATGATTGCCCGGGTGATCGCCGCATCCTCGCTACCCTCCCCCAGACCGCGGATAAACGCCTGATCGATCTTCACGTAATCCACAGGGATGCGCTTGAGGTAGCTCAGGGACGAATACCCGGTGCCGAAGTCATCAATCGCCAACTTCACCCCCAAATCACGCAATTGCTGGAAGGTCGCGATGATGTGCTCGACGCTGTCCAGCAACTGACTTTCGGTGAGCTCCAGCTCAAGGTAGTGCGGCGCCAGACCGGTTTCTTCCAGCACCTGACGCACCAGGCTGACCAGTTTGCCCTGACGTAATTGATGCACCGACAGATTGACCGACACCCGAATCGGCGCAAGCCCCTGACGCTGCCACTCACAGGCTTGCCAGCAGGCCTGACGCAACACGAACTCGCCGATCGGGCCGATCAACCCGGTTTCCTCGGCCAGGCCGATGAAGTCCCCTGGCGGCACACGGCCCATGGTCGGGTGATCCCAGCGCACCAGCGCTTCGGCGGCATTCAACCGACCCGTGGCGAGGCACAGTTTCGGTTGATAAAACACCATCAACTGTTTCTCTTCGATCGCCTTACGCAGTTGATTTTCCAGCTGCAAGCGCTCCAGCGTGCTGGCTTGCAGGCTGTCGGTGTAGAACTGGAAGTTATTTCCGCCCAAGTGCTTGGCGTGCTGCATGGCCATATTGGACTGATGGACCAGCGCGGAAATTTCTCGCGCGTTGTCCGGCAACATACTGATGCCCATGGACGCGCTAACCACCAGCTCATGGCCCTCGACAGTGATCGGCAAGCGCAGCTTGGTCGACAGTCGGGTCGCCACCCGCGCCAGGCTAGACAGGTTGCCGTAGGCATTGAACAACACGGCAAACTCATCACCGGACAAGCGAGCGATGGTGTCGGCTTCAGGCAATGCGTTGACCAGCCGCCGAGCCATCTTCTGCAAGAGCTGGTCGGCGATTTCATGGCCAAGGCTGTCGTTGAGCAGCTTGAAACGATCCAGATTGATGTGCAGCAACGCCAGACTGCGGTAGCCGCCCTGGCGCACCCGCTGATGAGCCTCACTTAGCCGTTCCCGGAACAGTGAACGGTTAGCCAGACCTGTCAATTCGTCGTAATGCGCCAGGTAACGCATGCGTTCTTCAGATTCGCGCCGGGCCGATAGATCGGCGAAGAAGCCCACGATATGGCTCACATTTCCCCGAGCATCACGCACCGCGTTCAGTTGCAACCATTGCGGATACAGCTCGCCATTCTTGCGGGTTTCTACCAGCTCGCCCTGCCAACTGCCGTGCTGCTCCAGCGCCTGATGAATCGCAGCGTAGTGCCGGCGGGCATCGCGGCTGCACGGCAACTCGACCACGTTGCGTCCAATCATGTCTTCAATGTCATAGCCGGTGACTCGGCTGAAGGCCTGATTGACCGCGATCAACGCGTAATTCGGATCGAAAATCACGATGCCTTCACTGGCGGCTTCGAACACCGTTGCGGCCAGTTGCCGTTGCTCTTCCAGCGCTTTACTGACGCTGATGTCGCGACGGGTGCCGACCATGCGGATCACCCGGCCATTTTCGCTGCGCTCAACCGCTCGACCACGGTCTTCGATCCAAACCCAATGGCCATCGCCGTGACGTACGCGGTACTCAATTTGGTAGTCCTCGCTGCGGCCCTTCAAATGCTCGACCAGTGCGCGCTTGAGCGAAGGCAAGTCATCGGGATGCAGGCGTGGCTTGAGGTGGCGAAGCATCGCCGTCACGAATTCTGGCTCCAGGCCGAACAGCTCCTGAAGATGGGTGTGATGGACTTCGTCGGTTTGCAGGTTCCAGTCCCATAGACCGAGCTCACTGGCCTTCAACGCCAGCGCCAGACGCGCTTCACTCTTGCTCAGGGCCTGATTGGCAGCGTCCAGCTCCAGGCTGCGCTGGGCAACACGGCTTTCAAGCTCGATCTGAATTTGCCGCAACTCGTCTTCGGCACGACGGCGCTGGTCGATTTCCTTGGCCAGCTTTTGATTGAGCTGATCGCTGCTGTTTTGAGCCTGCTGCAAGTGCTCGATCAGTGCCTGATTCTGGAAGCGCCGCAACAACCCGCTATCGATGAGTCGATTGACCTGCCAGGCAACCACACTCAACGCGCCCAACAAAATCAGACCGAACCAGCCCCATCCCTGATCTTGTTCATCGCCGCCCCAGAACAGATAGCCGATGGCCGGCAACAGACAGGGCAAGGTAAAGGACAGGAATGCCGGCAGGCTGACCGCGTAGGCAACACTGGCCGAAAGCGCTGCAGCGCCGATCAGGCCGAACACCCAGGCTTGTTGCATGAAGTTATCGGCGGGTACCAGCGCAATGCCAGCGCCGGCCAGGGTCAGGCCGGTCATGGCCGAACCCAGCAAAAACATGCGGCGCCAGATCGGATGGGCCTGACGGTTGGGTATCGCTGAATCGAAGGCCGCGACTTGAATCACCCGCAACGCCACCAGCGACAACAGCCACACCAGCCAGACGCTGACCAGGAAGTAACGCTGCGGGCTCCAAAGCAAGCCAGCGCAGACCAGACCGTTGATCAACATGAATAACGTGGGCAGCAACGAGCCCTGATAAAGCAGACGCGTGCGTTCGACCGCCATTTCCATGGCGTACTGTTTGCGGATAACCCGGGGCTCCACGACGGGGCCCGACAGGTCGGTGCTGAGGGTCATAGGCAATGTTCTTGTTCTTATAATGGTGAGCATGCGCCCGAAACGTCGACGGAGCATACACAAGCAAATGCCCGGACCAAACTGCCCCAGATCATAAATAGACCAAAGTATCGACTGCCTGGCCCCGTGTAAAAGCAGCCAAGCGAGCCCCGCCAACGCTTGCAGCCAGTGACTGACCGGTCGTCCTGCACCTATCTTTCATCGGCTAAAACAATGCAGGGTTTGCCCGGTGTGACGCCGCCCCCTAGAATGCCCCGATGCGCGATGATCTCTCCCTTCTGCTGAACTCCCTCAACGATGCCCAACGCCAGGCCGTAGCTGCCCGCGTGGGTCGTCAGTTGGTCCTGGCCGGTGCTGGTTCCGGTAAAACCCGAGTGCTGGTGCACCGTATCGCCTGGTTGATCCAGGTCGAAAACGCCTCGCCCCACTCCATCCTGTCGGTGACCTTCACCAATAAGGCCGCTGCCGAGATGCGTCATCGCATCGAGCAACTGATGGGTATCAACCCGGCCGGCATGTGGGTCGGCACCTTCCACGGCCTGGCGCACCGCTTATTGCGGGCGCACTGGCAGGAAGCCGGTCTGAGCCAGACGTTCCAGATTCTCGACAGCGACGACCAGCAACGACTGGTCAAGCGGGTGATCCGCGAGCTGGGCCTGGACGAGCAACGCTGGCCGGCCCGCCAGGCCCAATGGTTCATCAACGGGCAGAAAGACGAAGGTCTGCGTCCGCAACACATTCAAGCCAGCGGTGATCTGTTTCTGGCGACCATGCGCAGCATTTATGAAGCCTATGAGGCTGCGTGCCTGCGCGCTGGCGTGATCGACTTCTCCGAACTGCTGCTACGCGCCCTCGACTTGTGGCGCGATCATCCGGGCCTGCTGGCGCACTATCAGAAGCGCTTCCGGCACATTTTGGTGGACGAGTTCCAGGACACCAACGCCGTGCAGTACGCCTGGTTGCGACTGCTGGCCAAGGGTGGCGACAGTCTGATGGTGGTTGGCGACGACGATCAGTCGATCTATGGCTGGCGCGGCGCGAAAATCGAAAACATTTATCAGTATTCCGACGATTTTCCAGATGCCGAAACCATTCGTCTGGAGCAGAACTACCGCTCCACCGCCGGCATCCTTAAAGCAGCCAACGCCCTGATCGCCAACAACACGGGACGCATGGGCAAAGAGCTGTGGACCGACGGCGGCGAAGGCGAAGCGATCAACCTGTACGCCGCGTTCAACGAACACGATGAAGCACGCTACGTGGTGGAAACCATCGAAAGCGCGCTGAAAACCGGCTTGGCTCGCAGCGATATCGCGATTTTGTACCGCTCCAACGCCCAATCACGCGTTTTGGAAGAAGCCTTGCTGCGTGAGCGCATTCCGTACCGCATCTATGGCGGTCAGCGCTTCTTCGAACGGGCAGAAATCAAAAACGCCATGGCCTACCTGCGCTTGCTGGAAGGTCGCGGCAACGATGCAGCGCTGGAGCGGGTGATCAACGTTCCGGCCCGGGGCATCGGAGAGAAAACCGTTGAAGCGATCCGCGACCATGCCCGTCACAGCGATGTGTCGATGTGGGAAGCCATGCGCCTGCTGGTGGCTAACAAAGGCCTGACCGGCCGTGCGGCCGGCGCGCTGGGCGCATTCATCGAGCTGATAGAGAACCTCGCCGCCAAGTGCATGGAAATGCCGCTGCATCTGATGACCCAGACCGTCATCGAGCAGTCCGGGCTGATCGCCTATCACGAAGCGGAAAAAGGCGAGAAAGGCCAGGCCCGGGTAGAAAACCTTGAGGAACTGGTCAGCGCCGCGCGCAACTTCGAAAACGCTGAAGAAGATGAAGACCTGACGCCATTGGCTGCGTTCCTCGGTCACGCGTCCCTGGAGGCCGGGGATACTCAGGCCGACGAGCACGAAGACAGCATTCAGTTGATGACGCTGCACAGCGCCAAGGGTCTGGAATTCCCTTACGTGTTCCTGGTGGGCATGGAAGAAGGCCTGTTCCCCCACAAGATGAGCCTTGAAGAACCGGGTCGTCTTGAAGAGGAGCGCCGTTTGGCCTACGTCGGTATCACCCGGGCCATGCAGAACCTGGTGATGACCTACGCTGAAACCCGACGCCTGTACGGCAGCGAGACTTACAACAAGGTGTCGCGTTTCGTACGTGAAGTGCCGAAAGGCCTGATCCAGGAAGTGCGGCTGTCCAACAGCGTCAGCCGTCCGTTCGGCGGTGGCCAGCAGCAGAGCTCCAGCAGCCTGTTTGGCGGTAGCGAGATCCCGGATACCGGGTTCAGCCTCGGCCAGGCCGTACGGCATTCGGTGTTTGGCGACGGTGTGATCCTGAACTTCGAAGGTGCCGGGGCCCAGGCTCGGGTGCAGGTGAACTTCAGCGAAGGCAGCAAGTGGCTGATGTTGGGTTACGCAAAGCTGGAAGCGATTTAAAGCCCACCAGTGATTGATCGTTCCCACGCTCTGCGTGGGTATGCATCCCGTGACGCTCCGCGTCACAGTGGACGCAGAGCGTCCATGGCGGCGTTAACACGCAGAGCATGGGAAACGATCTACGCAGAGGAATATGCATGGGCTCAGGCTTCTTTTCTTCCTGGACATTCTGGGCCCTGTTGTCAGCGGCATTTGCTGCCATGACCGCGATCTTCGCGAAAATTGGCATCGAAAACGTCAACTCCGACTTCGCCACCCTACTGCGCACCGTGGTGGTTTTGGTCAGTCTGGCCTTGATTTTGTACGCCACGGGCCAATATCAGTCATTAGGATCGATCTCTGCCAGGAGCTACCTGTTCCTGCTGCTGTCGGGACTTGCCACCGGTGCCTCGTGGATTTGCTACTTCCGCGCACTGAAACTGGGGCCGGCCTCACTGGTCGCTCCGGTGGACAAGCTCAGCGTGGTACTGGTGGCGGTGCTCGGCGTGATCCTGTTGGGCGAAAAACTCGATCTGCGCCAATGGGGTGGAATCGGCCTGATTACAGCCGGTGTGATCATGCTGGCGCTGCGCCGCTAGGCACCCTTCCTACAGAACTTATCCACTTACCCTACAGACCAAAGTTAACAGGCCTTATTGCGCTGACTGAAGCTGAACACAACCTGTCAGGCAAAAGCCCGAAACACTCTGCCGCTAGCCAGTAACCCTTCAGCTGTGCAACATGGCGCGCGTGCCATCCACAAATGGGAATTCCCTTTATGAAACGTTTTCTTAGCATCGCCATGGCGTTGTGCATCGGCCTGACGATGAGCCTCGACGCCAACGCCAAGCGCTTTGGTGGCGGTAAGAGTTCCGGCGCTGCGCCGACTCACCAGACCAGCCAAATGGCGCCTTCTTCTGCCGCAGGTGGTGCTGCCGCCACTGCGGGCGCGGCCGGTGCCGCTGGCGCTGCCGCCAAAGCCGGCGGTGCTTCGCGCTGGCTCGGCCCTCTGGCCGGCATCGCGGCCGGTGGCCTGCTGGCCTCCATGTTCATGGGCGGCGGCTTCCAGGGCATGCAGATCTTCGACATCCTGATCATGGCCGTCATCGCCTTCCTGATCTTCCGTTTCATCGCCGCTCGTCGTCGCAAGCAGCAGGAGCACATGGCTCCAGCTGGCGCACCGATGCAGCGTGAAGTGTTCGAGCAGAAGCCAACGGCCATGGGTTCGGTCTTCGGCGGCTCGGCAGCACCGGTTGCCGCTCGTCCGGTGATCAACGCTCCGGCCTGGTTCAATGAAAAGAACTTCATTGAAGCGGCCCGCAACCACTTCCAGTCCCTGCAGCAGCACTGGGACGCCAACGAAATGGACAAGATCGCCGAGTTCGTGACCCCGCAACTGCTGGAGTTCCTCAAGCGCGAACGTGCCGATCTGGGTGACGGTTTCCAGTCCACCTACATTGATAACCTCAATGTTCAACTGGACGGCGTGGATGACCGTGCCGACAAGACCATCGCCACCCTGACCTTCACCGGTGTGTCGAAGACCTCGCGTTTCGACCAGGGCGAAGTGTTCAGCGAAAGCTGGAACATGGAGCGTCCGCAGGGCGAGAACCAGCCTTGGCTGGTCGCCGGTATCCGCCAGAACGGCTGATCCCTCCTGCATTAAGCATGCTGTAACGAAAACCCCGGCCTGGCCGGGGTTTTTCTATTTCACGGTTACATCTATAGCGAGCTACTGTATAAACCGCCCCAACTAAACCGCGCCATCAAGCAAGAGGATCCCGGACGTGGAAGAAATCATCGAACAACTGCGTGAAGCCAACGAACCGGTACCGGTCCCCTTGGAGTTGCCCGACGAAGATCAATTGGTGGAAATCGAAGAACAGCTGTTCATCGACATTCCGTTTGTCTTCAGAGAGTTTTTGCTGACCGTCAGCGACGTCGTCTACGGCAGCCTGGAGCCGGTGACCGTCACCGACCCGCAATCCCACACCTACCTGCCAGACGTTGCCGCCAACGCCTGGGATGCGGGTGTTGATCGCAGCATGATTCCGATCTGCCAGGACGGTGACAACTACTACCTGGTCGAAGAAGACGGCACCGTGGTGCTGTGGTTGGCCGAAGAAGAGCTGATCGCCGAAGAAACCTGGGAATCGGTATGGCACTGGGCGCGGGACGTCTGGCTGGAAAGCTGAGACGCCTGACGCGCTACAGGGTTAATGCCCGGACGAATCCTTGTGGTTGTCCAGTGTTTCGAGCAACGCCACCTGCATCCGCGTGTGCACGCGGATGAACCAGCGCCAGAGCAGCGCCGCTACAGCGGCCGCGACGACAACGATCAGCACCAGCAACTTGTTGGTCGGCAGAATACTGGCCGACAAGGCTGCCAGCAGCAGAAAAATCACCAGCAGCGAGAGGATCGGGATCACTTCGGCGATCACCCGACGCACTCGCTGCGTGTGGCGGCCGGCCATCTCCGGCTTCACGCCCATCTCCGCCAACAGCATCGAGAGCGCCTTGAGCTTGCGATAGGCGGCGATCAGGAACGGCAGCGACAACAGCAACGCCCCGCCCCAAATCAACGCTTTCTGCCAGCTCGGGTCGCTGATCCAGTCTTGCAGGTAAGCGGACATGCGCTCGGCGAAAAAAGCACCCGAGAAGAAGATCGCAATCACCAGCGCCAGATTGACCCCCACCTGCAACAGAATCCGCCGAATCATCGACGCCAGCAGCGCGCCCTCGCCCTGAGGCTGGATGCTGCGCAGCCATTCGCCGTACATCCCCAATACCCTGCCCAGTCGCTTCGGCATCACCGCGGCAAGCTTGATCGACAGCGGATCAGCCGCGCGAATCAGGTAGGGCGTCAGCAACGTGGTGATCACCGAGACGGCAACCGCGACCGGGTAGAGGAAGTTGCTGGTGACCTGCAACGTCATGCCCAACGCGGCGATGATGAAAGAAAATTCGCCAATCTGCGAAAGCCCCATCCCGACTCGAAGTGAGGTACGTCCATCATTGCCAGCGATAAAGGCGCCAAGACCGCAAGAAAACATCTTGCCCAGCACCACGGCCACGGTAATCACTGCAATCGGCCACGCGTACTGCAGCAGGATCATCGGATCGAGCATCAGCCCAATGGCGACAAAGAAGATCGCACTGAACAGGTCGCGAACCGGTTCGATCAAACGCTCGATTTTCAGCAGTTGCCGGGATTCAGCCATGATCGCGCCAATCAGGAAGGCACCGAGCACCATGCTGTACTCAAGTTTTACCACCAGCAAACAGAAGCCGAAACACAGGCCTAACACCGTGATCAGCAGCATTTCATTGCTTTCGAACTTCGCCACGTAAGCCAGCAATCGCGGCACCAGCAGGATGCCTATGACCAGTGCGACAACCATGAACAGCGAGAGCTTGCCGACCGTTGAAAACACTTCGCCGGAACTGACCGTGCCGCTGACTGCGATGCTCGACAGCAAGGCGATGATGCCGATGCCAAGGATGTCTTCAACGATCAGCACGCCGAAAATCAGCTGCGCGAAGCGCTCGTTCTTCATCTTCAGGTCGTTGAGCGCCTTGACGATGATGGTGGTCGAGGAAATCGCCAGGATCGCGCCAAGAAACAGCGAGTCCATGGTGTTCCAGTCGAACCAGCGACCGATCTCGTAGCCGATCCAGATCATCAGCACGATTTCCAGGAACGCCGCAATGAACGCTGTGGCGCCGACCTTGAACAGCTTGCGCAGGCTGAACTCCAGGCCCAGGCAGAACATCAGGAAAATCACCCCGAGTTCGGCGAGGGTTTTGATGGTGTCTTCATCGTGGATCAGGCTGAACGGCGGGGTGTGCGGGCCGATGATGAAGCCAGCGACGATGTAGCCGAGCACCACCGGTTGTTTGAAGCGATGAAACAGCACGGTCACCACACCCGCGATCAACATGATCACTGCCAGATCCTGAATGAAACTGATGGCGTGCATGGTGTGGGGCTCCTATTCGAGCAAGGTGAAAAATCCACTTTCCGCGTGGGAATTACCCTTGAGAAGGGGCTTTTGAAGGGTATCACCGCGACTTCTGGCAGAAAGGCGGTGCAATATATGGAAACAGATCGCTCCAGGCGTGACGGCAGCCACCCGCCCGGCGTCCCGATAACTGTTGGTTTGAAAAGCTGACAAGGCCCCCGCAGAGGTGCCGCCCTTCCGAAATTCTGCCTTGAACCGTGAGAACGCTATGGAACCCGGAAACGCACAACTGTCGATGACGGTATTGATGACCCCCGACATGGCCAACTTCTCTGGCAATGTCCACGGCGGTACCTTGCTCAAATACCTCGACGAAGTGGCCTACGCGTGCGCCAGCCGTTATGCCGGCCGCTACGTGGTGACCCTGTCGGTGGATCAGGTGATTTTCCGCGAGCCGATTCATGTCGGCGAACTGGTGACCTTTCTGGCCTCGGTCAATTACACCGGCAACACCTCCATGGAGGTGGGCATCAAGGTAGTGACCGAGAACATCCGCGAGCGCTCGGTGCGCCACACCAACAGCTGCTTCTTCACCATGGTCGCAGTGGATGACGACCGCAAACCGGCTGTTGTCCCGCCTCTGCAACCGCAGAACAGCGAAGACAAACGCCGCTTCATGCAGGCCCAGCAACGTCGGCAGATTCGTCAGGAACTGGAAAAGCGCTATCAGGACATCAAGGGCGATGCCTGACATGTTTTGTCGTTAGATCGCATTCGCGGGCAAGCCTCGCTCCTACAGATTTCTCACCGTACCTGTAGGAGCGAGGCTTGCCCGCGAAGCTTTAAAGGCTGATCGGTGCCGCCTCAAACCGCACCCGCGGATGGGCGATCCGGTCCTGAGCCCGTACCAGTTCCAGCTCATAGCTGGAGCAAGCCTGGGTTTCCAGCAGCACTTCATGTACCGCCGACGCGGCGAATTCGAAAGCCGCCACCAGGCTATCGCCCAACAGTACGCGAGCCAGAAACAGTCCGGAGGTCAGGTCGCCGACGCCCACCGGCTGACGCGGAAACGCCAGCAGCGGACGGCGCAAATGCCAGCTGTCTTCGGCCGTCACCAGCAACATCTCGAAAACATCCGCCGGTTTACCCGGATAGTCCAGATGCTTGACCAGCACAGCCTTCGGACCACGCGCCAGCAGCGCTCGCGCCATGGCCAGGCAATCGAACAACGATTGCGGCTTGCGCCCCGAAAAGCTGTCCAGCTCCAGCTGGTTCGGACACATGAAGTCCGCCACCGCAGCCGCCTCCTCCAGCAGGAAATCGCTGACTTCCGCGGGCACGCTGCAACCCTTTTCAGGATGGCCCATCACCGGGTCACACAGATACAGTGCCTTGGGATTCATCGACTTGATCCGCGCCACCCCCGTCAGGATCGCCCGGCCCTGGGCAGCACTGCCGAGATAGCCAGACAGCACGGCGTCGCAGTTGCCCAGTTCGCCAATCGCCGCGATGCCTTCGACCAGGTCGGGAATCTGATGCGGCGCCAGCACCTCACCGGCCCATTGGCCGTACTGGGTGTGGTTGGAGAACTGCACGGTATTGAGCGGCCATACATTCACCCCGACCCGCTGCATCGGGAAAACCGCGGCGCTGTTGCCAGCGTGGCCGAACACCACGTGGGACTGGATGGCGAGCAGATGGGGCGTACGTTTCATGCGGTGGGTTTTCCGTCAAACGATTGAAATTCAAGCCGCGCAGTATGCGACTAAACACAGCCTGTACGACAGACCGGCGACGCAGTTAAGCTGACACTATCTTGTTGGAGCAATGTGTTGATGCTGACCCTTGGAAATATCTTCGTCCTGATGCTGCTTGCCACCGGTGGCGCGTGGTTATGGCACAACCATGGCTTGCGCGAGCGCGCGCTGGAGCGGGTCAAGCTGCATTGCGCCAAGCTCGGAATCGAGCTGCTGGACGGCAATGTGGCCTTGAAGAAGATCGCATTCATTAAAGACGCAAACGGCCGGCGGCGCCTCGCCCGTGTGTATAACTTCGAATTCACCGTGACCGGTGAAAGCCGTCACAACGGCACCATCACCCAGTTTGGTGCCCACAGTGCGCAGATTGAGCTGGAGCCCTACCCGATGCCGTTCGACGACACACCTGCGGTGACCGATGTCGTGAAACCGCGCGCCGAGGTGATCGAGATGAGTCAGTGGCGGCAAGAACACACTAAATGGCGCCCGTGATTTAAATCGGGCTCGACCGGCAGTCGGCTAGATCTCTTTGTAATGAATCAACTTCCTGCGGCTCACTGAAAATCAGCTCGATGCGCGAATCACGGCGCCATTCGCTGGGCTGCCAGTCCAGCACCGAGTTTTCCAGCGCATTCACCGAAACCCAACCGTCGACGCTGTGGATAACCAGTTTCGCCCGCCGCCAGGCAAGGCTTTCAAGCCAACGACCAACGAGCGTCGCATCGAAAGTCTGACTCGGATGCCAGCGCCACCCAACGCTCCAGCCGCCCTCCTGCTCCTGACTCAAGCAAATTGGCAGCGCAGGGTCGGTCCAGATGGCCGGCAGCTGTGCCAATCCTTTGGGTGCAACGAAGTTATCCACACCCGCTACAGCCTGAATCCCAAGCCCTGGTAACTCACTCAATGGCAACGCAGCTTGCTGCGTCCAGTACAACGGACGCGTCGGCAACTGTGCAGCGATTCGCTGGCGATCAGCGTCGTCGAGATTTTCGGCTTTATTCATCAACAACAACCCGGCGCTGTTCAGCGCTTCCTGTTGCGCCACCGGCAGCGGTTTGCCGGCAGCAAGTGCCTGGGCGTCCAGCACCAGTACGCAGGGTTGAACAGCCAACACGCCTTGCCACGGCGCCTCACTCAATTGCCTGAACAATTGCGCCGGATGCCCCAGCCCGGAGGGCTCGATAAACAGCCGATCCGGCCGCGCCTTGCGTAGCAAACGCCCGAGGCCAATCTGAAACGGCGCACCATTGACGCAACACAAACAGCCCCCGGCCACTTCACCCAGTGCGATACCATCGGCGTCCTGGGTCAGCAATGCAGCGTCGAGGCCGATCTGACCGAATTCGTTGATTAACACTGCCCAACGCTCATTCGCCGGCCGCTGCGCCAACAGGTGCTTGATCAGGCTGGTCTTGCCGGCACCCAAAGGGCCAGCAATGATGTGAGTGGGAATGTTCTGCAACATGGTCGAAAGTTTCTGAGGAGGTAAGGATGCGGTTGATGGGATTGTCGTTGCTCCTGGCGCTCACTTCAGGTGAGGCGCTGGCTCAAGCCTGCGTGGTACATAGCACGGCTGCGCGACTCGACGTGAAAGTCTGCCAGCAGAACCGCAACATCCCGGAAAAGCTGTTCGCCGATGGGTTCTGCCAGCCGAATCTTCCCGGCCAGAAAGTCGAGGTGCAGTACGTCGATCAATGCCCCACCGGCGCGTTCGGCGTGTGCAGCAACGCCCAAGTCGCCAATATGCCTTACCGGCAGGATATTCACTATTACGGCGTAGCCACGGATGCGGCGTATTTGAAGCCGTTTTGTGAAGCCCAGAGCCAGGGAACCTGGCTCAAGCCGTGAGCCGCTAGCTGAGCCAGTCGAGCGTCAGGATCAGCCGCCGCTCACCGGGCGCAAGCTGCGGCGACCGATGAATCAGGCCAAAGCCTTCGTTGCCATGCCATTTCTCGCCTTTGAGCAACGCGACTTCGCCGCAGGCGATCTGCTGGATCAGCGCATTGTCCTGGGGTTCGACTTCGGCTTTACCCAGTTGTCGGCGATCCATCGCACCTTCCTTCAGCCACTGGCTGCCGATCCCGCAATACGTGGTGATCAGCCGCACCGGCACGTGATCGACGTGGAAACGCGGGCACATGGCCTTGTCGAGGACCCGCAGGCGCAGGCCGACACGCTTGGCGCCCAGCAAACAGGCGAAAGCACTGACCAGCCAGGAGACGTCGGCGATTAAACCTTCGTAACCTTCGAGATCGCTGAAACCTGAGGCCAATCCGCGAAGATTGGGTTCGGTATCATCACTGGGCAATTCCAGGACCAACGACTCGGCCAACGGCTCGTTCAGGGACAGCAGCAAACGCCCGAAATCAGCGATGTGCGCCGGCAGTTGGCGCTGCCAAACGGCGAGGTTTACACCGTCATCCAGTACTCGGGTCAGCGCTCGCGGCGTCTCACCTTGAACTTGATAAATGATCGGCCGCAGTTTCAGACTGGGTGCCAACATCAGGCTGCCGCCTCTTCATGCCACGGGCCAAATGGATCTGGCAGCGATCGCCAGCCCTCGACGCCTAACGCCATTTCATCGTCGGTCAGCAGGCAATTGTCGAGTTCATGGGTGAGTTGCGTGAAGTCGATGTGCTGGCCGATGAACACCAGTTCCTGGCGGCAATCGCCAGTGGTTGCGGTCCAGTTTTCCATGATCCCGGCGGTGCTTTCTTCGTCCTGCGGCCACTGGGTTTTCGGCACGAAACGCCACCAGCGCCCGGCGAAACCATGGCGCATCAATCCGCCGGCCTGGGACCAGCTACCGGCGTCCATGTGCTTGCTGGCCAGCCAGAAGAAGCCCTTGGAGCGCAGTAGTTTGCCGTTCACCCACGGGCGGTCGATGAAGCTGAAAAAACGCTGCGGATGAAACGGTCGGCGTGCTCGATAAGCTGCCGAGGCGATGCCGTATTCCTCGGTTTCGGGCACGTGTTCGCCACGCAATTCCTGTAGCCAGCCCGGCGCCTGAGCGGCCTTTTCGAAGTCGAAACGACCGGTATTGAGGATTTTCTTGAGCGGCACTTCGCCCATCACCATCGGAATGATTTCGGCCTGGGCATTGAGCCGTTCGAGGATCGCGATCAGCTCCTGGCGTTCGCGGCTGCTGATCAAGTCAATCTTGCTGATCAGAATCACGTCGGCGAATTCGATCTGCTCGATCAACAAATCAGTGATCGAGCGTTCGTCCTCTTCACCCAAGGTTTCACCACGGGAAGCGAGGCTTTCGGCAGCCTGATAGTCGAGCAGGAAGTTCATGCCATCGACCACGGTGACCATGGTGTCGAGCCGGGCGATGTCGGCCAGGCTCTGCCCTTCTTCATCGCGGAAGGTGAAGGTTTCCGCCACGGGCAGTGGCTCTGAAATGCCGGTGGATTCGATCAATAAATAATCAAAGCGACCTTCCTTGGCGAGTTTGCTCACCTCTTCCAACAAGTCTTCGCGCAAGGTGCAGCAGATACAGCCATTGCTCATTTCCACGAGTTTTTCTTCGGCACGATTCAGGGTGACATCGCGCTGGACTTCACTGCCATCGATGTTGATTTCGCTCATATCATTGACGATCACGGCGACGCGCAGGTTGTCGCGATTACGTAGCACGTAGTTGAGCAGCGTACTTTTGCCAGCGCCGAGAAAGCCCGACAGAACGGTTACGGGGAGACGATTGGGCATCGGGTATTCCTCACAGAGATGCCCGGTCGCAGTGTCGGGCTTTACTTGATGTTATAGTATAACAACACAGTCAAGCCACTCTCCTCTTGCCCAAGATGACCAAGGGCACGATGCTCAAGCCCATTCGCTCAGTGAGAAATCCTATGCGTGTCGCCCTTAAAATGGCGCTGATGAGCGTTTCACTGCTGGTCGCTGTCGGCGTCAGGGCGCAAAGCCCGAGCCTGGCCGAATGCACCCGAAGCGCCAATCTGCTGGCCTGCGTGGATGGCGACGGCAACGCCTACAGCGTCAACACCGCCGGAAGCACGATCTATCTGCGGGGCTTCGAAGCGGCCGGTAAACGCCACTGGGCACAGACCAACAGTCGCTACGGACAACTCACGTTTTTCACTGGGATCGCATCCGATGGCGAGGCCTGGGTCGGCTACAACCGTCGCGTCGGCTGGACCACGATCAATCGATTTTCCAGCTCCGGTGGTAGCAGCGGCAAGTTCATATGTAGCCGGATGACAGGGTGCTGAGCCTGCATAAAGTAATTGCGTAACGTCGCGCCCAAGTTCTTACTGTCAAGTTACTGTTCTTGCTCGATGATGAAACGGTCAACCGCCATATATTGGCCATCAGAGCTAAAGTCAATCTCGAGGCGAGATATAAAACCTGCTTCCCCACGGTCATATTTGACTACTTGCGCTACATCGCTTTGCAGTTTCAATGTCTCGATAAGCAATCCGCTTTGATCACGACAATGACAAACATAACCATGGGCATTGTATCCGTGAAACAAAAACTCGAAACGTTTGATTCTTGGATGGCTGAACATAACTATCAAGCTTCCGTGTCCAAAATGACCATCAGAGTGTGAATGCAGACCTTTTCCGCTAAAGCCTCCTTCGGAACGGACGTCTTCGATACTCATCCCCAAACTATTACTCGATGAAGTTGTAGCGAATGTCATATGTGGGGTAACCAGCTCTTCTCCGGTCACATACTTACGTGTTTCGAGTGAATCGAAATCCTCAACATATTTTTCAACTTGCATGAATAACTCCTTCACTTAGGATAAATGTTTAAATTTATTTACGCGCTATTAGTAAGCCCCGTCACCGAAGAACTGTCTACTGTCAGATATGACAGGTAACCCGTCAGTCTTTAGACCATTTTAAATAGATTGATCGGTTTATTATTCCGTCTTTAGTTCCACAATATTTATTTCCATCAGTTCGAAAAGTTCAACGGGCCTTTGCTGCCGTAGCGGCAGTCGATCACGCCGATGTCGCGCTTGAAAGTGAGCCTTATTGATAGACAGCAGAGGGAATACCCGTCGATGGCTCTGACCGTCACCGTGCTGGGCAGGATCAGGTTTAACCGGTGACGTCTGCACATAATGAAATCCTGTTCATGAAAAAGGCGTGGTCGAATTCAATGTAATAACATAACATTAGAAATCAACTCCCACGACGGACCTGCTCATGAATGCGCTGACTCTGCCGGATATTGCCTCGAAGGCATCACATCAAGCCTTGCCACTCGACTGGGTGGGCATGTGCGGCGTTGCTCTTCCTGTTTTGTTCGATGGCCAACGATTGAGTGCAAAGGCCGACGCCGGCGTTAGCCTCGATGATGGCGAGGCGCGCGGGATTCACATGTCGCGTCTGTACTTGGCGCTGGAAATGCTCGAGCAAGAAAACCTGACACCCGCCTTGTTGCGGCGAGTTTTGCAAAGTTTTCTCGATACTCATGAAGGACTGTCCACCAGCGCGTACTTAAAAATCCACACCGATTTACTGCTCAAAAGACCGGCGCTGGTCAGTCCATTGGCCGGCTGGAAAACCTATCCAGTGAGCATCGAAGCACGTTTGAAAAACGCGATGTTCCACGTGGAACTAAAAATCGACGTGCCTTATTCCTCGACTTGTCCGTGCTCCGCCGCGCTTTCCCGGCAACTGATTCAGCAGCAATTCGTCGATGACTTCGCCAACAAGCCACTGCAACACGCCGATGTGTTGACTTGGCTCGGCTCGACAAAAGGCATCGTCGCAACGCCTCACAGCCAACGGAGCACTGCGCAATTGCGGCTTCGACTGGACGACTATCTGGATGACTTGCCGCTGATCGCGATCATCAACGACGCCGAAGCGGCCCTCGGCACCGCCGTACAAACCGCCGTAAAACGCGCCGACGAACAAGCCTTCGCGCTGGCCAACGGTCAGAACCTGATGTTCTGCGAAGACGCCGCACGACGTTTGAACCTGGCCCTGAAACGCTCCCCCGGCGTCAACGCCTTCCACATACGAGTCGTCCACGCGGAAAGCCTCCACGCACACGATGCGGTCGCCGAAAGCCGCTGGAATTGGGAGGCCGCATGATTCATTGCCAAGCCTTGCGTTGGGGTGCACCCGGCCAGCCACTGACTCCCGACGTGGATTTCGAACTGGCCAAAGGAAGTCTGACCGCCGTCATCGGTGCCAATGGCTCGGGCAAAAGCAGCCTGCTGAAAGTTATCGCGGGTTTGCAAAAACCGCTAATGGGCAAAGTCATCCTGGATGTTCCACGCAAGGGCAGCCTCTCGTTCCTGCCCCAGCAACAACACCTGGATCGCCAATTCCCCATTAGCCTGCAAGAGTTAGTGGCCGCCGGTTTCTGGGGTAGCACGCAGTCTCCCGAAACACGCAGACAGCGCCTCAAAGCCGTGCTGGAAAACTGGTGCCTGAGCGGACTGGAACAGCGCCCGTTGATGGCCTTGTCCGGCGGCGAATTACAGCGTGCCCTGCTCGCCCGTTTGAGCCTCGCCGACGCACCATTGCTATTGCTCGACGAACCCCACGCCGCCCTAGACGAACTCGGTCAGGCACTGCTCTGGAAACACATTCACGCCTGGCATGCGGAAGGCCGAACCCAGCTGATCGTGTGCCATGACCTAGCCGCAGTTCGCCAACACATTCCTCAAACGTTGCTGATCAAAAGTACCGGTTGCGTCCTCGGATCGAGCGTCGATCTGATCCACCAACAACCCCATACGCGGGTGGCCTGATGCTCGCAGCCGCTCATCTTTGGCAACCGTTCCACGAGTTCGTGTTCATGCGCCGAGCGCTGCTGGGTGGATTGGTTCTGGCATGCAGCACCGCACCGTTGGGCGTGTTTTTGATCCTGCGACGCATGAGCCTGATCGGCGACGCGGTGGCTCACGGCATTCTGCCGGGGGCCGCATTGGGCTTCTGGTTCGCCGGATTGAGTCTGCCGGCGCTGACCGTCGGCGGCCTCGGTGCCGGTCTCGGCATGGCCGGACTCGCCGCCTGGATCACCCGTCGCACCGGCCTGCGAGAAGACGCCAGCCTCGCCGCGATCTACCCGATTTCCCTTGCCTGCGGTGTGCTGATCCTCGGCATCGCCGGCAAACGTCTGGACCTGTTGCACCTGTTGTTTGGTTCGGCGCTGGCCGTCGATGGCCCGACGTTGACCGGCATGGTGTGGGTCTCGGCACTCAGCCTGATCGCCATGGCCTTCATCTATAAACCGCTGTTGCTGGACACCCTCGACCCACTCTTTTTGCAAACCGTCAGCCGACTCGGCCCGTTGGCTCACGGCGTATTTCTGACCCTGGTGGTGCTGAATCTGGTGATCGGTTTTCAAGCCATCGGTGCGCTGATGGTGGTCGGTTTGATGATGCTGCCCGCCGCCGCGTCGCGCTTCTGGAGTCGTCGCTTGCCCGTGTTGATAGCCATCGCCGCCCTGCTCGGCTGCCTCTCCGTGTGGCTCGGACTGTTGCTGTCGTTCTACTACTCGCTGCCCAGTGGCCCGGCGATCGTGCTGGTGGCTGGCGGTTTGTATCTGCTGTCCGTGGTGTTCGGACCGGTGCACGGTTTGCTGCGCCGCCCGCCTTTGCTCACATCCCAATGAGGTGTTACCCGATGCGCGCTTTACTCGTGCTGTTCAGTTTGCTGCTGTCGATGTCGCTGTCTGCTGCGGAAAAACTTCAGGTAGTCACCAGTTTCAGCATCCTCGCCGACATGACCCATCAAGTCGGCGGCGACCATATCCAGATCACCAACATGGTCGGCCCGGACGCCGATGCTCACACGTACGAGCCGACCCCGGACGACGCCAAGGCGTTGCTCAAAGCCAAACTAATCATCAAAAACGGCTTGGGTTTCGAGCCATGGCTGGACCGCCTGGTGACCAGCACCGAGACCAAAGCGCCAGTGATCAGCGCGAGCCACGGTGTTATCCCGCGCTCCCTGGATGAAGATGGCGAGACCATTCCCGACCCGCACGCTTGGCACAATCTGGCGAACGCTGAGCTGTACATCAGCAACATCACCAAGGCGCTGATCGCCGCCGACCCGACAAACAAAGCCGACTACGAACGCAACAGCCAGGCCTACCTGAAACAGATCTACGCGCTGCTCGCCGAAGCCAAGGCAAAACTCGGTTCGCTGCCACCGGGCAATCGCAAAATCGTGACGTCCCATGACGCCTTCGGTTACCTCGGTCAGGCTTACGGTATCGACTTCATGGCGCCTCAAGGTCTGTCCACTGAACGCGAACCGTCAGCCGCCGAAGTCGCTGCATTGATCACCCAGATTCGCCAGGCCAAGGTCAAAGCGGTGTTCATGGAAAACATCAAGGATGCACGTCTGCTCAAGCAGATTGCCGATGAAAGCGGCGCGCACATCGGTGGCACGTTGTACTCCGATGCCCTTGCGGCTAACGGGCCGGCCAGCACCTTTGTCGGGTTGTTCGAGTACAACCTCAACACCCTGTACAACGCGTTGAGCAAGCCATGATCCGCAAGAATCCTTCCGGTGATTTGCCGGTGATAGCGGAGTCTGCCTACGTGGATAAAACCGCCATCATCTGCGGCAAAGTGGTGATCGGCGAGAACGTCTTCGTCGGTCCTTACGCGGTGATTCGGGCCGACGAAGTGGATGCCTCGGGCGAGATGGAGCCGATCACCATCGGCGCCAACTCGAACATCCAGGATGGCGTGGTGATCCACTCCAAGTCCGGGGCGGCAGTGACCATCGGCGAGTTCAGTTCCATCGCCCACCGCTCGATCGTTCATGGTCCATGCAAGGTTGGCGATCGGGTGTTCATCGGGTTCAACAGCGTGCTGTTCAACTGCGTCGTCGGTGACGGCTGCGTGGTGCGCCACAACTCGGTAGTCGACGGTCGCGACCTGCCTGAAGACTTCTATGTGCCCTCCACCACCCGCATCGGCCCGAAAACTGATCTGTCGCAGTTCCCACCGGTGAGCGTCAGCGCCTCGGAGTTTTCCGAAGACGTGGCGCGCACCAACGTCGACCTGGTGCGCGGCTACAAAGCCCTGCAGAACGAGTTCTGACCATGAGCAGCGTGCTGATTCGCAATGCCCGGCTGGTGAATGAAGGCCGTGAGTTTGATGGTGATCTGTTGGTGAGCAACGGGCGAATCGTGAAGATCGCCAGCAGCATCCACGGTGAAAATGCCGACGTTGAAATCGATGCACAAGGGCAGTGGCTGCTGCCCGGAATGATCGACGACCAAGTGCACTTCCGCGATCCAGGCTCGCCAGACAAAGGCAGCGTCTACACCGAATCCCGGGCTGCGGTGGCCGGTGGCATCACCAGCTTCATGGACATGCCCAACACTAATCCGGCGACCCTGACCCTCAGCGCACTGGCCGATAAAAAGCGTCGAGCGGCAACTGACTCCGTCGCCAATTACGGCTTTCATTTCGGCGTGAGCAACGACAATCTCGACACCGTCGCCAAGCTCAATCCTTGTGAAGTTGCGGGAGTCAAAGTGTTCATGGGCGCTTCGACCGGCAACATGCTGGTGGATGACCCGAGGATTCTCGAGCGGCTATTCGCCGAGGTGCCGACCCTTTTGTTGGCCCACTGCGAACACACGCCCAGCATCGACGCCAACGCAGCGAACCTGCGTGAGTTGTTCGGCGAACACCTTCCAGCGGCGGCCCACCCGCTGATCCGCAACGCCGAGGCCTGCTTTCGCTCCTCCTCAATGGCTGTGGAACTGGCCAGGCGTCACGGCACCCGACTGCATGTTCTGCACCTGACCACCGCCCGCGAACTGGCGTTGTTCGAAGACAAGCCGCTGGCCCAGAAACGCATCACCGCCGAAGTCTGCCTGCACCACTTGCTGTTCGATGACCGGGATTACCCGAGCCTCGGCAACCTGATCAAGTGCAACCCGGCGATCAAAACCCAGGCGGACCGCGATGCCTTGCGCGAAGCATTGCTGAGCGATCGTCTCGACGTGATCGGCAGCGATCATGCGCCTCACACTTGGGCTGAAAAACAGCGACCGTACAGCCAAGCGCCATCCGGCTTGCCGTTGGTACAGCACGCCCTGCCCGCATTGCTGGAACTGGTCGCAGATGAAGTGTTGCCGATCACTACGCTCGTCGCAAAAACCAGTCACCGGGTCGCTGATCTGTTCGCCATTCCCGACCGCGGTTATTTGCGCGAAGGTTATTGGGCTGACCTCGTTATGATCAAACCCGAACCCGGCGGCGTCGCCGTTTCCCAGCAGCCGATCCTGTCTCAATGCGGCTGGACTCCTTTTGCCCGTCAGCGTTTTCGCCACAGCGTCAGCACCACCATCGTGTCGGGGCAAATTGCCTGGCACCGCAAACGTCTTAATGACGACTGTCAGGGTTTACCACTACGATTTATGCGCTAGCACTCGGGAGCACCGACATGATTCACATCACCCTGAGCGATGGTTCATTGCGTGAATACGACCAGCCACTGTCGGTGTACGAGCTCGCCGCGAGTATCGGACCCGGACTGGCAAAAGCGGCGGTGGCCGGCCGAGTGGACGGCATCCTGGTGGACTGTGAGTTCATGATCGAGGCCGATGCCCGGGTCAGCATCGTCACGCCTCAAGAGCCCGATGGGCTGGAGATCCTGCGACGCTCCTGTGTACTGATGCTGGCCATGGCCGTTAAACAACTCCATCCCCAGGTGCAATTGCACTCAGGAACGGCGCTGGGCGACGGGTTCTTTCATGAGTTTTCCGCCGAGCGATCCTTAACGCCGACAGACCTGCCACTGATCGAAGCCCGCATGCAGACGCTGGCGGCGACCAATCACTCGATTCGCCGTCAAGGAAAGACGCCGCTGTACCGCCTGGGGAACGTCGAATCTACGACCGCCGGCCCGCATGTCCCCGCGACCAGAGTGCTGCAAGCGTTCACCCTCGATCACATCAGCAGTACGTTGCCGCAACGGATTTACGGTACGTGCTGGTCCTGCCAACAAGAGCTTGATAACTGGCGGACACCGCCCCACGTCATGATCGTCAGCATGGACCAACGTCAGGCGGATTACGCGCAGTCGGTCACCGAGGCATTGCGCAGAAGTGGCGTGCGCGCCCGTGCGGATCTGCGTCACGAGAAAGTCCGCCAAAAAATTCGCGAGCACAGTCAGCACGTGCCATATCTGGTGGTGATCGGGGAGAAAGAAAAAGAAGGCGGGTTTGTCAGTGTGCGCAGCCGCACTGGGGAGGATTTCGGCAGGATGAGCGTTGAGACGGTGTGTGAGTGGTTGAATCAGGCCCGCTCCCACACAGTCATGTAAGGACGCGGGCCTGCTGGCGAGTTTTTAAGCTCTCGGTTTGACGGTCCCGCAATCCTGCCCCAACCACACGGCGCGGCTTTCGAGGCTACCCTTCTGCTGAATACCGGTAGCATTGAACGTGCCGTTAACCTTGGTGGTGAACTCACGATCACTGAGGAAAGTGGCGACACCGGCGCCCTGCGCTTTCGGACAGCTGAAGCGGAATTTCCACTGATTACCGGAACGGTCGGTGATTTCCTGCTTGCAGCCCGACTGTGGATCGGTCAGCGGAATATTGTCTGTCTTCACCTGCTCCGGCGTCAGACAAGCCCGAATCCCTTTGCCGCCCATGGTGATGCCCTGCTTTTCGAGCTGCGCTCGCTGTTGAGGGGTCATCTGGCTCTGTATCTGGCCAAGGATCAGCTGCAAATCCGGGAGATTCTGGTCATCGACCTTCATGTTGCTTGTGGTCATTTCCCACAAACCAGGCTGCAACATCTGCGCCTGAGCGGCCACAGGAAGTGACAAACCAATAGCCATGGCCAAACCCAGCAGACGAACGTTCATCGAGTAACTCCTGATCATTAGTGGCCGTTAGACGTCAGCCAGTGGCTTCGGTTCATGGGCCAATTAAATAGCGACATTCTGCACGGAACATGGTCTGTTAAGCATTGAATCTTCAGGAGCAAGGCTGCCCCATGGATTACTTTGGACCGCATATTTTCGGCTACATGATTGCACTGCTACACACGCTGGGCCTGATCGCAGCCATCCACGCCGTGCTCACCGTCCGGACCGCCCAGGGATCGATCGCCTGGGCCCTGTCGTTGCTGTTTATTCCCTACCTCACGCTCATCCCCTACCTGGTCTTCGGTAGCAGCACCTTCGATGGTTACATCAACGCTCGGCGCCAGGCCAACGAAGAAATGCGCAAGGCGATCTCCGAGCTCAACTGGCGCCCTTGGGTAGAAGAGGCGCTGACCGCTCGCGCCTCCAATGCTTACGCGTCCTTGAGGGCCATGCCTAAACTGGGGCGCATGCCGTGCCTGGCGAACAACGAAGTGCGTTTGCTGATCGACGGCCAGGCCACCTTCAACGCCATATTTGAAGCCATCAGCAACGCGAAGGAAGCGGTTCTGATTCAGTTTTTCATCATCCACGACGATCGCCTCGGTCAACGCCTGCAAACCTTGCTGCTGAAGAAAGCCGCCGAAGGCGTGGCGGTTTATTTATTGTACGACCGCATCGGTAGCCACTCCCTGCCTCACAGTTACGTGCAACCACTGCGCGATGCCGGCGTCGAGGTCAAAGCCTTTGCCACCCGCAGCGGCTGGCTCAACCGCTTCCAGGTCAACTTCCGCAACCACCGCAAGATTGTGGTGGTCGATGGTGTGCTGGGTTTCGTCGGTGGGCACAACGTCGGCGACGAGTACATGGGCGAGAAACCACCCCTCGCCCCGTGGCGCGATACCCATGTGCAAGTACGCGGACCGGTGGTGGCCTGCATGCAGGAATCTTTCGCTGAAGACTGGTTTTGGGCCGCCCGCTCATTGCCGCCGCTGATCCTGCCGGACGTTTACCCGGACGACGGCGTGCTCTGCCAATTGCTGGCGAGCGGCCCGGCAGATTCCTACGAAACCTGCTCGTTGTTCTTCGTCGAAGCCATCCATGCGGCAACCGAACGGGTGTGGATCACCAGTCCTTATTTCATCCCTGACGAAGCGGTATTCGCAGCGTTGCGGCTGGCGGTACTGCGCGGTGTTGATGTGCGATTGCTCCTGCCTTCACGGCCCGATCACCGCATCGTCTACGCCGCCTCCAGCCTTTATGCCTTCGAAGCGGTACGCGCCGGCGTGCGGGTGTTCCGCTACGAGCCGGGGTTTCTGCATCAGAAAGTGGTGTTGATCGACAGCGAAATCAGCGCCATTGGCAGCGCCAATCTGGACAACCGCTCGTTCCGGCTGAATTTTGAAGTGATGTTGTTGACGGTCGACAGCGCGTTTGCCGCCGAAGTAGAACAGATGCTCAACGATGACTTTGCACAGGCTCACGAGATCGCCAAAGAAGAAAGCCGGGAGACCCGCCGCCTGCAACAGGTCGGCATGCGGGTCGCCCGGCTTATTTCACCGATACTTTAAGGGTTGTAGATATCGTCGCGCGTCCATGGCAGTTCATGGCTGCCATCGGGGTGAGCTTTCACCGCGAGAATCTGGTGCAGATTGATCCAGCCCTTGGCGAACGCGTAAGCGCATCCCGCCAGGTACAGCCGCCAGATCCGTAAGGCCTGCTCTGGCACCAGCCTGGAAGCCGCTTCCAGATTGTCTTCCAGGTGTTCACTCCAATGGTCCAGCGTACGCGCGTAGTGCAGGCGCAGGCTCTCGACGTCGACAATCTCCAGCCCTGCTTCGCTGATCTCGGCAGAGATCATCGACAGGTGCGGCAGCTCGCCATTGGGGAACACATATTTCTCGATGAATTCGCCCGCACCGCGCCCCACCGGACGGCCGTCGGTGTGTTTGGCGGTGATCCCGTGGTTCATCACCAGGCCACCCTCCTTCACCGCACCGAACAAGGTCTTGCAGTACTCGGCCAGATTGGCGTGGCCGACGTGTTCGAACATGCCGACACTGACCACTTTGTCGAAGCGACCGTCCTGCGGCAGGTCACGGTAGTCGAGCAGTTGCAGTTCGACCAGATCGTCCAGGCCTTCGGCGGTCACCCGTTCACGGGCAAGTTCCAATTGCGCTTTACTGAGTGTGATCCCGAACACCTTCGCGCCAAACTCCCGGGCCGCATAGCGTGCCAGTCCGCCCCAACCGCAACCGACATCCAGAAGGTATTCCCCTGGTTGCAGCCGCAGCTTGCGGCACAGGTGGCGGAATTTGGCTTGCTGGGCCTGCTCCAGCGTTTCGCTACCGGTCTCGAAATAGGCGCAGGAATACGCCATGTCACTGTCGAGCCACAGCTGATAAAACGCATTGGAAAGATCGTAGTGGTAGGAAATCGCTTTGGCGTCGGTTTCCTTGTCGTGGACAGTGCGCACAGGCTGACTGTCGTCATCCTCGCTCACCAATGCCTGGCTCCATTCATCGCAGACGCGGATCACGTCGCTGATGGAGCCTTCCAGTTCAAGTTTACCTTCGACAAACGCCGCTCCTAGCGCGTCCAGGCTTGGGTGGGTGAACTGGGTAACCATTTGTGGGTCCTTGACCACAATAGTGACGCTGGGCGTCGGCCCCAGGTTGAATTCATGGCCGTCCCAGAGTCGCAGGCGTAGCGGCAACTGCAGATTCTGTAAGGCCGGAGGAAGGTGCGCGAGCATGGATAGTCCCTCTAGTTTCAGACGTCTGATGTGAGGGTAGACCATCCTTGAAAAATAGCTGGCTATCGAATTGATCGCCCTTTTCTATGATTCGTAACGCTCGAACCCACCGTCGCGAATTCACAAAAGTGATTGCCCTCACGTAGATGACTACGAATTCGTCATACAGTTCTGAAAACTTGAAATCGACCGCGATCGCGCTGTTTAGAGCATTTACCCGACGTACTCAATCCTCATCCTCAAGCTTGAGCAATGGCTCCTGAAAACGCAGTAAACGCCCGGCGTTTCCCAACACCAGCAACGTGCTGAAGTTGTGCAACAGTGCAGCAATCATCGCGCCCGCAGCGCCAAGCCAACCGAAGGCGGCGAAGGCTACAATCGCCAGCGTCCAGCCCAGACCGATGATCACGTTAACCTGCAACGTGTGCCGGCATTGGCGACTCAAGCGCACACACGTACCGAGTCGGCGCAGGTCGCTGCCGATCAGGACGATGTCGGACGAAGCCAGCGCGATGTCCGCCCCGCCCGCGCCCATGGCCACGCCGACCACACCGGCCTTGAGCGCCAGCGAATCGTTGATCCCATCTCCCACGACCATCGGCCGGAAGCCACTGCCGATTTCCTTCAGCACGCGATTGAGTTTGTCCTCGGGCAACGCTTGAGCTTCAACGTCGCTGATCCCGACATCTCGCGCCAATGTGTGTGCGACGCTTTGCCGATCACCTGTCAGCAGCAACTGCCGGCCCAACCCCAATTCACGTAGCTCGCTCAAGGCAAATCGAGCCTCGGGTTTGACGCTGTCGGCCAACAACAGCCAGGCGAGGAATTCACCGTTGAGCGCCAGCCCGGCAATCGGGCCATCGTGGTCGGGGACACTTGAAGTGGCGATACCCAACTGCGCGAACAACTCCGGACGACCGAGCGCCGCCTCGCCCTGCTCCGTCATCGCCACCACGCCCAATCCCTGTCGCTCGTGGATGTCGGAAAGCAGCAGAAAATGTTCCTGGGTGACCAACCCGGCGAGCGCACGGCTGACCGGATGACTGCTGGCGGACCCGAGGCTGGCAGCGAGTTTAAGGACGTGGCTGCGATCTTCGAGCGGGCTGTCGATGGATTGCAATCGCAAGGTGCCAAAGGTCAGGGTTCCGGTTTTGTCGACCACCAGTGACGTCAGGTCTGCCAACTCTTCGAGGAACGCGGAGCTGCGAATCAGAATCCCGTGACGAGCGGCCACGGCCACGCCGGCAATCGCCGTGGCCGGTGCCGACAACACCAGCGCGCAAGGACAGGCCGCCACCAACACCGCGAGCATGGCCTGGGCATCGTTAGTGATGAACCAGGTCACGGCGGCCAGCAGCAACACCAGCACCATGTAGCTGCCGGCGTAGCGTTCCAGTAACCGCGTGATCGGCGGTTTGGAACGCTCGGCGCTTTGCATCAGCGCAATGACTTTGCCGAGGGTCGACTCATTGCCGGTGCGAGTTACCTCGATGCGCAGCAGACCGTCGAGGTTGATCGCGCCGCCGAAGACCTGCATGCCGACGGCAGCCTCCATCGGCACCGATTCGCCAGTAATCGAAGCGGTGTCCAGACTCGCCTGACCGGACAACACCCGACCATCCGCCGGCACTCGATCACCCGCGCGCACCTCAACGAGGTCGCCGGCCTTGAGTGTGCCGTTATCGACTTCGACGATGGAGCCGTCGGCCTGAACTTTGCGCGCGTGGCTGCGCGTCAGTTTGCCGAGGGCGCGAATTGCCTCCTGGGAACCGATCACGCTGCGCTCTTCCAGCACGTGGCCGAAGATCATGATGATCGGTAGCAACGCCGCGGTCAGCAGATCACCCGTGGCCCACGCCCCGAGCATGGCCAGGGCGATCAATTGATCGGTGATCCCGTGCAGGCTCGGATAACGCAGGCTGTACCAGGCTGAACGCATTACGGGCACGGCCACCAATAACGAAGCAAACCCCAGCAGCAATTGACTGACGCCCGTCTGCTCCGGCGACAACCAGCGCCAGGTCAGGCCGAGCGCGAGCAGGCCCAATGCGAGCATGGCCAGGGTCAATTGGCGGGCGGCGCTGCGTTGTTCAGCAGAGGACAACATGCTCGGTGCGGCGGCGGTTTGGGTGGTCATTGTGCAGCTCCCTGAATGATCAGGCGGGAATCATCTTTCGGATTGACCGTGGTCACCGAACCGGCCTGACCGAGAATCTTCGGCATCCGCTCGCGGTAGATGCGCAGCAGCATTTGCGGGTCGGTGCCCTGCTGCTGCGCCTTGGCCAGGCTCAACACCGTGGCTGTGTCCGCCGACGCTTTGGCCAGCCGTTCGCTCGCTTGGGCGTGAGCGACTTGCAGCGTGCGATCGGCTTGTTCGTTGGCAGTCTGAGTCAGTTTCTCGGCTTCAGTACGAGCGTTGGCCACGGCTTTGTCGGCTTGTTGACTGGCGGTCAGAACAGCGTTGAAGGCGTTGACCGCTGGCCCGGGCAGACTCGATTGCACGTCGACTCGCGTCACCTCTATTCCTAATCCCTGCCCGGTCGCGGTCAGGTCAGCCAGGCGCTGATTGATGGCTTGCACCAGATCACCGCGCAACCGTTCGCGGCGTTCAGCAGCCTGACTATCGGCGCCGATCAGCTCCGGTCGAGCGACCAGAATAGTGTCCAGATCTCGTGCGGCAGTGAGGGTCACCGCACTGCGAGTCACCAATCGATCCAATGCCGGCAACACATGTTCGCCTTGAAGGACGAAGGCATACGGCTCGGTGACTTTGTAGAAAACCCGCACATCCAGTTGCACCACGCCCGCGTCACCGGTGAGCAAATAACCGGAGCCGGCGAGTGCATCGCTGATCGGTGTGGCGAAACTCGCCGCTCGATCCGCCTGCAACGCCGCATCGGTGCGCAGCAGATTTTCCACCCGACGCTCAATCACCCGATCCGCCGCGGGCAACAGAATCACCTGTTCAAAAGGGCGGGGCCAAGCCAATAACAGGCCAGCATTCTGGATGCGATCCAGCGCGCCGAAGTGCAAAACCACCGCGCGATTTTGCGGATCGATCTGCCGCACATTAGAGAATGCCCAAACCAAAGCGGCTAGCACTGTCACGGCGTAAAGGGCCAAAAAAGCCAATCGCCCCGCCTGAATCCAGGGACTGCTTAACTCGTTTGTTCCACGTGGAACTAATTTCATGGCTGCGACCCGGCCTTGTTATCCAGGGTCGGCGGACCGTCAACCAACACCCGGAACGGCGCGGCGTCGGTGCGCAGAATCAGCTTTGTGCCGGGCGTGACGATCGTGCCTAGTGTGTCGAGGGAGCGCAGCAGGTTGTAGAGCTGTGGCGATCCGGCGTAGGCGCGACCGTAAATTTGCGCGGCTTCGACGCGCGATTGAGCTTCGATATCAGCAGCTTTCACGGTCGCATCGGCTTGTACGATTCGTGCATCACGCTCGGCGGCAGAACGGATTTGCGCCGCTTCGCGCTTACCGATGGCCGTGCGTTCGGTGGCGATTGTTTCACGCTCGGCACGCATGCGATCGACCGTAGCGGTGAGGGTTACCGACGGCAAGGTCAGACGCTCGATGCCGACTTGCAGCACCCGCACGCCATAAGTCTTGAGCAACTGCTGATCGATTTGCTGACGCAGTTGCGCTTCAAAATCAGCGATGTGTACTTGGTTGGCGTCGGTGTTCACCAGGTTAGCCAGATCAAAACTGCTGGCCGTAGTTTCCAGCGCCGACCCCACAAACGTACGAATTTGCCGCGCCGCTTCGTCCGGCTGATTCTGTACGGCACGCATGAAGCGTTGCACGTTGTCCGGATCACCCTGAACCTGCCAGGCCACGTAAGCCTGAACAATGATGCGCAAACCATCCCGCGTACCCACGTCCTGTAAACCACTCGAGGTCGTGCGCAGTCGCAGATCAACAGGAATCGCCGCTTCAAAAGGAGCAGGCCAACGCCAGCCAAGACCTGGTTCCAGCAATACCCGCGACGGATTACCGAAACGCGTGATCACCGTCGCCTCTCCCGAACGCACTTGAACCAGGCTCGCTGCCGCGAGGGCGAACGCTACCAGCAACGCTGCCCAGCCCATTCGCCGCCAGGGGAACGGGCCCGCTTCTTGGGGATCACCATGGTGGTGATGGCCGTGGTGATGCCCGCCATGGCCGTGATCGTGGCCAATGTGGTCATCGTGATCGTGATCGTGAGTGTGCGACTGGCTCAATTGGCAGCTCCTGGCTGAGCGGTTTTACGCGCCGGCACAGGATCAGCCGGCAGCGTGAATGTACGGAGATCGATGGTCGGCGCATTACTGCTGCCGCCCAGACGATGATCGAGCACCAGTAACCTGGCATTGGCCAAGCCCTGAGACAGTTGGCTGAAATACTGCTCCAGCACGAAGGCCTGGCCGGCACTGGCGTAGGCCTTTTGCTCGGCGCTGAACCTCAAGTCAGCCGCTTGGGCGGTGGTGTTGATTTCACGAGCGCTGGCCGTCGCTTGATCGCGAGCGATGCTGGCCTGCAATTGCGCCTGGTTGGTGGCTTCCGCCGCCGCCCCACGCTCGCGGGAAATCAATGCCTGGGCGCCAATCTGCGCAGCCTGGACGCCGTGATAAGCATTGGCGGCACCGGCCGGCGGATGAATCGCCTCGACCACGGTGGCGAGAATTTCCACGCCGCTGTCGAGTTTCTGCAGGTCAGCCTGTACCGCCCGACCAATCTCTTCGGCGAGCCCTACCCTGTCTTCACCGAGCAAACCGTCGAGGGTGCGCGAGGCGAAATCGTGGACCAGAATCCGGCTGGCGGTGCTGCGGATCAGTGTCGGGACATCAGCGCTGTTGTAGGTCGCCGCCAATGCCGCTTGATCGCTGAGACCGATGCGATAGACGAAACGCACGTCCATGTTGACGATCTGGAAGCTCTGCTTGTCGGCTCGACTGCTGGCAATGACTTGGGATTTGTCGTTCACATGGCTCGCGTCCCACAAGCGATTGGCAATCGCGGGCGCCGGGCCCTCGGCGGGTTCGGCCACGAGCGGCGCCGGTGTGTCGCCAACACTGGTGGCCAACTCGTGGACCACACCGATCTCGACGCTCAACACTCGACCCAGAGGCCAAGGCAAACCTGCGTGCAAACCGGGACCGAACACCTCCACCGGTTTGCCGAATCGCTCGTAGATGCCCCGCCCTTGCAGCGGTATTTCGTGAATGCCGGTGAGTGACCAACCGACAATTGCCACCACCATCAGCACCGGAAAAAATGCCCGACGCATGTAAGTGAAGGCCCAGATCTGCCGCAGGTCGATGCCGAAGCGGTTGTGCAATTCGTGCTGCAACGCCAACAACGGTTGCGGCGGCCAGCGCAGCATGTCGGCGACGAAGCTGCGCGCCAGCAAGGCAGGTTCGAGTTGTTCGCGCTGCGGACTGAACAACGACAGCAAGGCGCGCAACAGCAGCTCAGCGGCGACCAACCCTGGCAGCAAACCCATCAGTACCGCCAGACGCACCGGCCAGACCGAAGTTTCGCCACCCAGCAACAGGCACAAAGCGCTGAGCACCAGACAAATGATCGCCACCCGAGTCAGCTGCGCCAACGACGCTGCTTCGGGCCATTGCGCGACGTTTTCCTGCGCCAGTTGTCGCTCCAGCACCAGCAAACCGAAGGCCAGCAACAAGGACAGCGCCGCACCGACACTGGCCGACAATCCCAGTGCGGTTGGCGTCAGTGCAAGGTTCCAGATTTGTTCGATGCTCAATAACGTCAGCAGCGACCAACCTGCAAGCCACAGTGTCGGAGCGCCGATCTGCACCAACATTCGCAGCCATCGCTGGCTGAGCCGATCCAGCAGCCGTTCGTACCAGCCCACCGGGGCAACGACTTCCTCAGCAACGACGACCTGCACGACCGGGTGCAACGCCCGCGCGCGCCACTGCGTCACCCACCAGGCCGATTGCAAACCGGCGACCAGCACCAGCAACCCGGCACTCTGATTGACCAGCAACGCAGGCCAGAGTGACTGTGGCGCAAACAGCCCGACAAAAAACGCCAGCAACCAACCTGTCGCCGCCAGAGCGCCCAGACCGATTGCGAACTGACGCAATCGTCGCCCTTGAAAAACCGCCTGCTGGAAACGCGGCAGCCCGGCTACTTGCGTCCCATCGACATCGAGATCGACTTGCATACCACCCCAGTGTTTATCGTTGCTCACATCGCATTTCGTTACGATATAACGAAAACCGTGAAATTTCCGTTCTTAAATGCTGTATCTAAAGGCGCTCAACCTGTCGCTTGGCTGAAGCCTTGACCGAAATACTGCGGAACGCACATATTACGTTCGTAATTTTACCCAGGAACTACGTTTACCCATTCCGATCCGATTCACTCCAGGAGTACACCATGAGCATCTATGACGTCGTGATTCTGGGCGGAGGCCCCGGTGGTTATAACGCAGCGATCCGCGCCGGTCAGTTGGGCCTCAGAGCGGTTTGCGTCGAAGGACGCGCCACGCTCGGCGGCACCTGCCTGAACGTCGGTTGCATGCCATCAAAAGCGCTGCTGCACGCCTCCGAACTCTACGACGCCGCCATGGGCGCGGAATTCGCCAACCTGGGGATTGAAGTCAAACCCACACTCAACCTCGCGCAAATGATGAAACAAAAGGATGAAAGCGTTGCCGGGTTGACCAAGGGCATCGAGTTTCTGTTTCGAAAAAACAAAGTCCATTGGGTCAAGGGCTGGGGCCACATCGACGGGCCCGGCAAAGTGACAGTGACCGACAGCCAGGGCGAAAAGACCGAACTGAACACCAAGAACATCATCATAGCCACCGGTTCCGAGCCCACTCCCCTGCCCGGTGTGGACATCGACAACAAACGCATCCTCGATTCGACGGGCGCACTGTCACTGACTGAAGTGCCCAAGCATCTGGTGGTGATCGGCGCCGGAGTGATCGGTCTGGAGCTGGGTTCGGTGTGGCGGCGTTTGGGCGCTCAGGTGACGGTGATCGAGTTTCTCGACCGGATCTGCCCCGGTGTGGATGGTGAAGCCGGCAAAACCCTGCAACGTTCGTTGAGTAAACAGGGCATCAACTTCAAATTGAGTTCCAAAGTCACCCGCGCCACCACCTCCGCCACTGGCGTGCAACTCAGCGTCGAACCCGCCGCCGGTGGCACGGCCGAAACGATTGAAGCGGATTACGTGCTGGTATCCATCGGCCGCCGACCTTACACCCAAGGCCTGGGGCTGGAGAACGTCGGCCTCGCCACGGACAAACGCGGCATGCTCGCCAACAAGGGCCATCGCACCGAAGCGGCTGGTGTCTGGGTGATTGGCGACGTCACGTCCGGGCCGATGCTCGCCCACAAGGCCGAAGACGAGGCCATGGTCTGCATCGAGCAGATTGTCGGCAAGGCAGCCGAGGTCAACTATGACCTGATCCCCAACGTGATCTACACCAAACCCGAACTGGCCAGCGTCGGCAAGACCGAAGAGCAGCTCAAGGCCGAAGGTCGCGCCTACAAAGTCGGCAAGTTTCCCTTCACCGCCAACAGCCGGGCAAAGATCAATCACGAAACCGAAGGCTTCGCCAAAGTGCTGGCCGATGAGCGCACCGACGAGATTCTCGGCGTGCACCTGGTGGGTCCAAGCGTCAGTGAAATGATTGGCGAATATTGCGTGGCCATGGAGTTCAGCGCCTCTGCCGAAGACATTGCCCTGACCTGCCATCCACACCCGACCCGCTCCGAGGCCTTGCGCCAGGCGGCGATGAATGTGGAGGGGATGGCGACGCAGATGTAAGCCCGGAGGTTGGCGGTGGCGAGTCTACCGCTATCGCGAGCAGGCTCACTCCCACATTGGTTTTGTGAACGCCACAGATCAAATGTGGGAGCGAGCCTGCTCGCGATTGGGTCGACTCGGTCTCAGCCCGGTAAATGCTCCAGCGGCAACGCCCCCGGGGTCTTCACCGTATGAATCGCAAAGTTGCTGCGGATGTCGCTCACGCCCGGCAATTTCAGCAACCGCCCCGTGAGGAAACGGTCATAGGCGCGCAGGTCCGGCACCACCACTTGCAGCAGAAAATCCGATTCCCCTGACACCAGAAAGGCCGAAATCACCTCGGGCAACGCGGTCACGGCCAGGCGAAAGGATTCGGCCTGTTCGTCGTTGTGCCGTTCGACCTTGACCCCGACAAACACCGTCAACCCAAGCCCCACTTCGTCGCGATCCAGATTGGCCTGGTAACCGCGTATCACCCCGGCTTCTTCGAGCATTCGAACCCGGCGCAAACAAGGCGAGGCGGACAGGCCGATCTCGTCAGCCAGTTGCACATTACTCAGGCGACCGTCCCGTTGCAGGGCGGCGAGAATCTTGCGGTCGTAGGCGTCGAGTTTCATGGTTTGGCAGATCCTGATGGTTTACCTGCAATCGAGTGGCAGGTTATGCCAACCAGAAGCATTTTAGAAGCGAACTACGCAACCACCTGCCCCTCCCTTCAGCCCTAGACTGGCCGTACCGAATCGACAACGAATGGGGTGCAACGTGGCAGGACTCTGGGTATTTTTCATGGCGCTGGCGGTGGTCTATCTGTTGCCGGGCCCGGACATGATCCTGTTGTTGCAGACCGGTGCCCGTCAGGGCAAAGGCGCGGCGCTGGCGACTGCGGTGGGTCTGGGCATTGCCCGTGGTTGCCATGTGGCGTTGGCAGCGTTGGGGTTGGCGGCACTGTTCAAGGCTGCGCCCTGGACGTTCGACGTGGTACGCCTGGCCGGGGCCGCGTATCTACTGTGGATCGGCATTCAATGCCTGCGAACCACAATGCTGCCGAGTTTGAACGGAGCTGACGCCCCCACCGAGAAACCTCGCTGGCGCACAGCGATCCAGCGCGGTTTGCTGACCAACCTGCTCAACCCCAAAGCATTGCTGTTCTGCTCGGTGCTGCTGCCGCAGTTCATCGATCCACATGCCGGGCCAGTGCTCGCGCAATTTGCGACCCTCGGGATTGTGCTGGTCGGTGTCGGCTTGCTGTTCGACAGCGCCTACGCACTGACCGGAGCAGCGCTGGGCCGTTGGCTGCAACGCAGTCCTTCAGCCCAGCGCCTGCAGCAGTGGCTATTCGGCAGCTTGTTGATCGGCTTCGCTGTGCGGCTGACCTTCGTGCAACAGGCTTGAGCCTTACCGAGTCCTGCGGCGGCGATTGATCAGCAACAGCGCCGCTGCCGTGACCGCTATCACACCGCCAAACTGCAACGGCGTTTTGTAAGGCCGCAGCTGCGCGCGCACGGCGTCGGTAACCTGGGTCACATAGCGTTTGTCGACATTTTGAAAGTCCGGCTGCTGGCATTGATGACCAAAATCGCCAGCCCAAACCACATACGGCCCTTCCTCGACATAACGACGGTAGAACGCGCTTTGCTCTTGCAGGCTGGTGCCCCACGACGAAGCCTCGCACAGCACCGCAGCAAACGCCTGACTGCTGTGGGGCAGATGATCAGCGGCCTTGCTCGCCAACGCCGTGGCGACAAAACGGTAGTGGAAGCGCTCATCAGGCTGCGCCACCGTGGCTTGCTGGCGCTGCACTTCACCCTCGGCTATCAGCGGTCCGACCTTGAGTTCAGCGCTTTCGAGGCTGTAATTGCCACCGAAGGTCGCGTAATCCGGCGACAGCTCGTAGCCCAACAACTCCATTCCGTCGAAACGCGCCAGTGTCGCGGCATAGTAGTAAGCGAATGCCCGTTTGGTCGGCCACCATTTGGATTCGGCGTCGTGGCGCAACTGCCCGTACCACGTGGCCTTGTGTTGCAACTCGACGTTGTCGAAGTACGCAGGAGCCTCGTCGTACCGCTCTTCGCGAAGTAAGCGTCGCCCGAGCAAATTGCGCAGTTTCGCCGCCACCGGTAACTGCACGTAGTTATCGCGATCCTGCTGAGTCAAAGGTGGCGGTGCCGGCACTTGAGTGTCGACGTATTGCTTGAGCTCATCGACGGTCAACACCCGCTCCGCGACCGTGGCGGCGTCGAACCAGTAGATCTCTTTACTGCGATAAAGCTGATCGAACGCTTGCAGGTAATCCCCGCGTTGCAACGCCAGGATCGCGCTTTCCCCCTCGACCCGGCACTTGGGCTGAAGCGTTTCGAAGTCCCAGTCTGGCGAGCGCCGCTCACCCCACGACTCATTCTGCGGGAAGGCCTGTGCAGCCTTGGCATACGCCGCGGCAGCCGCGTTTTTATCGCCATCGCGCACGGCCAGTTTGGCCCGCAGCCACCACGCCAGTCCGCCATCACCGGCGTGTTCGAGGAACGCCTTGGCGCTGTCGTAGTCACCCTGTTGATAATTCACCGCGGCCAGGCGATCAGCGTTATCGAGGCTACCGCGAGTGCTGTTTTGCAGCAGTTTGATCAGTTTCAATTCGTTCGGCGGTTGATCACCGAATGACCAGCCCAGTCGGCTGATCAACGAGGCCGTCACCAGTTGCTGTACCGGTTTGCCCTTGAGCAACACCGCCAGTTGATCCTCCGGCAGCGCCGCCAGATCAGCGACCAACAGTTTCAGAGAGGTGTAACCCACCGCCGAACCCTGCAGGTTTTGCGTGGCATAAAGTTCGATGGCGCGGTTCCAGTCGCCGGCCGTGCGGGCGACGCGGGCTTCTTCGCCGAGGCTGGCGACACCCAGTTCCAGAGGGTCACTGAAGCCGTCGATGCTCAGTTGACGGGTCTGCTCGAAGGCCTTTCGAGACTGAGCCAACAGATCGGGACCGGCGTCCGCTTCCGCGCTCATGGCAAACAGCGCCCGACCTGACGAATAAGCCGCCCAGGTGCTGCGCAACGCCCGTTGATCCGCCGGCAATGCCAGCACCTTTTGGAAGTACTCGGCTGCCAGCCCATGATCACCGGCATTGAATGCCACAGCGCCGGCCAGATAAAGCGTGAGCTCAGCCGGCAGGCTCGCGCCCTGACTCTCGACCTCATGCGCATCGGTCAGGCTGCGTAACTGTTTCACCAGCGTTTGCTGCTCAGCCGTCAAACCGGATTGCTCAGCCTTATCCCGCTGTTCTGCGTAGTCGGGCGCCTCCATGTTATAAACGGTTTCGGTGACGTTCTTCAGCCCGGCGACCGCATGCCCGAGGCGACTGATTTCAAACCTGAAGTTGCCTTCCGGCAGCTCTGCCAGCGACTGGCCGCGGTTGTCCAGCAGACGCATCGGGAAATCCGGCCCGCAGGCCAGCGCCGAACCCAGCGGCAGGCTGAGGCTCAGGCAAAGCAGATGGCGGGGCCAGTTACGGGTCAACATTCGAACCTCCTTGATCAATATGTGCGCAACGAGCCCAACCCATGGCGCGCTGCCCGCCGGCCGGTATTCGACCCTCGCGCAGGCGGGTGAAGGTAAGCAGATCCGGACGTTGTTGCAATGCATAACCGGCCAGCGCATCGGCACCGTCACAGCCTTGTACCGCGAGTGTCAGGCGTTCGGGCCAGACGCTGTCGAGGTTGCCCTGATTGCTGAGGCTGATGTCATAGAGGTCGTTCTGCACCGAGAGTTTCAACGCCAGTCGACTGTCGAGGGCATCGCCACGCGCCACGGCGCCCAGAGTCGTCAGGCTCCAGGCCCGGCGGTCGCTGGCCAGCGGCAAACGAAACCAGATCAAGCCCGCCAGATGAGTGGGTGGATCGTTGCGTAATTCGGTCCCGAGCCGGCTCAGTTGCTGCGGATCGGCGAGCAATTCCCGGCGCTTGCCGCCCCGTTCGATCGGCACTTCGCTTTCCACTACCGGCGCACCGACGGCGCCCGGCAACAACGCCACACCGTAGGCCGGCAGCGCCAGATAGAAAGGTTTGGAAGTGATGCGGCTCCAGGCCTTGGTCCATTGTCGAGCCTGATCCGCGTCGAACAAGCCACGACGCGGATCGCTCACCGCGTGCACCTGCAACACGCTGCTGTCGACTGTGGATAACAATGCCGGCAACTCGGGACTGTCGAGCCACGCCGGCAACGCGGTGATGCTCAGCGGAATAGAGGCCGGCAATATTGCGCGCAAATGCGTAAGAAATTCACGGTAGGCCGGTAGCCGAGCATTACCGGCATCGTGGTCGATTTCCACGCCGGAGAGATTCAGCCCCTGCCCTTGCCAATCGCCGAGCACTTGCTGGATTTGCGCGGTGACTGCGTCCCGATCCAGCGACTTGAGCTGGCCATCAAGACGAATCACCGCGATCAGCGGCCGACCATCACGTTTGAGCAACGCCGGGTCAATCCGCGCCCGGCTCCAACCCGCCTCGGGGAATGCCTGCAAGGCCAGCACCCGCAGGGTGGAAAAGTCAGGGCGGCTGTCCCTCAACGCCGCGTTGTGGGCCGGTGTCCATTGCCGTTGCCAGACGTAGAGTTGCTGATCGAGCGGTGGCGCGTCCTGTCGTTCGCAACCGTTGAGCAGCACTACCGCGGCAAGCAACGCCGACAGACGAGCGAAAAAATACATAAAGCCCCTTGAGCCGAATCAGATCCTTTGTAGCAGGCATCGGCAGATGCTACAGGTCGAGGACCAAAGGCTGCGACCCCTGCGCCGGAATCGCACAACAAATCAGCACGTGTCCGTCGTCCGGCACTTCGGCTGGCGGCTGTGGATAATTCACCTGGCCGCTGATCAGCCGGGTCTTGCAGGTCCCGCAGGAACCACCACGGCAGCTGAATTCCGGGCGCAATCCACGGCTTTCCGCCAACTCCAGCAAACTGCCGCCGTCCGGTTGCCAGCGGGCCTCCTTAGCCGAGCGCTGAAACACCACCGGCACGGAAGTGGTAGCAGCGGGCGGTTGCTCGATGACCACCGCGTCGGGGTCCGGCACCCGGCGCAAGGTCGAGGGGCCGAAGGTTTCGGCGTGAATCCTTGCATCACGGATGTCCAGTTCCCGCAGGCCGTCGTACAGCCCTTGGGTAAAACTGCCCGGACCGCAGAGGACAAAATCCAGCTGATCGTAGTCCTCCACTTCAAGGAGGGTCTTGATCAGCGCAGTGTCGATCCGCCCAGTCAGGTCGAAATCCTCACCCTCCAAGGTCCCTGCTTCCGGCTGGCTCACCAGACGCAGCACCCTGACCGCATCACCTGCGCCATCGAGCAAGCGATCCAGCTCAGGACGAAACACTTGATCGGCCAACGTGCGCGAACTCTGGAAAAACCAGGTGGGTCGGATGCGCCGGGTGCGCAGGCCTTGGTAAACCACCTCGCGCAGCATCGACAGCAGCGGCGTGATGCCGACACCGGCAGCCAATAACACCAGCGGCCGACGCTCATTGGGTGCCACGGTGAAATGCCCTTGAGGCGCACGGGCCTCCAACAGATCACCGACGCGCACCTGTTCATGCAGATGCGAAGACACCAAGCCTTCACGCTTCACACTGATGCGGAAAAAATCATCTGACGGTGCGCTCGACAGACTGTAAGTGCGGATGTGCATCTCGCCGGCAATGTTGAAGCGCAGCGGCAAATGCTGCCCGGCCTGAAACACTGGCAACCCCGCGCCATCGGCAGGCTCCAGATAAATCGAGCGGATGTTGTGGCTTTCCTCTTTGATGCGCGCCACCCGCAGCGGCCGCCAGGTATCGCCCAAGGCCTGGGCTTGCAGACGGGCGTTGGCCTGCTCCCAGGTACCGGTAAGCAAACTGGTGGGTGACACACCGTCGAAGCGCCAGCGCAGAGCAAGCGCGGCGGGCCTGCGCACCACGCGTTCGACCTCGAATGTCCACAAGCGCTCGGCGCCTTGAAACGCCTCGACCTGTGGGCCTTCAAGAATGACGTCGGTGCGGCCACTGAGGTGCAGCAGCTCTCCCGAATTGAAATCGATAAACAGCAAACCAGCCCGGGGATTGAGCAGCAGGTTGCCCAAGGTGTTGAAAAACAGGTTGCCGGCGAAATCCGGAATGGTCAGGCGATTTCCTTCTACCTGTACGAAACCGGCCTGGCCGCCACGGTGAGAAACGTCCACCGAGCGTTGGCCATCAACGTCCACGTAACTGGCGACAAAGAACGTATCGGCGCCCGCGATCAGGGTTTTGGCCGCTTCATCCAGCCCGTTGAGGTGTTGCGCGATGCGAGTCGACGGATCCGCCAACGGCACCGAGCGAAACTGCCGCAATTGGATGTATTGCGGGCAATTGCCGAAGGACTGTTCAACCGCCACATCGAAGCCGCTCGCCGTCATCGCGCCGACTCGGCCGTTGAGACGATTGCGGCGACGGGTGTGCAGTTCGATCCCCAGCAGGCCGATCGCCGAGCCCTTCGTCAATTGCGCAGGATCATCAGCCCCCGGCAGGCTGCTAAATTGCAGCGCACCCGGCGTTGGCGAGTGAGCGAAACCCGGTGGCCCTTCAAGAATACTGGCCCATGGATTACCGTCGGCATCCACTGCGCCGTACAGCATGAACGGCAGTTGCTCATAGAACGTGCGGTGCTGATCCGGCATCTCGCGGCGAATCACCTTACGACCGAGCACCTCCATTCGCTCGGCAATGCCCACATGAGCCTGCAATTGTTTCTCGCCGGCGTGCCAGGGTGAACGGTCCACAACGACTTCTCCCCTGCGCCATCGGCGCAGTGTGAATGACCCGACAGTGCCGGGCCGTAAGCATCAGGCAGTTTTTTGCAGACCGGCAACGGTGCGCGGCATGCCGACAAACCCTGGCAAGGCTTCGATTCGTGCCAGCCAGGCGCGGATGTGGGCGTAGTTCTCCAGGGACACGTTGCCTTCTGGCGCATGGGCGATGTAGCTGTAGGCCGAAACGTCGGCAATGGTTGGCTCGGCGCCAGTCAGATACGGCGTTGCGGCCAGTTCCTGATCGATCACTTTGAGCACGGTGTGGGAATAAGCGATCACTTCTTCAGCGTTGTAAGCAGCCCCAAACACCGTGATCAGCCTCGCTCTGGCGGGGCCAAAGGCAATCGGCCCTGCGGCAATCGATAACCAACGCTGAACCTTGGCCGCCCCGACCGGATCGGTTGGCAGCCAACGTCCGTCGCCATATTTTTGTGCCAGATAAACAAGAATCGCGTTGGAATCGGCCAGCACCACGCCTTGATCATCGATGACCGGAACCTGGCCAAATGCATTGAGCGCGAGGAAATCCGGCTGTTTGTGCGCGCCCTTGGCCAGGTCGACAAATATCAGCTCGGTGGGCAAATGCAGCAGGGACAGCATCAGCTCTACGCGGTGAGCGTGGCCGGAACGTGGGAAGTTGTAGAGTTTGATCGCTTGCATGGTCGACTCCGCTGGGTGGTGGCGCTGTTGAACAGTGTTCAGCTCCGATGGGGCGTTATCTTCCACCCGCAACCAAAACAACAGAATAACCAGCCAACGCAATCCATTATTTCACCCAGTGAAATAAACCATCAGGCCTGCAAGGACGGATGCTCACGCAGCGCGCTCACCGCAAAATCCACAAAACTGCGAATCCGCGCAGGAGCCTTGCGCCCGCCCTGATAAACCACATGGATAGGCAATGGCGGCAGTTCGAAGTCAGCCAGAACGATTTCCAGCTCACCGGAAGCGACTTTACTCGCGATTTGATAAGACAGAACCCGGGTCAGCCCCAAGCCCAGGCACGCCGCCGTAATAGCCGCCTGATTGGCCGTCACCACCAGGCGCGGCACGGGCCGAACACTCAGCGGCTCGCCCTCTTCGAGGAACGGCCAGGTTCTCGACTGACCGATAGAAGACGTCGCAACAACCGGCGCCTGAGCCAGATCCTGAGGATGTCGAGGTCGACCATGGGCCTTCAGGAATTCCGGCGAGCCACAAATCACCCGCCGAACCTCACCCACGCGAATCGCGTGCTGATTACTGTCGGGCAACTCACCGATCCGCACGGCGACATCGACGCCCTCCTCAACCATGCTGACCACTCGATCGACCAGCAATCCATTGATGCTGACTTCAGGAAACTGCGTCAGATAATTCACCATCACGGGCGTGACAAACAGCTCACCAAACAACACCGGCGCAGTAATCGTCAATTGCCCACGCGGCTGGGTGTGGCTGCCCGCCGCCGAGTCCTCGGCTTCCTGCACCTCGGCGAGAATCCTCCGACAGTCTTCCAGGTAACGCTGACCCGCCTCGCTCAAATGCACGCTGCGGGTGGTGCGCGTCAGCAGCGAGGTGCCGATGCGTTTCTCCAGCGCCGCCACCGCGCGAGTCACGCTGGCGGCCGACAGGCCCAAACGCCGCGCCGCCGCCGAGAAGCCTTGGTCTTGGGCGACGGCAGCGAAGACCTGCATTTCCTGGAATCGGTCCATGGGCGTGTCCTCAATTCAGATAAAAAAAATCGCAACCGTAGGCTGCGATTTTTAATGTTTCCATCACCTGTGGATAACTTATTCCACCGTCACCGACTTCGCCAGGTTACGCGGCTGGTCAACGTCGGTGCCTTTCAACACGGCAACGTAATACGAGAGTAACTGCAGCGGTATGGTGTAGAGGATCGGCGACAGGATGTCGTGGATGTGCGGCATTTGCACAACATGAGTGCCTTCGCCATTGGTCATGCCAGCTTGTTCGTCTGCAAAGACGATCAGCTCGCCGCCACGGGCGCGGACTTCCTGGAGGTTGGATTTCAACTTCTCCAGCAGCTCGTTGTTCGGTGCCACGGTGACCACTGGCATGTCGTTATCCACAAGCGCCAACGGGCCGTGTTTCAGCTCGCCGGCCGGATAGGCTTCAGCGTGGATGTAGGAGATTTCCTTGAGCTTGAGCGCCCCTTCCATTGCCACCGGGAACTGCGCACCACGGCCGAGGAACAAGGTGTGGTTTTTCTCGGCGAACAGCTCGGCGACTTTTTCGACGGTGCTGTCCATGGCCAGGGCTTCGCCGAGGCGGGTTGGCAGGCGACGCAGCTCTTCAACCAATGTGGCTTCGACGCCTTTGGCCAACGTGCCTTGAACCTGGCCCAGGGACAAGGTCAGCAACAGCAGACCGACCAATTGAGTAGTAAAGGCCTTGGTCGAGGCTACGCCGATTTCGCGACCAGCCTGGGTCAGCAAAGTCAGGTCGGATTCACGCACCAACGAGCTGATGCCGACGTTGCAAATCGCCAGGCTCGCGAGGTAGCCCAACTCTTTGGCGTTACGCAGGGCGGCCAGGGTGTCGGCGGTTTCACCGGACTGGGAGATGGTCACGAATAGCGTGTCGGCCTGCACCACTACCTTGCGGTAGCGGAATTCGCTGGCGACTTCGACCTGGCACGGGATGCCGGCCAGTTCTTCGAGCCAGTAACGGGCAACCATGCCGGCGTGGTAACTGGTACCGCACGCGACGATCTGCACGTTACGCACTTTGGCGAACAGCTCGGCAGCCTGTGGACCGAACGCTTGCACCAGCACTTGATTCTGGCTGATGCGACCTTCCAGGGTACGTTGCACCACAGCCGGTTGCTCGTGAATTTCCTTGAGCATGAAGTGGCGGAATTTGCCCTTGTCGGCGGCTTCGGCACCATCACGGTATTGCACCGACTCACGTTCGACCACTTGACCGCTCAGGTCCCAGATTTGCACGCTGTCGCGGCGAATTTCGGCGATATCGCCTTCTTCCAGGTACATGAAGCGGTCAGTGACCTGGCGCAGGGCCAGTTGATCGGAAGCCAGGAAGTTTTCACCCATGCCCAGGCCGATAACCAGCGGGCTGCCACTGCGGGCCGCAACCAGACGATCCGGTTGCTGAGCGCTGATCACCGCCAGACCGTAAGCACCGTGCAGCTCTTTGACAGTAGCCTTCAGGGCCACGGTCAGATCAGGCAGATCCTTGAGTTTGTGGTCCAACAGGTGGGCAATGACTTCAGTGTCGGTGTCCGAGGTGAACACGTAACCCAAGGCTTTCAGTTGCTCGCGCAGGGCTTCGTGGTTCTCGATGATGCCGTTGTGCACCACCGCCAGATCACCGGAGAAATGCGGGTGAGCGTTGCGCTCGCTCGGCGCACCGTGAGTGGCCCAGCGGGTGTGGGCGATACCCAGACGGCCGACCAACGGTTCTTCGGTCAGCGCCAGTTCCAATTCACTGACCTTGCCCGGGCGACGCAGGCGCTCAAGCTTTTGGCCATTGGTGTAAACCGCTACACCGGCACTGTCATAGCCACGATATTCCAGGCGTTTCAGGCCTTCGAGGAGGATGGCGGTGATATTACGTTCTGCGACTGCGCCGACAATTCCACACATGCTATTTCTCCTGATTGACAGCCGCGAGGATCAAGTTGATTCCGCGGGCCTGAATCTGATCCCGTGCCTCAAGCGGCAGGCGATCATCGGTAATAAGGGTATGGACGCTGCTCCACGGCAGCTCCAGGTTGGGAATCTTGCGGCCGATCTTGTCGGCCTCCACCATGACAACCACTTCCCGGGCGACTTCAGCCATGACCCGGCTCAGCCCCAGCAGCTCGTTGAACGTGGTGGTACCGCGAACCAGGTCGATGCCGTCGGCACCGATGAACAACTGGTCAAAATCATAAGAGCGCAGGACCTGCTCGGCCACTTGCCCCTGAAAGGACTCGGAATGCGGGTCCCAGGTGCCGCCGGTCATCAACAGTACCGGCTCATGCTCAAGTTCGCTCAAGGCATTGGCGACATGCAGGGAGTTGGTCATCACGACCAGGCCCGGCTGCTGGCCGAGTTCCGGAATCATCGCCGCCGTGGTGCTGCCGCTGTCGATAATGATCCGCGCATGCTCGCGAATCCGCGTAACGGCAGCGCGAGCGATAGCCTGTTTGTATTTGGACACCGGCTGACCAAGGTCGGCCACCAGCTCTTGAGGCAGGGTAATCGCTCCGCCATAACGGCGCAGCAGCAAACCATTGGTCTCAAGCGCAGCGAGATCCTTGCGGATCGTAACTTCCGACGTTTCGAAGCGCTTGGCCAGCTCATCCACACTGACTTCGCCCTGTTCATTGAGCAAAGCAAGGATGTTGTGACGGCGTTGAGGTGTATTGCGCTTCGACATGGTTTGGTAAGTTTCGATTCGAAAGATAACGGAAGCAATCACAACCTATTGGCGAAACTTCGTCAAGCGTGGGGCGATAAAACGGCCTGTGGATAAAAGCATCGCGGGCAAGCCCGCTCCCACAGGTTTTGCGAGATCCATGTGGGAGCGGGCTTGCCCGCGAATTCGATGGTGCTGCCTGTGAATAACTTAAGCAGGTCACAAATATGTGGATAACTCAGCTTTTCTTAATCTTCTCCGGTCGTTTCCAACCGTCGATATTCTTCTGCCGCGCACGGCCCACGGCCAACTGCAAGTTATCCACATTCTGCGTAATGGTCGAACCAGCAGCAGTGGTTGCCCCGGAAGAGATATCCACAGGCGCAACCAACGAGTTGTTGGAACCGATGAACACATCTTCACCCAGCACGGTTTTCCACTTATTGGCGCCATCGTAGTTGCAGGTAATGGTGCCCGCGCCGATGTTGGTGCGCGCGCCGATTTCGGCATCGCCCAGATAAGTCAGATGACCGGCCTTGGCGCCTTCGCCCAGGTGAGCGTTTTTCAACTCAACGAAGTTACCCACATGGGCGCGTGCTTCCAGCACAGTTCCCGGACGCAAACGAGCGAACGGGCCGGCATCGCTGCCTTCGCCGAGAACCGCGCCTTCGATGTGGCTGTTGGCCTTGATCACCACACCTTTGCGCAGGGTGCTGTCCTTGATCACGCAGTTCGGGCCGATCACCACGTCGTCCTCGATAACGACCTTGCCTTCGAGGATCACGTTGATGTCGATCAGCACGTCGCGGCCGACGGTGATTTCACCGCGTACATCGAAACGAGCAGGATCACGCAGGGTCACGCCTTGAGCCATCAAACGACGACCGGCGCGCAGCTGATAGTGACGCTCAAGCTCGGAAAGCTGCTTGCGGTCGTTGGCGCCCTGCACTTCCATGGCGTCATGCGGTTGCTCGGTTGCCACCACCAGACCGTCGCTGACCGCCATGGCGATTACGTCGGTCAAGTAGTACTCGCCCTGGGCGTTGTTGTTCGAAAGACGGCTCATCCAGCCAGCCAATTGCGCGAACGGCAGCGCCAGAATGCCGGTGTTGCCTTCAGTGATCGCTCGTTCGGCTTCATTGGCGTCTTTCTGCTCGACGATGGCTGTCACCTTGCCGTCGGCGTTGCGGACGATGCGGCCATAGCCGGTCGGGTCGTCCAGTTCGACTGTCAACAAACCCAGTTGCTGCGGCGCTACTTGCTTGAGCAGACGCTGCAGGGTCTCGACTTCGATCAATGGCACGTCACCATAAAGAATCAGGACGGTATCGGACTCAATGAAAGGCACCGCTTGAGCAACGGCGTGGCCAGTCCCAAGCTGTTTGTCCTGCAGGACGAAATTCAGATCATCAGCCGCCAGACGCTCGCGCACTGCATCGGCGCCATGGCCGATCACGACGTGGATGCGCTGTGGATCAAGTTGCCGGGCGCTGTGGATAACATGGCCGAGCATCGAGTTGCCGGCAATTGGATGCAGAACTTTCGGCAGTGCCGAACGCATGCGAGTGCCTTGACCAGCAGCGAGGATAACGATTTCTAAAGACATGACTGGCTACCAATCCTGGGTGGTCAGCGGCTGCGACCAGGTTTTGAATATCTAAAAAGAAAAAAGGGTAGCCGAGGCTACCCTTTTTAATCAATCGCACAACAAGCAGTGGCCTATTAGTGGCCGAACTTCTTGCGGATCTGCTGGACGGTGCGCAGCTGAGCTGCAGCCTCGGCCAGACGTGCGGCAGCAGAACCGTAATCGAATTCTGCACCGCGGTCATGCAAGGCCTTCTCGGCAGCCTTAACGGCTTCCTGAGCGGAGGCTTCGTCCAGGTCGGCAGCACGTTGCACAGTGTCGGCAAGTACCTTGACCATGTTCGGCTGAACCTCGAGGAAACCGCCGGAGATGTAATACACCTCCTCTTCCCCGCCCTGCTTGATCAGGCGGATCGGGCCCGGCTTGAGATTAGTGATCAGCGGCGCGTGACCCAGGGCGATACCAAGATCACCCAGTGCACCGTGCGCAACCACCATCTCGACCAGGCCGGAGAAGATTTCCCCTTCCGCGCTGACGATATCGCAATGGACTGTCATAGCCATCTGATTGCCTCAACCTAAATTAGCGCCCGTTGCCGGGCGCCGGGATTACAGTTTCTTGGCTTTCTCGATCGCTTCTTCGATGCCGCCGACCATGTAGAACGCTTGTTCTGGCAGGTGGTCGTAGTCACCGTTGAGGATGCCTTTGAAGCCAGCAATGGTGTCTTTCAGGGAAACGTATTTACCCGAAGCACCGGTGAAGACTTCAGCCACGAAGAACGGCTGCGACAAGAAACGCTGGATCTTACGAGCACGGTTTACCAACTGCTTGTCGGCTTCCGACAGCTCGTCCATACCCAGGATCGCAATGATGTCCTTCAGTTCTTTGTAACGTTGCAGAACATACTGTACGCCGCGAGCGGTGTCGTAGTGGTCCTGGCCGATTACGTTCGGGTCCAGCTGGCGCGAAGTCGAGTCGAGTGGATCGACCGCTGGGTAGATACCCAGGGAAGCGATGTCACGGGACAGAACGACGGTAGCGTCCAAGTGGGCGAAAGTGGTCGCTGGCGACGGGTCAGTCAAGTCATCCGCCGGTACGTATACCGCCTGGATCGAGGTGATCGAACCGTTTTTGGTCGAAGTGATACGCTCTTGCAGAGTACCCATCTCTTCGGCCAGGGTCGGCTGGTAACCTACTGCGGAAGGCATACGGCCCAGCAGTGCGGATACTTCAGTACCGGCCAGGGTGTAACGATAGATGTTGTCGACGAACAGCAGAACGTCGTTACCTTCGTCACGGAACTTCTCGGCCATGGTCAGGCCGGTCAGTGCTACGCGCAGACGGTTACCCGGCGGCTCGTTCATCTGACCGTAAACCAGTGCCACTTTGTCCAGAACGTTGGAATCCTTCATCTCGTGGTAGAAGTCGTTACCCTCACGAGTACGCTCACCCACACCGGCGAACACGGAATAACCGCTGTGCTCGATGGCGATGTTACGGATCAGTTCCATCATGTTTACGGTTTTGCCTACACCGGCACCACCGAACAGACCGACTTTACCGCCCTTGGCGAACGGGCAAACCAGGTCGATAACCTTGATGCCGGTTTCCAGCAGGTCGTTGCCGCCCGCTTGTTCAGCGAAGGTTGGCGCAGGACGGTGAATGCCCCAGCGCTCTTCGGTGTCGATCGGGCCAGCTTCGTCGATCGGGTTGCCCAGTACGTCCATGATCCGGCCCAGGGTCGCTTTACCGACCGGTACGGAGATGGCTGCGCCAGAATCCTTGACTTCCAGACCGCGCTTCAAGCCTTCGGTGGAACCCATCGCAATGGTACGAACCACGCCGTCGCCCAGCTGTTGCTGAACTTCGAGAGTAGTCCCGGCCGCGCTTTGTACCAACAGCGCGTTGTAGATGCTCGGTACGCTGTCGCGTGGAAATTCCACGTCGATAACGGCGCCGATGATTTGAACGATACGTCCGCTACTCATAGCTGGATCCTCTGAATATTTGAACCGTTAAACCGCGGCAGCGCCGCCGACGATTTCCGAGATCTCTTGGGTGATCGCAGCCTGACGCGCCTTGTTGTAGACCAGCTGCAAATCGCTGATCAAATCACCGGCGTTGTCGGTAGCGTTCTTCATCGCGATCATCCGCGCAGCTTGTTCAGCCGCGTTGTTCTCGACCACCGCCTGGTAGACCTGCGACTCGACGTAACGGACCATCAAGCCGTCAAGCAGCTCTTTGGCATCCGGTTCGTAGAGATAGTCCCAGTGGTGCTTGAGCGATTGATCCGGGGTTGCCTCCAGTGGAATCAACTGCTCCACAGTAGGCGTTTGCGTCATGGTGTTGATGAACTTGTTGGACACCACGGACAGGCGATCAATACGGCCGTCCAGGTAGGCATCCAGCATCACCTTGACGCTGCCAATCAGATCATTGATCGACGGCTCTTCACCCAGGTGGCTGATAGCTGCAACGACGTTACCGCCGAAGTTGCGGAAGAAAGCCGCACCCTTGCTACCAACAACACACAGATCGATCTCGACGCCGTTTTCGCGGTTTACCGCCATGTCCTTGACCAGGGCCTTGAACAGGTTGGTGTTCAAGCCACCACACAGACCACGGTCACTGCTCACCACGACATAACCGACGCGCTTGATTTCACGCTCGATCATGAAGGGGTGGCGATATTCCGGGTTGGCGTTGGCCAAATGACCAATAACCTGGCGGATGCGCTCCGCGTAAGGACGGCTAGCAGCCATGCGCATTTGTGCCTTGCGCATTTTACTGACCGCCACTTTTTCCATGGCGCTGGTAATCTTTTGCGTGCTTTTGATGCTCGCAATCTTACTGCGAATCTCTTTTGCGCCTGCCATGTAACACCTATCAGGTTAGCAAGCGGGAGCCTTGCGGCTCCCGCTGCGGCTTACCAGGTTTGGGTGGCCTTGAACTTCTCGATACCGGCTTTCATGCCAGCGTCGATTTCGTCATTGAAGTCACCCTTCACGTTGATCTTCGCCATCAAATCGGCGTGATCGCGGTTGAAGAAAGCAATCAGCGCTTGTTCGAAGCTGCCGATCTTGGCGATTTCAACGTCAGTCAGGAACCCACGCTCAGCGGCATACAGCGACAGCGCCATGTCAGCGATCGACATTGGTGCGTATTGCTTCTGCTTCATCAGCTCGGTAACGCGCTGACCATGCTCAAGTTGCTTACGGGTCGCTTCGTCCAGGTCAGAAGCGAACTGGGCGAATGCCGCCAGTTCACGGTACTGAGCCAGAGCGGTACGGATACCACCGGAGAGCTTCTTGATGATCTTGGTCTGAGCGGCACCACCCACACGGGATACCGAAACACCGGCGTTCACAGCAGGACGGATCCCGGAGTTGAACATGGCCGATTCCAGGAAGATCTGACCGTCAGTGATGGAAATCACGTTGGTCGGAACGAACGCGGAAACGTCGCCAGCCTGGGTTTCGATGATCGGCAGTGCGGTCAGGGAACCGGTTTTGCCGGTCACTGCGCCGTTGGTGAACTTCTCTACGTACTCTTCCGAAACGCGGGATGCGCGCTCCAGCAGACGGGAGTGGAGATAGAACACGTCGCCTGGGTAAGCTTCACGGCCTGGTGGACGGCGCAGCAGCAGGGAAATCTGGCGGTAAGCCACTGCTTGCTTGGACAGATCGTCATAAACGATCAGCGCGTCTTCACCGCGGTCGCGGAAGAATTCACCCATGGTGCAACCGGAGTACGGTGCCAGGAACTGCAGTGCTGCAGATTCCGAAGCGCTCGCAGCCACGACGATGGTGTTAGCCAGTGCGCCGTTTTCTTCCAGTTTGCGAACCACGTTAGCGATGGTCGATTGTTTCTGACCGATCGCTACGTAGACGCAGAAAATGCCGCTGTTTTTCTGGTTGATGATCGCGTCGATCGCCAGAGCGGTTTTACCGATCTGACGGTCACCGATGATCAGCTCACGCTGGCCACGGCCGACAGGGATCATGGCATCGACAGCCTTGTAGCCAGTCTGTACAGGCTGGTCTACCGACTTACGCCAGATCACGCCTGGAGCAACTTTCTCGACCGCATCGGTCTCGGTGTTGTTCAGCGGACCTTTGCCGTCAACTGGGTTACCCAGTGCGTCGACTACGCGACCCAGCAGTTCCTTACCAACCGGAACTTCGAGGATGCGGCCAGTGCACTTGGCGCTCATGCCTTCAGCCAGAGACTGGTAGGAGCCCAATACAACGGCACCTACGGAGTCTTGCTCCAGGTTGAGAGCCATACCGAAGACGCCGCCCGGAAACTCGATCATCTCGCCGTACATGACGTCGGCCAGACCGTGAATCCGCACGATACCGTCAGATACGCTGACGACAGTGCCTTCGTTACGGGCTTGGGAGGTCACATCGAGCTTGTCGATGCGGCCCTTGATAATTTCACTTATTTCGGAAGGATTGAGTTGCTGCATTGCTCTGCTGCCCCTTCAAACTCAAGATTTCAATGCTTCGGCAAGGTTCGCGAGTTTGCCGCGTACCGAGCCATCGATTACCAGGTCGCCGGCGCGGATGACAATGCCCCCAATAAGGGATTTGTCTTCCTCGACTTGCAGGCGCACTTCCCGGTTGAGTCGTGCACTGAGAACCTTGGCGAGTTTGTCTTGCTGTTCTTGGTTCAATGCAAAAGCACTGGTGACTTCAACGTCTACCGATTTCTCTTGTTCGGCCTTGTACAGGTCAAACAGAGCGGCGATCTCCGGCAACAGCGGGAGACGGTCGTTTTCGGCAACGACGTTAATGAAGTTCTGTGCCTTCACATCAAACTTGTCGCCGCACACGTCAATAAACGTGGCGGCCTTGTCTGCGCTCGTCAGTCGCGGGGCCTTGAGCACGCGCTGCATGGTGTCGTCTTGCGACACTGCTGCAGCCAGGCCGAGCATGGCTGACCAAGAGGCCAGTTGCTGGTGGGCCTGGGCGTGCTCGAAGGCTGCCTTAGCGTAAGGTCGGGCCAACGTGGTCAATTCTGCCATGATCGCCCTCGCTTAAATTTCAGCAGCCAGTTTGTTTACCAGCTCCGCGTGCGCGTTTTGATCGATTGTGGCACCCAGGATCTTCTCGGCGCCGCCAACGGCCAGAGCACCCAATTGGGCACGCAGCGCGTCTTTGACACTGTTCAGTTCCTGCTCGATCTCGGCCTGAGCCTGAACCTTCACACGGTCAGCGTCGATACGGGCTTTTTCAACAGCCTCTTCGACGATCTGGTTACCGCGTTTCTTGGCTTGCTCAATGATTTCAGCTGCCTGAGCTTTTGCTTCGCGCAGTTGATGACCCGCTTTCTCTTGGGCCAACTCCAGGTCGCGAGCTGCTCGGCTGGCAGCATCCAGTCCATCCGCGATCTTCTTCTGACGTTCGTGCAAAGCCGCGATGACCGGAGGCCACACGAACTTCATGCAAAACAGTACAAAAATGAAGAACGCAACGGACTGGCCAATCAGGGTTGCATTAATGTTCACGCCAACACCTCGCTCGTTCGTTGCACATCACACCAATTACTCGAAGGTTCGAGTAATTAGCCAGCGAGTTGACCAACGAATGGGTTCGCGAAGGTGAAGAACAGAGCGATACCAACACCGATCATGGTTACCGCGTCGAGCAGACCGGCAACGATGAACATTTTGACTTGCAGCATTGGAACCATCTCTGGCTGACGCGCTGCGCCTTCCAGGAACTTGCCGCCCAACAGGCCGAAACCAATTGCGGTACCCAGTGCGCCCAGGCCGATCAACAGTGCAACAGCGATAGCGGTTAGACCAACTACAGTTTCCATCTTTCCTCCCGACTTTTACGTCGTATGGTTTAGGTTTTTTAGATTTTAAAGCGGTAAAACAAATCGTTTCATAGCCCTGTTCGGGCACCCACTCGTTTGACCGAGTGGGACATCAGACTAGTCGAGACTGGTCTTAATGGTTCTCTTCGTGCGCCATCGACAAGTAAACGATGGTCAGCATCATGAAGATAAACGCCTGCAGGGTGATGATCAGGATGTGGAACACAGCCCACGCCCACTGCAGAACTATGCCCAGGCCGCTAAGCCAGAGCAGACCACTGCCGAACATCACAGCAATCAGAATGAAGACCAGTTCGCCGGCGTACATGTTGCCGAACAGACGCAGTGCCAGGGAGATTGGCTTGGCAACCAGCGTCACGAACTCCAGCAGGAAGTTCACCGGGATCAGCAGGGCTTGAACGAAGATGTTCTTGCTGCCGAAAGGGTGCAGGGTCAGTTCGCCGATGAAGCCGCCGATGCCCTTGACCTTGATGCTGTAGAAAATGATCAACGCGAATACCGACAGGGCCATGCCCAGGGTCGCGTTCGGGTCAGTGGTCGACACCGCACGGAACGGAATGTGATGGTCGCCAGTGATCAGGATGGCCAGCTGAGGAATCCAGTCGACCGGGATCAGGTCGACGGCGTTCATCAGGAAGACCCAGACGAAGATGGTCAGTGCCAACGGTGCAATCACCGGGCTACGGCCATGGAAGCTGTCTTTCACGCTGCCATCGACGAATTCGACCAATACTTCAACGAAGTTCTGCAAAGCACCAGGCTGACCGGAAGTCGCCTTCTTTGCCGCCATGCGGAAAAGAAGAACGAAGATCAGACCCAACGCGACCGACCAGCCGAGAGTATCGACGTGGAAAGCCCAGAAGCCCATTTCTTTGGCTTCTGCTGCGGTGTGGGCAAAACCCCACCCGCCAGTTGGGTGCTGACCGAAGGTCAGGTTCTGCAAGTGGTGCTGGATATAGCCCGAAGCGGTTGTCTCTGCCATGGTTGCCTCAAACGCCCTAAGGTCTCGAAAGTCTTGTTCTCATCAGCAGGGGCGCGAACCAGCTGACCAGTTGGGTCAACACGAAGACGCCGAATACAGCTAGCGGCGCCAATGGCTTCACACCTGCAAACGTCAATGCAAAGAGCACTGCCGTCAAAATTAGTTTGCCCGCCTCGCCGGCATAAAAAGACCGGACGATGGCTTGAGCTGCTCGGGCGCCGGAAAACCGAAATGCCCTGTGAGCGAAATAAACATTGGGTAGCAAGGCTATCAGGCCTCCGCAGAGTCCTGAGTACCCGGCTACGACTCCATGCCAGTACCAAAGCGCCAAAGCGGCCAGTACCAAAACGACAAATTGAGCCAGTAGGACCGGAAAAACTGCCAGGCGATGGAACGGCAAGCGGTTTGGCGTGCGGCTCTCCATCGTTTTTGCTCCCCAATGATCGGCTGCCAGAATTCAATAACTTGGCATAATTTGTGCCGACAAAATGCGCGCAGAGTATAGGGGCGGTTCTGCCCCTATTCAACTGTCAGGTAGTGATTTCCGACTGCACGCTACATGAGGAAATGTTTCAGCGAATGTGCGCAAGTACACCTTGAAGCTCATCGAGGGAGTTGTAACCGATCACCAACTGCCCCTTCCCCTTTTTCCCGTGGCGAATCTGCACCGCAGAGCCTAGGCGCTCAGCCAGACGCTGTTCGAGTCGAGCGATATCCGGGTCCGGCTTTACCGGTTCAGCAGGTTCCTGTTTACCACTCAACCACTGGCGAACCAGTGCTTCAGTCTGGCGTACAGTCAGCCCCCGTGCGACAACGTGTCGCGCCCCTTCAACCTGTTGATTTTCCGGTAAACCGAGCAAAGCACGGGCATGACCCATTTCCAGGTCGCCGTGGGACAGCATGGTTTTGATGACTTCCGGCAACGCGATCAAGCGTAGCAGGTTGGCCACGGTCACGCGGGATTTGCCCACGGCTTCGGCCACTTGTTGCTGCGTCAGCTGGAATTCCTGCTGCAAACGCTGCAACGCAACCGCTTCTTCGATCGGGTTGAGGTCTTCGCGCTGGATGTTCTCGATCAGCGCCATGGCGATCGCGGTTTCATCCGGCACATCACGAACCATTGCCGGGATGGTTTCCTGGCCCGCTTGCTGGCTGGCGCGCCAGCGGCGTTCACCGGCGATGATTTCGAAGCGACCGCTGCCAATCGGACGAACCACGATCGGCTGCATCACACCCTGAGCCTTGATCGACTGCGCCAGCTCTTCCAGCGCCTGGGGATCCATATCCCGGCGCGGCTGGTACTTGCCGCGCTGGATCAGGTCCAGAGGCAGGTGCTGCAGCTCACGCTGATCAGCCTGCACCGCTTGTTCTTCCAGCGAGCTGACAGTCGGACCACTCAGCAGTGCATCCAGTCCACGTCCGAGACCTCGTTTCTTGACGGCCATGGGGATTCCTTAAGTTGCCTGAGCAGCGGCAGTGCGTGAGTTTTTGCGTTGACGACGAACCATCTCGCCCGCCAATGCCAGATAGGCAATGGCGCCCCGCGATGATTTGTCGTACGCCAGCGCCGGCATGCCATAGCTTGGTGCTTCAGCCAGGCGGATGTTGCGCGGAATCACCGTGTCGTAGAGCTGCTCGCCGAAGTGTTCCTTGAGCTGCGCCGAAACATCGTTCATCAGGCTCAGGCGCGGGTCATACATGGTCCGCAACAGGCCTTCGACTTTCAGGTTCGGGTTCAGCAACTCAGCGATGCGCTTGATGTTATCCACAAGGTCGCTCAAACCTTCGAGCGCGAAGTACTCGCATTGCATGGGGATAATCACCCCGTCAGCAGCGACCAAAGCGTTCAGCGTGAGCATCGACAACGACGGCGGGCAGTCGATCAAAATGTAATCGTAGTTTTCACGGATCGGCGCCAGCGCGCTGCGCAGGCGGCTTTCCTTCATCTGCATTTCCAGCAGAACCACTTCGGCCGCGGTCAGGTCGCGGTTGGCCGGCAGCAGTTGGTAACCACCGTGCTCGGAGTAGTGCATGGCCTGGGCCAGATCGCATTCGCCGATCAGCAAGTCGTAGACCGAGTTCTCCAGGCCGTGTTTATCCACACCGCTACCCATGGTGGCGTTGCCCTGTGGATCGAGATCGATCAACAGCACCCGACGCTTGGTAGCGACCAGGGAAGCTGCGAGGTTGATACAGGTGGTGGTCTTGCCCACACCACCCTTTTGGTTCGCTATCGCGAATACCTTAGCCATTCTTGCTTGTGTTCCCAATCATGCCGTGCGGCGCAGTATCAGCAGATGGCGTTGGCCTTGGCAACCGGGTACGGCCAGGGCGTGTTCGCTATCGAGGTGGAAGTCTGCCGGCAATGCTACCAGCTCATCGGCGGGATGAACGCCCTTCATTGCCAGCCAACGTGTTTCGGTGTCGCCGAGGTGGCGAGTCCAGTTGCTGAAGTTCTCCATGCTGCTGAACGCCCGGGAAATGATCCCGTTGAATGGCTGAGCAGGTTGAAAAGCTTCGACGCGACTGTGGATAACTTGCAGGTTATCCAGTTTGAGTTCGAGTTTGACCTGAGTCAGGAAGCGGGTTTTCTTGCCGTTGCTGTCCAGGCAAGTCACTTGGGACTCTGGAAACAGGATGGCCAGCGGAATACCCGGCATGCCACCACCGCTGCCAACGTCCAGCCAGCGGCCGTTTTCGACGAACGACATCACGCTCAAACTATCGAGCAAGTGACGGGAAACCATTTCATCCGGATCGCGTACGGCGGTCAGGTTGTAAGCCTTGTTCCATTTGATCAACAGGGCCAGATAACCCAGCAGTTGAGCATGCTGGGTTTCTGTCAGCGTGACACCGAGCTGGCGAGCACCTGTGGATAACTCTTCTGCGTGTTGCGAGGTGACCAACGAACTCAAGCGCTTTGCTCCAACTGACGGCCCGCGCCGCGTTTTTTCAAATGAATCATCAACAGCGAAATCGCTGCCGGCGTCACACCCGGGATACGCGACGCCTGGCCCAAAGTCTCTGGACGGGTCGCACCGAGCTTGCTCTGGATCTCTTTGGAGAGACCGGAAATATTCGTGTAATCGATATCCACAGGTAGTTTTGTGTCTTCGCTGGCCCGCAGCCGTGCGATTTCATCCTGCTGGCGATCGATGTAACCGGCGTATTTGGTCTTGATTTCGACCTGCTCGGCGACTTGTGGATCTTCTGCGCCGCCACCGGTCACGGCGATCAGACCAGCGTAGTCGATTTCCGGACGGCTCAGCAGGTTGAGCAAGTTGTATTCGTGGGTCAGCGGCGTGCCGAATTTCTCGGAAATCGCGTCGCCTTGCTCGGTGCCCGGGCGCACCCAGGTACTTTTCAGGCGTTGCTCTTCCAGCGTGATGCTTTCGCGTTTGGTGCAGAACGCAGCCCAACGCGCGTCATCCACCAGACCCAGTTCGCGACCTTTTTCGGTCAAGCGCAGGTCGGCGTTGTCTTCACGCAGGATCAGGCGGTATTCGGCGCGGGAGGTGAACATCCGATACGGTTCCTGGGTACCCAGGGTAATCAGGTCGTCGACCAACACGCCGATGTACGCCTCGTCGCGACGCGGGCACCAGGCATCTTTGCCCTGAGCACGCAGTGCGGCGTTGGCCCCGGCCAGCAAACCCTGGGCGCCGGCTTCTTCGTAACCGGTGGTGCCGTTGATTTGCCCGGCGAAGAACAGACCGCCGATGACTTTGGTTTCCAGGTTGTACTTCAGGTCACGCGGGTCGAAGTAGTCGTATTCGATGGCATAACCCGGACGAACGATGTGCGCGTTTTCCATGCCGCGGATCGATTGCACGATCTGCAGTTGCACGTCGAACGGCAAGGATGTGGATATCCCGTTCGGGTACAGCTCGTTGGTCGTCAGGCCTTCCGGTTCGATAAAGACCTGATGGCTGTCCTTGTCGGCAAAGCGATGGATCTTGTCTTCGATCGACGGGCAGTACCGCGGACCGATGCCTTCGATCAACCCGGCATCGGAATACATCGGCGACCGATCCAGGTTGGCAGCAATGATTTCGTGGGTGCGGGCGTTGGTGTGGGTAATCCAGCAGCTGACCTGTTTCGGATGCTGCTCTTTGGAACCCATGAACGACATCACCGGGATCGGTGTATCGCCGGCTTGCTCGGTCATCACCGAGAAATCCACAGAACGACCGTCGATACGCGGCGGTGTACCGGTTTTCAGGCGACCGACGCGCAATGGCAATTCACGCAAACGGTGAGCCAGGGCGATCGACGGTGGATCACCGGCGCGGCCACCGGAAAAATTCTGCATTCCGATGTGGATAAGTCCACCGAGGAAGGTGCCAGTGGTCAACACCACGGAGTCCGCGAAGAAACGCAGGCCCATTTGGGTGACAACACCGCGCACTTGTTCCTGCTCGACGATCAGGTCGTCTGCAGCCTGTTGAAATATCCACAGGTTCGGCTGGTTTTCGAGGATTTCGCGGACAGCGGCCTTGTACAGAACCCGATCAGCCTGAGCGCGGGTTGCCCGCACGGCCGGGCCTTTGCGGCTGTTCAATACGCGAAATTGAATACCACCTTTATCGGTCGCCATGGCCATCGCGCCGCCGAGGGCATCGATTTCCTTGACCAGATGGCTTTTGCCGATCCCACCGATAGCGGGGTTGCAACTCATGGCACCGAGGGTTTCCACGTTATGCGTCAGCAACAGGGTTTTTGCACCCATGCGTGCTGAGGCCAGTGCTGCCTCGGTACCGGCATGACCGCCGCCGATGACGATCACTTCAAAACGGGAAGGGAAATCCACCACGCACCTCGTGCCTGCTTCAGTTAGGTAATCAGGAATAGTTTGAGCTCAGGTTTTTGGACCTGGTCGGCAAGTATAGGGACTTCGCCCTTCCTAAAGAACCCTTTGCACAAAATTTAACCAGCTGTGGAGAAGTCGCGGTTATAGAAATTAAAAAGAGAGAAATTTATTAAATCTTTGTTTTTATGTTTATTTCTACTGAGCCACCTTTCTGTGGATAGAACGCTACAAGCCTTTACATTCAATGTGTACAGAGATTCAAAACCCTGTGGTCATGTGCCAAGGAGGCCCTTGGATAACCGGTTTAAGCCTGTGGATGAAAGGGGTGCTTATCCACAGGGGCGGTTATCTTCAGTTTTGAGGCCCTGTTATCAACTGCCCTTAGTGGCAGTTATTCACAGGGCTTAATCCACAGAAAACGGCTGAATAAGCAAATCCCGGACACGGAAAATCCGCTCAAGCAGAAAGAATCGGCTCAGCACTGGAAGAGAATTGAAGAAAAGGAGGGAACAGACAGGCACGAATGGCCTGTCTGTGGACAACGGGGAGGATTATTTACCGATACAGAAGCTGGAAAAGATCCGTCCCAGCAGGTCATCGGAGCTGAATGCACCGGTGATTTCACCCAAAGCGTGCTGAGCCTGGCGCAAATCCTCGGCCAACAGTTCACCGGCACCCGCCAGGGTCAACTGCTCACGGCCGTGCTCAAGGGAAGCACTGGCGTGACGCAACGCTTCAAGGTGACGCCTGCGAGCACTGAAGCTGCTTTCCGAGGTCTGTTCGTAGCCCATGCAGGCCTTGAGGTGATCGCGCAGCAATTCCAGCCCTTCACCTGCAGACTTGGCGCTCAGGCTGATGGTGACATGGCCATCCTCGCTGATTTCCAGGGCAATGGCTTCGCCCGTGAGGTCTGCCTTGTTACGGATTAGCGTGACTTTCGCCGGATCGGGACGGATTTCCAGAAATTCAGGCCATAACGCGAACGGATCAAGTGCCTCAGGAGCCGTAGCATCGACTACCAACAACACACGATCAGCCTCGCCAATCGCTTTCAGCGCTCGTTCGACGCCGATTTTTTCCACCTGGTCGTCGGTATCTCGCAGACCTGCGGTATCGACCACGTGCAGCGGCATGCCATCGATGTGGATATGTTCACGAAGAATGTCCCGGGTAGTGCCGGCAATCTCGGTGACGATAGCGGCTTCACGACCGGCCAATGCATTCAACAGGCTGGATTTACCGGCATTCGGCCGGCCGGCGATCACCACGGTCATCCCGTCACGCAGCAAGGCACCCTGCCCGGCTTCTCGGAGTACGGTGGATAACTCGTCACGTACTTTGTCGAGCATGCTCAGTACGTGTCCATCGGCGAGGAAGTCGATTTCTTCTTCCGGGAAGTCGATCGCCGCTTCGACATAGATGCGCAGTCCAATCAGTTGCTCGGTGAGGTTATGCACACGCTCGGAAAATGCGCCTTGCAAGGAACGCAGGGCATTTCGTGCAGCTTGTGCAGAACTCGCCTCGATCAAGTCGGCGATGGCTTCGGCCTGAGCCAGGTCGAGTTTGTCATTGAGGAACGCGCGCTCGCTGAATTCACCCGGTCGGGCCAACCGACAGCCCAGTTCCAGGCAACGCTTGAGCAGCATATCCAGAACTATCGGACCGCCATGGCCCTGGAGTTCCAGCACATCTTCACCGGTGAATGAGTTCGGGCCGGGAAAATACAAGGCGATGCCTTGATCCAGCACCTCATCGTTTTCACTGAGGAACGGGCCGTAGTGGGCAAATCTTGGCTTGAGTTCACGACCGCTGAAGGCCTTGGCCGCAACACTCGCCAGCGGCCCGGAAATACGGACGATGCCCACACCGCCACGACCTTGAGCGGTGGCGACGGCGGCGATGGTTTCACGAGGAACGCTCATAAACCGTTATCCAGACAAAAGTGACAGATAGCAAAACGCCCCACTAGGGGGCGTTTTGAGTGGTTATCCACAGTGTAAATCAGGCAGCTGCTTTGGTAGCTGCTTCGATCTTACGCGTGATGTACCACTGTTGGGCGATCGACAGGCAGTTGTTCACTACCCAGTACAGTACCAGACCAGCCGGGAACCACAGGAAGAAGAAGGTGAAGATGATTGGCATCAGCTTCATCACCTTGGCCTGCATCGGATCCGGAGGAGTCGGGTTCAACTGCTGCTGGATGAACATGGTTGCACCCATGATGATCGGCAGAATGAAGAACGGGTCCTTGATCGACAGGTCAGTAATCCACAGCATGAACGGCGCTTGGCGCATTTCAACGCTTTCCAGCAGAACCCAGTACAGCGAAAGGAAAACCGGCATCTGCACGAGGATTGGCAAGCAACCACCCAGCGGATTGATCTTCTCTTTCTTGTACAGCTCCATCATTGATTGCGACATTTTCTGCCGGTCGTCGCCATGTTGCTCTTTCAGCGCGGCCAGTTTCGGTGCCACTGCACGCATGCGCGCCATGGATTTGTAGCTGGCAGCCGACAGCGGGAAGAAAATCCCCTTGATCAGCATGGTCAGGAAGATGATCGACCAGCCCCAGTTACCGACCAGCGCGTGGATGTGTTGCAGCAGCCAGAAGATTGGCTGGGCAATGAACCACAGAATGCCGTAGTCGACGGTCAGTTCCAGACCTGGGGACAACTCTTTCAGCACAGCCTGGCTTTTCGGACCGGCATACAGAACGGCACTGGTCTCGGCTTTTGCACCTGGCGCGACAGAGATTGCCGGAGCGGTGTAGCCGATGATGTAGTTGCCTTTGCTGTCTTTACGGGTCTGGACGAGGTTGTTCTCGCCTTTCGCCGGAATCCACGCGGTCACGAAGTAGTGTTGCAACCATGCAACCCAACCACCGTTAACGTTTTCTTTCAGCTGTGCCTTGTCCATGTCCTTCATGGACACTTTCTTGTACGGCTCGTTACTTGTCCACAGGGCGGCGCCCAGGTAAGTCGCGGTGCCGGTGGCGGTGCTGGAAGAAGGATCGGAGCTGGCGTCACGCTTCAATTGCGCGAACATTGCACCGGACCAGGGTTTGGCACTCTGGTTATCGATCAGGTAGGAAACGGTTACGTCATACAGGCCGCGTTTCAGGGTGAAACGCTTGATGTAGTTGACGCCGTCCTTGCTGAACTTCAGGTCTGCGACCAATTGGTCCTGACCGTCAGCCAGTTGGTAAATCTTCTTCTCCGAGGAGTAAACCGGACGACCGGCAGGACTTGCGTCCGGACCGTCGGTGCCGATCAAACCGCTTTGAGCCAGATAAGTCCGCTCGTTGCCGTTATCGAACAACTGGAATGGAATTTCCGGATGGTCCTGGCGACGTGGATACAGCGGCAGCGTCAACTGCGCAACATCACCACCTTGTGGATCGATTGCCAGGTTGAGCACATCCGTTTTGATCTGGATGAGGTCTTTGCTTGCAGCTACTGGTGTTTCAGCAGGTGCAGTTGCGCTGGTATCGCTTGCGGCGCGTGGAATGTCGTCACTGACAGAAGCATTATTGCCAGTCGCCGTATCCGGTAGGCCCGGTGCGGTAGTACTGGAAGCAACATTCTGAGTCGGCAGGGCAGCCTGGCCATAGTCCTGGTTCCATTTAAGAACCATAACGTAGGACACGATTGCCAGGGCGACGATCAGGATCGTGCGTTTGATATCCATGATTACTCGGCCATCGAAGAAGAACGGGAGGTAGGGATAGATGGAACCGGGTCATAACCACCGGGATTCCACGGATGACAGCGACCTAAACGACGAAAGGCCAGCCAGCCACCGCGCAGAAGGCCATGATTTTCTATGGCTTCATACGCGTAGCAGGAACAACTGGGGTAGAAACGACAGTGACTGGCCATCAGAGGACTAATGGCATAGCGATAAAACTGGATCGGAACGAGTGCCAGTTTACGCATCGGGACTGTCTACCCCTACAGTTTCGGTTTTGACTGCTGGTACCGGCGTGCTACGTGCCAGACGCTTCCAGAGTTTGCCGAAATGCTGAATCAATTCGGGGTTTTCTACGTCACCCAAACCTTTGCGCGCGACGATAACGATGTCCCAGCCGGCCAGTGAGTCCTGGTTCAGACGGAACGATTCGCGCATCAGACGTTTGAGGCGATTGCGCTCGACGGAGAGCTTTACGCTCTTTTTCCCGATAACCAGCCCGAGACGGGGGTGATCGAGATCGTTGTTGCGCGCAAGGAGCAGGAGATTTTTCCCCGGAACCTTGCCGGTAGGGGAGTCAAAGACTGCCTTGAAATGCCGGGGAGTAAGCAGACGCTTTTCCCGACTGAAGTCCTGACTCACCTCCAGTGCCGGATTATCAAACTGCCAGACGCGCACGACCTTTGGCGCGACGACGCGACAGGACGGCACGACCGTTCTTGGTAGCCATGCGAGCACGGAAACCGTGGGTACGAGCGCGTTTGATAGTGCTTGGTTGGAAAGTACGTTTCATTGTCGTGTTACCTGGTTCGTCCACAACGGGCCGGAATGGCCCCCGTTTTAAGAGACCGGGGATTCTAGAGAAAGCAAGCCTCTAGGTCAATTTCCAACCAGCGTTTCCTTATAAATAGATCTCCAGACGTTTTTCCTGTCCAGCTCCCCGGCTAGATATAGAAATTAAGAAGGAAAGTATTTAAAGCTTTTCTGTAAAGCTTATAAAAGCTAGGGAGGCGATCATCTGTGGATAACTGCCATCAGCCCTTTAAAGTCGTGATGTACAGAGAATGACAACTACGGTGGAAAACGGTGGTAACCCTGTGCTGCACTGTCGGATAAGCTGTGTGTGAAAGAGATACTTATCCACAGGGTGGTTATCCACCGAGTTTCCCCCCTACTTGTGCAACGACCTTAGACCCGGTTATCCACAGAGCTTATGCACAGACCGCTGGTCGTCTTTTTTTCGTATAAATCACTGATTCTTCATGGGCGGTGCACAACCTTCGTGTGGATAAGTCGGGGCTTGGTCGGCTACAATGGCGGCTTGTTTTTGCCTCACCGGCTTTCAACTTAGGGGATATCCGTGTCAGTGGAACTTTGGCAGCAGTGCGTGGAGCTTTTGCGCGATGAGCTGCCTGCCCAACAATTCAACACTTGGATCCGTCCACTACAGGTCGAAGCCGAAGGCGACGAGTTGCGTGTCTACGCACCGAATCGTTTTGTTCTCGACTGGGTCAACGAAAAGTACCTGGGCCGCGTTCTTGAACTGCTGGATGAGCATGGCAACGGCATTGCGCCGGCGCTGTCCTTATTAATAGGCAGCAAACGCAGTTCGGCACCACGTGCCGCCCCGAATGCTCCGTTGGCCGCCGCTGCTTCACAGGCTCAGGCTGCTCAAGCACCCGTCAGCGCTCCGGCACCAGCCCAGGTAACCGCTCCGACCAAGCGTGCGACGCAAAAAGTTGCCGACATTAATGAAGAGCCATCGCGCGACAGTTTCGACCCGATGGCCGGGGCCAGTTCGCAACAAGCTCCGATTCGCGCCGAACAGCGTACGGTGCAGGTTGAAGGCGCGCTCAAGCACACCAGCTACCTGAACCGCACCTTCACCTTCGAAAACTTCGTCGAGGGCAAGTCCAACCAACTGGCCCGGGCTGCGGCCTGGCAAGTGGCGGACAATCCTAAGCACGGTTACAACCCGCTCTTCCTTTATGGTGGCGTCGGTTTGGGTAAAACCCACTTGATGCACGCTGTGGGTAACCACCTGTTAAAGAAGAATCCGAATGCCAAGGTTGTGTACCTGCATTCCGAGCGGTTCGTGGCCGATATGGTCAAGGCCCTGCAGCTGAACGCTATCAACGAGTTCAAGCGCTTCTACCGTTCGGTGGATGCGTTGCTGATCGATGACATTCAATTCTTCGCCCGCAAGGAACGTTCCCAGGAAGAGTTTTTCCACACCTTCAACGCCCTGCTTGAAGGTGGCCAGCAGGTCATTCTCACCAGTGACCGCTACCCGAAAGAAATCGAAGGCCTTGAAGAGCGCCTCAAATCCCGCTTCGGCTGGGGCCTGACGGTAGCCGTCGAGCCGCCGGAGCTGGAAACCCGCGTGGCGATCCTGATGAAAAAGGCCGATCAGGCCAAAGTCGATCTGCCCCATGACGCGGCGTTCTTCATTGCCCAGCGTATTCGTTCCAACGTCCGTGAGCTGGAAGGCGCGCTCAAACGCGTGATCGCCCACTCGCACTTCATGGGCCGCGATATCACCATCGAGTTGATTCGCGAATCCCTGAAAGATCTGTTGGCACTGCAAGACAAACTGGTCTCTGTGGATAACATTCAGCGCACTGTCGCCGAGTACTACAAGATCAAGATCTCCGACCTGCTGTCCAAGCGTCGTTCACGCTCGGTCGCTCGTCCGCGTCAGGTTGCCATGGCGTTGTCCAAAGAGTTGACTAACCACAGCCTGCCGGAAATCGGCGATGTGTTTGGCGGCCGCGACCACACGACCGTTTTGCACGCCTGCCGCAAGATCAATGAACTTAAGGAATCCGACGCGGACATCCGCGAGGACTATAAGAACCTGCTGCGTACACTGACCACTTGATGAACACCAGCGCAGCTTATTAAGGCAAGGGACTAGACCATGCATTTCACCATTCAACGCGAAGCCCTGTTGAAACCCCTGCAACTGGTCGCAGGCGTCGTCGAGCGCCGACAGACCTTGCCGGTGCTCTCCAACGTGCTGCTGGTTGTCGAAGGCCAGCAATTGTCGCTGACCGGTACCGACCTGGAAGTCGAGCTGGTCGGTCGTGTACAACTCGAAGAGCCTGCTGATCCAGGTTCCATCACTGTGCCTGCGCGCAAGCTGATGGATATCTGCAAAAGCTTGCCCAACGATGCGCTGATCGACATCAAGGTCGACGAGCAGAAGCTCGTGGTGAAGGCCGGCCGTAGCCGCTTCACCCTGTCGACCCTGCCGGCCAATGACTTCCCGACTGTGGAAGAAGGCCCAGGCTCGTTGACGTGCAGCCTTGAGCAAAGCAAATTGCGTCGTCTGATCGAACGCACCAGCTTCGCCATGGCCCAGCAGGACGTGCGCTATTACCTCAACGGTATGCTGCTGGAAGTTTCCGAAGGCATCATCCGCGCCGTGGCCACCGACGGTCACCGTCTGGCCATGTGCTCGATGAAGGCCGATATCGGTCAGCCGGATCGCCACCAGGTCATCGTGCCACGTAAAGGTATCCTTGAACTGGCGCGCCTGCTGACTGAGCCGGACGGCATTGTCAGCATCGTCCTGGGTCAACACCACATCCGCGCCACCACCGGCGAGTTCACCTTCACCTCGAAACTGGTCGACGGCAAATTCCCGGACTACGAACGTGTTCTTCCAAAAGGTGGCGACAAGCTGGTACTCGGCGATCGTCAGGCCCTGCGTGAAGCCTTCAGCCGTACCGCGATTCTGTCCAACGAGAAGTACCGCGGCATCCGTCTGCAACTGGCCAATGGTCAGCTGAAGATCCAGGCGAACAACCCGGAACAGGAAGAAGCGGAAGAAGAAGTGGGCGTCGAGTACAACGGCGGCAATCTGGAAATCGGCTTCAACGTGAGCTATCTGCTCGACGTACTGGGCGTGATGACCACTGAGCAGGTTCGTTTGATCCTGTCCGACTCCAACAGCAGCGCGCTGGTGCAAGAGTCCGACAACGACGACTCGGCCTACGTTGTCATGCCGATGCGTCTGTAATCATGCTCAGCAGAAGCTAGATGTCCTTAAGTCGCGTCTCGGTCACCGCGGTGCGCAATCTGCACCCGGTGACCTTCTCCCCCTCCCCCCGAATCAACATTCTTTACGGCGCCAACGGCAGCGGCAAAACCAGTGTTCTGGAAGCCATTCATCTGCTGGGGCTTGCCCGTTCGTTTCGTAGCACCCGCCTGTTACCGGTCATCCAGTACGAGCAGCTCGCCTGTACGGTGTTTGGGCAGGTGGAGCTGGCCGAGGGTGGGCACAGTGCCTTGGGGATCTCCCGAGACCGTCAAGGAGAGTTCCAGATTCGCATCGATGGGCAGAATGCCCGGAGCGCGGCGCAACTGGCGGAAATTCTGCCGCTGCAGTTGATCAACCCCGACAGTTTCCGCTTGCTGGAAGGCGCCCCGAAGATTCGCCGACAGTTTCTCGACTGGGGCGTGTTCCACGTGGAACCACGATTCATGTCCACCTGGCAGCGCTTGCAGAAGGCCCTGCGCCAGAGAAACTCTTGGCTGCGGCATGGTACACTTGACGCCGTTTCGCAAGCGGTTTGGGACAGGGAACTGTGCCAGGCCAGCGCTGAAATTGATGAATACCGCCGCGCTTATATCAAAGCCTTGAAACCAGTCTTTGAACAGACCTTGAGCGAACTGGTTGAGCTCGAGGGCTTAACGCTCAGCTATTACCGAGGTTGGGACAAAGACCGAGAACTGAGTGCAGTGCTCGCCGGGTCCCTTCAGCGGGATCAGCAAATGGGTCATACCCAGGCCGGACCACAGCGTGCTGATTTGCGTCTTAGATTGGGCGCACATAACGCCGCGGACATCTTGTCTCGCGGTCAGCAGAAGTTGGTGGTCTGTGCATTGCGGATCGCCCAAGGGCACTTGGTCAGCCAGGCCCGACGTGGCCAGTGTATTTATCTGGTGGATGACCTGCCGTCTGAACTGGACGAGCACCACCGCCGCGCGCTTTGCCGCTTGCTGGAAGACTTACGCTGCCAGGTGTTTATCACCTGTGTAGATCACGAATTATTGAGGGAAGGCTGGCAGACGGATACGCCAGTCGCTCTGTTCCACGTGGAACAGGGCCGTATCACCCAGACCCACGACCATCGGGAGTGAAGGCATTGAGCGAAGAAAATACGAATACCTACGACTCAACGAGCATTAAAGTGCTGAAAGGCCTGGATGCCGTACGCAAACGTCCCGGTATGTACATTGGTGACACCGACGATGGTAGCGGTCTGCACCACATGGTCTTCGAGGTAGTCGACAACTCCATCGATGAAGCGCTCGCTGGCCACTGCGACGACATCAGCATCATCATCCACCCGGATGAATCCATCACCGTTCGCGACAATGGTCGTGGTATCCCGGTAGACGTGCACAAAGAAGAAGGCGTCTCGGCAGCCGAGGTCATCATGACCGTGCTGCACGCCGGCGGTAAGTTCGACGATAACTCCTACAAAGTATCCGGCGGCCTGCACGGTGTAGGTGTGTCGGTTGTGAACGCCTTGTCCGAAGAGCTGGTCTTGACCGTTCGCCGCAGCGGCAAAATCTGGGAACAGACCTACATTCACGGTGTTCCAAAAGAACCGATGAAAATCGTCGGTGAGAGTGAAACCACCGGCACCCAGATCCACTTCAAACCGTCCGACCTGACGTTCAAGAACATCCACTTCAGCTGGGACATCCTGGCCAAGCGGATTCGTGAACTGTCCTTCCTCAACTCCGGTGTCGGCATCGTCCTCAAGGATGAGCGCAGCGGCAAGGAAGAGCTGTTCAAGTACGAGGGTGGCCTGCGTGCTTTCGTTGAATACCTGAACACCAACAAGACTCCGGTCAACCAGGTGTTCCACTTCAACATCCAACGCGAAGACGGCATTGGCGTGGAAATCGCCTTGCAGTGGAACGACAGCTTCAACGAGAACCTGTTGTGCTTCACCAACAACATTCCACAGCGCGATGGCGGTACTCACCTGGTGGGTTTCCGTTCCGCTCTGACGCGTAACCTGAACACCTACATCGAGGCCGAAGGTCTGGCGAAGAAGCACAAAGTCGCGACCACCGGTGACGATGCCCGTGAAGGCCTGACCGCGATCATCTCGGTAAAAGTGCCGGATCCGAAGTTCAGCTCCCAGACCAAAGACAAGCTGGTTTCTTCCGAAGTGAAGACCGCGGTCGAACAGGAAATGGGCAAGTACTTCTCCGACTTCCTGCTGGAAAACCCGAACGAAGCCAAGCTGGTCGTCGGCAAGATGATCGATGCGGCTCGCGCTCGTGAAGCGGCGCGTAAAGCCCGTGAGATGACACGTCGTAAAGGCGCGCTGGATATCGCCGGCCTGCCGGGCAAACTGGCTGACTGCCAGGAAAAAGACCCTGCCCTTTCCGAACTGTACCTCGTGGAAGGTGACTCTGCTGGCGGCTCCGCCAAGCAGGGACGCAACCGTCGGACCCAAGCCATCCTGCCTCTCAAGGGCAAGATCCTGAACGTCGAGAAGGCGCGCTTCGACAAGATGATCTCTTCGCAAGAAGTGGGCACCTTGATCACCGCGCTGGGCTGTGGCATTGGCCGCGATGAGTACAACATCGCGAAGCTGCGTTACCACAACATCATCATCATGACCGATGCTGACGTCGACGGTTCGCACATCCGTACCCTGCTGCTGACCTTCTTCTTCCGTCAGTTACCGGAGCTGATCGAGCGCGGCTACATCTACATCGCCCAGCCACCGCTGTACAAGGTCAAGAAAGGCAAGCAAGAGCAATACATCAAAGACGACGACGCCATGGAAGAGTACATGACGCAGTCGGCCCTGGAAGATGCGAGCCTGCACCTGAACGAGGAAGCACCGGGCATTTCCGGACCGGCTCTTGAGCGTCTGGTGAATGACTTCCGTCTGGTCATGAAGACGCTCAAGCGTCTGTCGCGCCTGTACCCACAGGAGCTGACCGAGCACTTCATCTACCTGCCTGCCGTTAGCCTGGAGCAACTCTCCGATCACGCAGCGATGCAGGATTGGATGGCCCAGTACGAAGTTCGTCTGCGCACCGTCGAGAAGTCCGGCCTGGTTTACAAAGCCAGCCTGCGTGAAGACCGTGAACGTAATGTCTGGCTGCCTGAGGTCGAACTGATCTCCCACGGCCTGTCGAACTACGTCACCTTCAACCGCGACTTCTTCGGCAGCAACGATTACAAGACTGTTGTTTCCCTGGGAGCTCAACTGAGCACCTTGCTGGACGACGGCGCGTATATCCAGCGTGGCGAGCGCAAGAAGCCGGTCACCGAGTTCAAGGAAGCCCTTGAATGGCTGATGGCCGAAAGCACCAAGCGTCACACCATCCAGCGATACAAAGGTCTGGGTGAGATGAACCCGGATCAGCTGTGGGAAACCACTATGGACCCAAGTCAGCGCCGGATGCTCAAAGTGACCATCGAAGACGCCATTGGCGCGGACCAGATCTTCAACACCCTGATGGGTGATGCGGTCGAGCCTCGTCGTGACTTCATCGAGAGGAACGCCCTGGCGGTTTCCAACCTGGACTTCTGATCCAGCGAACCTGCCAACGAAAAAGGCCAACGCTCAAGCGTTGGCCTTTTTTTATTACCTGCAATTCCCTGAGATCACTTCCCTCTTCAGCCTTTTCCGAAACCTGAAATCCAACAAATCGCAGGCATAAAAAAACCGGCTATATCAGCCGGTTTTTTTGCGCCCGAAAAAAACTTATGCACCATTTTCGGCGTTTTATGTGTTTAAGAAATATGTATATAAATCATAAGCTTAAAAACAAAAAACGCTACTTTTCGACAAAACGGTACACAGGTTATCCACAGAATCTCAGACAGCCACCTGATCATTGGCAGAAGGGGCCGCAGGGGCTGCCGGCAGCGAACCCATTTCACGTTGCATCTGCTCGTTCCAGGCCTGGACCCGATCATTCAGCTCGGCAATCGCTCGCGGCCCGCTACCCTCGGCATACATGGGGGCGCCAATGATCACGGTAATGACGCCCTGCTTCTTCGCCCAACCGGTTTTCGGCCAGAACTTGCCAGCATTGTGCGCAATCGGCAGCACGGGAAGTGCGGCGTTGACGGCTAACGCGGTACCACCGCGAGAGAACTTTCCGATGGTGCCGTAAGGAACGCGTGTTCCCTCAGGGAAGATCAGAACCCAGACACCATCCTTCAGCAGTTCATCGCCCTTCTTCGCCACATGCTTGAGCGCCGCTTTCGGGTTGTCGCGGTCGATGGCGATGGGTCGCAGCATGGCCATGGCCCAGCCGAAAAAAGGAACGTAGAGCAGTTCGCGCTTAAGGACCTGGCTCAATGGCTCAAAGTAGGCGGATAGAAAGAACGTCTCCCAGGTGCTTTGGTGGTTCGACTGAATCACGCAGGGCTGGTCGGGCACGTTCTCGGCCCCCTTTACTTCGTAGCTGATGCCCAGAAAGACTTTGCTCAGCCACAACGCGCAGCGGCACCAGTACACGTTGATGAAGCGATAACGCGCCTTGAACGACAGAAAAGGCGCGATAAAAAAGCTCAGGCTGCACCAAAGCAAGGAGCTGGTGCCTAGCAACAGATAAAAGAGGAAAGTTCTGATGGCCTGCAGTATCGACATGGCGACGTTTACCGTTGCGGGCTCTGCCCGTCTATATAAAGCGCACTCCCGATCAATCCCTGGTCAGGACAATCGAAGCACTCTAATTGTGGATAAGTTCTGCGGCAATCGCCGCCAGATCGTCAAAAATCAAGGTGCCTACCGGTAGGGTCTTGCCCAAAGTCTTTTCGCCTTTCCCGGTCTTTACCAAAACTGGCTGAGAATCGACGGCTTTGGCAGCCTCCAGGTCACCAAGGGTGTCGCCGACAAACCAAACATTGGTCAGCGATACGTTGTAATGCGCGGCGATGGTTTTCAACATCCCGGGTTTTGGTTTGCGGCAATCGCAGCCATCGTCCGGCCCGTGCGGGCAATAGACGATCAGCCCGACTTCACCGCCCTGCTCCGCCACTCGCTCGCGCAAGCGCTCGTGCATGGCGTCCAGGGTGGCGATGTCGTAATAGCCGCGAGCGATGCCTGACTGGTTGGTAGCGACCGCTACCGTCCAGCCGGCCTTGCTCAACTGCGCGATGGCTTCGATCGAACCCGGGAGCGGGATCCACTCCTCCACCGACTTGATGTAAGCGTCGGAGTCGTAATTGATCACCCCGTCCCGATCGAGAATCAGCAGTTTCAACAGCAGCCCCTCAGCCCAGCAGCGAAATGTCGGCGACGCCGAGGAACAGCCCACGCAGACGCGACAGCAACGCATAACGGTTGGCGCGGACCTTGGCATCTTCAGCGTTGACCATCACGGCTTCGAAGAACGCATCCACCGGCTCGCGCAAGGCAGCCAGACGTGCCAGCGATTCGCTGTATTGACGCGCCGCAGCCATCGGCTGGACAGCCTGGTCAGCCTGCTGGATCGCGGAATACAGGGAGAACTCGTTGGCATTGTCGAAGTACTTGGCTTCCACGACCGAAGGAACAGAGCCTTCTACCTTGCTCAGCAAGTTCGAAACGCGCTTGTTCACTGCGGCCAGGGCAGCGGCTTCCGGCAATTTGCGGAACGCTTCTACCGCTTGTACGCGCTGATCGAAGTCCAGCGCCGACCCCGGTTTCAGGGCACGCACCGACAGGTAAGTCCCGACATCCACGCCTTCGTCTTCGTAACGGGCACGCAGACGGTCGAAGACGAACTCCAGCACCGAGTCGTTGAGGCCGGCAACCTTGACCTTGGTACCGAACGCATTCACGGCGAACGCCACGGCATCGTTCAAGTCGAGGTCGAGCTTCTTGTCGATCAGGATGCGCAACACGCCGAGTGCAGCACGGCGCAGGGCATACGGGTCTTTGCTACCGGTTGGCAGCATGCCGATACCGAAAATGCCCACTAGTGTGTCGAGCTTGTCAGCGATGGCCACGGCCGCACCGGTCAGGGTGGTCGGCAGTTCAGCACCGGCACCGCGCGGCATGTATTGCTCGTTCAGCGCCAGAGCGACTTCTTCCGGCTCGCCGTCGTTGAGGGCGTAGTAGTAACCGGCGACACCTTGCATCTCCGGAAACTCACCGACCATCTCGGTCGCCAGGTCGCACTTGGACAGCAGGCCTGCACGGGAAGCCCACGCGGCGTTACCGCCAATGCGTTGGGCGATGAACGCAGCGAGTTTGGAAACGCGCTCGGCCTTGTCGTAGACGCTGCCGAGCTTTTCCTGGAACACCACGTTCTGCAGACGCAGGTTGAAGTCTTCGAGTTTCTGCTTCTTGTCTTGCTTGAAGAAGAACTCAGCGTCGGTCAGGCGTGGGCGAACCACTTTCTCGTTACCGGCGATGATCTGCTGCGGGTCTTTGCTTTCGATGTTGGCCACGGTAATGAAACGTGGCAGCAACTTGCCGTCGGCATCCAGCAGGCAGAAATACTTCTGGTTGTCCTGCATGGTGGTGATCAGGGCTTCTTGCGGCACGTCGAGGAAACGCTCTTCGAACGAGCACACCAGCGGCACCGGCCATTCAACCAGCGCGGCTACTTCGTCGAGCAGCGCTGGCGGCACGATCGCCGTCCCTTCCTGCATCGTCGCCAGCTCGTCGACGCGCTTGCTGATCAGCTCGCGACGCTCATTGGCATCGGCCAATACGTAAGCGGCACGCAGGTCGCTCAGGTAGTTGGCCGGCGAGGTGATGCGCACGCTTTGCGGGTGATGGAAGCGGTGGCCACGGGAATCGCGACCGGCTTTCTGGGCGAGGATGGTGCAATCGATGACCTGGTCACCGAGCAACATCACCAGCCACTGGGTTGGACGAACGAATTCTTCCTTTCGAGCACCCCAGCGCATGCGCTTGGGAATCGGCAGGTCGTTCAGGGAATCTTCGACGATGGTCGCCAGCAGGCTCGCGGTCGGTTTGCCGGCGATGCTCTGGCTGTAACGCAGTTTCGGGCCGCTTTGATCGATTTCGCTCAGGTCGACGCCACACTTCTTGGCGAAGCCCAATGCCGCTTGAGTCGGGTTGCCTTCGGCATCGAATGCGGCCTGACGTGGCGGGCCGTCGAGGTTGATGCTGCGATCCGGTTGCTGAGTCGCCAGATCGGTGATCAGCACAGCCAGACGACGTGGTGCGGCGTAGACGGTTTTGGTCTCGTAGTTCAGGCCAGCGGCTTGCAGACCCTTGTCGATACCGGCCAGAAACGCGTCGGCCAGGGTGTTCAGGGCTTTGGGTGGCAGCTCTTCGGTGCCCAGTTCAACCAGAAAATCCAGAGCACTCATTGTGCTGCCTCCAGCTTGGCCAGTACTTCGTCACGCAGGTCCGGGGTCGCCATTGGGAAGCCCAGCTTGGCGCGAGCCAACAGGTAAGCTTGCGCAACGGAACGCGCGAGAGTGCGGACACGCAGAATGTATTGCTGACGCGCGGTCACCGAGATTGCCCGGCGAGCATCCAGCAGGTTGAAGGTATGGGAGGCCTTCAACACCATTTCGTAGCTTGGCAACGGCAGCGGCTGGTCGAGTTCGATCAGGCGCTTGGCTTCGCTTTCGTAGAAATCGAACAGTTCGAACAGCTTCTCGACGTTGGCGTGTTCGAAGTTGTAGGTCGACTGCTCCACTTCGTTCTGGTGGAACACGTCGCCGTAGGTCACTTTGCCGAACGGACCGTCAGCCCAGACCAGGTCGTAGACCGAGTCCACGCCTTGCAGGTACATGGCCAGGCGCTCAAGGCCGTAAGTGATCTCGCCGGTCACCGGGTAGCACTCGATGCCGCCCGCTTGCTGGAAGTAAGTGAACTGCGTCACTTCCATGCCGTTGAGCCAGACTTCCCAGCCCAGACCCCAGGCGCCCAGTGTTGGCGATTCCCAGTTGTCTTCAACGAAGCGAATGTCGTGGACCAATGGGTCCAGGCCGACGTGCTTGAGGGAGCCCAGGTACAGTTCCTGGAAGTTGTCCGGGTTCGGCTTCAAGACTACCTGGAACTGATAGTAGTGCTGCAGACGGTTCGGGTTTTCGCCGTAGCGGCCGTCAGTCGGGCGACGACTGGGCTGCACATAAGCGGCGTTCCAGGTTTCCGGGCCAATGGCGCGCAGAAACGTGGCAGTGTGGAAAGTCCCGGCGCCTACTTCCATATCGTAGGGCTGAAGTACCACACAACCTTGCTCGGCCCAGTATTGCTGGAGGGCGAGGATCAAGTCTTGGAAGGTACGCACGGCTGGCGTAGGCTGGCTCACGAAATTCACCTGTTTCTTGGGCTGCGATTTAAAGAGCGGGAGTATACCCGATTCGGTCCTGCGCACGCCCCCTGGAGCCTTATGCCACGCTGCTTTTGGTGTTCCGAAGATCCGCTGTACATGGCTTATCACGATCAGGAGTGGGGCACGCCGCTACGCGATGCGCAGGGATTGTTCGAGTTGCTTTTGCTCGAAGGGTTCCAGGCAGGCCTTTCCTGGATCACCGTGCTGCGTAAACGTGAGCGTTATCGCGAGGTCATGTTCGGCTTCGACGTACAACGCGTGGCGCAGATGAGCGACGCCGAAATCGATGAGTTGATGCTCGATCCGGGCATCATTCGCAATCGCCTCAAACTCAACGCGGCCCGGCGCAATGCCCAGGCCTGGCTGGTGCTGGAGGATCCGGTGGAGTTTCTCTGGTCCTTCGTCGACGGCAAGCCTGTGATCAATCATTTCAAGGATCGCAGCGAAGTGCCGGCCGTGACGCCGACCGCCGTGGAGATGAGCAAAGGCCTGAAAAAGGCCGGCTTCACCTTCGTCGGCCCGACTATTTGTTACGCGCTGATGCAGGCCTCGGGCATGGTCATGGACCACACCCAGGATTGCGATCGCTACGCGGTGCTGGCGAACGGCGGTTAGAATAGCCGCCTCGCGCACAGCACAAAATCAGGAGTGACCTGTGGATAAGTTTAAAGGCGCCTTGCTGGTAGGCGCTCTGCGGCTGTTTGCCCTGCTTCCGTGGCGGGCAGTGCAGGCAGTGGGCTCGGCCATCGGCTGGGTCATGTGGAAAACCCCTAACCGTTCCCGCGACGTGGTGAGGATCAATCTCGCCAAGTGTTTCCCGGACATGGACCCGGCCGAGCGTGAGCGTCTGGTCGGCCAGAGCCTGAAAGACATCGGCAAATCCCTGACCGAAAGTGCCTGTGCCTGGATCTGGCCGGCCCAGCGTTCCATCGACCTGGTGCGTGAAGTCGAAGGCCTCGACGTATTAAAGGACGCCCTCGCCTCCGGCAAAGGGGTCGTCGGCATCACCAGTCACCTGGGCAACTGGGAAGTGTTGAACCATTTCTATTGCAGCCAGTGCAAACCGATCATCTTTTATCGTCCGCCAAAGCTGAAGGCTGTGGATGATTTGCTGCGCAAGCAGCGGGTGCAATTGGGCAACCGGGTGGCCGCTTCCACCAAGGAAGGCATCCTCAGTGTCATCAAGGAAGTGCGCAAAGGTGGTGCAGTGGGCATTCCCGCTGACCCGGAACCGGCCGAATCCGCCGGGATTTTCGTGCCGTTCTTCGCCACCCAGGCCCTGACCAGTAAATTCGTACCGAACATGCTCGCCGGCGGCAAAGCGGTCGGCGTGTTCCTGCATGCGCTACGTCTGCCGGACGGTTCGGGTTACAAAGTGATCCTCGAAGCCGCGCCAGAAGCCATGTACAGCACCGATACCGAAACGTCCTGCGCGGCCATGAGTCAGGTGGTCGAGCGCTATGTGCGGGCGTATCCGAGCCAGTACATGTGGAGCATGAAGCGCTTCAAGAAGCGGCCGCCGGGTGAAGAACGCTGGTACTGAGTCGATTGGCATGATCTGTGGATAACCAGGGGCCAGGGTTATCCACAACCGTTCAATAAAGGGCGCAGAAGATGTCCGAACACCGAAAATCGTTTCGCATCAAGATCAGCCACCACAGCTTCGGCGAATGTCTGGGCCAGACGCGTAACCTGTCGACGACAGGCGTCTACGTCAAGCATCCGGGCTTGTCGGCCCTGCCCAAGGGCGCGGTGGTTTACGGTCAGGTGCAAGACTTACCCACAGGCGCGCCGCGGGTGCGTATGGAAGTGGTGCTGGTGGATGCTGAGGGCATTGGCCTGCGATACCTTTGATCAGTGAGCCTGACGCTCAAGTTTCTTCAGAAACACGGTCATTTCCTTTTCAGCCTGTTTGTCGCCATGGGCGCGAGCGGCTTCCAGACCCTGTTCCCACGCCTGACGTGCGGACGCGAAATCCTCCAGCCCCAGATGGGCTTTGCCCAATAGCTTCCAGGCTGCCGAATATTTCGGATCGAATTCGACGCAACGCTGGAAATGCTCAGCGGCCTTGGCGTATTCCCCAAGATCCAGATAACCCTTGCCCAGGCCGAAGCGCAGCAATGAGTTATCCACACCCTTTGCGAGCATTTTTTCCAGGGATTCGATCATTGGTATTTCCCCTCAGTCAGTGATCGTTCCCACGCTCCGCGTGGGAATGCAGCCCGGGACGCTCCGCGTCCCATCCAAAGCCGAACGCGGAGCGTCCGTTGAGGCATTCCCACGCAGAGCGTGGGAACGATCAGTCAGAAAAAGCTCAGCCCCACATGGAACAGCTTTTCCACATCCCGAATATGCTTCTTATCCACAAGGAACAGAATCACATGGTCGCCCGCCGCAATCACGGTGTCGTCGTGGGCAATGATCACCTCTTCGTCGCGGATGATTGCGCCGATGGTGGTGCCCGGCGGCAGGCCGATGTTCTCAATGGCCTTGCCGATGACCTTACTCGACTTCTCATCACCGTGGGCAATCGCCTCGATGGCTTCCGCCGCGCCCCGGCGCAATGAGTGCACGCTGACGATATCGCCGCGGCGCACGTGGGCCAGCAAGGTGCCGATGGTTGCCAATTGCGGGCTGATGGCGATGTCGATATCGCCGCCCTGGATCAGATCGACGTACGCCGGGTTGTTGATGATGGTCATCACCTTCTTCGCACCCAGGCGTTTGGCCAGCAGCGAAGACATGATGTTGGCTTCGTCGTCGTTGGTCAGGGCCAGGAAAAGGTCGGCGTCGGCGATGTTCTCTTCCATCAGCAAGTCGCGGTCGGAGGCACTGCCCTGCAACACCACAGTGCTGTCGAGGGTGTCCGAGAGATGACGACAGCGCGCCGGGTTCATCTCGATGATCTTCACTTGGTAACGGCTTTCGATAGCCTCGGCCAGACGTTCACCGATCTGCCCGCCGCCAGCGATGACGATGCGTTTGTAGCTCTCGTCGAGACGGCGCATTTCGCTCATCACGGCGCGAATATTCGCCTTGGCGGCGATGAAAAAGACTTCGTCGTCGGCCTCGATCACCGTATCGCCCTGCGGCAGGATCGGCCGATCACGACGGAAAATCGCCGCCACACGGGTTTCTACATTCGGCATGTGTTCGCGCAGCTGACGCAGTTGCTGACCCACCAGCGGGCCGCCGTAGTACGCCTTGACCGCCACCAATTGGGCTTTGCCTTCGGCGAAGTCGATCACCTGCAAGGCGCCCGGATGCTGGATCAGACGCTTGATGTAATTGGTGACCACTTGCTCCGGGCTGATCAGCACGTCTACCGGGATCGCTTCGTTATCGAACAGCTCGGAACGAGTCAGGTAGGCCGCTTCGCGAACCCGGGCGATTTTGGTCGGGGTGTGGAACAGGGTGTGGGCAACCTGGCAGGCCACCATGTTGGTTTCGTCGCTGTTGGTCACCGCCACCAGCATGTCGGCGTCGTCCGCGCCGGCCTGACGCAGCACCGTCGGCAGCGAGCCGCGGCCTTGCACGGTGCGGATGTCCAGCCGATCGCCGAGGTCGCGCAGGCGTTCGCCATCAGTGTCCACCACGGTGATGTCGTTGGCCTCGCTGGCCAAGTGTTCTGCCAGCGAACCGCCGACCTGCCCTGCGCCGAGGATGATGATTTTCATCCAGTCACTCCATTGAATCCGTTTAACCGCGCGCGGCGGCGATCTTGATCAGCTTGGCGTAGTAAAACCCGTCGTGGCCGTCTTCCTGGGCCAGCAATTGGCGGCCATGGGGCTGCTTGATACCGGCCGTCGTGGCGAGGTCCAGTTCACGGGCGCCCGGCGTGCGGGCGAGGAAGGCTTCGATGACTTCGGTGTTCTCGGTCGGCAGCGTGGAGCAGGTGGCGTACAGCAGGATGCCGCCGACCTCCAAAGTTATCCACATGGCATCGAGCAGTTCGCCCTGGAGAACCGCGAGTGCGGCGATGTCGTCGGGTTGACGAGTCAGCTTGATGTCCGGGTGACGACGGATGACACCAGTGGCCGAGCATGGCGCGTCGAGCAGAATGCGCTGGAACGGTTTGCCGTCCCACCAGGTCGCGGTGTCGCGGCCGTCGGCGGCGATCAGTTCGGCGCTCAGGCCCAGGCGTGCGAGGTTTTCCCGCACTCGCACCAGACGCTTGGCTTCCAGGTCCACTGCCACCACGCCGGCGAGTGCCGGCTCGGCTTCAAGGATGTGGCAGGTCTTGCCGCCCGGTGCACAGCACGCGTCCAGCACCCGTTGGCCCGGTGCCAGGTCGAGCAGATCGGCGGCCAGTTGCGCGGCTTCGTCCTGCACACTGATCCAGCCTTCGGCGAATCCCGGCAAGCTGCGCACGTCGGCAGCGGCGTCGAGAATGATGCCGTCCTGACTGTAAACACACGGCGTGGCGGCGATGCCGGCGTCGGTCAGCAACCCGAGATAAGCATCGCGGCTGTGATGGCGACGGTTGACCCGCAGGATCATCGGCGGATGCGCGTTGTTCGCCGCGCAAATGGCTTCCCATTGTTCAGGCCAGAAGGCTTTCAGGGATTTCTGCAGCCAGCGCGGGTGGGCAGTGCGCACCACCGGATCGTGTTCCAGCTCGGCCAGCAGCGCTTCGCTTTCACGCTGGGCGCGGCGCAGCACGGCGTTGAGCAAGGCCTTGGCCCAGGGCTTTTTCAGCTTGTCGGCGCACCCCACGGTTTCACCGATGGCGGCATGGGCCGGAACCCGGGTGTAGAGCAATTGGTAGAGACCGACCAGCAACAGCGCTTCGACATCGGCGTCGGCTGCCTTGAACGGCTTCTGCAGCAACTTGGCCGCCAGCGCCGACAGACGCGGCTGCCAGCGCGCGGTGCCGAACGCCAGATCCTGGGTGAAGCCGCGGTCACGGTCTTCGACCTTGTCCATCTGCGTCGGCAGGGAACTGTTGAGTGAGGCTTTTCCGTTAAGAACAGCAGCAAGTGCCTTGGCGGCGGCCAGACGTGGATTCATTGAGCGTGCGCCGCTTGACCGAGGACGGTGCCGACGGCGAATTTCTCACGACGGCTGTTGAACAAGTCGCTGAAGTTCAGCGCCTTGCCGCCGGGCAATTGCAGACGAGTCAGACACAGGGCTTGCTCACCGCAGGCGACGATCAAACCGTCCTTGCTGGCGCTGAGGATTTCACCGGGAGCGCCCTGCCCTTCAGCGAGGCTGGCGGCCAGCACCTTCAATGCTTCGCCATTCAGCGTGCTGTGGCAGATCGGCCACGGATTGAAGGCGCGAACCAGGCGTTCCAGCTCAACCGCCGGACGACTCCAGTCGATGCGCGCTTCATCTTTGTTCAATTTGTGAGCATAAGTGGCGAGGCTATCGTCCTGCACGTCGCCTTCCAGCGTCCCGGCAGCGAGGCCGGCAATCGCCTGAATCACCGCTGGCGGACCCATTTCCGCCAGACGGTCGTGGAGGCTGCCGCCGGTGTCTTCACCGGTGATCGGGGTGGTGACTTTGAGCAGCATCGGCCCGGTGTCGAGGCCCAGTTCCATGCGCATCACGGTCACGCCGCTTTCGCTGTCGCCCGCTTCGACGGCGCGCTGGATCGGCGCCGCACCGCGCCAGCGTGGCAGCAAGGAGGCGTGGCTGTTGATGCAGCCCAAACGCGGAATATCCAGCACCACTTGCGGCAGGATCAGGCCGTAGGCGACCACCACCAGCAAGTCCGGCTTGAGCGCAGCCAGTTCAGCCTGAGCGTCTTCGTTGCGCAGGGTTGGCGGTTGCAGCACCGGGATGTTGTTTTCCAGAGCCAACTGCTTGACCGGACTTGGCATCAACTTTTGCCCGCGACCCGCCGGACGGTCCGGTTGGGTGTAGACCGCGACGATCTCGTAAGGGCTGTCGAGCAGGGCCTTGAGGTGTTCGGCGGCGAATTCCGGGGTGCCGGCAAAGACGATGCGCAGTGGCTCAGTCATTCAAAAGGTCTCGCAAAAGAAAAAGGCTTGCCGCAGCAAGCCTTTGAAAGGAGGGCATCAAGCGTTCTGGCGATGGAGCTTTTCCAGTTTCTTCTTGATTCGGTCGCGTTTGAGATTGGACAGGTAGTCGACGAACAATTTGCCATTCAGGTGGTCGCATTCATGCTGGATGCACACGGCGAGCAGGCCTTCGGCGATCAGTTCGTAAGGCTGGCCGTCGCGGTCCAGGGCCTTGACCTTGACCTTCTGTGGGCGATCGACGTTTTCGTAGAAGCCCGGCACCGAGAGGCAGCCTTCCTGGTATTGCTCCATCTCGTCGGTCAGGGTTTCGAACTCGGGGTTGATGAACACCCGCGGTTCGCTGCGGTCTTCGGAGAGGTCCATCACGACGATACGTTTGTGCACGTTGACCTGGGTCGCGGCGAGGCCGATGCCTGGCGCTTCATACATTGTTTCAAACATATCATCGACCAACTGACGCACTTCGTCGTCCACTACGGCCACTGGTTTGGCGATAGTGCGCAGGCGCGAATCGGGGAATTCGAGGATGTCTAAAATGGCCATAAGCTCAATTGCTGCACATGTGAGGTAATGTCGGGTCGATGGCCTGGCGGGTCCGAAGATGCAGGCTACCGTTGTAAAACGTAGCTCCTTCTCTTTTTGGTAAAGAATCAGGAGCGAGCCACGAGGGCTCTGGCGTTCTACGCGAATGCACATAATAAAGGGATTCACCGCATGAGGAAATCACTACTCGCCTTGCTCCTTCTGGCCTCGGCCGGTTTGGCGCACGGGCAAGTGCAACTCAAGGAAGGTTTTCCACAGCAATACACCGTGGAATCCGGTGACACACTCTGGGACATATCGGGGAAATTCCTTCGTGAGCCGTGGAAATGGCCGGAGCTCTGGCAGGCCAATCCACAAATCGAAAATCCCAATCTCATCTATCCCGGCGACTCGCTGTCGCTGGTCTACGTCAATGGGCAACCACGCCTGACCCTCAACCGTGGCGCGTCCCGGGGCACCATCAAGCTGTCGCCACGCATCCGCAGTAGCCCGGTTGCCAATGCGATCCCGAGTATTCCGCTGGAATCGATCAACAGCTTTCTGCTGAGCAACCGCATCGTCGACAAGGTCGAGGACTTCGACAAGGCGCCTTATATCGTCGCCGGCGATGCCGAACGTGTGCTCAGTGGCACCGGTGACCGAATCTTCGCTCGCGGCCATTTCGACCCGGCTCAACCGGTTTACGGCATCTTCCGTCAGGGCAAGGTCTACATCGACCCTGTGAGTAAAGAGTTTTTGGGGATCAACGCCGACGACATCGGCGGTGGCGAGATTGTGGCCACCGAAGGCGACGTTGCCACCCTGGCGCTGCAACGCACCACCCAGGAAGTCCGCCTCGGTGACCGCTTGTTCAGCGGTGAAGAGCGCTCCATCAACTCGACCTTCATGCCCAGTGCGCCAAAAAACCAGATCAACGGGTTGATCATCGACGTGCCGCGCGGGGTTACCCAAATTGGCGCGATGGATGTGGTCACCCTGAACAAGGGCCAGCGCGATGGCTTGGTCGAAGGCAACGTGTTGGTGGTGTTGAAAACCGGTGAAACCGTGCGTGACCGGATCACCGGTCAGCCACTGAAAATCCCGGATGAGCGCGCCGGTCTGCTGATGGTTTTCCGCACCTATGACAAGCTCAGCTACGGGCTGGTGCTCTACGCATCACGCTCCCTGGCGGTGCTGGACAAGGTGCGAAATCCTTAACAGGCTCCACAAGTTACCAACAGAGTTATCCACAGCTTATTCCCGTTTGAACGGGGCTCATAACGATCAAGGATGATCCATGTCGCTGTCTGCTTTTGCACCGGTTTCCCCTGCGGAACTGGAAGCTCGTTTACGTTTGCATCGCCTGCCGGAACTCGGTCCTGTGCGATTCAAGAAATTGCTTGAGGCCTTCGGCTCGGCGTCCAAGGCTATCAGCGCACCGGCCAGTGCCTGGCGTTCGTTGGGTTTGCCCCTCGCTTGTGCGGAGGCCAGGCGCTCCAGTGAAATCCGCGATGGCGCGAGCCATGCTTTGGCCTGGTTAGAGCGTCCGGGCCAGCATTTACTGATGTGGGACCAACCGGACTACCCGGCACTGCTGGCGGAAATCAGTGATGCGCCGCCGCTGTTATTCGTGGCGGGCGATCCCGGCATTCTGGAAAAACCGCAACTGGCGATGGTCGGTAGCCGTCGCGCTTCGCGGCCGGGCATGGACACCGCCGCCGCCTTTTCCCGCAGTCTGGCCGGCGCCGGGTTTGTCATTACCAGCGGTCTGGCGCTGGGCATCGATGCTGCCGCCCATCAAGCCGCTTTGGACGTGGGCGGGCGAACGGTCGGTGTACTTGGCACGGGACTTGAAAAGTTTTATCCACAGCGCAATCGACGGCTGGCAGACGCGATGATTGCCTCGGGCAGCGCAGTGCTTTCGGAGTTCCCGCTGGACGCCGGACCGACCGCCAGTAACTTCCCCCGGCGCAATCGGATCATCAGCGGTTTATCCCTCGGCGTGCTGGTGGTCGAGGCGAGTGTCGCAAGCGGTTCGTTGATCACCGCGAGGCTGGCGGCGGAACAAGGGCGCGAGGTGTATGCGATTCCCGGGTCGATTCATCACCCCGGCGCAAAAGGGTGTCATCAGCTGATCCGCGACGGTGCGGTGCTGGTGGAAACCATCGAGCATATCCTTGAAGCGTTGCGCGGCTGGCAGCAGTTGCCGTTATCCACAGCGACACCAGCGGTGACACATCCGTTGCTCATGCTGCTGCATGCCGCGCCCCACACCAGTGAAGCGTTGTGCGCCTCCAGCGGCTGGGCATTGCCCAAAGTGCTGGCAGCGCTGACGGAGCTGGAAATGGACGGCCGGGCGGTCTGCGAAAGCGGGCGTTGGTTTGCGCGGGTGAGCTAGGTTTTATAAGGAAGATCGGTAAACTGCGCAGAGCCTTATTCCGGAGAGTTTTTCATGGTCAACAGTTGGCGTGTGCAACAAGCCGCACGAGCCATTCGCGCAGGCGCGGTGATTGCCTACCCAACCGAGGCGGTCTGGGGTCTGGGGTGCGACCCGTGGGACGAAGAGGCGGTCTATCGTCTGCTGGCGATCAAGGGTCGGTCGGTGGAAAAAGGGTTGATTCTGGTGGCCGACAACATTCGCCAGTTCGACTTCCTCTTCGAAGACTTTCCTGAATTGTGGATGGATCGCATGGCCAGCACCTGGCCAGGGCCGAACACCTGGCTGGTGCCGCATCAGAATATGTTGCCGCAGTGGATTACCGGCGTGCATGAAACGGTGGCGCTGCGGGTCAGCGATCACCCGTTGGTGCGGGATTTGTGCGCGGTGGTCGGGCCGTTGGTTTCAACGTCGGCCAACCCGCAGGGCCAACCGGCGGCGCGGACGCGGATTCGCGTCGAGCAGTATTTCCGTGGGCAGGTGGATTACGTGTTGGGTGGGAATCTGGGTGGGCGCAAGAATCCGAGCGTGATTCGGGATCTGGCGACGGGCAACGTGGTGCGCCCGGACTGACACCGCGGCGCAGCCAATCGCGAGCAGGCTCGCTCCCACATTAGATCTTCAGTGAACACGGATTTCGTGTTCGACGCCGATCCACTGTGGGAGCGAGCCTGCTCGCGATGGCGTCCTCAAGGCAACAAAACAGTCGAACCAGTCGTACGTCGCGCCGACAACTCGGTCTGCGCCTTCGCCGCTTCGGCCAACGGATACTTCTGGCTAATGTCCACTTTCAGCTTGCCGCTGATGATCATCTCGAACAGTTCATCCGCCATACGCTGCAGGTTTTCAGCATTGTTGGCGTAAGTCGCCAGGGTCGGGCGGGTCACGTACAACGAACCCTTCGCCGACAGAATCCCCAGGTTCACCCCGTCTACCGCGCCCGACGCATTTCCGAAGCTCACCACCAGACCGCGAGGCGCCGCGCTATCCAGCGAAGTCAGCCAAGTGTCCTTGCCCACACCGTCGTACACCACCGGGACTTTTTTCCCGTCAGTCAATTCCAGTACGCGCTGTGCGACGTTTTCATGGCTGTAATCGATGGTTGCCCAAGCGCCGTTGGCCTTGGCCAGCGCAGCTTTCTCCGGTGAGCTGACCGTGCCGATCAACTTCACGCCCAAGGCCTTGGCCCATTGGCAAGCCAGGGAGCCGACGCCACCCGCTGCAGCGTGAAACAGGATGGTTTCGCCACCTTTGAGTTCATAGGTCTGACGCAACAGGTACTGCACGGTCAGGCCCTTGAGCATTACGCCGGCGGCCTGTTCGAAGCTGATCGCGTCCGGCAGATGCACCAGATTGGCCTCCGGCAACACGTGAACGTCGCTGTAAGCGCCCAACGGACCGCTGCCATACGCCACGCGATCACCCACTTTGAACCGGGTGACTTCACTGCCCACCGCCTCGACCACGCCCGCACCTTCCGAGCCCAGGCCCGATGGCAGGGCTGGCGGTGCATAGAGACCGCTGCGGTAATAGGTGTCGATGAAATTCAGGCCGATGGCCTTATTGGTGACGCGAACCTGCTGCGGGCCGGGCTCGGCGGGTTGGTAGTCAACATATTCGAGCACTTCGGGGCCGCCATGGGCGCGGAACTGGATACGCTTTGCCATCAGAACTCTCCTTAGGTCGTCTTGCGAAGCTCCCTATCGGACTCCTAACCATGATCTTCGTCAACTGCGGCAGGCCCATCTGCGATGTTATGCTACGCGCCCATTTGCGCCGGCCCCGCTCCCATGGAGCGCCGCGTAGCTTTGCCCGATTCAAGGTGATGACATGACGACCCGCACCGAGGCCGTAAAAGCCTACCTGCTCGACCTGCAAGACCGTATTTGCGCGGCCCTCGAAGCTGAAGACGGCGGCACGCAGTTCGTCGAAGACGCCTGGACCCGGCCTGCCGGTGGTGGCGGTCGCACCCGGGTGATCGAAAACGGCGCGGTCATCGAAAAGGGCGGCGTCAACTTTTCCCACGTCTTCGGCAGCGGCCTCCCACCGTCCGCCAGCGCCCATCGGCCAGAACTGGCCGGCCGTGGCTTCGAAGCCCTTGGCGTCTCTTTGGTCATTCACCCGCACAACCCGCATGTGCCGACGTCCCACGCCAACGTGCGCTTTTTCATTGCTGAAAAAGAAGGCGAAGAACCGGTCTGGTGGTTCGGCGGTGGCTTCGACCTGACCCCTTACTACGGCAATGAAGAAGACTGCGTGCATTGGCACCGCGTCGCCGAGCAGGCCTGCGCGCCGTTCGGTCCGGACGTTTACTCGCGCTACAAGGCCTGGTGCGACAGCTACTTCCACATCAAGCATCGCCACGAGCCGCGCGGCATCGGCGGCCTGTTCTTTGATGACTTGAACGAGTGGGACTTCGACACTTGTTTCGCCTTCATGCGTGCCATCGGTGATGCGTTCATCGACGCTTACCTACCGATCGTGCAGCGCCGTAAAAACGATGCGTTTACCGCCAAACAGCGTGAATTCCAGGAATTCCGCCGTGGGCGCTACGTTGAGTTCAACCTGGTCTACGATCGCGGCACGCTGTTCGGTCTGCAATCGGGTGGGCGTACCGAGTCGATCCTGATGTCCCTGCCGCCGCAAGTTCGCTGGAGTTACGATTGGAAAGCCGAGCCGGGCAGCGAAGAAGCACGGCTGACCGAGTACTTCCTGCAAGACCGTGATTGGTTGGCCAAGGCCTGAACGAGGAATTCTGATGGACCGTTACGTCGTATTCGGTAACCCGATTGGCCACAGCAAGTCGCCGTTGATCCACCGTCTGTTCGCCGAGCAGACGGCTCAAAAACTGGAATACAGCACGTTGCTGGCGCCCCTCGACGATTTTTCCACCTGCGCCCGGACGTTTTTCCTCGAAGGTCGCGGGGCGAATGTGACGGTGCCGTTCAAGGAAGAAGCCTATCGTCTGGCGAACAGTCTGACGGCGCGGGCGCAACGCGCCGGTGCGGTGAACACCCTGAGCAAACTGGCCGATGGCAGCCTGCTGGGCGATAACACCGATGGCGCCGGACTGGTGCGGGACCTGACGGTCAACGCCGGTTTCAGCCTCAAGGGCAAGCGCATCCTGCTGCTCGGTGCCGGCGGTGCGGTGCGCGGCGCGCTGGAGCCGTTGCTGGCCGAGCAACCCGCCTCGGTGATCATCGCCAACCGCACGGTGGAAAAAGCCGAACTGTTGGCGGAATTGTTCGCCGACCTGGGGCCGGTGTCGGCCAGTGGTTTTGATTGGTTGAAGGAGTCGGTGGACCTGATCATTAACGCGACGTCCGCCAGTCTGTCAGGGGATGTACCGCCGATTGCCAGCAGTTTGATCGAGCCGGGAAAAACGGTGTGCTACGACATGATGTACGGCAAGGAGCCGACCTCGTTCTGCCGTTGGGCCAGTGAACATGGCGCGGCGGTATCGATGGATGGCTTGGGGATGCTCGCTGAACAAGCGGCAGAAGCCTTCTTCCTGTGGCGCGGTGTGCGCCCGGATACGGCGCCGGTGCTGGCCGAGTTGCGTCGGCAGTTGGCCCTTTAAAAGCTTCGCGAGCAAGCCCGCTCCCACAAGGATCACCGAAAACCTGTGGGAGCGGGCTTGCTCGCGAATGGCCGCGACACCGATTTCAGATCAGTCCTCAAACCGGATCGGGCATTTCTCCGCCCCTTCCAGCTTCCGCAACTCTTCCACCACCTGCGGCCGCGCGCGCCGCAGGGTCAGGGTGCGATCCTGGCGCAATAGCCGCCGCGCTTCCTGGTGCAGCATCTCCACGCCTGAATAGTCGATGAAGTTGATCTGCTGCGCTTCGATCACCACGCGTGCGCCGTGCATCCGCTGCAGGCGTACTTGCAGGTAATGGCTGGCGCCGAAAAAGATCGAACCGCCAACCCGCAGAATGTCTTCATCCCCATCCTGCCAATGCTGGACCCGCGGTTGCGAGGTGCGTTTGAGGTAGAAGAACAGCGAAGCCAGCACTCCGGCGTAGATCGCGGTCTGCAACTCCAGCAGCAGCGTGGCGACACAGGTCAGCGCCATGACCAGGAATTCGGCGCGGCTGACCCGCAACAACGCGCGAATACCGCGATGATCCACCAGCCCCCAGGCGATCAACAAAATGCTGCCGGCCATGGCCGGGATCGGAATGTGCGCGATCAAATTCGCGCCGAAGATGGCGAACATCGCCACCCACACCGCCGAAAAAACCCCGGCCATCGGCGAGCAGGCGCCCGCTTCGTAGCTCAGGCCCGAGCGGGTGAAGGAACCGGCTGACAGCGATCCGGAAAAAAACGCACCGACCATGTTCGACAAACCCTGGGCGCGGACTTCCTGATTGGCGTCGAGCAACTGCTGGGAGCGGGCCGACAAGGATCGGGCAATCGACAGACTGGTGACCAGCCCGAGCATGCCCACCGCCACCGCACTGGGTAACAAGCGCAGAATCAGGTCCAGATCCAGCGGCAGCGGGCTGAAGGGCGGCAGCCGCCCGACAAACGCACTGACCAACTTCACATGACTGAACATCGATGGCCAGAGCCAGACCAGCAATCCGCTCAGCACCAGGGTGATCAATAGCGTCGGCCAGCGTGGCAGGAACAATTTGAGGATCACGCCCACGACGACGGTCGCCAGGCCCAGCATCAACGACGGTTTATCCACTTCGCCGAGGTGACTGAAGAGCATCATCAAGCTGTTCAGCGCTGTTGCCTGGTTGGGCAAATCCAGCCCCAACAAATTCGGCAGTTGGCCGATGGCAATCACCACCGCCGCGCCGAGGGTGAAACCCAGCACCACCGAGTGCGAGACGAAATTCACCAAGGCGCCGAAGCGCAGCAAACCGAGCAGCCACTGGAAAATGCCGGCAAGCAGCGTCAGCAACAGGATCAGGGTGACGTAGTCCTCTGACGCCGGAACGGCCAGAGGACTGACGCTGGCGTACAAGACGATAGAAATCGCCGCCGTAGGACCGCAGATCAAATGCCACGAAGACCCCCAGAGACAGGCGATCAGCACCGGGATAATCGCCGCGTACAGACCGTATTCAGGTGGGAGACCGGCGATCAGCGCGTAGGCAATGGATTGCGGCAACGCGAGAATCGCGCCGCTGAGACCGACAATCAGGTCACGACCGACACTGGCGCGGGTTTGCCGAGGCATCCAGCTGAGGAAGGGGAAGAGCGAATGGCGGCTTGGAAAGGCCATGGGTCCTCTCGGGTGAGATTTTGCGCAAGGGTAGCAGGGTTGTGAGGAGTGTCAGATGAATCCACCCCTCACCCTAACCCTCTCCCCAGAGGGGCGAGGGGACTGACCGAGGTGACAGTAAGGAATCCTGCGACCTGAATTACCGAGTCGAACACCAGATTTAATAACAACACAGATCGGCCCCCTTTCCCCCTTTCCCCCTCTCCCCCGTGGGGAGAGGGCTGGGGTGAGGGGTCGATCCTGAACCAGACACAGAATCCAGCATCACCCGATCAAAGCTTCGCTTTCACCGCTGGCAACGCATCCTTCCCATCCACGGTCTTCACCCCGTCCAGCCACTTATCCAGCACCGCCGGATTCGCCTTGATCCACGCCTTCGCCGCATCAGTATTGCTGACCTTCTTGTTCACCACCTCGGCCATGATGCTGTTCTCCATTTCCTGGGTGAAACTCAGGTTGGTGAGCAGTTTGCCGACGTTCGGGCAGGCCTGTGCATAACCTTTGCGGGTCAGCGTATGAACGCTGCCGGTATCGCCGAAGTACTTCTCGCCGCCCTTGAGATAATGCATTTTCAGTTGCACGTTCATCGGGTGCGGGGTCCAGCCGAGGAAGGTCACGAACTTCTGTTTTTTCACCGCGCGAGACACTTCGGCCAGCATCGCCTGCTCGCTGGACTCGACCAGTTTCCACTGGCCCATGTCGAAGTCGTTCTTCTTGATGATTTCCTGCAGCGAGATGTTGGCGGGAGCGCCGGAGCCGATGCCGTAGATCTTCTTGTCGAACTTGTCGGCGTACTTGTTCAGGTCGGAAAAGTTATGCACACCCGCGTCCCAGACGTAATCCGGGACCGCGAGGGTGAATTCGGTGCCGTCGAGGTTCTTCGCCAGTTGCGTGACATCGCCGGTGGCCACGAACTTGTCGTAGAAGCCCTGTTGCGCCGGCATCCAGTTACCGAGAAACACGTCGACCTGACCATCTTTCAAGCCGCCAAAGGTGATCGGCACTGCAAGTGTGTCGACCTTGGCCTTATAGCCCATGCCGTCCAGCAGAAACCCGGTGATGGCGTTGGTGGCGGCAATGTCGCTCCAGCCAGGGTCGGCCATTTTCACCGTCTCGCAACTCTGCTCGGCATACGCCGATGCACTGCCCAGAGCCAGAAGCCCGACCGTCATTGCTGTGGATAACCTACGCATGGCATTCCCCTTAACATTATTGGTTTTGGCAGGGTTGTGGATAACGTGCTTTACGCTCCAGATCGTCGAGGTCGATGTGGTTGCGCATGTACTGCTGACTGGCGTCCACCAGCGGCTGGTGATCCCAGCTCTTCAGCTTGCCGATGGTTAATGCCTTGGCGACGAAACGTCGGCGTCGTTGGCTGGCGAGCACCTGTTGGTGGATCGCCGGGATATCCCATTTGGCCCGGGCTTCGGCGAGAAATTCATCGAAAAGCGACTGATGTTGCGGCGACTGGCTGAGTTCTTCCAGTTCGCGCGGGTCGTTGTGTACGTCGAAGAGTAGGCAAGGGTCGTCTTCGCTGTAGATGAATTTGTAGGCGCCACGGCGAATCATCATCAGCGGGCTGATAGTGCCTTCAGCCATGTACTCGCCGAAGACCTCGTCATGACCGCCCTGCCCTTGCAGGTGCGAGACCAGTGAGCGGCCGTCCAGCGGCAGCCCCGGCTCCAGCGAGCCGCCGGCCAGTTCGACGAAGGTCGGCAACAGATCGGCAGTGGACACCGCCGCGCTGACCCGGCCAGCCCCGAATTGCCCCGGCGCACTGATCAACAGCGGCACACGGGCGGCCATTTCGTACCAGTGCATTTTGTACCAGAGCCCACGCTCGCCGAGCATGTCGCCGTGGTCGCCGGAGAATACGATGATGGTGTCGTCGATCAGGCCGGTTTCCTCGAGTGTTTGCAGGAGTTTGCCGACGTTGCTGTCGATATAGCTGCACGCACCGAAGTACGCACGGCGTGCATCGCGAATCTTATCCACAGGCAGTGGTTTGTCCCACAGGTCGTAAACTTTGAGTAAACGCTGGGAATGCGGATCAAGTTCGGTCTGCGCCGGGGTTTCAGGCAACGGGATGTCGGCGTCGTCGTACATATCCCAGAAGGCCTTGGGGATGGTGTACGGGTCGTGTGGGTGAGTCATCGAAACGGTCAGGCAGAACGGCTGATCGCCATCCTCGCGGATGTGATCGAACAAGTACTGTTGAGCCTTGAACACCACTTCTTCGTCGAAATCCAGCTGATTGGTGCGTACGCACGGCCCGGCCTGCAGCACCGACGACATATTGTGAAACCAGGTTGGACGCACGTCTGGCTCGTCCCAGTTCACAGACCAGCCGTAATCGGCCGGGTAGATGTCGCTGGTCAGGCGTTCTTCATAACCATGCAGCTGATCCGGACCGCAGAAATGCATCTTGCCCGACAGCGCGGTGCGGTAGCCGAGTCGACGCAGGTAGTGGGCATAAGTCGGTACGTCGGCGGGGAAATCGGCCGCGTTGTCGTAGGCGCCGATCTTGCTCGGCAACTGACCGCTGACCAGGGTAAAACGCGACGGCGCGCACAATGGGCTGTTGCAATAAGCGGCGTCGAACACCACGCCTTGGGTGGCGAGGCGGCTGAGATTCGGCAGTTTGATGGGCGAAGGGCCGTAGAACGGCAACATTGGCGCGGCCATCTGATCGGCCATGATTAAAAGAATATTCTTGCGCTTCATGTGATCGCGGCATTCCATAGTGAATATTTATGCGAGAGTGCTGCGATCGAGCATGTAGCCCAAGCAATTTGTGGTAAAGCCCATGCGCGGCAATGACTAGGATAAGCACAGCTTATGTATGACGCCCTTGGTGATTTGTCTCTGGATTTGCTTCGTGCCTTTGAAGCGGCGGCCCGTCAGCGCAGCTTCACCGCGGCCGCCGTGGAGCTTGGCACCACGCAACCGGCCATCAGCCAGCAGATCAAACGGTTGGAAGAACAACTCGGGACGCGGCTGTTCGACCGGATCTATCGCGGCATCGAACTGACCGAGGCCGGGACGATCCTGTTTGAGCAGGTTCAGCTCGGATTGCAGAATATCGACGCAGGGTTGAGCGCGATCAGCGCACAGCATCAACATGAAGTGTTGCAGGTCGCCACCGATTTCGCCTTCGCCGCGTATTGGTTGATGCCGCGCCTGCACCGCTTCCATGCCGCCAATCCTCAAGTGGATGTCAGCCTGGTCACCAGCGAACGCAGCCTCAACATGCTGCGCACTGATATTGATGTGGCGGTGTTGTTTGGGGATGGCCGATTCAAACAGGGCGAAAGCCATTGGCTGTTCAGCGAAGAAGTGTTTCCGGTGTGCAGCCCGCTGCTGTTGAAGGATCGCCCCCTGCCCTTGCCATCCCAGTCATTGCTCGAGTTCCCGCTGCTGCACCTTCGCGGCGAGAACAGCAGTAACTGGTTCGACTGGAGCGGCGTATTTCGGGAATTGGGGATCGCTTCGGCACCGGCGCCAGGGCAATTGCGCTTCGACAATTACACGCTGTTGATTCAAGCGGCGATTGGCGGCCAAGGGGTGGCGATTGGGTGGCGGCACCTTGTGGATAACTTGCTGGCGCAAGGTTTGTTGTGCCGACCGATTGCGGAAACGGTGATCTCCAGGCTCGGCTACTACGTGGTCCTGCCCCAGCGAAAACGGCGTGGCGCGCTGATTCAACAGTTTGTGGACTGGCTGATGGCTGAGCAGGCCAGCAGTGCGCAATCGCTGAATGGCCTGCCGCTACCGTCTATTGCTGTATAGCCTCGGTCGCGACGAAGGTCACGTGTTCGCCGACATGCAGGTTCAACCGCAACTCATCGGCAATCCCCACAGCCACCCGGCTCAACCGTCCAAGCGGTTCGGCGAGGCCCGGCTCCAGGCTGCTGCTGACGTGGCTGAAATGTTCGATGGTCAGCCCAGGCACCCCGCGTGGCGCATTCACCAGCGTCCAGTGCAAGGTGCTACTTTGCAGGGCCTCGCGGATTTCTTCGGCGGCGTGACGTTGCAGTCGATCTTCTATCTCCGGATCGTCCAGTGCCTCGAAATCGCCGACCAGAAACAGTCGGGCAATCCCTGAGGCCTGCATGCCATCGATCAGGGCATCCACCGCCAGCACTTGCTCGACCGGGCCAGGCACGATGGATTTTTCCACGTGCTCGCTGTTCATCGGCAGTCCGGGTGCATCCAGCAGACAGATCACCGCCGAACACCCGGCGACGCTCTGCTTGACCCGCTTGGCGTCGAACAAATCGCCGGTCTTGGTCCGCAGTCCCGGGCGCGGCGCGAGCGCCGTCAGGTCATCGAGAATCGCGATCACTTCATGTTGGCGCCGCAGCATTTCAGCCATCAGCGCACTGCCTAGGCTACTCATGGCACCATAAAGCACCACTTTCACCACCGGGGTTTCGGCATTTTTCATGGCCGTGCTCCGTTCTTCCTATCTCTATGGCGTGTGACCTGTGGGAAACAACGCCGGTTCGACTCGGTTCAGAGGGTTTCAAATGCAGCAGATCAAGGGCTACCACGCCCATGTCTACTTCGACGCCAGTACCCTTCCTCAGGCGCGCGCCTTGTGTGAGCAGGCGGCGCAACTGTTTCCAGTGAGGATGGGCCGCGTCCATGAACGGCCGGTGGGCCCGCACCCGGACTGGAGCTGCCAGTTGGCGTTCGAGCCGCAATACATCGGTGACGTGCTGCCCTGGCTTGCGCTCAACCGCAAAGGCTTGGTGGTGTTCCTGCACCCGGACACCGGCGACGATCTGCTCGACCACACCGAGCATGCGATCTGGATGGGCGCGATTCGGCCACTGGATCTGTCTGTTTTTTGATCAGTTTACAACTGTTCCTCGGCTTCGCCGGGCAAATGTTCATCCAGATGCAGCCAGGGCAGTCGGTTGTCAGTCCAGATATGCCTTTCGGCGGGTGCGTGCTCGGGATGATCGAGGGTGGCGATGGTCGCGTCGATGCTGTCCGGGCTCAGGTGCGAGACCAGCGCCAGCTGCGCCCCACAGTTGCCGCAGAAATACCGCACGCAGGTGGTTGAAGAGTTGTACTGCGCTGGCGTTCCTTTCACCCATTCAAAGGCTGAGGCGGGCACGGTGATCCAGGTGGTCACGATCCCGCCGCTGACCCGTCGGCAAATCGAACAATGACAGTGGGCGATGTCGTGCAAAGGCCCGCTGAATTGATAGCGCAGATGTCCGCAGTGGCAGCCGCCCGTATGAACTTCGCCCATTCTGTTTCCTCCTGTTGCGTATGTTCCGACGTCTTCGCGAGCAAGCCCGCTCCCACAGGGGAACGCATTCCAATGTGGGAGCGGCGGTGCGACGATTCGACTTGCTCGCGAAGGCGTCAACTCGGTTTAACGTCCCTGCCCCGGTCCGACGACCGGTTGCACATCTGGTCAATGCTTTCATCCGCGAAAGCTGGCTGAAAGCTTCCGCGATTAGGATCGCCCCCACTACCGGCAACAGACCGGTTGGCCAATGCCAGTGTTTTATCGCTCGCACAGCCCATTTAACAACAACAATGGTGATCCTGATGTCCTCTTCTACCCGCCGCTTCGCTGTCACTCCACCCATACGCCTCGTGCTTCCCGTTCTGCGCTGACCCACCCGGTTCGCCCATTCCCTAGACGCGCTATGCCTGGAGTATTCCCATGCTGACTTTCCTTGGCTTTGCCATGGTCATCACGTTCATGTTCCTGATCATGACCAAGCGCGTTTCCGCGCTGATCGCCCTGATCATCATCCCGATCCTGTTCGCGCTGTTCGGTGGTTTTGCGCCGAAGATCGGCCCGATGATGCTCGAAGGCATCACCAAGCTCGCACCGACCGGTGTGATGCTGATGTTCGCCATTCTGTACTTCGCCCTGATGATCGATTCCGGCCTGTTCGACCCGGCCGTGCGCAAGATCCTCAAACTGGTCAAGGGCGACCCGTTGAAAGTTTCGGTCGGCACCGCCGTACTGGCGCTCGTCGTCTCCCTCGATGGGGACGGCGCGACCACTTATATGATCTGCGTGGCCGCCATGCTGCCGCTCTACGCCCGTATCGGCATGAGCCCGCGGATCATGGCTGGCCTGATCATCCTCGCCGGTGGCGTGATGAACATGACGCCATGGGGCGGCCCGACCGCTCGTGCGGCCAGTGCGCTGCACGTGGACCCGTCCGACATCTTCGTACCCATGATTCCGGCGATGGCTTTCGGGGTGCTGGCTATCCTCGTGATTGCCTACTTCTACGGCAAGCGTGAGCGTGCACGTCTGGGTGAGCTGCACCTGGTGGGCGAGGAAATCGACCACAGTGAAATCAGCGTTTCGCAATTCCCGGATGCCCGTCGTCCAAAGTTGATCTGGTTCAACGGCGCCCTGACCCTGGCCCTGATGTGCGCCCTGGTCGCCGGCCTGTTGCCGCTGCCGGTGCTGTTCATGGTGGCGTTCAGTATCGCGATGATCGTCAACTACCCGTGCCTGCAACAGCAGAAGGACCGCGTCGCGGCCCACGCCGGTAGCGTGCTGGCGGTGGTCGGCTTGATCTTCGCGGCCGGTATCTTCACCGGCATCCTGTCGGGCACCGGCATGGTCGATGCGATGTCGAAAAGCCTGTTGGCGGTCATCCCGGACTTCCTCGGCCCGTACCTGGCGGTGATCACTGCACTGGTGAGCATGCCGTTCACGTTCTTCATGTCGAACGATGCATTTTATTACGGCGTGTTACCGGTACTTGCGGAAGCCGCCAGCCATTACGGTATAACCGCGGTTGAAATGGCACGTGCCTCGATCGTCGGTCAGCCCGTCCACTTGCTGAGCCCGCTGGTACCATCGACCTACCTGTTGGTGGCCCTGGCCGGTATCGACTTCGGTGATCACCAGCGTTTCACCCTGAAGTGGGCAGTGCTGGTTTGCATGTGCATACTGGTCGCCGCTTTGCTGATGGGGATTTTTCCGCTGTTCAGCACTCTATAAGCCCAAGACTCACCATGACGGGTCCAGGCTTTGTTGTTTGAAGCCTGGGCCCTTCGTGGTTTAACACTCGCACAAAGGAATACACATGGAATGGCTGACCAACCCTGAAATCTGGGTTGCCTTCTTCACCCTGACCGCCCTGGAAATCGTTCTGGGTATCGATAACATCATCATGATTTCGATCCTGGTCAGCCGCATGCCCAAGCACATGCAGGCGCGCACGCGGATTTTCGGCCTGGCGCTGGCCATGGTTACGCGGATCCTGTTGCTGCTGTCGATCACTTGGGTCATGCGCCTTACCGCCGACTTGTTCGAAGTGTTCGGCCAGGGTATTTCCGGGCGAGACCTGATCCTGTTCTTCGGTGGTCTGTTCCTGCTGTGGAAGAGCTCGCAAGAGATGTACCACGCGCTGGAAGGTGAAGACGAAACCAATGAGGAGCCGGGCGGCAAGGGCGGCAACTTCTTCTACACCATCATTCAGATCGCGATCATCGACATCGTGTTCTCGCTGGACTCGGTCATCACCGCTGTTGGCATGGTGTCCTACGTACCGGTCATGGTCGCGGCGATCGTCGTTGCCGTGCTGGTGATGATGTGGGCTTCCGGCACCATCAGCGAGTTCATCGACAAGCACCCGTCGCTGAAGATGCTGGCGCTGTCGTTCCTGTTGATAGTCGGTACTGTGCTGATTGCTGAATCCCTCGACGTTCACGTGCCAAAAGGCTACGTCTACTTCGCCATGGCGTTCTCGCTGGCGGTGGAAGCGATCAACATCAAGATGCGCACCGCCATGGCGAAAAAGCGCAAGCAGCAGGAACCGGTGAAGCTGCGCAAGGACATTCCGGGTCAATAACCTGAATGCCATGTGATGACAAAGGGGCCTTCGGGCCCCTTTTTCATATCTGCATCAAGCTGTTTTTATGGCAGTTTTGTTTCAATCGCTTCTTTAGCTGTGCGATGCTGGCGCGCAGTCCGTTAGCCAACTACAGCTTAAGTACAGAACGTAGAAGAACGCGCGGCGCCGTCAACTTGCCCCGATGGGGCGCTACCACCACAGGGGGCCTGCATGCTCACCCTGCTCAATTTGTTATCTGCCGTGGCCTTGTTGATTTGGGGCACGCACATCGTCCGAACCGGCATCCTGCGGGTCTACGGTTCCAACCTGCGCCATGTGATTGGCCGGAACATGTCCAAGCGCTGGCTGGCGTTCATCTCGGGGATCGTCGTGACGGCGATGGTCCAGAGCAGCAACGCCACCGCCATGCTCGTCACCTCCTTTGTCGGTCAGGGCCTGATGGCGCTGACCCCGGCCCTGGCGACCATGCTCGGGGCCGACGTCGGTACCGCGTTGATGGCGCGGGTGCTGACCCTCGACCTGTCATGGTTGTCGCCGCTGCTGATCTTTCTTGGGGTGATTTTCTTCTTGTCGCGCAAACAGACCCGGGTTGGACAGATGGGCCGGGTCAGTATCGGGCTGGGGCTGATCATCCTGGCGCTGCAACTGATCGTTGAGGCTGCCGCGCCGATTACCCAGGCCCAAGGTGTGAAGGTGATTTTCGCCTCGCTGACTGGCGACATCTTGCTCGATGCCCTGGTCGGCGCGCTGTTTGCGATGGTTTCCTACTCCAGCCTCGCCGCCGTCCTGCTGACCGCGACCCTGGCCGGTGCTGCGGTGATCAGCCTGCCCGTTGCCATCGGCCTGGTGATCGGCGCCAACATCGGCAGCGGCATCCTTGCCTTCCTCAGCACCAGCATGCAGAACGCCGCTGGCCGTCAGGTGGCGTTGGGCAGCCTGCTCTACAAACTGATCGGCCTGTTGCTGATCATTCCGGTCCTCGACCCGTTGGTGCACTGGATCGACAGCCTGGACTTCAGCCCTCAGGAAATGGTCATCGGCTTTCACCTGCTTTACAACACCGCGCGCTGCCTGCTCTTGCTGCCCAGCGTCGGGCCGATGGCCAAGCTGTGCGCGTGGCTGTTGCCGGAGCGGCCGGAAATCAACGGCACTGCCAAACCGCGGCATCTTGATCCAACAGCGCTGGTCACGCCCAGTCTGGCGCTGGCCAATGCCGCCCGGGAAACCCTGCGCATCGGCGACCTGATCGACAACATGCTCGAGGCCATGCTCGACGTGCTGAACGGCAAGCAAACCGCCGTCACCCAGGAAATGCGGCGCCTGACCGATGATGTGGAATCGCTCTATGGCGCGATCAAGCTGTATCTGGCGCAAATGCCCCGCGAAGACCTCAGCGAGCAGGACAGCCGGCGCTGGGCGGAAATCATCGAGCTGGCGATCAACCTTAAACTCGCCAGCGACCTCATCGAACGCATGCTGCGCAAGGTCCAGCAACAGAAAACCTCACAGCGCCTGTCTTTTTCCGAGGTCGGCCTGGAAGAGTTGGCGGGGCTGCACAGTCAGTTGATCTCCAACCTGCGCCTGGGGTTGTCGGTATTCCTCAGTGCCGATAAGGAAAGTGCCCGCCAGTTATTGCGTGAGAAGCGTCGCTTTCGCGCACAGGAACGGCGCCTGGCCCATGCTCACGTCAGCCGATTGCAACGTAAGATCGTGCAGAGTATCGAAACCAGCTCGTTGCACCTTGAGTTGATTGCCGACATGAAGCGTCTGAATTCACTGTTTTGCATCAGCGCCTATGTGGTGCTGGAAACTTCCGACACCGGCGCCCTGGCGGCCGACGAATTTGCTGACATCACGCATTCACCTTGAACGTCTGGCAGAGTGGTCAGTCAGTAACATTGATTCAGCATGAAGGCCGCCTTCGCGAGCAGGCTCGCTCCCACAGTGGATCTTCGGTGTACTCGGAAATTGTGTCCGACTCAGATCACCTGTGGGAGCGAGCCTGCTCGCGAAGGCGGCCTGGCTGATGACACGGATCTCCGATTGGTTGCCTGGAAGCTTGCTATGCGTTGTTTGTTGTTCGCTTGTCTGTTGCTTGGTTCATTCCCTTCATTTGCCCTGGATCGCTTTCAGGTCGAGGGCTATACGCTGCCCAACGGCCTGCAATTGCTGCTCAAGCCCGGTACCGAGCGCGGGCATGTGGCGATTCGTCTGGTGGTCGGCGTCGGCATCGATGATTTCAGCTGCGCCGACAAGGAGTTGCCGCACCTGCTTGAGCACTTGCTGTTCAGCGGCATCGACGCCACGGGCGAAGGCGGGCTGGAAGAGCGCATGCAGGCCCTGGGTGGCGAGTGGAACGCCTACACCAGCAATGCCGACACGACGTTCGTCATCGAAGCCCCGGCGAAAAACCAGCGCAAGGTCCTCGACCTGCTGCTGGCGCTGCTGACCCAGACCCGAATCGACGACAACGCCATCAACGCCGCCAAACAAGTGGTCGAGCGCGAAGACGGCGGCCATTACTCGCACCTGCAACGCTTTCTGGATCGTCAGGACCTTGGCCACACAGCGAGTAATCAGCTGGCAGTGGAACTGGGCCTCAAATGCCCCGAACGCGCCGAAGTCGATCACCTGACCCGCGATCAGCTGGAAAAGGTACGCAAGGCCTGGTACGCGCCCAACAACATGACCCTGATCGTCGTCGGCGACCTTGAGCGGTTGCTGCCGGCCTATCTGGAACGGTCTTATGGCGCGCTTGAAGCGGTTGACCCGACCGATCACCCGCCCCTGCCGGCGATCCAGGCCACTGCTGCCCATGAGCGCACCTTGAGTCATGGTTTTGTTGGCGGCAGTGCCAAGTTGCATTGGCTGTTGCCAGAGCCGGTGCAGGAAGATCGGCACGACGAAACCTTCGACTTGCTCAAGGACTATCTGGACTGGGCGCTCTACCGCCAATTGCGCCTGGCCCATGGCTTGTCCTACGGGCCTTCGGTCGAGCGCGAGGTGTTTGGCGGTGTGGGCTTCATGAGCCTGAACGCGGACCTTGAGCGCGACGACGTGCCCGAGGCCGAACGGGTGCTGGATAATCTGAAGGCCGGGTTGCTCAGGGACGGTCTCAAGGCCGGCACCTTCAACCGCATCAAGCAGGCCGCCATCGCCCGCCAGGCCTGGGCCGTGCAAGGCAACAGCGCGTTGGCCGATTATTACTGGAGTGCCCTTGGGGACTACGAGGACGGCCGTTTCGCCGACCCCGCCAAAGAACTGGAAGGGGTGACGCTGGAGGAAGCAAACAAGGCCATGCGTGAATTGCTGATGCAGCCGGGCTACCTGCGGATCGAAAAGCCGTTGATCAGTGATGACCAGTTTGTGTGGGCGATTGCCGGGGTGTTCGGTTTGTTTGTACTCAGTCTGTTGGCTTGGCGCGTCCATCGCAGACGGTAATCGATCCCCTCACCACAGTAAGATTTCCAATCCGGGTTTTGTGTTTGGCCAAAGTGATCGGGACCCTCGCCACACCGCTGTCCGGGCGGTACCCTGTCGAGGATTTTTCCCACGACTATTGCGAACCGCCGAATGCCTACTCTGACCCTATACGTACAGCGCATCCTGGAATTGATGAAGCGCTACCCGGGGGTCATTGCGCTCGGTGGTTTCATATCCGGGGTCGGCAGCTTCATGCTGGTGGATCGCCAACAGGGTCTGGCGACCTGGATCACCACCATCATGCTGGTCAGCTGGGTCTGGCTGATGCTGGAAAACAGCCTCACCAAGCTGTTCGCCAGGGTCTTCAAGCGCGAAATACCCCAGCCGCTTCTGCGTTATGCGACGCAGATGATCCATCAGGAAAGTCTATTCTTCGTTCTGCCGTTCTTTTTAATCACCACCACCTGGAACAGCGGCCAGTTGTTCTTCACTGGATTACTGAGCATGGCGGCGCTGATTTCGATCATCGACCCGCTCTACTACAAATGGCTGGCACCGCGCCGCTGGGCGTTCCTGGCACTGCACACCCTGACCCTGTTCGCGGCCCTGCTGACTGCCCTGCCCGTCATTTTGCACCTGACCACCGCCCAGAGCTTCAAGCTGGCGCTGGGCATTGCCATGTTGCTGTCGTTCCCGAGCCTGGCCTCGATCTTCCCGATTCGCACTGTGCGCAATGCGTTGGCGATCCTCAGCATCACCGTCGGTATCGGCGCCGCCGGTTGGGTGCTGCGCTCCTGGGTTCCACCGGCGACCCTGTGGATGACGGATGTGGCGATCAGCACCCAAATGCAGGACCGCACCCCCGGCAAGAGCCTGGAAGAAGTCAGCGCCGAGCAGATTCGCGGAGGTGGGCTGTACGCGTACACCGCGATCAACGCCCCTAGGGGGCTGGCCGAGCGGATTTATCACGTCTGGATGTTCAACGGCAAAGAAGTCGACCGTATCCCTCTGGATATCAATGGTGGGCGCAAGGAAGGCTATCGCGCCTGGACCCACAAGCAGAACTTCCCCGGCAACCCCGCAGGCAAATGGCAGGTCCGGGTGCTGACTGAGGACGGTCAGTTGATTGGCGTGCTGCGCTTCAAGGTCATGGACAGCACACCCATCAAAGAAAAGTAACGCGGTTCGTGCTATTAGTCAGATCTGCGTAATAACCGAACAAGCACGGAGCTTATGACTAGCAGCACAATGCCCGGCAGAGCCCTACTGGACACCTCGCAAAGCCCTGCCCTGTTGCGGGTCACGGGTGACTGGACGCTCGCCCATTACGCCGATCTCAGCCGACTGAGCGAAAAGCTCCGTGGCCAATACGACAACAACACCCACATCGATCTCAATGGCCTCGGCGCACTCGATACGGCGGGTGCGTCATTGCTGGTGGAGCTGCTGGGGGCCGAGCGTCTGGGCAAATCTGCCGAACACCCCGATTGCACCCTTTCTTCCGCTGATCGCGCCTTGTTGCAGACGGTGTACTGCTCGCTGACCGACTTCTGCGTGCCGATCAAGGAACCGGAAATCAGCGTCGGCATTCAACTGCTGACCCGCATCGGCCGCGCGGTGGACGCGGTCTGGCAGGACACCCTGGAACTGCTGGGTTTCGTCGGTCTGATTCTGGAAACCATCGCCCGCGGGCTGTTTCGCCCCAAGCGCTGGCGCCTCACGCCGATGGTCGCGCACATCGAACAGACTGGCCTCGACGCCGCGCCCATCGTTGCTCTGCTGACCTTTCTGGTGGGCGCCGTGGTGGCGTTTCTCGGGGCGACGGTGCTGGCGAGTTTCGGCGCGAGTATTTTCACCGTGGACCTGGTGGCGTTCTCCTTCCTGCGCGAATTCGGTGTGTTGCTGACCGCGATCCTGATGGCCGGCCGCACCGCCAGTGCGTTCACCGCGCAGATCGGTTCGATGAAAGCCAACGAAGAAATCGACGCCATCCGCACCTTGGGCCTCGACCCGATAGAGCTGCTGGTGGTGCCGCGCGTGTTGGCCCTGCTGGTCGCGCTGCCGATGCTGACCTTTCTGGCGATGCTTTCGGGGATTGTCGGCGGCGGTGTGGTTTGCGCGGTGGCGCTGGATATCTCGCCAGCGATGTTCCTGTCGCTGCTGCAAACCGATATCGGCGTTCAGCATTTTCTGGTGGGGATCGTCAAAGCGCCGATTTTCGCGTTCCTGATCGGCGCCATCGGCTGTCTTGAAGGCTTCAAAGTCAGCGGCAGCGCCGAGTCCGTCGGTGCTCACACCACGTCGAGCGTGGTCCAGTCTATTTTCGTGGTGATCGTGCTCGACGCCGTGGCTGCGCTGTTTTTCATGGAGATGGGCTGGTGAGTCGTCTAACCCGAGCGCCATCCGAGGCGGTGATCGAAGTCCGCGATCTGTGCAATCGCTTTGGTCGCCAGAGCGTGCATGAGAACCTCGATCTGGATTTGTACAAGGGTGAAATCCTTGCCGTGGTTGGCGGTTCCGGCAGCGGCAAGTCAGTGCTGTTGCGCAGCATCGTCGGCTTGCGCCAGCCCAGTGAAGGGGTGGTGAAGGTCTTCGGCAAAAACCTGCCGACGCTGTCTGAACACGAGCGCTCGATGGTCGAACGGCGTTTCGGCGTGCTGTTCCAGAAAGGTGCCCTGTTCTCTTCGCTGACGGTCACCGAGAACGTCGCCCTGCCCCTGATCGAGCACGCCGGTTTGAGCCGAGAGGACGCCGAACACCTGGCGGCAGTGAAAATGGCCTTGGCCGGACTGCCGCTGTCGGCGGCCGACAAGTACCCCGCTTCGCTGTCCGGCGGCATGATCAAGCGTGCGGCACTGGCCCGGGCGCTGGCGCTGGACCCGGACATCCTGTTTCTCGACGAACCCACTGCCGGCCTCGATCCAATTGGCGCGGCCGCGTTCGATCAATTGATCCTGACCCTGCGCGATGCGTTGGGCCTGAGTGTGTTTCTGGTGACCCATGACCTCGACACGCTCTACACCATCACCGACCGGGTGGCGGTACTGGCGCAGAAGAAAGTGCTGGTGGCGGATGCCATCGACAAGGTCTCGGAAACTGACGATCCGTGGATTCACGAATATTTCCATGGCCCTCGCGGCCGCGCGGCGTTGACCGCCGCTCAACAGCTTAAGGAGGTCTGACATGGAAACCCGAGCCCATCATGTATTGATCGGCCTGTTCACCGTGATTGTGGTGGCAGGCGCCCTGCTCTTCGGCTTGTGGCTGGCCAAGTCCAGCGTCGACACCGAGTTCAAGGATTACGAAGTCGTTTTCAACGAGGCCGTCAGCGGCCTGTCCAAGGGCAGTGCCGTGCAGTACAGCGGGATCAAGGTCGGCGACGTGGTGACCCTGCGTCTGGATCCGAAAGACCCGCGCCGGGTACTGGCGCGGATCCGCCTGGGCGGCGATACACCGATCAAGGAAGACACCCGGGCCATATTGGCGCTGACCGGAATCACCGGGACCTCGATCATCCAGCTCAGCGGTGGTACGCCGCAGAGTCCGAAGCTCAAGGGCAAGGACGGTCATTTGCCGACGATCATTGCATCGCCCTCGCCCATCGCCCGTTTGCTGAACGACAGCGGCGACCTGGTGGCGGGCGTGAACATGCTGATGCTCAACGCCAATAAGATGTTTTCTTCGCAGAACGTCGATCGCATCAGCCAGACCCTTGAACATCTGGAACAAACCACCGGCACCATCGCCGACCAGCGCGGCGATATTCGCCAGGCGATGCAGCAACTGGCCTCGGTCGGCAAACAGGCCGGCGCCATGCTGGAGCAGACGTCGGCGCTGATGCGCAACGCCAATGGCATGCTCAACGATCAAGGCAAGCAGATGTTCGGCAGTGCCGAGCAGGCGATGAAGTCTCTGGAACAGAGCAGCGCGACCATCAACGAGCTGCTCACGACCAATCAGGATTCGCTCAACAGCGGCATGCAAGGCCTCAATGGCCTGGCCCCGGCGGTGCGTGAACTGCGTGACACCCTGACGTCGTTACGGGCTATTTCCCAGCGTCTGGAAGCCAACCCCACCGGTTATTTGCTGGGCAATGACAAGGACAAGGAGTTCACACCATGAAGTTGACTCACCTCGCCCTCCTCGCCAGCTTCATTGTGCTCAGCGCCTGCTCGATCCTGCCCAAGTCCGAGCCGTCCGACGTCTATCGGTTGCCTTCGGCCCAGAGCAGCGCATCGGCCAGTCACGGGACGCCGCAGCGCTGGTCGCTACGCCTGACCAAGCCGCAGACCAGCGAAGCCTTGAACAGCCCGAAGATCGCCGTGATCCCTCAGGGTGATCTGATCAGCAGCTACAAGGCTTCGCGCTGGAGCGACCCGGCACCGGTGTTGTTGCGCAATCGTCTGTTGGATGGTTTCCAGCGTGATGGTCGGGTGACATTGCTGAGCACCGACGACAGCAACTTCCAGGCGGATCTTGAACTGGGCGGTAACCTGCAGGCATTCCAGACTGAATACCAAGGAACGAACGCGAGCGTCATCGTGCGTCTGGATGCGTTGCTGGTGCGCGGTTATGACCAGCGAATCCTCGCCAGCCGACGCTTCGAAGTGCGCCAGCCGTTGAGCGATGCGAAGGTACCGGCGGTGGTGGCCGGGTTTGGCCAGGCCAGTGACCAGTTGACGGCGCAGGTGGTGAGCTGGGCGGTTGAGCAAGGGCAGAAAGTTGCGCCGCCTCCCCGCCCTTAAAGCCAACATAGCCCCAATGTGGGAGCGAGCCTTTGTGGCGAGGGGACTTGTCCCCGTTGGACTGCGCAGCAGGCCCAAAATCTGAGTTCTCGGTGTATCAGATACAACTTGAATTCAGAAATTGGGGCCGCTTCGCGACCCAACGGGGACAAGTCCCCTCGCCACAAAGCCCGCTCCCACAAGGGTTTTGTGGTTAGCCGAAGAACCAGTAGCAGACGCCGATCGCGCCGAGAACGCCGGCAAGCTCCGCCAGCAACGCGCAACCCACCGCATGCCGCGCCCGCTGGATCCCCACCGCGCCGAAGTACACCGCCAATACGTAGAACGTCGTTTCAGTACTGCCCTGAATCGTCGCCGCCACCAGCGCCGGGAAGCTGTCCACGCCAGAGGTTTTCATGGTTTCGATCAGCATCGCCCGGGCGGCACTGCCGGAGAACGGCTTGACCATGGCGGTCGGCAACGCATCGACGAAGCGCGTGTCCCAACCGGCCCATGCCACCAGATGCCGGATCCCGTCCAGGCCAAAGTCCAGTGCTCCGGATGCCCGCAGCACGCCGATGGCACACAGCATCGCCACCAGATACGGCAGCAGGTTCTTGGCCACGTCGAAGCCTTCTTTGGCGCCTTCGATGAACGCTTCGTAGACCTTCACTTTGCGCAGCGCGCCGATCACCAGAAAAAGCATGATCAGCCCGAACAGCGTCACGTTACCGAGGATCGATGACAGGCTGGCCAGAGCGGTCGCTGAGAGCGTCGCCAGCAGCGCCATGAAGGCACCGAGGGCCAAGGCGCCGGGAATCAGGTAGGCAAGCACCACCGGGTCCCACAGGCGCAGACGCTGCATGAACGCCACCGACAGCAGGCCGACCAATGTCGAGCAACTGGTGGCGAGCAGGATTGGCAGGAACACCAGGGTCGGATCGGGTGCACCTTGCTGGGCCCGGTACATGAAGATCGTCACCGGCAGCAGGGTCAGGGAGGAGGCGTTGAGCACCAGGAACAGGATCTGCGCGTTGCTGGCGATGGTGTCGCTGGGGTTGAGTTCTTGCAGCGCCTTCATGGCTTTAAGGCCGATTGGCGTGGCGGCGTTGTCCAGGCCCAGACCGTTGGCGGCGAAGTTCAGCGTGATCAGGCCGATGGCTGGGTGCCCGGCCGGTACTTCCGGCATCAGCCGCAGGAACAACGGGCCCAGCGCTTTGGCCAGCCACTCGACGATCCCTGCCTTCTCGGCAATCCGCAGAAAGCCCAGCCAGAGCGTCAGCGTGCCGAACAACAGGACCATGACTTCGACCGACAACTTGGCCATGGCGAAAATGCTTTCCACCATCGCCGCGAAGATCCCGGCGTTACCGCCGATCAGCCATTGCGCCAGTGCCGAAACGGCAGCCACGATGAAGAAGCCAAGCCACAGGCCATTAAGCATCAGTCAAATCCCCCGAAGAATGCGGCGAATGATAGCGGGGTAGCCAGAAACGACAAACCCCGGATTTCTCCGGGGTTTGTTTTTGGCTCCTGTAGGAGCAAAGCTTGCTCGCGATACAGGCGACGCGGTCTATCAGTTGCTGGAAATCTCGCCCACCGGCAATTTTTCCTTACTGCGCCAGTGCGGCAGGGAGTTCCAGTAGCGCTGGCCCTTGGCGTCGTCGTACATGCCTTCCCAGCGGGAGATGACCAGCACGGCCAAGGCATTGCCGATCACGTTCAGCGCGGTACGGGCCATGTCCATGATGCGGTCGACACCGGCGATGAACGCCAGGCCTTCGAGCGGAATACCCACGCTGCCCAGGGTGGCCAGCAGCACCACAAAGGACACACCCGGAACGCCGGCGATGCCTTTGGAGGTGACCATCAGGGTCAGTACCAGCAGCAATTGCTGGCTGATCGACAGGTCGATGCCGTAGAGCTGGGCAATGAAGATGGCTGCAATGCTCTGGTACAGGGTCGAACCGTCGAGGTTGAACGAGTAGCCGGTCGGTACCACGAAGCTGCAAATGGCTTTCGGCGCGCCGTAGGCTTCCATTTTCTCGATCACGCGCGGCAGCACGGTTTCGGAACTGGCGGTGGAGTAGGCCAGCACCAGCTCATCCTTGAAGATGCGCATCAGCTTGATCACCGAGAAGCCGAACAGGCGAGCGATCAGGCCCAATACCACGAAGGCGAAGAAGGCGATGGCGACGTAAACCAGGATCACCAGTTTGGCCAGCGGCAGCAGGGAGGCGAAGCCGAAGTTGGCCACCGTCACCGCGATCAGTGCGAAAACGCCGATCGGGGCGTAGTTCATGATCATGTGAGTGACTTTGAACATGCTTTCCGACACGCCCTGGAACATCTTCACCAGCGGCTCGCGCAGGTCCGATTGCAGGCTCGACAGACCGAGACCGAACAATACGGAGAAGAAGATGATCGGCAGCATTTCGCCGCGGGCCATGGCCGCGAAGATGTTCGACGGGATCAGGTTGAGGATGGTCTGGATGAACGCGTGTTCATGCTGAACCTCGGCGGCAGTGGCCTGGTACTTGGAAATATCCACGGTACCCAGGGTGCTCATGTCGATGCCGGTGCCGGGATGGAACACGTTGGCCAACACCAGACCGACCACGATGGCGATGGTGGTGACGATCTCGAAGTAGAGGATGGTCTTGAGGCCGATACGCCCGAGCTTTTTCGCGTCACCGACGCCTGCAATACCGACGATCAAGGATGAGATCACGATCGGGATCACAATCATCTTGATCAGACGGATAAAGATATCGCCTGCTGGTTGCAGGACGTTGCTGACCCACCAGGCTTTTTCGGCACTGAAATGGTTGAGCAGCGCACCGATTGCAATCCCCAATACCAGACCGATGAGGATCTGCCAGGCGAGGCTAAGCTTTGCCTTCTTCATATCTTTACCCTTACTTGCGTTTGACTCAGGCAGATGCAAGAACTGGAACGCTTGTGGCGAAAAAGTCCTGTGCATCTACCCCCGTATAAGGTGCCCCGGAGCGCTTGTTATCCGCTCTCTGGCAGGCGAAAAAAGGCGCAACTATTCAGATGCAAGGAAGCGACGTCTAATGCCGTAAACGCCTACCCTATGCCGAATCGGCATGAGCTTTTTTAACTGAAACTCGCGTCCCAACCGGTTCGAATACGACATTTCGGCAGGCATAAGTGCCGTGAACCGGCCACCGCAGAGGAGGTTGGTTGTTTTTTGAACAAGGGAATGGGGACTGAAACTTGGGAAAAAGCCTACGTTTAATCGCGAAAATTCTCGGTCGTTGAATCGCGGTTTTCTCGATATACGGTCACCAAAGAAACACCGCGAAATGGTTTTGCGAAGGATTAAGCGGAGATAGCGCGGAGGAGGCGAGCAGAACGCTCTAGGACAATACTTTGCGCTGACGAGCTCTTCGCAAGTCCGTCGATCCATGAGTGACCGACGAACTTGCGTCGCAGCTTCTGCCTGATCCGGCCCTTGCGCAGGTACTCCCTGTACCCGTAGGTCACTCCGCCCCTGAAACAGGCAGAACGTCCCGGCCCCTTGATCATGCGTCTACCGTCCTCGGGTAGCGCAGTGGAAAGAAGCCATGCTGCTTCTTTCATGTTACGAATTCAGTACCCGTGTGGATCTTTCTTCAGTGGTTCCATCAACAAGTCCCGCATGCCCTGGTCCGGCTTTCCAAGAAAGCGGTAGCCGGCATGTCGCTGTTGCCATGGCACTGCCGCCCGGAAACAGGGCGGCCGCCAGTGTCTTTAACAAAACGCTCATATTCACCCTCGACCGCGACGGCCGAAGAAGAAGGAAGCAATGAACATCACCAGGAACACGACAAAGAGAATCTTGGCGATACCCGTGGCGGTGCCCGCGATACCACCGAAGCCCAGTACCGCAGCGATGATGGCAATAATCAAGAATGTGATTGCCCAGCTCAACATGGTGATTCTCCTTACGCTTCTATTTAGAGATGTTGCTTGTGGTGCTTTTCCCGGCGCATCGAACACGCCAAGTTCATGTGTTTAGAACACCCAACGTTCCTGGTGAGGCATCTCATCCGCAGGCTGAGCCTGGTCGACGTCCATCATTCGCATTGGGGGGCTGTCAGCCTGGTTGCTGCTGGCTGCACTGAAATGAGTTTGGGTCGGGTGCTGAATCGACAGGCGTGGCGCTTCTTGCTGCTGGTTCTGCTCCCAACGCTGAAACTGCTGGCCGGCGATCAAGGTGATCAATAGCGCCATAACAGCAAACAGACCTTGCTGGATATGCAGTGGCGAGATACGCAACTGGGCGGCACGTTGGCGACTCATCCTGAAGCTCCTCCCACTCTGTGGTGATCTTGTTAGGGGGCGACTTTTTGAATGCCCCGGTTAATCACACTGTTGCAGTCTGCATGCCAGCTTTTGTTGATAATAAAATTCAATAAAATCAATTAGTTAAAGATGATGTGGAAACCGGATCGGACGCATCCTGCACGATGGTCCTTTTGAAGTCGTGCGTAATGCACGATGGACGCGTGGGAACTTTCAATATTTTTGAATTGCAAAGAGGGTGTGGATGTCACAAGGGGACACAGCCAATCGCCTGCGAACCGGCTATCTGATAAAAAAACAACAAAATCAGGCGATTAGCCGTAGGGTGAGGGGAGAGCTACGCTGCTGTGGCTGAAATCGACCAGAATCAACCATGCAACTTGCCCGATTATTCTGGGACTAACCAAGATCATTCATTAAGGAGCGTAGGAAAATGGAGTCAGCCTCTGAGCATCAAGGCCGCATTCTGCTGGTGGACGATGAGTCAGCCATCCTGCGTACTTTCCGTTATTGCCTCGAAGATGAAGGCTACAGCGTCGCTACCGCCAACAGCGCCGCTCAGGCTGATGCACTGCTTCAACGTCAAGTGTTCGACCTGTGTTTCCTCGATCTGCGTCTGGGGGAAGACAACGGCCTTGATGTGCTGGCCCAAATGCGCATTCAGGCGCCCTGGATGAGGGTGGTGATCGTCACCGCGCACTCGGCCGTGGACACGGCGGTCGATGCCATTCAGGCCGGCGCCGCTGACTATCTGGTCAAGCCTTGCAGCCCCGACCAATTGCGCCTGGCCACCGCCAAGCAGCTGGAAGTGCGGCAACTGTCGGCACGCCTGGAAGCCCTTGAAGGCGAAGTGCGCAAACCCAAGGATGGCCTGGACTCTCACAGCCCGGCGATGAAAGTCGTGCTCGAAACCGCCCGCCAGGTGGCCAGCACCGATGCCAATATTTTGATTCTCGGCGAGTCTGGCACCGGTAAAGGCGAGCTGTCCCAGGCCATTCACGGCTGGAGCAAGCGCTCGAAGAAATCCTGCATCACGATCAACTGCCCGTCCCTGACCGCCGAACTCATGGAAAGCGAGCTCTTCGGCCACAGCCGTGGCGCGTTCACCGGGGCCAGCGAAAGTACTCTGGGCCGTGTCAATCAGGCCGACGGTGGGACGCTGTTTCTTGACGAGATCGGCGATTTTCCGTTGGTTTTGCAGCCTAAACTGCTGCGTTTCATCCAGGATAAAGAATACGAACGGGTGGGCGACCCGGTCACCCGCCGCGCCGATGTGCGCATCCTCGCGGCCACTAACCAGAACCTCGAAGACATGGTCCGCGACGGCCGTTTCCGTGAAGATTTGCTCTACCGCCTGAACGTCATCACCTTGCACCTGCCGCCACTGCGCGAGCGCAGGGAGGATATTCTGACCCTGGCCGATCGCTTTCTGGCCCGTTTCGTCAAGGAATACGCGCGTCCGGCTCGGGGCTTCAGCGACGAAGCCCGTGAAGCGCTGCTCGGCTACCGCTGGCCGGGGAACATTCGCGAATTGCGCAACGTTGTGGAGCGGGCAAGCATCATTTGTCCACAGGAACGGGTCGAGATCAGTCACTTGGGCATGGCTGAAACCCCGGTCACCAACGCGCCTCGCATCGGCGCTGCGCTGAGCCTGGATGAATTGGAAAAAGCCCACATCGGAGCGGTCCTCGCCACGGCAGATACCCTGGACCAGGCCGCCAAGACCCTGGGTATCGATGCCTCGACGTTGTACCGAAAACGCAAGCAGTACAACTTGTGAGCTGTCTCCGATGAGACTGGCGATGAAGTTGCGCACGCGGCTGTTTCTGAGTATTTCGGCACTGATCACTGTGGCGCTGCTTGGGCTGTTGCTCGGGCTGGTCAGCGTGATGCAGATGGCGAGTTCTCAGGAAGAGCTGATTCGCAGTAATTTCGTCACGCTCGACGTGGGGCTGAAATTGCGTCAGACCTTGGGCGATCAGCTGATGATCATGCTCAGCGAGAAGCCGGATCCTGCAGCGTTCGAGGCGTCCAAGCAGCATTATTTCCAGTTGCTTGACGACGGCATTGTCCATGTCCAGGGTGGTGATGAGCGCCAATTCGGTTTTGAACAAGCCAAGACTGACTACCTGAGCTTTCTGCAGGTGTACGACCTGTCACGTGACTCGACGCAGGTGTTGAGTGGCAACAAAGAACTCACCGAAAAATTCAATGCGCTGCGCAATGGTTTGATCCTCGAGCAACAGCGTGCGCTGGATAACATCAATGCCACCGAACAGCAGGCTCGGGAGAGGGCGCTGCTGATTGCCGGCCTGCTCGGGCTGGTGGGGCTGGCGGTGCTGATCATCGGCTTCGTCACCGCCCACGCTATCGCTCAACGTTTTGGTGCGCCGATCGAGGCTCTGGCCCAAGCGGCGGACAACATCGGCCAAGGCAATTTCGAAGTGACGCTACCGATTTCCTCGGCCGTGGAAATGAACCTGCTGACCAAGCGCTTCGGGATCATGGCCGAGGCCCTGCGTGAGCATCAGGCCACCAATGTCGATGAACTGCTCGCAGGCCAGCAGCGGTTGCAGGCCGTGCTCGACAGCATCGACGATGGGTTGCTGATGATCGACCGCGATGGCCGTTTGGAACACCTCAACCCGGTTGCGCAACGTCAGTTGGGTTGGGACAGTGAACGTCTCGGTCAAGGTCTGGGTACGGCGCTTGAGCGCCCCGAACTCGATGATCAGCTGCAACTGGTGCTGCGCGGCGGGACCCTGGAGCGGGCGCCTGAGGACCTGAGTATCGAGGTCGACGGTGAGTCGCGGTTGCTGACCTTCAGTCTGACGCCGGTCAGCCATACGCAGGGGCATATTCTGGGCGCCGTGATGGTGCTGCATGACGTCACCGAACAGCGGGCGTTTGAGCGGGTGCGCAGCGAGTTCGTGCTGCGCGCCTCCCATGAATTGCGAACGCCGGTGACCGGGATGCACATGGCGTTCGGCCTGTTTCGCGAGCGCGCGCACTTTGCCAAGGACTCGCGTGAAGCTGATCTGCTGGACACCGTGAATGAAGAGATGCAGCGCTTGATGCAGTTGATCAACGACCTGCTGAACTTCTCTCGCTACCAGAACGGATTGCAGAAACTCACGTTGGCGCCGTGCTCCATCGAGGATTTGCTGGACCAGGCCCGGGCGCGTTTTGCCGGCCCGGCAGAAGAGCAGGGCATCAACCTGCTAGTGGAAGTGCAAGGGCCATTGCCGCGATTGCAGGCCGATCAGCCGCAGCTGGACCGGGTGCTCGATAACCTGATCGACAACGCGTTGCGCCACACCGCTGCCGGCGGGCAAATACGTTTGCAGGCTCGACGCCATGGGGAGCGGGTGATTATCAGCGTCGAGGACAACGGCGAAGGCATTGCTTATGGTCAGCAGGGGCGGATTTTCGAACCCTTTGTACAGGTGGGTCGCAAGAAGGGCGGTGCCGGCCTCGGTCTGGCACTGTGCAAGGAAATCGTGCAGTTGCACGGCGGACGGATGGGTGTTTATTCGCGACCGGGGCAGGGTACTCAGTTCTATATGGCGTTGTCGGTTTAAGCCGCAGCCGCTTCAGGCTTCGTCATCGAGACGTCGGCCGGCCATTCGGCGGCCACGGGTAATCAGCTCGATGAGCTGCACTGCACTCAACGCATGGGCGAACAGCCAACCCTGACCGAACTTCACGCCTTCGCTGCTCAGAAGCGCTGCCTGGGATTCAAGTTCGATGCCCTCGGCGATCACCTTGAGTTGCAGGGCCTGGGCCATGTGAATGATGTGCGGGGCGACACCGCTACTTGCAGCGTCATGACCCAGCGCGTCGATAAACGCCTTGTCGATTTTCAGGCAATCGACTGGCAGGGTTTGCAGATAGGCGAGGCTGCAATAGCCGGTGCCAAAGTCGTCGATCAACACTTGATGCCCGACATCCCGCAAGGCTTGCAGGTTTTCCCGGGCGACCACGACATCGATCAATCCCCGTTCGGTGACTTCAAAGGCAATTTGCTTTGCCGCGACGCGGTGCAAGGTCAGCAGGCGCGCCATTACCTGACCGATACGCGGCACCATGACGTCGCAGGCCGCCAGGTTGACCGAGATGTACAGTTGCGGATTGGCCCGCAACAAATGACCCAGCTGCTCAAGCAGGCGTTGCAGGACGAAGTCGGTCATCTGGCGAATCTGGCCGGTGTTCTCCGCCATCGGAATAAACAGGTCGGGGCTGGTCAGGGTACCGTCCGGTCTTCGCCAGCGCAGCAAGGCTTCTGCCCCGACACAGTTGCGGCTGTCGAGGTCGAAGATCGGTTGATACAGCACCTGCAATTCGCCTCGTCGTATGGCACCACTCAGTTCGGCGTCCAGCGACTGTCGCTGGCGCACCAGCAGAAGTACCAGAAAACCCACGCATAAGGCGAGTGCCAGGCTGGCCGGCAGCAACCACCACCAGACGGCGGGCACATGCATGCCGGTGCGCGGGCTGATCAGTACCAATTGGTATTCTGGATTGTTGGTGGGCATGCGGTAAATCAGGCGGGAATGCGTCACTTGTAGCGCGTCGAGGCTTTTCGGGGGCCAGGGTTCGGTGGGGGGCCAGGCCTGCGAGACGCCCAGCACCGGAATCGCGCGCGTACCGTGGTCGAGCACCACCAGCAGGCTGCTGCCCGGTGGCAGGTCGACCATGTCGGTCAGGTGCCCGCGAGACGTCGCGACACGAAAATTGCCGCGTCCGAGCATCAGCGCGGCGCGGTTTTCATCGGGTTCGGTGGTGGTGTTCAGCCAGTAACTGTAGGTCGGCCCCTTGATGTCTGGCGGTCTTATCATCGACAGCCCTTCCTGGCGGGGGCGGTTGGAACAGATCCGCGAGGCGTCCATATAAGCGGCTTCGTAAACGAAACGGTAATTGAAGCTGACCTGTTGCAAGGTCGCGATCATTTCGTCATCGCAGCCGCGTAACGGCTGGGCTTCCAGGTCGTCGAGGCTTTCCCGCAACTGCCCGAACAGCTGCTCCAGACGAGCAAGGAAGCGCTCGCCCTGGGCATTCATCACTTCGCTTTCGCTTTGCTCGACTTGATGCATGGCCACGAACAGGCTGCCGGCCATCAGGAGTGTCGCGCTCAAGGCAGCAGCCAGTATCGCCAAAAACCAAGGGCGAAAGAACCAACTACGAAGTGTCTCTCGAGCAGCAGGCATAGGGAATATCCGAAGTATTACCAATGAGTTATAGCTGCTGATTTGAAAAAAAGCCCTGACCGTCGGGCGGGCGTCATTATTTTGTCTGGTTCAAGACTTGTAGAAGCGCCGCGGTTTGCGCATCCGGTGTGCCATCGAAACGTGATGGTCGGAAATGCATCTGGAAGGCCGCAATCACATGACGTGTTGCAACATCCAGTTCGCCGGTTTGCGGCGTGGGATAACCCGCGCGGGCCAGCTGTGCCTGAAACCAGCTGATGGTGGGCAGTTGTACTTCGAACTGTGCTTGCTGACGCGTTACGGCCTGCTCATTCGGCCAGACTCCCAGGCCTTCGGCAGCCAGACGCTTCCATGGGAACAGCGGCCCAGGATCAAGCTTGCGCAGCGGGGCGATGTCGCTATGGCCGATGATGCTGTGGGGATTGATGGCGTAACGCTTGCTGATGTCCTTGAGCAGGGCGATCAGGGACTGGACCTGGTCTTCGCTGTAGGGGTACCAAAGGCGCCCGGCAGGGGTGTCTTTAAAACCCGGATTGACGATTTCGATGCCAATGGAGCTGGAGTTCAACCAGGTCCGGCCTTGCCATTCGCTTTCCCCGGCGTGCCAGGCTCGGAGGTTTTCATCCATCAGCTTGTAGATGGTGGCGCCCTTGTCGTCGCCAATCAGATAGTGGCTGCTGACTTCGCCGTGGGTCAGCAGTTGCAGCGAGCGCTCCAATGACGCGGAGGTGTAATGCACCACCACGAACTGAATGCGGCTGTCGTAATTGGCTGAAGGGTGACTTGTGTCGAAGCGGGGGCCGCTGGCACAACCGGCCAACAGAAGCAGCGACACGATGAGAGCTGGATATTTCATGGCAGAAGGCAATACACGCAAGACAGTAATGCAACAGTGTAACGTACTGCCTTGCGCGCAGACGGCCAACGCGAAGTTTTAAACAAAATGGAACAATTAACCGTCAGCCCAGTGCCACTTGATTACGGCCGGCATGTTTCGCGCGATATAGAGCCTGATCGGCTCTTTTCAGCACCAGATCGCTATGTTCGCCGGGTTTGAATGCAGTCAGGCCCATGGAAATGGTGATGGTGACCGGCTCACCCTTGAAGTGGAAAGGACAGGCTTCGATCGAGGCGCGCAGCTTTTCCAGGAGTTTCGCACCAGCCGTTGGCACTGTGTCTGGCATCAACAGGACAAACTCCTCACCGCCGAACCGGGCAATGAAATCCGTCCCGCGCAGGCGCTTGCGTAGTACGTTGGCGATGATTTTCAGTACTTTGTCGCCCGCCAGGTGACCATAGTTATCGTTAATGCGTTTGAAATGGTCGAGGTCGAGCATGGCCAGCAACAGGGTGTTGCCGTGTTGCTGCCATTGGCTGATTTCGTGATCCAGCCGTTCGCTCCAGGCTGCCCGGTTAGGCAGGCCGGTCAGCGGGTCGATCAAGGCTTTCTGGCGCTGCTCTTCAAGATGCTCGCGGTAGCCCAGGGCTTCCTGCTCCATGTGCGCAACGCGTTCGGCCAGACTATGAAGGCGGGCTGCGACTTCCTGCTCGCGCTCGTCCCGCTGCTTCTGGTGCTGGTCCATGGTGCCGAGCAGGCCTTCCAGATGGTTTTCCAGGACGTGCTTGAGATCGTCCAGGTCGGCGGCTTCCTGCATGCTGCTCTGCAAGCCGTCGACCTGCTCGCGGATCTGCGTGTCCATCTCGCGTGCGGCGGAACGGTTGTCGGCATGGCCTTCGCTGGCGGCTTGCAAGTTGCTTTGGAACGACTCGAGGCGTTCGTTCAGCTGTTGCAAGTAGGCTTCGAATTCATGCTGGCCACTGTCGGTGATTGCCAGCATCAAGGTTGCCAGATCGTCGAGGATTGGCAGCAGTTCGTACCAATTCAACCCGTTTTGCAGGCGATCACGCATCGCTTCGGCTTGCGGACGATGACGCTCGGGCAGCGTCAGGTCGTCGAGCAGGCCCAGTAGCGTGTCTTCGATATGCTTGGCCACTGAGCTGTAGGACGGCTCGGGTGAGTCCGGCAGGGCGTAGAGAACATCCGGCTCGGATTGATCAGTGTCTACGGCGGCCAACGCCTCGGCCATGGCCGGGGGCAACGGCAGGCTGTCGAGATAGGCTACCGGGGTCAGTTCGTCGGGATTGATTGCCGGTTGAGCGTGTATTTCTGGCTCGATGATTGATGGAGCGGGTTCTTCTGGATGTTCTATGTGCGGTGGCGTCTCTGGAGTCTGGGCGCGAGCCCGCTCCGGCTCAAGCACCGTCGGGACAAACGCTACAACGGCAGGAGAAGGCGCTGCTGCGGGCGGAGCCTCGATCGGCGGTGGCTGGGATGCAGTAGCGGACGCCGCTACTTGTGCGACCGCCACTTGCGGCTTATCGAGCTCTGGCGCGAGACCGACAGAGACCTGTGGTTTCTCGGCATGAGGCACAGCAACCGCTTTGGCTAGCTGCGGGGCGGGCGTCAGGAAGGTGCCGGAGGCAACCTGTAATGCCGCTTCATCCGCTTCACGGCTACCGAACAGTCGCTGCAGTAAACCAGGGCGGCCGGGTTCTGCCGGGTTTTCAAGCTGATTCAGGGCTTTGCCTTGCAGGCCGCTCAGTTCGCTGAGCAGCAACGGAATTTCGCGCGCCTGCCCGACTCTTGCATCCAGTTGCTTGGCGAAGTTTTTCAGCGGCCGGCTTACTTCGCGGGGCAGCGGTAATGTTTGCAGCTGCGAGACCAGCGCGGTCAATGCAGCGCTGGTCTGATTAACCCGGGTTTCCCGGCGTTGTTCGGAGTCGAGTACGGCTTTTTCCAGCCGAGGAAGCAGGGCGGCCAGGCCGGCGTCCATGTCGTCGGAGCGCACGACTTCACGCATTTCCTTCATGCACTGGTCAACGACGCGGTCGGTGCCCTCGGCTGCCAGCGTGCTGCGTACCAGGCCACGACGCAGCAGGTCGAGTCGGGCGTCCCATCGACGTTCGAGTTTTTCCTGTTGTTCGATGCTTTTGAGGTATTTCTCTTTCCAGCGCTGTGCTTCGTCGCTCATTCATGGGATCCGCGAGGGGCAGGACTCAACGCGGGCAATGCATCGGCCGTGAGCGAACCCGGCAGACGAATCTCTACCGCGACCGGCAGGTGATCGGAAATGGGTTGTGCCAGCACCTCGACCTTTTCAAGGGTCAGGGTGGGGCTCAGCAGAATATGGTCCAGACAGCGCTGCGGGCGCCAGCTGGGGAACGTCGCTTCCAGTTGCGGCGCAAGCAGGCCGAGGTCACGCAACGGGGAGTTTTGCAGCAAGTCACTGGCATGGGTATTCATGTCGCCCATCAGCACCTGGTGTTTATAGCCGCCGATCAACTCGCGGATGTAAGCCAGTTGCATGCTGCGAGCGCGAGCGCCCAGCGCCAGGTGCATCATGACCACCACCAGCGCCTCAGGACCTTCGCCAAAGCGTACCAGAATCGCCCCGCGACCCTTGGGCCCCGGTAGTGGATGATCTTCAATCGCCCACGGGCGCAGGCGGCTGAGCACACCATTGCTGTGCTGGCCGAGGCGTCCGAGATTGCGATTGAGTTGTTGATACCAGTAGGGGAATGCACCGAGCTGGGCCAGGTGTTCGACCTGGTTGACGTAGCCTGATCGCAGGCTGCCGCCATCGGCTTCCTGCAAGGCGACCAGATCGAAGTCGCCCAGCAGATTGCCGATCTTTTGCAGATTGTCGGCACGCCCGGTGTGCGGCAACAGATGTTGCCAGCCCCGGGTCAGGTAGTGGTGATAGCGCTCGGTACTGATGCCGACCTGGATATTGAAACTGAGCAGACGCAGACGACTGTCTGTGGGCAGGCCAGTCGATTCCAGATGATGTTCGTTGACCCGCGGAGCATGCAGGCCAACGACGCGTTCAGTGCCCCAGCGGCGCATGGCAGTCGCTGCGCTTAGTTGGCAGCAGCCTTGTTAGCCGCTCGCTCTTTTTCGATCAGCTTGTCGGCCAGTTGCAATGCTTGCTCGGCGCCGCCGGCGGAGCCCACGTCGAAGCGATACTTGCCGTTGACGATCATGGTCGGAACTCCGGAGATTTCGTACTTTTTGGCCAGTTCAGTGGCCTTGACGATCTGGCCCTTGATGGCAAAGGAGTCGAAGGTGGCCAGGAACTTGTCCTTGTCTACGCCCTGAGTGGCCAGGAAATCGGCCATTTCATTCTTGTCGACCAGCTTCTTGTGTTCTTTCTGAATGGCGTTGAACACCGCCGCGTGAACCTTGTTTTCGACGCCCATGGCTTCAAGGGTCAGGAACATCTGGCCGTGTGCGTTCCACGGGCCGCCGAACATGGCCGGAATGCGGACGAAGTTCACGTCGGAAGGCAGTTTCTCAACCCATGGATTGATCACGGGTTCGAAAGCGTAGCAGTGCGGGCAGCCGTACCAGAACAGCTCCACCACTTCGATCTTGCCAGGCACGGCCACCGGGACGGGATTGGTCAGTTCGACATAAGGCGCTGCGGGTGCTTCAGCAGCTTGGGCGGTCATGCCGAACAGGCTGGCAGCGACGAGTGCGGCGCTGATGATCAGATTACGCATGCTTTACTCCTGGACAATTTTGGTCGCCTCGCGCGACCTGTTTTCAGACAGGTACTGGCGGGCTTGAGTTCTGTAGTGTAACGGCAGCGGCCACAAAAAAGGGCGGCCAAAGCCACCCTTTTTATGCTTGCATCGACAGATTAATCGAGCGTTAACGTTGCAGGAGGTGTACTCCTCGCGCAACGCCCGATTCGCCGGTCTTAGTGCAGACCTTGAATGTAGCTGGACACCGCTGCGATATCTTCATCGCTCAGCTTTTTGGAAATGCTCTGCATCGGCTTGGTATCGCCATCGTTGGTGCGGCCGGCCTCTTCCTTGCGGAAGTCAGTCAGTTGCTTGGCGATGTATTGAGCGTGTTGGCCGCCCAGGTGCGGGAAGCCGGCAGCTGCGTTGCCTGCGCCATTCGGCGAGTGGCAGCCGGTGCAGGCTGGCAGGCCCTTGGCCAGGTCGCCGCCGCGGAACAGTGCTTCACCGCGAGAAACGACTTTCGGGTCGGCGGCACCGACGCTGCCTTTCTGGCTGGCGAAGTAGGCGGCGATATCGGCCAGGTCCTGATCGCTCAGGTTGGTCAGCAGGCCGGTCATTTCCAGTACCGTGCGTTTGCCGGACTTGATGTCGTGTAGCTGCTTGTTCAGATAACGCTCGCCCTGGCCTGCCAGTTTCGGAAAGTTAGGCGCCATACTGTTGCCATCCGGGCCATGACAGGCGCCACATACTGCGGCTTTCGCCTGACCAGCAGTCGCATCACCTGCAGCATGGGCAATGCCGGAGATCCCCACGGTCAACAGCAGACTCACGATCAATTTGTTCATCAGCTAATCCAACTACGGCTAAGGGTTAAAGAGTTATGGACCGGGATCACTCGCTCATCCACTGGATGATTGCTTGGTAATCCTCGGCACTGCAGTCCATGCACAAACCACGCGGCGGCATCGCCTTGAAACCCTGGGTCACGTGTTGCACCAGCGTCTCCATACCTTTCGCCAACCTCGGCGTCCAAGCTTCCTGATCACCCTTTTTGGGCGCCATGGGTAGTTGGCCGGAATGACAGGCACCACAAACACGGTTGTACACAGCTTCCGGATCCTGTGTAGCCTGAGCGCTATAAAGCGGCATCAAGACACCGGCAGCTAGCAGCCATTTCGTCATAAAACGACCTTTTCAGGGTTGAGAGCGTTCTGCGTTCTAGTGCGCAATCAAGGTCAATCGCTCTCGTGAACTTCATCCTACGCTGGGACAAAGCGCACACAAAATCTGCGGCATTATATACTGGCGTCACTGAAACGGAAACGACACTGCTCGCCGCGTCCATTCCCGGCGCCGCCCACATCGGAAATCCCATGCAACTCAAGAACCCCATCCTCGGCCTGTGCCAACAGTCCACCTTCATGCTCAGCGCTGCCAAAGTCGATCAATGTCCCGACGACGAAGGCTTTGAAGTGGCCTTCGCCGGGCGTTCCAACGCCGGCAAGTCCAGTGCGCTGAACACCCTGACGCACGCTAGCCTCGCGCGGACCTCGAAAACTCCGGGTCGCACGCAGCTCTTGAACTTCTTCAAGCTAGACGATGATCGTCGTCTGGTCGACCTGCCGGGGTACGGTTACGCGAAAGTGCCTATCCCGTTGAAGCTGCACTGGCAGCGTCACCTGGAAGCTTATCTGGGTGGTCGTGAGAGTTTGAAGGGGCTGATTTTGATGATGGACATCCGTCATCCAATGACCGACTTCGACCTGCTGATGCTTGACTGGGCTGTCGCCAGCGGCATGCCGATGCACATTTTGCTGACCAAAGCCGACAAGCTGACCTACGGCGCGGCGAAAAACGTCCTGCTCAAGGTTCAGGCAGACATCCGCAAGGGTTGGGGAGATGCGATCAGCATCCAGCTGTTCTCGGCGCCAAAACGCATGGGCCTGGAAGACGCCTACACTGTACTGGCGGGTTGGATGGAACTGGCGGACAAGGGCGCCGAGCTCGCGGAGTAAGCTCGTTTACAAAACCGCGGGCAAAAAAAACCCCGGACTTCTTATGGGGAGGGGGAAGTTCCGGGGTTCAAGTTCCGGACCGCTAGGGCGGGGTCCAGATATCTGCCAACACTTAACACAACATTAGGAGCATCGAAGGGCTTCACCACCCATTCAGTAACTCTGAGTGGCGATTCAGGAAATTAGTTCAGAATTTTTTAAAAAGCCTTTGGAATAGGCCATCGAATTTTCCAAACTAAGCGCCCTTCGGTCTTTCTGCCGCGGCACTATGCCGCAGCGGAAAACACCTTTTCAGACGGTTCAGTGAGCCTCATCCCAGTTATTGCCTACACCAACCTCTACCAACAGCGGCACATCAAGCTTCGCTGCGTCGCTCATGTGCACGCGAATTTCATCGCGGACCTGATCGACCAAATCCTCACGCACTTCCAGAACCAATTCATCGTGCACCTGCAGAATGACTTTGGCGTCGAGGCCTGATGCTGTCAGCCAGCTATCCACGGCAATCATGGCTTTCTTGATGATGTCCGCCGCAGTGCCTTGCATTGGGGCGTTGATCGCTGTGCGTTCGGCACCTTTGCGCAGGGCCGGGTTTTTCGCGTTGATTTCCGGCAGGTACAAGCGACGACCGAAGATGGTTTCGACGAAACCTTGTTCGGCAGCCTGGGCACGGGTGCGCTCCATGTACTCGAGTACGCCTGGGTAGCGGGCGAAGTAACGGTCGATGTAGGCCTGGGATTGCTTGCGATCAACACCAATCTGCTTGGCCAGGCCAAACGCGCTCATACCGTAGATCAAACCGAAGTTGATCGCCTTGGCGCTGCGCCGTTGGTCGGTGGTGACGTCTGCCAGTTCAACCCCGAAGACTTCCGCTGCGGTGGCTTTGTGCACGTCCAGATCGTTGCGGAACGCGTGCAGCAAACCTTCGTCCTTGGCCAGGTGAGCCATGATTCGCAGTTCGATTTGCGAATAGTCCGCTGCCAGCAGCTTGTAGCCTTTGGGTGCGACGAACGCCTGACGAATCCGACGCCCTTCAGCGGTGCGGATTGGAATGTTCTGCAGGTTCGGATCACTGGACGACAAGCGCCCGGTTGCCGCGACGGCCTGATGGTAAGAGGTATGAATCCGCCCGGTGCGCGGGTTGATCTGCTCTGGCAGGCGATCGGTGTAGGTGCTTTTCAGCTTGCTCATCGAGCGGTACTGCATCAGCACTTTGGGCAACGGGAAATCCTGTTCGGCCAGTTCCGCCAGCACGGCTTCGGCAGTGGACGCCTGGCCCTTGGCGGTTTTGCTGAGGATTGGCAGGCCGAGCTTTTCGTACAGGATCACGCCCAATTGCTTCGGCGAGCCAAGGTTGAATTCTTCCCCGGCAATGGCGAACGCCTCACGCTCGAGGGCGACCATTTTCTCGCCCAGCTCAACGCTCTGAATGCCTAGCAGGTTGGCATCGACCAGCGCGCCTTGGCGTTCGATCCGTGCCAGCACCGGCACCAGCGGCATTTCGATTTCGCTCAGGACCTTGCTCAGGCTCGGGATGGCGTTGAGTTTTTCCTGCAGGGTTTGATGCAGGCGCAGCGTTACGTCGGCGTCTTCGGCGGCGTAAGGCCCGGCCAGTTCCAGAGATATTTGGTCAAATGTCAGCTGTTTGGCGCCTTTGCCAGCGATGTCCTGAAAACTGGTAGTGGTGTGATTCAGGTACTTGAGCGCCAGGCTGTCCATGTCGTGACGGGTCGCGGTGGAGTCCAGCACGTAGGATTCGAGCATCGTGTCGAAAGCGACGCCTTGCACGGTGATGCCGCAGCTCTGATCGCCACCGATGGCACAGTTGGCCAGAATGTTCATGTCGAACTTGGCGTGCTGACCGACCTTGAGTTTGCTCGGGTCTTCCAGGATCGGCTTCAGCGCGCGCAGCACGGTGTCGCGATCGAGCTGGTCCGGTACGCCCATATAGGAATGGGTCAGCGGGATGTAGGCCGCTTCGTTGGCTAGTACAGCGAAAGACAGGCCCACCAGTTGCGCCTGCTGCGCATCGATGCCGGTGGTTTCGGTATCGAAGGCAATCAGCGTGGCGTCGTTGAGCTTCTTCAGCCACAGGTCGAAATCAGCCTGGGTGAGGATCGTTGTGTATTTGAGTTCGGTATCGACGGCCGCTTCTTCAGCCACCGGAGCGACGACTTCCTGGCCGGAACGCTTGGCGTCGCGCTGGTTCTCTTCGAACCAGCTCTTGAACTCCAGCAGGGTATAGAGCTCGGCGAGTTTGTCGTGATCCGGCTTGCCCATTTGCAGGTCGTCGAGGCCGATATCCAGCGGCACGTCGATCTTGATGGTTGCCAATTGGTAGGAGAGAAACGCCATCTCCTTGTGTTCTTCGAGCTTGGCCGGCAGGGTTTTGGCCCCGCGAATCGGCAGGGTCGGGACGATGTCGAGCTGCGCATAGAGCTCGGTCAGGCCGCCGTTCACGCCGACCAACAGGCCGGAAGCGGTCTTCGGGCCAATGCCCGGAACGCCCGGAATGTTGTCGGAAGAATCGCCCATGAGTGCCAGGTAATCGATGATCTGCTCGGGAGCGACGCCGAATTTCTCCTTCACGCCCTCCACGTCCAGCGCGCTACCGGTCATGGTATTGACCAAGGTAATGTGGCCGTCGACCAGCTGCGCCATGTCCTTGTCGCCGGTGGAGATCACCACGGGGCGGTCGGCTGCCGCACTGCTGCGGGCCAGGGTGCCGATCACGTCATCGGCTTCGACGCCTTCGACGCACAGGAGCGGGAAGCCCAGGGCTATCACGCTCTGGTGCAGCGGCTCGATCTGAACACGCATGTCGTCGGGCATGCTCGGGCGGTTGGCCTTGTACTCGGCGAACATTTCGTCGCGGAATGTCCCGCCCTTGGCATCGAACACCACGGCGAACGGACTTTCCGGGTACTGCTTGCGCAGACTCTTGAGCATGTTCAATACGCCCTTGACCGCACCGGTCGGCAGGCCTTTGGACGTGGTCAGTGGTGGGAGGGCGTGAAAGGCGCGGTACAGGTAAGAAGAACCGTCCACCAGGACGAGGGGGGCTTGGCTCATGAGCAGGATCAACCTTTTCGGCGGGTCCGGCGCTAGAATAGCGGGACCGTTGACGACAAAGGGACAAGGTTATCATGCGCACACTAAATCGCCTGTTGCTGGCTGGGTTGTTTGCATCCGTTCCACTGGCCGTCATGGCGGCGGATGATGCTCCGACATCTGAGCCGCAAGTCACTATCCGCACGGAAGGGGATAAAACCATCCAGGAGTACCGCCAAAACGGTTTCCTGTACGCGATCAAGGTCACGCCCAAGGTCGGACCGCCGTATTTTCTGGTGCGCGCGGACGGGACCGATGCAAACTACATCCGCTCGGATCAGCCGGATATGCTGATTCCGTCGTGGAAGATCTTTGAGTGGAAGTAGTTTCTTAATTTCAATCGGCGCTGGCTCAAGCAGCGGCGCCCGTACTGGCAGTTCAAACATGTCTGTGTTCACCCCGCTGGCTCGGCCCGAGCTGGAAACCTTTCTCGCCCCTTACGGGCTCGGCCGCCTGCTTGATTTCCAGGGGATTGCCGCCGGTAGCGAAAACACCAATTTCTTCATCAGCCTGGAGCAGGGCGAATTTGTCCTGACCCTGGTTGAGCGTGGTCCGGTTCAGGAGATGCCGTTCTTCATCGAACTGCTCGACGTGCTGCATGACGCCGACCTGCCCGTGCCTTATGCCTTGCGCACCACCGATGGCGTCGCCTTGCGCGAACTGGCCGGCAAACCTGCGCTGTTGCAGCCACGTCTGGCCGGCAAGCACATCAAGGAAGCCAATGCGCAGCATTGCGCTCAGGTGGGCGAGTTGCTCGGCCATCTGCACCTTGCGACCCAGGCCAACATGATCAAGCGCAAGACCGATCGAGGTCTGGATTGGATGCTGGAAGAGGGCACGCAGTTGCTGTCGCACCTCAATGCCGAGCAAAGCGATCTGCTGCAGCGTGCGCTGGACGAAATCACACAGCAGAAGACAAAAATTCTGGCGCTGCCGCGAGCCAACATCCACGCCGACCTGTTCCGCGATAACGCGATGTTCGAAGGCACTCACCTGACCGGGTTGATCGACTTCTATAACGCGTGTTCGGGACCGATGCTCTACGACGTGGCGATCGCCTTGAACGACTGGTGTTCGGACGAGAGCGGGTTGATCGACGGGCCACGGGCGAGGGCGTTGCTCGGTGCTTATGCAACGCTGCGACCGTTCACGGCAGCCGAGGCGGAGTTGTGGCCGACCATGCTGCGGGTGGCGTGTGTGCGGTTCTGGTTGTCGCGGTTGATCGCCGCCGAGTCGTTTGCCGGGCAGGACGTGTTGATTCACGATCCGATGGAGTTTCAGCAGCGTCTGGCGCAGCGGCAGAAGGTCAGCACACCGCTACCGTTCGCCCTCTAAAAGCTTCGCGAGCAAGCCCGCTTCCACAGGATTTATGCGGTCCATGTGGGAGCGGGCTTGCTCGCGAATGGGGGCGCTACAAATGTTCGGGTTACAACGACTCCAGACACCCCGCCAAATCATTCCCCAACTTCTCCAGCACCTGCTCATACCCCTGAGCGGTCGCCGGTGTGTACCCGCCCAGCGCGTCCAGTTCCGCCAGCTTCACCGGCAGACCCGCCACCAGGGTTTCCGCCAGGCGCGGACGCAGAGGCGGTTCGCTGAACACGCAGGTTTTGCCGACTTCCTGCAAGCGAGTGCGCATTGCCGCGACGTGCTGGGCGCCGGGCTGGACCTCGGCGGCCACGCTGAATACGCCGGCGTGCTTGAGGCCGTAGGCGTCTTCAAAGTAGTCGAAGGCCTCGTGGAATACGAAGTACGGTTTGCCCGCGATACCGGCCAGGCGCGCCTTCAAGCGAAGATCCAGTGCATCCAGACGCTCATCGAACGCCTTGAGGTTGCTCTGATAACGCGCGGCATTGGCCGGATCGGCTGCACTCAAGTCAGCCGCCATTTTTGTGGCGATGACGCGGGCGTTGACCGGCGAAAGCCACAAGTGCGCGTCCAGACTACCTGGACGGTGATCGTGATCATGTTCGTCGGCTTCTTCGGCGTGGGAGTGGCTATCTTCGGCGAAGTGTCGCAGTTTCAGCCCCGGTAAATCCTGCACGGCGACACTGGGCAGCGTACGACCATTCAGCACGCGGGGCAGGAAACCTTCCATGCTCGGACCGATCCAGTAAACCAGATCGATCGATTGCACCTTCCGTACGTCGGATGGGCGCAAGGCATAGTTATGAGGCGAGGCGCCGGGCGGCAGCAAGACTTCCGGAATCGCCACGCCGTCCTGCACCGCCGCGGCGATCAGCTGTAGAGGCTTGATACTGGTGAGAACTTTGACTTCGGCGTGAGCTGAACCGATCAGCAAAAAACTTGCGACAAATGCGACAAAGATAGAAAAAAGTCGGGACACGATGACCACTCGAAGAGGCGAGAACGGGTAACATAATAACGTCTCTCACAAAACTCGTCGCCGCTCATGCCTAAAACACCGATTGCCAGCCGTCCCCACGACCACTCTCATTGCGTCCATAGCGCATTGTCTGAGGCCGATGCTCTGTGCGCACGTCAAGGCTTGCGCCTGACCGCCTTGCGCCGGCGGGTGCTGGAACTGGTCTGGCAAAGCCACAAGCCGTTGGGCGCCTACGACATTCTCGCGGTGCTCAGCGAGCAGGACGGCCGCCGTGCGGCGCCACCGACCGTGTACCGTGCGCTGGACTTCCTGCTGGAAAACGGCCTTGTACACCGCATCTCCTCGCTGAACGCCTTCGTCGGCTGCAATCACCCGGGGCACGCCCACCAGGGCCAGTTCCTGATTTGCCGCGAATGCCACGCCGCCATCGAGCTTGAACAGAAATCCATCAGTGACGCGGTCATCAGTAGCGCCAAGGATGTCGGATTTGTCGTCGAAGGCCAGACCGTCGAAGTGGTCGGCCTCTGCTCGGGTTGCCAGGGGGTTTGATGAGCAACGCGCTGATCCGCCTCGAGCAGGTTGCTGTCACCTTTGCCGGGCAAAACGTGCTGGATAACATCGAACTGAGCGTCGAGCCGGGGCAGATCGTCACCCTGATTGGCCCTAACGGCGCCGGCAAGACCACGCTGGTGCGCGCTGTACTCGGTCTGTTGAAACCGGACAGCGGCAGCGTGTGGCGCAAGCCGAAACTGCGGGTCGGTTACATGCCGCAAAAACTTCACGTCGATCCGACGCTGCCGCTGTCGGTGCTGCGCTTCTTGCGTCTGGTGCCGGGCGTGGACCGCGCCATGGCCTTGTCGGCACTCAAGGAAGTCGGCGCCGAACAGGTGATCGACAGCCCGGTGCAAAGTGTTTCCGGAGGCGAAATGCAGCGGGTGCTGCTGGCCCGGGCATTGCTGCGCGAGCCGGAATTGCTGGTACTCGATGAACCTGTGCAAGGCGTCGATGTGGCCGGTCAGGCCGAGCTCTACAGCTTGATCACACGATTGCGCGACCGCCACGGCTGCGGCGTGTTGATGGTGTCCCACGATCTGCACCTGGTGATGAGCACCACCGACCAGGTGGTCTGCCTCAACCGTCACGTTTGCTGCTCCGGGCATCCTGAGCAGGTCAGCGGCGATCCGGCTTTCGTCGAGCTGTTCGGGAAGAACGCACAAAGCCTGGCGATTTATCACCACCATCACGACCACGCCCATGACTTGCATGGCTCGGTGGTCAACGCCGCCCCGTCGGCCCCTACCCACGTTCACGGAGATAGCTGCAAGCATGGCTGATTTTCTGCTCTACGCCCTGCTTGCAGGTCTGGCCCTGGCGTTGGTCGCGGGCCCGCTGGGTTCGTTCGTGGTCTGGCGGCGCATGGCCTATTTCGGCGACACCCTTTCCCATGCCGCGCTGCTCGGCGTGGCGCTGGGTTTTCTGCTGGATGTCAGTCCGACCGTTGCGGTCACCGTAGGCTGTCTGCTGTTGGCGGTGTTGCTGGTGACCTTGCAACAGCGCCAACCGCTGGCGTCTGACACGCTTTTGGGAATTCTCGCACCGAGCACGCTCTCTTTGGGTTTGGTCGTACTAAGCTTCATGCACGAAGTGCGGATCGACCTGATGGCTTATCTGTTCGGCGACTTGCTGGCGATCAGCCCGACCGATCTGGCCTGGATACTCGGCGGCAGCGCGGGCGTTCTGGCCTTGCTGGTGACGTTGTGGCGGCCATTGCTGGCAATCACGGTGCATGAAGAACTGGCCAGGGTTGAAGGTCTGCCGGTGGCGGCGTTGCGCTTGACCCTGATGTTGCTGATCGCCGTGGTGATCGCAGTGGCGATGAAAATCGTCGGTGTGTTGCTGATTACGTCCTTGCTGATCATCCCGGCGGCTGCGGCACAACGTCACGCCCGGTCACCGGAGCAGATGGCACTGGGCGCGAGCCTGCTGGGTATGCTCGCGGTCTGTGGCGGGCTGGCGTTGTCGTGGTTCAAGGACACCCCGGCGGGCCCATCGATTGTCGTGACGGCCGCCGCACTGTTTCTGCTGAGTTTTGTCCTGCCCCGTCGAGGGGTGTAGACTTGCTCGTTTTTTGCGCAAATAGAGAGTCGCAGGAATGAAGCTGTTCCCCTCCCGTTATCTGCTCCTTGTCGCATTTTCGTTGCTACTGGGCGCTTGTCAAAGCACGCCACCGGCGGCCCCCGAGGCTACCGGTACACGGGCCACGGCCATCGCACAGCTGCAACAAAGCCTGGCCAGCGGCGAACTGGCGACTGCCGAAGATCAACTGGCTGCCTTGCAGGCCGAGTCGCCCAATGATCAATCCCTTGAGCAATACCAGCGGCAACTGGCCGAAGCCTATCTGCGCCGCAGCCAGATCGTGCTGCAAAAAGGCGATGTGAATGCCGCTGCCACTGCGCTGAGCCGCGCCCGGTCGTTGATGCCCAAGGCTCCGGCGCTGACCGGTGGGGTCAACAACGCCATCGTTGATGCCCGCAAAGCTGAACTGGATAGAGCCGAAGCGGCGCTCATGGCTGCCGAAGCCAAGCCACAGGCCAAAGTCATCGATCCGACGGCTGAAAGCACCACAGTTGCGTTGAACCTGACTGATATGACCAAGCTTCGTCGCCAACTGGATGCGATCGCCGCCGATGTGGTGAATTACCAGTGCGACGTGAGCATTCAGGCGCCACGCACCCAGGACTTCCCTTGGTTGACCACGTTGCTGACCAAACGCGTGAAGAAGCTCGATTCGGATTTTGACCTGAATCTGGAGAAGCAGATTCTGCGTAACGTTCCTGCGCAGATGGTTTTGAGTCCTCGCAAGCCTTAAAAGCATCGCGGGCAAGTCGGATCGCCGCACCGCATGCTCCTACAGGTTTTGAGTCGTTCACACCTGTAGGAGCATGGCTTGCCCGCGATGGCGTCCTCACTATTTACACAAAACCTTAAGCCGGAATCGCGTTGGCCTTAGGCTCCCTGTCCCACACCCGATGCTGCCCGATCGCGGCAAAAAACGGTTTGATCAAATTCGCACCCGCACTCACGATCAACCCCGCGTCAGCCTCGAGTTTCAACACATCCAGCAACTGTTTGGCCTCGCCCTGCAGCGCAATCGCCTTCAAGTGTTTGTACGCCTCCAGCACGTAATGCAGCGCCACGCCGTCAGTGCTCAACGCCTTGATCGATGCCGCGCCACCGGGCACAAACACCGCATCGAACGCCACCGAAGGCAAGCCTTCCATCGACGCATCGACCGGCAAGGCCTTGCCATCGGCCGTGGTCACAGGAGCAGACGTCGGGCCGAGCAGTTTGGCGTGCGCGCCTTCGGCCTTCAGTGCTTTCTTCATGGCATCAATCGCTGCGCCATCGACGCCATTGGCTGCCAGGATTGCCACTTTGCGGGTTTTGATATCCGCCGGCAGCAAGTTGGCCTGACTCAGCGCGGGCGAGCGATCCAGTGAGGTTTTGCGTACGTCGACCGTCCCGGCTTTGGGCACTGGCAACCCCAGGTTCTGCGCCACGCGCTTGGCCAGTTCCAGATCGATGTTGGCCAGAATCTCATTCACCTGGCGTGCGCGGATGAACGCCCGCTCAACCTTGCCCAATTCAAAGCTGTAAGCCGAGATGATGTGCTCCTGCTCGTGCTTGCTCATGCTGTGGAAAAACAGCCGCGCCTGGGAAAAGTGGTCGCTGAAGGATTCGCTGCGCTGACGGATCTTGTTGGCGTCGATGCGTTCTGGATAACTTTCAAAGCCACCATCCTGGGCTGCCGACGGCGTTTCTTTCGGCCAGCCGCTATCAATGGAGTTCGGCTCGTAGGACGCGCGGCCCTTGTCGAGGGTGGTGCGATGCAGCGCATCCCGTTGACCATTGTGGAACGGTGCCAACGGGCGGTTGATCGGGATCTCGTGAAAGTTCGGCCCGCCGAGTCGGCTGATTTGCGTATCGGTGTAGGAAAACAGCCGGCCTTGCAGCAATGGATCGTTGGAAAAATCGATCCCCGGCACGATATGCCCAGGGCAGAAGGCGACCTGTTCGGTTTCGGCGAAGAAGTTGTCGGGGTTACGGTTGAGGGTCATTTTGCCCAGCGGGGTGATCGGCACCAGTTCTTCCGGGATCAGCTTGGTCGGGTCAAGGATGTCGAAGTCGAATGTATGTTCGTTCTCCTCCTCGATGATCTGTACGCCCAGTTCCCATTCCGGGTAGTCGCCCATCTCGATCGACTCCCAGAGATCGCGGCGGTGGTAATCCGTGTCTTTACCGGCGAGTTTTTGCGCTTCATCCCACACCAGCGAACAGGTCCCGGCCGTGGGGCGCCAGTGGAATTTGACGAAGCGCGATTTACCTTCGGCATTGATCAGGCGGAAGGTGTGCACGCCGAAGCCTTGCATGCTGCGCAGGCTTTTCGGGATCGCCCGGTCGGACATGGTCCAGATCACCATGTGCGCCGACTCCGGTACCAGAGAGACAAAATCCCAAAAGGTATCGTGAGCTGAACCGCCGGTGGGTATCTCATTGTGCGGCTCGGGTTTTACCGCGTGCACGAAGTCAGGAAACTTGATCGCATCCTGAATGAAAAACACCGGCATGTTGTTGCCCACCAGGTCGAAGTTGCCTTCGTCGGTGAAAAACTTCACCGCGAAACCTCGCACATCCCGCACGGTATCGCCCGACCCACGAGGGCCTTGCACCGTGGAGAAACGGACGAAGACCGGGGTTTTTTGGCTGGGGTCTTGTAGGAACCCGGCCTTGGTCAGCACGGAATGGGTTTCATAACTCTGGAAGTAGCCGTGTGCGCCGGTGCCGCGGGCATGGACGATCCGCTCGGGAATGCGTTCATGGTCAAAATGCGTGATTTTTTCACGCATGATGAAATCTTCCAGCAACGATGGCCCGCGGGCGCCGGCCTTCAACGTGTTCTGGTTGTCCGAGACTTTCACGCCCTGGTTGGTGCGCAGGGCCTGTTCAGTGGCGTCGGAGCGAAACTGCTCCAGGCTGTCGAGCTTGGCATTGGTGTTCCCGCGGTCCGGGGTATCGGTCCCGGCCAGTGCGCTTTTGGTTGCGGCAGGTTTCTTAGTACTCATCAGACAAAACTCCTCGTTGCGACTCCCGCCGTAGCCAGGACTCTTGAGCAATACCCCAGGCACGGACCGGGGGCGTTTCGAGTTGCCTAATTAGTGACTGACGACGTTTTGCGCCGTTCCTTTTTTCTAACCTTTGATCGCGTTATTGCCAAATGGAAGGTTGAATGCGGAATAAATGCTAATAACCTCTATACGGACAGGCTAAAATGCGCGCCCGGCTAACCGCTGATCCTTTTCCAACGCGCCCCACAAGGTTCGCTACGTGATCGAGTTTCAAAACGTCCACAAAACCTACCGCGTCGCCGGTAAGGATATTCCCGCCCTGCATCCGACCAATCTGACGATTGAGAACGGTCAGGTCTACGGCCTGATCGGCCATTCCGGTGCGGGAAAAAGTACCCTGCTGCGTCTGATCAATCGCCTGGAAGAGTCCAGTGGCGGCAAGATATTTGTCGACGGCGAAGAAGTTACCGCGCTTGACGCCAACAGCCTGCGGCGCTTCCGTCAGCAGGTCGGGATGATTTTCCAGCACTTCAACTTGCTGGCGTCCAAGACCGTGGCCGACAACGTCGCGCTGCCGCTGACCCTGGCCGGTGAACTGTCGCGCAGTGAGATTGACCGGCGTGTTGCCGAATTGCTGCAGCGGGTCGGCCTGTCCGACCACGCCAGGAAGTACCCGGCGCAGTTGTCCGGTGGCCAGAAGCAGCGTGTCGGCATTGCCCGCGCCCTGGCCACCAAGCCGAAAATCCTGTTGTGCGACGAAGCCACCAGCGCACTGGACCCGCAGACCACCGCGTCGGTCCTGCAATTGCTGGCCGAGATCAATCGCGAGCTGAAGTTGACTATCGTGTTGATCACCCACGAGATGGACGTGATCCGCCGGGTCTGCGACCAGGTTGCGGTGATGGACGCTGGCTTGATCGTCGAGCAAGGTTCGGTGGCCGAGGTGTTCCTGCATCCGAAGCACCCGACCACCAAACGCTTCGTGCAAGAAGATGAGCAGATCGACGAAAGCGAACAGCGCGACGACTTCGCTCACGTTCCAGGGCGCATCGTGCGTCTGACCTTCCAGGGCGAATCGACCTACGCACCGCTGCTGGGCACCGTCGCTCGCGAAACGGGCGTGGACTACAGCATCCTGGCCGGTCGTATCGACCGCATCAAAGATGTGCCCTACGGGCAGTTGACCCTGGCCGTTACCGGTGGCGACATGGAAGCGGCGTTCGCCCACTTCACTGCAGCTGACGTCCACATGGAGGTGCTGCGCTGATGGAATCGTACGACGCATTTATCGAAGCGACTAAAGAGTTCTTCAAAAACATCGATTGGGCGGAAATCGGCCTGGCCACCAGCGACACGATGCAGATGCTCGGTGGTTCGCTGCTGTTCACCATCCTGCTCGGCCTGCCGCTGGGGGTACTGCTGTTCCTGTGTAGCCCGCGCCAGTTGCTTGAAAACCGCGTGGCCTATGGGCTGATGTCGCTGATGGTGAACATTCTGCGCTCGCTGCCCTTCATCATCCTGCTGATCGTGATGATCCCGTTCACCGTGCTGATCACCGGCACTTCGCTCGGCGTCGCCGGTGCGATTCCGCCGCTGGTGGTGGGCGCCACGCCGTTTTTCGGGCGACTTGTGGAAACCGCTATGCGTGAGGTGGATCGCGGCATCATTGAAGCAACCCAGGCCATGGGCGCGACCACCAAGCAGATCATCCTCAACGCCTTGCTGCCAGAGGCCCGTCCGGGCATTTACGCGGCGATTACGGTGACGGCTATTACACTGGTGTCCTACACGGCGATGGCCGGTGTAGTCGGTGCCGGTGGGTTGGGCGACCTGGCGATCCGTTTCGGCTACCAGCGTTTCCAGACCGATGTGATGATCGTCACTGTGGTGCTGTTGCTGGTGCTGGTGCAGGTTCTGCAAATGGTTGGCGACAAGCTGGTCGTACACTTCTCCAGAAAATAAACAGTTCTCGTAAACAAGACATGAGCCGGCCATTCGCTGGCAGGCGCCAAACGGGCGCCCACAAGGAGTTAGCTGAATGAAAAAACTACTCGTAGCGCTCGCAGCCGTTGCAGCGTTCTCTGCTCAGGCCGATGAAACCCTGACCGTTGCGGCTACCCCGGTTCCGCACGCAGAAATCCTCGAATTCGTGAAACCGGCCCTGGCCAAAGAAGGCGTGGACCTGAAGGTCAAAGTCTTCACCGACTACATCCAGCCGAACGTGCAGGTTGCCGAGAAACGTCTGGACGCCAACTTCTTCCAGCACCAGCCGTACCTCGATGAATTCAACAAGGCCAAGGGCACCAACCTGGTGGCCGTTGCCGGTGTGCACCTGGAACCGCTGGGCGCTTACTCCAGCAAGTACAAAGCGCTGGCCGAGCTGCCAGGCGGCGCCAACGTGGTTATCCCGAATGACGCCACCAACGGCGGTCGTGCGCTGTTGCTGCTGGCGAAGGCTGGCCTGATCAAGTTGAAGGATTCGAACAACATCCTCGCGACCGTCAAGGACATCACCGAGAACACCAAGGACCTGAAATTCCGTGAACTGGAAGCCGCGACCATCCCGCGCGTGCTGACTCAGGTCGACCTGGCACTGATCAACACCAACTACGCGCTGGAAGCCAAGCTTGATCCGTCCAAGGACGCGCTGGTCATCGAAGGCAGCGACTCGCCTTACGTGAACATTCTCGTTGCCCGTCCAGACGACAAGGACAGCGAAGCGATGAAGAAGCTGATTGCAGCCCTGCACAGCCCGGAAGTGAAAGCCTTCATCCTCGAGAAGTACAAAGGCGCGGTATTGCCGGCGTTCTGATCTGACAAGCAATAAAAAAACGGGGACGCATTGATTGCGTCCCCGTTTTTTATGCCTGGAATACGGACCACTGTGGGAGCGAGCCTGCTCGCGATTGCGGTGGGTCAGTCAACTTAGAGGTCAGGTGTGATGGCCCCATCGCGAGCAGGCTCGCTCCCACAGGGTGTTGTGTTGGTTATTTACGGGTAAGCATCACCGGCAACTGCGCCACCAGTTTCACGTTGTTCAACGGCGCACGAATGAACCCACGCTGGGTCCCGTCCGGCCCGATCACCGCCAGGTTGCCGCTGTGGTCGACGGTGTAGTTCGGCTTGCTGGTGTCCGCCGGAATGAACGGAATGCTCACCGCATTGGCCAGTTTCTGAATGTCTTCAACCGACGACGCCGTCAGCCCCTGGAACTGCGGATCGAAGTAGCCCAGGTACTGCTTGAGCTGCTGGGGCGTATCGCGATTCGGGTCGACGCTGACCAGAATGATCTGCAACTTGGCCACAGCTTCTGGCGGCAGTTCGCTTTTGATCTGGCGCAGCTGGGCGAGGGTGGTCGGGCAGATGTCGGGGCAAAAGGTGTAGCCGAAAAATAGCAGCGACCATTTGTCTTTCAACTCGTTGATCGCCACTGGCTTGCCGTCCTGATCGGTCATTGTCACGGCCGGCAGGTTGCGGCTTTGCGGTAGCAGAATGATCCCGGCATCGATCAGGGCTGTCGGGTCGCCCTGGCCTTTGCCGGACAGCACTTTGTTAATGGTCAGGCCCAGGACCAGCGCGATCAGGGCGACGAGGATGAAGACGGTTTTCTGGGTTCGAGTCATAGGTTCAACAGTAAGTAGTGATCTACGAGCAGCGCGATAAACAGCAGGAACAAGTAGTAAATAGAGTACTTGAAGGTGTTGATCGCCGCGTGCGGCCGAGTGCCACGGTACAGCACCACGGCCCATTGCAGAAACCTCGCGCCAAGTCCCAGCGCGCAAATCAGGTAGAGCACACCGCTCATGTGGATCACGTACGGCATCAGGCTCACGGCCAGCAGCGCGAAGGTATAAAGCAGGATGTGGACCTTGGTGTAGTGCTCGCCATGGGTCACCGGCAGCATCGGAATGTCGGCCTTGGCGTATTCCTCTTTGCGGTGAATGGCCAGCGCCCAGAAGTGCGGCGGGGTCCAGGCGAAGATGATCAGCACCAGCAACAGGGGTTCGGCGCTGACATGCCCAGTGGCAGCGGTCCAGCCGAGCAGTGGCGGGGCGGCGCCGGCCAGTCCGCCGATGACGATGTTTTGCGGCGTCGCGCGTTTCAGGAAACCGGTGTAGACCACCGCATAGCCGAGCAGCGAGGCCAGGGTCAGCCAGGCCGTGAGCGGATTGGTGAAGATCAGCAGTACGGTTTGCCCAAGCACCGCCAATACCAAGGCAAACGTCAGCGCGGCCGCAGGCGACACTCGACCTTCGGCCAGGGGACGTTTGTGCGTGCGGGCCATGACCGCATCGATGCGCCGGTCCACGACATGGTTGACCGCCGCCGCACCGCCGGCACACAAGGCGATCCCCAGATTGCCGAACACCAGCACCGTCCACGGCACCCCGGCGCGGGTCGCGAGGAACATGCCGACCAGCGAGGTGATGAGCATCAGCACCACCACTTTCGGCTTGGTCAGCTCCAGGTAGTCACGCCAGATCGCCTGACTGTGACGTGCGCCGATCAGAGTCGCCATGGCATCTCTCCTTTTATTGTTATGGGCCCGGCTGAGTGTTTGCGCGGGCTGAACCGCCAGCGCGCAGGGGGTTGCTGCTTGACCCGAACCAGACTGGTTCGCGCGTGATAATTGACCAGCACCATCGTCAGCAACAGTGCCGCGCCGCCCGCGTTATGCGCGACGGCCACTGGCAGCGGCAGGTGAAACAGCACATTGCTGATGCCGAGGGTGATTTGCGCGGCGAGTGCGATCACCACCAGCCCGGCCAACCGCGTCATGCCGACGACTTTCAGTTGCCACGCCAGCCCGAGCAACACCAGCGTCACCAGCAATGCGCCGATGCGGTGAGTCAGATGAATCGCGGTGCGGGCATCGCTGTCCAGTTGCCCGCCGAGGTAATTGGGGCCGATGTGTTGAGTCAGGTGAAAACCGTTGGCGAAGTCCGCGGGCGGCAGCCATTGACCGTGACAGGTCGGGAAGTCGATACAGGCCACCGCCGCGTAGTTGGAACTGACCCAGCCACCCAAGGCAATTTGCAGGATCACCAGCAGCAACCCGGCGGTCGCCCAGTACTGCAAACGCCGTGGCACGGTCAGCGCTGGTAGTACGCCGGACAGGCGCAACGTCAGCAGAAACAACAGGCTCAACGTCGCAAAGCCGCCGAGCAAATGCCCGGTGACCACTTGTGGCCAGAGCTTGAGCGTCACCGTCCACATGCCGAATGCCGCTTGGGCAATCACCACTGCCAGCAAAAACAACGGTAACTTCACCGGCTGCCCCGGGTGACGACGATGAACCCAGGCGCGGCCGGCCAATACCGAGATCAGCAGCCCCAGCGTGCCAGCGAAGTAGCGGTGAACCATCTCGTTCCAGCCTTTATGGGCTTCGACGGGAGCGTCGGGAAAATGCAGTTCGGCATGGGCCAATTGAACTTCGCTTTTGGGCACGCTGATAAAGCCATAGCAACCCGGCCAGTCCGGGCAGCCGAGGCCGGCGTGAGTCAGGCGGGTGTAGGCGCCGAGCAACACCACAATCAGTGCCAGCAAGGTGGCAAACAGCGCGAGGCGAAATCCAGGTTTGGCCATGACGATGCCCTTATCCGATGTTCGACAGTTTCAGCAAATGGCGCAGGTCGTTGAGCAGATCCTTACCCTTCACCGTCGGGTCGTAGCGCAGCACCAGATTGCCATGCGGATCGATGATCCAAAGCTGCGGCACAGCCTGGTCGCCGGCAGTTTTATGGAAGTCGGTCAGGCTCAGTGGGTAGCGCTGTAATTGAGGATACTCGCGCGTCAGCTTGGCGTCGTATTCGCTGCTCAGCGGTTGCGCTACGGCCAAGGCATGACTGGCGCGCCCGGCATCACGGCCGAGGCCGATCTGGATCTGCCGCGCCAGGTACACCAGTTGCTGGCAGTCCACCGAACAATCCTTGGGCGCGGTCACCAGTATCTGCCAACGATCCTCCTGCGCCTGCACGCCGAGGTCGGCGCGGGTCTGGCCGTTGCCGATCAGTTCGCCGTGATAGCTGCGACCTTCCGGCACCCAGAACTGCAATTTGTACATGCCGGTGGCGAGGATCATCGGACCGATCACCCCAAGCAGGATCAGCAGCAACTGCAAACGACCCTTGCGCCGACTCGCCGGCGATTTCGCCTCAGACATGCTGGGTGGATTCATGGCCGCTCCCATGGTGTTTCTCCTTTGCGTTGTGCCAGCCGAGATAGAGATAGAGGCCGAACAGGGCGATCGACATGGCGAACCACTGCACGGCATAAGCCAGGTGTTTTTCCGGTCCCATGGCGACTACCGGCCAGTCAGCCTGATAAGTCGCGGGACCGCTTTCTGCGCGTAATTCGTAGGCAAAACCTTCGCGATCCAGTGCCGTCCAGAGCTTGGCGGGTTCAACTGCGGTAACCAGTTGTGGCCACGTGGCGGTATTCGGATCGGCGTGCAATTGGAAGGTGGCGCCGGGGGAGACGTAGACCCAGGCAACGAGACTCAAGGCTTGAGTCGGTGTGGTGAATTGCGGTGGGGTGCGGCGATCCGGCCATGGCAGCCAGCCGCGATTGACCAGCAGCCAGAGCCCGGTCGCCTGATCCTGAAACGGTTGCAGCAGCTCGACGCCTACCTTGCCGCCACGCTGACGGTTATCCAGCAACAGGCTGTGGGCGGTATCGAACTGGCCGTGCAGGTGAACCCGGCGAAAGGCCGGATCTGCGCTGTGTTGCAGCTCGGTGCTGGCCATCGGTTCAGCGGCACGGCGCTCGGTGTAGCTTTGCAGCAGCGCGCTTTTCTCTGCGCCCCGGCTCAATTGCCAGAACCCGAGTGACACCAGCATGGGCAACAACACCGCGACCACCAGGGTCGGCACGATGCCCGGCCGGAAACGCTTCATGGCGTCGCCAGAAAGTCGGTAGTCGCGATAGCTATACTCAAGTGCATCGCCTTTCCCCCGGAGTTTCACCATGCTCAAAGCAGCCATCGTCCTGATGCTGATTGCCACGGTTGTCAGCCTGTTCAGCGGCCTGTTTTTTTTGGTCAAGGACGACAGCAGCTCGAACCGCCTCGTCATTGCCTTGAGTGTTCGTGTTGCGCTGGCCGCCATTACCGTCGGCTTGATTGCCTGGGGTTTTTTCAGCGGCCAGTTGGTATCGCACGTACCTTGGTAAGCCTCAGAGCACGTAGACGAAAACGAACAGACCGATCCACACAACGTCCACGAAGTGCCAGTACCAACTCGCCGCTTCAAACGCGAACTGATGATCGGCGTCGAAGTGCCCGCGCATGATCCGCATCAACATCACAAACAGGATGATGGTGCCGATGGTCACGTGGGCGCCGTGGAAGCCGGTGAGCATGAAGAAGGTTGCGCCGTAGATGCCCGAACCGAGCGTCAGGCCCAGTTCGTGGTAGGCGTGCATGTATTCTTCGGCCTGAAAACCAAGGAACGCGCAGCCCAGTAACACGGTGAGCGCCAGCCAGATTTTCAGCGCGCCGCGATGGCCCTTTTTCAAGGCGTGGTGAGCGATGGTCACGGTGACGCTGGAACTCACCAACAACACTGTGTTGAGCAGCGGCAGGCCCCAAGGGCTGATGACTTCCTTGGGTGGCGGAAAGAGTTTCGGGTCAGGGGTATGCAGCAATGGCCAGGCGAACTGGAAGTTCGGCCAGAGCATGTGCGCGATGCCTTTGACCCCTTCACCCCCGAGCGCCGGGCCGGAAATGTTTCTCACATAAAACAGCGCGCCGAAGAACGCGATGAAGAACATCACCTCCGAGAAGATGAACCAGCTCATGCCCCAGCGGAACGAGCGATCCATCTGTGCGCTGTACAAACCCTGGCGGCTTTCCTTGATCACCGTACCGAACCAGCCGAACAGCATGTAGGCCAGCAGCAGGCCACCGACGAAAAAGATCAGCGGGCCGTGGGACTCCGGCCGCGCCGCCTTCAGGTCGTTGAACCAGGTGGCCAGGCCGAACACGGTGACGAACATTCCGACCGTGGCAATGATCGGCCATTTGCTCTGTGCCGGAACGTAATAATGTTCATGAGTTGCCATTTATTGTTCTCCTTATCGGGCACGCTTTAACGCCTAGCCACCGGTGTTTGCAGCAACAGCCGCGGGTGGATGACGTGCGGTGATATCGAACAGCGTGTAGGAAAGCGTCAGGTGCTTCACATCCTTGGGCATGTCACGGTCAACGATGAAACGTACCGGCATCTCGATCCGTTGACCGGGCTGCAGCACTTGCTGGGTAAAGCAGAAACATTCGGTCTTGTGGAAGTACGCCGCCGCGGCGCTGGGCGCGATGCTCGGAACTGCTTGCGCGCTCATCGGTTTGTCGGTCGGGTTATGGGCGATGAAAATCATCTCGTTCACCGCCCCCGGATTAGCCGTCAGCTCATCGCCCTTGGGGTAGAAATCCCAGGACATGTCGGCGGAATTGGTCGACAGAAACTGCACGCGAACCTGCCGCGAGGTGTCGACCGTTTGTTCGCCCTCATACTGCCCGCCGGTCTTGCCGTTGATGCCGAACGCCTTGCACATCACGTCGTAGATCGGCACCAGGGCAAACCCGAAGACAAACATCGCCACCACCACCAGCAACAGGCGCGTGACCAGCTTCTTCAAAGAAATAGAGTCAGCCATGATCCCCTACCTCCGCCGAGAACTCTGTGGCGAGGGGATTTATCCCCGTTCGGCTGCGAAGCAGTCGTAAAACCGAACCATGGGTTATGCCTGATACACCGCGGCCACAGGTTTTGGGGCCGCTTCGCGGCCCAACGGGGATAAATCCCCTCGCCACAAAGGCTTGGCCAGTTCTCACCAAGGGTAAGGCGTTCATTTCACTTCCGGCGGCGTGGTGAAGGTGTGATACGGCGCCGGTGACGGAACGCTCCATTCCAGGCCTTCGGCCCCATCCCACGGTTTGGCCGGTGCGGGTGGGCCACCACGGATGGTCTTGATCACGATGAACAGGAAGAAGATCTGCGTGGCGCCGAACATGAACGCACCGATTGACGACACCATGTTGAAGTCGGCGAATTGCAGGTTGTAGTCGGGAATCCGCCGCGGCATGCCCGCCAGCCCCACGAAGTGCATCGGGAAGAACGCCATGTTCATGCCGATGAACGAGAGCCAGAAGTGCAGCTTGCCGAGGGTTTCGTCGTACATGTGGCCAGTCCATTTCGGCAGCCAGAAGTAGGCCGACGCGAAGATCCCGAAGATCGCCCCCGGTACCAGTACATAGTGGAAGTGCGCGACCACAAAGTAGGTGTCCTGGTACTGGAAGTCCGCCGGGGCGATGGCCAGCATCAACCCGGAGAAACCGCCGATGGAAAACAGGATCACGAACGCCACCGCAAACAGCATCGGTGTCTCGAAGGTCAGCGAGCCTTGCCACATGGTACTGGCCCAGTTGAACACCTTGACCCCGGTCGGCACCGCGATCAGCAGCGTGGCGTACATGAAGAACAACTCGCCCACCAACGGAATGCCGACCACGAACATGTGGTGCGCCCAGACGATGAACGACAGGAACGCGATACTCGCCGTCGCATAGACCATCGAGGTGTAGCCGAACAGCGGCTTGCGTGAGAAGGCCGGAATGATCGAGCTGACAGCACCGAAGGCCGGCAGGATCATGATGTACACCTCGGGGTGACCGAAGAACCAGAACACGTGCTGGAACAACACCGGGTCACCGCCGCCGGCGGCACTGAAGAAACTGGTGCCGAAGTGGATGTCCATCAGCATCATCGTCACGCAACCGGCCAGTACCGGCATCACCGCGATCAGCAGGAACGCGGTAATCAGCCAGGTCCAGACGAACAGCGGCATTTTCATCAACGTCATGCCGGGGGCGCGCAGGTTGAGAATGGTGGCGATCACGTTGATCGCGCCCATGATCGAACTGATCCCCATCAAGTGGATGGCGAAGATAAAGAAGGTCACGCTTTCCGGTGCGTAGGTCGTCGACAGCGGGGCGTAGAACGTCCAGCCGAAGTTCGGTCCACCGCCGGGGGTGAACAGGGTCGATACCAGCAGGATGAACGCCGCCGGCAATAGCCAGAAGCTGAAGTTGTTCATCCGTGGCAGGGCCATGTCCGGCGCGCCGATCATCAACGGGATCATCCAGTTGGCGAGGCCGACAAAGGCCGGCATCACCGCACCGAAGACCATCACCAGACCGTGCATGGTGGTCATCTGGTTGAAGAACTCCGGCTGGACGATTTGCAGGCCCGGCTGGAACAACTCGGCACGAATCACCATCGCGAACGAGCCGCCGAGCAAGAACATGGAGAACGCGAACCACAGGTACAGCGTGCCGATATCCTTGTGGTTGGTGGTCAGCACCCAGCGCATCAGGCCTTTGGCGGGGCCGTGGGCGTGGGCGGTGCCGGTATGAACATGGTCATCGACGACAGCAGTCATGTCCTGTCTCCTGCAAACAGATGGGCTGGGCAGGCCGGGGCGCGATGCCCCGACTGATTCCTTACGTGCGCAATAGACCGGGTCATTTGCTTTCCGCCTGTTTCAGCTCCAGCACTTCTTTAGGCGTGACCATGTCGCCTTTGTTGTTGCCCCAGGCGTTACGTTCGTAGGTCACGACTGCCGCGATGTCGACTTCCGAAAGCTGCTTGCCGAACGCCGCCATCGCGGTGCCAGGCTTGCCGTGGAAGACAAGACTCAGGTGGCCTTCTTTGGGGCCGGTAGCGATTTTCGAGCCCTTGAGCGCCGGGAACATCGGCGGCAGGCCCTGACCTTCGGCCTGGTGACAGGCGACGCAGGTGGTGTGATAGATCTTGTCGCCGCGCTCTTTGAGCTCGTCGAGGGTCCATTCCTTGCTGGTCAGCTCTTTAAGCTGCATGGCTTCGGCTTTACGTTCGGCCAGCCATTTTTCGTAATCGGCCTTTTCCTTGACCTCGACTACGATCGGCATGAAGCCGTGATCCTTGCCGCACAATTCGGCGCATTGACCGCGGTAGATGCCGGGCTTGTCGACGCGGGTCCAGGCTTCGTTGACGAACCCCGGAATCGCATCGCGCTTGACCGCAAAGGCCGGCACCCACCAGGAGTGGATGACGTCGGCGGAAGTCACCAGGAAGCGCACCTTGGCGCCGATCGGCAGCACCAAAGGCTTATCGACCTCAAGCAAGTAGTGCTCGCTCTTGGCTTCCTTGTTGTGGATCTGATCGGCGGGCGTGGTCAGGTTGCTGAAGAACTCAACGTCCTGGCCCAGGTATTTGTAGTGCCACTTCCACTGATAGCCGGTGACCTGGATATCGATATCCGGCTCACTGGCGTCGTACATTTTGATCAGGGTTGCGGTCGCGGGAACCGCCATGGCCACCAGGATCAGGAAGGGCACGATGGTCCAGAGGATTTCAACGGTGGTGCTTTCATGAAATTTTGCGGCCACCTGCCCGGTCGAGCGGCGGTGGAGGATCATCGACCAGAACATGGCGCCGAAGACGATGATGCCGATCACTACACAGATCCAGAAAATGGTCATGTGCAGGTCAAATACTGCGTGACTGATTTCAGTCGCTCCAGGCGCCATATTCACAGTCCAGGCCGCTTGTGCCTGACTGAAAATCGACCACAACAGGAGGCCCATCCAGACGTGTGGATGTCGCATCATTGCGGGTTCCCCTTATCGTTCTTTTTATCCCGCCGGCTTTCACCTGCGGCAAGGGAGCGGCTTTTTCAGACTACGAACTTGAATCGCCGAGCCTTGCTGCGTGTGCAGTCGGGTGTCATCAGCTAACTCCATTCCCACCCGAGTATAGACAGCGACTGCCACCTCGCAACGTGATGGCGTAAATGATCTGAAACAGCTGGGACTTGCGTTCCAGGGCACGAATGGAGAAGGATGCAGACGAGTGGTGGCAAATCGATATAACTTTGATGTCTCAAGGATGAAATAATTATGACAAATGCGTCTTAGCATTTTTCGTATGCCAGCTAAGTTATGTCTTCCCTATTTCATTGCCTTTGTTTCCTGGAGTTTTCATGAACACCGCCGCATTGCGCGAGCAGATCCAAAAAGCCCAACAACACGAAGCCGAAACCGGCCTGCTGACTCGTCAGCTGGAAACCCAACTGCCACACCTTCACTCCGCCATCCAATTGCCGGATGTCGACGCCAACGGCGTGATGACGCGTTTTGTGGCCGCGTATATAGAGCAAGTGCCGGACCTGCTGGATGCAGCCAATGAAGTCGCCAGGGAAGCGGGTATCGAATCACAGATCACACCGGTGCTGAAAATCGCCGTGCAGTTCTTCCTTCAGCCGCCGGCGATCATGGCCGGTCACGTTGGTCTGGACAGCCTGCTGGACGAAGCCTATCTGGCGCATCGCCTGGTCGAAGAGGTCAATGACCTGTACATCAAGCATTTTGGCCAGCCACTGATCCCCTTGGACATGACTGTTGCCAACCTGATTGCCCACCAACTGATCGGCGAGGAGTTCGCCAATCAACTGGATGAGGCGGTGCATCACGCCGTGGACGAGATGCTCAACGAAGACAGTTTCGCGCTGGAATCGGTGGAAGCCTACCGCGAGAAACTCAACAGCCCGGACACCGGCGCTGCATGGAAGCGCTGGCCGTGCCTGTCGCGCCAACTGGGCGTCGGCCTGGAGCTGGATCAGCCAGCGGCTTGATCCATTGATCAACACAATCCCCTGTGGGAGCGGGCTTGCTCGCGAAAGCGGTCAATCATTCAACATTGATGTTGACTGACACGCCACTTTCGCGAGCAAGCCCGCTCCCACATTGTTATCTACGCGGCTGAACCTACGCCGGTAGTGGTCCGCAATCGCCCTTCCAGCCTGCGCTTCAACCCCCGCGCTTCAATCAACAGTTTTGATCCCTTGGCCGCATTGGCCCGCCCCCATTCCTCCAGCAATTCCAGACACGAGTGATCGATGTAGCTCAGGTTATTGAGCGGCACATGCACCGTCGTGCCTGCCGGAATAGTCCCCAGCACCTGGGTCAGCGCCGGCACTTTGAGAAAGGTCGCTGCACCTATCAACCGCAATTCCATTTCGCCGTCCTTGGGCAGATCGATCAGGCTGATTTTCAGCCGCGAAGCCTTCCAGGCCAGTTTGGCCAGGGTCAGGCCGAAGCCGATCAGCACGCCGGTCAGCAGGTCGGTGAAGATGATCGCCAGGGCTGTTGCCGCGTAGGTGAACATCGGCATCCGCCCATAACGGCCCAGACCGCGGAAGGCCTTGAGGTCGACCAGTTTGAAACCGGTGTAAACCAGAACGCCCGCCAGGCTCGCCACCGGAATGCTTTGCAGCACGCTGGACAGCAGCAACACGAAAGCCAGCAGCCACAGGCCATGGAAGATCGTCGACATTCGCGTGGTGGCGCCGGCCTGGACGTTGGCTGAACTGCGCACGATCACGCCGGTCATTGGCAGCGCGCCGAGCAGACCGCAAAGCATGTTGCCGACGCCTTGAGCTGACAATTCCCGGTCGAAGTCTGAACGCTGGCCGCTGTGCATGCGGTCCACCGCGGCGGCCGAGAGCAGGGTTTCGGCGCTGGCGATAAACGCCACGGCAAACGCGGCAATGAGCAGCGTCGGGTCAGCCAGGTTGAGCAAGTCGGCGGGTTTCAGCCAGTCGATGGCTTCCGCCAGGTTGGCCGGGACTTCGACTCGTTTGACCTGCAACGCGAGCACCAGGCTGGCGACAGTCGCCAGGCCTACCCCAAGCAGTGCGCCGGGTACGAAGCGCAGGGAATGGGGGCGGAATTTCTCCCACAGCCACATCACCGCAATCGTCGACAGCCCGAGCAACCCGGCTTGCCAACCGAAGGAGGGCAAGGCCTGCACGACGGCAGCCGGGAAGGCTGCCAGGTTATCCAGCCCGGAAGGCTTGGGCACGGCGTCGAGCATCACATGCACCTGTGACAACACGATCAACACGCCAATCCCGGCGAGCATGCCGTAGACCACCGCTGGCGCCGTTACCCGGAACCAGCAGCCCAGCTTCAAACGCCCGGCCACCAGTTGCAGAAAACCGGCCAGCAGCAGGATGGGTCCGAGCATGTCGATACCATGCTGGCGCACCAGTTCGAACACCAGAACAGCCAAACCGGCCGCCGGGCCGCTGACTTGCAGTGGCGAACCGGCAATCCAGCCCACCACCAAGCCACCGATGATCCCGGTGATCAAGCCTTTGGATGGCGGCAGCCCCGAGGCGATGGCGATGCCCATGCACAAGGGCAGGGCGACGAGAAACACAACCACGGATGCCAGCAGCTCCCGTGGCAGAACAGCTTTAAGTTGAGCAGCACGCATGGTGACTCTCCCGAAGTTTTCTTCAGGCGTGGCAAAGCCAGGCTGCCTGATCGGCAGCCTCGGCTAAACCACACAAGGATTTAGGAGGATTTAGAAGCGCGCTTTAGGCGTCGCCACCGGAATCGGATGGCTGCCATCGAGCGGCAGGAAACAACCCTTGTCCGCGTCGTAAGCTCTGATTTCGCTGGTTTCGATGTTGTAGATCCAACCATGGATAAACAACTGACCATTGGCCATGCGCGAGGCTACCGACGGGTGCGTGCGCAAATGTTGCAGCTGGGCGATCACATTCTCCTCGGTGAGGACGTGCATGCTTTCGTTTTCGTCAGCGCAATGGCAGTTTTCCTGGACCATGGTTTTTGCCACTTCGGCATGACGCAACCAGGCTTTGACCGTCGGCATTTTTTCCAGGCTTTGCGGGTTGAGCACTGCGCGCATCGCGCCACAGTCGGAGTGCCCGCAAATGATGATGTGTTGCACGCCGAGGGCCAGAACGGCGTATTCGATTGCCGTGGAAACACCGCCGTTCATTTGCCCATAAGGCGGCACAACATTGCCAACGTTACGGGTCACGAACAGGTCGCCGGGGGCGCTTTGGGTGATCAACTCAGGAACAATGCGCGAATCGGCGCAGGCGATGAACATCGCTCTGGGGCTCTGGGCCGTGGCGAGTTTTTTGAAGAGTTCTTCCTGCTGTGGAAAAACCTCGTGATGAAAATGCAAAAAGCCGTCAACGATATGCTGCAGCGCTGCATCGGCGGTTTCCGCCTCCGGTTGGGCTGAAGCCGACGCAGCCAACGACTGTTTATCCTTGTCACTCATGATTCATCCTCTTTGGCGGAGTCAGGGAATTTTCCCGTTTTGTCCGGTGTGAAGCCAGTGGCTGTTTAAAAAACATCCAGGCCGAGAATCTCGACCCATCAGTCACTCGATGAACAAGGTAGCGGCCGAAACTTAACTCAAACTGAATAAAACGCTCTAGAACGTGTGTTCCAGGTCACAAAAAACGTGACCGGAGTAGTGGCAAAGTGCATTTCACCCTACTGAACCATAGGCCAATTGTCCTCAAATCAACGACATTTGGCGACCTGGCGGACAGAAGGCTTCGCAGTCCAGATTGAAACCTTCCCGACGATTGAGCCCCAGGCGTTTGATGGTTTTGGCAAAGCGTTGCGCCAGCAGATCGGCAAACGGTCCTTCGCCACGCATCCGGGCACCGAAGCGACTGTCGTAGAGCTCGCCACCACGGGTCTGACGAATCAGGCTCAACACATGCGCGGCACGCTGAGGATAGTGGGCCGCCAGCCATTCTTCGAACAGCGGCGCCACTTCCAGCGGCAGGCGCAGCATCATGTAGGCCGCACTTTGCGCCCCCGCGGCATGAGCTTCGGTGAGCAGGCTTTCGAGTTCGCTGTCGTTGATCATCGGAATCATCGGCGAGCACAGAACACCCACCGGAATTCCCGCTTCACGCATCACGCGGATCGCTCGCAACCGAGCCTTGGGTGCCGCGGCGCGCGGTTCGAGGATGCGTTTGAGTTCGTCGTCCAGGGTGGTGAGGCTGATCATCACCGCCACCAGCCTTTGCTCGGCGAGTTCGGCCAGCAGGTCCAGATCCCGAAGAATCAGCGAGCCTTTGGTAATGATGGTCACCGGATGGCGATAACGCAGCAGCACTTCGAGGGTTTTTCGGGTGATTTTGTGTTCGCGTTCGATCGGCTGATAAGGGTCGGTATTGGAGCCCAGATTGATCGGCGCACATTGATAGCCGCGCTTGGACAGTTGTTCTTCCAGCACATCGGCGGCGTTGGTCTTGGCGATCAGTTTGGTTTCGAAATCCAGCCCTGGCGACATGTCCCAATAAGCGTGGCTGGGCCGCGCGTAGCAATAGATGCAACCGTGCTCGCAGCCGCGATAGGGATTGATCGAGCGATCGAAGGGCAAGTCCGGCGAGTTGTTGCGAGTGATGATGGTTTTCGCCGTTTCGATGCGCACCTCGGTGCCCTGGGTGATCGGCGCTTCCTGATACCAGCCGTCATCCTCGGCCACCGAGCGATTCGGCGCGAAACGGTTGTGCGGGTTGGTGGCGGTGCCGCGGCCGCGAGGTGGCAGGGGGGTAGGCATCGACAAGGTCCTTTAGCTGTATGTCTATACAGTATAGGGCCTCGGCACATTCGGCCAGTGCCGTTCGGCGCCTGTTAATTCTAAAAAAGCCTGGTTCTTTGTATTTCTATCAATTGGTTAAAGCGTTCGTCACCATGAGATACATATAACGACTGGCATAGTTATAAGTGCTATTAGTAATATCCTTCTCACACGAAGTTCTCGTGTTCAACTATTAAATGGAATTAATTAATGTCGAATTACAATCAGCGCGGTATTTTTTTGCAACTGATGCGCGCATCTGTTGTTAGTCCAAAAGAAGTTCGGGTTTCCATGCAGTTTGCACTCAAGGAAGAGGGCTACGATCCGGAAAACCGTGCTGTCACTTATGCTCTGCTGGACTCGAGCACCCGCGAGGCCGTATCGAACGACGGCGGCGTGACTTTCACCATGGGTACCGCCCCTGCCGATGTGGACGGTGATGGTGACATCGACGCACAAGACAAGGCCGTTCTGCTGGCCTTGGCGAGTGCCTATTCGAAGATCGTCAAACCGTAATCGCGATTGAACGCATGCAGTAGATAAATATTGAGTGCGCAGTAGGTTGTAGCTGAACCTAAAAAAGCGGTATGGAGTTTCCATATCGCTTTTTTATTTTATTTAATGAGTCGTCACTTGGCCAATGTCATCATTTGAAGTCGCTTTCATATCGTCTTCCCTTAACGCCATTACATCACTGGCTTTAACAGTGGCCCCTTTATTTCCCCAACTAGTGGTAATGAAACTCACCACATCCGCCACTTGCTGATCCGACAAGCGCCACGCGAACCCGGGCATCGTGAAGGTCGACGGCGCCGTGTGAGTCGCTGGCAAGGTGCCGCCCTTGAGCACGATGTGAATCAGCGACGTCGGATCCTGCGACTGCAACACCGGGTTGCCTGCCAGCGCCGGGAACACTTTGGTGTAGCCATGGCCATCGGTACGGTGACAGGCCGCGCAGTTGTCGATGTACACCGAAGCGCCGGGCTTGCTGTCGTCCCCGTTCCATAGCGCCTGTGCGATCTGTTTGTCGTACTGGTGCGGCTGATCATTGGAATCATTCGCCGGCAAGGACTTGAGGTAACGGGCAATCGCGGTCAGATCGTTGTCGGTCATGTACTGCATGCTGTGCGTCACCACATCACTCATGCCACCAAACACCGCGCTGCGATCGCTGCGACCGGTCTTGAGGAACTGCACCAGTTGTTGTTCGCTCCAGCTGCCGAGGCCGTCTTTATGATCGCCGCGCAGACTTTTCGCGATCCAGCCTTCCAGTGGCGCGCTACCTGACAGAAATGAGCTGCCTTCGCCTGCATTCAGGGCTCTTTCCTGCATGGTCAGGGCACGTGGCGTATGGCATGCGCCGCAATGTCCGAGGCCTTCCACCAGATAAGCCCCACGGCTGACCACCGCATCTTCGCCGGGTGCCGCTTTGTAGTCCGCCACAGCCGGGGCAAACATCCAGCGCCAACCCGCAAGCGGCCAGCGCATGCTCAAAGGCCAAGGGATGTCGCTGTCCTTGTTCTCCTGAGCGACCGGCGCCACACCGTGCATGAAGTAGGTGTACAAGGCGTTCATGTCGGTTTCGTTGACGCTGGCGTAGGACGGATAGGGCATGGCCGGGTACAACGTACTACCGTTTTTGGCGACGCCATGGCGCACGGCCTTGTCGAATTCTTCGAAGGTGTAGTTGCCCAGCCCGGTTTTATCCGGCGTGATATTGGTGGAGTAGATCGTTCCGATCGGCGTTTCCATCGGCAGGCCACCGGCGAACGGCTTGCCGTCCTTGGCGGTATGGCAGGCCACGCAGTCACCTGCTCGAGCGAGGTACTCGCCTTGTTTGATCAGGTTTTGATCGATTTCTGCGGCGTTGACCGAGCCATAACCGAGCAGTGCCAGGGTCGCGATAACAAGTGCTTTCATGGTCATCGCTCCTTAAGCCTGAACCAGCGGGCCGGGGTTTTTCAGGTACTGCTCGCGGATCGCCCGGGCCGACCAGTAGGTCAACGCTGCCACCAGGCCGGTAGGGTTGTAGCCCAGACCTTGTGGGAAAGCTGACGCTCCGGGGACGAAAACGTTGTGTACGTCCCAGCTCTGCAAGTAACGGTTCAGGGCGCTGGTTTTCGGGTCGGTGCCCATGATCGCGCCACCGTTGAGGTGGGTGGTCTGGTAAGACGCGGTGTTGAAGTGATCGCCCACCTTCTTGCCCAGTACGGCGATGGCCTTGGGGCTCATCGCTTCGGCGATCTTGCCCATTTTCTCGACCATGAAGCGGTTCATCTTGATGTCGTTTTCCTGCCAGTCGAAGGTCATCCGTAACAGCGGCAAGCCGTAGGCATCGCGGTACACCGGGTCCAGATCGAGGTAGTTGCCACGGTAGGATTGATGCGCGCCGTGGGCATCCATCGACACTTGATGGGTGTAGTAATCGGCGGTGGCACGTTTCCAGGCACTGCCCCAGGCCGGGGTGCCCGGCGGGTTGGAGGTGCCTGCGATCGGTCGGCTGCCGGCCTGGTTGACCCACATCGGCGAGCCGCCGACGAAGCCATGGGGCCCGTGATCGAAGTTGTCGGCGTTGAAGTCGTCCACCGCCACGCCGTTACCGCCGGCACCAATAAAGTTATTGGTGTGGGTGTCTTTGTCGAAGTAGGCCTTGATGGTGGCCATGTTCTGGTAGGCGAAGTTCTTGCCGACCACGCCTTCGCCGCTGATCGGGTCATACGGCTTGCCGATGCCCGAAAGCAACATCAGCCGCACATTGTGGAACTGGAAGGCACCGAGGATCACCAGATCTGCCGGCTGCTCGATTTCCCGGCCCTGGCCATCGATGTAGGTGACGCCTGTCGCCTTGCTCTTGGTGCTGTCGAGATTGACTCGCAATACGTGGGAGTTGGGCCGCAGCTCGAAATTGGGCAGCGGTTTGAGCGCCGGCAGAATGTTTACGTTCGGCGATGCCTTGGAATACATGTAACAGACATAGCCGCTGCAAAAACCGCAGAAGTTGCACGGCCCCATCTGTGCGCCGTAAGGGTTGGTGTAGGGGCTTGATGTATTGGCAGAGGGCAGGTTGTAGGGTTTGTAACCCACTGCGGTGGCCGCTTTCTGAAACAGCTGTGCGGAAACAGTGTTCTTCTGCGATTCCAGCGGGAAATGATTCGAACGATCCGGCGCGTACGGGTTGCCGCCCTTGCCTTCGCCGACCAATTGACCCTTCACCGTCCAGGCTTGACCCGACGTACCGAAGACCTTCTCGGCGTAATCGAAAAACGGTTCCAGCTCTTCATAGCTGACGCCAAAGTCCTGGATAGTCATGTCCTTGGGGATGAAGCTTTTGCCGTAGCGTTCTTCATAGTGACTGCGCATGCGCAACTCGATCGGGTCGACCCGAAAGTGCACGCCGGACCAGTGCAAACCGGCGCCACCGACACCATTGCCGGGCAGGAAGGCGCCCAGTTGGCGGTTCGGCAGCGCGATGTCATTCACGCTATGGCGAATGGTCACGGTCTCCTTGGAAATGTCCTGGAAGAGTTTTTTCCGCACGCTGTAGGTGAGTTCGTCGATCACCTGTGGATAGTTGCCATCGGGGTAAGTGTCCTGCATCGGCCCGCGCTCCAGCGCCAGCACATTCAAGCCGGCTTCTGTCAGCTCCTTGGCCATGATCGCGCCCGTCCAGCCAAACCCGACGATCACTGCGTCGACCTTCTTCATTACCGTTGCCATGCTTACGCCCTCTCGCCGCGAATCGAAACTGCCGGGAAGGGGTATTGCTCGTTGCGTTCCACCCAATCCATGAAATCGGCGCGGGCGCCGGGGAAGCCGATCATGGTCCAGCCGACCATGCCTTTATTGCCGCCGTGAATCGGGTCGCAGAAGAACCCTTCTTTGGTGTTTTGCAGCAGCAGGTTGAAGAAAATCTTCGCTGGGACGCTGTCGAACTGAGGTTTTCCGGCCTCGAGTTGCTTGAGCAAATCGTCTCGGGTAGCGCTGTCTTGCTCAGCAAATACTTTACCGTTGAGCGTTTTCGACCAAGCATCCGTCGCGGCGATGCCCAGGCGATAAATCTCTTTGGGCACCAATTTGCTCTGCCAGCCCATTTCCGGAGCGGCGTCTGCGTTGAACGGTCCCTGCATGAACCACAGCGCGCCGGCCGCGTAAGGCGTGTTCATCTGACGGTCGATGTATTCGGGCACACCGGCTTCCAGGGCGCCTGGCCCTTGGGCATCATTCGGAATCAGCTGCGCGACAGCCGCTTTGATGAACGTCCATTCTTCGGCGGTGAAGTAGCTGGGTTCATAGGTGCTGGTGGCGACCGGCGCTTTGCCGGAACTGGTCGGGGCTGCTTCGGGCGCGGCCATCAGGACCGTGCTGCCCAGACCGGTGCTGGCAACGGTGACCACCGGGATCAAGGTCAGGGATTTGCGCAAAAACTCACGCCGCGGGTTGTCTCGATCTTGATCGGACATAGGGGGGGCACCTCATCAGGCATAGCGGTTTTTCAGCCGTCTCGCAGGACGACTTTTCGTTTTGGCACCGATGAAGATCGCCAGCAAGCGGGGAGCAATAGGGCGCATCGGTAATATGGAGAAACAAATGGTAGCAGGCTAAGCATAAAGATGAACCGATTCAGCTAAAAAACCTCGGCTTTGCGACGAAAGCGATCGGCTGATTCACGATTCTTTGACAGACGGCTCACAGGCCTTTGACTGCTCGGAGGGGAAGCTCGGCATCATCTTCCCAACTCTCCTGAACGGTCACCCCGAGCATGTCTCTATCGCGTTGTATCCCAGCGATCTGCCTGTCGCTGGCCGCACTTTTAAACCTGACGGTGGCCCTTGCCGACGACAGTGCATTGCCCCGACCTGCGGAGTGGGCTCAATCGGTCGAGGTGCAGTACAACCTCTTTAAAATGTCCCCGACGCTCTATCGCAGTGCGTTGCCCGACAGAGGCGCTGTGCCGTTACTGGAAAAACTCAAGGTCGGGACGGTGATCACGTTCCTGCCCGAGTCGGATTCAAGCTGGTTATCGACGCCAGGAATCGCACAAATACAGCTGCCCTACCGTACCAACCATGTTGATGACGCGGATGTACTCAAAGCCCTTCGCGCGATCCAGACTGCCGAAGCCAAGGGACCGGTGCTGATGCACTGCAAACATGGTTCGGACCGCACTGGCCTGATGGCGGCTATGTACCGGGTTGTGGTGCAGGGCTGGAGCAAGGAAGACGCCCTGAACGAAATGACTCAGGGCGGCTTTGGTGACAGCACTCATTTCAAGGACGGCATCCGTTACATGATGCAGGCCGATGTCGACAAGCTCCGCACCGCGCTGGCCAACGGCGATTGCAGCACGAGCCCGTTCGCCAGTTGTTCGATGAAGAGCTGGTTCAAATCAGCCCACGTCGAGTAAACCGTTGCCTCAGCGGGTAACGGTCTCTGACGAAAACGCGAACAGATCTTCGGCGATCGGCCGATCAAGAAATGCTTCCAGGGCGGTGAGCAAGGAGCGCGAATCGCCCGGAGAAAAAAACGCCTCGCGAAAGGCTCGCCCTGTTTGCGCATTGAAGACCCAATCCTGACGGAATCGCTTGAAGGCTTCGATGGCCAGTACGCCTGACCACGTGTAGGCGTAAACGGAGGCTGCGTAACCGGTCACCATGTAGTCGAAGCTGTTTGCGAACCGACAATAAGACGGCAGTTGCACGTGGGGAACCTCCTGCTGAACGTCTTCGAATACTTGCTGGGTGCTACGACCATCGCCTTGGCTGCGGTGCACTTCGAAATCGAACATTGCACCCGTCAGCAAGAGTGCGGCTTGTCGGCTGGTCTGGGTGTCGAGGGCTGCCAGTGCCGCGTCTACCCGCGCCTCGGTCAAGCGTTCACCGCTTTGGTGGTGGGCCCCCAGCCATAACAGAAACTCCCGTGACAGGCACCACTGCTCGAAAACTTGCCCTGCGAACTCCGCCGTATCGCGCCCCAGTTGGGAAATGCCGGAAAGGTTGTGATGCGGCGAACTCGTCAGTACGTGTTGCAGGCAATGACCCCACTCATGAAAAAGCACCCGCAGATCCTGGTGCTCAAGCAGGCACGGATGGCCGTCGACCCCCGGCGTGAAGTTGCAGTGAAGATCGGCAATCGGTAGCGCTACGCGGCCTTCGGCGTTTCTTCGTCGGTTTCGCAGTGTGCCGGTCCAGGCGTAATCCGGGGCTTCCTTGCGGTGGTACGGGTCAAGATAAATATGCCCAATGGTCTGACCATGCTCGCTGATCTCAAACAGGCGCACGTCGTTATGCCAGCGACTGAACTCAGCCTGCTCGAGGATCCGGATCCCGAACAGGCGTTCGCAGAACAGGCAGAATCGTCGCAAGGTGCCGTCCAGGGGAAAATAGTCACGCAGATTCTTCAGGGCGTCAGGGAAACGATGGTGGCGCAGTTGTTCAGCGAGAAACTCGTGGTCCCAGGCGTGTACTTCAGAGAGGCCCCGTTCGAGTGCAAACGCTTGTAGCTCCTTTGTATCCCGTGCAAGTGACGGTGTGTTCAATGTCACTTGCCGACGCAGAAAACGGCGAACTTGATCGGTGGACTCGGCCGCTGCGGTGGCCAGACGTAGTTGCGCGAAATTATCGAAACCTAGCAGTTCGGCTTTCTGGTGGCGCAGCGAAAGCAGCAACGTCAGTACAGGATCATTATCGAACTCGTCGGCATGCGGGCCTTGATCGGACGCGCGCGTGGAGTACGCCACGAAATACTCTTCTCGCAATGCCCGATTTTCGGCGTACTTCATGATTTGCTGGCAGGTGTTTTCATCCAGGGGAATCAGCCAGCCTTCATGTCCTGCTTCTTTGGCCAGGTGTCTCAGACGATTTTTTACGGTGGGGTATAAACCTTCCAGTACCGCAACGTCATCGACGTGCTTGGTCCAGGCCGCGTTGGCGCTTTTCAGATGGATGACAAACAGCTCTTCGAGCCGGTCAATGTCGAGGTTCAACCGGGCCAGCTTTTCCCGTTGCGCCAGGGGCAATTCGATTCCCGCCAATTGAAATTTGCGCAGAATCTTGGCCAGCGCAGCCTTGCGCGGCTCGTCGAAATTGAGGGCGATCGAACTGTTCGCCAGTCGCCGGTATGCCTCAAACAACGGACGATTGCTCAATCTTTCGGATCGGTACTGCGCCCCGGCGTCGTTGCATGCAGCAGCTGCCGTGTTCCAGGCCGTATCGTTGTGTTTCGCCATCGACAGGATCTGGATGATGCCCAAAGCCTCGTTCAGGCGCGCATCGATTTCATCGATGGCCAGAACCAGATCATCCCAATTGGGAAGTACGGATTGGCTGATGATGGTTTCGGCAATGACCTGCCGGTTGTCGGTAATGATGGCTGTGATTGCCGGCACGAGGTGTTCGGTGCGGACCTCCGACCAGGGCGGCAGGTCCCAGGCCTGCAAAAGTGGATTGGTGTCGGGCATGGCGTCTTCCTTGGGTAGAGGCTGAATGTGGTCAGCCTATAAAGGAAGCGCAGGGGAAAGGTGGTAGATAGATACCACCTTCCAAGCCGTTCAGGCGTGGAAGGTGGCGGTGACTCAGTGTTGCTCGTCAGGCTTTTTCTTCAGCTTCGGGTTCGGGAAAAACTGTACAGCCTGAACCTTGGCGTCCGGCACTTTCAGCGCCGAAGTGTTGACCCGCGTGCCCAATTCCTTGGGCACGGACAGGCCTTGTTCATTCAGCGTGTCGGAATAACCGCAGGCCACGCACTCACGATGTGGGACTTCGTCTTCGTTCCACATCATCAACTTGTCCGGCTCGCTGCAGGCCGGGCAGACTGCCCCGGCGATAAAGCGTTTTTTCGTGATCACAGGACCCTCGCTCATGCTGCCGCGACCTCACTCAGGCCGCTGTGGCGCAAGAGTGCGTCAATCGACGGCGGGCGTCCGCGGAAGTCGACGAACAGCACCATCGGTTCCTGGGAGCCACCGCGCGCCAGGATCGCTTCGCGGAAGGCGCGGCCGGTCTCGGCGTTGAGCACGCCTTCTTCTTCGAATTTCGAGAAGGCATCCGCCGACAGCACTTCAGCCCACTTGTAGCTGTAGTAGCCCGCTGCATAACCGCCAGCGAAAATGTGGGCGAAGCTGTTCGGAAAACGGTTGTAGGCAGGTGGACGCATGACCGACACCTCGTCCCGCACAGCTTCAAGTACCTGCGCCACGCTACGGCCGTCACCGTGGGTGGCGTGCAGGTCGAAGTCGAACAGCGAGAACTCCAGCTGACGGACCATCATCAGACCGGACTGGAAGTTTTTCGCGGCGAGCATTTTCTCCAGCAGGTCCTGAGGCAGCGGTTCGCCGGTTTCGTAGTGCCCGGAGATCAGCGCCAGACCTTCCGGCTCCCAGCACCAGTTCTCCATGAACTGGCTTGGCAGCTCGACCGCATCCCAGGCCACGCCGTTGATGCCGGATACGCCGGCGTGTTCAACGCGGGTCAACAGGTGATGCAAGCCGTGACCGAATTCGTGGAACAGGGTGGTCACTTCATCGTGGGTCAACAGCGCTGGCTTGCCGCTGTCGGCCGGGGTGAAGTTGCACACCAGGTTCGCCACCGGACTTTGCAATACGCCGCTGATCGTGCGGCGACGGTCGCGGGCGCCGTCCATCCAGGCACCGCCACGCTTGTTGGCGCGGGCGTAGAGGTCGAAGAAGAAACGGCCGACGTGCTGGCCGTTTTCCTTGATTTCGAACAGGCGAACATCCGGGTGCCAGGTGTCGAAGCCTTTCAGTTCGGCGATTTCGATGCCGTACAGGCGCTGAACGATAGCGAACAGACCGCCCAGCACTTTGTCGATCGGGAAGTAAGCGCGAAGGGCTTCCTGGGCGACGCTATAGCGCTGCTCGCGAAGCTTTTCACCGTAGAAACCGCTGTCCCAGCTTTGCAGGTCCGGACAGCCTTGTTCGGCGGCGTACGCCTTGAGCTGTTCCAGATCCTGGGCAGCGAACGGCTTGCTGCGCTTGGCCAGATCGCGCAGGAAACTCAGCACCTGATCGCTGGATTCGGCCATTTTGGTGGCCAGGCTCAGCTCCGAGAAACTAGCGAAACCGAGCAGCTTCGCCAGTTCCTGACGCAGGTCGAGGATTTCTTCCATGACCGGGCCGTTATCGTTCTGACCGGCATTCGGGCCTTGGTCCGACGCACGGGTGCAGTAGGCGGCGTAGACCTCTTCGCGCAGGGCGCGGTCCTGGGCGTAGGTCATCACCGCGTAGTAGCTCGGGAATTCCAGGGTGATCAGAAAGCCTTCCAGACCTTTGGCCTGTGCCGCCGCGGCCATTTGCGCCTTGGCCGAATCGGTCAGGCCGGCGAGGGTGGCTTCATCGGTAACATGCTTGGTCCAGGCCTGAGTGGCGTCGAGCAGTTGGTTGGAGAAGCGGCTGCCCAGCTCCGACAATTTGCTCTGTACTTCGGCGTAACGCTTTTGTTCGGCTTCCGGCAGGTCAATACCCGACAGACGGAAGTCGCGCAGGGAGTGTTCCAGGATAGTTTTCTGCGCCACTTCGAAACCGGCAGCTTCGGGACTGTTCGCCAGCGCTTCGAACGCCTCGAACAACTCGCGGTTCTGGCCCAATTCGGTGGAGTAGGCACTCAAGGCCGGCAGGCAGGACTCGTAGGCTTCGCGCAATTCGGCGCTATTGCACACGGCATTCAGGTGGCTGACCGGGCTCCAGGCGGCGCCCAGACGATCATTCAGTTCGTCCATCGCCAGCACCAGGCCGGCCCAGGTCGGTTGTTTGCCCTGGGTTTTGAGGATCTCGATAATGGCGGCGCGGTTGTCAGCCAGGATCTGTTCAATAGCCGGCTGCACGTGTTCGGCACGGATCGCCGAGAACGGCGGCAGGTCGTAGGACTGCAAAAGAGGGTTGTTCACGCTCACGGTTGGCACCTTGGCTGGAAGAAACATTGCGCCATCTTAATTACAATCGACGCTCACCGCAGCTATCAGCAAAAGAGAGAGAGCCTATCGTGACCCTTCGCAAGTATCAGAACCATACGCCGCTACTGGGCAAAGGCGCCTTTGTCGACGGTTCGGCGGTGGTGATCGGCGACGTTGAAATCGGCGAAGACAGCTCGGTCTGGCCGCTGACGGTGATTCGTGGCGACATGCACCGCATCCGTATCGGCGCGCGCACCAGCGTGCAGGACGGCTGTGTGCTGCACATCACCCACGCCGGGCCGTTCAATCCCGATGGTTTTCCGTTGCTGATCGGTGACGATGTGACCATCGCGCATAAAGTCATGCTCCACGGCTGCACCGTGGGCAGTCGGATTCTGATCGGCATGGGCAGCATCGTCATGGACGGTGCGGTGGTCGACGACGATGTGATCATTGGCGCCGGCAGTCTGGTGCCACCGGGCAAACGCCTGGAAAGCGGCTTCCTTTATGTGGGCAGCCCGGTGAAGCAGATTCGGCCGCTGACTGACAAGGAAAAAGCCTTTTTCACCTACAGCGCGGCGAACTACGTGAAGCTCAAGAACTTGCACTTGGCCGAAGGCTACGACCAGCTCTGACCCTGCGCCCTTATTCAGGATTCAACATGCATTACCAAACCGTATTGTTCGACCTCGATGGCACCCTGACCGATCCGCGCGAGGGCATCACCCGTTCGATCCAGTTCGCCTTGAGCAAACTGGGCATTGATGAGCCCGACCTGACCAAACTTGAACACTTCATCGGTCCGCCGTTGTTGCAGGCGTTCATGCAGTTCTACGACTTCGACGAGCCCAAGGCCTGGGAAGCGGTGAACTTCTATCGCGAACGCTTCAAGGTCACCGGCCTGTATGAGAACCGCGTATTCGACGGCGTCACACCATTGTTGGAAACCCTCGGCGGCCAAGGGCGACAGCTGTACATCGCGACGTCCAAACCGTGGATTTTTGCCCGGGAAATTGCCCGGCACTTCGACTTCGCCAAGCACTTCAAGGTGATATATGGCAGCGAACTGGATGGAACCCGGACCAACAAAGTCGAGCTGATCGCCCACTTGATGGCTGAAGAAGGCCTGGACCCGACCAGCACCCTGATGATCGGCGACCGTAAACACGACCTGATCGGTGCGCGCAGTAACGGGCTGGATGCAGCGGCTGTTGGTTATGGTTTTGGCAGCCGGGAAGAGTTGAGCGCAGAAGCCCCGACTTATCACTTCGAGACGCTGGAAGAGATGCATCAGGCGTTTTTGCAGCGCTAATGAAATTGCTTTCGCGGGCAAGCCCGTTCCCACAGGATCTGTGTCGTACACATTTTTCGTATACGACACGGATCCTGTGGGAGCGGGCTTGCCCGCGAAGGGGCTCGTTCAGCCACTGAAACTTTATGATCCCGCCAAAGCCTTCAACGCCACCTTGCGCTCACCCGCCGGCAACGCACCAAGCTTCTCGACTGCCGCATAAAACTTCACCCAATCCCCAGCCTCTTGTCTGAACAACGCCGCAAACGCCGGCACCCATTGGTCGTACAACCCAAATGGCAACAGCCGGGCATTGTTCATCGGCGCATTGATCCACGCGTCATAGCGTTTGTCCCCGGCCCATCGGCTGTCGCGCAGCTGGCGGTATTCACCGCGCAATCGTTCGAACTCGTCGGCTTTGCGCTGGCGCATCTGGTCGGCGGGCAGGGGCAGGGTGTACAGCCGTTCGAGTCGCGTGCGGGTATCCAGAACCAATTGAATGAACTGGTCCCGTTGCTGCACCTGCGCGCCGCTGTCCGGTGCCAAGCCACGGAATGCACGCCATTGGCGGGTGCCCTCCTGTTCGACGAAGGTGGCGAAAGACTCATTGAACTCGGTGTCGTCCTTCACATAAAAGCGTTGATGCGCCAGCTCATGGAAGATCAGCGTGGCCAATCGTTCGTCACCCCAGGCCATCATCGAACTGATAATCGGATCGTTGAACCAGCCGAGCGTCGAATAAGCCTCGACGCCACCGATCGACACGTCCATACCTTGTAATCGTTGCAACGCAGCTTCACCGCGGGCCGCGCTCTGACTGTAATAACCGCGATAGGCGACGCAACCGGCGATCGGGAAGCAATGGTTCTGTGGTGTCAGGGAAAATTCCGGCGTGGCAAACACGTTCCAGACTACGAACGGCCGGCCAATGTCGGCGTACAAACGGTAACTCTGATTATCCGGCAGATGCAGCTGTTGGCTGGCGAACGTGCGAGCCTTTTGCGATTGAATCAGGTGCGCACGCAATAGTTGATCGCGACCGGGATCGGCAATCACTGTGGAAATCGGTTCGCGTGCCCGCAGCAATTGCAGCTGACCACTGGCCAATTGGCCGTAATAGCTGACGCTGGCGCAACCGTTGAGAAACAAAAACAGCAAACCCGGAAACAAAATGCGTAAAACGCGATCAAGTAACCCAAGGCTTGGAAGCGGCCTGATCAAAATGAATCATCCTTGGAGAGTCTGCCCGCAAGACTATCCCGCCTGACTGGAGCTCCGCTATGCGCACGTTGATGCTGACAGGAAGCCTGTTGATGCTGACAGGTTGTGCTGGATTCGGATTACCCCCCCATGATCCGGCTCAAGCGTGGATCGACCTGGATTCGAAGCAGGAAGACACGGCGCTGCAAGCGCTGGAAGTCGATGACAAGGCCGCCACCGACAAGCGCTATTTCGAGGTTCAGCCGGGTAGCCATCAGTTGACGGTCCGTTACCAATTCCCGGTCGCACCCACCAACATCGGACCAGACGCCGAGCCGCTATGGCGTGACTGCCAGCTAAACGTGAAATTCAACGACTTCAACGCCGGCGAGCGGTATCAGCTGAAAGCAGGAAATATCGGCTTTCGGCCGTGGGCAAAACTTTATGATCAGCAGCGAAAAGTGATTGGCCAGGGCGTACCGGCAGGCTGCCAACGCACCTGATCGGCGTTATTCTAAAAGGACGAGTCCTTGAGAAAATCATCATGCGCAGGTTCACGCTATTACTTGCTGCAAGCATCGTTGCTGGCTGTCAGAGCCCGTTGCCAGCGGTTAATCCGCAGATGGCCTGGGTCGAGTTTTCTACGCCATTCCCTAACGATAAATTGCTGATGGCCGAACGCCTGGACAATCAGCGGTTGCGCGACGGGCGTTTTTTCCAGGTCACCCCCGGTAGCCATGAGCTGATTGTTCGATTCGACTTTGAAGTGCCCGGTGGTGGTGGCTTGGGCATGATGAACACCCCCACAGAACGCTTGTGCTACCTGACCATCAATTATGATCATTTCGAAGCCGGCCAGCGTTATGTGCTGGAAGGTCGTTCGATAGCGTTCACCCCTGGCGCCCGGTTGTACAACGCCAAGCGGGAGATTGTCGCTGAAGATCGAGAGTCCTATTGCCTCATGTGAGGTGAATCAGCGGTCGTTCTTCTGGTAGATGATTTTCTTCGTGCCGCCTTCGCACGAACCGACGACCATGTTCTGGTCGTGTACTTCGTCGTTGGTGACGATTTCCAGCGTGTAGGACGAGACGTTATTGGCCTGGATCTTGGCTTCAATCTCGGCCTTGAGTTCTTCACAGGATTTCGTTGCCGCCAGGGCCGATGTGGCCAGCGCGCAACAGATAACCGCCAAGGCAAAACGTTTCATGGTTGAAGCTCCTTTGAGGCAGCGTGCAGAGTAATGTGCGTTAGCTGCTGTCATTTATTCGACCACAATTTCGCTAGCCCTGTTTGTTTCAGGGCAAAAAAGATCGCAGCCCGCTGAGGCTGCGATCTTTTATCGGGGATTGCGATAACCCGCTATCAGCTGACCAATGTTGCATCCAGACTGATTTTCGCATTCAGCACTTTGGAAACCGGGCAGCCTTCTTTGGCTTTATTGCTCAGTTCCTCAAATTGAGCCTGAGTCGCCCCAGGAATCTTCGCTTTGAGGATCAGTTTCACTGCTGTGATCGCGAATCCGCCGTCCACCTGGTCCAGGGTGACTTCGGCATTGGTATCGATGCTGTCAGCCTTGAGACCGGCATCGCCGAGAATCATCGAAAACGCCATGGAGAAGCAGCCCGCGTGCGCTGCGCCGATCAACTCTTCCGGATTGGTGCCCTTGCCGCCCTCGAAGCGAGCCTTGAAGCCGTAGGGCGCTTCTCTGAGGACACCGGTTTCCGTGGAAATCGAGCCGATGCCGGTTTTCAGATCACCTTCCCAATGAGCCGATGCTTTCTTTGTGATAGCCATGAATGCCTCCTCAAGATCCGGCGCGAAGCGTCGCGCCTTTGTGGTTTTCGGTTGCTAGGGTTCTGAGGATAGACCGCGCCGCAAAGTTCACCTCATCTGATCTTTCTTCAAATCAGGTAGGAATTTTGCCCCTGCTATTGAAACTCGGGTATATGCCCTCATTGCATGAATCACGCTTATAGATTCGGCAGGTTTTCGTTTGTAAGAAAAACCTGCGCCCTCAATTGGAGAAGCAGGCTTATGAAACGACTGTCCGATATCAAGTTCTCGACCCTCGATCTGGTGCCCGTGCGGGAGAACGGCAGCGCGGCCCAGTCGCTGCGCAATTCCCTGGACCTGGCGCAGCACGTCGAAAAATTCGGCTACAACCGTTTCTGGGTTGCCGAACACCACAACATGGACGGCATTGCCAGTTCGGCGACTTCGGTACTGCTTGGCTACCTGGCGGGCGGCACCTCGACTATTCGTGTTGGCTCGGGCGGAGTGATGCTGCCAAACCACGCGCCGCTGGTGATCGCCGAGCAGTTCGGCACGCTCGAAAGTCTGTACCCGGGCCGGATCGACCTGGGCCTGGGCCGTGCCCCCGGTTCCGATCAGATGACCGCCCGCGCCTTGCGTCGTGAACGCTCCGCAAGCGCCGACGATTTCCCGGAAGACGTGGCGGAACTGATGCGCTACCTCGGCCCGCGCACCCCGGACCAACGGATCATCGCAATGCCAGGCACCGGCACCAATGTCCCGGTCTGGCTGCTGGGCTCCAGCTTGTTCAGTGCACAACTGGCGGGTGAACGCGGATTGCCCTACGCCTTCGCTTCACATTTCGCACCGCGCTTCATGCATGAGGCCATTCGCGTCTACCGCAATCACTTCAAGCCTTCAGCGGTTTTGGATAAGCCCTACGTGATGCTCGGTGTGCCGTTGGTGGCTGCCGACACCGACGAGCAGGCCGATTATCTGGCGACCTCGGTCTATCAGCGCATCCTGGCGTTGATGCGTGGCCAGAGCCTGGTGCAACGTCCACCGGTAAAAACCATGGACGGCCTGTGGCTGCCTCATGAAAAAGAAGCCGTCGGCGATTTCCTTGGCCTGGCGATGGTTGGCAGTGCGCAGAAAATCCGCGCCAAACTGGAAGTGCTGATCGAGCAGACCCAGGCAGACGAGCTGATTTTTACCTGCGACCTGTACGAACATACCGATCGCGTGCACTCCTATGAGCTGTTGGCCCAGGTCATGAAGGGCTGACGCTCAAACCGCGAGCCCAAAAAAGCCGACGTCATTGCGTCGGTTTTTTCATTTTCGAGGGAGATCAGCCCTGCTTGTAGACGATTTGCTTGGAGCCTTTTTCACAGGTGCCGACGACTTTCCCACCGGCAGCAGTGCCTTTATCAACGATTTCCAGTGAATAATTAGCAATGCCCTTGGCATCAAGTTTCGCTGTGATTTCGGCTTTCAACTCTTCGCACGACTTGCCCTGAGCCAGGGCTGTTCCCGCAAAAATCAACAAACCTACCGCTAAAATAAAATGCTTCATCGGGTCGCATTCCCTGGTCGGATCAATAGGGGGCACCCAGCAATCAGCCGGATGTAAATATGTAGCGCTTTGCCATTCCCTATGGCGCTCGGCCAGCGCGCAGGCTCAGAAGATTAGCTTAAACTCAGCTACTGGCAATCCGGAACCCGACTTTGAGCGTCACCTGAAAGTGCGCTGCCTTACCGTCCTTGATGTGCCCGCGGGTTTCGGTCACTTCAAACCATTCCATATATTTGAGGCTTTTGCTGGCCTCGGCCAGTGCATTATTGATGGCGTCTTCAATGCTGCTGGTGGACGAACCGACGAGTTCGACTTTCTTGTAGGTGTGATGGTCAGTCATGGCGTTCTCCTCAGGGTGTGAAATACAGCCTAGCAGTGATTTTTCGTATTACTTCTGTCGCCAATCCGAAGTGGACGTTCAGATTTACTGCACTTTCTCGAACCCCTGAAGTCCCAACCAACACACGCAACTCAATCAATGCAGGAGAGCCACCATGGCCAACACCTCTTTACGTAAAGCCTCATTGCAAAGCATGGAAGCCGAAATCGAGAGTCTGCTGAAGTCTTTGGAAAACCTGAAGGACGACGCCTCGGACGAGTCGCGTAAAACCCTTAAAGCCTTGAAAAGCAACGCCGAGAACGCGCTGAAGCATTCGCGCCACCTGCTCAGCGATGCGTATGAAGAAGTCAAAGTCAAAACCCGTGAAACCGGGATTGCCACGCGGGACTACGCCCAGGAACACCCTTGGACGACAGCGGGTGTGGCTGTCGGTGCATTGGGTCTGCTCGCGGCTTATCTGCTGTTCAAACGCGGTGACTAATCCGTCTGGCGCAGCTCGTTTTTGAGCCACTGCGCCAGTTGCCGAGCGCGCCCGTCCGCGGCGCGCTTGGGTAGCCACAACGCCAGTTGCGCCGGGGTTTCACTGAAGCCCCAAGGCGCAACCAGGCGACCAGCCTTCAAGTCCTCGGCCACCAGCGGTTCGGGCGCAATCGCCACACCCAGGCCGGCCACTGCGGCCTCCAGCAAATAATACAAATGCTCGAAACCCTGTCCGTACTTCAATGCTTTGGCGTCGAGGTCACTTTGCTGTGCCCAGCTTGGCCAGGCCTGCGGGCGTGAGGTGGTGTGCAGCAATGGCTCGCTCAGCAGCGCTGCGGCTGGTGCGTTTTGCAGACGTTCGTAGCCGGCGAATCGTGGGCTCATGACCGGGCCGATCCGTTCGCTCGCCAACTCATAGACTTGCATGTCCGCTGGCCACGGTGGCTCGGCAAACACCAGCAAGGCGTCCAGTCCCGGGCGACGTGGATCAAGATCACCCTCGCCAGCCGACAGGTGCAGGCGCAGGTCCGGCAGGTCGGTGTTCAATCGTCCCAACCTCGGAATAAACCAGCGTGCCAACAAGCTGCCCGAGCAACCCAGTACGAACGGTGCATCGGCGGTGCTTTGGGTCAGCTCTGCACAAACAGTCCGTAAACGCTCGAACGCCTCCCCGCTGGCATCGCGCAAACGAATGCCTGCATCTGTGAGTTTAAGGCCGCGTCCGTCCTTGATGAACAGGCTTACGCCCAAGTGTTCTTCAAGCACCTTGAGTTGCCGGCTGACCGCACCATGGGTGACGTGCAGCAGTTCGGCGGCCTTGCTGACGCTGTTCAGGCGGGCAGTCGCTTCGAAGGCCCGAAGGGCGTTCAACGGGGGAAGGTCATGGCTCATGATATCTGTGAGTTTTCCTGACAGGTTGTGGCGATCTTATCGGTTTTCAGGCTGCGGCGTCAGGGGTAGAGTTAGCCCACTCTCTCTTCAAAAGCCTCATTCCACGCATTCAACTGGAGCGACCCATGACCCAGACTAATCTGCGCAACGGCCCCGACGCCAACGGCCTGTTTGGCGCGTTCGGTGGCCGTTACGTCGCCGAAACCCTGATGCCGTTGATCCTCGATCTGGCCCGTGAATACGAATTGGCCAAGGATGATCCTGCATTCAAAGAAGAATTGGCCTACTTCCAGCGCGACTACGTGGGTCGTCCAAGCCCACTGTATTTTGCCGAACGTCTGACAGAGTTCTGCGGCGGCGCGAAGATTTACCTCAAGCGCGAAGAGCTGAACCACACCGGCGCGCACAAGATCAATAACTGCATCGGCCAGATCCTGCTGGCGCGACGCATGGGCAAGAAACGCATCATCGCCGAGACCGGCGCTGGCATGCACGGCGTGGCGACCGCCACCGTGGCTGCACGTTTCGGCCTTGATTGCGTGATCTACATGGGCACCACTGACATCGAACGTCAGCAGGCCAACGTATTTCGCATGAAGCTGCTGGGCGCCGAAGTGATCCCGGTCGTGGCCGGTACCGGCACCCTGAAAGACGCGATGAACGAAGCCCTGCGTGACTGGGTGACCAACGTCGACAGCACCTTCTACCTGATCGGCACTGTGGCCGGCCCGCACCCTTATCCGGCGATGGTTCGTGACTTCCAGTCCGTTATCGGCAAAGAAACCCGTACTCAATTGCAAGACCAGGAAGGCCGTCTGCCGGACAGCCTGGTGGCGTGCATCGGTGGTGGTTCCAACGCCATGGGCCTGTTTCACCCGTTCCTCGACGACAAGAGTGTCGAGATTATCGGCGTTGAAGCGGCAGGTTACGGCATCGAAACCGGTAAACACGCGGCCAGCCTGAACGGCGGCGTACCGGGCGTACTGCACGGCAACCGTACCTTCCTGCTGCAGGATGACGATGGCCAGATCATCGACGCTCACTCGATCTCTGCCGGCCTCGACTATCCAGGCATCGGCCCGGAACACGCCTGGTTGCATGACATCGGTCGCGTTCAATACACCTCGGTAACCGACGACGAAGCCCTCGACGCATTCCACAAATGCTGCCGCCTGGAAGGGATTATTCCTGCACTGGAAAGCGCCCATGCCCTGGCCGAAGTGTTCAAGCGCGCACCGACCCTGCCAAAAGATCACCTGATGGTGGTCAACCTGTCCGGTCGTGGCGACAAAGACATGCAAACCGTGATGCACCACATGGAACACTCTCAACAAGAGCAATCGAAGCAGGAGAAACACTGATGAGCCGCCTGCAAACGCGTTTTGCCGAACTCAAGGAACAGAATCGTGCCGCCCTGGTGACCTTCGTGACCGCTGGCGACCCGAGCTATGACACCTCGCTGGCGATTCTCAAAGGCTTGCCCGGTGCGGGTGCCGACGTGATCGAGTTGGGCATGCCCTTCACCGATCCAATGGCCGATGGCCCGGCAATCCAGTTGGCCAACATCCGCGCCCTCGGCGCCAAGCAGAACCTGGCGAAAACCCTGCAAATGGTTCGCGAGTTCCGTGAAGGCAATACCGAGACGCCGCTGGTGCTGATGGGTTACTTCAACCCGATTCACATGTATGGCGTGCCGCGTTTCATTGCTGACGCCAAAGAAGCCGGCGTTGACGGCTTGATCGTGGTCGACCTGCCGCCCGAGCATAATGGCGAACTGTGCGACCCGGCCCAGGCTGCCGGTCTGGACTTCATCCGTCTGACCACCCCGACGACCGATGATGTGCGCCTGCCGACCGTCCTGAACGGCAGCTCGGGCTTCGTCTATTACGTGTCTGTCGCCGGTGTGACCGGTGCGGGCGCGGCGACGCTGGAACACGTTGAAGAAGCGGTTGCGCGTCTGCGCCGCCACACCGATTTGCCGATCAGCATCGGTTTCGGCATTCGTACACCGGAGCAAGCGGCGTCCATCGCGCGTCTGGCTGATGGCGTGGTGGTGGGGTCGGCGTTGATCGATCACATCGCCAATGCGTCGACGCCGAATCAGGCAGTTGATGGCGTGTTGAGCCTTTGCTCGGCGCTGGCAGACGGTGTGCGTAAAGCCCGCGTCAGCTGAAGGTAAAGTTCCTGATACAGAGGAATTAGAGCCTCGCGGTACAGACTAAACAGCAAGACCGAGGGCTTCAGGACTACGTTCTGAAGCCCTTTTTGCTGGCTGCGCCAGCTGCTACAAGTCCTGCGGAGTTTCTATCAGGGCAGCTCCAATCCACCCGACGCTTTGTGCAGCTTTCTCAGATGCTCGCCCACCTGTTTCACGTTGGCTTCATTGGCGGCTATCTCAGCCGCACGACTCGGTTCGAGCAGCGCTCTCACCTCTTTGTCCAGATCGCCTGTCAGTGCCTGAAGCTGTTTCTGCCGCAGGCTGCTTTCCGATTCCAGGCGCTGCCACTCACTCGGCTGCGGCAATCCATAACCACCGGTGCCGAGCAGCTCCGCCGGACGGCTGAGGAAGCCGCTGTTGGCAAGAATTTGCTGCAAAGTTGCGTTGGCCTTGTCCATGCTGCCGTTCTTCAATTCCCGGGCGCCCAGATAGCGCTGCTTTACTTCGTCCTGGGCCAGCACCAATTGTTGGCGGAAGGCTGCTTGCTCCAATAACAGCAAGGCTGCGCTGGTGCGCAAATCGGCTTGATCGATCCATTGCCGACGCTCTTCAGCTTTCAATGCGAGCCAGTCTTCGACCTTTTCCTGCTTGATCGGCAAGTGCTTCTTCAGCACTTCGAACATCGCTTGATAACGATCGCGGAAGGAGTCGAAACGATACCCCAGGCGAAGCGCTTCGCGGGGATCATCCAGCACGCTGGTGTCCGCCAGTCCGCGGCCCTTGAGCACTTCCAGCAAACCGTTGGGCATGATGCTGTCCAACCCGACCAGTTTTGTATTGTTGGTGCTGCTACGCAGTAACTTCAGGCCCTCTACAGCGCAGTTATTGGACAGGAAGAAGTAGTTGCCGTCGTAACTCCAGTGCATTTCGGCGGCATGTTCCACCACGTCTTCGATCTCGCTGCGCGACAAGTTCAGCGGCACCGAGGCCAGGCTGCGCAGTTCGGTCTTGGTGTATTCGTCGATTACCTGGGCCAGCGGCAGGACAAACAGGCGTGATGGATATTTGCCCACCAATCCGTCCCAGCTCGACAGCTGTACGTCACCGACGAAGGCGCGGTAGGACAACACCAGGTGCTGATCCAGGTCCAGTCGACAATCCGGCCCGCGGGGGCGGCCGGGTGCGCAGATCACCAGCCGCAACATGCTGTGACCCCAGCGGCTGACCCAGTTCTGGTTGGCTTCTGCCAGCAGATAGTCGACGGCGTAGACCCGTTCCGGATCGACCTGGCCCAGTGGTGTTTTGGCGAAATCATTGCCAGCATTGAGGAAGGAGAAGGTTTTGCCGCAGGTGTCTTTAGCGGCGGGCGCCCAGCCGAAATGTTCTTTGTAGTAGCGGTACAACGCAGGACGGCGACAGGCATAGGAGGGGTCGAGAAGGAAATATTCCATGTTGACCGCGACGAATTCTTTGGGGCTGCTCGTCTCGTAAATGTCCGGGCTGCGGGCAATTTGCCGGTTGTACTGTTCGCGTTCGCCACGACGGCCGACATACTGTGGCCAGCCGGCGAGGTCGAGCAGGTGCGGGTCGTCGCTGAGCGTGAAGCGTCGGTCTGACTGGCCGCGGCATTGATCCGGGATACCAACCAGCCCTGAACTGCTGTTGCGCCGGGTGCAGCGTTGAATCAGCCTGCGCTCCGCGTCTGGCCAGAGGCGCGAGCGGTCATAAATGTGGGTGAGCTCGTGCAACACCGTGGCAAGCATTTCGCGGCGCACGGTGCCATGGGGACGATAAGTCTTTTTGGTCGCGGCGCTGCCGTCAGTGAGGCTGGCAAGCAGGTTGCGGTTCAGGTCGAGCTCGGACACCAGCGACGCCTGGCCGTAAGCGTTGCTCGGCATGTCATCGGTCCAGCCGACGTCGATGCGTCGGTCGAGCTGCTCGATGAACCGCGGTGGCAGCGCCTGCATGGCTTCATCGAGCAGCGCCTGACTGGCCTGCTGTTGAGCGGGGCTGAGGCCTTCGGTTTTAAGCCTTAATTGCAAGTCAGCCTGGGCCGTGTTGCCGAGCAGCAACATGACCCCGGCCAACAGCCAGGCGCCTGGCGACCTCACAGTGCGAGGATGGCTTCGGCGAGAACCTGATCACTGGCGTCGCGGGCTTCCGGTACGCGGGTGCGCAACGTGTTGAAGGCCGCTTCCAGGTGCGCGCCACGAATATCGCCATCGCTGGCGACGAAACTGGCTGCATCGTCATGAGCTTCACGGACGATCTTCGAGTCACGGATGGACGTCGTGGTATCGGAAGTGAAATCAAGGGTGCGCCGGGTGGCGTTGATGAGAATGTTACTGGTGGCTACCAGGGTTTGCGCCTGGGCCACATCGGCCAGCAACAACAGGCCTAGGGTGGCAGCAATCAGTGGGCTACGCATGGAACGACTCCGCAAGAACAAGGATAACTATTGGACGAGAATTGCCTGCGCCAGTTCAAGGTCGCTTGCATGAAGTTTTGGCTGGGTGCGGCGCAGATAATTCAGGGCGGACTCCAATTGTGCTCCTCGCAGTTGGCCGTCACTGGCGATGAACGCCGCAGCGTCATCATGTGCCGCGACTAGCAGCTTACGGTCGAAGGGGGCGGAGGTCACCATGCTTGTGGCGTAGCCGGTAGCCACGATGCCTTGTGTAGACAGATTGAAGGCGTCATAGGCATGGACCGAGCCCACCCAGCAGGCTGCCACGAAAAGCGGAGAGATCAGCAGACTTGAAAGAAAACGCATGAGACTCGATAGCTGAAGGCAAGTCGCAAGGCTAGCGCAACGCCCGGTCTAGAGCCAGCGCCGAAACATTGGGACACGACGGGCGTGTCCCACGTCAGTGATGACGCTTAGATAGTCAGTATGGCTTGCGCCAGTTGTGCGTCAGTCGCGTTCAGCTGAGGTGCCTGGTGACGAATATGGTCGAGTGCGCTTTCCAGTTTCACGCCGCGAATCGCGCCTTCACTGGCCACAAAGCTGGCGGCGTCGTCACGGGCGGCGCGTACGATTTTGTCATCACGAAAGGACGAAGTGACATCGGAGGTCGCATCGGACGTGGCCTTGAGCGCGTTGACGACGGTATCGGTGGTTACGATAAAGCTGGTGGCGTGGGAATTGGCGGCCACGGCAAGCAGGGCTGCAGCGCTGAGCAGACGAAGACGGGACATGGTGAAACTCCTTTGGAAACCGATTGAGAGGTGGCGCAGTGTCTGTTGAGTCAGACGCCTATCATGCAGCGTTCGCCACGTTTCATCTGGATATTAGGCCTATGAGTATCGGTTCGCACAGTCCCGTCTGTTCAAGCAGGAAGTTAACGCCAGAATGGTTTATCCATTTCGTTGAGACGATCCGCGTGGCTGATGTTCAGGTCCGAGAGTTGCCGGTCATCAAGTTGGCCCAGTAAACGCCGGGTTCGGGCCCTTTCCAGGTTGTTGGCAGCGCCCCTCAGCAATCTACGAAACCAAAGGAAACGAGGTGTTGATTGAGGCGTGGAAACGGAAACATCCAGTAAATGATTCATGGCGCGGTCCTTTTGCTGGCAGTTCGGGATTTCATGGTGATCCCGTCCGCTCTGCCGCAACAGACACACTGCATTGAAATTGTACTGGCTCAGTTTTGTAAATAGTAAAACTGTACCTGTTGCGCTGAGTCTCTACTGTATGACCCATGTTTAGGGTCCAAAACGACAAAGCCCGTCGTGGTTTCCCACGACGGGCTTTGTTTTTTCAATTTGGAGTGCTGGCGGTGGACCCGGTGGGTCAGAGCCAGCGACGCTAACTTAGCGCCAGAACGGCTTGCTCAGCTCTTCGTAGCGTTGTGCTTCGCTAATCCCTGCGTCAGCCAGCAGACGCGAATCCAGACGAGCCAGTTGATGGCGGCTGGAGATGCGGCGCTGCCACAGCATCAGGTTGGCGAGAACGCGAAAAGGCGTGGAAGCCTGGGTTTTTACAGCGTTGTCTTCGAAAAACAGCTCGGAACTGAGTGTACGTTCCATGGTTGACATCCTTCCGCTTATGGCGGGATTAGGTAGTGGTTTAACTGATGCCAATGATCCTCTCGTTTGGCCAGTCTCTCTAGATACAGTTCACCTGTATTGTGAGGTACCAGTTAACTGTTAAAGGGTGGTGTACTGGTCTAAATTGAGGCAACTGTACTTCTCTGCACCAATATCGTGCGTTTTTGCTTGATTGACTCGGAAAGGTAGGCAATTACGGTAGGAAAAGACCGGTACAGCAGTACAGTTTTATTCAGGATTTGATCTGGCAACGGCAAGCTGACGAAACTGTGTTTGCGTCAGCTGCCATCTGTACCAATTACACCGCGAGCATTCGCCCGGTTTCTTCCAGGTTGATGTGCCAGCTCAGGGCATCGCGCAGGATATGCGGCGTGTGACCGCCGAGAGCACAGGCGGCTGTGAAGTAGTCATCCAGGGCTTGGCGATAGTCCGGGTGCACGCAGTTATCGATGATGACCCGAGCACGCTCTCGCGGCGCCAGGCCCCGCAAGTCCGCCAGACCGATCTCGGTGACAAGGATGTCGACGTCATGCTCAGTGTGATCAACGTGGCTGACCATCGGCACCACACTGGAAATCGCACCGCCCTTGGCGATCGACTTGGTCACGAAGATCGCCAAATGCGCGTTGCGCGCAAAGTCGCCCGAGCCGCCGATGCCATTCATCATCCGCGTGCCGCAGATGTGGGTGGAGTTGACGTTGCCGTACAAGTCGAACTCAAGCGCCGTGTTGATGCCGATGATGCCGAGCCGGCGCACCACTTCCGGGTGGTTGGAAATTTCTTGTGGGCGCAGGACCAGTTTGTCCTTGTAGCGCTCAAGGTTGCCGAAAACATCGGTATTGCGACGGCTCGACAAGGTGATTGAACTGCCCGAAGCAAAGCTCAGCTTGCCGGCGTCGATCAGGTCGAAGGTCGAGTCCTGAAGCACTTCGGAGTACATCGTCAGGTCTTCGAACGGCGAGTCGATCAGACCGCACATCACCGAGTTGGCGATGTTGCCGATCCCGGCCTGCAGCGGGCCGAGCTTGTTGGTCATGCGCCCCGCAGCCACTTCCTGCTTGAAGAAGTCGATCAGGTGGTCGGCAATGGCCTGGGTATCAACGTCCGGCGGCAGCACGGTGGACGGCGAGTCAGACTGATTGGTGATCACGATAGCGACGATCTTTTCCGGCGGAATCGGGATGGCGGTGCTGCCAATGCGATCGTCGACCTTTACCAGCGGAATTGGTGTGCGGGTCGGCCGATAGGTCGGGATATAGATGTCGTGCAGACCTTCGAGATTCGGGTTGTGCGCGAGGTTGATCTCGACGATCACCTGTTTGGCAAAAATCGCGAAGCTGGCCGAGTTACCCACCGACGTGGTCGGCACGATATGGCCCTGCTCGGTGATCGCCACGGCTTCAATCACCGCGATGTCCGGCAGCTTGAGTTGCTGATTGCGCAGCGACTCCACGGTTTCCGACAGATGCTGGTCAATGAACATCACTTCGCCGGCATTAATAGCCTTGCGCAGGGTGCTGTCGACCTGGAAGGGCATGCGTCGTGACAATACGCCAGCTTCGGTGAGCTGTTTATCAAGGTCGTTGCCCAGGCTCGCGCCGGTCATCAGGGTGATTTTCAGCGGGGTGATTTTGGCGCGCTCGGCCAATGCGTGGGGCACGGCTTTGGCTTCGCCGGCGCGAGTGAAACCACTCATGCCGACGGTCATGCCGTCCTCAATCAGAGCGGCGGCGTCAGCAGCGCACATCACTTTATCCAACAACGAAGGCAAGCGAATACGGTCACGGTACATGGATTGTTATCTCGGGCAACGAAAGCAAGGAGTGCAGTCTAGTGATTTCAAAAAAAATCCTCCCGCTACCATGGTCGAATGCAGAGCCCTGATTTAGAGCCTTTGGTCGGTTTTTGGCGGGCAATAAAAAACCCCAGCCTACTAAAGGCTGAGGTTTTGGGTATTGCGCTGGAGCAGGTTTTACTCGACAGCTTTGACCATGTCTTCGATGACTTTCTTGGCGTCGCCGAAGACCATCATGGTTTTGTCGAGGTAGAACAGTTCGTTGTCCAGACCGGCATAGCCGCTGGCCATCGAGCGCTTGTTGACGATGATGGTCTTGGCCTTGAACGCTTCGAGAATCGGCATGCCGGCAATTGGCGATTTCGGATCGTTCTTCGCGGCCGGGTTGACCACGTCATTGGCGCCCAACACCAGCACCACATCGGCCTGGCCAAACTCGGAGTTGATGTCTTCCATCTCGAACACCTGGTCGTAAGGCACTTCGGCCTCGGCCAGCAATACGTTCATGTGGCCAGGCATACGACCGGCGACCGGGTGGATCGCGTACTTCACGGTCACGCCGCGATGGGTCAGCTTCTCGGTCAGCTCTTTCAGCGCGTGCTGCGCCCGCGCTACCGCCAGGCCGTAGCCCGGAACGATGATCACGGTGTCGGCGTTGGTCAGCAGGAAAGTCGCGTCATCAGCCGAACCGGATTTCACCGGGCGGGCTTCTTTCGAGCCAGCAGGGCCGGCCGCGTCCGCCGTATTGCCGAAACCGCCGAGCAGCACATTAAAGAAGGAGCGGTTCATCGCTTTGCACATGATGTACGAGAGGATCGCACCGCTTGAGCCCACCAGCGAACCGGCGATGATCAGCATCGAGTTGTTCAGCGAGAAGCCGATGCCCGCCGCTGCCCAGCCGGAGTAGCTGTTGAGCATCGACACAACTACTGGCATGTCTGCGCCGCCGATCGGGATGATGATCAGCACGCCCAGCACGAAGGCCAGGGCCAGCATCAGCGCGAAGGCGTTCAGGTTGCCGGTCAGCATGAAGGTCACGCCGAGGCCCAGTGTCGCCAGGCCCAGCAACAGGTTCAACTTGTGCTGACCGCTGAACTGTACGGGTGCGCCCTGGAACAGGCGGAACTTGTACTTGCCCGACAGCTTGCCGAACGCGATTACCGAACCGGAGAAGGTGATTGCACCGATGGCCGCGCCGAGGAACAGCTCCAGGCGGTTACCGGCAGGAATGGAATCACCCAGTTGCTTGACGATGCCCAGCGATTGCGGTTCAACGACAGCAGCGATGGCAATGAACACCGCGGCCATACCGATCATGCTGTGCATGAAGGCGACCAGTTCCGGCATTTTGGTCATTTCAACGCGCTTGGCCATGATCGAGCCGGCGGTGCCGCCGACCAGCAGGCCAACGATGACGTAACCGATCCCGGCAGTCGCGAGCTCTGCGCCCAGCTTATAGACGAGGCCCACGGTGGTGAGGATCGCCAGCGCCATGCCGAGCATGCCGTACACATTGCCGCGCCGCGACGTGGTCGGGTGCGACAGGCCTTTCAGGGCCTGGATGAAGCAGATCGACGCGATCAAGTAGAGCGTCGTTACAAGATTCATGCTCATTACTTAGGCGCCTCTTCTTTTACTGCTTTTGGGGCTTTTTTCTTGAACATCTCAAGCATCCTGCGGGTCACCAGGAAGCCACCAAATACGTTCACCGCTGCCAGAGCTACCGCCAGGGTGCCCATGGTTTTGCCCAGAGGTGTGACGGTCAATGCCGCGGCCAGCATGGCGCCAACGATCACGATCGCCGAGATCGCGTTGGTCACCGCCATCAAAGGCGTGTGCAGTGCAGGTGTAACGTTCCAGACCACGTGATAACCGACATAAATCGCCAGCACGAAGATGATCAGGTTGTAGATACCGGGGGAGATAAGCTCTTCCATCGTCTGAATCCCTGCTTAGGCGTTTTTGCGGATGACTTGGCCGTCGCGGCACATCAGGCACGCGGCGACGATGTCGTCTTCGAGGTTGATCTCGAACTGGCCTTCTTTGTTGAAGACCAGCTTCAGGAAGTCCAGCAGGTTGCGTGCGTACAGTGCCGAAGCGTCTGCCGCGACTGCGCCGGCCAGGTTGGTCGGGCCGCAAATGATCACGCCATTCTCGACCACAACCTGGTCAGCCACGGTCAGCGGGCAGTTGCCGCCCTGGGCTGCCGCGAGGTCGATGACCACCGAGCCCGGCTTCATCTGCGCCACGGTTTCCGCGCTCAACAGCGTCGGTGCCTTGCGGCCCGGGATCAGTGCTGTGGTAATGACAATGTCAGCCTGTTTGGCGCGCTCGTGCACGGCCAGGGCCTGACGTTGCATCCAGCTGGCGGGCATTGGTCGTGCGTAACCGCCGACACCAACGGCGCATTCGCGCTCTTCATCGGTCTCGTAAGGCACGTCGACGAACTTGGCGCCGAGGGATTCGATCTGCTCTTTTACCGCAGGACGTACGTCAGACGCTTCGATCACTGCACCCAGACGTTTCGCCGTAGCGATCGCCTGCAAACCGGCCACGCCAGCCCCGAGAATCAGCACGCGCGCCGCTTTCACGGTACCCGCAGCGGTCATCAGCATCGGCATGAAGCGAGGATAGTGGTGAGCGGCCAGCAACACGGCTTTATAGCCGGCGATGTTGGCTTGGGAGGACAGCACATCCAGGCTCTGAGCACGGGAGGTACGCGGCGCGGCTTCCAGCGCAAACGCGGTAATGCCGCACTCAGCCAGCTTGGCAATGGTTTCATTGCTGAACGGGTTGAGCATGCCCACCACAACGGTGCCGCTCTTTATGAGCGTCAGCTCGCTGTCGCTGGGGGCGACTACCTTGAGAATCAGCTCGGCACCAAACGCATCGTTGGCGCTGCCAATAATTGCGCCTGCCGCTTCATAGGCACTGTCGACAACACTGGCGTTAATGCCGGCGCCGCTTTGCACAGTGACCTTATGCCCCTGGCCGATCAGCTTCTTGATGGTTTCCGGGGTTGCAGCAACCCGTGTTTCACCCGTCTGGGTTTCGAGAGGAACACCAATGTGCACGTCAAATCTCCTGCGTGATCTTATTGAGTAAACCCAGGCACTTCGGATGGTGCGGCTGGGGCGGCCGATCAGCACGATCCCGCCAAATCAGGGCGGGGCGCGGCATTTTGCAGGCGAACTTAGTGCCCTTCAAGGGTTTATGACGGGTGACGGAAAATTAACTACAAGTCACCCCGTGACCGAATGTCGCAACTGACCGGTTCAATCCCTTGCAGGCCGTGCCTTGTAAGGATTTTTATAAAAATTGGAGAATTTACGCATCGGTCAGGTGAATGAGTCGTTATTGCTCCGCAATAGAGGCTCAAGGCCACGTTTTCAGGCCCTTGTGGGACGTTTGTACTGCTTGTCGGTACAGTCTTCGAATATGCGACAAATACTTATATCTGTAGTGCTTTGATTTTACTGACTACTGGGTCAGTTAATGGCGTAAAGCCTTTATCCTTCTAGGCTGTAGCTCTGTGCCTGATTGACCAGCCAATCGCGAAACGCCCTTAAAGAGGCAGATTCGACTTTTCGCTCGGGAATCATCAAGTAATACGCCTTGATGCTTGATAGCGCCTGTGTGTTGGCAATGACCAGGCGCTTCTCGGCCAGTTCGCGTTGAATCAGGAACGGCGGAATCAGCGCTATTCCCATGTCGTGCATGGCGGCTTGAGCAAGCATGGAGAATAGCTCGTAGCGCGGCCCTGTCATGTCTCTCGGGATATTTAGGTTTTGAGAGTTGAACCACTGGCGCCAGGCATAAGGGCGGGTGGTCTGCTGCAGCAGGGGCAATTCGGCGATGTCGCCGGGAGACAGGGTTGTCTTTTTTCCCATGAGATTGGGGCTGCACACCGGCATCGGATTTTCGCCCATCAGCCTGTGGGATTCGGTACCTGACCAGTCCGCGTCGCCAAAATAGATCGCGGCGTCGAAGTCGGTATCGGCAAACAGGAAGGGGCGGGTTCGGTTGGTGAGGTTGACCGTCACTTCCGGGTGTTTTTGCTGGAAATCCTTGAGTCTTGGCAGCAGCCATTGAGTGCCGAAGGTTGGAACCACCGCCAGCTCGATCACGTTGGCACCTTGCTGACCCATCACTGACAAGGTGTCCCGTTCAACGGCATCGAGTTGGGTGGCCACCCGGCGGCTGTAGGAAAGACCGGCCTCCGTCAGCTTGACCCCACGTCGCGAGCGTCGGAACAGTTCTACGCTGAGGAACTCCTCAAGGCTGGCGATCTGTCGGCAAATGGCGCCTTGAGTGAGCGAAAGCTCCTGAGCCGCCTTGGTAAAGCTTTCGTGGCGAGCCGCCGCTTCAAAGCTGATCAGGGCCGTTGTGCTGGGGATTTTCCTGCGCATGTACGTCAACCTCACTAATGCATCGCATAAAAGCTATTTTGCGATGTTTCGGAGTGAGAAATTAGCACAACAGTATGCAAAATCCTCGTTTGCCGTAACGCGGAACCCGGCCTAGGATCAGCCCACGTTATTTGACCCGATTCGAGAGGACACACTCATGGGCGGTAAAGCTAGCTTCAACTGGATCGATCCCCTGCTGCTGGATCAACAGCTCACCGAAGAAGAACGCATGATCCGTGACACCGCTGAGCAATTCGCTCAACAGAAGCTCGCGCCGCGTGTTCTCGAAGCTTTCCGCCATGAAAAGACCGACCCGGCGATTTTTCGCGAGATGGGTGAAGTAGGTCTGTTGGGCGCGACTATCCCTGAGCAGTATGGTGGCAGCGGTCTGAATTACGTCAGCTACGGCCTGATCGCCCGTGAAGTCGAACGCGTCGACTCCGGCTATCGTTCGATGATGAGCGTGCAGTCCTCGCTGGTCATGGTGCCGATCAATGAATTCGGTACCGAAGCCCAGAAGCAAAAGTACCTGCCGAAACTGGCCTCGGGTGAATGGATCGGTTGCTTTGGTCTGACCGAACCTGACCACGGCTCCGACCCAGGCGCGATGATTACTCGCGCACGCAAAGTGGAAGGCGGTTACAGCCTGACCGGCAGCAAGATGTGGATCACCAACAGCCCGATCGCTGATGTGTTCGTCGTATGGGGCAAGGACGATGCGGGTGACATCCGTGGCTTCGTTCTGGAGAAGGGCTGGAAAGGCCTGAGCGCTCCGGCGATTCACGGCAAGGTCGGCTTGCGTGCATCCATCACCGGCGAGATCGTCATGGACAACGTGTTTGTCCCTGAAGAAAACATTTTCCCGGATGTGCGCGGTCTGAAAGGTCCGTTCACCTGCCTCAACTCCGCACGCTATGGCATCTCCTGGGGTGCGCTGGGTGCTGCCGAGTTCTGCTGGCATACTGCTCGCCAGTACACTTTGGATCGCAAGCAGTTCGGTCGCCCATTGGCCGCCACTCAGCTGATCCAGAAGAAGCTGGCCGACATGCAGACCGAGATCACCATGGCGCTGCAAGGCTGCCTGCGTCTGGGTCGTATGAAGGACGAGGGTACTGCGGCGGTCGAGATCACTTCGATGATGAAGCGTAACTCTTGCGGCAAGTCCCTGGACATTGCTCGCATGGCGCGCGACATGCTGGGTGGTAACGGTATTTCCGATGAGTTCGGTGTTGCTCGCCACTTGGTCAACCTGGAAGTGGTGAATACCTATGAAGGTACGCACGACGTCCATGCGCTGATCCTCGGTCGTGCGCAGACTGGCATCCAGGCGTTCTATTAATAGGAGAACGGCCATGGGCGCGCTTTCGCATCTACGGGTACTGGATTTATCGCGGGTTCTGGCTGGGCCGTGGGCCGGACAGATCCTTGCTGACCTTGGCGCCGAAGTGATCAAGGTCGAGCGCCCGGGTAATGGCGATGACACGCGCGCCTGGGGGCCTCCCTTCCTTAAAGACGCTTATGGCGAGAACACTAGCGAGGCTGCCTATTACTTGTCGGCCAATCGCAACAAGCAATCGGTCACTATCGACTTCACCCGGCCTGAAGGGCAAAAGCTGGTGCGCGATCTGGCGGCGAAGTCGGACATCCTGATCGAGAACTTCAAGGTCGGCGGGCTGGCGGCCTATGGTTTGGACTATGAGTCTCTAAAGGCGATCAATCCGAATCTGATCTATTGCTCGATTACCGGGTTTGGCCAGACAGGCCCTTACGCCAAGCGCGCGGGTTATGACTTCATGATCCAGGGACTGGGCGGCCTGATGAGTCTGACGGGGCGACCCGAAGGGGATGAAGGTGCCGGGCCGGTAAAAGTCGGCGTGGCGCTGACGGACATTTTGACCGGTCTCTATTCGACTGTGGCGATCCTTGCAGCGCTTGCGCACCGGGATCATGACGGTGGCGGTCAGCATATTGATATGGCGCTGCTGGATGTTCAGGTGGCATGTCTGGCTAACCAGGCAATGAATTACCTGACGACGGGCAATGCTCCGAAGCGCCTGGGTAATGCTCATCCGAATATCGTGCCTTATCAGGACTTTCCTACGGCGGATGGAGACTTCATCCTCACCGTTGGCAATGACGGGCAGTTTCGCAAGTTTGCTGAAGTGGCTGGTCAGCCGCAGTGGGCAGATGATCCACGCTTTGCGACCAACAAGTTGCGGGTGGCGAATCGTGCGGTGTTGATTCCGCTTATTCGCCAGGCGACTGTGTTCAAGACGACTGCTGAGTGGGTGCTGCAGCTGGAGCAAGCAGGTGTGCCGTGCGGGCCGATCAATGATCTGGCTCAGATGTTTGCGGATCCTCAGGTTAAGGCGCGCGGGTTGGCGATCGAGCTGCCCCATGCGCTGGCCGGGATGGTGCCGCAAGTGGCTAGTCCGATTCGCCTGTCCGAAACGCCTGTGGAGTATCGCAACGCACCTCCTCTATTAGGGGAGCATACGCTGGAGGTTTTGCAGCGGGTGTTGGGTCTGGATGCCGGCGTTGTGGCTGCATTCAAAGAGGCCGGGGTGCTCTGAGGTTTTCTTCTATATAGAGGGGAGTGGATTTACTCTCCTATATAGAGAAGAAACGGGCTGTTTTCCGGCGCTCTGCAAGTGTTTGATAGAAAAGCGTAATTAA